>NZ_QVMN01000003.1 GCF_010501075.1 Dysgonomonas sp. 25
ATAGCGTAGGGGCTCCACCTCTTCCCATTCCGCACAGAGAAGTTAAGCCCTATAGCGTCGATGGTACTGCCTTCAGGTGGGAGAGTAGATAGCCGCCGTCTTATAGAAAGAGTCTTTACTTATAAGTAGAGACTCTTTTATTTTTTACAGAATTTGCTTATCTTTGCATTCTATGAAAAGTGTGAACAATATAATCTTAACAGTTATGGCTGTCTTGGTATTCTTTACCGGGGCAGGGGTTACCGTTATGAGTTTTTGTTGTTCGGACTGTCGGTCGCAGGTCTTTTTCATGGATAAAAAGACTTGTTGTACCATCCATCATGAAGCTGAATCGACAAAATCATGCTGTTCAACAGACACTTCATCTTCCATAGATTGCCAATGCTGTAGCGACAAAGAACATTGTTCAGCTAAACGTTACGCGATTGATATAGACTCTTCTGTCTTCAAACCACATATTAATATCCCTTTCGAATGGGTTGATGATGGAGGAATACATACACATACAGTATATTGTTGTGTGCAGGAATGTTCCGATGCTTGCATACATTTGCGGGGTTCTCCTCCCGTGCATCCCCGTTCTTACTTATCCATCATCAGGGTACTGATAATTTGATTTTATATTTTCTTTTTTCGGAATGTACATTTTCTATATGTGCATTGGCTTTTTATGTATAGATAAAAGAACAATATAAATACAATCAACTAATGAAATCATTTTACATACTATTAGCATTAATCCTATTACCCTTCTTGGCTTATGGGCAAAGCAAACTGAATGGCCGGGTACTCGATTCACAGAAAGAACCTCTGATAGGCGCATCTCTGCATTGGCAAGGTTCATCCGAAATTGTTATGACAGATGAGAACGGTGCTTTCGAAATAAAGGGCAATCCTGATAAACATCACATGATTGTTGTTTCCTATATCGGATTTAAAGATAAGACAGTCCATGTCCCTCACGATTTCAGTCAAGGCATTACGATTACACTGGAAGAAGATAACGAGCTGAATGAGGTTGTCTTTGAAAAGAGGGTTAACGGTCTAACCCGCTCGCGTACGCATGTCGAAAATACCGAGAGTGTATCGACAAAAGAATTACATAGGGCAGCCTGTTGTAACCTTTCCGAGAGCTTCGAGACCAATCCTTCTGTCGATGTATCTTTTAGCGATGCTGTAACCGGAGCCAAGCAAATACAATTGTTAGGGCTTTCGGGGACTTACGTGCAGATGCTGACCGAGAACTATCCGAACTTTCGCGGTCCTGCTGCCATCTATGGAATGGATTATATCCCGGGAACATGGATGGAAAGTATTCAGATTTCGAAAGGGGCAGCTTCGGTCAAAAATGGCTACGAATCGATAACAGGACAGATGAATGTGGAATATAAAAAGCCACATACAGCAGATCCGTTGACACTAAACCTTTTTGCAAGTGATGCCGGACGTTATGAAGGCAATGTCGAAGGTTTTCTCAACCTGAATGATAAACTTGCTACCGGGCTGTTTCTCCACTATTCGAACGAAACTGATAATCACGACGATAACAAAGACGGCTTTTTGGATATGCCCAAAAAGCATCAGTTCAATATGATGAACCGCTGGCATTATGAAAATGGCAGATATGCTTCGCAATACGGATTCCGTTTTGTGCAGGACTACCGCACGAGCGGTCAGAACCGCCATACGATGAAGCCGGAAAATGCACATCTGCAACCTTATGAGATAGAAGTGAATGCCAATAGGGGAGAGTTCTTTAGCAAAAACTCCTACACGTTCGATGCGCATAGCAACGAGAATATTGCATTGATATTCACCGGTTCGTACCATGATCAACAATCTAAGTATGACGTGAATAAGTATAATGTATACGAATCCAATTTATACGCTTCATTTATGTACGAAAAGGAGTTCACACACGAACATCGTTTCAGTACAGGATTGAGCATGAACTGGGACCGATTCAATCAATCCTATCATTTAGTAACCCCTGTAACCAATCAGAAAGGCGAAGAAACCACATCGGGAGGATATGCTCAATATACCTTCAATAAAGATGATAAGTTTGTGGCTTTGGCCGGAATACGTGTCGATTATAGCACGTTGTACAACTTCTTTATAACGCCTCGCCTGCATCTGAAATATACACCGGCCGAGTGGGTAAATATGCGAGCTTCGGTTGGTAAAGGCTACCGCACAGTCTTCGTGATGCCCGAGAACAGCTATTTCCTTGCCAGTAGCAGGAAGATCAACATAGCGAATGATCTCCGTCAGGAGAGGGCTTGGAATTATGGAACAAGCGTTTCGTTCTATATTCCTGTTGCAAACGAGACACTCGAACTGACAGGGGAATGGTATTATACCGATTTCAACAATCAGGTGGTAATAGATGTAGACAGCAATCCGCATGCCGTCAGCTTCTACAATCTCAAAGGATCTTCCTATTCCAACTCGTTTCAGGTTCAGGCTTCCTATCCGTTCTTTAAAGGATTCAACCTATTAGCCGCTTATCGCTGGATTGATACAAAAACCACTTATGGAGGTATCAAGATGCGTAAGCCGTTGACAAGTAAGTATAAAGCCTTGATTACAGCCTCTTACGAGACTCCGCTAAGAAAGTGGGTGTTCGACCTGACAACACAGTTCAATGGCGGAGGACGTATGCCTAAGCCCGATGCATCGACTCCGTTGTGGGGCGAAACTTTCGGAGCTTACTCCGTTATGAATGCACAGGTGACGAAGAATTTCCGCACATGGAGCATTTATGCCGGAGCAGAGAATATCCTGGATAAGACACAGAAGAATCCGATAATATCAGCCGATAATCCGTATAGTGCCGATTTCGATGCCACAATGGTCTGGGGACCGACACAAGGACGTAAGTTCTATGTAGGATTACGCTATACGATAGGTAATTAACAAATAACAGCCTCTGATTTTTTTTCAGAGGCTGTTTTATATTCTGTTTGATTACTCTAAAAGATAACATTTACCCCGAATAGCACTTGGCTCATATTTAAATCAAATTTGAAAGAATCTATTTTATCAGCATATGAGTCGGAATTAATATTCTGATATCCGAAGAACCCTATTTTACTGGTAAAGCGGATATTTTCAGAAATATCTAATGCTATGCCCGGTCTGATACCTACACTCAATCTGTAATCACTATAATAACCGTCTGTTGCCTTCAGGTGTGAATAACCGACTCCTCCATCGGCAAATAATGAAATGATATCCTTTTTGAAAAAAGTATATCTGGCAAAAGGGTTTACTTCGAAACCATTGTATATCGTTTTATAAGGACCGCTAATGTCCCGGGAGATATGTTCTTGATGTTTATACCCTAAAGATACTCCAATACCCCACCTTTCGGACAATTGGTAACCTATTTCAGGGATAAAGGTGAAATTGTTTGCGCGGTCGGCATGTCTTTGTTTATCTGTCGAGAAACTGATTCCTCCTCCTATCCATTTCTGGCCTGCTTCTTGAGCTTTCATAGTAAAACAAATGGAAAATAACAGAATTGCAATAAATAATAGTTTTTTCATATAAATAAACTTTAGGATTAATAATGCCCGAATTTAACTAAATTTATTAGAAAAATTAAAGTTTTTATATGAAAAAAACAAGATAAATGAATAAAGATTGGCTTACAGCCATTTCTTCTTCTTGAAGTAGATAAGGATAATGGTTACGGACAGAATCATGATGAGAATAGAGAACCCGTACCCGAAAGGCCAGTCGAGTTCCGGCATCTTCTTGAAGTTCATTCCGTAAATACTCGCAATCAGCGTAGGAGGCATAAAGATAACCGAGATGACGGTAAACATCTTGATGATTTTGTTCTGTTCCACATTCACATATCCGAGGAAGGTATCCTGCAAATAATCGAGGCGGTCGAAGCTGAAACGTATATGCTCCAATAGCGAATTGATGTCCTTCACCAGAATGGTCAGGCGTCCGTGCAATTCGTGCGGGATAAGCTCGCTTTTCAGTAAGCTGGTTACCACACGCTGTTTGTCTATGATATTTTCGCGCAGGGTCATTGTTTTTTCCTGCATATTCTTGATGTCGTTCAGCAAAGCCTCGTCAGCCCCTTTTATGCTGAAACTGTTACTCAACGAGGTGATTTGTTGCGTCATTGCCTCAATCATATCCGCATCTTTCTCCACGCGTGTCTCTATCAGTGCCAGCAATACATGATAGCCTGTAGGGAAGTTTCGCGGGTTCGAAAACATCTTGGTTGTTGTTTCGTGGAACGAAGAAAGCTCCTCGCCACGCACCGTAATCAGGATGTTGTTTTTCAGGATGAAAGAAACCGGTTCGCGCTCCAAATCATTGAGCAGGAAGTTCATGTTGACGACTAACGAATCGGCCGTTTCGATATACCGCGACGACATCTCGATTTCGATCATCTCTTCCTCTTCCTGTATATAGATTTTGAGATAATCCTCGAGCTCGCTCTCTATTTCTTCGTCAACGTTGTTCAGGTCTATCCACAGGAAGTTTTTGATCGGGGTTTCCTTCAGAAACTCGATACTTCGACTGATGCGGATACTATTATCTTTGTGGTAGAATAGCTTTACTTCTGACATCTTGATGATAGATAAATGAGATTAGACGAAACGATTTTTTTAGACAAAGCCTTCCGGCCGGTATTTCTCTGTCATCAAAGTCAACTTGATAAAGTCGTCGACAGAGAGCCGCTCGGGTCGCTCATCAAAAATCTTATCGCTAAATATCTCATTATCTTTCCCAAGGAAGTATTTCATCGAATTGCGCAGCACTTTGCGGCGCTGGCTGAAAGTCGTCTTCACGATACGGCGGAATAATTCGGCATCACAACCCAACGTTTCGCGTTTGTTGCGTACGAGGCGGATAACACCCGATTTCACTTTCGGTATAGGCTCGAAAGCCGTTGCATCTACCGAAAACAGGTATTCGGCATCGTACCATGCCTGCAAGAAAACACTCAGTATGCCGTAAGTCTTGCTTCCCGGAGGGGCGGCAATGCGTTCGGCAACCTCTTTCTGCAGCATGCCCGAACAGCAAGGTATGAGGTCTTTATATTCCAGTATCTTAAAGAAGATTTGCGAAGATATATTGTACGGGTAATTGCCTATCACACAGAACTGTCCGGGGTATAATTTGTCCAAATCCATTTTCAGGAAATCCCCTTCTATAATATTGTCCTTCAGCTCGGGATAGTGGCGTTTAAGATAAGGAATCGACTCGCGATCCAGTTCTATGGCTGTCAACGGCCTGTCCTTTTCCAATAGGAAACGAGTCAATACACCTGTTCCGGGACCAACTTCTACAATTGGCAATTCGGGAAAACCGTCCAATGTATCAGCTATCCGGCGGGCAATGTCAAAATCTAAGAGGAAGTGTTGCCCTAAAAATTTTTTGGCCTTTACTTTTAGCACCCTATTCTGTTCTTATCTTAAATAATTCGTATCTTTGTGGCAAAGATAGCTATTTTAATTGACAGGAGAAGCATTCTCCGGTACAAAAACATATTAAATGAACACCGTTTCTCAGGAACAGTCATCTAAAAAGAGTTCATTATTGAACAAGCTGCTAAAAATCGTTTTACCTCTTTTCTTAGGCGTTTTCGTCCTTTATCTCCTTTTCAGAAAGACCGATTTCCATGAATTATGGAGCATATTGAAGGATGCCAACTGGGCTATCCTTGCCTTTTCCCTGCTTTTCGGTTTATTGGGCAATACTATCCGGGGATATCGCTGGAGCCTACTGATAGAGCCGTTAGGATATAAACCGAAGGTGTCGAACCTGATATTTTCCATCTATGGTTCGTATGCCGTCAACTTTGCCATCCCGCGTGGAGGCGAAATTTGGCGCTGCGCCATGGTATCGAAAGAAGAGAAGGTACCTTTTGTCAGATTAGTCGGTACGGTCGTTCTCGATCGTGTGCTCGATACCATAATGGTGCTGCTTATCACCTTGTTTGCCTTTTTCATTAATATGCAGTTCTTTATTCACTATGCCGAGGCGAATGAGCAAACGTTTGCCCCGTTGTTGAATCTGCTTTCTTCGCCTTTCTTATACGCGGCGATTGTAGGCGCTGTATTGGCAACGTTTGTCGTATTCCGTTTCTTCAAAGATAATTTTATCGTGAAGAAGGTGCGTGGAATAATTGACGGCTTCTGGAAAGACCTGAAGGCTATATGGCGCATGAAGCAAAAGCTGCGCCTGATTGCATACAGCTTTATGATATGGGGATGCTATTTCCTCTATTTCTATATAACATTCTACGCATTCGATTTTACCGATAACCTCGGGATAACTGCCGGACTGATAGCTTTTGCCTTGAGCAGCATAACTATGGCTATCCCTACCAACGGCGGGATGGGTGTCTGGCATGCTGCCGTGATAGCTTCTCTCGTCTTGTATAGTGTCCCTGAAACTCAGGCCGAAGCTTTTGCCTTCGGGGTGTTTGCCATGCAGTCTTTGTGGCTCATCGTTTGCGGATTGTTTGGGATTGCCGCCTTTGCCATTAAAAACAGGCACACCAAGTAGCTATATTTGCCATTAATTTGTTAACCAAATATAGAGCAGGATAAAAATAATCCCCTATATTTGTTCCAATCTATTAATCGATTTGGTTATGCGAAGACTTATTATCATATCCTCATTCCTGTTTTTAGCAGCGAATTTGCCGGCACAAATCGTCCGCCTGCACGAGGATGCTATGAGCGTACCTGTCGTAGATAGCAAGGTTGTCTTTATCAAAGAAATCCCTACACCCAAAGGCAATTCGAGAGACGATAACTTTACGATGCTCAAAAACTGGGCTGTAAAGAATTATGGCAAAGATCCTTTTATATCCAGCGTGCGGGTGGATACGAGAGCGCGGGAGATTATTGCCCGCTCGCGTATAGAATTGCTGCTCCCTGCCGATTCGGATGGGGTACGCGAACAATTTGTCATGCGCTACCGTGTCAACGGATATGTCTACGAGAGCCGTTGTGTGCTCGAGATTACCGATATCTCCTTTCTGTATCAGGGTACTAAAGAAAGCAATTCCAGATCCCTGCCCAAGGTTATCCGCGCCGAAACTTTTATCACGGATGATGCTGTGAATAAGGGTGGCAACCTGAAAGAAGTCCGCACCAACGCCCGGAAAAGCACCCTCTATTTCATCAACGAACTCTTCAAGGAATACGAAGCCGCTCACGGTTATTAGTGTAAAATAATCAATTACCTGATAATCAATCGGATTTTAGTTAAAACTTGACACTCTTGACAGATTTGACGCGATACAGTGTTTTTTACACTGTCAATTTTTCTGCCATACTGAGTCTTAGGTGAAGCATCTCGTCTTGTTAATGGAAAGAGATTCCTCGCTGATGTTCGGGATGACAAAAATAGGCGGACGTGTCAACTTATTGTATTAGACGTGTTATACCTGTCAAGTATGTTTATCACTATTAATGAGTGTTTTAACTATCGAAAAACTTTACAATACATATTTTTTTCTTTTCGTTACCAATAAGCACAAAGCCAAAGAGCATAGGGAAACAGTCCTCACGGACTACTTCCCTGTATAGATAATCTTATTTATTTTCATTTGCTAATCACGTTTACAACAAAGGGCGAACCTGTCGGCTCGCCCTTTGTAATATCGATAATTCTTAATGGAATAAGATTGTTTATTTTAAGATATTTATATCGCCGCTCCTTTTGTATTTACGTCCATCTGCACCCGTAGCTTCGATAACATAGAAGTATACCCCTGGATTGACACGCTTTCCTTTGTATCGTCCATCCCAGCCTTTATCGGGGTCTGTGAACTGGAAAAGTTTTACGCCCCAACGGTTGAAAATGGTGCACCTGAATTTGACTATCGATTTATGTGCTACACGCCATTCGTCGTTGCTCCCGGGAGAATCACCCGGAGAGAAAAAGTTAGGTTGGTCAAGGGCAGATTCAGAGATGGCGAATGTTACTTGAGCAATTGATGGGCATTCCGAATGTTGATTGGCAACCTCCAATTCTATCTTGAAGTCTCCATGTTGCTCAAAAACATAATAAAACTCCCTGTCGGAAAAGCGGGCGATGGGAGTACCCCAGTCCGTTTGCCCGGTAAGTTTCCTGTAAATTCGCCAGTCGTAATATTGAGTGGTTGGCTCGTTGGCATATCCGTCGAAGTAGATTTTGGCCGGGGCTGAAAATAACAGCCCGGGGGTTGTGAAATCTATATCTTCGAGGCTTCCATCTGTTTTTTCTATTTCGGCAACGATATGCGCTTCTGTTGCTACGGCCTCGTAAGTAGAAGAAATAAGCGAAATATCTATCCCGAATGCTTGTGCAAACTGGTCGCCGCTCAAGGTAAATTCAGTCGTCAGCAGAGGTGCTTCGATTACCGTTTCAGTACCTGATACATTTTCTTCGGTTACTGTTTCCTGATCAAATCGTTTGTCAGTATCGTTCCATACCAGATTCTCGTATGCGATGGTATATTTTCGGTTAACTTTTCTTTCTACGCCTGTGGTGCCAAAGAACGACAAATCATCGGTGATGCTGAAGCCTAATTTCAGGTACTGGCACTTATCCGCATCTTCTATCGGCGTGATGCTGTTCAGCACAGGATGATGGAGGCTGTAGTCGATAATCCATGCGGCAAGCTTGTCTACTCCGCTTTCTACGGCATAATAGCCTTTGCTATCTATCAGGTTGCGAATGGTATAAATGGTTTCTCCGCCCGAGGTATAAGAGGTTATATCTCCTGCCGGAACGGGTAGTTTGTCAGCCAGAGAGTTGGTGTAATAAAAGAACTGGGCACTCGCCGAGGAAGATGTATATTTCAGCTCGGCACCCGAAAGCCCGTTGACGACAAATACCTTGTGTATGTTTGTACCGGTCAGATTGTCGCCATACTCTTCTGCGCCCGCTACCTGATACTGGGCATTGGCGGCAAGAAAAGTGAAAATACTAAGGCAGAGAAATATAATTTTCTTCATTTTGTTTAACGGGTTCTAAGAATAAACCCTCTATCTTTTAACGGACAGAGGGTTACTCTTATTATGTTGATTGCTTATATTCAATGAAGTATGTCCATCGCTTTGAATACTTTCTCCATTTTTTCGAAAGCAATATCTACCTGTTCTTTGGTATGTGTTGCCATCAGTGAGAAGCGAATCAGTGTATCGTTAGGCGCAACGGCAGGCGATACCACCGGATTGACGAAGATACCTTCTTCGAAGAGCATTCTTGTTATAAGGAATGTTTTCTCATTGTTACGGATAAATATCGGGATAATAGGCGTAGAAGTATGTCCTATCTCGCAACCCATCCGGCGGAATCCATCAAGAGCATAATTTGTTATATCCCAAAGGTTTTTGACGCGTTCGGGTTCAGCTATAAGGATGTCTAACGCTTTGCTGGCAGCCGCTGTGGCCGAAGGAGTAATACTTGCGCTGAAAATGTATGGACGGGAATTATGACGCAGGTAATCGATTGTCGCACTATCCGCTGCAATGAATCCCCCGATAGAAGCCAGTGACTTGCTGAATGTTCCCATTATCAGGCTCATATCCTCAGTGAGTTGGTAGTAGTCGTGCACACCTTTTCCGCTATAGTTGTGTCCCATAACGCCTAAGCCGTGTGCTTCGTCAATCATTACGTTGGCTTTGTATTGCTTGGCCAAGCGAACAACTTCGGGCAGGTTCGTAACGTCGCCTTCCATACTGAAAACCCCGTCTACAACGATGAGTTTCACTTTGTCCGGATCACATTTTTGCAATTGCTTCTCAAGGGAAGCCATATCATTGTGGCGAAATTTCAGCTTAGTTGAAAAAGATGCTCTGTTCCCTTCGATGATAGAGGCATGGTCTAATTCGTCCCATATAATGTAATCTTCGCGCCCTGTGAGGCATCCAATTACACCCTCGTTGACCATGAATCCGGCAGAATAAACCATCGCTTCTTCTTTTCCGACAAACTTCGCAAGTTTGTCTTCCAATTCGATGTGGATATCGAGCGTCCCGTTCAGGAAGCGCGAGCCGGCCATCCCCGTACCGTATTTTTCGACCGCCTTTATGGCAGCCTCTTTCACAGCAGGATGGTTGGTCAATCCCAGATAGGCATTAGAACCGAACATCAGCACTTTCTTTCCGTTGATGGAAACTTCCGTATCCTGATCGCTTTCGATTTGTCTGAAATAAGGATAGATACCGGCCTCGCGTGTTTTGCGGGCGGCATCGAATTTATTCATCTTTTCAAGTAACAAGTTCATTTCCAGTGTTTATCGATAAATGGTTATTTGCCGCATTCGTTTTTTTGGAAACGCTATGCAGCGTGCAAAATTAATTATTTTTTCGACACAAAGTCCTTTTTGTATTAAATAAATAGATTTCAGTCTAAAAAGTACCTTAAATCTGAATTTAAAACGCTTTCAGGCTCATATCTTTTATCGTCGCTGAATATATAACGGCGCCAGACGAAATATAGTCTACGCCGGTATGGGCAATTTCCAGAACACGGTCTTTCGTGATACCTCCCGATGCTTCGGTTTTGGCTCTGCCGGCGATTATTTCGACCGCTTCGCGCATTTGTTGTGGCGACATGTTATCGAGCATAATAATATCTACCGCATTCGTGGCGAGGGCTTCCTTCACCTCATCCAGATTGCGTGTTTCCACGTCTATCATCAGGTTCTTACCCGTCTCTTTCAGGTATTCTACGGTCGATTCTACCGATTTGGTAATGCTGCCTGCATAATCGTTGTGATTGTCTTTCAGCATGATCATATCGTATAATCCGAACCGGTGATTTTGTGCGCCACCTATATAGACAGCCCATTTTTCGCACATACGGAAATTAGGTGTTGTCTTGCGCGTATCGAGGATTTGAGTTCCCGTCCCCTCCACTATTTTGGCTACTTCGCGGGCGGCTGTCGCTATCCCGCTCATACGTTGCATGCAGTTGAGTACCAAACGCTCTGTTGTAAGGATAGAACGTGCCGAACCATGCACCACAAAAGCCACTTCTCCTTTTGGGACGAAATCACCGTCTTGCTTGAAGATTTCCATCCTCAGATTTTTGTCGTAATGGCGGAATATCTCCTGTGCCAGTTCTACACCTGCCAGCACGCAGTCGTCTTTTACGAGTAGTCGTGCTTTGCTTTGCAGGTCGGCGGGGACACTGCCCAAGGTGGAATGGTCGCCGTCGCCGACGTCTTCTTTCAATGCCTCGCTGATGAAATGATGTAATCTTTCTTCTGTAACGTATGCCGGTTTATTCATCTGTTGTAGTTTTTTTTACTAAATCCTTATTATAGAATGCTCCTCTGTTTTCGGTTTGTTCCAGACTTTGTGTGATAATCAGCCAGGCTACGCTGACCAGATTACGCAGTTCGGACAATTGCGGCGAAAGGATATGGAATTTATACAAATCCTTCACCGAGCGGTATATATCTTCCTCTTTCTGCTTGGCAAGTTTCAGCCGTTCGTTGCTGCGGACAATGCCGACCAGATCGCTCATCAATATTTGCAATTCCTTACGCAGATAGCTGACGATAGCCATCTCCTCGCTCACTTTCAAACCTTCCTGATTCCATTCGGGGATGCGTTCGAGGTTGTGATAGTGAAAATCGTCCTGCCTCAAGCGCTCGAGTGTTTTCATGGCGGCACGATGCGCAAACACCAATGCCTCGAGCAAGGAGTTCGAAGCCAGACGGTTTGCCCCGTGTAAGCCAGTATTGGAACATTCGCCGACGGCAAACATATTTTTGATGGTACTCTGTCCGAACAAATCTACATCTATCCCTCCGCACAGATAGTGACTGGCGGGTACGACAGGTATCAGATCCTTGAACATATCCAATCCCTGATCCTTGCATTGCAAATAGATATTCGGGAAGTGGGAGAGGAATTTCTGATGATCGAGATGGCGGCAATCGAGGCATACATAATCGTCGCCGCGAAATTTCATCTCGCTGTCGATGGCGCGGGCTACGATGTCGCGCGAAGCCAGCTCCTCGCGATCGTCGTATTTGTGCATAAAGCGCTCGCCCGATTTGGTGCAAAGTTTTGCCCCGAATCCGCGTACAGCCTCCGAGATAAGTGATAGCTGCCCCGGATTGATGCTGTAAAACGCCGTAGGATGGAATTGGATATACTGCATATTGCTAATGCGTGCTTTGGCACGGTGCGCCAAGCCAATTCCGTCGCCTGTGGCAATCAGCGGGTTGGTGGTATTTTTGTACACATGTCCGCAGCCGCCTGTTGCCATCAGGGTTATTTTGGCGGACATTTTTACGATATGGCGGTTCTTCATATCCAACACATACGCCCCGTAACAATTGAGGTTGTACTTGTCGAACGATTCGCCCGGGATATGGTGTTCCGTTATCAGGTCGATTACATAGTGATGATTGAGTAGTTGGACATTCGGCAGCTGGCTGATAGCCTCGAGCAATGCCCGTTCTATTTCGGCGCCAGTGACATCTTTATGATGAACAACGCGGTTTTCGGTATGACCGCCTTCGCGCCCTAAGTCGTAGGTTTGCTTGTCGTTGATGTCGAACTGCGCACCCCATTCCACCATCTCGCGGATGCGTTCGGGGCCTTCTTTCACGACGACTTCCACTGCCTCCAGTTTACACATGCCGTCTCCGGCGCGCATGGTGTCTTCGATATGTTTTTCGAAGCTGTCTTTTTCGAAGTCGGTGACAACAGCTACACCGCCCTGTGCATATTTGGTGTTCGACTCCTCGCTGTCCGATTTGGTTATAATGGTGATGCGTGTTTCGGGTTTTTGTTGGGCTATCTTCATGGCATATGATAATCCCGATATGCCCGATCCTATAACCAATACGTCTGTATATATCATCTTTATTTTATCTTTTTAGAAAGTTCGAGCATCTTGTTTATCGGACGCAGGGCTTTCAGTCTTATTTCCTCGTCGAGGGTTATTTCGGGTAACTCGTACTGCATGCAAAGATACAATTTCTGCATATTGTTGAGTTTCATGAACTGGCATTCGGCGCAATTGCATGTTTTATCGTCACTTTCGGCAGGAATCAGCTTTTTGTGCGGGGCACGCTTTTTCATTTCGTGCAGGATGCCTTCTTCGGTGGCTACGATAAATTCTTCGCAATCGTCTTCTACTACATAGTCCAGCAGGCGGGCAGTAGAACCTATGAAATCTGCTATTTGCAGGACTGGTTTTTGTGCTTCGGGGTGGGCTATCAACTTCGCTTTGGGATAAATGAGCATTTGCTGCCCGATTTTTTCGAGCGAAAAGGCTTCGTGTACATAGCACGAACCGTCCCAGAGTATCATATTGCGCCCGGTAACCTGATTGATATATCGCCCGAGATTCTTATCGGGAGCGAAAATAATCTCCTGATCCTCCGGTAGCGAACGGATAATCTGTTCGGCATTGGATGAGGTGACGATAATATCACTTTCGGCCTTTACGGTGGAGTCGCAATTGATGTAGCTGACTACAATCGCATTCGGATGCTTTTTCCGCATCTCCCTGATGCCTTCGCCTGAGCACGAATCGGCAAGCGTACATCCCGCTTGTAGGTCGGGTAGTACGACTTTCTTCGTCGGGTTGAGTATTTTGGCTGTTTCCGCCATAAAATGGACGCCGCAAAAAACAATCATATCGGCGTCGGTTTTTTCGGCAGCACGCGCCAATTGCAGGCTGTCGCCCAGAAAATCGGCTATATCCTGTATGTCGCCTGTCTGATAATAATGCGCGAGAATGATAGCATTCTTCTCTTTTCGCAGGCGGTTGATTTCGTCTAATAGGTTGATTCCTTGCGGTATTTCTATGTCTAAATACCCTTTCTCCGGGAGAGATTTGATAGCTCGTTCTAACGTTGACATCTTTGTTGATATTAATTTTAGAGAGTTCAAAATTACATAATAATATTGAATTATCCTGTTTTTAGGGGTTTTATATATTGTCCTTTGTTTGGTTGATTTGATAATATACGCTATATTTGCAATAGTTTATCTTATTGTAATGACTATTTATAAGGGGGTTAAATTATTTGATTTCTTCATTAATATGTTTTATATTAATGAGTTGATTTCATTGTATCGTACACACACACACACACACACACACGAAATATAGTCAATATTTCGGATTAATCCAAGGTTTCAGGGTAGATTTTTCAAAGAAAAGTTACTTCGCCCTACGGGCAGTTACTTCGTGCTTCGCACAGTTACGAGTTACAAGAGATAACTTGCGAACTGCTGTACGGCTTTGCCCCTACTCGTCACTCGTAACTTGTAACTCGTCTACTNAATATTTCGGATTAATCCAAGGTTTTAGAGAAGAATTTTCAAAGAAAAGTTACTTCGCCCTACGGGCAGTTACTTCGTGCTTCGCACAGTTACGAGTTACAAGAGATAACTTGCGAACTGCTGTACGGCTTTGTCCCTACTCGTCACTCGTAACTTGTAACTCGTCTACTAAAAGATATGCTTGTGTTAATGTCAGGGGTATTCACCCCGTTTCATCCCGTCTTCTCCGTGAGGAGAAGCGGGATTCTTTTCGGACAGTTAACAGTTATCAGTCAACAGTCAACAATGAAATACATGTAGGGGCGAAACAGCTTTCGCCCGCGAAAACAGAATATATGCCTGCTCAAGCGGGTATATCCGGGCGAATATTTATTCGCCCCTACGCTCAAGATCGAAAGAGATCCCTCGTATCCACTCGAGATGACAATAAAACTATTGGCTATCCGCTAATGGCTAACAACTATAAGAAATTTACTAATCTTCAAATTGATATTTTTATGAAACAGAAAATCTTGACACAGGTTATTGTTATAATGGCCTTATTTACGGTAGTAAGCAGCATGCGAGCACAAGTGACAATAGGTAGTAATCAGCCGCCGATGAAAGGGGCATTGCTTGATTTGACAGAGGGGGCAATAACGACAAAGGGGCTGAATTTACCACGGGTAGAGCTAACCAAGCTGAACCCAACTACCCCTGCTGAACTGGCAGCGTCTATCGGTAACAATTCGAACAGTTACGACCTGGATAAACATATCGGGCTATTGGTATATAACATTAACGATGTTCCCGAATGTGGCTATCCGGCAGGACTGTTTGTCTGGGGAGGTGAACAATGGCAACAACTTTCGGGAGGTAAGGCAGGACGCAAAATAGAAGGTAGCTATGCCGAAGATGTACAAGCACTGAAGGACTTGTACAATGCTAATCCCGGCAATCCTTTAGGCTGGAATTTAAGCGGGGATCCAACTACCTTTGGTGGAGTTACGTGGAAAACTATTTGCGGCGAGAAAAGGGTAACAGTGTTGGATATTAGATATGCAGCTCTTACTTCTTCTACCGGGATCGGCAAACTTTATGCGTTAACGGCTCTGCATTGTAATGTGAATCAGTTGACAAGCCTGGATGTATCGTCCTGCACGGCTTTGACCGACTTGCACTGTAGCGGCAATCAGTTAACAAGCCTCGATATATCCCAAAACACAGCTTTAGCCAATTTAAATTGCTCCTCCAATTACTTAACAAGCCTCGATATATCCCAAAACACAGCTTTAACCTATTGTACTTGTAGCGACAATCAGTTGACAAGCCTCGATGTATCATCCAACACAGCTTTGCTCTCGTTGAATTGTTACGACAATCAGTTGACAAGCCTCGATGTATCATCCAACACAGCTTTGGCCTATTGTGCTTGTTACGGCAATCAGTTGACAAGCCTCGATGTATCATCCAACACAGCTTTGCTCTCGTTGAGTTGTTACGGCAACGAGTTATCGCAAATAGAGGTGAATAAATTTAAGCTTCAACCGAATTATTGTCCGAATATAAGCAATTGGAGGGTAACTCCTCAATATTTTTCTGGTACAACAACAATAGATTTTTCCATAATAGCGCCTACCTGTCCGTAACGAATAGAAATAACTTTATCAATACAGGGAGAAGCTAATGCAATGAGTCGTTAATAGTTATCATCTTTTTTTGGATAACTGATATCTGTTCATACTCTGTGGTTAAAAAAAAAGAGATATACAGATATGTGCTGTGAAATTTTTTAGTGTTTAAAAGGCTTATTATCAGCGCTAAAACTGCTTGTTGTGGATGGCGGATCTAATACAAAGAGTTGATGCACTTGTCTATTTCTGTCATCCCGAACATCTGTGAGGGATCTCTTTCTATTAACAAGACGAGATGTTTCGCCGAAGGCTCAGTATGACAGAAAAATTGACAGCATAAAAAACACAGTATCGTGTCAAATATGTAAAGATTGTCAAGTTTTAACTAAATTTCGATTGATTATCAGTAGGTTGTTTTTTTACTTCTTTGCCGCCAGTTTCAGTAGTGGGTCGACTATCTCGGGAGATGCGCCCATTTCTTTCGCTTTGAGGAAATCCTCGCGGGCGGAAGGCTTGTCGAACTGTTCCAGCCGGATTTGTCCGCGCAGGAGGTAAAGTGGCGCACCATTGTAACCATATTTAGAGGCACTTTCGATGTCGACAAGCGCCCGCCCGAGCTTCTTCTGCTGGAAATAGCATTCGGCGCGGTTGAGGTATAAGTCGGCATTTGCCTTGTTATTCGATAGCAGGTAGGTATAAGCTACTTCGGCTTCCTCCCACTTTTCCTGCCCTTTCAGTATCATAGCCATAGCCATTTTGCCTTGCAGGTTTTCGGCGTCTATTTCGAGCATTTTCCCAAAATCGTTTTCGGCGCTGATTATATCATCTTTCATCAGGAAAATCAACCCACGGCGGTACAGGGCTTCCATATCTTTCGGGTCGCTGGCGATGAGGCTGCTGTAATCGATAAAAGCATTATCCCATTGATTCATTTCGCAGTAGAGGGCGGCGCGGCTGTGCAAAAGCATCGAAGGGTTGGGGAATTTAGCAATGGCAGCGTTGTAGGAGATAAGCGCTTCTTCGAGCTTCCCCTGATTGCGTTGGAATGTCCCGAGATTGAATAGTAGCAACGAGTTGCCCGGGTTGGCAGGTTCGGCTCGCAAGGCGGCTTTCATGGCCAGTTCGGCTCCTACATAATCGTTTTGTTCGGCGAAGTCCATCGCTTTGCTCACCATCTCTTCGTATGTCTGGGCGGTAGCGGCCAGTGTGCCGGCCAAAAGAATCAATATCAGGATAAGTTTCTTCATGATTAACGATATAAATATGGATGCAAAAGTACATTAAATAAACCGATTGAAGCTTTATTTATTGCACAGAGCTTTGTGAAATGTTATTAATACACAAATTCGTAGGTGTATTCCGAAGTGTTTCCTGCGGCATCCGAGGCGGTAAATATCAGTTGGTAGGTCGTGCCTTTTACCAATCGATCAGGATCGAATGTATAGGTGTAGTTGGTTGATTTTATGTCTCTTCCGAAGAGGGCATAATCTCCGTTCAATGTGCCCCGGTAAGATGCTACGCCGCTCAGGTTGTCGGTTACCTTTATAACGATTTTTTTGTTTGCCTTCCAGTTTTTAGGATTGACAGGGGTGATGACAGGTGCTTTGATATCGGCCGTGATAGCATAGGTGTGCCCCAGTTCTGATATTTTTGCCGATAGATAGCCGTCTTTGTATTCGCCGCCTATCCATACAGGGCGCTTGCCGTCGATTTGTATGATGCCGTAAGGTCTGTAATGAGGGTTAAACATCTCACCTGTCATTTTTATCTTTATCTCCGCAGGGCTTTGCAAGGGGATGTATTTGTCGTGAACCTTGTAGCAATCGGATAGGTGGAATGACGAATCGGCTTTCACACCGCTTTCCCTCGATAGGATAAAGCATATATCGTCATATAGCTTTCCGGCAGGGATAGAGAGGGAAAAATCGTCGGTTATGTAATGGTTGTTCTGATTCCATGCCATATATTGCGAACATCGTTTGTCATAGGGGATGGATTGTTCTTTTCCTGTCACGGTGAATGAATAACTCGTCTTGTTTCCATACAAGTCTTCCAGTTCGTAGCGTAGCTTGTAGTCTCGTTCTTCGTTTATCGTCAGATAGCCGTCGTCTTCGACATCCTTGTAAATGTCTAATCTGTTGCCTGGTTCGGTGAAGGATTTCATATAGAATTTCTTATTCCGGTACCAAAAGTCGAAATCCGTCAGGCTGTTAATCATCCGCGATTTGTTGAAGTCGACTTCGGCGACGTCCAACGAAGAAATCAATACGCTGTCGCAATACAAGCGCACGCATTTCACTCCATAGATATTGCCTGTTCCGTTCATGCGGTCATTGGCATGTATGCCGAACCCGATTCTGCCCCAAGCATTCAGCTTCTTGCTGATAGGGGAATAACCTCCTTGTTTAAGGGGGGTAATGGTCTGGCGAAAAGTTTCGTAGCTGCCGTTTAAGAGCCCTTCCCCTTCAATCGGGTAAACGGCTATCCCTTTTACGATGGGGGCAGTAGTGTCGTCTATGTCTTTGGTGTAGTAGGGGAGTGGATCGAGAGCATTTTCGGTTTGGCTGTCACGTATTTCGAAATGTACATGAGGACCACCCGATGAGCCCGTATTGCCACTGTAAGCAATGAGGTCTCCCTTCTTTACCGGAAACTGTTCGGGGGAGAGGAAAAGGTTTACCCTGAAGCTTTCTTCTTCGTATTGTTTCTCTTTCACATAGGCGGCAACAGCCTTGGTGAATTTGTTTAAGTGTCCGTATACGCTTGTCTGTCCTGTGGCGGGGTGGGTAACATATAGCGCTAATCCGTAACCGCTCGGCGAAACGGATATGCGCGAAACGTAGCCGTCGTCAATGCTATACACTGGTTTGTTGACAACCCCTTGCGTTTTGATGTCGATACCCGTATGGAAGTGATTGGCGCGCAATTCTCCGAAGTTGGCGCTCAGGACAAGCGGTATATCCATGGGAGACCGGTAAGGGTTTTGTGCGGCAATCTGCAGGGACAGGAAAGTACATATAATCGGTAGAAAAAGCTTCTTCATGTATTACAGTCTATTTTTATACGCTGCAAAAATAAACCATTCGGATGGCTTATGCAATTTGTTTTCAATAGATTTATCTATAATTAAGAATGACCGTCTTTCGGGTGAATGAAAATTTTCTTAAAAATATATGCTTATTTTTTTGCAGATTATCAAAATTCGTTTACCTTTGCATCCGCAATCAAGGAAATGTATAGCCTCTCGGAGACTAACAGATTGATTCCAAGATGGCCCATTCGTCTATCGGTTAGGACGCAAGATTTTCATTCTTGAAAGAGGGGTTCGACTCCCCTATGGGCTACAAAAGAAAAAGATTTTAAACAATATAAAAGAGATTAGTCAATATGGCAAATCATAAATCGGCTCTGAAAAGAGTAAGACAAGCTGAAGTAAGACGTTTAAGAAACAGATATGTAGCTAAAACTGCACGTAATGCTGTAAGAAAATTGCGCGCTACAACAGACAAGGCTGAAGCTCAGAAACTTTATCCTACAGTATGTTCTATGCTCGACAAACTGGCTAAAAAGAATGTTATTCACAAAAACAAAGCCGGTAACTTGAAGTCTAAATTAGCGCATCACGTCAACGCATTGTAATCGATGATTATTGAGATATACAAAGGCTATCCCAAAAGGGATGGCCTTTTTGTTATCTCTTGGTTTTATAATTATCTTTACAAAACAATAATAGAGTTCACGATATGCAGAGAAAAACGCTTCTAAAAATATTGCTATTCTTCTCGATCGTTGTTTCCCTTGCTTCCTGCCGGTCGGTACAAACGGGAAATCCCAATCTGTACGATCCTGTCCAAGTCTCTCACCTGTCTCAAAAACTCGGCATTCCGCTAAAGAATACGAACAAAGATGACGATAAAAACATGAAGCTATACGCCGAGTGTTCGTTGTGGATGGGTGTTAAGTATCGGTATGGCGGAACGACCAAGCGCGGTGTCGACTGCTCGGGGCTGGCGCTGAATATATATAAGAATGCTTATGGTAAATCTATACCCCGCAGTACGACGGATTTGTCGGCAAAAGTAAAGACTATATCCAAAGGCAGTTTGTATGCCGGCGACTTGGTGTTTTTTGCAACGACCAATAACAAAAAGAAACCCACACATGTCGGTATCTATCTGAAAGACGGTTACTTTATTCATGCTTCCACTTCGCGCGGAGTGGTGGTGAATCATTTGGATGAAAATTATTATAAAAAGAACTGGCTGAAAGCGGGAAGAATTCGATGAATTAGTGTACTTTTGTGTTTTTATGACAATTACTATTTATTTAACTTAACAAACAGATATGAAAAAAGCACAAATGTACTTGCTCATTGTAGCGTCTCTTGCTATAATGTTTTCGTGTGGAAGCGACAATGATGACTTGCAAACCGGAGAAATAACATTAAACAAAACTACGCTGAACCTTGTGAGCGGAACGATAGATGAAGAAGCTATCCTTTCAGCGATGGGTGTATCCGGTGAGCTTGAAAATGTGGAATGGACAAGTTCTAACCCGAGTGTTGCCAAAGTCGATTCTGATGGAAAAATCACAGCCTTGTCGAAAGGTACAGCTATTATTACTGCTAAATCAGGTAAAAATATAGCAACCTGTGAGGTAAAAGTGACAGGTTTAAGTGCCTATTATATAATGGCTGAAAATGGAGAAATATGGGGATTATATAAGGATGGAGAGCTTGTGGCACCTGTATCGGAAGGGGCGTTATTATATACTTTCCTTGTCTCAGGTAATGATATTTATTTTGCAGGGTCTAAAAATAATTATCCGACGATGTGGAAAAACGGAGTTGAAACTCGTTTGTCTAATCAGAGAGGGGCTGCTATATCTCTTGCTCTTGATGGCGATAAAGTGCATGCCGGAGGCTATATTGAGTATTTTACTGACTTGAGTAATGGTGTGCCTGTAATCTGGTCGAATGGTAGCGAACGTATATTGGCCGATTTGTCGCCAACGGCTGAAGATCCACACATAGATGGTGGTGTGTCTAAAATGCTTGTTCGGAATGGAGATGTGTATGCAGGTGGAAATAAAGGGCGTAATCCTGTAATATGGAAGAACGGAGAGGTTTTTGTTGACGAATATTATGGAGTTTATTCAAGATTTGAAGACTTTTGCTTCTTAAATAACGACCTTTATCATCTTTTTAGGGAAGAGTCGAGCCAATTGATTTTAATGAAGAATCAAGAAAGACACTCCTTAGAACCTGTTTCAAACCTTTCTCCACAAAACTCGTCGATATTGACTGTCAACGAAGATGTGTATATATTGGCTATCGCTAATCACGGGACTGAGGTTGTACTTTTCAAGAATGGCCAGAAAGTGGAGCTATCAGGTGGTTATGTGCCTACCGGAACAGAGTGGAACTCTGCCTATGTGCATGGCTGTGTGGTCGATAATGATCTTTATATTTTTGAATATAGACAACTGTCTTTGGACAAAGGTAAGTTAACAGTATGGAAAAATCAGGAAGTAATATATATCGGAGATGATACAGGCATTGGGGTCTACTCCATCACGTTGGTTAAGGAATAAATGACATAATTCTATGGAAAGTGGCCGGAAGAAATTTCGGTCACTTTTTATTTTCTTACTATTCTTCGGATTTATTAGCTGAAAATTAACAGCTTGTCAGTCTGTGAATTAAATATTATTTTATATCTTTGTGTCGTTACAATACTCAATATCTAATGAGGCGAATCTATCTGTTACTTATTCTTTCGGTCTTTTCGGTTATCCTTTCGGCGAAAGGAAATAATGAAGCCAATCCGGCTTTAGTAAAGATTATCGAACTGGATGAATCTATCAATATTCCGTCTAACATCGGCGGACTTTTATCATTGCCCAAATACGAAACCGTTTCGGAAAACCTGCTCTCTCCTTCATCTATTTTAGAGAGGAAGCTTGATTTATCAGGGGATTATACATTGGAGAACCTCTATAAGCAAAGAGAAAAACAAGCGGAAATGGCTTCCTTGTCTCAAAAATTGGGGATAGATATCGTTGACGACGATTATCTCGATTTCTACCGCGAAGTGGCATCCTGGCTCGGTACGCGTTACCGGATGGGCGGCATGAGCCGTAAAGCGGTCGATTGTTCGGGCTTTACGAATATTATTTATAATACTGTTTTTCATAAAGAAATACCCCGTGTAAGCACGGTTATCGCGAATACCCTGTCGGAAGAGTTGCCCATAGACGAACTTCTTCCGGGCGATTTGGTCTTTTTCCGTACACGCGGACGCAACCGTATTAATCATGTGGGGATGTATATCGGAGACGGACAATTTGTTCATGCTTCTATCAAAGGCGTGAAAGTGAGCGACCTGAGCGATGGGTATTATAAACGGACATTCCAGAAAGCAGGAAGAATATAATTATTAAGAATCAATTGGATGAGAAAATTAACAATAGCACTTGTTGCACACGACCACCGCAAGGCCGACATGGTAGAGTGGTGTTACTATAACTCGGACTTTTTGTCCAAGCATAAATTAGTAGGGACGGGAACTACGGGAACGCTGATTCGTCAAGCCCTTTTAGAAAAAGGAATAGAAATCGACATAACTTGTATGAATTCGGGGCCGCTCGGTGGCGATGCCGAAATAGCAGCAATGGTAGTCCGGCAGGAAATCGATTTGGCTATATTCCTGATTGATGACTTGAATCCTCAACCCCACGATGCCGATATTATGATGCTGCTTCGCCAATGCCGCGTGCATAACGTGCCTATTGCCTGCAACCGTTATAGTGCCGACTTGATGATAACCAGTAATCTCTGGGACGATCCCGACTATGTTCCGACCAAGCCTAAATACGAACGCTTCGATAGGGCTGCCTTTGATGCTACCTATCGGAAAATCAAGGACTAACAATATACTATTACAATCAATCTTAACTATGTACAAAATCAGCCTTTACCTACTTTTAATCCTCTTCTTGATTGCCTCTCCGGCTTACTCGGATAATATACCCGACACACCCGAAGAAGTTGTTGCCGATTCATCTTCGGCAGTCGAATTGACAGAGACGCAGAAGCTATATGCCGAACTGCAATTAGATAGCTTAGTGAATTATAACATGTTCGAGGATGCCATGATAGGCTACAACGCGCTCGATATTCCTAATAAAGAAATTATTACGTTGATAGATTTTTCGAAGCCTTCGACCGAAGAACGCTTATATGTACTCGACCTGAAAGAGAAGAAAGTCCTTTTCACGAGCCATGTGGCTCATGGAAAGAATAGCGGATGGAATTATGCCACTGCTTTCTCCAATAAGATGAAGTCGAACAAGAGTTCGCTCGGCTTCTTCATCACAGGTGATACCTATCGCGGTAAGCGGGGCTATTCCCTGACTATCAACGGGCAGGAAAAAGGTATCAACGACAACGCCCGTATGCGTGGTGTCGTTTTTCATGGAGCCAAATATGCTAATCCTGCATTGATTTATCAGGGCGAGGGCGGACGATTAGGCCGCAGCCGTGGATGTCCGGCCTTGCCGATGGATATTTATCGTCCCGTTATTGATACCATCAAAGGAGGAACGATGGTCTTTATCTATGCCGAAAATGCCGATTATAAGAAGAAAAGCCCTATACTCTCCTTGGGAGAATAGAATGCTGAAAATGTAAATACCCAAAGCCGGTTTCTGATACGAGATCGGCTTTTCTATCTATAGAAAGAAATATTACCTTTACCGGATAAGAATATACGATGAAAATGTCAAACGAAAAGGGTAGGTTGTTGAGGAAATTGAAGGAAGGCCAATTTGTGGAAATCTTCAATCTGGAAGAGGCGGACAATACCATATTCGGCGATTATCAACGGTACGATTTTTATCAGTTGATTTGGTTTACGGAAGTTGGCGGCGACCTGTCTTATATGCTGGATTTTGATGAATATCTTCTGAAAGATAACCAGATAGTTATGGTATATCCCGGACAGGTTGATAAGCTCGATCCCCGCTCCAAAAAGGGGTATATTTTTACTATCAGGACCGAAACTCTTTTCGCGATGAACCAGCGGATGCAGTCGGACTTCCTGAATGGGTATTATTCCAATGTTTTTATATCTCTCGACGATTCTACAACCGATGTCCTCAAGCAATTGATGCGCCTGATTCTTTTAGAATATACGACAAAAAACAGGCAATTATTGCTGGAGAATTATATGGAATCTTTCCTGTTTCATATTTCATCGGCTTTTGAGGAAACAGAAATCTTTCAGAACAGCCGTTGCGAGAGGCTTGTAGCCAACCTGATGTGGCTGATTGACGAACACTTCGTCGCCGAACGCGAGACCGAGTTTTACGCCGAAAAACTGGGATTAACCCATAAGCGGATAAATGAGATTTGCAAACGGGGAACAGGCAAAACGGTCAAGCAGCACCTGCAAGAACGGTTGATATTGGAGATAAAAAAAGAAATCCGGCTGAATGAAAAGAGTTTGAAAGAGATAGCCTTCGATTTGGGTTTCAACGAGGCTGCCTACTTTACCCGCTTCTTTAAGCAACATACTTCGATGACGCCTACCGAATTCAAAGAAAAATAGACCCATTTGTGCAAGTAATCGGAGGATATGTATAAGAACCTTCCCGAGCATCCTGCCTATTTTTGCATCCAAAATATAACCATATGAGGACTTTTACATTAACCCAATGGGTGGTGATTATTATTCTGGCTCTATTGACAGCTCTCGAGCCATTGAGTATCGACTTGTATTTGCCGGGATTTATCCAGATAGCGGATTCGTTAGGAACCAACGTATCGGCAGTGCAGATTTCGTTATCGACTTTTCTGGGTGGTTTTGCTATCGGGCAGCTTTTTTTGGGCCCATTGGCTGATAGGTTCGGGCGGAAAAAGCCGATATTGCTTTCGCTCGTTATTTTCATCGTGGCCTCTGTTGCCTGTCTGTATGTCAGGACGATAGAGCAGCTTTGGGTGGTACGCTTCGTTCAGGCAATCGGCGGTTGCGGCGGAGTGGTTATTTCGCGCGCAGTAGTGACCGATTATTTCGATAAGACCAAGACTTTGCAGATATTCGCTCTTCTGGCGCTGATAATGGGTATTGCGCCTATTGTAGCGCCGAGTATCGGAAACGGAATTTTGCAACTTGCAAGCTGGAAAGGCTTATTCGGTGCATTGGTTGTGTTGGGTGTATCCTTGTTTCTATTTACCTCATTTGGCTTACCTGAAACATGCAAAGAAAGATCGATAAATCGGGATAGTAATGTATTCAAAAATTACTGGGAGATATTGAAAGTCAGAAAGTTTCTTGTCTATTCGCTTTTGGCGGGTATTGTAAACGGGGCTTTGATGATTTATGTTGCCAATGGGCCTTTCCTGATTATGGAAAAAGGAGGCTTTTCGACGAATATCTTTACGCTGGTCTTTTCTATTAATGCGCTCGGGTTGATGTTTGCATCGTTTCTGACGACTATTCTGCAGAAATACATACCGACCAACAAGCTTGCCAAACAAGCGGTTCTGTTTATGTTTGCGATAAGTATCGTCCTGTTGGTGATGATGTATGTGCAAGTGGATATGGTATTTATCCTTGTCGCATTATTTTTCTATGTCTTTCCTATCGGGATATTGTTTCCCACTACCACCGAATTGGCTATCACTCCATTTACCGATAATGCGGGCACGGCGTCTGCTCTTTTCGGTTCTATCCAATTGGCTGTGGCCTTTATCTGTTCGTTGGTTTCGAGTATTATGAATGACGGAACGGTTGTAATGGTCGGAATAGCTTTCCTGTTGTGCAGTGCATTGGCATTTATAGCTGTCTTTTGTAGGGTAGATGCAAAGCAGGTGAAAGGTGTGAAAGCATAAGATAAGAAAAAGCAACCTTTGCATACAAAGGTTGCTTCTCTATAAAAAGGGTTTAAAGACCTTTATTTTTTGTTCACTCTGAAACGTTCGTTTCCATTTTCGATAAAGTCGACAATCTGACGTGCAGCAGCCAAACCGGCATTGATATTTGCTTCGGCGGTTTGAGCGCCCATCTTTTTCGGTGTGGAGAAATAGCGGTCGCCAAATTTGCTTACTAACTCGCCGTGATTATCAGGCTTGATGTCGGTTACATATTTGATGTCGTTACGCTCAGCCAATACCTTGACCATATCCGCCTCGTTGATAACTTCCTTGCGGGCAGTATTGATAATAACTGCCTTTTTAGGCATACCCATCAAAAGCTTGTAATTGATAGAATTTTTAGTCTCTGCTGTTGCCGGAATGTTTACCGAAATAAACTGGCAAGTACTATATAATTCTTCGACCGAACCAAGCGCTTTCACGCCTTCTTTTTCGATTTGCTCTTTGGTGAGGAACGGGTCAAATGTATAGACATCCATGCCGAATCCTTTGGCGATACGGGCAACGTTGCGTCCCACATTCCCGTAAGCATGAATACCTAACTTTTTGCCGAGTAACTCTGTTCCCGATGTCCCGTCATAAAAATTGCGGATAGCATATACCGCCAGTCCGAAAGTCAGTTCGGCAACGGCATTGGCATTCTGCCCCGGTGTATTCATCACGCAGATATTGTTGGCAGTAGCGGCATCGAGGTCGATGTTGTCGAAGCCTGCTCCGGCGCGGACAACGATTTTCAGTTTTTTGCCTGCACTCAATACTTCCTTGTCGAAAATATCGCTGCGGATAATGGCAGCATCGGCATCGCTTACGGCATCGAGCAACTGTTTCTTCTCGGTATATTTTTCGAGCAAAGCCAGTTCATAGCCTGCTTTTTCTACTATTTCCCTGATACCTTGTACAGCTTCGGCTGCAAAGGGTTTGTCGGTCGCTATTAGTATTTTCATATTCTTTAGCCCCTCCCTGCCTCCCCAAGGGGAGGTTTTTGAGGGTATTTTAGTTAATAAATTTAATCATAAAGTCCCCCTTGGGGGATGTAGGGGGCCGATAGTTCTTATTTCACAATCGTTTTTGCGAAATCCTGCATGGCATTCACCAATGCCTGTACGCCTTCTATTGGCATAGCATTGTAGATAGATGCACGGAATCCGCCCACCGAACGGTGTCCTTTGATTTCGTATATGCCTCTTTCTTTCGCAAATTCGATAAAGTCGGCTTCGTTTCCTTCATAATCAGGTGTCATCACGAAGCAAACATTCATCAAGGAACGGTCTTCGATGGCACATGTCCCGCGGAATACAGGGTTCGTATCTATTTCGTTGTAAAGCAAAGCTGCTTTTTCCTTGTTGATTTTATACATCGCATCCACGCCACCTTTTGATTTGATCCAACGCAATGTTTGCATAGCAGCATAGATAGGAACTACCGGAGGAGTATTGAACATCGAACCGTTTTCGATATGTGTGCGGTAGTCGAGCATCGTAGGAATTTTGCGGGTTACTTTACCCAATATATCGTCTTTCACGATGACGAATGTTACACCGGCAGGAGCGAGGTTCTTTTGCGCGCCGCCATATATCAATCCGTATTTGGAAATATCGACCGGGCGTGAGAAAATATCCGACGACATATCTGCTACCACAGGCACAGGCGAATCGAGGTCGGTATGTAATTCTGTGCCGAAAATCGTATTGTTCGACGTGATGTGGAAATAATCGGCATCGGTCGGGATTTGATAGTTTTTAGGGATGTAGCTGTAATTAGCGTCTTTGGATGAGGCTACTTCTACTACTTCGCCGAAAAGCTTTGCTTCTTTCAATGCTTTGTTTGCCCATGTTCCCGTATTCAGGTATGCAGCCTTTTTTTCGAGCAGGTTGAACGGAACCATGCAGAATTGCATGCTTGCCCCACCACCAAGGAAAAGTACCGAATAGCCCGAAGGAATGTCTAACAATTCTTTAAACAACTCGACTGCTTCGTCCATCACAGCCTGAAAACCTTTGCTGCGGTGACTAACTTCCATCAACGAGAACGATGTATTGTCGAAGTTTAAAATAGCTTTCGCTGTTTCTTCGTAGGTCTGTTGAGGTAAGATAGACGGACCGGGGCTAAAATTGTACTTTTTCATCATAACTGATAATTAGGATTAATACGTATAATTACTTTTAAGGCTTCAAATTTAGTAATTATATTCGATAAACAGGTGCTTGTTTGAGAAATATTCTTTAAATAGTTCTTTCTTTATGTCAAAATGACATTTGTTTTTGTTGTTTCGAAGCATAGAGAAAGTGCAGAAAAAGAAAAGGGATTGAATCAATCAACCCCTTTCTCCTCATTATCATTTGCCTGCCAATTATTTGACTGTGGCTTTTAACTTGTCGTTTTCTTTATCTACTTCGAATGTGATAGTCGCTCCTTGCTCTACCGTTCCGGAGAGGATAAGTTCGGATATTTCATCCTCCACATAATTCTGGATAGCCCGGCGAAGCGGACGTGCCCCGAATTGTATGTCGTATCCTTTGTCGGCAAGGAAGTCCTTCGCCTTGGCTGATAGTTTTATCTTGTATCCAAGCTCTTCGATACGTTTATGGAAGTTCTTCAATTCGATGTCGATAATCTTCTCGATAGAGTCTTTCTCCAACTGGTCGAAGATGATAATATCATCCACACGGTTGAGGAACTCGGGCGAGAATGTCTTGTTCAGCGCCTTTTGAAGTACCCCGCGCGAATATTCTTTACCTGTTGCCGATTCGGTATTGAAACCGATTCCGCGTCCGAAGTCTTTCAACTGGCGGGTTCCGACGTTCGACGTCATAATAAGAATGGTATTTTTGAAGTCTATTTTTCGTCCGAGACTATCAGTCAAATGACCTTCGTCCATCACCTGCAACAAGAGGTTGTACACATCCGGATGGGCTTTTTCTATCTCGTCGAGCAATACGACTGAATACGGGCGGCGACGAACTTTTTCGGTCATCAATCCACCTTCTTCGTATCCTACATATCCCGGAGGCGCTCCGACCAGACGCGAAACGTTGAATTTTTCCATGTATTCGCTCATATCTATACGGATAAGCGCATCGGCCGAGTCGAAGAGTTCTTCTGCTATCTTTTTAGCCAAGTGTGTTTTACCTACGCCTGTCGGCCCGAGGAACATAAATGTTCCGATAGGGCGGTTCGGATCTTTCAGCCCGATACGGTTGCGCTGTATTGCTTTCACAATCTTGGTCACAGCCGCGTCTTGTCCGATGACAGATGCTTTCAATACATCCTGCATACCTACCAGCTTGATACCTTCCGATTCGCCAATACGTTGTACAGGCACGCCGGACATCATAGATACGACTTCGGCAACCTTTTCGGCATCCACTATTTCGGGTTGCTCTTTCAGTTGTTCGCGCCAAGCGTTTTCTTCATCTTCCAGTTTCTGCATCAGCTGACGTTGCGTATCGCGATAACTGGCGGCTAATTCGTATTGTTGCGCTTTTACAGCTTCAGTTTTTTTCTCGATAATATCGCTCAACTCTTTTTCGAGCTTTTCGATACTTTCAGGCGTCTGAACATTGGCTATATGCATCCGCGAACCGGCCTCGTCCAAAGCGTCTATCGCCTTGTCGGGGAAGTTGCGATCGGTGATGTAGCGGTCTGTCAGTTTGACACAAGCTTCCAGCGCCTCGTCGGTATATTTGACATTGTGATGCTCTTCGTAACGCTCTTTGATATTGCGCAGAATCTGCAATGTTTCCTCTGCGGTGGTAGGTGCTACCATCACTTTCTGGAAACGGCGTTCCAAGGCTCCGTCCTTTTCTATATTCTTGCGATATTCATCCAATGTTGTCGCTCCGATACATTGTATCTCGCCGCGTGCTAATGCCGGTTTCAGCATATTGGCCGCGTCCAATGAGCCGGTTGCGCCGCCTGCGCCGACGATGGTGTGTATCTCGTCGATGAAGAGGATGATATTCGGATTTTTGGATAATTCGTTGAGTATCGCTTTGATGCGCTCTTCGAACTGTCCGCGGTATTTTGTTCCGGCTACAACCGACGCCATATCTAAGGAGATGACGCGTTTGTCGAACAAGATACGCGATACTTTCTTCTGAACGATGCGCAATGCTAATCCTTCTACGATAGCCGACTTACCGACGCCCGGTTCACCTATCAGGATAGGGTTGTTCTTTTTGCGGCGGCTCAGTATCTGGGCTAAACGCTCGATTTCCTGCTCGCGCCCGATAATAGGATCGAGTTTGTTGTCGAGGGCAGCTTTCGTCATGTCCGTGCCGAAGTTGTCGAGTACCGGCGTATCTGTCGCCTGACGGGGCTGTTGTGTGCCCACATTGGCGTTGTTTTCGTTGTTTATCGGCACATCTTCGTCATCGTCGTCGTCGGTGAAGTTGGCTCCCATTTGTGGCGACGCTGTACCGTTTTGCATTTCGCTTACGCTTTTTATATAAGTGAATGCCCCATTGTAATCCAGATTGAACCGTTCCAATATATGGGCAGCACTATTATCGTGATCTTTCAATATAGCCAGCAGGAGATGCTCCGAATCGGTTTCGTTGCTTCTTACCATTCTGGCTTCCAGAATACTCATTTTGAGTATTTTCTCAGTGCTTTTAGACAATACTATTTCGTTTCCGGATGTCCCCATTTCGTGATGTCCGGTCATAGCAGCATCTATATTTTGCTTTAATTCATCCAAATTTACTCCAAAATCAATCAATGCCTGTACGGCCATACCTTCGCCATTGCGAAGAATTCCAAGCATCAAATGTTCGGGAGCAAGATAGTTATTTTGTAAACGACCAGCTTCCTCGCGGCTGTAAGCCATGATTTTGCGGACTCTTGGTGTAAAATTATTTTCCATTCTAAATCTCCTCACTTTGATGTTTTACCTTGTTTTGTAATGTTAGGCAATTTTTTATTTAAACTATGCGTACCAGTTGTTATTTTACTGTTACCTTCTGTTGAATAAACAAAAACAATGCCATAAAAGTTCTACTATAGGATTTTGTTGTTTAATGCCTTTGTTGCAGCATTTTTTGTTTTGTAATATCGATAAATGTAATGTATGTCTTTTGTTGTTTTATAGATGTTATTAAATAAAAAGGAAGATTTCTCTATTTATCTATCCTGATTTTGTGTCGTTTCGGAAATTATAAATTTCCTCTTTTTTCAGCTAAATCGTTATTTGCTGTTATTTCTCTTTACCCCATTACATAGATAAATATACAAATTATTTTTACAATATCCTTGCAAAGGAAAGTTGTTTATATCGAAAAAGCAAACCTTTTAACTGTTTTTGATAATATCGAACTATTTTTATTGCTGGATATAGTGTTTTTGTTTTCAATATAGTTTATTATGTATTAATATAATGTTAAATTATGGTTAATTATTTCTTTTTGTTTTTTATTTATAGCGAATCGGTTATATATTTGTAATATAATTTCATGGTATTAGATTTATGGTTAGGAATGAAGGTTGGTTGTCGTGATGACAGCCAATTTTTTTTATATTGATTTCTTTGAGGATTTTGTCATGCTTTGTGGTTTAAATGATGTATTGTGTCAGGGAATGACACATTTTGTGATGCTGTATTGTGCTTTTTCAAAAAAAGACGCTCAATCTGTTAAAAATTGATGAATAATGAATTAAAATGAAATAAAATCAAAGAGTGTATGCCTATATCTTTGCCCATTAGAAAAAAGTTGGAAAGAATCTACTTAAATTAATAATCGAAAAAGAGTTATGGGAACACGTTATTCAATAAAATTATTATTCTTGCTTTTATTTGTATCGGTTGGATTAAAATCTCAAATTACCATAGGCGCAGGCATCCCTCCCGAAAAAGCAGCGTTGCTGGATATAAAAAATAAAGATGGAGGAGCAGGAAATGCAACGGTCGATTATGGTGGATTGTTGCTGCCGCGTGTGGAACTGGATGATGTAAATGAATTGACTATATTTTTGGACAAGGCCTCTCCGGACTATGCCACTCAAAAGACGCGCCATGTGGGGTTGACTATATATAATATTAAGCCGGATCATGCAAACAATATAGAAAAAGGTGTATATGTGTGGAACGGCGAACGATGGGAGAAATCGACTTACCGGAAAAGAGTCAATTTCTTTTATATGCCATCCATCCAGATAGATACGCAAACGTCGGGGGTGAAGCCGCCGATCAATCTTTTTCAGCTTTACAAAGAGCAGTTCGAGAATCCGAAAATCGTGAGCGCAGGTGCTCCGGCAGGGATACCATACTTTCATAATCCGACAGACCTGTTTTATTATATAACGGATTATGATAGCAACGTGCTGGAAAATATAACAATTTCGAACGAAGGAGTTATGACATATTCGGTAAAGGCGCAATCGAGCCCGGTTTCATTTATCAATATCGTTTTTGTTGTGAATGCTCAGCCTAACGGAAACTAAAGTAGCCCATGATGAAAAAAGCAATTTGTCTATCTGCAAAAATACTGTTTGTATCCTTCTTTTTATTTCCATTTCATCAGTTGCAGGCTCAATCTACGCCCTCTATATATGGTGAATTTCCCTATATCCGATCGCTTATGTCGGGTACTGATGACAATCAGGGGATTAAAAAACCAGAACAAGGACGTGTGAATGTGGGCGACAGGACACCGAATCAGGCGGTTATGACAACCGAAGGCTATCGTCTCACCGAAGATAAATCAGGAAAATTCGGAGCAATCTACCTCGATGATTGCCAATTCTCCCCGATAAATGGTATCAGGGTGGAGTTTGAATATGTAATACACAGTGCTTCCTCCTCGAACGGTGGAGCGGATGGCTTTACCTTCTTTGTATTCGACGGAAGCCAGACGTCCATTACTACAGGCTCCGGCGGTGCTTCAGCCGGATATATGTATACCCGGGCCAATAATAAAGGGAAAAAGAATCGATGCCAAGGACTGACTGGTGGCTATCTGGGAGTGACTTTTGATGTATATGGCAATTTCAAGGATAGGCGCTGGTCGGCGACTGACAGGAAGAATGGAATAAAAGATTATGGGAATTCACAAGGGAAACAGAATCATATCACTTTGCGCGGGGCAAAAGGTGTCGCTCATCCCTCTATCAATGGGATGGGAGATGGCTATACCGGTTATCCGGTATTGATAACCCAGTCCACGACCAATAAAAGCGACAACCGGAGACTGAAAGCAGATGGGGATTATGGAAGTTTCAGTACCTCCTATAATTCTTCTTTCCAGTTGAGAAATGGCACAGGTTCAGGGAAATACCGCAAGGCTATTATCGAACTTTACCCTATTGCCGGAAATAATGGTATGTACGTCACGGTAAAGGTTATTCACGGAGATACTGAATCTACCGTAATAAATGACTATGCCTATAAAACCGAGACTGCCTACTTCGAGAATGCTATTTCTAATGCATCGTCAGGAGATTACAATGCGGATGACAAAATAAATGAAGGAGGAGCATTCAAAGAAAACCTGAATACTGCGCCTCCCGCTATTATGAAGATGGGTTTTGCTGCCTCTACGGGCGGAAAATACGACAAGCATGTGATAAAGAATCTCTCTATAACCTTCCCTTGTTCGGCTAAGGCGGAGAATGATGCTGCGGAAACGACAAGAGGATATGCTGTATCATTGTTGCCATTGGAAAACGATATTGCTTACACAGGACCTGTCAGCCGCATGAGTGTCGGTAGCAAGGAGTATATAGATCCGTCAACCTTCTGTTTTGTTCACCCGCTGACAGGTCAGCCTTCTGCTACTCCTCATCAGCTGAATGTGGCAGGTCAGGGCAATTGGGTGTATGATATGCATACGAAGAAAGTTACTTTCACTCCGTTGTATTCTTTTATTGGAAATGCTGTGGTAAAATATACCATAAAAGGAGGACTTAATAATGAGATGCCGTATTGTGACGAAGCATATCGTTCGCAACCTGCATCCATAAGAGTAAGCGTGAGTTCCGCCGGACATAAATTGATTTCGAATCGAATGATAAGTTCTAAATTGAGATAACTAAACGCAAAAAGGCCCAACACCTATTTCATACTATTTTGCTGAAAGGCATCTCCGGCAGGCCCAATCAATACGGAGATGCCCTTTTTCTATTCAATAGGAATGTATATTTCCGTTTTCAGTTTCTCGGGAGCGGTATTCATCGGGTTGTTCAGGTATTTTTCGAAGCACGAAGCATTCCGCAACTGATAACCACCTTCGGGTATATGCTTCTCGTATATGGTGTCGTAGACGCTACCCAGATGCTCGTAAGAACCTTGGTATCTGAACATGAGATATTTTCCTTCCTTCACCATTTTTACGCCGATTTCTCCTTTAGGCTTTGCCTTTTTAGATACGGTCAGGCAAATATCTGTATGCAATTTATCCTCCGATGTCACTTTCGGGTCGTTGTGGTAGATGCAGATATGTTCCATTCCCATGAGTGTGAATAGCTTATTCTCTTTCACGTATTCCCAGAGCGTTTTCCATACTTCTCCGTAATCGAGCGTCTGATATCCGCCGATTCGTTGGATATAAATAGCCGTTTTGGGTTTGAAGGTTACTACCTTTTTCTTCGATATGTTCAGATTCGCATTTAATTGTATTGGTTTCATAATCGTAAAATCTTTATTGTTCCGGTAATCGCTTGGCGAAATATTGTAGAACTGCTTAAAGACCTTAGACAGAGAAGAAGGCGTTTCGTAACCCACGCGATAAGCTATTTCCTGGATAGGCAAATCCGTATGGCGGATGAGTTGAGCTGCAGTCTCTACCCTTAGACGTACGATAAACGCTCCGATAGGCTCACCCAGAAAAGCTTTCATAATCCGTTGGAAATGAAAAGGCGAAAAGTTGGACATTTCGGCCAGCATCCGCAAATCAATATTCTCATCCAGATGATTGTTGATGTATTCTACAACAATATTGATTTGCTTCAGGTATTCTTCTTTTGTCGATGGTCGTTGAGGCATAATCCGTAATATTTCAATTTCGGGATCAAAAATAGAAATAGGAAACCAAACAGGCTTTTCCAAAAATGCGAACTTCATGGTAAAGATAAGATTATTATCTTTGCATTTATGCAAGATACATTCCGGACGATACAAGAAACGACCAAAAGCATATTCGCCGAGAAAAGGAGTAAGTTTATCGCTTATGCCATTCCCGTACGTACGGCCGATGAGGTGAAAACCGAGTTGGCTAAGTACAGAAAGGAATATTACGATGCGCGTCATGTCTGCTGGGCGTATGTTCTGGGGGCAGAGCGCTCCGACTTTCGCTCCAACGACGACGGCGAGCCTTCGGGTACGGCAGGGAAGCCGATTCTGGGGCAGATAAACTCAGCAGAATTGACTGATATTCTGGTGTTGGTTGTCCGTTATTTTGGCGGCATCAAATTGGGAACGAGCGGATTGATAGTTGCTTATCGCGAAGCGGCTGCGCAGGCCATTGCTGAATCACTTGTTGTGGAAAAGACTGTGGATTGCGAAACCGAATTCGTATTCGAATATCCGTTTATGAATGATGTGATGAAGATCGTCAAAGACCTCGAACCGGCGATTGTGGAGCAATCTTTCGATATGGATTGCCGGATGAAGTTGCGCATCCGCAAAGCCAAGTTCGACGAAATGCTTGGGCGTCTCGAGAAGGTGGAAACATTACACTTTCCTGAATAGGGATATTGTAATTTTCTGATTTCCAATCATGATTGTCCAAAAAGTAACAAAACTCTATTTATTTTCGGTGGTTTTTATCAAGTTACCTTTTTATAACTTAACCACGAAGAACACTAAGGTTCTACACTAAGTTCACAAAGAAACAAATTTAACCACGGAGTATCACAGAGTTCTTCACGGAGTACCTCGGATAAAAAAGTAACATAACTCTACTGATTTTTATTGTTTTTAGAAGGTTACTTTTCCTTGCCTACTTTATTATTCCTGTCATGCTGAGTGAACACGAAGGATCCCGCGTCCTTATCTGTAAGAGATGTCTCAAACAAGCTTCGGCATGACAAAAATTCCCAAAAAGTAACAATCCCCTACTCATTTAAGCCGTTTTCGAGGAGTTACTTTTCTCAGTGTAGCTCAGTGCCTTCTTAGTGTAGCTCAGTGTTACTTTTTATTACTTAACCACCAAGCACAAAGTTTTAAAAAAACGCTTTCTGCCAAAAAGTAACAAACCTCTATCGCTTTAAATAGGTTTTTAGCGTGTTACCTTTAAACGCCGAATAACAAAAGGGGAGACAAAACCCGCAGGCTGTCTCCCCATATAGATAAAATTAAATGAACAAGATTACAAGATACCTTGCGCCATCATTGCTTTGGCGACTTTCATGAATCCGGCAATATTAGCCCCTTTCACATAGTTGACGTAGCCGTCCTCCAGTTTTCCGTATTTGACACACTCTTCGTGGATATTTTTCATAATCCATTTCAGTTTGTTGTCTACTTCCTCTGACGACCAGCTCAGACGTTCGGAGTTTTGCGTCATTTCCAATCCCGAAACGGATACGCCTCCTGCATTAGCGGCTTTACCCGGAGCATACAGTATTTTTGCTTTTTGGAATACCTCGATAGCTTCGGGAGTCGAAGGCATGTTAGCCCCTTCCGATACGGCAAATACGCCGTTCTCCACTAATTTCTTGGCATCTTCGCCGTTGATTTCGTTTTGCGTAGCCGAAGGCAGGGCAATGTCACCCTTCTCGCCCCAAGGGCGGGCACCTTGAACATATTTGCAGCCGTAAGTTTCGGCATATTCGCGAATACGTCCACGATATAACTCTTTCAATTCTTTTACATATTCCAACTTTTCTTTTGTTATACCGTCAGGATCGTAGATATATCCGTCCGAATCGGACAAAGTGACAGGAATTGCACCTAATTCTATCAACTTTTCGCAGGTATATTGCGCCACGTTACCCGAGCCGGATACAAGGCATTTTTTGCCTTTTATGTCGATGTTTTTCGTTTTCAGCATTTCCAGCAGGAAATATACATTTCCGTATCCCGTAGCTTCGGGGCGGATAAGCGAGCCGCCGAAAGTAAGTCCTTTTCCTGTAAATGTACCCGTAAATTCGCGTGTCATTTTTTTGTACATACCGAACATATATCCGACTTCGCGTCCGCCGACACCTATATCGCCTGCCGGAACGTCGGTGTCAGGACCGATATGCCGCCACAGTTCGGAGATAAATGCCTGACAGAAGCGCATGATTTCGGCGTTTGATTTTCCTTTCGGGCTGAAATCCGAACCACCTTTTCCGCCACCCATCGGCAAAGTAGTCAATGAGTTTTTGAATGTTTGTTCGAAGGCAAGGAACTTCAATATCGAAAGGTTGACCGATGCATGAAAACGGATACCTCCTTTATAAGGGCCTATCGCGTTGCTGTGCTGCACGCGGTAACCCATATTCGTCTGCACTTTTCCTTTGTCGTCCACCCATGTCACACGGAACGAGAAAATGCGGTCGGGAATACAAAGTCGCTCGATAAGCCCGGCACTTTCAAATTCAGGATGTTGATTATACACTTCTTCAATAGATTCCAATACCTCTTCTACTGCCTGATGGTATTCAGGTTCGTTAGGGAATCTGCGTTTCAATTCGGATAAAATCTGTTGGGTGTTCATTTGGCTTGATTTTATAATATTTTATGATTAATTGATGCAAATATAGTAAAAATATTGCCAATTTGATTAAAAAATGATATTTTTTATTTCTAAGGGAGATTTTGATTAAAATTATCCATCTTGGCATGATTTTGCTTGTTTACACGGTTATTTTTCCTATTTTTGTGTTTAATATATTTAAGTAAGATAAAAAACTGATATGACATACTTTATTACCGGAGGAGCCGGATTTATAGGTTCCAACTTCGTGAAACATATGTTAGCGGCTCATCCCGAAGCCAAGCTAATTGTATTCGATGCCTTAACATACGCAGGAAATCTCGGGACATTGGCTAACGAATTGAAAGATGCCCGCGTGACATTTGTCAAAGGGGATATTTGCAGCCGCGAAGATGTAGAAAAAGTGTTCAATGAGCATACGATTGATTATGTCGTGAACTTCGCTGCCGAGAGCCATGTAGACCGCAGTATCGAGAATCCGCAATTATTTTTGCAAGTCAATATATTAGGTACACAGAATTTGTTGGACGTTGCCAAAAAAGCCTGGACAACCGGGACGGACGAAAACGGTTATCCGACCTGGCGCGAGGGGGTGAAATTCCTGCAAGTATCTACCGACGAAGTATATGGCTCGTTGGGCGATACCGGCTATTTTACCGAGACAACACCGCTCGATCCCCGTTCGCCGTACAGTTCGGCCAAAACAGGTGGCGACCTTATCGTACGGGCGTATAACGAAACCTATAAAATGCCTGTTAATATCACCCGTTGCTCCAACAACTACGGGCCTTACCATTTCCCCGAAAAGCTGATTCCGCTTATTATCCGCAATATTCTGGCGGGTAAGCCGTTGCCTGTTTATGGCGATGGAAGCAATGTGCGCGACTGGTTATATGTCGTAGACCATTGCAAGGCGATAGATAAAGTCGTTCATCACGGCAGGGTAGGCGAGGTGTACAATATCGGCGGGCACAACGAGAAGAAGAATATCGACATCGTGAAGCTCGTGATTGCTACTATCCACAACATTATGGAGAAAGAGCCTAAATACCGCGACGTCTTGAAGAAGAAAGAAATCGCTGCCGATGGCTCTATCGATATCAGCTGGATAAATAATGATTTGATAACGTTTGTCCGCGACCGTCAAGGGCATGATCAGCGATATGCTATCGATCCCACTAAAATATCGACCGAGTTGGACTGGCTACCCGAAACAATGTTTGACGAAGGTATCGTGAAAACGATTTACTGGTATCTCGACAATCAGGATTGGGTGGAAGAAGTCACATCGGGCGACTATATGAAGTATTACGAGCAAATGTATAAAGACAGATAATAACCCTATAAGTATTGAACTTACATGGAATATCATAGGCGTTACCCGCTTAAAGACCTGAACTCTTTCAGGACAGAAGCATACGCTAAAATTTTCTGCAGTCCGACGAATATCGACGAGATCCGCAAATGTCTGGTCGATTATCCCGACGAAAAAAAGTTGATAATCGGAGGAGGCTGCAATCTTTTCTTCACCAAGGATTTCGATGGACTAGTCATCAAGCTTGCCTTGTATGGTATGCACGATTCTTCGTACGAAGAAGAGCCGGATGATGAGGTTTATATCGAAGCGATGGCTTCGGAGGACTGGGATTCGTTCGTGAATTATACTATCGAAAGCGGCTTGTGCGGATTGGAGAACCTTTCGCTTATTCCCGGAACGGTAGGTGCTGCCCCTGTGCAGAACATCGGGGCATACGGCGCGGAGGTGAAAGACAGCATCCGCGAGGTGGTTGCATTGGATATGCACACCGGCGAAGTGGTTTCCTTTACCAATGCCGAGTGCGAGTTTGCCTATCGCGATAGCGTCTTCAAGCGGAAAGGCAATTATATTATTATATCGGTGGTTTTCTGCTTGCAGCGTACATTCCACTATCAACCCAAGTATCTGGATTTGAACAAGGAACTGGAAGATGTAGAATCTCCGACGGCAAAAGATGTGCGCGATGCGGTTATCCGTATCCGTCGCCGTAAGTTGCCGGATGAGAGAGAATTACCGAATGCCGGAAGCTTTTTCAAAAACCCGTATATAACGGTAGAGCACGCGGAAGAAATAAAGGAGGCATACCCCGAATTACCCGTATTCCCTTACAAAGAAGGCTGGGTGAAAACATCGGCAGCCTTTCTGATTGACAGAGCCGGATACAAAGGCAAAAGGGTGGGGGATGTCGGCACATACCCTAATCAACCGCTTATCATCGTCAATTACGGAACGGAGGATGGGAACGAGATTGTCGGATTTATGAACGAAGTGCGCTCGGTTGTAAAGGAACAATTCGACATTATGCTCGACCCCGAAGTCCATATTTTTTAATCAAAAGCATATCAGCACATTAATATATTAAATCATTAATTATTCATGGCATCATTTATTATCGAAGGCGGTTGCCGCCTCAATGGAGAAATTATCCCGCAAGGGGCAAAAAACGAAGCATTACAGATTATTTGCGCAACATTACTCACTCCCGAAGAAGTAATTGTTGAAAATATACCCGATATATTGGATATCAATAACCTCATAGCCCTTTTGAGCGAGATGGGTGTTACCACACGCCGTATCGACGGAGACACGTGGTCTTTCAAGGCAGATAATATCAATCTGGATTACCTCGAAACACCCGAATTCCTGAAAAAGAGCGCCTCATTGCGAGGTTCGGTAATGATTATCGGGCCGCTCGTAGCCCGCTTCGGGAAAGCATTATTGCCTAAACCCGGAGGAGACAAAATCGGTCGCCGCCGTTTAGATACACACTTTGTAGGTATTCAAAAGCTGGGTGCGGAATTCAATTACGACGCTAATCGCGAACTATATAGCATTTCGGGCAAAAACCTGAAAGGTACTTACATGCTGCTCGACGAGGCATCTGTAACAGGTACGGCGAATATCCTGATGACTGCCGTGCTTGCCGAAGGCGAAACGACCATCTACAATGCTGCCTGCGAACCTTATCTGCAGCAGCTATGTAAGTTGCTCAACCAGATGGGTGCAAAAATAACCGGTGTAGGTTCCAACCTGCTTCGTGTAGAGGGAGTGAAAGAGCTGAAAGGCGCCCGTCACCGTGTATTGCCGGACATGATCGAGATAGGGAGCTTCATCGGTATGGCTGCAATGACAGGTTCGGAATTGACCATCAAAGACGTGGCATATGACGATTTGGGTATTATCCCTGATACTTTCCGCCGATTGGGTATTCAGCTTGAGCGCCGTGGGGACGATATTTATATTCCCGCACAAAAAGAATACGAAATAGATACCTTTATCGATGGTTCTATCCTTACCATTGCCGATGCTCCGTGGCCGGGTTTAACCCCCGACTTGTTGAGCGTTATCCTTGTTGTGGCGACGCAAGCTAAAGGCAGCGTATTGATTCACCAAAAGATGTTCGAGAGCCGCTTGTTCTTTGTCGATAAACTGATCGATATGGGTGCACAGATAATCCTGTGCGATCCGCACCGTGCGACGGTTATCGGTACGGGCAAACGTCCGATGCGGGCAACCACAATGACTTCGCCCGACATCCGTGCGGGTATTGCTTTGTTGCTTGCCGCTATGTGCGCCGATGGCAAAAGCACCGTTCACAATATAGAGCAAATAGACCGTGGATACCAGAATATAGACACCCGCCTCAATCAGTTGGGTGCAAGCATTCTGCGTATGGACGGATGTTGATATTATTAAGAAAAAGACTTATATACGTATAATTCAACTTTTTACACTATGACAGAAAACGAAGAATATATCTTCAATCATTTCCTGATTAGTATAAAATCCGGATTTGAATCACTCGAAGATATTATTGACAGCACTATGGAAGCCGTAGAAGATGAAGGCTGGGAGTGCGAAATAAGTGAAGAATGGATACGCGAGCGTGTTACGCGCGAATACAATAAGAACTTCGAAGCCAGTAAAACCTGGCAACATCCTACCGATACCGAAAAGTTGCATGCCGCGTTCGACGCACTTGCCCGTCAGGGGATTATAGCTTTGCATAATGCGGGATATACGACTTCCGATGCTGTATATGACGCCAAAGATGTGTGGAATGATGCCGAGGATGAAGGCTCGAAGCCGATAGGCTATTGCTATTACCACGGACAGGATTTGGAACGGGTGATAGAAACCGACGAACTGATGATAGGTTTTTCGGGAGCGAAGGCGAATAATGATAAAGAAGCCATTATTATAGGTCATAAAGTCGTGGATGCATTGAAAGCGGCCGGACTGACCGTCGAATGGAACAATACGGCATCTACCCGGATATCGGTACAGGATTTCGTTTGGAGGAATGTATTTACTTCCGATGAAGATGTCGAAGAAAAATGGGGATACGACCGAGTGTTAAGACTGATAAAAGAAGCTTAATCTCTTTTAATAAGCGATTCTTTGTGAGGTCTTTTTTCTAAATTCGTGTCGTGAGAGGACTAATTGACAACTGTTATGCAATATAAAATCAACGCAACCGGCCATATAGACGCAACTATCCAGTTGCCTACATCCAAGAGTATAAGCAATCGTGCATTGATACTGAGCGCATTGAGCCAGAGCCCCTATGAGATAAAGAATCTCTCGGACTGTGACGATACCAATGTGATGGTCGACGCTTTCGAGACGGAGACGAACCTGATAGATGTGAAGGCGGCCGGAACGGCTATGCGCTTCCTGACGGCTTATCTGTCGCGTGTGCCCGGCGATTGGATTATAACGGGTACTGAGCGTATGAAGGAACGCCCGATAAATGTATTGGTCGATGCCTTGGTTTCGCTTGGCGCGCGAATCGAGTATCTGGGTAAGTTGGGCTATCCGCCCCTCAAAATAAAAGGGACTGCCCTCGATGGAGGCGAGATATACCTTTCCGGCGGCGTCAGTTCGCAGTTTATATCGGCATTGTTGATGATTGCCCCTACCATGACTAAGGGGTTGACTATCCACCTCGAAGGGGAGGTTATATCGATTCCTTATATCAAGCTGACATTGGGCATGATGGCTCAATTCGGAGTGAAAGCATCGTGGGAAGACAAGACCATCCATATCTATCCCGAAGATTACCGCCCGTTGGAATATGTTGTAGAGGCCGATTGGTCGGCGGCATCCTATTGGTACGAGATAGCTTCGTTGGCTGATAAAGCTGAAATCAGGCTCGAAGGCTTGTTTCGCGATAGTATGCAGGGCGACTCCAAGGTTGCCGAGTTGTTCCTCGATTTGGGCATTGATACCCGGTTTGTGGACAATGGGGTGGTGCTTACCAAGACAGCGCGCAATACGAAGAAGTTCTTTCATAACTTTGTAAACGAGCCCGATTTGGCGCAGACTTTTGCGGTGACTTGTTGCATGAAGAATATACCGTTCCTGTTTACCGGTTTGCAAACCTTGCGCATCAAAGAAACCGATCGCATAGCAGCGCTGAAAGCCGAATTGAAGAAACTCGGTTACGTCTTGCGGGACACGGGTGACAATATCCTCGAATGGGACGGCGAACGTTGCGAACCCGAAGCAAATCCTGTAATTAAGACTTACGAAGATCACCGTATGGCAATGGCTTTTGCGCCTGCCGCCATCAAAATACCTAATCTGATAATCGATAAGCCCGGTGTGGTTTCCAAATCATATCCCCGCTATTGGGAAGATTTGAAGAAAATCGGTTTCGAAATAGAAGAATGAATTATTGTAGAATATAGTTTTAGGGGGCGGAATCAGAAAGTTTTAATGATTTCGCCTCCATTATTTAATTCAACATGCTTTCCGTCGGTAGTCCATGCCTCCCATCCATCTCCCTTCCAAGGGGATATCCGCGCGAAACGTTGCCCTTTCTTATTGACGTAGCCCATCTCGTCCCATTTGTCCCAATACCAATATTCACCCATCTTGTGCTTTTCGCCGCCTATATAGTAGATTGCCAGTCCCTGTTCATAATGCTCGATATCGGAGTCTTCCCAGTCGTCATAATCGATAAATTGCCCGAAATCGTGGAGTTTTCCAAAAGGTTCTGCAAAATCGAACTGGGCAGGGATAACAATGTTGCAATCGGCATCGGCAAAGCCCATCTTTCCGTTCTCTTCGTAGCGGAACAATCCTTCGTGCAGGTAGTCGGGACCATTATCGAAGATGAAGGGGGTGAGCAGAAAATTACCTTTGCGGTCTATGGCTATCATTCCGTTGTCTTGCGATACGACGAATCCGGCCTTATATAATGTATCAGTATATACAAATAGATAGCAAGCGTGGATAGCAACCTCTCCATCTGGAGTTTGATAACCATAGAGCCCGTTCGCCCCTTTCGTGCTGTCGCAAAAAGCGACCAGATAGTCGTCTTTTGTTTGTCCCGAGAGTATTGTACAGAATAGTATTGCAAGTAGTGTGAGTGTAAATGTTCTTTTCATAATTGTGTGTTTTTAGGTGTCCTGTATCTTAACCTGCCAGTAATGAAATGTTTGAGTTGTACCATCATCCATGCGGATGTCGAATGACAGTTTCAGCGGTTCGCTCAGCGAAAATCCGATAGGTTTGCTAAACATCGGAGCATCATAGACAAAGGTATGATATTCTCCGTTTTCTCCGCAAGGGTCGACTTCTTTAGGCAGAGATTTAACAAATTTGGCATCCAAATCCTGCCCGATAAACTCCTTGCCTAATTTATCTGCCTGAGTGATAACGATTTTTGTCTTGATGCCCGATGCAAGAAAGTCGCTTATGACCTCTTCGGGAGTCATATCCCACAAAGGCTCTACGATTTCGATTCCATAAGGTGTCAGTTGCTTTTCGCGATAGGCTTTTACGTCGTGCAGGAAGATGTCGCCGAAAATGAAATGAGTAACTCTCTGTCCTTTGAAATGGTTGACAGCTTCCATCATTTCCCTTTCATACCCTTCCAAGTCTTTGGATGGGAGCATCACCCGATAGAGCGGGATACCGATGCTATCCGCCTGCATTTGCAGGAATTTGCTCGGGATAAGGTGCATGGATGAACAAGAAGTCTCCCTGCTGACAGTCGTCAATAGGGAGACAATTTCGTATTCGTTCGATTGAAGGGCTTTGTATAAGGCTAAAGCCGAGTCCTTTCCTCCGCTCCAGTTGAATACAGCCTTTTTCTTCATCGGTTATTTCAATTTGGCGAGGGTTTCTTTTACCCTGCGGAATGCCTCAATGATGTTTTCGTCCGAAGTGGCATACGAGAAACGGATATAGTCCGGTGCTCCGAAAGCAGCACCCCCAACAGAGGCTACATGTCCCTCTTCGAGCAGGAACATGGCTAAATCGCCCGAGTTGTGAACCGCGCGTCCGTTATACGATTTTCCGAAATAGTAGCTACATTCAGGGAAGAGATAGAACGCTCCGTCGGGTACATTGACCTTTAACCCTTCGATTTCGCTTGCCAGTTTCACTACCAAATCACGTCGGCGTTGAAAGGCCTGTTGCATTTCTTTTACGCATTCCTGTGAGCCAGTATAAGCGGCCTCGGCAGCCTTTTGCGCGATGGACGAAGGCCCTGACGTGTATTGTCCCTGCAATTTGTTGCAGGCATCGGCAATCCACTGCGGAGCGGCCATCCAGCCCAAGCGCCAGCCTGTCATGGCATACGCCTTGGACACACCGTTGATAATAACCACGCGGTCGCGGATATTCTCAAATTGGGCTAAGCTTTCGTTCTTGCCTACGTAATTGATATGCTCGTATATCTCGTCTGCTATGATGATGATTTTTGGATATTTAGCCAATACATTCACCAATCCTTCGAGCTCGTCTTTGGAATAGATGCTTCCTGTGGGGTTGGATGGAGAGCAAAGGATAATCGCCTTCGTTTGCGGGGTGATGGCTGCTTCGAGTTGGGCTGGGGTGATTTTGAAGTTTTGTTCTATTCCCGCCAATACGGTAACCACCTTTCCTTCTGCCAGTTTCACCATTTCGGTGTAACTCACCCATGCCGGCGTAGGGATAATGACTTCGTCGCCGGGATTGACAACACTCAATACGGCATTGCAAACCGATTGCTTTGCTCCGTTGGAGCATACGATTTGCGACGGCTTGAAGTCTAATCCGTTTTCGTTTTTCAGTTTCTCGCATATTGCCTTGCGCAGTGATAAATATCCGGTAACGGGTGTGTAGAACGAGAAATTATCATCTATCGCTTTTTTAGCAGCCTCCTTGATATGTGGCGGAGTAAAGAAATCCGGTTCGCCCACACTCAAGTTGATAACGTCTATTCCCTGAGCTTTCAGTTCGTTGCTCTTTTGAGACATTGCTAATGTTTCCGATTCTGCAAGATTTGCAATACGATTCGAAACTGTATTCATAGTCATATTATTTAGTGTATTGTAGTTAGTTACAAGTTACAAGTTTACGAGTAAATAAAATGTTAACCGTTAGTTGAAAATCACCTTCTACCTCCGAAGATTCTGAGCAGGAGCAGGAACAGGTTGATGAAATCGAGGTAAAGAGATAGCGCACCCATCAAGGCGATTTTCTGTGTGCTGTCGTTTACTTCGTGTCCGTGTGCCTGTAAAGCTCTTTTTATTTTGTTGGCATCGTAGATAGTAAGTCCTACGAAGATGATTATCCCGATGAAGGTAACAGCCCAATAGAGGATGCTGCTTCCCAGAAACAAGTTGACTACCGAAGCGATAATCAGCCCGATAAGTGCCATCAGGAGGATACTGCCCCATGACGACAGGTCTTTCTTGGTGAAGGTGCCTATCAGAGCCATTGCGCCGAACATGCCTGCCGTGATGAGGAATGTTGTCACAATGGATGCATGCGTGTATATCAAGAAGATGATAGACAGCGTCAGTCCGTTCATCACCGAATAGATGACAAAAAACAGCGAAGCCGTCTGAAACGATAGCTTGTTGATGCGCGACGACAGATACCATACTAATGCAAGTTCGCCTAAAAGTAATCCCCAGAAAACGAATCGTTGTCCGATAATCAGCTCGACGAGTGCCGGAGTAGAGGCCACCACCCACGATGCGGCTGCCGTGATGAGGAGGGCTAATGCCATCCAGGTATATACATTGCGGAATAATGTGCGGTAGGCCGTTTGGTTAGCTGCCTGCGCCTGTACGTTTTCTCTTGTTTCCAGTTCCATAATAGTTGTTATTATATATTATGTAAATAGTTGTTATTATATATTATGTAAATCGTGACCCATGCGGTCTTTTTTTGTTTTCATGTATTGGGCATTGTATTCGTTCGGAGCGATTTCGATAGGTACGTTCTCTACCACTTCGAGCTCGAAAGATTCTATCCCTTTGCGCTTCACCGGATTATTGGTCATCAGGCGCATCTTTTTTACGCCTAATTCGCGTAGGATAGCAGCACCTACGCCATAGTCGCGTTCGTCCGCACGGTATCCCAGATGCAGGTTAGCATCTACCGTGTCGTAGCCTTCCTCCTGCAGCTTGTATGCTTCCATCTTTGCCATCAGACCGATGCCGCGGCCTTCCTGATTGAGATAAACGATAACACCTTTCCCTTCCTTGTCTATCATCTCCATCGACTTGTGCAATTGTTCGCCACATTCGCAACGCTTCGAACCGAGGATGTCGCCTGTCGCACAGGATGAGTGTACTCGCACGAGTATTGGCTCGTCTTTTTCCCAAGTCCCTTTTATAAGGGCTATGTGCTCCAGTCCGTTCGATTTCTGTTTGAACGGTATCAGGTGGAAATAGCCGTGCTCTGTCGGCATTTGCACTTCGACACCTCGCTCGATAATCGATTCCCTTTCGAGGCGGTATTTTACGAGGTCGGCAATGGATATGATTTTGAGATTATGTTCTTTCGAGAAAGCCATCAATTCAGGCATACGTGCCATTTCGCCGTCTTCTTTCTTTATTTCGATAAGCGTTGCCGCCGGATAAAGTCCTGCCAGACGGGCAAGGTCTACGGCAGCTTCGGTATGGCCGATACGGCTCAATACGCCTTTGTCGCGGGCACGCAACGGGAAGATATGTCCCGGACGGCCTAAGTCTTCGGGTTTGGTTTTTTTATTTGCCAGCGCTTTCAACGTTTCGGCACGGTCGTAGGCAGATATCCCTGTTGTACAGTTGTTTATCAATAAATCGACAGAGACGGTAAACGGTGTGGCATGCGTTGAGGTGTTATTGGTAACCATCATCGGCAAATCCAACTCGTCGCAACGTTCGGCGGTGATAGGCGCACAAATCAGCCCGCGCGCATATTTTTCCATGAAGTTGACTTTTTCCGGCGTGACCATTTCGGCAGCCATAATCAGGTCGCCTTCATTTTCGCGGTCTTCGTCGTCTACCACAATGACGAAATTCCCTTTGCGGAACTCGTCAATCGCTTCTTCAATCGAGTCTAATTTTATATTGTCCATAATGGCTTTTTATTTTATGTTCAAATTACATTACCCATATCTTTCTTCATACTCTTTCGTAAAAAGAGCGAGGAAAGAGGGTAGAGAATAACACAGTACAAACCGATAATATAATATAATATAATCAATAGGAGGTGCTTCGAATTCGGCTTATAGTGCCTGTAAACCAACCTGTAAAAGTCGAAATAGAAAAAGCACGTCCTGATGAGGAATATTAAATACAGCACAAGGAATGGGTAAAAGAATACGGTGTGGTCTGCTAAGATGCAGCCAATGAGTGGGATAAATCCTATCAATCCGCTGGTTGTGAAATCCTTGTATGTTTTCTTGGCTTCTTTGTAATTCGGATTCTTCAGTTTTATGCCGAAAAAGTTTTCGCCACGCTCTTTCAGTATGGCCAATGCTATCGGTTGTATGCTTTGGTCGTATTTGTATTGCTGATAATTCATGATAATATCTTTCAGAATGTTGCTGTCGAGAGGCAACAGGCTGTTTACCAAATCAGGATCGGCATTCAATTCTGAGAGAGGTTTTATGTCTTTCGGGTCGACTTCTGCTTCTTCGAAACTGACAGGTTTAGGTTTCATAAAGAGTATCTTCCTGATATACTTGGAGTATGCTCCTATGTTGAACAAGTCGGAATCGTTCATCGACTTGTAGGTGAGGAATACGCCGATAGGGAATAGAATCATCGAACTCAACCATGTCCCCTGCCATATAGGCCATACGCCGTCGCGTGCCATTTTCACACCGACATTCTCGAAGATGTAATAGACGATGAAGAAAGCCACCGAAATGATGACAGGCACACCCATTCCCCCTTTGCGGATGATTGCTCCAAGAGGCGCTCCGATGAAAAAGAAGATGAGGCAGGCAAACGAAAGCGTGAACTTGCGGTGCATTTCCACCTCATGACGTCGTATATTATCTTCCAGACGAGGTTTCATCCAGCTTTGTGTATAGAAAGATGTGGCTACTCCTTCTTCCCGCATCTTGACTCTTTCCAGAGAGGTTATTTTATCCGACCGCGACAAGACATTCGTCAGCGAGTCGAAATTTATCGGCTGCACATGGGTTAAGTCGGTCGCTATGAATTGGCTTTCTTCAGCTTGTTTCGCTTTTGCCTTAACTGTATCGGTAGATATGGCGGTAGTGGACGAAGAAATGTTTGTTTCCTTTTTTATCGTTGACGGTTGAAGAGCTGCGATTATTTCGGGACGATATAGTTTGAACATCATCTCCCTGTCTATCCGGTTCAGACTGTCCAGATCGCGACGCATGGAATCGATAGAGGTGGTTAACTCTTTCAGGTCTTTGGAGAACTGCGTTCCTTCCATAGACGATTCGTCGATCATATTGAAGTCCGTGCTGAAATAGATGGTTATCGCTTTCTTTTTGAAATTCTCGCGGCTGTAAGGGGCGTACTGGCTGTTGCGCCTGCTCGGCTGATTGCCTTTGCTGGTATCGTCGCGCGAAAAACGTTGCCCGCTGAACAGGTCGAGGTAGAGGCGGTCTTTGGTGTCGGCTACGGTCATCAATGCCGAGTCGCAGACAAATACCATCATGTCGTTAAGTCCCTTGGATGTATCGTAAATCATTACGTCGTACATCATCCTTGTTTTGGGATTTTTTTTCTTCACATGGATGCTATATCCTCTGATACCGTTATAGAAAGCACCTTCCGGAATATCCAGTTCGGGCGATTTTTCTTTTACGGAGACGAGTAAAGTTCTGAATTTGACCTGAATGCGTGGCATGGCTTCGTTCTGGAAGAAGAAAGCCCCTATCGATACGATAGCGATGAAGAAGATAAGCGGCTTCATTGTTTTCAGAAGGGATATTCCTGCCGCTTTTATCGCCAGCAATTCTAGTCGTTCACCCATATTCCCGAATGTCATCAGGGCGGCCAGCAGGATGGCTAAAGGGAGTGCCAAAGGAATAAAACTGAGGCCTGCGTAGAGGAACATCTCGAGCAGGATATTGATGGATATTCCTTTACCCACAATATCCTCGACATATTTCCACAAAAATTGCATCAATACAATGAACAAGCATATCCCAAACGTCATCAGGAATACTGGTAGGAATGACTGCAAAATGAATGAATAAAGCCGTTTTATCTTGAACATTCGGTTGTTGTCTCAAATTTGCGATACAAAAGTAGTAAAAAGAAGCTATCGGAAGTCAATATTCTGTTGAAAGATATTGGAATTTGGGGTTATCTTATGTATTTTTTGCATATTGCGGTTGTGCGGATGAATATTTTTTTGAATTTTGTTTTTAAATATCTTGTTTTATCAAAAATAATCTTCTATTTTTGCACCCGCTAACAAAGCAATGGCGGGATAGCTCAGCTGGTTAGAGCGCATGATTCATAATCATGAGGTCCGGGGTTCAAGTCCCCGTCCCGCTACTTGAGAATGAGAGGTTTACGAGAAATTGTAAGCCTCTTTTCTTTTTGATGTACATACTATGTACATACTACTAGCCCCTATAAATCAGCAACTAAGAAAAAGGAAATCAAAGAAGAAAAAAGTGATTGCGACAAACTATCTTTTCTCAATAAGGAAATTCTAATTGGATTCAATCATTATTTATGTACAATTTATGTACAGCAAATAAATGTACATACTATGTACATACCAAAATTAAGAAAAATGCGGTAAAATAACCCTGTCCTTTTGTTCTTATATATCTTTTCTTTAGCTTTGAAATGATTAAACCCAAATTGCATGGATAAACTAGCTTATATAAGACATTCACAAAAAGAAGCCAATCAAAAGATATGGAATTCACTAATGAACAAATATGAGCTGTTGAAAAAGAAGAATACTTTATTAGCTTATCTATGGTTTCCTGTTGCCTGTATTTTCTTTGGTTTCGTAGCTGTATTCAGTTGGATGAGTTTTCTTATATTACTTTTTAAAGATATTCGATTTACTCCTCATTATATGAGAACAGTGATAGCATATAATAATATGACGAAGGAAGAGGAAAAAGAATATATTGATAAGCAATTATTGGACTATAAAAAATGGGTTTCTTATGGGAATTTATCAACTGAAAAGCAGAGCCAAATAAATGCAACCTTTGATTTGCTTTATAAGGAAAATACGGATAAGTTTGATAAGATGCCAGTTTCACCACCAATACAACAACCTGAAATCGCAGTCAAAGATTTTAAATCAACCTTAAACAAAAAGCAAATAGAGATTCTTGTCGAATGTATCAATAAAATAAAAGTACTGGAAACATCTGTTACGATTGATTTGATGCAACAAATCCTGTCATGTACTACAAAACAGCCTTTAGAAATCTCCAGTAAGAAAAACAAACTTCTTATTTATCTATTCTATGAGTTATACAAACATTATTATATAGCAAGCACTTGGCAGGCTGTTTGTGCCCAGAACAAGATATTTCTCACATCCGAAAAGAAGGTCTTTTTAAATCAGGACATTATCTCTACAACAGTAAATACATTCCAAGACTACCCACCTAAAGATTCTCATATTATAGACAACTATATCAAGCATTTGCAAGAACATTGAGAATACATTGAGAGTTTTTCTATCTCAAACATAATCCTTTAATATCCAATATACATTTGCCCCTGTCGACACAATTCAGGGGGATGCGCAGCCCCATTTATTAATTTGTAAAATTCATATTATTATGGACGAAAATTTAGAAATGAGGGTTTCCGCATTAGAGAAACATTTGTACGCTCTTAAAAAGATTTTGTCTTTTGAAGAAGCGAGCCAGTTCCTTAACCTATCCAAGAGTTATTTATACCAACTCACATCGAAGAGGATTATTCCGCACTACAAACCACAAGGTAAGATGATTTATTTTGAGCGTGAGTTACTTGAAGATTGGCTAAGACAAAATCCTGTTCGCACTAAACAAGAACAGCAAAGCGAAGCAGCTAATCGGATATTATTAAAACATCGTAAATAGAAACTTTTCGCTCGTCGGGAGGAGTGGTCTCCCCCCTTGCCGCGAGGGCGCTCCCCGACCGATGAGTTATTGTGGTTTTTATTTTATTGATACGGGGCATTAGTTCATGTGGCCAATACCCTAAACCGCTCAAGTTTTGTATAACTGATTTTGTAAATGCTGCAATTCCGTTTTGCAGATATCCTCAAAAGCAAAAGGCGATAGCAAGGTTATGGAAATGTATACATTTCCCACCTTGCTTTGGCTTCGCCAAAGGAGAAAACCGCTCCCGGTGGTCGCAGTTTTTGAGGGACTTAATAATAAAGAGATAATTGAACTATGCTGAATAATAAAACCGTTTCAACTCAAAATACATCTAAAAAGAAGTCGAAAGAAAAAGTTATCAGTGCCCGAATATCAGGTATCGAACATCTGGCACTTAAGAAAAGAGCAAAGGATGCAGGTGTAAGCCTGAGCAAATTTGTTCGTTCAGTTTTACTGACAGGAAAAGTGGTACAGCGAATCAGTAAATCGGATGCCGACACGCTTCGCAAACTATCGGGAGAAGCAAACAACCTGAATCAATTAGCAAGAGCTGCCAATAAAGAGGGTTTCAAAAATGTAGCTTCTGATGTGATTAACCTTCGGGTTATTATGATAGATATTATAAAGCAACTCTCAAATGATTGGAAAAGTTATGAAAGGAAAAACCTTTAAAGGATGTGTAGGTTATGTATTGGGTAAAGAAGCGGCCAAACTACTGGATGCCGATGGCGTATTACTCGATAGTGATAATAATATCAATAGTATAACCAATAGTTTTAATACGCAACGTTTAATGAAACCCAATATCAAACATCCTGTCGGTCATATATCACTCAGCTATCTTCCAGACGACAAGAAACGTCTAACCGATGGTGCGATGGTCACACTTGCCAGAGAATATATGCAAAATATGGGCATAACCGATACTCAATATATTTTAGTCCGCCACTTTGATAATGAGAATCCCCATGTACATTTGGTATATAACCGTATCGATAATAACGGCAGAGTTATCAGTGATAAGAATGACAGATACCGTAACGAGGCTGTTTGTAAAAAGCTGAAAGATAAGTACGGTTTAACTTATGGTAAGGGAAAAAGCAATGTAAAACAGCATAGATTGAGAGGAAAGGATAAAACCAAATATCAGATACATACTGCTGTGAAAAATGCTTTGTCCAAATCAAAGAATTGGAGCGATTTTGAAAAACTATTAAATCAGAAAGGAATAAGCTTGTCTTTCAAATACAAGAGTAACGATAAGAGTTCCGATGTTATTCAGGGGATATCTTTTACTAAGGATGATATAACCTTTAAAGGTTCGGAAGTAGACCGCAGCTTCAGTTATTCCAAACTGGATGCTAAACTGTCACAGAACACTCCGCAAGTGACAGTTAAACAACCTCAAGAGACTGTAAACGTACAGCAAGCGCAGGAGGATCATTCAGGTCAGTCTAACATGTCTTCTCTTTTTTCTTTCACAGGAGGAGGAAGTGTCGGTCGTGGAGACGATTATGAAGAAGAGCAGTTCGCCAAGCGGATGCAGTATGAGCAAAAGAAAATCAACAGAAAAAATAAGCGCAAAAAAGGAAGAAGTATATAAATATGAAAACAAATAATCAGGATTTTGAAATATTGATAGATAGTATTTCTCAGGCGTTATCCGAGATAAAAGAAGAACTGTCTGTTATCAGGAAAAATATATTAACTGATAATGGTAATATTACAGATAACAGCCAAACAGCATTAATTGTAGATTTGCTGAATAATATATCAAAGACAGTAGAACAAGCTAAAAAAGGAGTAGATGTCGAAGATTTGAAAAGGTTTGCAAACGCCATATTCAATATCAGCAAAGATTTTCAGGAGAAATCGAAACAGTCGGTTGTTGAAGTGCTGAATCTGAAAGTGGAGGAGTTAAAGAAGTTATTAAAGCAACCTGCTGTTGTTGAGAATAAATATTCGATAGATTTTAAATCGAGCAAAACAGTTATTGGAATTGTTGTTCTATGCTTAGGTATTGGTACCTCTTTATATTTTAATTACAACCAATCCCAGATAAACAAAAGGCTTAGGCATAATGATATTAAATACAGGTATGTTCTGATGAAAGGTGGTGTTTCATACGATGAGCTTGTATACATGAATCAATCTTATGCCGAAAGACCTCATTATCGGGATAGTATAGAGCGTAAAATCGTTAAGTTTGAAGACTTGGTCAATCAAAAAGCCTATAATAACGCTGTAAAAGAGCAGAAGGAAAAAGACAACCAGCAAATTGATAAAAAGCTTCAAGAATTGATTAGGTAAATACTAATCTATCTATCAATAGTGGAAATAAAGGCAAAGTTTAAATACTTTGCCTTTATTAGATCATACCTTTTTTTCACATAACGGAATAATATCCCGCAATAACTTCAGATAATAAATAAACTCGACTGTCCTCTCATGTATGCCGATTCTATCGTTCGGGTGTGACTGAATCAGCATCATAACATAATGATACAAAAATTCATCCAATAACTCAGAGAAATCTTTCGGAGGTATATCTTCCGTCAGAAAAGTATATATAGGTTCTATATTAATTTTTCGATTTTCATTTTCCATAATAACTACTTTAAGCCTGATTATTAATCAAGCCGTTATAAATATTATAAACTGAAATATTATAACTCTGCGGTATCATTTGTCAGTTTCAGTGCAAAACGACTAAACCAACAATAACAGAAGTATATGCAAATATACAATTAACCATTAAATGTTAATCGCTGTTTTTCTTTTTTACATACCTTTATAATCTTAAATTTGTAGGAATAAATAAACTTACATGAAAAAGTCAATCGCATTTTTGCCATCTGAAAATAAAAAAGACCTGAAATTTATAGTTGAAACTGTATTGGAAAGGCTCAAACAAACCGAAATGATAATCCTTTACGGCAGCTATGCCCGTAACAATTTCACGGTATATGATGAAAAACGAGAGTTTCGGAAAGTACAGTTTTATGTAAGCGATTATGATATACTGGTAGTAACAAGCGGTATTTCTGATGGTGCTGCAATGAAAACGCTTAATAATGTGATAGACATTTACTTCAGGCGTGCAAAAGACCCAGATAGACAGCCACCCTTACAATTTATAACTGAAGATATAACGAAACTAAATAAAAATCTGAAAGAATGTCGTTATTTCTATACACAGATAAAAGATGAAGGTATAGTATTATACAATAGTGGCAGAAATAGATTAGTCCGCAAACGTAATCTCAATTATAAAGAAATAAAACAACAGGCTCAAGAATATTTTGAGGAAAAGTTTCATAGTGCTAATGTCTTTCTGAAAAATGCTCTTTTCAATTATCAAGAAAAAGAATATAGAATGGCTTCATTTATGCTTCATCAAGCTACCGAAAACCTGTTTTATGCTATCCGCCTTGTTTTCACATTACAGAATGCAAAACAACATAATCTTTATAAGCTACTCAATTCGGTGAAACAATATTCGGATGAATTTGTAAAAGTATTTCCGTGTAATACATCCGAAGAAGAAAGATTATTTGAACTTCTTAAACAGGCTTATGTCAATGGACGCTATGACCCCGACTTTGTGGTAACCAAAGAAGATATCGACGCCCTAGTTCCGAAAGTGGAACTTCTTCGAGATATCACCCAACGCATTTGTGAGGAGAAGATTAAAGAGTACGGGGAGATGGAGTGAGGAATAGTATTTTTTTAATTATGAAAAACCTGGAACTTATTTTTTGCGTTCACGTTCACGCAGATACTATTTTTACAACTCTATGTAATTATATTATAAAACAAGGCTGAATCAATATTATTTGATATTAAATCTTATACATTTTAAACATTTCAGTATATATATGTTGGAAACTCTTCTGTTATTAATTGGAAAAGGAATCATTACAGATACAGCATCTAAAGGTGGACAAGCTTTGGTTGATAAACTAAAAGAATATTTTGAAGCAACTTTAGCTGAAAAAATAGGAAATACATATCTAAAAGCATCTAAAGTATATTCTGAATTAGGAGATGACGTAATTGTAGATGACTCTTTAGAAAATGACTCTTATTATAAAAATCTAATATATGGTTTTAATATCATTGACGGAAGTAATCTACCTGACTACCATAAGCAGATGAATAAATTATTTCTTCTCGAACTATTTAAAATTCCCGAATTAGCAAACCAAGTTTTCAATATAAAACTTGATAATATATATAAAGAAGTTTTAGATATAAAGAAGGATACAAGAGAGCTCGTTCGAAAGTTTAATTTATTAGAACAAACAGCAGAGGAGTTATTATTTAATATTGAAGTTGCTTCTGTGGATTTATCAAGCTATGAAAATACATTTCAAGGTAAAATACACATAGATAGACTTGAAACAATAGAAATTTACAACTGGATTTTAAATGATCTTAAGGATAAAGAATCTAATATTGCTCTTTTGGTGGGGAATGCAGGCTATGGAAAGTCTGTTGTATTAAAAGATTTGTTTGATTTATTAAAGATAAAGAATATTCCAACATTGGGGATTAAAGTTGATAAAATACTCAATATGAGTTCCATAAAAGGGATTGAGGCTGAGCTAAATATTACCGATGGTATTATTCCAACATTTAGAAAAATAAGTATAGACAATGAATTAATTGTACTTCTTATAGACCAAATTGATGCACTGTCACAATCGCTTTCGTCAAGTAGGCATGCAATTAATTCCTATGATAGATTAATAAAGCAATTAGAAGTATACCCAAACGTACGTATCATTATTTCTTGTAGAAACTATGACCTAGATTACGATCCTATTTTGCGCTCTTATAAAGGGAAAAAGATATTTCGCCTATCTCTATTAGAAATGCAACAGGTTGACTCTGTTTTATCTACTATTGGTATAAATATAGACGAAAGGCAAACTCGCTTGAAAGAATTTCTCAGAATTCCTTTGCATTTAAACTTATTCTGTAAAGTGGGTTTAAAAAAGGAATTTGATGAAAGCATTACTCTTTCAAAGCTTTATGATGCTATTTGGGAAGAGTATATTACTAATGGAAATTCGCTAGAATTAATAAAATTACTCACTAGCATTGCAAATAAGATGCATGATCAACAACATATTGTAGCTGATAAGAGACTTTTTGATTTAGAGAAATCGGAGTTGAACTATCTTATGCATCATGAACTGTTAAAAGAATCTACAGATAATAAAATCCAATTTATACATCAAACTTTCTTTGATTACGTATATGCTAGAACATTTATTTCATCAGGAAAGGATATTGCAGATTGGCTAAAAAATATACATCAAGGTTTATTTATTCGCTCTCAAGTAAAACAAATATTTGCTTATTTAAGAGATATTGATGTTAGTACCTACATTCAAAGTTTGATAAAAATATTAACAAAAGATGAATATCGTTTTCATCTAAAATTACTCTTGATTAATGACTTAGGGTTTTATCAAAATCCATTAGAACAGGAAAAGAAACTTCTATCAGATCACATTATAAAACAACCTTTCTATTTCCAATTATTTTTAGAATCGGTTCAAAGCCCTAAATGGTTTGAGTTTATAATTTCTCTGAAAGAATTTACCAACTTATTATCAAGTGAAAAGGAAGATATAAATAGACTAATTTCGAATTTATGTATAAGGATTATATGGCAAAATGCTCAGTTAGTAATTGATTTTTTATCAACACATCCTCATAAAACAGGAATAATAGAGGATGTTTTAATTCAAATTCCTGAATCAGAAATTAAATTGTCATACGAACTGTATCATATGACATCTGCAAAGTGGAACCTAAATACTAGAAGAGAATATTACTATTTAGAGAAAGCCTTGAAGGCTGATCCAGACTTTGTTATTGAGGAGCTTAAAAGAGATTTTTACGAAAATATTTATAAATTAGATTGGTTTGATGATAACTATATTCCAGGTTCTCATTCTGGCTTGAAGATTTATAGTGAATTATATAAACAATACCCCAATAAGGCAATACCATACTTCATTCATATTATAACTGAGATCGAAAAATCAAAATCGTATGAATTAAGTGACTCTTTTTATAGTAGTAGAGCATTCTCTCACTATAGACCAAACCTTAAAAACGACTTTGATTTTCATGATTACAAAGATCTATATGATACTATTTTCTATAGTATAAAAGAGAAGAAATTAGATGCTAATTCTATTTCATTGCTCAGGGAAACATTAAATTCACAGTATGCAAATGTACTAACGCTTGGAGTTTACTACTTGATACAGAATAAAGAACAAGAAATAGGAACAGCATTTAAACTTTTGTCTAACCCTGATTTTTTAATTAAATCGAACTCTTCCGAGCTCTTGGGGTATTATTCCAATATATTAGTCGCCAAATGCTATCCTTTATTTGATAGAGAACAACAAATAGTTCTTAATCAAATAATATTGTCTACTTTAAAACAGTATCATCATTGGACTTACGAGACTTTCTATACAAAGAAAAAAGTTTATTCAACTTATTTAAAAAAGGCATATAGTCTGGTCTCCCTTTTGCCAGAAAAGAGTATCAACGAATATCCAGAAATGAAAAAAATATATCAAGAAGGATTTCGAAAGTATGAAAAAGTAGAGAATGAACCTCCTAGTGTAGTTACTACATATTCTGGTTGGCGTAGCTATCCACAAAAAGCATATGATAATATGACTCTTGATGACTGGAGAAATTCTTTCATTAAACTCAATACAGAGCAACGTTCATTTGATGATTGGCATAAACCATCTAAAGGTGGAAATACAAGAAGTTTTGAACAGCATGTGTCACAAGAACCTAATAAGTTCTATGAATTTATTAAAAATCTTATAGATGATGAAGCTATTGAGATTGAATATATTTTGTCTGGACTAGAAGGGCTAAAAAAAGCAGAATATAGCAAAGAATCTTTTCAGCATTTATGTTTGGGGATTATAAAATTACGAAAAGCAGAACTTGATGAAAGATATTTGCCAACTTTCCTTAGAGTACTAGACTACATTGTGAATGGCAACAAGACTTTAGATAGAGAAATCTTTGATTTTATTATAGGTATTATTTATCAAACTCCAGATAGAGAGTTTACCAAAGATGTAATTCAACGTGACGATATTGGAATGGAAGTTGTTACAGCAGGCATAAATTCAATAAGAGGTATGTCCGTAGAATTATTAGTCGGTTGCTATTCTCTAGTAGAGTATAAAGAGACGATTTTCGAAACATTAGAATATATTGCCGACACTGCTAATGAAATAACTCGTTCCTGCGTTATTTTTCGAGGAGCATGGCTTATCAACCTAGATAAACAAAAAGCCTTTAATCTTTATTTAAGGTTGGTCAAAGATTACAATCCATATTTACTGGCTATTCCATTCCATGATGGACATCCTCTAGTATATCTTATGAATGTTGATTTTAAACGGCTTACTGCTTTTTTTGAAAAAGCAATCACTATTAAAGAAGCTGGAGAAGCAATGTCTTTTTTCCTTTTTAATGCTTATATAAACAATCGTCCTAAGGCTTTTACTCTATTTAAAGTTCTACTAAAGAATAATCCTCACTCAAGACAAAAGCTTACATGGGAAATCTGTGCGCATATTTTAGGGGGAAAACACTCAGCAAAAGGATGGAGTGTTATAAATATATTATTGAATATTGATGATAAACAGTTGGGGGAAAGATTTAATAATTGCTTCCTTCATATTCCTGCTAACATGGATTCCCAAACTATTTCATTTATAAATAAGTATTTAAAATCTCCAATGGGAAATTACAAAAGTAATTATTATTATGACTTTTTGAGAAAACTTATTCCTTTAGATGCTAAACAATGTTTAACTTGGTTTTTATCTTCTCAACCTGAAAAGATAACAGTCCATTTTTATGATAAAAGTCCTCTAAATGTACTTATAGAAGCTTATAATGGAATGAGAGAATATAGTCAGGATAATGACATACTAGAAAGATCGATGGATACTTTCGACTCCCTACTCCAAATTCCAGAATATAGGAATGTTCATTTAAGAACTTTCCTAAAAGAGTTAGAAGCTTAAAATGTTTAATTGTTATGAGTAAGAAACAGAGAGAGAGTTTGCACTCTTTGATTAGTAAAGCAGATGCATATTATAAGTCTTCTGATTTTGACAATGCGTTAGAATTCTATGATAAAGCGATTGTTCAGAATCAACAATCAGCTGAAGCATGGAATGGAAAAGGGTTAACGTTAGTCTCTAAGGGACAATTAGACTTAGGTTTATCTTGTTATAAAAAAGCTTTAAAAATAGATAATTCTATCGCTCTTATCTGGAATAATATTGGAGCTTACTATTTTCAAATCGGGCAATATGAAGAAGCATATAACCATTTTAATAAGTCAATAGAATTGGAGCATTCTGTCCTTGCATATTATAATCTTTGTTCTTTGTTTTATCAAAAAGGAGAGTTTTATTCTGCATTATTATATATTGAAAAAGCAATAGCCCTAACTCCAAATGATTCTGTATTATGGAGTTCTAAAGGTAATTTGTTTTTTGAATTAGGTTATTTTGATGAGGCAATAGACTTTTTAAATAAATCTATTCAGATAGATAATAATAATTTTGATGCTTATAATAGTTTAGGTTTTATTTATATAGCAAAACAAGACTACTCAAAAGCTGAAGAAAATTTGTTCAAATCTCTAGAGATTAAGAATAATTATCATGCTGCATTATCGAATATAAGCTTATTATATAAAGAGAAAGAAGAGTATTTGAAAGCTTTGGAATACGCCAAAAGAGCCAAAGATATAGCTCCTCACATTCCTTCCTTATGGGCTGATCTAGGAAGCTGTTTGTACAATTGTATTATAAAAGAAAAAATAACAACAGAGGGCGATTTAGAGCAGGTTGGAGAGATATTTGCAAGAGGGCAAAGAAGTGTAATTAGTGTATTAACAGATATTGCAGACGATAATCTATGTGACGAGGATACAAAAGTAATAATATTTAAAATGCTAGAAAGCGATAATTTCTTTAATGAAACAATTGGTTCTTCTAGTGATCGAGAAGAATATAAAAATATATATTACCAGTCTCTAAAAGTTATATCATTACTCCATATTACAGGAGATGGAGAAAATCGATTTGGACATTATACAAATAAGGCTACAGCCGAAGCTTTATTATTTTCTGAATCTCCTTTTAGATTAAATACTATAGCTACCGCAAATGATCCAGAAGAAGGATTACCCTTACTTCAAATATTGAACTTGCCTCATAGAAATACTGATTCACAATATCAAGCATTTGTTGGTTGTTTTACTTTTAATTATGATAGCTTAAATCAATTCAGATTATACGGAAAATTAGATCAAGTTGAAGCCACGGGAGTAAGTATTGTCGTAAAGGATGATTTTTTTGAAGACGAGCCTGTTATAAATAGAAACATTATAAATAATGACAAAAAGAACATTTTATTAAAACCGAAATCTAAAGAATCATTGTTTAGATGTATATACATCGATCCTCAAACAAGCAGGGTTATTTCTATAGGACATAAGGAAAGTTGTGTCTTTTATAGAGAAAGTTATTTGTATGAAGATGTAGATTTAGTTGTGGCTGATTACAAAGAGAATATTTCACAAAAGGAACAAGCTGTAATTAGTGAATTGATAAGTTTAATAAATCAAACGAATGATTTATATGATCAGATAATAGAGGAGGATGATAAACAAAGAAAATATTTCTTTTGGAATTGTTTACCTGTGCTACTTACACATTTAAGATATTTAGTGAAGCATTATGCTTTCAAAGAAGAACAAGAATGCAGAATAATTAGAGTAGAGAAACTTTTTAATAATTCAGATGTGATAGTAGATGAGAGTAAATCTAGAATGTATATTGATTATTTACCTTTATGTCAGCGAAAGGAAAATCAAAACTATGTAACAGAATTATTCTTTGGTCCAAAAGCTGAAGGTTTCAAAATATTTAGAGACAGAATTGATCATTCTGGTTTATCAATACTTTCTCACAAAAGCAAACACCCTTTTTCTTAAAAAAGAAATATACAATTTATAACAGTTATTCTTCCAATTCAGCCTCTATTTCTTCTATTGTAGGTAAACTACCTTTGAAATCTTTGGGGAAGTGTTTTGTTAGTTCATATTCGGATACTCCAATAGGTTGGTTGATTCCTTTAAGAGCATATTCGGCAATAAAATGATTTTTACTTTTGCATATCATTAATCCGATAGTGGGATTGTCAGTTGGATGAGTAAGAATATCATTTACAGCAGATAAATAAAAGCTTAGTTTTCCTGCAAATTCAGGTATGAATTCCACAGCCTTTAGTTCAATAACTACATAGCATCTCAATTTCAGATGATAGAAAAGTAAATCAATAAAGAATTCCTTATCTCCAATATTCAAGGGAACTTGTCTCCCTACATAAGAAAAGCCAGCACCTAGTTCTAAGAGGAATCGTGTTATGTTCTCAGTTAGTGCATCTTCTAGTTCCCGTTCTTTATAATTTTCGGATAAAACAAGAAAGTCAAAGTTATATGGATCTTTTAGTGTTTGTTGTGCTAAATCACTTTGGATAGGAGGGAGGGTTAAATTAAAATTAGTTGTAGAGCTTCCCACACGTTTATATTCACCTAATCCTATGTGGGCATCTAACATATCTCTACTCCAACCAAGTTCTATCGTTTTATTGATATAAAATAGAGCCTCGTCAATATTTTTACATTTTGAGACGATTTTGAGATTATGTCCCCATGGAATTTGGGCAACAAGTTGTTGCATATTTCCCTTCTCTAATTGGGCAACAGCCTGTTTCCCAAATATATTTTTTTGATTATAAAACGAATACCATTGTCTAATATATTTTAAATTACGAACTGAAAAGCCTTGTATATTAGGGAACTCTTCTTGAAGGTCTTTACTAAGTTGCACAATAAAACCATCACCCCATTTAGTTTTTTCCTGTTTCTCAATAATATCTTTTCCCATCGACCAATATAAGGTTATCAGTTCTGCGTTGACTTTAACGGCAGCTTTTAGCTGACTTTGTTTTATTCGATTTTTCAGGTCGATTAACCATTGCTTATAGTCAGTATTAGATTTTATTATATCAGTCATATTATTTTAATTGTGTGGGTTGTTCAAAGGTAATTATTTAATCAGAACTGTAATAACGAATTGTACTGTAATCTGTCTTCTTTAGTATACTCTTCAATATATGAATCTGTAACGGATTTTCGAGAGTGTCCGAGAGCGAAACCAATGTAAGATTCAGGAACTCGATTATGTGCTAATATTGTTCCATAAGAATGTCGGGCAGTATATGTACTCACAGTTTCAGGGAGATGTTCTTCTTCTGGTAAATTTAGATTTATAGACTTAATCAGTTTCTTGATATTGCTGTTAACAACATAAGTGATATTCTTGGTTAGTCTTATTTCATCTGCATAAGATTCGCCACCTTTTAAGAAAGAGAAGACAAAGCTATCTTTATTCATTTTGTTACCCCATTCCGCTATTATATCTTTCATTTTTGGAAACAAAGGGAAAGATATATACATATCTTCTGTAGCGGTGTTTTTTGTTTTTTCACGCACGAAGGTGAATTCGTTTGTTTTTCTATTATAATCAGACCACTTTAAGCGAATCAAATCGGCAAAATTTATTCCATTCGCCCAAAAAGAGAATAAAAACAAGTCTCTTGACATTTTTCGATTTCGCTCTTTTATGGAAGCCTCTGCTATTATCTTGATATCATCTAATGTTAGTGCAATCTTTCTACTTCCAGTCTTTTTTATCGTATATGAACTTTGAGAACCCTTCTTGAAGCAGTAATCGCTTGGTCTTATTATTCCATCACTCAAGGCTACATTGCAAATGGTGCGCATTGCACGCATACGCATTGCTATTGTTGTTTTAGTATATCCATGAGATAAAGCTTCTTTCTCAAATCGCTGCATTTGTTCGGCTGTAATATCTTGGAAAGTCAATTCAATAAAATCTTTGCTGCATTTTTGCATTTCTTTTCGCTCACACCATTTACCACATTTAAAACATACAAAAGCATTTAAGGCACCCTGATAGAATTCGGCAGTATTCAGTTTATTGGCATCTGTCAATTCTTGAATCTTATTTTTAAAAGCAGTGTTTACGCTTTGTCTATTACCTCTTCCTAGCAAAGTTTCTAATCTCTCAAAACTAAAAGCATTTAATTCGCAAAGTTGTTTAACGGCATTAAATATTACTTGTGAGGATGCTTCAATACTTCGTCTATCTTCTACAAGTTTGGGATCTCTTGCTTTGGGAAGTCGTTGCCAATCCTGAATGGACATAGTTATTCCAGTGGGGTAATATTTTTGTTTTTTTACTAAAGTAACTCTCGTTCTGACAAAATATAATCCATCATAATTAGCTCTTCTGGTATCTAAAAAACTTGCAACTTTTACATTATCTTTTTGCTTTTGGTTGATGGTTTCTATTTTTTCTTTCATATACTTTAGGTTATCTTATGTACATACTAACTGTTGAAAAATTACATTCAAATCTTCTGTTAAAGCCGAAATGATGTACATACTATGTACATACTACTCGTGCAAATATAGGTAAAAAAGCATATATATCACAAAAATATGACAAGAAAATATTTTTATTAAATATCTGATATGTAGATGATAATAAAATAAAATCAAAAATATTAAAGATGAGAAAATTGATTATTTTATTATTCATAATCATGAGATCCGGGGTTCAGGCCCCCGTTCAGATTCTTGAAAATGAGTGGTTTACGAGAGATTGTAAGCCTCTTTTTTTATAGATCTAACTACATCTCCGAAACCGATCGAATCGTATACAGCGATTTCGATTTATTCCACTTGTCAAGGGCATATTGGCGTTGAAGTCGAAGCAATATAAAAAACTGCACCTCAAAAGTTTTTATCGAACTTGTGGGGTGCAGTCTTGATTTTTTTTGGACTTCTGTCTTATAAAGAAAGATTTATCCTACCTGGCTTCCCGGCTTAACTTCCTTGATAGGTTGGATAAGCGCTAAACTTCCATCGCTGTTCTCTGCTGACAGAATCATCCCTTCCGAAAGGATTCCGCGAAGCTTGCGGGGGGCTAAGTTGGCAATAAAACAAACCTGCTTACCTACCAGTTCTTCCGGATTGTAGAATGCAGCAATACCCGAAATGATTGTGCGCTTCTTCATTCCGTCATCGATGAGGAATTGCAACAGCTTATCTGTTTTCGGGACTTTCTGGCATTCGAGTATCGTTCCTACACGGATGTCGATTTTACCAAAGTCGTCGAATTCGATATTAGCCTTCTGCGGAGCCGTTTCTATCTTTACTTCCTCTTCGGCATTGGCTTTTTTAGTATCTAACAATTTTTGTACTTGTTTCTCGATTGTTTCGTCCTCTATTTTCTCGAACAGGAGCGAAGCCTCACCTAATTGGTGTCCGGCAGGCAATAATGCTGTGTTACCCAACTGATGCCATCCGAAGTTATTGGTATTCAGGAATTGGAGTATCTTTTTGCTGCTATCCGGCAAGAACGGTTCGAAGGCTATTGCCAGATTTGCTGTTATTTGCAATGACAAGTTGAGGATGGTTGCTACACGCTCCATATCCGTTTTTGCCAGCTTCCAGGGTTCGGTGTCGGCAAGGTATTTGTTCCCGATACGCGCCAAGTTCATAGCTTCTTTCAAGGCATCGCGGAAGCGGTAGTTGCCGAGATAATTTTCGATTGTCTCTTTGACATTCTTAAACTCGGCAATTGTTTCCTTGTCGTAATCGGTTAATTCGCCGCACGCAGGAACTTTATTGTCGAAATACTTCTGTGTGAGGACTAAAGCTCGGTTGACGAAGTTGCCGAAAATAGCAACTAATTCATTGTTGTTGCGTGCCTGAAAGTCTTTCCATGTGAAGTCGTTATCTTTCGTTTCGGGAGCGTTGGCTGTCAATACATAACGTAATACATCCGATTTTCCCGGGAAATCTTCGAGATATTCGTGCAGCCATACTGCCCAGTTGCGCGAAGTGGATATTTTATCCCCTTCGAGATTCAAAAATTCGTTTGCAGGGACATTTTCGGGTAAGATATACGAGCCATCGGCTTTCAGCATAGCAGGGAAGACGATGCAATGGAAAACGATATTATCTTTTCCGATGAAATGTACCAGTTTGGTATCTTCCGATTTCCACCATGTTTCCCAGCTGTCGGGCAACAACTCGATGGTATTCGATATGTAGCCGATAGGTGCATCGAACCAGACATACAAGACTTTTCCTTTCGCCTCCGGCAAAGGGATAGGCACACCCCAGTCGAGGTCGCGGCTTACAGCGCGCGGGTGCAGTCCTGTGTCGAGCCATGATTTACATTGACCGTAAACGTTTGATTTCCATTCTTTATGGTCTTCCAGAATCCATTGACGAAGCCATGCTTCGTGCTTATCCAAAGGCAGATACCAGTGCTTTGTTTCGCGCATTACAGGGGCAGAGCCCGAGATGGTCGAGCGCGGATTTATCAAATCCGTCGGGTTGAGCGACGAGCCGCACGATTCGCATTGATCGCCATAGGCGTCGGGATTGCCGCAACGGGGGCATTCGCCCATAATATAGCGGTCGGCAAGGAACATCTGTGCTTCCTCGTCGTAATATTGTTCGCTTGTTTGCTCTTCAAATTCTCCTTTGTCGTAGAGTTTTTTGAAGAAGTCCGAAGCTGTTTTTTTGTGTATATCAGAACTTGTACGCGAATAGACGTCGAAAGAGATACCGAAATCTTCGAACGATTTTTTGATTATCTCGTGATATTTGTCTACGATTGCCTGCGGAGTTGTATTTTCTTTCTTGGCACGGATAGTGATGGGTACACCATGCTCGTCCGAACCTCCGATAAATAAAACGTCTTCGCCTTTCAGTCTCAGGTAGCGTACATAAATATCTGCCGGAATATATACACCTGCCATGTGGCCGATATGTACCGGGCCGTTGGCATAGGGTAGGGCAGAGGTAACAAGTGTTCTTTTATACTTTTTTGTCATAAAGCCTTATTTTAGGATGCAAAGATAAGTATTTTTTAGAACGTATATCCTAAAACGATATTAGGAGTTTTTATTTTATCTTTTCCATGGAATTGGCTTGCATCACTTTTCGTGTAATTCTCCAGTGATGCTCTTATGAAAATGCTTCCTGCAGTTTTCACTTCGTAGTCTATCCCTAAGCTGATATAATATCCTAAATGAGTTTTTCTCATTTTGTAATCCGAAATTATCGGATTTAATCCATTGTTTTGGCTTATAGTTTGCTCAAAGGATGGATTTGCGAAGATGGTATATAATACTCCTGCGCTAATCGAAGGGCGGAGCCTGTATTCAGGGTATGTATATTTTACCCCTAATTTAGGGGAGATTGTTATTCCTTTATAATCGAAGCTGTAATAATAAATGCTTGAAATATTCTTCTGTATTTCTATTTCGGGTGTTTTTTTCTTGAATTGAGAAAGTTGCAATCCTGCTTGGATACTAAAATATTTAGACCAGCGTGGGTTCATTATGTCTACTTGTGCCCCTATGACGGGAGCAATATTCTTGGAGGTGTGTTTTTTAGAATCGATGTTGTAACCGACTGCTCCCGCCACATCAAAAATATAAGTTGATTGCTGTATTCCCGCATATAAAGAAAAATTTAATTTGATAGAACTTTCATCCGGTTTTTTATTGACATATACGATACAATCCTCTCCGCTTGTACACACGTCCTGATGATATTGCTTTGCAACATCGATGAATGATTTCTGGTTAAACTTCATATTTACGGCTTTTTTCATAATCGTTTTATTATCACGAAAATAGTATTGTATCAGGTTTCTGTATTTGTAATCGGTAACAACTTGGTTCTCGTCATTTATTCTGTCCGGTCGTTGCGTATACAATGTCATTTCCCCTTTCTCATCTTCGAAGAAATAGTATTTCTGATTATTGTTAGTGTAATAATAAAGGTTCATAATCCCTTCGACGAGGAATTCGAGAAAGACGGTCGATTCCGTATCACCGATCTTTACATTTCGGCTTACGTAATATTTTCCGTCATCGAACCGATAGGTTTGTATGTCTTCCGGATAATATATTTCGGGTTGGGCATTAAGTTCCTTTTTGAAAGTACATTGCTTGCAATTTACTTCGTCAGTACGGAAGTCAATATAGCCTCGGATTGTCTCGTTCTCGTTCGTTACGATGTATCCCTTTTGGTAATTTTGAGCACATAGACAAGTCGCTACGAATGTAGCAAATAGTATTAGAAAAGTCTTTTTCATAGGCGATTGGATAGTCTGATTATTCTACATATTGTTTTCAACAATAGCGAAGTTAACTAAATTTTTGATATTTCTTTCTTTTTGTTACCCGTCTGTAAACGACAGCAAACCAAAGAGGTAAAATAATTCCTTTGCACACGGTGGAAATGGCAATAGCCCACCAGACGCCTACAATACCCATCTGCGAAGACATATACCATGCCAAAGGGATGCGTAAGGCATTGAAGGAGATGCTGATAATAGCCGGCTCTATCGTTCTTCCTATCCCGTTGAACATGCCTTGCGTCGTCAATTCGAACATCATAAATATCTGTACCAGCCCCATGGCAAATAGGTACTTAGCTCCGGCTGCAATGGCATTTTCTTCGGGCACGATGATGCCGAATATTTGTCCGCCGAAAAAGATAAAGGCAAGGCTGACAAATATGCCATAGGTTACCATCACTATCAGTGTGTTGGTATAAGCCTTCTTGCCCCTTTCGGGTTTTCCTGCCGCGAAGTTCTGGGCGACAAAGGCGCTAAGTGCAGTAGAAAATCCTTGCGATGTGTTCCACGATACACCTTCTATCTGCCCGCCGGTTGTTTGTGTCATCAGCCCTATATGACCTCCTGTGCTTGAGGCTATGCGGGCAAGGTTCATGTTGATAAAAGCATGAATACTATTCATAACGGAAACCGGTGCACCCAGAAAAAGGATTCGTTTGAGGTGAACCCACCGGGGGACGACCAAAAACTGAAATCCGTTGAGGATGCCTTTCCCGAAACGTATCTGATAAAAGAATAAGCCGAATACGAAAAGTTGGGATATGACAAGCCCTACGGCTGCTCCGTGCAATCCCATTCCAAGGGGGAACATCAGTATGGGGTCGAGTATCATATTCAATACCAGTCCGCAGGCATAATTGCGGAACGGAACGGAGCTTCGTCCCGAGCCGTTGTAAATACCGGCAAAGCAATAGGTCATAAACTGGAAAGGCAAATAGATGCAAATGATTCGCAGGAATGTGACTGCGCTGCTTGTTACGTCTGCCGGTAGTCTGAAAAAGGATAGTATGAGGGGGGCAAATAATAGCAGGAAGAGCGTCCAGACGGTACCGATAATGATGGCTGCGGTGGTTGCAGTCGAAGCATAGGCCGATGCCTGTTTCAGGTCGCGTGCCCCTATGGATTGGCCGACAGCTACTTCGGCGCCTATCATAGCTAAATAGCCAATAGAGCCTGTAAACCACATCAGCATGCCGATAGCGCCTATCGCAGCTTCGGATTTGGTTGCTATCTCGGGATTAGCTTCGGTGCCCAATCGCCCCACCCACGACATAGCCATGAGTGTGTAGGCCATTTGCAGGAAACTTGTCCCCATCAATGGTAATGCCAATCGCAATAGTGTGCGGAAAATAGGCCCTTCGGTCAGGTCGCGAACCCCGTTCTTCATCCTTTTGTCATTATAATCAGGGCAGCAAAAGTACAGAGAATTTTTATTGCTGAGCAATCGGCATGCAATAATTTTCATTTTTGGTTGTTCTTATTTGAACAACTTCTTATATTAGCTGTTTAATAGGTAACAGAAACAAAAAACATGAGTTATGAAAAAAATATTTTTAGCATTATTAGTCCTTGTATTGTCTTTGACCGTGCTCTCGTCGTGTGGCAATACAAAAGCATATAATACCCAGCTTAAACAAATCGAACTTCGGATGTCACGAGACCAACTGGTGAATCTGATGGGGGATAAGTATCAAACCACAGGGCAGCAGCGGTATGGAAATGATATTGTGGAAACATTGGAATATGTCGACAGGTATAAAAATCATTTCTTTTTCGAATTTGAAAATGACAGTCTTGTCAGATGGTGGAAGGAAGTAGAATAATATAAGGAAATATATGTATATAATTAAGGTGGGCTATAAAAGTCCACCTTTTTGTTTGGATATTCCTATCTATAACATTTATGCCTTAGCCCAACGTTTGAGATGAGGGAAAAATTCCTTCATTCCGGCGCGAGCCTCTTCTTTGGTATAGGCTTTGTCGGAGTCTTTGTTGAACTCGTCTAAATATAGCAGGCATGTTTCTATCATTTCGTCCATTGTACAATCTCTCGTAAATGCCCCGTTCTGAAAGCAATGAGTACAATATTCATCGTTCAGGCTTTGGTCGGCATTTGTTCCGTGGTCGGCATCGGCATTGAGCGGCATTCCGCAGCTTTGGCAAAATTTTATTTCCATAGTAATATTTTTAGAATTAGTATTGACGATTGACTTTTGCAAAGAAAAGAAAAATACGCATATCATTTGATTTATGTCTGTAAGTTTATCAGTATTTATAAAGTTTACGAGTCTATAAGTATACAAGTAAACGAGAAAAAGGGACTCGATAAAAAACATCGAAAATGAATATACGTTTGTTACTTTGTGACCTTGGTGTAGAATCTTAGTGCTCTTCGTGGTTAAGGAACAAAGAGTAAATGAAAATCTTAATAAATCTTAAATAGAATAATAGGGATTAATCCTTTTCGATGAATCATATTCTAACTATACAAAGAGTAAATAAACAAGAGTATTCACAACCTAAAAATAACGAGTCATGAAAAAGTATATTATTATATTCGCATTATTGACAGGGTTAGCTTCAGTAGCGAATACGGCTTCAGCACAATATGTAAATGTAAACATCAATATAAATAGCCAGCCGGCATGGGGTCCGACAGGATACGATTATGTAGGTTACTACTACTTCCCTGAGTTAAATTGCTACTATGACGTGAATGGCGGACTTTTTGTCTACTTCGATTCCGGACGTTGGATCTCGGCTCGCTATTTACCTTATCACTATAGCCGCTACGATTTGTACGGTACATACAAGGTAGTATTGAATGCCCACAATCCTTGGTTGAACAATGCTTATCACTATCGCAACTATGCTTCTTACCGAACATATCGCAATCAGATGGTAATACGCGACAGCCGCGACCATCGTTATTATACCAGCCGTAACAACCATGTAGTATGGTCCAATAACACCAGAAGTAACCGCTCGTATAATAATAACGTTAGTCGCCCGGCAAATAACAATCACGTTCAGCGCCCGAATAATAATGGCCGTACGAACAACAATCAGGTGAGTCGCCCTTCGACAGGGAACCACAAAAATAATAACGGGCACTATGCACCGAACAATAATAGAAAAGAGAATAATAGGAAAGAAATAAATCGTACTTCAAACGCTTCTCGTACAAACAACTATCAAATGGTTAATAATACAAGGACAACAGCAAGAAGCAGTAGGAGATAAACGATATTAGGCTTTAAGGTTTATTAATTGGTTTTTTCATTAGTAGCCGGTTTTCGCGAGAACGCCGGCTACTATCTTTATCAAAGGATGTGTTGTATCGCAGCTAAAGAATCAACCATATAAGTTGGTTCGAAGGCAGAGGCTTCTATCTTTCTCGGATTGAACCATATTTGGTCGATGCCCGCATTATGAGCCCCCGTTATGTCGGTCTTGTAATTGTCGCCTATCATAATTGCTTTGTCAGCCGGAACGCCTGCCATTGCTAATGCAGCCTCGTATATCCGGCGGTCGGGCTTGCTTATACCTACTTCGTCCGATAGAACGACGCCATCGAAATATCCTTCTAATCCGGCCGTCTCGATTTTGGTGTATTGCATATTGGCAAACCCGTTCGAAACCATGTAGAGAGGATATTTCCCTTTCAGGTAATCGAGTAAATCTTTGGCTTCGGGGAGCAGTGTTGTAGCCTTTACGATGCGGGCGAGGTAATCCTTATTGATTTTCTCGATACTCTCTGCCTCTATTTCGGGCAGATGCTTGAATGTATTCCGAAACCGTTGCCCCAGCAATTCGTCCCGCGTAATCAGGCCTTGTTCGTACAGATGCCAGATAGCGATTGTATTCGGACGGAAAAAGTTTTCATAATAATCTTCGAACGAATCGAAAAAGCTATCCAAACGATGGTCGGTATAAATAGCTTCTACAGTGTTTTGTGTATCCTGTATCGTGTCGATTAATGTATCGTCGAAATCGATAAATATGGCAGAATATTTCATTGTGGTTGCATTTTGAACGAGTGTTTGCAAAGGTACTAAAAATCCCGCATCAAAAGTATGACGGATTAAAGTCATTTTACTAACTTTGCAGCCTGATTAAAAAGAATTAAGATTATTATGGCAAAGGAACTAAAAGAGCTTACTTCGCGAAGTAAAGATTACAGCCAGTGGTATCAGGATTTGGTACTGAAAGCTGATTTAGCCGAAAATTCGGCTGTGCGTGGATGTATGGTTATCAAGCCGTACGGATATGCCATCTGGGAAAAAATGCAGCGTCAGTTAGACGATATGTTCAAAGAGACAGGTCATGTCAATGCCTATTTCCCGCTCTTCATCCCCAAATCGTTCCTTAGCAAAGAGGCCGAGCACGTAGAAGGATTTGCCAAAGAATGTGCAGTCGTAACCCATCACCGCTTGATGAACGACCCTGACGGAAAGGGTGTCGTTGTAGACCCTGCAGCTAAGCTGGAAGAGGAGCTGATAGTTCGCCCTACTTCCGAAACCATTATATGGAATACTTACCGCAACTGGATTCAGTCGTACCGCGACCTGCCTATCCTGTGCAACCAGTGGGCGAACGTTGTCCGTTGGGAAATGCGTACGCGCCTTTTCCTTCGCACGGCAGAGTTCCTGTGGCAGGAAGGACATACGGCACATGCTACGAGCGAAGAAGCTGAAGAGGAAGCGCGTAAGATGCTGGATGTATATGCCACTTTCGCCGAAGAGTATATGGCTGTTCCTGTTGTGAAAGGTGTAAAATCGGCTAACGAGCGCTTCGCCGGAGCATTGGAAACATATGCTATCGAGGCTCTTATGCAGGACGGGAAAGCTTTACAGGCAGGTACTTCCCACTTCTTAGGACAGAATTTTGCCAAAGCATTCGATGTGAAGTTTGCCGATAAAGAAGGTAAAATGGATTATGTCTGGGCAAGTTCGTGGGGCGTTTCCACGCGTTTGATTGGGGCGCTGATTATGGCGCATTCTGATGATAACGGTTTGGTGTTGCCTCCGAAATTGGCTCCGTTCCAAGTGGTTATTGTGCCTATTTATAAAGGTGATGACCAGTTGGCAATGATAAATGAGAAAGCAAACGGTATCGTGAAATCGCTGAAAGCTTTAGGTATCAGTGTTAAATACGATAATGCCGACAATAAAAAACCGGGTTGGAAATTCTCGGAATACGAATTAAAAGGTGTTCCTGTTCGTTTGGCGCTTGGTGCCCGCGATTTGGAGAATAATACGATAGAAGTAGCCCGTCGCGATACGTTGACGAAAGAAACTGTTTCGATGGATGGAATCGACCAATATATCAAACAATTATTGGATGATATTCAACAAAATATCTATCAGAAAGCCTTTGATTTTAGGGCAAAATCGACAATCTCGGTCGATACCTATGATGAATTCAAGGAAAAGATAGAAGAAGGCGGATTCATCATGGCTCATTGGGACGGAACGCCCGAAACGGAAGAAAAGATAAAAGCCGAGACAAAAGCAACCATCCGTTGCATCCCACTCGAAGGGGATAAAACTCCGGGTAAGTGTATGGTTACTGGGAAACCGTCGGTGCAACGCGTCGTTTTTGCCCGCGCTTATTAAGGCCTTTAATCTATTTATATACAAGCGTGTACATACAGTGCACGCTTATTTTTTTATGTATGCACTCGTTCAACTGTTAGAGATTCTTAAAGTCTCGGTATTACACTATTTCAAAGTTTATTCTTCGCAAGAAATATCGTATCTTTGTTCTCTTTTTAATTGAGGAAAGAATGAAGAAAAAACTGATATATATTGCTATCCCTGTACTTTTAGCTTCTTTTGCTTTCGGGCTTATTTCCACTCAGACTTCTCAAAGGGCAGAGGAAAAGCACCCGGTAGTGTTGTCGATGACCAAGTCGGTGGATGTGCCGGATAAAATAGAATTTGCCGGTGAAGAATTGGCTTTGGACAGATATGACTTCCACGAACGCTTCGACCGCGAAATCAATTCGTTCACTTATTGGCACTCGACTACGATGATGCTGATAAAAAAAGCAAACCGCTATTTCCCCATAATTGTGCCTATCTTGAAAGAAAACGGCGTTCCCGAAGATTTCAAATATTTAGCTGTCATCGAGAGCAACCTGAATCATCGTGCTGTTTCTCCGGCGGGTGCGGCAGGATTGTGGCAGTTTATGAAAACGACAGCGCCCAGTTACGGTTTGACTGTATCGAGCGAGGTAGATGAGCGCTATTCGGTCGAAAAATCGACGCAGGCCGCCTGTAAATATTTCCTGGAAGCTTATGAGAAATATGGCTCGTGGGCAGATGTCGCGCTTTCGTATAATGCCGGACAAGGGCGTATTACGACGGAAAAGAGTAAGCAAAAGGCTGACAGCGGGCTCGACCTCTGGGTGGTGGACGAAACGTCGCGCTATTATTTCCGTATGCTGGCCGCCAAAACGGTTATGGAGAATCCGTATAAATATGGTTTCGTCATAGAATCGCACCAGCTGTATAAACCGATGGAATTTGAGAAAGTAGAGATGAAAGAAACAATTGCCGATTTGGCTGCCTTTGCCAAAGAAAAAGGTGTTACCTATGCCCAACTGAAAGATTTCAATTCGTGGCTTCGCGACAGGAAACTGACTATTACAGAGAAGAATAAAGGAAAATATACAATCCTGATTCCGACAAAACAATCATTATATTATAAAAAGGGTGATAAAATCAACGTTTACGACAATCGCTGGGTAACCCGCGATTAACTGCTACATACAATATGGAACTAAACAACATCGAAAAAGAGTCGATAGATATATATGGTGCCCGTGTGCACAACCTCAAAAATATAGATGTTTCTATTCCGCGCGATTCGCTGGTCGTCATGACCGGATTGAGCGGCAGCGGAAAATCGTCGTTGGCGTTCGATACTATCTTTGCCGAAGGGCAACGGCGCTATATCGAAACCTTCTCGGCATATGCCCGCAATTTCTTAGGAAATCTGGAGCGTCCCGATGTGGATAAGATTACAGGCCTAAGCCCCGTTATCTCTATCGAACAAAAGACGACCAACCGCAATCCCCGTTCCACCGTAGGCACGACTACCGAAGTATATGACTTTCTTCGTCTGCTCTTTGCGCGGGCAGGGGAGGCATACTCCTACCTGAGTGGCGAGAAAATGGTGAAATACACCGAGGAGCAGATAATCGACTTTATCCTCGAACAATACAATAACAAGAAAGTCTACTTGCTTGCCCCTGTCGTACGCAATCGTAAGGGGCATTACAAGGAGCTTTTCGAGCAGATAGCGAAAAAAGGTTACCTCACTGTCCGTGTCGATGGCGAGCTGCGCGAGATATTGCCCGGCATGCGCGTCGACCGATACAAGATGCACAGCATCGAAATCCTTGTCGATAAGCTTTTTATTGCGAAGAATAAGGAAGAGACCTTGAAAAAGAGCTTGCGGGCAGCCATGAAACAAGGCGACGGGCTGATAATGATTCAGGATGTAGAAACGGGAGAAGTAAGGCATTACAGCCGCTTGCTGATGGACCCTGTGACGGGGCTTTCGTATAGCGAAGCAGCTCCGCACAATTTTTCCTTCAACTCGCCGCATGGAGCATGTCCGCGTTGCAAAGGCTTAGGATATGTCAACCAGATAGATATAGACAAAATAGTACCGAAGCCGAACCTTAGTATTTATGCCGGAGGTATCGCTCCTCTCGGGAAATATAAAAACTCACTCTTTTTCTGGCAGATAGAAGCTATCTGCGAAAAATACGGTGTGACCATCAAAACGCCTATCAAGAATTTGCCGCAGGAGGCGATAGACGATATTATGTTTGGTACGGACGAGCGCCTGCAAATCAAAAACGAATCGCTGGGCGGCTCATCCAACTATTTGGTAACTTTCGAAGGGGTGGCCAAATACATCGAGATGCAGCAGGAAAGCGATGCATCGGCAACGGCGCAGAAGTGGGCAGAGCAGTATATAAAAACCGATGTTTGCCCCGAATGTGACGGACAACGCCTCAATAAAGAAGCATTACATTATAAGATAGACGGGAGAAATATTGCCGAACTGGCATCGCTGGATATACAGCAACTCTACAATTGGGTGCTGGATATTCCTTCGAAATTGTCTGATAAGCAAAATGCTATTGCGTCGGAGATACTGAAAGAAATACAATCCCGTCTCACCTTTTTGCTGGATGTAGGGTTAAGTTATCTTTCACTGAACAGGGCATCTGTCACCCTTTCGGGTGGAGAAACGCAGCGTATCCGTTTAGCAACGCAAATCGGTTCGCAGCTTGTGAATGTGTTGTATATCCTCGACGAGCCGAGTATAGGGCTGCACCAGCGGGATAATCACCGCTTGATAACTTCGTTGAAGAGACTTCGCGATGCCGGCAACTCGATTATAGTCGTAGAGCACGACAAGGATATTATGCTCGAGTCGGATTATGTAGTCGATTTAGGTCCCTTTGCCGGACGTAAGGGTGGAAAGGTTGTCTTTTCCGGAACGCCGGATGAGATGATGAAAGCTAATACGCTGACTGCCGATTATCTGAATGGAAGGCTCGAAATCCCTATCCCGAAAACACGGCGCAAAGGGATGGGTAAGCAGTTGGTGCTGAAAGGAGCTAAAGGGCATAACCTCAAGAATGTATCGGCAACATTCCCGCTGAACACGTTTATTTGTGTCACGGGCGTGTCGGGCAGCGGCAAATCGAGCCTTGTCAACGGCACATTGCTGCCTGTGTTGAGCCAGCACCTCTATCGTTCGCTTGCCGACCCGTTGCCGTATAAGTCCATTTCGGGCTTGGAGCACGTCGATAAGGTGATAAGTGTCGACCAGTCGCCTATCGGGCGCACGCCACGATCCAATCCGGCCACTTATACAGGTGTTTTTACGGATATAAGAAATTTATTTGTCAACCTTCCCGAATCCAAAATAAGAGGCTATAAGCCTGGGCGTTTTTCGTTTAACGTTGCCGGAGGGCGCTGCGAAGTCTGTAAAGGGAACGGTTATAAGATTATCGGGATGAACTTTTTGCCCGATGTGTTTGTTCCATGTGAAGAGTGCCACGGAAAGCGTTACAACCGCGAAACCCTCGAAGTACGATTCAAAGGAAAGTCGATAGCCGATGTATTGGATATGACAATAAATGCGGCAGTTGAGTTTTTCGAGAATATACCCAATATACTGAATAGGATCAAAGTCCTGCAAGATGTAGGACTGGGATACATCAAACTGGGGCAACCATCTACTACCCTTTCGGGTGGAGAGTCGCAGCGGGTGAAGCTGGCAACCGAATTAGCCCGCACGGATACGGGAAATACGGTATACATTTTGGACGAGCCTACCACGGGGCTGCATTTCGAAGATGTGAGAATGCTACTCGATGTATTGAACCGTCTGGTGGAACGTGGAAACACGGTCATCGTTATCGAACATAATCAGGATGTTATAAAATCGGCCGATTATATAATCGATATGGGACCGGATGGCGGTACCGGCGGCGGAACAGTTGTTGCGGTAGGAACTCCGGAGGAAATTATTAAAAAAGGAGAAGGTCATACAGCCAAGTTCCTAAAATCGGAATTTTAACAAGTAAATAAAGAAAAATAGCTTCAAAAATCACAAAATGTGAAAGAACTAAAAAAAACAGTGAATAATTGTAAAATATTAGCCTGTTCTGTTAGGGGAATCAACTTTTTGTTATAACTTTGAGGTATCAACAGTAAAGAATCTGAAAGAAAGTTTATATGTCAAAAATAACATTTAAGGGTACGGATATTCATACAAATGGAGAGTTGCCCCAGATGAAAACAATAGCTCCTGATTTTACACTTGTAAAGAGTGACCTGTTGGAGGTGAGTTTGAGAGACCTAAAAGGAAAAAATGTTATATTGAATATATTCCCAAGTTTGGATACTGCAGTATGTGCGGCTTCGGTTCGTAAATTCAATAGTGAAGCAGCAAAATTGTCAAATACTGTTGTGCTGGCAATATCGGCGGATTTGCCTTTCGCGAGTGGACGTTTTTGTACGACAGAAGGAATCGAAAATGTAGTTCCTGCCTCTGTTTTCCGTAATCCTGAATTTGCGCAGAAATACGGTGTATTAATGACAGATGGCTCGCTCAAAGGCTTATTAGCCCGTGCTGTAGTTATTGTTAATCCCCAAGGGGAGATAATATATGAAGAATTAGTTCCTGAAGTTACTCAGGAACCTGATTATAAAGCTGCAATCAGCTCTATTGTGTAGTTTTGTAAAGTTTGTGTTAAGGTTGGGAAGTCTGCGAAGTTGATTTCGCGGGCTTTCTGTTTTTATATACCTCACCTGATATTTCTTTTCTCTTTAAAAAAAATGTATATCTTTATAGCTCATATTCACTACTAAAAAAGCTATACAATGATGAACTCCATACGAAAAACACCTCTCGAAGACTTTTATTTCTCCATCGGAAAATTGGTTGCAATAATGGGCATTGTATTGTTGTTTGGAGGCTATTTTTTCAAGATGGTGTATGTCTTGAATTTTGTAGTGAATATGGCATTCTTCGTTTCTTTTGCGGTGTGCCTGTTTGTTTTATTCAAATGCCTGCAATATGCCGGGGAAAAATGGGCGAGTTATCTCGTCGCCTTTCTGGTAGGGATATTCCTTATAGAAACAATGCTCTCATTCTTAGTCATGGTTACAGTTACGAGGGATAACGGGCAATTCTCTTATGAATTGTCAACCCGCATCTATCCGATAATCTCATCCGTTATTTCAGCCCTTTATCTGACACTTTCGATCTTGTTATTCCTTAAAAATAAGAGGGGAGGGCATTTTGTATTTCTGGCTATTGCTTTTTTGATATCTGCCATTTCGGGGGTAGTGATTTTGTTGCTGACCGCATCGATAGACGTAACTCTTGCTACTAATCTGGAGAGGGCAAAGACCTATTTTATTAATTATCTTATCGGTGCCTTTTCGGGTACTCTGATGCTGATAGCCTTGTTTTATACATTCAGTAAGGAAAAGAAACTGCAACAAGAGCAGTTCATAAGTTCGTTCGAAGAGAAAACTGATTATCGGATAATCGATAATCTCCCTAAAAGATAAGAACTATCACCCTTTCGTTTTTAACAGCGCCGGACTGATTTTTTCTTTCGGCAATTGAAGTTATTTGCTTACCTTTGACGCCTGAAATAAGTAGATAAAACGAACATGTCTCAACAGTCTTTATTAGAGAAACTTGACGCTTTGTATATCCGTTTCGAGGAGATAGGCAAACTCATTACCGACCCCGCCGTGATAGCGGATATGAAACGATATGTAAAGCTCAACAAGGAATACAGCGACTTAGAAAAAATATCGAACGCCCGCTCGGAGTATATTCAGGTGATGACAAGCATCGACGAGGCGAAAAAGATACTCGATTCGGAAAATGATGCCGAATTGAGGGAGATTGCACGCGAAGAACTGGACGAAGCGTCTAATCGGTTACCCGAATTAGAGGAAGAGATAAAAATGCTTTTAGTCCCTGCCGATCCGCAGGATGAAAAGAATGCCATTGTCGAAATTCGTGGAGGCACGGGAGGTGACGAGGCGGCTATTTTTGCGGGCGACTTGTACCGGATGTATATCAAATTCTGCGAAACTATGGGTTGGAAAACCGAATTGAGCAGTTGTACAGAAGGTACATCGGGTGGATACAAAGAGGTTATTTTCACCGTTGCAGGCGCGGGGGTATATGGTATTCTGAAATACGAATCGGGTGTACACCGCGTACAGCGCGTTCCGGCAACCGAAACGCAGGGACGTGTGCATACATCGGCCGCTACGGTGGCTGTATTGCCCGAAGCCGAGGAGGTAGACGTAGAAATAAATCCGGCCGATCTGGAATGGCAAACTGCCCGTTCGAGTGGTGCGGGAGGACAGAATGTAAATAAGGTGGAGACGAAGGTGCAGCTGACGCATAAGCCGACAGGCATCATGATTCAGTGCCAGGAAGCCCGTTCGCAGTTGGCTAACAGGGAAAAGGCTTTGCAGATGCTACGTGCGAAACTTTATGATATAGAGTTGACTAAGTATCAGGAGGATATTGCATCGAAGCGTAAGACGATGGTTTCGACCGGCGACCGTTCGGCCAAAATCCGTACCTATAACTATCCGCAGGGGCGTGTGACCGATCACCGTATCAACCTCACGTTGTACAACTTATCTGCTATAATGGATGGTGAGATTAAACCGATTCTCGACCAGTTGATTATTGCCGAGAATGCCGAGCGTCTCAAAGAAAACGAACTTTAAGTAACCAAATACAATATGACTAAACAAGAACTAATCGAAAACATCAGGCAAAAGAAATCCTTTTTATGTGTGGGGTTGGATACGGATATAAAGAAAATCCCGCAACATTTATTGGAAGAAGAAGATCCCCTCTATGCCTTCAATAAGGCAATTGTAGATGCTACTGCCGGGTATTGCGTGGCATATAAGCCGAATATGGCTTTCTACGAAAGTATGGGGCTGAAAGGGATTCTTTCGTTAGAAAAAACAATTGAATATATCCGAACCAAATATCCGAACCAATTTATAATCCTCGATGCAAAGCGCGGAGATATAGGCAATACGTCCGAGATGTACGCTGCTTCGGCTTTCGAGCACCTCAAAGCGCATGCCGTGACCGTAGCTCCTTATATGGGCGAGGATAGTGTGAAGCCTTTCTTGAAATACCCTAAAAAATGGGTTATATTATTGGCTTTGACTTCAAACAAAGGTTCGCAGGACTTTCAGATGCTGAAAGATGCCAAAGGCGAACATTTGTACGAAAAAGTTTTGAAGAAATCGCAGGAGTGGGCAGCGGACGATCAGATGATGTATGTTGTGGGTGCTACGCAGGGACAGCTGTTTGAAGAAGTGCGTAAGATTGTACCGAATCACTTCTTGTTAGTTCCCGGAGTGGGTGCTCAGGGTGGAAGCCTCGAGGAAGTGGTGAGATACGGGATGACTGCCGAATGCGGATTGCTGGTAAACTCTTCCCGTGGGATTATTTATGCCGACAATACGATAGATTTTGCCCGTGCAGCAAAACACGAAGCGCAGAAGATACAACAAGAAATGGCGGGATATTTAGAAAGAATATTTTAAGCCGGAGTAAAAATATATTGAAGGAAGGTGCATTGTTCTGTTAAGGATGATGCACTTTTTTTATCTATACTGAAATAGTTGACGAGTAAAGTCACCTCCCCCTGCCCCCTCCACAAGAGGGGGAGAAAAAATGCTCCAAAGCGATGGAGGTAAGTAGAGTTACTTTTCCCTGTCATCCCGAGTGTATACGAGGGAGCTCTCACTGATAGTGTGACGAGATGCCCCAGATAAACTTCGGCATGATAGTCGCGTCTACACCTTCGTGTTCTTCGTGTAGAATCTTTGAGACCTTTGAGTCGCCTACGCTCCTCGAACGTTGTTTGTGGTTAAGTAATTATTAAGTTGACAAGTAAACAAGTATATGAGTTTACGAGAAAAAGGTAACACTGAGGTTCACAGAGAAGACACTGAGGTACAATGAGAAAAGTAACGCGATAAAAAACATTGAAAAGAAGTAGAGGTTTGTTACTTTTTGGGGAATATTAAAAAAATGACAAAACAAAAAACACTGTATCGCGTCAAATCTGTCAAGTGTGTCAAGTTTTAACTAAATTTCGCTTGATAATCAATGTGTTCGTGTTTTTACACTGAATTCATCCTGTCCATTTCGACAATATAACAGGATGGTTGCGATAGAAAGCGCATGATTCACATTCTTTATAAAATTATACTGACAGATTTGGAATAAAATATGTAATTTTGTCAGGTTTCTTAATTAAAGTGAGTTTATGAATCTACCCAATATACAGCAGGTTAAACAACGCTTTGGGATTATCGGGAACAATCCCGATCTGAACAGGGCGATCGAAATAGCTTTGCAGGTTGCTCCCACCGATTTGTCTGTCCTTGTTACGGGCGAAAGTGGGGTTGGTAAAGAGAGTTTTCCGCAACTGATTCATCAATACAGCCACCGCAAACACGGAAACTATATCGCCGTCAATTGCGGTTCGATACCCGAAGGAACAATCGATTCGGAGCTTTTCGGACACGAAAAAGGCTCTTTTACAGGAGCTACGGGCGAGCGAAAAGGATATTTCGAATATGCGAATAAAGGAACCATCTTTCTGGATGAGGTAGGCGAACTTCCGCTTTCTACTCAGGCGCGCCTTTTGCGCGTACTCGAAACGGGAGAATATATCAAAGTCGGCTCGTCGAAAGTGGAAAAAACCGATGTGCGCGTGGTGGCAGCTACCAATCTGGATATGATAGAGGCAACCAAGAACGGCAAGTTCCGCGAAGACCTTTATTATCGGCTAAACACCGTTCCTATCCGTATTCCGGCTCTACGCGACCGCAAGGAGGATATTCCTTTGCTCTTCCGCAAGTTCGCAAGCGATTGTGCCGAGCGGTACAGCATGCCTCCGGTGACGCTGACCGATGCTGCCCGCACGATGTTGAAGGAATACCGCTGGCCGGGCAATATCCGCCAATTGAAGAATATTACCGACCAAATCTCTATCATAGAGCAAGAGCGGGAAATTACGCCCGAGATATTACAATTATATCTTCCTGCCAACGAGGTGGGGATGATTCCGCTCAGCTATGGCGAGAAGGATGAGCAATACCGGACATTCAACAATGAGCGCGAAATCCTATACCAGCTCTTGTTTGATATGCGGAAAGACGTGAACGACCTGAAACAGGTGGTGCGCGATATGGTTGCCGGCAATTTGTCGGCGGCAGATGTGAAGAAGGAAGTTTCGTTGACGCCGATTGTCGTTAATAAATCGGAACTGCCTGCAATCATCCATCCGAAGAATGATAACAATACTCATCCCGGAGAGGATGAGATAGAAATAATCGATATTCAAGATCCCGAAAAGGATTCCTTTTCTTTGGAAGAAGTCGAAAAGGAAATGATAAAGAAAGCATTGGAGCGCCACAACGGGAAGCGTAAGAATGCAGCGCAGGATTTGAAGATATCGGAACGAACCCTTTACCGTAAAATAAAAGCTTACAATCTTGAAGATTTATGAAAAAGAACCTGTTATTAATACTTATTATCCCCTTCTTAGTGGGAGGTTGTAAAGTTTCTTATGGCTTCACGAGTGGCTCTATCGACTACGACGTATTGAAAACCATCCAGATACACGATTTCCAGAATCAGGCATTAGAAGTGTATGCTCCTTTGACGCAGCAATTCAATGAAGATATGCGCGATTTCTTTACCCGCAATACCAAGTTGAATTTCACCAATGTCAATCCCGACATCGAATTCGAAGGAGAGATTATCCGCTGGGATTTTGCGCCGTTGGATGTGAAAGAAGATGCATTTGCCGCTCAAACACGCCTCACAATGAGTGTTCGCGTGCGCTACCGGAATAATAAGCAACCCGAAAAGGACAAAGAGGAAACTTTCACGGCATACCGCGACTTCGATGCCAGTTCGCTGGTGTCCGAAGCACAAGACCGCTTAATACCTCAATTGAACAAGGAGATTATAGACCAGATATTTAACTCTACCCTTTCTGACTGGTAAGGATGGACGTACAGGAACTATACAGCTTGATAGAAGGGGAGGAGCAATTGGACAAATCGCACCAATCCGCCTTGAAAGCTCTTGTCGGGGAATATCCTTATTTTCAGGCAGCTGTATTCTTGTATCTGAAATCGTTGTATATCGATAATATCGATTTGTTCCGAACCGAACTCGAACGGTTGAGTATGGCTGTTTCGGATCGTAAGGCGCTGTTTTTCTTTATAATGGGAGAGGAATATAAAAAATACACCTCACAGACGAAGAAAAAGGAACTACCCGAAGATAAGACAGAAGCGTTACTTAACGCTTTCTTTGAGGCAAAAGGCCAAGATGAGGAATCAGATACTATACCGGAATACGAGCTGGGCTATTCGTCTTTGATATCGTCTGATTATCTGACTTATATGGCGAAAGTCGAGCAGACGGGAGCAGAAGAAAGCGGTTCAACCGATACATCCGGGAATAAAAGCCTGAAACATCAGGTTATCATCGATTCGTTTATCAAGAAATCGGAAGAAGAAGGCGGTATACGCATCACGGCTGACAGTCAGGAATATATAGCTCCCGACACCGCTTCCGAAAAAGAAGAAGAACTGGACGACGACTTGTTCTTCACCGAAACGCTGTCTAAAATCTATATAAAACAGCGGAAGTATGAGAAGGCCTATAAAATAATTAAACATTTAAGTTTGAATTATCCGAAAAAAAATGTTTACTTTGCAGACCAATTGAGTTTTCTCGAAAAATTGATTATAAATTCGAAATTTAAAGATAAAATATGACTTTAACGACTGTATTTACCGTATTGATTGTAATAGCATCTATCATCCTCATTTTAGTTGTACTTGTCCAAAAATCGAAAGGTGGAGGTTTGGCATCGAATTTCTCATCGTCAAATGCTATCATGGGTGTCCGTAAGACAACCGACTTCATTGAGAAGGCGACTTGGGCGCTTGCAGGATTCATTATTATCCTGAGCATTGCTTCTGTCACTCTTCGTGTGAAAGGACAGGCGAAAGAGAGTTCGGTATTGGAAAATGCTCCGGTTCAGCAAAACAATATTCCGGGATTCCCATCTTCGCCGGATAACAATCAGAATAATCAGTAATATCGATTTTTAAGATATAGGAGATACCTGCTAAATTATCATAGCAGGTATTTTTTTACTTTACATTGTGCCAAAAGGTTAATTCACTATAAAATAGCTTCGGCAGGCTTGATATATCGAAAAATATGTATATTTTTGAAAAAGAAAATTAATTAGTCACTAAAACTCATAAAACTATGTCAGAAGAATTAAACAATCAGCCTCAACAAGAGCCACAATCGGCTGCTGAAAACAATGAGGCGCAAAACCAAACGGCCGAAACTAACAATACTACGCCTCCGCAGCAAACACCTCCGCCTGCATCGCCAACTCCTACATCAGGATATACTTCGATGTATGAGAAGCCGGCATCAAGCAATGACCTCAATGATGCTGTAATGCCTAAGAACAATATGGCGTTGGGTATTGCCGGTACAGTAATAAGTGTACTTGCTTGTTGTACTTTCTTCTGGTGGATACCAGGGTTAGTCCTTGGGATTGTTTCTATTGTGTTCTCTACACAAGTAAAATCTAAATTCAACGCCGGAGATATCGATGGTGCAGAAAGTGCTGCGAAGAATGCTAAGATATGTGGTTTCATTTCTATTGCATTGGGCGGTCTTGCGCTCCTATACCTAATCATTATCTTAATCACTTCTGGTCCGGTATTTATGGAGGAATTCAACAGACAAATGGAAATGCAAGGATATTAATCCTTCCTACCCGATATAATAAAGGAAAGGTAATTCGTCAGCAATTACCTTTCTGTTTTTATATACATGAAAAGATATATCTTACTATCACTCGCTATTCTGCTGCCGGTATTGTTCCTGCTGTCCTACTATTTCTTTTTCAGTACGGACGGCGGTGTTACCTATAACGGAGAACCTTGTGCCATCCACGAGGCCACAGGATGGGAATGTCCCGGGTGTGGAGGCCAGCGCGCAGTCTATTTCTTTCTACATGGACATCCTATACAGGCATTGAGGTATAATGCCTTGTTTGTCTTGTTAGCTCCTCTTTTTATATACCTCTATTACGTTTGTGTACAGGTATATATAATGAAAAATAGGAAATACGAGCAAAGTATTGTCTTTACACTGACTTATGCTATCTGGATATTCGGAGCTATCTTGCTATTCTTCCTGTTGCGCAATATTCCTTTCACTCCGTTTACCTACTTCAATTCACATTTTTAGTCGATACAAATCGCTCAAAATCGGCTTGGCTTCCCTTATAAACATTCAGGTCGACTTCTGTTTCAATTCCTTCTAAATGTCCTCTGTTGGCAAATTGCCAGAATGCCCATTCCTTCTTGTCAGGGAGCGAAGGGGTAGACAATATATCTCTTATCCAGACCGGATTTTCGGGAAACTGTCCGATTAGGTATTGCTTATAAAACTCATTGGTCGAATAGATAATAACCCGTTTTTGGTAATGCTGCTCTACCATGTTGATATAGGTGGTTATTTCGGCCATCAAGTCGGCTACCTGATTCTCTTTTCTGCAATTACCTCCGAACTCTAAATCGATGGCGGGAGGCATATTGGTACTGTCATTCGGCACAGAGGCGATAAAGTTCAGGGCTTGTTCCTCGCCGGATCTACAGAAAGTGAAGAAATGATATCCTCCTACTGCTATACCTTGTGCCTTGGCCTGTTTCCAGTTGTGCTCAAATAAAGAATCTTTATGATCGCCGCCTTCTGTTGCTTTTATAAAGGCATATTGTACGCGTTGTTTATCCAGCACCTCCCATCGGATATCTTTCTGATGGTGCGAAACATCTATTCCCTGTACGGGATAATCTTCCAGCGAAGGATAATTCATCCGTATATATCCCTGATAGAAAGCATAACGAATGCCGATTATTGCTATGGCAGCAACAATAAGGGTTGTAATAATTGAAAGGATAATAAGTCTTTTCTTCATTTAAGTGCTAAGATAATACTTTCTTGAATCTTTCCAAGAAAATATCAGCTTGTTCTTTTGTCAGGCAAAGAGGGGGTAATAGACGAAAGACATGTGTACCCGTTGCACCGGTAAAGACTTTTTCTTCGAATAACAGCTTGGTACGCTTCTCTTTAATCGGCTCGGTAAACTCCATGCCTATCATCAATCCGCGTCCGCGAACCTCTTTTATCTGAGGGAATTTTTTCAACTCTTCCATCAGATAAGCGCCGATAGTTGCGGCATTTTCGACCAGCTTTTCCTTCTTCATCACATCCAATACGGCAATAGCTGCCGCACAAGCCAGATGGTTGCCGCCAAAGGTCGTTCCTAACTGCCCATATACAGCCTTAAACATCGGATTGATTAACACGGCGGCCATCGGGAAACCGTTTCCGATTCCTTTGGCAACAGTGATGAGGTCTGCCTTAATGCCGGCATATTGGTGGGCAAAGAATTTACCCGAACGTCCGTAACCGGACTGTATTTCGTCGAGGATGAGGATGGTACCGGTTTCGGTACAAACGTCTCTCAATTGTTGAAGGAAATCATCCTGTGGTATTTGTATTCCGGCAACGCCTTGTATCCCTTCGATGATGACAGCGCAATATTCTTTCGATACCAGTTCTTTTTTGACGAACTCAATATCGTTGAACGGAGCAAAGACAACATTCTCCGTTTGGTTTACAGGGGCGGAGTAGGCAGGTATATCGGTTGTCGCCACCGTCACCGATGTGCGCCCATGAAATGCCTTATTGAAAGCCAGCACCTTCTTACGTCCATTGTGGAAAGATGCCAGTTTTATTGCGTTCTCGTTGGCTTCTGCTCCCGAGTTGATGAGGAATAAGTCGTAGTCGGGATAACCGCATTGTTCTCCCAGCTTTTGAGCGACTTCGACCTGCAATTTGTTTATAACCGAATTGGAATAAAAGCCTATGAGGTTGAGTTGTTCGGTCAGTTTTTCTACGTAGTAAGGGTGTGTATGCCCGATGGAAATAACAGCATGCCCGCCATACAGGTCGAGATACTCATTGCCTTTTTCATCGTATACATAACAGCCTTTTCCTTTTACTATATTTAAATCGAATAACGGGAATACGTCGAATAGTTTCATTGTCCTTTACTTTTTTTCCAATTGTATAATAATAAATTCTTGCGTGCAACCTTATCGTTTATTCTGATAGCGGAAATATCTTCTATTTTATGAACAGCTGTTTCATATATGTTTCCTGAATTTTCTATTTCTGTAAAAACAAAATGAGTACTGCTTATAATATCTTCCACAAAACCTGTATAAAATTCCCCATTACTTTCAAAATGTAATATAAGACTTCTGTCATTCAAACATTCGTGCAATATAGGCAGTATACCTTCTGAAGCAGAATTCAACTTAAAGTACTTTGATGCATCTCCGGATGTGCTAAGTTCTTTATTATGTTCTATCAGATACTGTATGCGATCGATATATTCTCCTTTAATACTAATTAAACGAATATTGGAATAAGGTAGATTAACGCTTCCATCCTGTTCGCCATATTTGGTATAATGCTGTATCTGGACAGTATCCTTATTATAGCTTAGTACATATCCACAAAAAAAGCTACTATCTCCATATTCGTGGAAACAATAAATCCTTTTTTCTTCAATTGATTTATCTAACAGATTTTTTAACAGATATAATTCCATTTTTTAAAAAGCGCTTGCTTTCAACTTCAGACCTTCCGTTTCGTCCAGTCCGAAGATAAGGTTCATATTCTGGACAGCCTGTCCGGATGCCCCTTTCAATAGGTTATCTATGCAAGACAGAACAAGCAGTTTCTTACCGTGTTTCTCTACATGTACAATACATTTGTTGGTATTGACAGCCTGTTTCAGGTCGGGATTTTTATCCGTCACCACCGTAAAAGGCGCATTGGCATAGAAATCGTTGTAGAGTTTTGCGGCATCCTCTTCTGTTCCGTCATAATCGACATATACAGAGGTGAATATGCCACGTGTAAAGTTCCCGCGAACAGGAATGAAGTTAATATCGGACGCGAAATCCTCTTGCAATTGCACCAACGATTCAGCAATCTCTTTCAGATGCTGATGATCGAATGCCTTGTAAACAGAGATATTGTTCTCGCGCCAGCTGAAATGCCCGGTAGCGCTCGGCTTAACGCCTGCACCTGTCGAGCCGGTTATACCGTTTACATGTATTTCGGAGTTCAATAATCCCGCGTTAGCCAATGGCAACAATGCCAACTGAATAGCAGTAGCAAAGCAGCCTGGATTAGCGATATAGTTTGCTTTTTTTATCTCCTCCTTATTTATTTCCGGCAGGCCGTAGACGAATTTATTGCCTTTGGTTTTGTGACGGTAATCAGTCGATAAGTCGATAATTTTCAGGTGATCGGGAACATTGTTTGCTTCCAGAAACTTCTTCGTATCGCCATGTGGCGTGCAAAAGAAAAGTACATCTATCTGCTCGTACGGCAACTGGTCGGTAAAAGACATCTCCGTATCGCCCAATAAGCCACCATGAACGTCGTAGAGTTTATTTCCGGCATTGCTGGTACTGTTGACGAATACCAATTCTACTTTCGGGTGAATCAATAACAATCGTATCAACTCTCCGGCCGTATAACCTGCTCCACCTATAATTCCTGCTTTTATTTTCATTCTTGTTCTATTATATTTAAACACGGAGTTACACTGAGTTCTGTCACAGAGTAAACGGAGTTTTCACTCAATGTGTACCGCTATTATACTATATATCTTTTAATCCCGTTTTTCAAAGAAGGAACATTGAAATTCATCAGAAAACCAATTTTGCAATCAGATAACTTCAAATATGTCAGAAGTTGAGCTGTGTGAACATCTGTTAGCTGTTCCACTGATTTTAGTTCGATAATGACCTTATTCTCAATCAATAAATCGATTCGATAGGCCGCATCAATAGAGACATTTTTATAGACCAATGGCAATTCTTTTTGTTGCTCTACAAATAAACCCGATTGAAAAAGCTCGTATCTCAGGCATTCCTCATATGTTTTTTCGAGTAGTCCGGGACCTAATTCGCTATGAACAGTATATGCACAAGACAATATTTTTTGAGTTAAGTCCTTTTCTATTAACATCCTTTTGTTTGTTTTTACTCTGTGAAACTCAGTGGATAACTCCGTTCGACTCCGTGGTTAAAAAAGATTATTTCTTATTCTTTTCTTGCACGTTATGGTATATCTTGTTCGGGATAGAATAGATTTTCGTGAAACCTTTAGCATCGTCAGCCGTCCAGGCCTTATTGATTTCTCCATACTCGCCGAAGTCCGCTTTCATCAGGTCGAAATCGCTTTCTACCCCTACCAATGTATAATGATAAGGTTTCAACTCTACGATAATCTTACCCGTCACATTGTGTTGCGAACTTTCGAGCATCGCCTCGATGTCGCGCATCACAGGCTCGAGGTATTGCGCCTCGTGCAGGAACATGCCATACCAGTTGCCGACCTGCTCTTTCCAGTATTGCTGCCACTTGCTTAGCGTATGCTTCTCGAGCATTTTGTGCGCATTGATAATCACCAACGGGGCAGCCGCTTCGAAGCCTACACGCCCCTTGATGCCGATAATGGTATCGCCGATATGCATATCGCGCCCGATGGCATAGGCCGAAGCTATTTCTTCTATCTTCTGAATTGCTTTAACCTTGTCTGTATATTTCTCCCCGTTAACGGCGGCTATCTCTCCTTCTGCAAATTCGATAGTCAATGTCTCGTGGCCGTTCTTTGTCAATTGGGAAGGATAAGCCGATTCGGGCAATGTCTGATTCGATTTCAATGTTTCCTTTCCGCCGATACTCGTTCCCCAAAGTCCTTTATTGATAGAATATTCCATCTTGGAGAAGTCGGCTTCGTAGCCGTGCTCTTTAAGGTAGTTGATTTCGTACTCGCGGGTAAGAATCATATCGCGCGTAGGTGTAATGATTTCGATGCCCGGAGCAAGCACATCGAATGTCAGGTCGAAACGGACTTGGTCGTTTCCTGCGCCTGTACTACCGTGCGCTACTGCGTCGGCACCGATTTCCTTGGCGTAATTGATAATGGCTATCGCCTGAAAGATGCGTTCCGAGCTTACAGAGATAGGGTATGTTCCATTTCGCAGGACATTGCCGAAAATCATATACTTGATGCTCTTCTCGTAATATTCCTGTGTAATATCCAGCGATACATGCTTTACCGCGCCAAGTTTATAGGCTTTTTCTTCGATAACCTTCAATTCTTCAGGCGAAAAGCCTCCGGTGTTGGCAATCGCCGTATACACCTCGTAGCCTAAATCGGCAGATAAATATTTGGCACAAAACGATGTATCTAATCCCCCACTGAATGCCAGAACCACTTTCTTTTTCATTTCTTCTTTATATTTTTCTTTAATTCTTTCATTATTTCTTTTACTTCCTTCTTTTCCTTATGCTTAGCCGGATCGAAAAGCATAGCCGTACAAATACAGTAGCGGCGGTCGGTACGTTGCAGGATGTCGTAATTGACACATCCTTGACAGCCGCGCCAGAAAGCCTCGTCATCGGTTAGTTGCGCAAAGGTTACGGGTACGTATCCCAGTTCCGAATTTATCTTCATCACGGCAGCACCCGATGTCAGACCGAATACTTTAGCATCGGGAAACATCGTACGTGCCAGCGCAAAGGCTGTACGCTTAATCCGTTTTGCCAAGCCGTGTTCGCGGAACTTTTCTACAACGATAAGCCCCGAATTGGCTACAAATTGTTTGTTTCCCCACGACTCGATATAACAGAATCCGGCAAACTCGCCATCCACCGTAGCGATGATGGCTTTGCCTTCCTTCATTTTCAGTTCGATATAGTCCGGTGTACGCTTGGCGATACCTGTGCCGCGCACTTTGGCTGCCGCTTCGATGGTATCGAGTATCGTTTGTACAAATACAATATCATCGTCGGTTGCCACCCTTACTATTATCTCGGGAGTACTGGTTGTTGTATGCGGCATGATATTCTTGATAGTGTCTAATGTTGTCAGTTCCATTTTTTTATGATTCCTTCCTACTTGATAGGGATAAAGGCAGCTAATGAACGAAGGACTTCCTGCTTGCTCTTTTTGTCGCGCGGTATAACCAGTATCGTATCGTCGCCTGCTACTGTCCCCAGAATCGTATCGGTTGCTTTATTATCTATTTCGGCGGCAATGCCCATAGCATATCCGGGGCGGGTTTTGATAACGGCCAGATGTCCCGAGAATTCGATGCTGACAAAGCCATAGGAAGTGATACTTGTCTTTTCCTGCATGTGGGCTATATTATCCGTCATTTGATAAATGTAATCACCATTCTTTCCGGGAATCTTGATTATCTTCAGCTCTTTGATGTCGCGCGAAAGGGTTGCCTGAGTCAATACAAACCCTGCTTTTGTAAGCATGCACAACAGTTCGTCCTGATTGTGCACTTCGTTCGTCCTGATAATTTCCTTTATCTTTTCGTGTCTGTATTTTTTTGTCATTTGTATAAATATACGATTTAAATGCAAAAATATACATAAAATTGCATATTCATATCTTTTTAAGCAGAAATTTTCGGTCCTATGGTTAAATTAGTTGAAAGGTAGGTCTGCGCTTACCTTAGTGTATCCAATTCGCCTGTGACGCGGTCATATTCTTTTTGCTTATCTATCCCCAGTTGTGTCATGTTGAAATAGACATTTTGCAATTTATACAAAGCACTTCTTATGTCCGGAGTATTGTCTTTCGATTGGACTACGGCATAAGCTTCTTCCATGTATGGAAGCGCCTTCTGATATAAGCCGATGATTTTTTTATTGAGCTTTTTTCGTGCCTTTTTCTTCAACTGGTTTTTATCCGTGTCATTTAGTTCCTGTGCTTGGATGGCATACAAGACGCCCAGCCCATTCAAAGCCCGTAAACATTGCTTATTTATCTGCAAGGCTCTTTTATATTCCTTCTCAGCCTCTGTATATTTTTTCTCTTGTACCAGAATAGTTGCTTTGACAGTGATATATTCGTCCGAGCTCCCTATATTCCGTTCGATTAGGTTATCCAAAAACTTCATAGCATCGGCGTAATTCTCTGCCAGCATATACTCATTGATAAGCGTAGAGGCAAGGTATAAATTATCGGGGAACCGGGATGTTCCCTTATACAGTATATTCATATAAGCATCCTTGTCACCTGCGTTTTGGTAGTTGAGAGCTAAAAGCTCGTAAGGATCACTTTCTTTATATATCTCGTTCGGTACATATGGTTCGGCAATTACCCGTTCGAGCAGGCGGGTAATCTCTTTATTGTCATTAGACTGTATGGCACAAATGGCTGCATAATACAAAGCATAAGCATCCACTTCGGATGTCTGCAATGAGTCTACCCGTTCGTCCGAAAATATTCTGAGAAAAGGATAGTCTGCATATATTTCGAAATATTCTGCTGATTTGATATATTCTTGCTTCTCATTATAATATACGCCTGCATTCGCAAAATAGGCGCGTATCTTCTGCAATTTCTGTGCAACATCCTGCACATGAATATTGTTGCCCATATCGTTATCCTCAAGGTTCTGAGCCATCAGGTCGGATTTGACATAGAGATAATAAGCCTCTTTCAGCGCCGAATACATTCTGTCGTAGTCGCTTTTCCCTCCTATCATTTCTTTGTCAAGTTCCTCCTGTATGATTTCATATTTCTCATCGCCTTGGGTTTTCCATTCGCGCGCATCATACAGGCTGCCCTGCGAAAATAGATACAGAGGCAGAAAGAGAAATAGTAATAAGGCTGTCGTTTTAGTTTTCATTGTGTGTGTTTAGTTAGGTGTTTTAACTGTTGGAAATATAGGTTACTTCTTTGAATGCAAACTTTCGTATTTGCTTATCTTTCGTTTCGAGATGCAGGATACCCGTATCTTCGATATCGGCTATCCTTGCTTCGAAAGGCTGTGTGCCATCGTCGTACCAATAATAGCCTTCGCGCCTGAACAAGGCGGATTTGTAAGCTGATATAATATCGGCTGTCTTCCCGTCTTTCAGGTTATTATAATAGAGTACAATCTTATCTGTTATTCCATAAAGGATATGTTCGATATTGTATTCTTTGCCGGTAATTTGTTGCAGCGAAACGGGGTTCGGGGCATCGCTTACGAATGTTTCCTGGTTGATGTTTATGCCGATACCTATCACCGATTGCTCAATTTTATTGCCGATGAGGTTGTTCTCCACCAATATGCCGCATATCTTCTTTTCCTGCCAATAGATGTCGTTCGGCCATTTGATGGTTATGCCGTCGGTGTGCTCGCTCAACACGTCTTTGATGGCTAATGATACCAGCTGCGAAAGGATAAATTGTTTATCGGCATGTATGAAGCCGGGTTGTAATAAGACGCTGAACAGTAAGTTTTTCCCCCTCTCCGATTCCCATACGTTGCCCCGTTGGCCTTTCCCTGCCGATTGATAATCGGTGCGGACGATAGTCATTTCGTCCACAGGTGTTTTCAGAGCCAATTCTTTCAGGTAGGTATTGGTCGAATCCGTTTCCGTGAGGTGGATAATTTGAGGCATCGGGTTAACTGTTCTTATATATCTCTTGGTACTTTTTGGGGAGCTTTTTGATGACTTCTTCTACCGAATGGTCTATTAGTTCCTTCAATAGCTTATCCGAAATATCGCTGTGCAAATAGACCGAATTCCACATCAGTTTGCTGGCATGATAGCCGGGCCTTACACCTTCGTATTGTTCGCGCAGCTCCACCGCCCTTTCGGGATCACATTTCAGGTTGACGAAAAAATCGCCGTCTTTCGGTTCCAGCCCGATATAGGCAAACATCTTATCCATTACCTTGAAAACCAAGGTCGTTTCGTCGAAAGGGAAACATTCGGCAGCTCCTTTCACTTGCAGGCAATATTCGCGTAGTTGTTCGATATTCATGATATTAAGACTTACATAATAGGCGACAAAAAGGCATCTTCGATGTATTCGATGTCCAGCCCTTTCCCGTTGAGGGTTACGGCTGCTATATCGAAGCGTGCAGGCGAATCGATATCATTATCCCGAAGGTAAAAATCGGCCGCCTCGACAATCCGCTTTATTTTGCCTTTTGATATGGCCTCTTCCGGATTGCCCCACTGGTCGGATGTACGGGTTTTCACCTCGACAAAGACTATCCACTCTTCGTGGCGGGCGATAATATCTATCTCGTACTTCTCGTAGTGCCAGTTGCGGGCAATGATGGTATAACCTTGCTCTCGAAGCATCTTGGCAACAGCCTCTTCGCCCAACTTTCCCAGTTCGTTATGGTTAGCCATAAGGGACAAGCTTTTTATTTGCCTTGTCATACACAGGCACAATATCGATAGCATCCAGCGTAAGGCAATAGTCGGCATCTTTCAACAGACCATTACTTTCCAGCCGTTTGATGTGTTCCGATTGCCCGACGTATTTCCGTATATCATTTTTAGCTTCGCGCCACATCTGCATGGCAATAAGCGAAGCATCGGACGCCGACTGCCAGCCCTTAAATTTAAGTACGGCAGCTAAAGCTCCGCCAAAGAGGGTATCTTCCATATTGAAGCGGTTGTTCCACCCTGCACACAGGATGATAACATCCTTACCCTGTTCCAGACAGAAATCGAGCGTAGCCCTGATATTTACAAAGGCCCCGATTATCAGTTCCGAAGCGTCTTTTGCCTGTTCTATGGCCTGTGTGCCGTTGGTCGTGGTGAAGACTATATCTTTTTCTCCGACCTTCTCGGGAGTATAATCGAAAGGCGAATTTCCGAAATCGGCAAAATCGCAACGCTTGACATTCCGTTCTGCTCCTACCAAGTAGCCTTTTTCCTTATATGCTTTCGCTTCTTCGATGGAGGCGACCGGAATAACCGAGCTCGCTCCATTATTCAGTGCGGCGCACATCGTAGTCGAAGCCCTGAAAATATCGGTCACAACTACCACCTTGTCCGCATCGCCTGCATAGTAGGGATAGAGGGCGGGAGAGAAGCAAACATCTACTGTCATCTTACAACGCTGCTTTTAAGCGGGTAAGCCGTGTCAATAATCCTTCCATCTGATCGAGCGGTAGCATGTTCGCTCCATCCGATAGGGCATTGGCACAATCGAAGTGCGTTTCCATAAACAAGCCGTCTACGCCGGTGGCGATACCTGCCTTGCACATGGTTTCGATTAGTTGCGGTTGTCCACCCGTAACGCCCGAAGCCTGATTCGGCTTTTGCAGGCAATGGGTTGCATCCAGAATAACAGGGAATCCGAACGCTTTCATTTCGGGTATTCCACGGAAGTCAACAACGAGATCGGAGTAGCCAAAAGATGTTCCGCGATCGGTTATCATCACGTTGTCGTTGCCCGAATCCACTACCTTCTGGGCAGCGAATTTCATTCCCGAAGGAGCCAGAAATTGCCCTTTCTTGATGTTGACAATCTTGCCTGTTTCTCCGGCGGCAATCAACAAATCCGTCTGGCGGCAGAGGAAAGCGGGGATTTGGAGCACGTCGACATATTCGGCAGCCATAGCCGCTTCGGTTGTCTCGTGTATATCGGTCACAGTAGGTACGCCGAACGTTTGTCCTACTTTCTGCAATATCTTTAGTGCTTTTTCGTCGCCGATTCCGGTGAAAGAATCTACGCGCGAACGGTTTGCTTTGCGGTACGAGCCTTTGAAGATAAGTGGTATGTTCAATTTCGATGTCATTCTTACCAGCTCATCGGCTATGCGCAGTGCCATTTCTTCCCCTTCGACCACGCATGGGCCTGCCATGAGGAAGAAGTTATCAGTCTTGAGATCTGTTACTTTCATTATGTGGATATAGTTTGTTTATTTTGGCTATTGTTATGTACAAAGATACGACTTTTTCTTTGTTTGCGGAAGCAAAAAACACCTCCCTGTGAGGGAAGTGTTTGTATGTTTATTCTTCTTCTTTGATATGTCCTTTATTTCTTCGGAACGGCAGCATATCGTTGATTCAGGATCGTCAATATTTTGTCCGTTATATCATATCCTCCTTTTGCAACGATGATGTTGTCGTGTCTGTTATTCAGGAAGATAAATTCGTAATTAGCTGTTTTGTTGTACTCTTCTATACAGGTTTTGATAGAATCGGATATCTGAATTGTTGTTTCCTCTTGCTCTTTTCCCAATTCGTTTTGCTGGCGTTGGTATGTTTCCTGGAAATCGGTAGCCATCTTGGCTATGCGGGCATATTCCTGCTGCATTCTTTCTTCTGTCAGGAAAAGTCCTTTTTGCACTTTCCGGTTGAATTCGGCTTGTGCGTTCTCAATATCTTTTTGCTTTTTCGATAGATTAGCTTCGATACTGGTCATTCTCTTGATTAATTTGTCATTTGCGTCTTTCGCAAAATCGTAGTTTAGCAAAAGCGAATCGACTGTAACATAGGCAACAGGCAAAATGGCTGCTGTGGAATCGTTTGCACCCGAAGCTCCGAGGTCTGATCCGTCAGCGCCGTTTTTGGAAGTAAAAAATAGCACAAAGAGAATAATGACGGCTACTACAAGCACGCCATTGATAACATAAGTAAGGTTCTTCATTTATTTTTAATTTGGTTTATATCAAATTGGTTTCCAAGTCAAATTCGCTCTCTGATTTTTAATTAGCAAAAAGTCGTATGTAAATTGAAATGTATACAAAGATATAGTATATTGTTAAATAGAATCTATATCAAAATATTTAAAAGATGTGAAAATGCGTAGATAAGACGCTGTCATCTTCTTTTTTCTGAAAAATAATTTCCCATTTATTACGTTTCTGCTTTTTAGACATTTCGAATATAGATAAAACCTTTTACAAATCTATATAAAATAAAGATAAAAAAATAACGTTATTGTTAATGTTGCCGAAAGTCTTCGGATTTGTAATGAAATTTGCGTATCTTTGTAAGAAATACATTACATAAATTTCACAAACTAAAGAGCTTGTAATTTTAATTATGAAAAAATATTCATTAATAATTCTACTCACTTCCTTTCTTATAGCTTTTTCAAGTTGTACAAATAATAGTGATAATCCTAACAATGGCGGAACCGTTTTGCCCGGAGATAACCCAGATCTGACAGATATCGGAGAGGATCTTATTATATCGAAGGAAAACATCGAAGGAACATGGGAGCTTTTCTATACGAGCAAGAAGGTGAATACCACAAGAGAAATGCGTGAGCCTTCCGACGATGGGGCAACTGTAGATTTCCTTTCGAATGGAAGATATACCGAGGAAAACTCCTTAGGTGAGGACGGTCTGGATGAACCGGGATATTATTCAATTGTGAACGGTGGACAAAAACAAGACTCATTGAAGTTCGTATTTGTAAGCCCTATAACAGGAGAAGATACAACGACATATGCGTTTATCCATCAGTTGACGCCTAACATTATGATCCGCAAGGAAAGATACTCGAAGAAAGATACAGCGAATACGTCGATCTTGTATAATGTTACCGACTACTTATATTTCAGAAGATTACCGGTTACCAAGCCAGATAAAACATTCGGTTTGATAAAGACCGGCAAAAAAGAAGAATTCGTAAAGAATGATTATATCAATGGCAAATGGGTGCTCATGAAGACGATGGAACGGAGAAGTACCGACGGGGTAAGTTGGAGCAATCTGGAAGATATATACACCGAAGCAAACGGATCAACTTACGAGTTTAGAAAAGCATCGCGGGAATTCGAAGAGGTCGGCCCGAATGGGAATGTAGGCGCTGTAGGTGATTACCGTTTGATTGACGATGTTGTCCACTTATACTATCTTGGTCCGAATAATGTTCCGATGAAAACAGTTATGAGAATACAGGAGCAAAAAGAGAACTCATTTATCTGGTACCGGGAGGATGTGACTTTCTCTTCTACAGCGAAATTTACAATTCTACGCCAATACTCTTATTACGAAAGGATAGATTAAGATTTGTACGATATAATATCCCTATATAAGCGGCGTAATTACGCTGCTTTTTCTTTTTCGAGTAACCAGGTATTCTTCGATTTCAGGGACAAGACCGAATCGTTGAGCAGCATGATCTGGAAAGCGAAAGAAGAGCCTTTTTCTACCCATATCAGGTTATAGTTTTTCACCTCGAAAAGGTCTTTCCTCTGGAGTTGCCCGTTTACCTCTTCGATAATCGTATCGCCTACGAACGAAAGATAAACGACGTCGGACAATTCTTTCGGCTTCTCCATTCCCGGCGAAGAGTAAGATATTTCTTTCAAACGCCATTTTCCCTGCAACAGTTCCTTATTCTTCTCGGTACTGTTATAGGGCTTGCAGGCTGCAAAAATAATAAGGCTTAGAAGAGTTGTTAGAAAATAATACTTCATTACCTGATATAAGATACATAATAACGGCTGCAAGTTACAGATAAATTCTTTACTTTGTAGCAAGTACCAATCAAAAAGAATATTATGAAGACTATCGGGAACATAATTTGGTTCATTTTCGGAGGGGTGATGATTGCTATCGAGTATTTCCTTGCTGGACTGACATTGATGCTGACAATTGTAGGTATACCTTTTGGTATTCAGTGTATAAAGCTGGGCGTGCTGGCTCTGTGGCCTTTCGGGCAGAAAGTGGAGAAGTATAATAAGCCACTGCCGTTAGGATTGCTCAATGTCGTCATGAACATTATATGGATAATAATTGGCGGATTCTGGATAGCGCTTACACATCTCTTCTGGGGAATCATATTTTGCATTACCATCATCGGAATCCCGTTTGGCAAGCAGCACTTCAAGATGATCCGCTTGGCCTTGTTCCCGTTTGGCAAGACGATAACTTAATTAATATACCATAAAACTGAAACGCTATGAAAACCTTCCTGAAAAGCACACTATTACTACTTCTCGGGCTATTCTGTTTTATCCCGGATTATGCACAAAACCCTCCGGGGCAAATGTATGAATTAGTCAAGATGCAGAACGGAATGCGCAACCGCCGCATCAGCAGTTACGACCGTTCGGGCAACAACCGCGATCACCTCACTAATATCGAGATAGGCGAGAAACGGACAATCGCCGAGATAGAAGGAACAGGTATGATAAACCATATCTGGATAACCATGTCTCCGGGGCCGGATCGCCTGAACCGTAACGACATCATAATACGGATGTATTGGGACGGCAATGAATATCCGTCTGTCGAATCTCCTATCGGGCCATTCTTCGGTCAGGGATGGAACGAGCAATATAACTTCGCGTCCCTCCCTCTTTCCGCCGGGCCGGCCAAAGGTACAGGATTGTCGTCTTACTTCCTGATGCCTTTTGCCAAAGGTACGAAGATAGAGATAGAGAATCAATCGGAGCATAGGATAGAATGTTTCTACTTTTATGTCGACTATTACGAAACCAAGAAGTTACCTGCCGGTTTGGGGCGCTTCCACGCATGGTACAATCACAATCTGACCGAAGCTTTGCCGCAAGGCGAAAACGAATGGGCGGTAACGGGTGCGCAGGGCGAAAACAAAAGCGGCGCGCGCAACTATGTGTTTGCTGATATAAAAGGTAAAGGACACTTTGTTGGCATCAACTATTATGTGCATTGTCCTACTCCTATGTGGTATGGCGAAGGCGACGATATGTGGTTTATAGACGGCGAAACAACCCCATCGCTGATTGGAACGGGGACTGAAGACTTCTTCAATACTTCGTGGTGCCCGAAGGAGGAATTTTATCATCCTTATTTCGGCTATCCGCGCGTAAACAATGATGTAGGATGGCTGGGGCGGACACACGTATACCGTTTCTTTATCAACGATCCCGTATATTTCGAAACCAGCCTGAAAGCCACCGTAGAATCGGGGCACGAAAACAACCTGACCTTGGATTTGGCTACAGTAGCCTATTGGTATCAGTCCGAAGCTTGTAAGCTACCTTCTGCACCATCGAAAGAGCAACGCAAATTGAAAAAGCTGATCAGTGTGGAAGATATCCACAGGTGGCGCCACGAATGGCGTAAGAATATGGGAAACAGCCCTACATTATGGGGTGATGAAAGATAATCGAAATACTCTCTTTATAATAGAAAAAGCTCCGCATTATTGTGGAGCTTTTATTATACTAATTCCCGAAATCGCAGATGTAGAAGAAGGTATAGTCGCCTACCGTTTCTTCGCCTACGTTCACCCATCTTTCCTTGCCTTTGGCGGGAGTTGTACGCACGATACGCTTGCCGGTGGAATCATAATCTTCGACCCACAATACCCGCAAACGGCTGTTTACGCAATCGTATTCGCTATAATGGATACTATAGCTGAGGTCGTTCCATCTGTTGGCTTTTTCCGGCTTGCCCATTTTGGTATATTCCTTTCGGATTTTGTCTATTTCCCGCAACTTCCTTTCGGAAGTCAGGTATACCCGTTTCTCGATGGCAAAGATTGTTGCCCCTTCGCGGCGGATGGAAGTGGTATCTACCAGTATGTCTACATCGTCGGCAGTTGCCATCAGAACCCAGTTGTCAGGATTGACAGAGCCTGTCAGCTGCTTTTGTGTACTACAGCCCGAAATCAAAAGTAAAACGGCCGAAAGAAAAGATAAAGCGAATATTCTGTACGTCATAGTGTTGTTTGTTTTAGTTCTATTCTTATTTCTGATATCATTCAAATATAGTGAAAGCCGAGTGCAATCAAGCTTGCCTGAAATTGCCGAGGCGTATCCTATATTCTACAAATATACCGAATCTTCGGCTATTATTATCAGCTATTAAGGGGAAACGTTTTGCAATGCTGTCTTGTTCGGAAAAGGCAATATCTTCACTTTTACGTTAAAAGGTTTGGTTTTGAGGAATTAAGGAGATACCTTTGACGCCCGAATTTTGTAGCATAAATTTAAGCCGAAAGGTATGAATTGGTTAACAGAGACGCTCCTTTTACCGTCGAGCATTCAGGCGGTTATTGTTTTGTCCGTTGTCAGTGCTATAGGGCTGCAATTGGGCAAGATTAAGATATTCAACATTTCGCTGGGTATTACCTTTGTCTTTTTCGTTGGGATTATTGTCGGGCATTTCGACCTCGATATGAACAAAGATATGTTGCAATACGCCCAGAATGCCTCGCTCGTACTCTTTGTCTATGCACTCGGATTGCAAGTCGGGCCGAGCTTTTTCTCCTCGCTGAAAAAAGGTGGATTCAGGCTGAATATGCTATCCTTCGGGTTGATACTGACCTCCTTCATCCTGACAATTATATTCAGTTATGCGACCGATATTTCCTTGCCCAACCTGATAGGTATCCTTTCGGGAGCGACTACCAATACACCCGTACTTGGGGCGGCACAGGAAGCAATGACGCAAATCGCTACCGAAGATTCTTCCGTTCTTTCGGGCATGGCATCGGCATGTGCTGTGGCATATCCGATGGGTGTAGTCGGTGTTATTCTGGCAGTTGCTGTGATGCGTGTTTTCTGGGGGCCAAAAGAGGATTCCGATGTCTCGCACCAGAAGAAGGATACGGAAACCTACGTCAGCGAATTTCTGATTGTCAATCCTGCAGTAGACGGACTGACAGTCGGCGAGCTGATGAAGCAATCGCCCAAGAAGTTTGTTATATCGAGACTTTGGAGAGATGGCAAAGTCACTATCCCCATTTCCACTACACAGTTGCAGCTGCACGACCATTTACTGATTATCTCTATAAAGTCGGATACCGATTCCATCAAACTATTATTGGGCGAGCAGGAAAACGTAGACTGGAACAAGGAAGATATCGACTGGAACCATATCGATAACAGCCAGTTGGTTTCGCGCCGGATTATTGTGACCAAGAGCAAAATCAATGGTGTCAAACTCGGCACATTACGCCTGCGGAACACCTATAATATCAACATAACCCGTATCAACCGTGCAGGATTCGACCTTTATCCATCCCCCGATTTGACGTTGCAGATAGGAGACCGGCTGACTGTAGTAGGAGAGACCGGCGCCATAAATGCTGTAGCCAAGATATTGGGCGACGAAATCAAACGCCTTCAAAAGCCGAACCTGATAGCCATCTTTGTGGGTATAGCATTGGGGTTGGTACTGGGTGCTATTCCTTTGCCTTTCCCGGGATTGAGTATCCCCGTGAAACTGGGTATTGCAGGCGGGCCTATCATTATCGGGATATTGATGGGGGCATACGGTCCTCGCTTCCATGTGACGACGTATGCAACGCAAAGTACAAACCTTTTTATGCGCCAGTTTGGTATTGTCGTCTATTTAGCCTGTCTGGGCATCAGTGCCGGAGGAGATTTCTTCGATACGGTTTTCCGTCCCGAGGGGGCTCTTTGGGTGGGTGTGGGAGCTATATTGACTATACTGCCTGTCGCCCTTGTTGGCTTTGTTGCTATCAAAATAATGGGTGTCAGCTACGAAAAGACCTGCGGCATGCTGAGCGGAAGCATGGCTAACCCTATGGCGCTGGACTATGCCAATTCCACCGTAGATGGCGACGAGCCTGCCGCAGCTTATGCAACAGTTTACCCCGTAGCCATGTTTGCCCGTATCATCCTCACACAGGTATTGCTTCTCGTCTTTCTGTAAAAGAGAGAAGACCAGCCTCGCAAGGCCGGTCTTCGGTATATAATAATCTGAAAAGTTTCTTATCGGATGTCTATTTCTATACCACGATAGAAGTCGAGAATCTTAGCGCGGAACAGGAATTCGTATTTCGCCTGTATCTGCTCCGACTTGCTCGAAAATAGTTTGGTTTGAGCTTCGCTGTATTCGAATACGGTAGACTTACCTATCGAGTAGCGGTCGTCGGCATAATTGAAAGATTCCTTAGCGGCCTCGTATGCTTTTTCCGTAGATATGTATTCCGCCTGTGCGGCTGTTGCACTCTGATAGGCTTGTTGTATCTCTTTGTAGAGTGCCAGTTTTACGTTATCCAATTGTAGTTGCTGGTTACTGATGTCGAGCCTTGCGGCACGCACGCGATTGCGCGTCTGGAAACGGTTGAATATCGGAATACTCAACGAAACACCAATATATTCCGAACCGTTGTCTTTGAACTGGTCTGAGAAGTCACGGTTCATCGACCCGTACAGGCGTTGTACGCTTGTTCCGTATCGGGCACTGAAACTCAATGTCGGGTAATAATTGGCCTGCGCCATTTTCAACGATTTCTTCTTACTTTCGACTAAATATTGAGCTTCTTTTACATGCGGTTTGATTTCGATAGCCGATTGGTAAATCTGATCGGGCGGAATGATGCTACTCATATTTTCGGCTAAAACGTCACCATTGATCGACGAAGGTTCGACTATGCTGAAACCTTTATCCGTTTCGAGGTTCAAGAGCTGCGATAAGTTTAATACATTCAAATCGTAATTATTCTGCGCCGTTGTTACATTCAATTCATGTTTAGCCAGTTCCGCCTTGATGTCGTATAATTGTGATTTCGGTACTTTGCCGGCTTCAACTAAGTCTTCCGTTTTAAGAACCTGTTTCTTTGACAATTCTACCTGATCCTGATATACTTTTAGTATCTCTTTTTTGAACAACACTTCGAGGAAATAAGACGTTACCTGCAATTCGAGGTTTTCTTTCGCCTTTTTCAATCCTTCGGTTGCCGCTTGCAATTCGAGTTTGTCCCGTTTTATCTGGTTGGGGATACTGAATCCTGTGAATATGGGAATGGATGTAGAAATGCTGAGCGATGCACCCGATGCGTTGGATGTGATGGCGCTATTGGTACTTTTGTCTACATATTGCCCGAAATTCACTCCGGCACTGGCGTCGGCATTCAGGTTAGGTAGGCGGCTGTTCTTACTGGTACTCAAGTTCAATTCGGAGTTCTTGACTTGTAATTCTTGTTGCTTAATCTCGATATTGTTTTCGATTGCATAGTCTATGCACTGGCGCAATGTCCATTGCTTTTGCGCATATATGCCGATCGACAAAGCGAGTAAAGTGGTTATAATGACTAATCTCTTCATCTTAGATTAATTTTGAGGGTTTGGCGTCTGTGGTTTATCTGTTTGTTCGTTGCCTCTGACTTTGTCGCCTTTGGCTAAACCTTCTTTGATTTCGACCTTGATTCCGTCAGATAAGCCGACTTTGATATATTTCTTCTCAAACTCCTGAGGCGTAGCTTTTTCATCTTTCAGTACGTGCACGAATGACGAGTCGTTGCTGAATGATACGGTACTTTCAGGGACAACCAATACGCTGTCTACCTTCGCCAGAACAATCTCGGCGTTGGCGCTATATCCTGCGCGTACCAATACGCTGTCGGGAATGCGGGCAGCTGCTTTTATCTCGAAGAGGATAGCTCCGTTTTCTTCTGTCCCCTTAGGGGCGATATATTCGAGGTTGGCATCGAATTTTTGATTTTCGATAGCCCCTATCGACAGCTTCATCGGCATGCCTGTGTGTATGCGCCCGACTTCGGTTTCGTCGATATTACCGATGAAAATCATATCGTTCATGTTCGCTACGGTTGCGATAGTCGTACCATCGTTGAAGTTATTGGCCATGATTACCGAGTTACCTTCTTTGATAGGCACATCGAGTATCATACCTGTGATGGTGGAGCGAATCTGCGTATTACTATACTTAGCCGTACTTTTAGAAATACCTGTCTTGACGATGTCGAGGCTTTCGTTGGCATTGTTCAGCTCTTCTTCCGCCTTCTTGTAGTCGGCTTCGGATTTTTCCATCTCGTCGCGGGCGATAACACCTCTTTCGAAGAGTTGCTTTTGGCGGCTATATTCCGCTTTCACTTGGTTGAGGTTTATCTGCGCCACTTTCACACGCGATTCGGCCGAGTTGAGGTTCGATAGTTCGGGTACTACCTTCACGGTTGCTATCACCTCTCCCTGCTGGATGTAGTCACCGGCCTCTTTCAGCACTTTGTCGATAATGCCGGAGATTTGTGGTTTGATAAGGATTTCGTCGCGCGGAGAAACTTTTCCCGTGGCAACCGATGTATTCTCGATACTGCCTTTTTCGACCGTTACTATTTCATATACCACTTCTTTAGGCATGGATTTGATGAAAAGGAAGACAAGCATCCCTATCAAGAAAATCCCTAATAAACTAAGACATCCTATTCCCAGAAACTTTTTCATATTACATTCAAATTATTATATATTGTTTTTAATTTTATTATTCTTCTCTAATAGCATCTATCGCTTTTATGCGCAACGCTCTGAATGCAGGTAATATACCGGAAAGTATTCCGGAAAAAATCAGTACAATCATTGCCAGTAATGCTGTGGCGAATGATACCAAAGGCGGAACAAACAGCGGTATTTCTATAAGAGCATTCTCCATCAGATAGCGGATGACGATGAGTATGGTAACACTCGTCAGCAATCCGGCAATCCCCGAAACAGCTGTCAACAAAGCACTCTCACTGAGTATCTGCTTGACAATGGTCATCGGCTTAGCGCCCAATGCGCGCCTGATACCAATTTCGCGGGTACGTTCGCGAACGGTTACCAGCATAATATTACAGATACCTATTATCCCCGAGAGTAGCGAGCCTCCCCCTACGAATATGGCGATAATGTTCACTCCCAAAAAGATTGCCTGAAATATATTGAATATCATTTCGGCATTGAAGCTACCCATTGCCTTTTCGTCTGTCGGGGCTATGCTGTGGTTGGCCTTTATAATTTCTTTTACTTCCTGCTCGACCACTGCTGCCGGATATCCCGGTTTAGCCGTAACGGCCAGGAAGTGGACTGCATCTCCTTGGTTGAAGGCTTTTTGCATGGTAGAGAACGGGATATAAACCGTACGTTCGACCTTTCCTCCGATGGCTATTTCGGATGTTGAATTGACAACCCCCACAACCTGAAAATAAATCCCGTTTGCCCGTATATAGCTGCCGATAGGGTTTTCTCCTATTTCGAACAGCGATTCGTAAACATCTTTACCGATGACGCAGACCTTTCGGTTTTCTTTCACGTCCATCTCGTTGATAACGCGCCCATAAATGATTTCAGGAATTTGTACGATAAAGTTAGCCGGATAGACGCCCATCATGCCATATGTACCTGATTTTCTTCCGCGCACCATGTTCTTATCCGAACGCGCACCAAAAAGCATCGGAGATATGTGTTCTACCGTTTTGGCTTTCTCTTTCAATAAAACAAGGTCCTGATTGTTCATATTCCAATAGCGCCCTTTGCGGAATCCTTTGAAGGCTTCGCTGGTGCGGTCGGTATAGAAATAACATGAATTAGGAGCTACCCCTTGCACAATTTTCATCATACCCCCTTTGAAGGCGTTTCCTATCCCGAGTAACAGGATAAGCATGAATATGCCGAGGAATACACCGAAACCGGTCAGGATACTACGCACTTTGTTGCGCGTAATCGTACTCCATATCTCTTCCCAATAATCTAAATCAAACATCCGTTTTTTCTTCTGTTACTGTTTTATTTTACTCTGCCCTCATCGATTCTATCGGACTTACGCGGGCTGCTTTTACTGCCGGTATCATGCCGGCTACAATTCCGGAAACAATAAGTATGACCGTTGCGCCCAATACCGTCCACAGATCGACACTCATATCCTGTATCGGTGAGTTGGAAGGTGGCCCTCCTTCTCCTCCCATCGCAGTCATTGCATAATTGACTATTTCCAGAATAAATATACCCAGCGACAGTCCTATATATCCGGCTATGGAAGTGATGATAACCGCTTCTGTGATTATCATGCTCAGGATAGAACGTGGCCTTGCCCCGATAGCTTTGCGGATGCCGATTTCCTGTGTCCGTTCCTTTACCGTTATGAGCATGATATTGCCTACACCCACGATACCCGTAATCAGTGAGGCTGCTCCGATTATCTTGATGAAAATACTGATAATCGTAAATATATTATTGGCCTGCATCGATTGTGCAGCCGTATTCCAGACACCGATTGCACTACGGTCGGTGGGGTTGAAACTTTTTAGTCCACCCATTTTGGAGCGGAGGCGATCGACAAATTCATCATTCGCTTCTTCCGTATTTAAGCCTTCGACCGTGAAAACAAACTCGTCGACATTTATCCCGCTTCCGTAGAGCGTCTGTGCCGTAGAATACGGAATATAAGTCGGTTGTTCATTATTGAACTGGTTGGCATTGTCCGATACCCCGATGACGGTGTATACTACATTTCCGGCTATGATATCTTTGCCGATAGGATCTCCTCCTTTGAAAAGGATTTTCTCCATGTCCGGATTGATAACGATAACTTTGCGGCGGTTGGCTATATCTATATCATTGACAAAACGTCCTTTCTTTATCTTGACGGCGTTGATGTCTTTCGCATCCGCCCAAACTCCCTGCATCTGCCACGAACCATATTCGTTGCCATAAGACATGGTCTCGCTGCGGTATATGATAGGAGTCAACAGTTGTATTTCGGGAAAGCTGCTCATCAGGAAATGTGCATCCGTCTCGCGGAAAGTAATCTTTCTGTTCGAAGCCAACCCGTTGTGCGGCATAGATGTCCAGCGCGGCCACATATATACTTTGTTTGCCGAGCGGTCGGAAAAGTTCTTTTTGGCCGAATTGCTGAATCCGTTTCCTACACCCATCAGCAGGATGAGCATGAGTATACCCCATGCAACAGCCAGCATCGTCAATACTGTCCGTAAGACGTTTTTACTGACAGTTGCATAGATTTCTCTTAGTGAATCAAACATAATTATAAGTCGAAATTTATGACTGGATTTTCGTTGATTTCGATAGAGCCTATCAGCCCGTCTTTGATGTGGATAACGCGGTCGGTGGCATCGGCGACTTCCTGGGCATGTGTGACGATAATCATTGTGATTCCGTCTTTTTCATTTATCTCGCGCATCAGTGTCATCACTTCGTAAGAGGTGCGGCTGTCCAATGCTCCCGTAGGCTCGTCGGCAAGGATGATTTGCGGTTGCGCGATAAGGGCGCGGGCGATGGCTACACGTTGTTTTTGTCCGCCGGATAATTCATTCGGCATGTGATTCGCATGGCTTGCCAGCCCCATTTTATCCAGATATTCCAATGCTATGGCATTCCGCTTTTTTCGGGGAATCCCTTGGTAGTATAACGGGAGGGCTACGTTCTCGAGGGCATTCTTGAACGCAATCAGGTTGAATGACTGGAAGATAAACCCGATCATCCTGTTGCGCAATTCGGCAGCCTTCGCTTCCCGCTGATTTTTTATTAATACGTCATTCAGAAAATATTCGCCGGTATCGTAGTTATCCAATATGCCTAAGATATTAAGCAAAGTCGATTTACCCGAACCCGAAGCTCCCATAATGGAAACAAATTCACCTTTTGCAATGTCCAGATTGATACCTTTCAATACATGTAATGGAGATCCGCTATAATAGGTCTTGTTTAAATCTCTGATTTTTATCACGTTGTTGTTATTTAGGAATTCTTATTCAGAAGACACAAAGTTATTATTTTTTCCTTCTCACATCTATATGACTGATATTATTCTAAAAGATTACATCTTTATCCTTATTTTAGTATAAATTAACATTATCTCGTTTTTTTATAATCCCTTTTCTTAATCAAGATAGTTGTTGCTTAATATTGTGTAAGAAATACGCAATATAATGAACGGAAATTATATATTTGTATTCGAAATCAGCGAACAACTATAATTATAATACGAAAACCGGAAAGGTTACTTTTCTCGAATAGACATAAGGATACTTGTTCTTTACCTTGTTAGCACAACCGGCGGCATCTTTATTTTATCTTAAAGATGCTGCCTTTTTATTTAGAGATAGGAAATAAGCTGTATCTTTGTGCCAGCCACTGATAACATTGCAACGATGACAGATTTTTTCAACTATAAAAGGCGGAAAACTTCCGTAACCCATATCGGGAATACTCCTCTTGGCGGAGAGAATCCTATCCGCATCCAGTCGATGACCAATACCGACACCAACGATACCGAAGGCAGTGCTGCACAATCGGTACGCATCATAGAAGCCGGTGGCGAATATGTCCGCCTGACCGCTCAAGGGGTACGGGAAGCCGAAAATCTACAGAATATAAAAGATCTCATTCGCAGCAAAGGCTATCAGACGCCGCTTGTTGCCGACATACACTTCAACCCTCGTGCGGCGCTTGCAGCAGCAGCCATTGTGGAGAAGGTGCGCATCAATCCGGGTAACTTTGCCGACAGGGTGAAGACCTTTGCCACATTCGAATACACCGACGAAGAGTATGCCCAAGAGATAGATAAAATACGCGAGAAACTGATTCCATTGCTTGATATCTGCAAGGAGCATAAAACAGCCATCCGTATAGGGGTGAATCACGGTTCGCTCTCCGACCGCATTATGAGCCGCTATGGCGATACGCCCGAAGGGATGGTAGAATCTTGCATGGAGTTTCTGCATATCTGTCTGGATGAGGATTTTACCGATATTGTGATTTCCATCAAAGCGTCTAATACGGTGGTGATGACCAAGACTGTGCGATTGCTGATAGACCGTATGGAGAAAGAGAACCTTCATTTTCCTCTCCATCTGGGCGTTACCGAAGCCGGCGACGGCGAGGATGGACGCATCAAGTCGGCAGTGGGGATTGGTTCTTTGCTGGCTGACGGGATAGGCGATACGATACGGGTTTCGCTCAGCGAAGATCCCGAACTGGAAATTCCTGTTGCCCGCAAGTTGGTCGATTACATCACCTCTCGCGCGCATCATCCGCAGATAGCAGGGCAGTTGAATAACACATTTTCGCCTTTCTCGACCGACAGGCGTAAGACATATACCGTGGGGAATATAGGTGGCGATAGCTTGCCTGTTGTAATCTCTGAAAGGACAGACGATGATTTCAGCTTCGATGTCCATTTTATGCCCGACTATATCTATATCGGTTCTAATCTGACGGAGCGGACTCCCCGCGCTATTCCGCTGATAATGGATGCTGCCGTCTGGGCGGGCGAAGCGAATACCTATCCGCTCTTCGATGTGTCTAACTATCAGCAGATAGCGGCAAGTACAGCCTCTATCAACTTCCTGCGCCTTTCCTATACGGATTTGAATGAGGAAGTCTTATCCCTGTTGAAAGGCAACCATTCCATCGTTATCCTGCTGGCTACCAGCCACCCGAACGGGGTAGGGGAGCAGCGTGCCTTTATCCATGCCCTGATGAATAATGGCTGCGAAACGCCTGTTGTCATCAGTCGCTGCTATCAGGAGAGTGACGCGGAAGACATCCAGATAAAGGCGGGAGCTGACTTCGGGGCAATACTGCTCGATGGCTTTGGCAATGGTGTTATGCTCGCTAATAAAGGTCAGATAGCTCAAAAAGAGCTGGATAAGTATATGTTCGGTATCTTGCAGGCGGCGCGTGTGCGGACGAGCAAGACGGAGTATATCTCCTGTCCGAGTTGCGGACGTACCCTTTTCGATTTGCAGACGACCGTTGCCCGCATCAAAGATGCAACTTCGCACCTTAAACACCTGAAAATCGGTATCATGGGCTGTATCGTAAACGGTCCCGGCGAGATGGCGGATGCCGACTACGGCTATGTGGGCGCTGCTGCCGGAAAGGTTTCACTGTATAAGAAGAAAGACGTTGTAGAAAAGAATATCCCTTCGGAAGAGGCTGTAGATAAGCTCGTTCAGCTGATAAAAGACAACGGCGACTGGGTAGATCCGGAGTAAAACAGAGACGAGGTCAGCACTCGTAGACTTCGGTATATAATTCTTCTTTGATAGACATAAAGCGTTCGGCTACATCTATCTCCCCGAAACTCATCAGGTACATGGCAATAGGGTTATAGCCCGCGTGATAAGGCGGTTGATAGTAAGATACACTTTCCCACAGTTTATACCCGAGCCGCTGGTAAAATCCTATCCGCCTGTCGGCTATCAGCGTGGTAGGCAATTCCACTTCCAATACGATAGGCATCGTCTGTTCTGCCATAAATGATTTCATCACTTCGCCGCCTACGCCTTCGTTGCGGGCTTCGGGAGCGATGGCAAAATGTTCGGCAAAGGTAAAATCCGACAAATGCCAGAAAGTAAGGAAGCCGATTTGTATATCGTCTTTCACTATAACCTGAATAACGAATTTGTCGGAATCGGCATACAATTCCAGCATTCTGTCAAGCGGTCTTCTCTCGCTATGCGGAAAGGATTCGGTATATAGCTTTTCGACAAAAGATAGCTCGTTCGGGTTGTTTATATCTAAATTACGTAATATCAACATTTTCTATGCTTTTTGTTCTTCTTGATGCGCGGCGATTTTCATCTCCTTCAATTGCCCGTCTTCGCATTTGATGATGCGTCCCGGATATTTCTGCACCATCGCATAATTGTGCGTCGACATAATAACGGCTGTCCCTTCCTGCGATATTTTATGCAGTAATTGCACAATCTGGTTTCCCGTTTCGGGGTCGAGGTTTCCTGTCGGCTCGTCGGCGAGGATTATCTCGGGCGAATTGAGCAAGGCGCGGGCAATCACAATACGTTGCTGTTCACCGCCCGACATCTCGTGAGGCATCTTGTAGCCCTTGCTTTGCATGCCGACTTCGGTCAACACCTCATTGATGCGGTGCTTGATAAGGTCTTTGTTGTTCCAGCCCGTAGCGCGGAGCACAAATTCGAGGTTTTTCTCTGCCGAACGGTCGATTAATAGCTGAAAATCCTGAAAAACAATTCCTACTTTGCGGCGCAGGAAAGGGATTTCCTTCTTCTTGATTGTCTCCAAATCGTAGTCGAGCGCGGTGGCATGACCTGTTTCGATAGGCACTTCCTGATATACACTTTTCAGGAAAGTACTTTTGCCCGAACCTACTTTGCCGATAAGGTAAACAAAATCCCCCTCATAAATGGAAATATTTACACCCGAAAGGATGGTGTTCCCGTCGCGGCTGAGGTCTACATCTTTGTAGTGGATGATGGTATCTTTTTCTTTGTCTTCCATAAGGCAAATTATATTTTATGTCTTTTTTGCAATTCGCGGGCAAGGTCTTCGATGCTCAACCCTTTGGATGTCAGCAATACGATGAGGTGATAGAGCATATCCGCCGATTCGTAAACGAGGCGTTCGTCCGTTCCGTTGCAAGCCTCGATAACCGATTCTATGGCTTCTTCGCCCACTTTTTGCGCCATCCGGTTGATGCCGGACTGGAAAAGCGACGTGGTATACGAACCTTCGGGCATTTCGCTATGGCGTTTCTCGATAAAGTGTTGCAGATACTTGAAGAACAGGATATCCTCTTTGTTCTCTTCCCCGAAGCAGGTATCGGCACCAGTGTGGCATACAGGCCCTACCGGATCGGCCTTGATAAGCAGCGTATCGTGGTCGCAATCGTCTTGGATGCTGACCACATGCAGAAAGTTGCCACTTTCTTCGCCCTTTGTCCACAAGCGGTTTTTGGTACGGCTGAAAAAGGTGACCTTACCTGTTTCCTTTGTCTTGGCAAGGGCTTCTTCGTTCATATAGCCCAACATCAATACTTTGCTTGTCCGGCTATCCTGTATAATCGCGGGAATCAGCCCGCCAACTTTATCAAAATCAAGTTTCATATGCATAAATATATACTATTCTTATCTTAATCAAAACGAATCAATAGTTGATTCTATACCTCTAAAAAGCCTCTAAAGTGTCGCTTTTTTGTACCATTTTTTGTCCCGGTTGTTACTCTTGTTTTTCTTTCATTATGAGTAAATTAGCTTGGTTTTCCGATGTAAAAAAGCAGTATTTTTATCGAATTACTTTTTGGCTTTTCTCAACCTCTCCATGGGGATGTTTTTTTGTCATACCGAAGTTTACTGAGGTATCTCTTTTGCACTTTTGAAGAGACTTCTCACCTCCGTTCGAAGTGACAATAAAAAGTAACACAAGTATACTTCTTTTCGATGTTTTTTGCCGAGTTACTTTCTCTTGTAACTTGTAACTGTGCGAAGCACGAAGTAACTCGTAACTAAACATTGATAAACTTACCCTTATAATTCTACTACTCGTTCACATTTATCTTACGTTTATCCCTTCAACTTTCAGATAAGCCTTCAAGTCCGGTATGGCGATTTCGCCAAAATGGAATACGCTTGCCGCCAAAGCAGCATCGGCTTTCCCTTCGGTGAATACATCACGGAAATGCTCCATTGTTCCCGCTCCACCCGACGCGATGACCGGGATATTGAGCGTCTCGGATAACTGCCGAAGCGCATCATTCGCAAAGCCCTGCTTTACGCCGTCGTGGTTCATGCTGGTGAAGAGGATTTCTCCCGCACCGAGGTTTTCGGCTTCCTTCGCCCATGCGAATAACTCCTTATCCGTCTTGTTGCGTCCGCCGCTGGTATAGCACGACCATACGCCATTTTCAAAGTTAGCATCTATTGCGCAAACACACACCTGCGAACCGAAGTTTTTTGCAATCTCTTCTATTATTCGGGGATTGCGGATGGCTGTCGAATTGACCGAGATTTTGTCAGCTCCTGCATTCAAGAGCCTGTCGACGTCCGACAATTCGTTTATCCCGCCACCGATGGTGAAAGGTATATTGATATTGGCCGCAATACGCTTTACCAGTTCGGTAAACGTTTTCCGCCCTTCGTGCGAGGCTGTTATATCCAGAAAGACAAGCTCATCCGCCCCTTGCTCGCTGTAACGGATACCCAATTCCACGGGATCGCCTGCTTCGCGGAGGTTGACGAAGTTCGTTCCTTTCACGGTCATTCCGTCCTTCACGTCGAGGCAGGGTATTATTCTTTTTGCTAACATAATTACAAATCCATTGTTAAACGAACCATGTGACGGCATTCGATGCCGTTTTCGTATATCGGTTCGGAGTAATGTTTACGGAAAAAATCAATATCGACGGAGGTAATCGTAAATCCGCACTTCTGATACAAAGCCAATTGCCCGATTCCGGCGTTACCTGTCCCCACTTCCAATACGTGAAAACCTTTTTCTTTGGCTATGCCGATTGCATGCGCTATAAGTTTTTTGCCATATCCCTTGTTTTGATAGGCCTCATCGACAGCCAGATTGACCAGTTCGATCGTGAAAGGGCGTGTCGGCAAAAGTACATATTCGCCTATCGCCGTTTGCCCGAGATAGCCGACGTAGCAATAGCCTCTGTCGAGGTAGTATGCAACGGCTTCCTCCGATGGATCTGCCAAGGTAAGCAAATCATAAGGGGGTGTTGCTGTTTTATCTAATAGTTTTATTTCTAAATTTTCCATATTACTTAACCACAAAGGTTGTTAACTCTCTCATCGTCACTCTATTCTCATATATTGCCTTACCCAAAATAACGGCAGGCACTCCGGCGGCTTCTAAATCGTGAATATCCTGCATGCAGCCCACGCCACCGCTGGCTATCAGGTATATACCGGAGAATGCGGATAGAATCTCTTTATACAACTGGATGGAAGGACCTTGCAGCATACCATCCTTGCTGATGTCGGTGCAGATGATTTTCTGTATTCCCTGCTCCTTATACCCTTCGATGAAAGGGATAATATCCAGCGATGTTTCCTCCTGCCATCCCGAGACGGCTATTTTATGATCTTTGCAGTCGGCTCCCAGTATTATTTTGTCGTTGCCGTATCTTTCGAGCCACCCGAGGAATAATTCTTTGTTGCGGACGGCAATACTCCCCCCTGTAACCATCGAAGCTCCTGCATCGAATGCTGCTTGAATGTCCTCGTCGCTTTGCACGCCCCCTCCGAAGTCGATAATGAGGCTTGTGCGGGCAGCAATTTTTTCCAATACCCCTACATTGACGATGCGTTTAGCCTTCGCTCCGTCTAAATCGACCAGATGCAAGCGTTTGATTCCTGCATCTTCGAACATTTTGGCGACTTCCAACGGGTCTTCGTTATACACTTTTTTCTCGTTGTAGTCACCTTGCGAGAGACGGACGCACTTTCCGTCGATAATATCGATGGCGGGTATAATTTCTATCATTTGGCAGGGAATATTTTTATGCAAAACGGATATTCGGTATAAATATCTTTATTCGCATCCATAGCGATGCGGATGATATAGATGAGTTGTATAATTAGCAAAGCCGGCAGCAAAAGGAATCCGATAAGCACAATCATCGAAAAGGCTGCTACCGTCATATAGATATACATGCTAATCATAAAATTGGCTATATTCTCGCCGTGCTTGTTCACAACAGGATTTTCCTTGTTGAGAAGCCACATGATAAGCGGCAATACAAATCCCGTGAGTTGCGAAAAGTGCATCAGCATGAGGAAGTTATTCTGCTCCATACCCCAAATTTTGGGATAGGCATTGTGGATAGTATCGCGGGCGGCCTGATACTCTTCATCCGAAATTTTACCTTCTGCACGTAATTGCTCGAGTTGCTGTAAATCTTCGTATTGTCCCATAATTGTCAGATGCTTAAAAAGTTGGTTAATATCTGTTCGCCTGCCTTGCCACTCTTTTCGGGGTGGAACTGGGCAGCATAGAAATTATCTTTGTGCAATGCTGCACTGAATGGGTGTATGTAATCGGTCGTTGCCGCAGTATGCTCGCATACAGGCACATAATAGCTATGCACGAAGTATACGTACCCATTATTCAGCGATGCATCGAATAGCTTGCTATTGACATCGGTAATGGTATTCCATCCCATGTGCGGGATTTTATCGGCATGTGTGTGCGGTACGAAACGCTTCACGTCTACGTCGAATATATTTAAACAGTCGGCATTGCCTTCTTCGGAGTGCGCACACATCAACTGCATGCCCAGACAGATGCCCAGAACAGGCTGCGTAAGCTGCGGGATAAGCGTGTCCAAGCCCTCTTGCCGTAGAAAGCGCATAGTCGAACTGGCTTCGCCAACTCCGGGGAAGATTACTTTATCGGCCTTGCGGATAAGGTCTTTATTATCAGTGATAATAGTCTCCACACCGAACCGTTTAAATGCATGTTCGACAGAGAATATATTTCCGGCGTTGTATTTTATAATGACGATACTCATTTTCTAATGTGTTGATAGCTTTAAACCTACAATTCCTATAATAATCATAGCAATAAAGAGGATTTTTTTTATGTCTTTGGCCTCTTTGAAAAAGATAATTCCCACCAGTACGCTACCCACAGCGCCAATACCCGACCAGACGGCATACCCGACGCCTATGGGGATGGCTTTCAGGGCGAGTGACAGGGTATAGAAACTGACAGCCATAAAGATGATTGTCAGGAGCGAGAATTTGAGCTTGCGGAAACCGTCCGACAACTTCATCATCGTGACGAAACCTACTTCGCACAAGCCTCCTGCGAATAGCAATAACCAATCTGTCATCATTTGGCAGCATCCTCCGTTTTGGCGGTTTTTTTATCAATCATTTTCAGCCCGATAATGCCGCCGATAAGGATAGATAAAGAAATGACCTTCATCACCCCGAGCTCTTCTCCTAAACCGACTATTCCCACAATTGCCGTTCCGGCCGCCCCGATTCCCGTGAATACGGCATACGCCGTCCCTATCGGTATTGTCCGCATGGATTTGGCAAATAACAGAAAACTGACAAACATAAAACAGATGGTAATGATGCTCCATTTTATGTCCGTAAATCCATGTGTCATCTTGAGGCCGTATGCCCAGACGATTTCGGATAGTCCTGCCAGAATAAGAAAGAACCAGTTCATTTATTCCTCCAATAATTTATCGATTAGTTTCACCATGCTGCCGAACTCTTCCTCTTTGAAAAGTCGTGTGAGCATCCTGATTTTACCTTCCTTGTCGATAATGATATTGCGCGTGATACCCGCATTGGGTTTGGCATACAATTCAAAGATTCCCCCTTTCGGGTCGAGGCCGATAGGATACGTCACACCCGTTGTCTCGGCAAATTTCAGTACCGTGGCCACCGGTTCGTCGCGGTCAATCCCATAAAGGGCAAAGTTGGCATTGTTTTTATGCTTCTGCCATATATCTTTCTCTATGTAAGGCATTTCTTTGCGGCACACACCGCACCAACTGGCAGTGAATTGCAGCATAACCACCTTGCCGCGCAGCTCGGATAAGCGGACGGTTTTCCCGTCGGGCAATTCCATTCTGAAGTCGGGGGCAATGTCGCCCACACGGACGATGTACATCGAATCCACGCCTTCCTGTGCATTGCTGCTTAGCGTACAAAAGAGAGTGAATAACAATAGGGCGAATAGCTTTTTCATATCTGTTCTTTTAATTGTTTCCTTAAAATTAGCTTTCTGAAAAACAGGGCAAAAGGTATAGCCGTGAATGCGCCCAGCGCATCAGCCAGAAAGTCGTACCAGTCGCCGCTTCTCCCGGCGAAATAGTAGTGCTGTACGAGCTCGATTAATCCGCCGTACAGGATGGGGAGCAGGATGCAGAAAAACAGCATCCGCAGGATGATAACGCGCCCTTTCGCAAAGAATATATAGCTGAAACATGCCGAGCCTGCCAACCCCAGATACATCATAAAATGCGCGAACTTGTCGAAGGGGATGAAAAAGTCGTCTATCTCGGGCACATCGTCACCCGTTATCAGGCAACACAGATAGAAGATGACGATAGCCACTATGAGCGGCAAGGTTGTATATTTCAGAAATTTAGCCATACAGAATCATTCGAATGACAAATTTACATACTTTTTGCTTATAGCCCTAACATTTGTCTAAGATACTTGGCTATATTCCGCATTTATTCGGATACTATTCGGCACATTTCAGCAATATTGTACAAATATTTGCTTTATCTTTACCTTCCGTTATGGAATTATTCCTTGACCAAACTCTATAATAGAAAAAATACTATGAAATCAGCTGTTTTATTAATCCTTTCATTTTTTTGCATAGCTGCAAGTTTAACCGCACAAACCGAACAGGATTCTGTTGTCGTTGAGGAAGTTATGGAAGTCGAAGAAAATCCTCTTATAATAGAGGATATAGACGGAAATTGGGTCTCATGCCGGAGCAGCGACATGGGAATATCCTATCCCATCCGCAACAATAAGGTATATTACGAAGAAAATTGCATGGGACATTGTATGAAAAGGGAGTTTGTCGACCGTGCCGATATCCGTACTTTCCGGTATTTAGGCGATAAGTATGCCAAAGATAAGAACTGGGTTTACTTCGAAGGTAAGATTGTCTTAGGTGCCGAACCTAAGTCGTTCAAGATTATAAAAACGCTATTCAACCGTGACTTCGCGATAGATAAAAAATCCTTTTTCTGTCGTGGAAAGCGAATCCCCGGAGTATCCCCTAAGGGTAAGGATGGCATACGCGAATTGTCGTATTATTACTATACCAACGGGGAAGTGATCTTTACGGATGAGGGTAAGGTGTTGCAGGGTGTTGATTATAAGGACGCTACCCTATTGGGGAATAGTTATATAATTGCTGATAATAAGGTCTATTACCATGCTGATGTAATAGAAGGCGCCGATGCCGCAACATTTGCTATAATAGAAGAGTATTACCGATTCTTTAAAGATAAGAATAAGATTTATTACGATGGAAAAGAACTGTACGAGAGCGATGCGCAAAAAGAGATAAAGGTATTGGACTATGGCTACCTGATTAACAATGATAAGGTTTTTTATCACAACGAGACTTTAAATTATGCCGATACCGAAACTTTCGGGACTATAGAAGGTAAATACGGGTATGGCAAAGACGATAAGTTAACTTACTATTGGGGCGATGTGGTAGACGACGGACGGGCTTTGGTGGAGAAGAATTATCCTTCAAAATTCTATTTTGTAGGTAACGAACTCTACGACTCGTGGGGGTATTCGCTGCGTTGCGAGGTCGATACGGCTTCTTTCAGGCAAATAGGGGATTACTTGTATACCGACGACGAGTACATCTATGCTTTCAGTAAGGAGTATAACACTATGGAAAAGAAACGCTGTGATAATGAGGGGTTCACGAGAATCTCGGAGAGATATGCCAAAGATTCGAAAGATATTTACTATTTGCATACCGGGCAGCGTAGCGTTCAGTTTTCTTATATCAGCCATGTCGACTATGCCACGTTCGAGGTTATACAAGATGATTGGGCGAAGGACAAGAAACGGTGCTATTATCAGAGCTACTCTTTACCTTATGCCGACCCGAAAATTATGCTGCCGATAGATTCGTTTTATGCAGTCAGCGATGATAAATTTTTCTATAAATATAGGTGGATAGAAGGCGCGGATGCCTCTTCGTTCTGCATCATAGACGATACATATTCGAAGGATAAAGACCATGTTTACCGCGAAGGGCGCGTGCTGCCCGACTGTGATCCGTCGACCTTCCGCCTGATAGAGAATCCTGTTTCGTATGATAAAAACAATGTATATTCTTATAACAAACAGGTTGCAAAAGTCGATGGCGCTACGCTGACGCACTTCTTCGACGATTGGTACAAGGATAAGGACAGCCTTTACTGGCTTCCAAGATATCATCTTTTCGACAATAAGGTGAATACGACTGCTGTCGATAGCGAGACAATCACGCGTTTCGAGGATAATTACTTCCAGGATAAAGACCATCTCTATATCGGTTTGTTGAGGCTTTTCGATGGTGCCCAAGAGCGTTTTTGGCACGAAAAACCGCATATAGAAGCCATAAAGCGGATAGAGGGTGCTGACCGCTCGTCTTTTCAGGTGATAAACAGCAAATACGCGAAAGACAAGAATCATGTCTATTTTGAGGGAGAGGTTATCCCCGGTGCCGACCCTCTCACATTCTTCCTGATACGCAAGGTAGGAGACAGCTCGGCTTATGATAAATCAGGCATTTACGATGCCACGAGAAAGCGCACCTCCCTGAATAATCCTATTACTTATCTGGGCGATATATTCTATGTCGACAAAGATTTCCTGTACGAAATCTACCATGCCGGAGCCGCTTACAAATACCGCCTCAAGGATGTCGGGCTGGACAGAAAAACGCTGAAAGTAATAGAAGAGGGTGTTCTCCGCGACAAAAACGGTACGTACAACTGGAAAGAGCACACTTGGGACTGGAAGCGAAGCAATCGGGTAGAGGATTAGCGGAATACCCTGATTGTGGTATTTGGGGCGGCTTAAATACCTATATATAGGTATTTTTGGTGTTGTGTGGAAGGTGTATCTTTGAGCTTTGAAAAAAAAGCAAACCAAGCCTTGATGGATACAATTATTCAGTGCGACAATATAACCCATTATTATGGGAAGAAGCTAATCTATAAGAACCTGAATTTCGACGTAAAGAAGGGTAAAATCTTAGGACTTTTAGGCAAAAACGGAACGGGAAAAACCACCATTATCAACATACTGAACGGTTATCTCAAACCCCGTTCGGGTGTCTGTCGTATTTTCGGCGAAGACATGGAAAATCTCTCGCCCGAAACTAAAGCGCGTGTCGGGCTGCTCCTCGAAGGGCATATTCAGCATGCCTATTTCAATATCGAACAGATAGAACGATTCTACAGCCGTTTCTTCCCCAACTGGAAGAGGGAGGCATATTACGAATTGCTGAAAAAGCTGCAGGTAACACCTACCCAGAAAATCAGTACCATGTCGTGTGGGCAACGTTCGCAGATTGCATTAGGGCTTTTGTTTGCGCAAGATCCCGATTTGCTGATCCTCGACGACTTTTCCATGGGGTTAGATCCCGGCTATCGCCGCCTGTTTGTGGAATATCTGAAAGAATATGCCACTGCCGAGGGCAAGACGATTTTCCTCACGTCGCATATCATACAGGATATGGAAATGCTAATCGACGATTGCATCATACTCGACTATGGACGCATCCTGCTGCATAGGCCGACTGCCGAGATTCTGAATAATTTCAAGCGCTACCGGTTTACCTCTCCTGCCGATTCGATAGAAACGACCGGCGAGTTGTGGAATACCGAGCGGATTGGCAATTCGTGGGAAACATACTCGTTCCTCCCGCGTGAGGAAGTGCAGCAATTGCTCGCACCTTACAGTGTCTCGGGTCTGGTCGAAGAACAAATATCCCTCGAAGATGCTTTTATCGGTTTAACGGGAAAATATTAATAAGAAAGAAGATGTTGAACGCATTATTTTATAAAGAATGGATTAAGACGAGGCGCATAATTTTCCTGCTGGGGGTTGTGTTGGCTTCGCTGCTTATTTATACGTTTATCCATACCGGGCAGCTGTTTCGCGTGGGCGGTGCAGTGCAGGTATGGGTGAATATCATCACGAAGGATTTTCCGCTTTTGCCCGAGTTTGTCAGATGGTTTCCACTCATGGCAGGGCTGTTGCTGGGACTGGTACAGTTCATCCCCGAGATGACCGATAAGCGCCTGAAACTGACTTTACACCTGCCCTTGCCCGAGACGAAGATATTGTCGTCTATGTTATTGTATGGCATGCTTATATTGCTGGCGGTATTGGTCGTGTTTTATGCCGTTCTGTATATTGGGCTATCCTGCTATTATCCATCGGAAATACTTGCTGCCACCACCTGGCAGATGCTGCCGTGGCTTATCGGCGGGCTGTTGTCCTATTTTTTTGCAGCGTGGGTTTGTTTAGAGCCGGTATGGCGTCAGCGCGTACTCAACGCATTGATTGCAATAGCCGGATTGTCAATGTATTATATGAGTGCCAAATCGGGCGGGTATATATACTTTGTCCCTTGTTTGCTCCTTGTTTTGGTCGCCGGATTCAGTTTTCCGTTCTATTCGGCAGCCCGTTTCAAAGATGGGGCGCAACGTTAAGCCAGATAAATAAGAAAAAGAAAAGATGAAACAGAAATCGAAAATATATTACCTTATCCTGCTGTTTGTTACGTTCGTCGGGCTGTGGATAATTCCTTCGCTTGTCCGCAAAGCGACATATTCGCCTGATGTTTATCCGTTTGTTTATCAGAGTTCTATCTTGAAGGAGCTGGTTTTTATCGATTACAAAGATAAACAGACGCCCCTGACCGACCGGCAGGGGAATAAGTATACGACAGCCCAGTTCGATTCGCTGATGCCGTTACTGAACTATCGCCAGTTGATGTCTGACGGACGCCTGCCCGATAGCCTCGGAGGCTATGAACTGACGCCTCCGCTGTTGAGGTCGAAAAGCGTTATGTTCTCGTACAGGCCTAATCATGTGCAGACACCCAACGTAGGGCTGTATATCCTGTTCGAGTCGATGCCGAAGCGGGTAGGGCTGGAGATGCCCGAAGATGTTTTTCGCCTGCAAGACAAAATCGAATTTATCCATACCGAAACGAATACCGTCGATACGAAGAAAAGCGAAACATTCCAGCGGGCTTTGGAGAAAGAAGGCTTTGCCTTTCCGGCTCAATGGGCAATTGGCAACCCTACGACGATGAAGCCTTACGACGAAGGCTATTTTATCCTCGATGCCAACGGGCAATTGTATCATCTGAAAATGGTGAACGGCCGTCCTTATGTGCGGAATACGCATGCGAGCGACGGCATCGATATTGCCCATTTCTCGATACTCGAAGTCAGCGACAAAAGGTTTTATGGCTTCCTGTTCAGCCGTAGTGGAGAGCTTTATATCCTCGAAGCGAACGAGGGAAAATATATTCCGGTGAAGCTGGACGTTCCGGCAATAGATATAAAGCAAGACCAGCTGAATATCAGAGGTAACCTGCTCTATTGGACGGTTACGGTGACAACGCCGCAAGGACGGAATTTTTATGCATTGGAGACGGAAACGCTCAAACAGGTGGATGCCTATACAATGGAAAGAACCGAAAACAACTGGGATAAAATCTCGGGATGGTTATTTCCTTATTACCTGACATTCGAAGACGCCCATACCGATTACATCCGCCCATACTTCCATTTCACGGGAATATGGGGATTCGGAATATATTTGTTTTTGGCTGTAATTGGTTATTTTTTAGTACCTTCGACTAAAAATAAGCGATTTTTTAACGCGTTGTATATATTACTGACAGGCTTTGCCGGATTTGTAGCGCTATTAGTATTACCTAAATATAGAAAATGATATTCAAGATGAAAAAGTTATTATTATTCGCGGCCGTTCTTCTTTTGGCTGCATCGTGCAACAGCAATAAGACAGAACAGACTGATCAGGCCGAAGATGCTTCGGCAGTAGCCGGAGCTCCGGTATATAAACTCGACAGTTTGTTGGTAATAGCCGATCAGATGGTCGACAAAACGGTTACAGTACGCGGTTTCGTGACGCATACGTGTAAACATTCGGGCAAACGTTGCTTTATTGTCGGCGACGACCAGAAAACGTCTGTCCGTGTGGAGGCTAAAGGCGAAATCGGCGGCTTCAACCGCGAGCTTATCGGTTCGGAACTGGCTATCACAGGGGTGTTGAAAGAGCGCCGGATGACAAAGGAATACATCGACCAGTACGAGGAGCAAGTAAAGGAAAAGAAAGCTCAGGAAGATGGCTCGGCAGAGACTTGTGAGGCCGAACTGAGCAATATAAACGGCATGCGCGATTGGATGAAAGCCAATAACAAAGATTATTATTCAACTTACTACATCGACGGAGAAAGCTATGACGTCATCGAAGGATAATAATAAGAAGCCGAAAAAAATAAGCCGTTGGCTGCGTATCATACACCGCGATTTGGGGTTTCTGATGGTCGGTGTATGCCTCGTTTACGGTATATCGGGATTCTTGCTCAACCACATGAATGGCAAGGATCCTGCTTTCACCACCACGGAGGAATCTATCCAATTGGATAAGAGCCTGACCAACGAAGAATTGAAAGTGATATGGGCTGACAAGAAACTGCCCGAGTTGAAGCGGATTATGGCTATCGACGATGTGCATTCACGCCTGATGCTCAATGGCGGTATCGGTGTTTATAACTCGGCTACGGGTATTGTGGATTACGAAACCCATTCCAAGAACGAGTTTATTTTCTGGATAAACAAACTCCATTATAACAAAGTAAAGGGATGGAGCGTGATGGCGGATATATTTGCCGTGTCGCTTATCTTTTTTGCCGTATCGGGTATTTTCATCGTAAAAGGCAAACACGGCGTTGCCCGTCGCGGGAAATGGTATCTCATCGTGGGCATTATCATCCCTGTCGTGTATGTGATACTGGCTTAGAAGGTGCAGCCGACGGAGAATGTCAGTTCGTTCAGCTTGTCGCCGTTCAGGTATTGAACATCCGAAGCTTTGCTCAGGCTGTAACGCAGCGAAGCATACCCTTTCACTCCGATATGCTTTAGCAACCGCGAATACCGGAAACCGATATCACTCCTTATCTGATTGTTGGTGAGGTATTCATATTCCCTGTAAAGGTTCAGATCGCTGCTCTTGGGCGTTGTTTCCGATGGAGTAGCATACAAACCGTCGTTCTTTGGTGTTCCGCTTCCTGTCTGATACGATGCTCCCAGCAGGAAACTGTACATATTCAATCCGTTGACGATATTCCGCTCTGCCTGTAAGTTGAATCGGGTATAGCGGATTGTTTGTTTGCGGTAGTAAGGATACAAAGAGGCCGTTTGCCTGCGTTGCCAGAATTGTGCGCCTGCCGACACTACCCATGCAGGGTTGTAGTCTTCGATACCCAGATACCCGGTATATTGCGCCCGCGCGTTGAAAGTTTCTTTGTCACCGACTTTCAGATTACCGTGATATACGATAATCGAGGTAGAGCCTTCTCCGGGCACTGTTTGCTTTTCGTAGATATTCTCGTAATTATCTAACTGTTCGTTGTCGATATTGACTTCCAATACATGTTTGTTCCTCTTTTGTGCGAATGATAGCATCCCCCTGTATTCCCATATTCTGGCGCTATGCTCGCTATATACAATCGTGCTGCTGGATTTTCTGCCGTAATAGCCGTCGCGGGATTTATAGGTGGCTTCGTTCAGAAAACTGATTCCATTATTTAGATGTACATTCGCCTGTAACGATCCTCCGTGAAATTCATTGAACATAGGATTGCTCCTTCCTGCCTGTGTATAACCTTGGCCGGCATTCTCCTGATAGGTTTCTAATACGCCGAAGAAAGCCCCGTACGAAATAAGCGGGGTATAGATTCTGTCGGTCGTTCCATATGCTTTGAAAGTCAATTCTTCGGTTGTCCGACGGTAGTAATAGTTAGCGCCTATCTCGACCGATTTGCTTAGCGGATAGCTGGCGCCTGCCGTGGCCTGCAAATCCATCAGTTTGTTTTTGTGGCGTAAGTCTTTTGTTTTTGCGTAGTTTGCTGCTCGGTAATCTACCTTAGCACCTAAGGTCAGCCCTTTGTAGACGTCTGCGCTGATAGCGCCTGTCAGGTGGTAATTTTCGAGTTCTTTGTTTCCGCGTGTTGTATCGGCAAACTCTACGATGTCGAACGGATTGTCGTATGGATTGATAAAGGCCGAACCGCCCATATTTTTTCCTTCGAAGTAATTATAGCTCACCTTTCCGTAGAAAACGATTTGCGGGTTGAGCCTGTAAAAAGATTCTACCTGTGCGCCTAAGGTGTAGTTATCTTCGGATTGGTGGTAGTTGATAAAATCCCCGTTTTGCTTGGTTGCATTTATCGCTGCGGATGAGATGTAATCGATAGGTAAATGCTTCATTCCGGCAGCATTGTAGCCCGTGAGGCGAATATCCGATTGCTTGATAAAAGAAAAATCCTGCCAGCGGATGCTGTCGTTTTGTGCTGCCATGTTGGCGGAGCATAACACTCCGCCAAGCAGCATCAGTAGTAATATTTTCAGTGAGTCTGACATTCTGTTTTTAATCTCTTAAAGAGGCTTGTTTACGTTGGTGAAAATCGTTGGTCGAGTTGTTGGTATCCTGATAGATGATACGCGCACCGTTGCGGATGGATGCTTCGGCATCGATGCCACTCGGGTCGGTACTTTCGTTTCCGTCGATAGTTGTGCCCATGCTGTAACTGTAAACCAATTTACCTTGATTCCCGGCTAATGCCTCGGTCGATTCTTTATCCACATTGCGATAAAGTGCGTGTCCATGCTGGTGTTCCAAATATACCGCTCCTCCGTCTACAGCAGGCGTAAGGCGTTTTTTGTTGGCTGTGCTACTTGCCGTGAATACCTCGATACCATCTAATATCCATTCGGTCGGAACTTTCCTGCGGGCATTTGCTTTGCTCACTGTTCCTCCGTAGTAATTTTCGTTTGCCGGATCGTCCACAAAGTCGGCCGGGCTGACACCGTCGGTGTGGAAGACAAAGAATGCCGGAGAAAGCGTGCTCAATGCCCAGGCATTTCCTGCACCATACATTTTGGCTAAAAGATAGTGAGAAGCAGGAATTACGGAAGAAGGTGCCGGATAATAGGATGTATTGCTGTAACCGCTGGCAGGATCGTATGTGCAATAATAGTCAGGATTAGCAAAATCGATAGAATTACTATATACCGGTGTGTGGTCGATTGCACCGTTCAGCGCAATAACAACCTCTTCGCCCGGTTTCATGGTCATTCGGCTCTGGAAATACCAGATACCATTGCCCGCAGGAATCCATCCTTCGTTTGCGTACAATAGCGAACCTCCTACGTAGTCATTGTTCGAGCCGTGCGAATTGTAAGGTAGTACCATACCCAAACATAAATTATCTAATTTGGCTTGTTGGTCGGAGTTGTTATATAATATCACATACTTATCCATCTGGAATACCCCTGACCCGTCATCTTTCTGGCATCCGCCTACGTAAAGCTCTTTGATAACTATCTGGCCGGTTTTTACCTCGCTCAGCGTTACTTCTACAGGCTCTAAACCAGTCCACAGATCTGTCAGGGCGATACCGTTTTTCGATCCGTTATAGGTATAACTGTATCCGTCGATAGCCCGTTTGTCGGTTACGGAAGCATTATATACCCCCGAAGGAAGGATGAAATCAGCCTTTCCGCCGGCGTCGGTTTCTACGGTGTACGCCTTTTCGTTTGTGTCGGTCAGGGTTACTTTTACGCCTGTTGTTGCAGACAATTGCCCGTCGGTAGGATATACCAACTGTATGGACACAGGGAATGTTTTATATCCATCGTCGTCGTCGCTACATGAATAGCACAGGAACAATGTGCAGCTTAAAATTAAATAAAGATACTTTTTCACAATTTTGAATATTAATTAGTTAGACATATAATTATAATTTCAACCGGAGTGATAATCCGTAATAAAACTTAGGTATATAAGAGCTATCGTAGAGAGAGACTTCGAGATTATTCTGCGACCTTCTCACCCTTTTCATGCTGTTGAGGAAATTGGTTGCATAGAAAGAGATGGAAGCAAAATCGCCGATTTCTTTCGTCACACTTATATTAACCGAGAAATAAGCCGATATTTTTTCGGGCTTGAAATAACTCTTGGCATTTGTTTTCCTCACTAAATCGCGCAATTCCAGATACAGATTATAGTCGTTGTCCTTAGCCCATTTGAATTTGTCGGCAAAAGGAATCTTCGTATCAGGATCGTCCCATGTCGAGTAATAGAGCGGGTATACGGCTACATATTTGTCGCCGCTGTAGATGTCAGTGTTGGCACTGAAATCGTCTGAAATATCGTCGAGCGCATAGCCCCAATTGCTGCCGTTATATTCGCTTAATCTGCGGTCGTAGTTGTATAAGGAGCTTTCTATCTTAGCGGAAATAATAAGCCGTATTTTAGGTATGTGGGTAGTGATAGTCAGGTTGGTATTGATTCTTTTTGTGATGCTTCCGTTGCTGGGACTTGCACCGCCACCCGATTCGGTAGAATAATTAGACGTTCCCACATAATAGCCAATGTATTTGTATGGATTTCCGTCGGGCGAACTTGGTTTCCATTCTATTAGGTTCTCTTCCAAACCCTTGTAGCGGTAGAAATTACCATCTAACCGGATGGAAGTACGCAAAGCCGATATGGGTGCAAAGTCGATACTCCAGTCGATTCCGCTGCGCTTTACGGTCGAACCGTTAATGAACTTCTTCCTTGCCCTGAACTCTTCGCGGGTTACATACGGAAGTTGCATGTTAGGATGAATCCCGCTTCGGTCGGATACGGTGACAAGGCCTGTTGTTTGATCTATCGAAAATATCCGGTCGTTGGAAGGGATAGGAAAAGTATCGTCCAGAATGTTACCGTTTGTATAGTTATACGTATAAGGGGTATATATATTGACTGCCGTATAGGGGTTGTAGGTTTTGTTCCGGAAAGCCGATATATTTACTTTCGCCCCCAGAATGTTAGCCTCTAATCCTATCTCCATCTGCTTGTTGTACTGCCATTTCAGGTCAGGGTTGTATATTGCCTCGTAGGGCATGGAGTAGTATGCATAGTACGAATCGTTATTGAGTGCCGTTGTAGAAGCAAAAGAAAGCTTATCCGCATAATTCTGCGAAGGATAGAGCACTTCGAACGAAGGGAGCTTTATCGCCTTTCCCCATCCGGCATACAGGCTCAAACTGCGAACAGGCTTTTCGGCGTTCTCCCAGAAAGTATATTTAGCATTGAACCGTGGCGAGAAACCGCTCGCTGTACCGTATTCCGAACCCTTTATGCTGGTTATGTCGGCACGGATACCTGCTGTCAGCTGGAAGGTGGACAGGTCATTTACGGGGAGGGTTATTTTATCTTCGGCATACAGGGCTATATTGTTCATATAGGGTTTATCGCTGTATTTGTCGGCACGCCATGTGGGAGCATAGCGCATATCGTCGTAATACTTTCCGTCTCCTTTGTTTCCGCTTCTGGTGAAATCGGAACCTATTAATACCTTATTGGTCAGTTTACCGAATTTGCGTACCCACGAAGCCTTCGCTTTGGCGGCATAATCGATAGGCTTATTTTCGGTGTAAAGCAGTTGATACCAATACCCTTCGGGCAGGAATATAATAGGCGCATCGCGATTCTCATCGTACTTGGTAGCGATAAAATAACCTTCCTCCGTTGTGTGAATGGCTGCCTGCGCCGAAGAACTGCTTTTGTTTTCGTTCTTCTTCTGTAACTTGTCCGCATAATTGATCGAACCCGATACTTCGAGGTTGGTAATCCACGATTTATCTAATAACCAATTCAGTTTGAAATGCCCGCGATAGACATTGTCTTTCGCTTTCAGGTATGTATTGGTAAATTTGTCGGGATCGGATTTGTCATTATATCCGCCGACGTTTCCGGTGAAGCCCACGCTCAAGGTGACAGGTCTGTTATTGGCTTTATTGAAAGAAGTAGAATAGGTCAGCGAAAATGCGTTGCGGTCGTACGACGTATAAGGAGAAGCAATATCGGATGTCGATTTTGTATGCTCGAGGCTTGTATTCAGCATACCGAACTTATCCCCGAGCGAGAAACCTTTGGTTAAGGCTATCTGCTTGGTATTCGGTCTTGTCGCCATTTCTATGATGAGCGGCGACTTTCCTTTGCGGGTATTTATCTTGACTATCCCGCTCGTCATATCGCCATATTCCACTGAGGCAATGCCGGGAGTGATTTCGATAGATTCGATATTGATAGAGCTGATATTGCGGGTGCTTATACCTTTCGTCTCTCCAAACTCCGAATTGTTTTGCAGGCGGACGCCATCTACCTCGATGGCTGTGCCGAATGAGGGATTTCCTTTCTCGCCTGATCCCCCGCGCAAAGAAAATCTGTCGTCATTAGAAGCCAGATTCTGATCACCCCGCGATTTACCTCCGGGCAAGAGGCTTGATATATCGTTGACGTTCAGTATCTGTGCGTGGTCTAACGTTGTGCGGTCTATCGTATACGAGGTGGTCAGCGCTTCGGTTTTTTGCTGTGCCGTAACGACTACCTCGTTCAACGCTAAATTGTCTTCGGGCAGGGACAATATCAGGCCTATTACATCGCCGTCGACATTCACTTCGAAAGTTGTTTTTACGTATCCGAGGCTATGCACTGTCAAAAATACTTTTCCGGAGGGGACACGTTGCAGGCTGAACTCCCCCTTTTCGTCCGAGAGCGTCCACAACTCATTGTCGGGGAGCGAAATAGTCGCAAATTCAACAGGCTTTTTATCCTTTTTGCCGATTATTTTTCCGGCTATTGTATTGTGTTGACCGAAAGTCGCTTGAACGAATCCTACGAGAAAGATAACAAGTAGTATATATCTATTCATAGATAAATCTTAATGATGTGCAAATTTCGTTTATTCAGGAGTTTTGGGCAATCCCCAATAATAGGTAATAATCTCTTGCAGGCTCACCATTTTTAGGTATTGAATATTCCGTCGATTAAATATGCATAAGAAAGAATAATTGTTTATTTTTACGTACACAAATCACACTAACTAAATTAAGGCTATACGACTTAGACCAGCAAAAACGATATGTCAGAAATTATACATGTAGCATTTACTTACCTGCCGGTAATCAATTTTGCCATGCAGCAAAACCGGATTGCAATCGTACGGCAGCTATCCATCGAAAATAAAACAGGACAACGCTTAGAAAACGTCCGGATAACACTGACACCCGAACCCGCTTTCGGTACACCGGTACCTTATGTTGTGGAAGCGATACCGCCAAACGAGACTGTCCGGATAGAAGCCGATTTGCTTAATCTCTCTGCCGATTTCTTTACGCAGTTGACCGAACGCCTGGCGGGACATTTTACCTTGGAAATTACAGCCGGCGAAGAATCCGTTTTCCGTCAGACTTATCCTGTCGATATACTGGCATACGACCAGTGGGGAGGACTTGCCGTTTTGCCCGAAATGCTTTCGGCGTTTGTTACCCCCAACCATCCGGCAATCGCTCCCATCCTGAAACGGGCGGCCATGATTCTGGAACAATGGACAGAAAATCCTTCGCTCGACGAGTATCAGAGCCGCAACCCCGACCGTGTGCGCAAGCAGATGGCTGCCGTGTATGCGGCCATAGGAGAGCAGGATATAATATACAGCACCATCCCCGCCAGCTTCGAAGAATATGGGCAACGCATCCGCCTTGTAGACACCATCTTGGCGCAGAAACTGGCTACTTGTCTGGATATGACGCTACTCTATGTTTCGTGCCTCGAAGCAATCGGGCTTCATCCGCTTATTGTGGTGACGAACGGGCATGCTTTTGCCGGGGCATGGCTCATCCCCGATACTTTCCCCGATAGCGCGATCGACGATGCTGCTTTTCTGACAAAACGTGCTGCCGATGGCATCAACGAGATAGCCCTTGTAGAAACAACCTGCATGAATATGGGCAACAGCGCCGGATTTGATGCGGCCGTAGATATAGCTGATAAGAAACTACTGAACCAGGCCGATTTTGTATTGGCTATCGATGTCAAGCGTGCCCGTTTCTCGGGAATACGTCCTATCCCTCAACGCATATTGAATGGTATATTGTGGGAGATACAGGAAGATAATACACCGCTGCCGACCGATTCGCCGGTAGCACCGGAGAGCATTTCCCCTTACGACCTTTCGGGCATCAGCGAGGAAGTGGTAATGACCAAACAACTCCTGTGGGAGCGGAAATTGCTCGACTTGAGTTTGCGGAATAACCTGCTGAATATCAGGATGACCAAGAATACGCTGCAAATTATTTCTGCCGACCTGCCTCATTTCGAGGATGCGTTGGCTGATGGGGCGGAGTTCATGATTCTGCCCAAACCTACCGATTGGGATAACCCCTTGTATAACTTTGGGTTGTATCATCCGCTTTCGGCGTCCGATCCGGTGCTGGATTTGGTGAAGTCCGAATTGGGGCAACACCGTTTGCGTTCTTACTTTACGGAGCGGGAACTGGCGAATGCGCTGACACATCTCTATCGTTCGTCGCGTACGGCGATGGAAGAGAACGGAGCGAATACCCTCTACATCGCACTCGGTTTGCTGGAATGGTATGAAACGCCGAGCAGCGAGCGTCCGCGCTATGCGCCTATACTCCTGCTTCCTGTCGAAATCATCCGCAAATCGGCGAGTAAAGGTTATGTTATCCGTAGCCGCGAGGAAGAGACGATGATGAACATCACCTTGCTCGAAATGCTCCGTCAGAATTTCGGAATCACCATCAATGGACTCAACCCTTTGCCTGTGGACGAAAGTGGGGTAGATGTGCGGCTTATTTATTCCATCATCCGCAATGGTATCAAGAATCAGCGGAAATGGGATGTGCGGGAGCAGACGATATTGGGTATATTCTCGTTCAATAAATTCATTATGTGGAATGATATCCACCATAATGCGCATAAACTGATAGAAAACAAGCTTGTTTCGAGCCTGATGAACGGGCAGATAGAGTGGGAGGTAGCCGAGGATATGAAAGACGCTTCGGACTTGGATAAGGAGCTGTCGCCTGCCGATATTGTGCTGCCGATAAATGCCGACTCGTCGCAGTTGGAGGCAATATACGAAGCCGTCAATGGCAAGAGTTTTATTTTGCATGGCCCTCCGGGGACAGGTAAATCCCAGACGATAACGAACATCATAGCCAATGCCTTGTACCGTGGCAAACGTGTCCTGTTTGTTGCCGAGAAAATGGCTGCTCTGTCGGTCGTGCAAAAGCGGTTGGAGGCTATCGGATTAGCGCCTTTCTGCCTCGAACTGCACTCGAATAAGACGAAGAAAACATTGATACTCGAACAGTTGCGGCAAACGACAGAAGTTGTGAAAACCTCTTCTCCCGAAGATTTCCGGCAGGAAGCCGACCGCATACTGGCATTGCGCCAACAAATCAATGGTTATGTCGATACTTTGCATAAGAAATATCCTTTCGGGACGTCACTCTATGATGCTATAACGGCTTATTTGTCAATTGATTCGGATGTTGAAATAGCTGTTCCCAAAACATTGCCGGAGATTGTTACGAAAGAGCTTCTGGCAGAGTGGGATGATGCGCTGGAGGAAATGATAAGCGTGGCGCAGGCATACGGACACCCTCACAATCATCCGCTCACGGGAATCAGGATAACCGATTATTCGGCAGTGATAAAGGACGATACACAGCAGCTTCTTTCCAATGCTATCGGGTTGTTGTCGGAGCTGAAAGGTAAGATACAGGTCTTTTCTGATTTGTTGGGCGAAAGCGGGACGCAGTATAATAAGAAGCAGATTGCTGTAATCTCCAAGCTGGTCGGTCAACTATTGACTATCCCCGAACTTACGCCCGAATTGCTGACCGCTCCGCGTTTGCACGAGGCACTGGAAGAATATCGCGAGGTTATCCCGCACGGCGAAAAAAGGGATGGGCTGAAAAAAGAACTCTTGGGTTCGTTCTCGGAGCAAATCCTTACTCTGGATAATGCTGCCCGCTTATTGGTGGATTGGGACGTATCTTCGGCAAAATGGTTTTTACCTAAATTCTTCGGGCAACGAAAGGTTAAGAAGCTACTGAAACCATACGCTAAGACAGGAAAAATCGAGGCAGCAGCCGTTCGCGGTTCGCTCGAGCAACTGATAGCTTATCAGGTGGAGGAAGCCTATCTGAATTCACGTGCAGAGCGATTCCCGGCACTGTTCGGGCGATACGGCAGGAAAGGTATCGAGGATTGGGCTGTTATCGGGCAAATCGTTGAGGATACGTCCATTATCAATTCGCTTATCCTGAACTATGCGCAGGATATAGCAAAAGGGGCATCTATAAAGGAGGCGTTGGCAAAACAGCTGTCCGAAGGTATAGGCTCGTTCAGAGCCATTCATGCCAATTCGTTGCAGGAAGTAAATAGCTTGCTGGATAAGTTGAACATATTTGAAAATCAGTTGAATACTAAGCTGTCGGTGGGTGCCGATATATTATATTCCGATTCTACGGCATGGATAGATACAGCCTTGTCGAAATTGAATAACTGGCTGTCGAATTGGGATAAGCTCAAAGACTGGTATCAGTGGCTGGCGGTTTATGCGAGGATGGAAGCGGCGAATATCGCTTTTGTTGCCGATTTCTACAAAGAAAACAATATCCCCACGGACAAAATAAAGCATATATTCATCAAAGGATTGAACAAGGCTTTTATAGAGCATATATTAGAAAAAGAGCCCCGACTGGAACTATTCAAGGGGCAGTTGTTCGATGACGTTATTCTCAAATACAGGGCTTTAATAGCCCGATTCGAGGACTTGACAAGGAAGGAATTATTTGCTCGCTTGGCGTCTGGCATTCCTAACTTTACACGTGAGGCGACACAAAACTCGGAAGTCGGCATCTTGCAGCGCAACATCCGTAATCGGGCACGGGGTATCTCTATCCGTCGTCTGTTCGACCAGATTCCGACGCTCCTTTCGCGTATGTGCCCGTGCATGCTGATGAGCCCTATCTCGGTGGCGCAATATATCGATCCCGATGCCGAGAAGTTCGATTTGGTTATCTTCGACGAGGCATCGCAAATGCCGACTTACGAGGCGGTAGGCGCTATCGCACGCGGAGCGAATATTGTGATTGTGGGCGACCCGAAACAGATGCCTCCGACTAATTTCTTCTCTACTAATACGGTGGATGAAGATTATATCGAAATGGAAGATTTAGAGAGCATTCTCGACGATTGCCTGTCGCTGTCTGTTCCATCGAAATACCTGCTATGGCATTATCGCAGTAAGCACGAAAGCCTTATTGCCTTTAGCAATTCCGAGTATTATGATAATAAATTGCTGACTTTCCCGTCGCCCGATAATATCGAGTCCAAAGTCCGCTTAGTACCTGTCGAAGGGCATTATGATAAAGGGAAAAGCCGCCAAAATAGGGCAGAGGCACAGGCTGTTGTTTCCGAAATAGCCCGACGTTTGCGGGACGAGGAGCTACGGACGAAGAGTATCGGCGTCGTTACCTTTAGCATTGTGCAGCAGTCGCTTATCGAGGACTTATTGTCCGAATTGTTTGTTTCCCATCCCGAACTGGAAGCGTTGGCTTATGAACGGGAAGAGCCTGTATTCATCAAGAATCTGGAAAATGTACAGGGCGACGAGCGGGATGTAATCCTCTTCTCGGTAGGATACGGGCCGGATAAGAACGGAAAGGTAAGTCTGAACTTCGGGCCTTTGAATCGCTTAGGTGGTGAGCGGCGGCTGAATGTAGCCGTTTCGCGGGCGCGTTATGAGATGATTATTTATTCGACGCTTCGTTCGGAGCAGATAGATTTGAATCGTACTTCTGCGGTTGGGGTGGCAGGATTGAAACGTTTCCTCGAATATGCCGAAAGGGGAGAGCGTTTTGTTTCGGATAAGTCTCTTATACAGAACGATGTGAGTAGAAGTATAGAGCATATAATAGCCGACAGGTTGAACGCCTCGGGCTATACCATCCATACCAATGTCGGGTGCTCGGGCTACCGGGTAGATATTGCGGTCGTCGATAGGGCGAATCCGTCGAAATATGTGCTTGGTATTCTGTGTGATGGGGAGAATTATAAACGGACGAAAACGATGCGCGACCGCGAGATAGTGCAGACTTCTGTATTGAAACAGCTGGGCTGGAATATTATCCGTGTGTGGACAATGGACTGGTGGGAAAATGCCGAAGCTGTCATTGCTTCTATACTCGAGGCTATCGAGCATGCCGGAAAGGCTGTGGATATTTCAGCTGTGACTGCTGCAAGTGTAGAGACCGAGCCGCTGGAAACTCCCGAACCGATAATAGTTACCACAAAGCCGACAGAGGAGGTTGCGACCGCTTATACGCCTACGCCGCTTCGCCTTGTCCATCAACCGACGGAAGCATTCTTCCATTCCGAACACAGAACCCTTATACTGAAACAGATAGATGAAATTATGGAGCATGAAGCGCCAATAAGCCGCGCTTTGCTGTGTAAAAGGATTATTGCAGCGTGGGGTATCTCCCGTATGGGAAGCCGCATCGATACTTATATCGGAGAATTGCTTTCGGAAAAGGGATTGTATCAATCCGAAAATGAAGGACTTGTATTCCTGTGGAACAACGAGCAACAATACCACGGGTATAGTACCTACCGCATCAACTCGGGGCGGGATGCTACGGAGCTGCCTCCCGAGGAGGTTGCCAATGCTATGAAGCAGTTATTGAAAGATGAAATAAGCCTGCCTACGACCGATTTATCCCGCTTGGTGGCTCACTTATTCGGATTTTCGCGTAGCGGAGCGAACGTAGATGCGGCCATGCACAGAGGGTTGAAGATTGCTCTGGAAAGGGGATATATAAAGGTGGAAGCAGGAAGGGCTTTGATTGGCTGAATTGCACTACCTGATACGTTTTTCTATCTTTTTTAGCACATCGAGGGATTTCTGGACGTATTCGTTTTGTGGTTCTATGGAATGCCAGAAGCAGAGTTGCCCGATCAATCGCTTCAGATACGACGGATCTTGCGATTTGATGTGCTGTTGGTGGCGGTTTAGTCCGCGGGTCGTGATGAAATGTACATTTTTTCGTATTTCCCGTTTGGTTGTTTTGGGGATTGTCAGTTTTTCGCCCGAACTGACGGATATGCCTGTGATTATTTTCCGTCTGTTGGGTGTCATATACCTTGTCTTTTTGTGTTTTATTCTGAATCGCGCCTCTCCGACTATCCTTTGTATGGCAGGTAATATTTCGTCTTTTGCCAAGCTATTGCCCGAGAGGGTTATATCATCCGCATAACGCGTATAGGTCAAATTGTTTTCGGTGGCTAAAGCATATAGCTGCTGATCCATTTCGTATGCTACTATGTTGCTGAGTGCCGGGCTTGTAGGCGCACCTTGCGGCAACTGTCCTCGCAGGCAGCACAAGAAAGTCAGGACTTCGGCAATATTGAGCGGGTAACCGATTTTCTGGAATGTTTTCCGGATGGTATCCCGTTTTATCGAGCCGAAAAAGTCGATAATATCCACTTTCAGCATATAGTCTTTCCCTAAATGCGGTCTGGCATTGTCGGCAACCGACTTTTTGTGCCTGAATCCCGTGGCAGCAGGATGGATGTTGACGGGAGCAAGGATGCGGCGGTAGATGGTTCGCTGAATGGAAATCAATGGCTCCTGCGGGGCGGATATGGTGCGGTAGCCTCCGCTTCGCTTACCTAACAGGAATTTTTTGTAATAATTGCTCTGGTAGGCGAGGATTAGCCTGAGAGCATTTTCGTCTACTGACAAGAAATTGGCGCACCATGTTATGGCTTTATCATCGAAGGGAAGGCTCGGTTTTCTTTCGAATAGCTGCGAGAATATTCCTTTTTTCTCCACCTTTGGGGGTGGTGTACTATGCTTTCTGTTATTGGCATAGGAGGGGGAGGTGTTGATCTCCTTGTTATATCCTTTGGGATTCCTGTTGTAATGGTCGGTTGTACGGCTGTAATCATCCTCTTTCCGGCTGTATTTGTAGATAAGCCAGATGATGATAACGGCAACTGATATGATAACAAGTCCGGTCATACAGGAAAAAGCAAAAAAGAGGATGAGTGTTTACTATTAGGCATAATTGTATGTTATCTATAATCTGTAAGATTTAGCACATAACATACAATTACGCCTAAATCCCCAGAAAGAACATGAGTGTATGAGGCGAATACACCTCTTCTTTTGCTAAATCTTTAGCTCATCCTCTTACTTGTGCGAAGATATGAAAATTTATCGATCCTGATATGGCTTGTATAAAAAGAATGTCTTTTGTTGAACACTCTATCGAATTATCGAACGGTTTTATTGAGAATTGGAAACGAATAATAGGATTTTATGTATATATTTGAGAAAATATAAATTGCTATTTCTAATGAAAATAAAGTATTTTTTACTACTTATCTTAATGTTCTTATTTTATTTGAGAGTAAATGCCCAAGACTATAACGAAACAAGTACACATATTTTCTGGCAAGAGGATAAATTGCTAACAGAAAAAGATTTTCAGGGAAATGGTAGTGCTTATGATAAGAGTAGGCTTTATTGTGATTCTTTGGATATGTGCTGTGTGGCTTTTATTGGAGTTTATGCAGTTCTTGATATACCTAAAACGGAAAAAGACAGGGGACGGTTGTTGGAGAAAGCTTATTTTGTGCCAATGTTTGAAAAACCAACCTCATATATATTATCCGAAAATGACTCCCTGTATATAAAAAAGCAACAGATTGTTTTTGATATATATGAATTGTCAGCAAGACATGCACGAATGCAACTTGAGGAATATCAGAAAAAGATGGGAAGCCCATACGGGACAATATCCATTATGTTCAGTACAGTAAGTAATGATACTAAAAAGTATAGAGACAAACTTGTTAAAGAATACACGAATGATGTCTATTTGCAAAAAAAAGAAAATGCCTACTATATATGGCGTTCGTTTATAGATGAAAAACTTGAAGAATTAAAGCAATATGCTACAACAACAGAAGATCGTCTTCGAGCTTGCACCCAAAAGCCAATAGATAAAAAATATATTTCTCCCGATACTATAATTGGTAACTTATCTAACGATTAAAAATTAATTTATTGAACTATCCGACCTCCTGATATAAACCAAAAAAAGAATCAACTACTTCTTTCTGTATTAAATACTCTATCGAATTATCGAACGGTTTTATTGAGGAATTAGGAGAAAGAATTGTAATTTTTGTATATATCTAAATTCAAGAATAATTATTATATGAAACTGCTGAAGGATTTTCGCCGATTTGGTAGATATATTGAAAGCTCAAGTAAGCAAGAGCATATTGATAACTCTTTGCCAATAAAAATTGCAGGATGGTTCTGTGAATTGGAGAATGCTTTCTCATCACTATATTTGAAAGATGATGCTCTACACTTTTCATTCAATGAAACAAATATTATTATTGATTCAGATGTCACTGTAAAGCTTTCAACACCAACGCTTATAAACTCGACTTCATCTTTGGCATTGTACGAAAAACAATTTATGCTTTACGAAAGGGAAAAATTATTGTTATCGTTTAAATATACAATTGATGAATTTTATCAAATTACAATGGAGGAAGAAGAGGATTTCGATTGGGGATTATTCGTGTCAAATATTATAAATGTGCCTAAAAGAAAAAAACAAATATTGGAATTTCTAAAATAGAACTCATTGACTGATAGTATACCCCCCCAGAAAAAAAGCAACCGGCTATACCGATTGCTTTCCTTTATTAGCATGAATGTCGCGTCCTAAAATAGTTTGTCTCCGCTTTGATGATTAAAAGCCGGATGAAAGTCGAACCGGACTACTCCTACGATTGCTTTGTTGCCAACAGCTTTAGCAATACGTGCAGTGCCCTCGTTGCCGAAACCTGCACATAGTTCTATTGCAGTAACTCCCTCTGATACCAGTTTGAGGGCTATTTCCTCGGCTTGATTGTAATCTACCACTCCCACTATAGAGAGTTTGATTACCGGGGAATCTATAAATGCGTGATGCTTTGCGGGATCATTTTCCGGAGCAATGTAGATAAATGCAGCTTTTGTTGCCATAATGATTGATAATTTTAATAATGTTATTAAATCTCTTAAAAACAAAAAAAGCAATTGAATATTCAATTGCTTTTTTCTGTGTTGCGGAGACCGGATTCGAACCGATGACCTCCAGGTTATGAGCCTGGCGAGCTACCACTGCTCCACCCCGCGATATTGTGACACAAAAGTACGATAATTTCGCGTGAAAACAAAATAATTTACACTTTTATTTCTAAAGAAAAGTTTGTTGGCTGGTTGATAGGATGATAGGAGGGAGTTACCAAGTGTAATTAATCCCGAAACGGAAATTTTCGTTGTATTGTAAGTATCCCGCTTTGCCTTTTTTGTTTGCTTCATCGTTGTAGCGGAGATATACAGATGCTGTAAAGCCCAAATAGCGGTTCAGTTCAAATGTGAACTTGTTTTCATTCTCTATCAATACTTTCTTGTAGCTGGTAAAGAATCTGAAACGCCCATTATATACCATGTACCTGTTAAACCGCCAATCCATGTTTGCTTTGATATCCGAACCGATATCTAATTTGGCGAGTTTCTTTTTATTCATAGGTACTTTCACCCCTGGCGCAATTTCTATCTCGATGTTTTCCTCTTTCATACCATAACCGGTAGATCCGTTGATTACGGATACATCGCTTATGTACCTGTATTTTAAGGATAAAGGGGATAAATCGATTGATAATTTCCAGTTTTTGTACTTATCCGATTTTGATTGATGTTTGGCTTCGTAGTTCATACCAACACCAAAAGTAATATCCAAAGGAGCAAGGAAAGACCTCAATTTATCTTTCGAATTTATTTTGAATCCGGATAAGAGAGGAGTTGCAATTTCGAGGTTCGAGGAATACGACCATTTCTTATAAGCTTCTAAGCCGAAAACGCTATATGCTTTTATATAATCGTTTGTTATATTGATACTATGTTCCTTGTCTGCTGGGTTTTGTTCCAGTTCTAATCGCCACTCAAACGAGTTGTTCCACTTGATTTTATTCTTTTTGTAATCCAGTGTTATCTTATGATCGCTTAAGATGCTATATTTGCTATCTCCACCCGATTCCCAGTTGCTCGATATTTTGCTCTGAGTGAATTTCAGTTCGTGTCTTCCCGTAAACTTCCAATGCGATTTCTTTATTCTCAGCGGATCCAACGCCGGAGCACTGATTCCGATGGGATCTTCCGTCGCTAATAAATCATCGAAAATGCTGGACCTTTTGATGTTTTGCTCTTTCAGTACAGGGTTTTTATCGAAAACCAAGCCGTTATAATTTATGCTTGTCGGATTACTCACATAGTAGGAACGCCTTAATGCTTTCGCTTGCTTTACTTGTTCTATTTCGGGAGAAAATGTACTGTCGGGAGCTATCAACCGGTATGTAGATGAGTAATCCGCCGGGTTCACGTATGATGAATCGGCCGAAAGAAAACTGAGTTTCTCCGGTAACAACCGTCCGTCGAAAATGACAGGCAGATAGGCCGGATTCAATATAACCGTATCGTTGAAGCTGATATGATCGTCAAAAGGCGTCCACTCATCCCGCGGCACATTTAGCAATCCTTTTTCGTTCCGGTTTAATTGGTATATCGGTTGGTTAGACAGTTCGTTGAGGTATGTGTCGAGCATTTGCCTGAATGCTCGTCCGCCGATAGTGTCGATGCGTGTTACTTCCTGAACCTTTTTGTTGATATCGGTAATCTCATTCAGCAGGCTATCTTTTTGTATTGGGGGTGAATCATTTCTTGTATTTTGCCCCATCAAGGGAAAATACATAAAAAAAAGACCCGATATTAAAAAAATAATACTGTATAATTTCCTCATTATCTATATTTCGTTTACCGAAAAAGAACAGACTACCATAACTCGAGTGTACAAAAGTAATAATTAATCTCTTTATATCTAAATTTAATAAATCCTTAAATGATAAAATATTATAAATTCTTGCATATATCTTACTTCCTTGTATATAGATAAACAGGGTGAATCTTACATCTTTCGCAAATTATCTCTTTCTTTATAGCTTTGCAATTTAAGGGTAAGTGAGTAAACGGCATTATACACATTAGCTAATTAGCAAATTAATTGAATAACTTTATCTATACAGGGAGAAGTAATACAGTTAACAGCGAGCAGTTAACAGATAACTGTAAGCTGTTTCCCTATGTTCTTTACTTTGTGCCCTTGGTGGTTTAGTAATAAAAAAATGACAAGACAAAAAACACTGTATCGCGTCAAATCTGTCAAGAGTGTCAAGTTTTAACTAAAATTCGATTGATAATCAGTGAAATAAGGTTTTTGACATAACTTGACAGCGATATCAGTCTTGTAAAGAAACGTTTTCTGCCCTTGGTGTGGAATTTTTGAGCCCTTCGTGCTTAAAATAAAAAAATGCATTTCATAGAAAAATGTGTATTGTAAAGTTTTTTGATGTTTAAGTTGCTTATTAACAGGAGTACATGTGCTTGACAAGAGTGGCAGGTTTAATACAATAAATTGACACGGATGTCCCGTTTTTAGAGAGCGTTTTGCTTGATTGTTCGGGAAATGGTTGTAATTTTGTGCATCTTAAATTAATTAAACCTCTTAAAAAAATAAAATAGATGAAACCAACACTCTTTATTCTTGCTGCCGGAATGGGTAGCCGCTATGGATCACTCAAACAACTCGACGGCGTAGGCCCGAATGGCGAAACAATTATGGACTATTCCGTTTATGACGCTGTGCGTGCCGGATTCGGAAAACTGGTATTTGTTATCCGCCGTACGTTCGAGAACGATTTTCGCGAAAAAATCATCTCCAAGTACGAAAACCATATTCCCGTGGAACTTGTATTTCAGGAATTGAACACACTACCCGAAGGTTTTACCCTGAATCCCGAGCGCGAAAAGCCATGGGGAACCAACCATGCCGTGATGATGGGGCATAGTGTTATCAATGAGCCGTTTGCGGTAATCAATGCCGACGACTTCTACGGACGCGAGAGCTTTGCGATATTAGCGAAAAAGTTGCAGGAACTCGATGGAAAAACAGGACATTATTGCATGGTAGGATACCGTTTGAGCAATACCTTATCAGAAAGCGGCGCAGTAGCCCGCGGAGTTTGCGAGACCGACAGCAACGGTTATCTGACCAGTGTGGTAGAGCGCACGCATATCGAGCGTGTAGACGGCGTTATCAAATATAAGGATGCTGAAAATTATTGGTATGATTTAGCGGAAAATACTCCCGTATCGATGAATATGTGGGGATTGACACCTGATTATTTCGAGCATTCGCACAAATATTTCGTGAAGTTCCTTGAAGAAAATATCAATAACAACAAAGCCGAATTCTTTATTCCGCTGATGATAGAACACCTTATTTCGACGAAAGAGGCCGACGTAAAAGTCCTCGATACACCATCCAAATGGTTCGGCGTGACTTATGCCGAAGACCGTCCGTCGGTGGTGGATAAATTGAAGAAATTGGTCGAAACAGGAGAATATCCGTCGCCGCTGTGGAAAAACTGATTTTATAGCTAATTTGTATAATATAATGATTTAGCAGACAGCTAATCTCAGTTTATTTTTATACTTTTGTAGCGAATAAATTTACTAAACCAGTAATAATAATTATAAACTCAAAAACAATGGTAAATTACAAAGATTTGGGCTTGGTGAACACGCGAGATATGTTTGCTAAAGCTGTCAAAGGCGGATATGCAATTCCTGCGTTCAACTTCAACAACATGGAACAGTTGCAAGCTATTATTCAGGCTGCATCAGAAACAAAATCACCTGTAATTCTTCAGGTGTCGAAAGGTGCCCGTGAATATGCTAACGCTATCTTGTTGCGTTACATGGCTCAGGGAGCTGTTGAATATGCAAAAAGCCTCGGATGGGAAAAACCGCAAATCGTTCTTCACTTAGACCACGGTGATTCTTTCGAGACTTGTAAATCATGTATCGATGCAGGTTTCTCGTCTGTAATGATCGACGGTTCACACCTTCCATACGAAGAAAATATTGCACTTACAAAGAAAGTTGTTGACTACGCTCACCAATTCGATGTAACTGTGGAAGGAGAACTTGGCGTATTGGCAGGTGTTGAAGATGACGTTGTTGCCGAACATCACACATATACACAACCGGAAGAAGTAGTAGACTTTGCTACTCGCACAGGTTGCGACTCATTGGCTATCTCTATCGGTACATCTCACGGAGCTAACAAGTTTACTCCAGCACAATGTACTAAAGATGCAAATGGTATGTTGGTTCCTCCGCCATTGCGTTTCGATATCCTCGAAGCTATCGAAAAAGAACTTCCAGGATTCCCTATCGTATTGCACGGAGCATCTTCAGTTCCACAGGAAGAAGTTGCAACAATCAACAAATACGGCGGTGCATTGAAAGATGCAATTGGTATTCCGGAAGATCAATTGCGCAGAGCTGCTAAATCGGCTGTATGCAAAATCAATATCGACTCAGATAGCCGTTTGGCGATGACAGCTGCTATCCGCGAAGTATTTGCTACTAAACCGGCAGAATTCGACCCACGTAAATACTTGGGCCCTGCTCGCGAAAATGCGAAAAAGCTATACAAACACAAAATTACAGATGTGTTAGGTAGCGAAGGTCAAGCGAAATAATTTCAGCTCGATTATAAAAAGGAAACCCTCAGTCCGAAAGGATTTGAGGGTTTTATTATGTTGATAAATAAATATGCTATGTTAGTTTATCGTATATATAATGGATTTTGTTGCCTTTTTTTGTCGCAATACCAATTGCTCCCATCCCATAATTGTAACTTAATATATATTCAATACTCTTATGTTGACAAAAAGTATTGAAATTGTCAAATGTATTCTTTAACTGTACAAAAGTTTTTTCTATATACTCCAGTTCAGATATAATTTGGGGTTTATTTAAATTTTCTAATTCAAGATATTTTGTATATGCTAAAACCACGAGAACATCCTTTCCCGTAAAATTGAGAAACTTTTTCTTTTCTAACCTAAAAATGAGATTTTCGATTTGGAATGGATTGCCAGTCTCCAATATAGTAATTGCGTCTTTGATCCTATTTGGGCTTATGGTATTCATGAAAGTTCTTGAGTAAGTTCTTTTGCAACACCTTTTTACTGTATTATAGATGATTTGACAAATGAAGCCCTAAGGCTATGACAAGGAGAACAGCAGAAATACTATTCCGTATAATCTTTCTTTTGCGTTCTTGTTTGATGAAATCTGATTCTTCTTTCATAGCGAAAGGCTTTAACACTTAATATTCAAATCGATAAGTACCTCGCGGATTTTCTCGTAAGTAGTGATGCGGGTAGGCACAAGCGGCAGTCGCAGCTTGTTTTTGATATAGCCCATCATGCTCAACATACATTTCACGCCGGCCGGATTGCCATCCACAAAAAGCAGATTGAACAATTCGCTGAAACTGTGATGGATTGTCAGTGCACTTTGGTAATCACCCTCCAGTGCGAGGCGTGTCATACGGCTGAACTCTTTCGGGAAAGCGTTTCCAATCACCGAGATAACTCCGATAGCACCCAACGTAATCAAGGGGAATGTCACCCCATCGTCTCCGGAAATGACATCGAAATCCTCCGGTTTGCGCTTGATGATTTCGTCCATCTGCGTCATGTTGCCCGAAGCTTCTTTTACGGCAATGATGTTTTTGAATTCGTTGGCAAGGCGGATAGTCGTATCGGCCGACATATTCACACCCGTGCGTCCCGGTACATTGTACAGGATGACAGGTAATTCCGAAGCCTCGGCTATGGCCTTGTAATGCTGGTAGATACCTTCCTGCGAAGGCTTGTTATAGTAAGGGACGACAGACAATATACCATCTATCCCGTTGTAATCGTTCTTTTTGAGCTTTTCGACAATCGCCTTTGTATTGTTTCCGCCTTCACCTAAAATAATCGGGATTTGCCCGTTAACTTTGCTTACTACCAAATCGATGATTTGATGTTTTTCATCCTCTGTCAGCGTAGGAGTTTCGGCGGTGGTTCCCAGAACGACAAGGTAATCCGTTCCGTTCTGCAATTGATAATCGACAAGCGAAGACAAGGCATCGTAATCGACACTTTCGTCTTCCTTAAAAGGAGTTATCAGTGCAACCCCCATTCCCCGGAGATTTATTCTCGGCATAAGTTTTCGTTAATAATATTTAGGTGCAGATGAATTTCAGTTGTCATCCGAGGAACAAAGTTACTAATTATTTGTTCCCTTCCACATATTGTTCAGGTAAAATTTGATCTGCGTAAACGTATCTTTCAGGTTCATTTCGTCATTTTTCAGCAGGACAAAATCATACAGCCTTTCCTCCGATTCCCTGATGCCTACACTAAATACGGCTTTGTTGTTGGCAAGCAGGTACTGCAACGGGTATTCGTTGTTGAGCGTGAGGTCTATCACCGTGTCGTATTGCTGGTTGCGGAAGACCGACAACAGTTCGTCGCTGATGCTGCCGAATGCCGATACATCCCTGCCCGTAATCGTCTGCAGCGGGAGCGATTGCCGTTGTGGCGCAACAGCCTTTTTGTCGGGGTTGTGCGTCCAGAGATATACGCTCTTTCCGGATTTGGAGAGATCCTTTACGATATGTTCAACTTCGTCCAGATTCTTATTTTCGAACAGGATCAGGATATTATTGATACTGTTGAAATCTAAAAAAACATGCTGGCGGTCATTCTTGTGGATTGCCGATTTTAGTTTTTTGTTCTGCAGATACTTAAACATGGGCGTAAATTTGTTTGGTTGTTACTGAATCATCTCTAAGAATTCGTCTTCGTTGATAATCTTGATTCCAAGAGAGTTGGCTTTTTCGAGTTTCGCCGGTCCCATATTTTCGCCCGCCAGCACATAGCTGGTTTTGGACGAAATGGAGCCACTGTTTTTGCCGCCGTTTTGCTCAATCAGCGCCTTGTATTCGTCGCGCGAATGTTTCTCGAATGTACCACTTATAACAATTATAAGCCCTTTTAGTTTATCGGTTTGTTGCGAAATAATATCCTCACTCAGTTCGAATTGCAGCCCGCGAGCCTTCAATTGCTTTATCAGGATTCGGTTTTCCTCCTTTTCGAAGTGATTGATAATACTTTGCGCAATCTTTCCCCCGATTTCTTCTACCTCTATCAGTTCTTCGTAAGTCGCAGCCATCAGGCTGTCGATATTGGTATATGTTTTGGCCAGTTTCTTCGCAACCGTCTCGCCTACATATCTTATACCCAGCGCATAAAGGACACGTTCGTAAGGTACTTCCTTCGATTTGTTTATGCTGTCCAGCAGGATTTGCAGGCTGCGTTCGCCCCAACCCTCCATTTTCTTTATCAGCGAAGATTTGCTGTATAAGATATAAAGGTCGCTGACATTATGCAGGAATCCGGCATTGTACAACTGCTCGATGGTTTCGGGGCCGCACTGGATATTCATCGCTTTGCGGGTGACGAAATGCTCCATCTTCCCTTTGATTTGCGGCGGACAATGCACATCGTTAGGGCAGTAAAAGATTGCTTCCCCTTCGGCTTTCGTCAGGCTAGCACCGCACTCGGGACAGTTCTGTATAAAGTAGACTTTCTGGTTGAACAAGTCTCGCTTCGATGTTTCCACAGCCGTGATTTTAGGAATAATCTCGCCGCCTTTTTCCACATATACCATATCGTTGATATGCAGGTCGAGTTGGTTGATATAATCCTCGTTGTAGAGCGAAGCGCGCCGGACGGTTGTCCCCGAAAGCTTTACCGGTTCGAGGTTGGCAACGGGTGTGACAGCGCCCGTGCGTCCTACCTGATACGAAACCGACAACAAGCGCGTCAATGCCTTTTCGGCCTGAAACTTATAGGATATAGCCCATCGCGGAAATTTAGACGTCGAGCCCAAATTTCGTTGTTGTAGCAATGAATTTACTTTCAGTACGATACCGTCTGTTGCGACAGGAAGGTTTTTCCGCTCGGCATCCCAATAGTCGATAAAGTCGAATATTTCGTCTAACGATTTGCATTTTTTGGTAGCGTCCGATATTTTGAATCCCCATTCGCGGGCTTTCATCAGGTTTTCGTAATGTCCATCCGCCGGAAGATCTTCCCCTAACATATAATATAGGTATGAATCCAGTTTGCGCGAAGCCACAATTTTGGGATCTTGCTGTTTCAGTGTTCCTGCGCAGGCATTACGTGGGTTGGCAAACAACTGCTCCTCCTGTTCGGCGCGTTCTTCGTTTAACTTATCGAAGACTGCCCAAGGCATCAATATCTCGCCGCGTATTTCGAATCTATTAGGGTAATCGTTACCCTGCAACTTCAAAGGTATAGAGCGTATCGTCCGCACGTTGGCCGTTACGTCGTCGCCCTGAACGCCGTCTCCGCGCGTGATGGCTTGTGTCAGTTCGCCGTCGGTATATATCAGCGAAATGGATACTCCGTCGTATTTGAGTTCGCATACCATCTCGAAATCGGTATTGAGCCCCTTTCGCACCCGTTCGTAGAACTCCGATACTTCTTCGCGCGAATAGGTGTTTCCCAGCGAAAGCATCGGATACTCGTGCCGTACCTGTGCAAATGTTTTGTTTATATCGCTACCCACACGCTGTGTAGGCGAATTGGGATCGAAATAGTCGGGATGTGCCTCTTCCAGTTCGGTGAGGGCTTTCATCTTCTGGTCGAACTCATAGTCGGATATAGTGGGGTTAGCCAGCACATAATAATCATAATTATGCCTGTTCAACTCGTCCCGGAGCTGGTCGATTTGCTGTTTTACGGAATCCATGAAATTAGTTTTGTCTAATTATAGTTACAAGTTACTTGCCCTTCGGGCAGTCACGAGTTACGAGATTTTGTTAACACAAAGATAAAATTTATCTCTTACGATACCCTACTTTTCATATTTTCGTTTTCGATAAAAATAGGTGCATCCCATTATACCGAGTATTATGGCTATAGGCAGGGCAATATTGAGGGCTGCATATTGATTGTATGCCTCGTAAACCTGTTTTTTGTTTAAGGTGCGCAACTGCTGCTGTTTGGTGCGTAACCGGGTGATGCCATCGTCGTCGGTTAGCCAGTTGACCGCATTCACAAAGAAGTCGCGATTTCCTGCAATGCGATCCTCTACCGGATCGTAGCCCATCGGCGAGAAAAGCGGTTGCGGGCTATCGGCGTCCCGGTGCAGATAGTTGCGGATAATCTCGCTGGACGAAACTACTATCATGCGGGTAGGCTTGCTTTCGTTCAGCCGTTGGCGGGTTATCTCTATTTCTTCGTCGGTTGGAATCAGGCGGTTGGTGAATGCCGAGTTGAAAACCCCTTCGAGCGAAACGGCAGTCGTAATAAATGCCTGATCGAAATAGGCCGGATTGTTTTGTATTTCTTCCACATCGAACGTAATCAATTCGGGAACTTTGACAATATGCGAATTATTCGCCGTTGTGAGCAATATTTTCTTTTCTGCTTTTTCTGACGATCTCAAAATATCGATCGAACTGCTGAAAGGCGCCCGTATATCCCGCACATATTTGGTGATAGGATTGTCTGTTGATGGCATCAGATAAGGGATGTAGTAGCAAGGCATCAATGCCGGTGCATTGTTGTTGCCGCCTGTTGCCAAATAGATGGAGGCACATTGTTTATCCTGCACAAAATCAGGATTTACGCGTACGCCGTAAGAGAATAACAGGTCGTCGAGGTTGGTGTCATTTTTCATACTGGCCGACGTCCCTGTCTGCCTCAGGTCGTTGGACGAATAGTAGGCACCGTCGATAAGCCACAGGACTTTTCCTCCGTGCATGATGTATTGGTCGATAACATACTTCTCCCTTTCGGAGAATCCGGAGCGGGGGCCTGCTATGATAAGTGCATCGAAATTCATGATAGACGTGTCGTACCATATTTCGCCCCTGATGACATCGTAATATTTGGCCAGCAAATCCTCCGCGTTATAAAGGTATTCGCGCGGCAATTCGCCGTGCCCTTCGATAAACGCTACTGTTTTCTGTTTCTGCTGTACGAGCAGGCGGATAGCATCTGTAAACTCGAACTCGAGGCTTTCGATGGCGGCATGGATATTCTCGTCGGCAGTATATCCGGGCATATATTTGCCGAGGCTGACAACAAGCGTATCCTCGCCCGAAATGACTTGTGCATACGGATATATCTCTTTCCGGCTGATTTTTCCTTCGCGGTCGGATTCGTTCAGTGTGATGGCGTCCATGCCTTTTTGCACCATGTAATTGTATAATGATTGGTTGGGTTGGCGTGATATATGGTACGGATTTATCGGTTTTACGGTCAGATTATTTCCTGCATAACGGTTCATATCCGACAGGATGTCGAATGTTTCGTTCCGCAATCGCAGGAAGCCTGCATTCAAATCGCCTTCGAGGTAGACGTCGATTTGCAGTGGCTTTTCCTTTACCTCCGATAGTAGATTCTTTGTGTAATCGCTTAACGTATAGCGCTTCTCTTCGGTGAAGTCGAATCGGATATTGGGCGTCAGCAGGATAGTGGCATTAACAGCCACCAGCAATGCGAGAGGCAGCCTTAGCGATTTCTTTTCTTGGCAGACCAATAATGTCAGGAAAAAAAACAGCAGTATATAATTCACCGCGACCAATATTCCACCTACCGGCATAACGCCTCGCTGCATTACGCTGTAATGGTAATTCAGCCCCAGCGAAGATAGTGTCAGCTGCGTTTTTCCTGATAAGAATAAGCCTGAAATAAGTTCGAACCCGAAAAAGGAGAACAGGCAGAGGAATATACCTGTCAGCAAGGCAATTATCTGATTCTGGCTGATGGAAGATGTGAACAGTCCGATAGCCACAAATACTGCCGAAATAAGGAGCAGGGATATATACGATGCCCCGATGCTTGCCAAATCGACGTTCCCGGCGGGATTGGCTAATCGATAGACGGAATAGGCATATATCAAGGTGGTGGCAAGTGTAATGAGAATGAATACGATAGTCGCCAACGCTTTGCCGGAATAGATGTTGCCGAAACTTACCGGACGAGCCCGCAAAATATTCAGTGTTTTCAGGCGGCGCTCTTCTGCAAACTGGCGCATTGTGAGTGCGGGAATCAGTACCGCCAGCAGGATAGGGGAGAGGTGAAAAAACGGTTGGAGCGAAGCATATCCGCTCTCGGGAATATTGAAGCTTCCCGAAAAAAGCCAAAGCACGCAACCGCTTATCAGTAAATAAGATACAGCGAAAAAAGCTCCTGCGGGAGAACAAAATACCGATTTTAATTCTTTAATAATAAGAGCTTTCATGTATATTTGCGGAATATTATGCTATCAGTTTTTTCTTTTAACGGAGAATAAAGGTAGTTATTTTTAGCTTTCTAAAGTCACAGAAATAAACTTATACGAAGCAATTATCTGTTTTTGTTTGAATATCGTAGTCCTGTTGGGTGTTCGAAATAGTATGAAAAAGAAAAACTTAAATAAATAATGAATATGGCAAAAACATCAATCCTTACAGAATTAAAGAATTTTATGATGCGAGGCAACGTAGTCGATATGGCTGTCGGTGTCATCGTCGGTGGTGCATTCGGTAAAATCGTTTCCTCTTTGGTGAGCGATGTCATCATGCCTCCTATCGGAATATTGATAGGGGGGGTCGATTTCAGCGATTTGAGCATTGTATTGAAAGAGGCTACGGCAGATGCTGCTGCGGTAACAATCAACTACGGGACATTCTTGCAGACGGTATTTGATTTTATGATTATCGCTACAGTTATCTTCTTCGCCCTTAAAGGGATAAGCAAGCTCCGCACGAAGAAAGAAGAAGAGCCGGCGGCTCCTCCTGCCCCGAGTAAAGAAGAAGTTTTATTAACCGAAATCAGGGATATATTGAAGGAAAAGAAATAATGCTTATTTTTGTTCCGATTTCAAACTTTTTAACTATGCATATGAAATACCTATCTTATTTTATTGTCGCTGCAATGCTCCTTTTGGTGGCAGCGTGTAGCAGTGTTCCCGTGACGGGGCGTAAACAAGTGTTGCTTGTTTCCGACAGCGAGGTTCTTACATTGAGCCTTCAGCAGTATGACGAGTATATCAAATCGGCTCCTAAGTCGGCTAATGCCAAAAATACGGCATTGGTAGAAAAAGTAGGGCGCAGGATTGCCAATGCTGTCGAAACTTATATGAACAACAACGGTATGGGCGATTTGGTGGCTAACTTCTCATGGGAGTTCAACCTTATCAAAAGTGACGAAGTGAATGCTTTCTGTATGCCGGGCGGAAAAATCGTCGTATACGAAGGTATTTTGCCTATCACGCAGGACGAAACAGGTCTGGCTGTCGTTTTGGGACACGAGGTTGCACATGCTGTAGCCAAACACTCGAACGAACGTATGAGCCAGCAAATGCTTACCGAATACGGTTCGCAGGCATTGGGTATGGCGTTGGATAAGCAATCGGCTCAGATACAGCAGATTGGTTCTGTTGCTTTCGGTTTAGGTTCGCAATATGGCGTGACCTTGCCTTTCTCGCGTAAGCAGGAATTGGAAGCCGACGAACTGGGCTTGATATTTATGTCGATGGCGGGATACGATCCGCGTCAGGCAGCATCATTCTGGGAACGTATGTCCGCAGCGAGCGGTGGCGGTGTGCCTGAATTTACCAGCACTCACCCGTCGGATGCTACCCGTATCAAAAAGATAAACGAAAATCTACCGAAAGCTTTGGAATATTATACAGGCAAGTAAGCCTGTAGGGTAGAAAAAAATCAAAAACAGGGTTGTCTCAATGTAGATAATCCTGTTTTTTTATGAAAATATTTGTCATTCTTCCTCAAAATGACTTCCTTTGTAATTGTTATATAACGAAAATATCGTGCTAATAAACAGAGAATATAAGGTTATTTTATTAGTTAATATATTGTATTCTAATATGATATATTGCGGTTTCTACGTACACGCACACATACACACACACGAAAATTTAGTGATTATTTCTTAGACCTCCAAATTTTCAGGGTAGTTTTTTTAAGGAAAAGTAAACAAGTAGACAAGTATACGAGTATACAAGAATGGTATAAACTTGTTTACTGGTCAACTCGTCTACTCGTCCACTTAAGATATGCTTGTGTTAATGTCAGGGGTATTTCCGGCTGCGACAGCCGTACCTACCTCCCCCCAGCCCCCTCCACAAGAGGGGGAGCGAGGGGCTGTCTTTCAGTCAGCAGTTATCAATCAACAGTGAACAACAATACTTTGTCATGCCGAACCTTGTGTGAGGCATCCCGCCCCGTTATCGGAAAGAGATCCCTCGTATCCACTCGGGATGACAATAAAACTAACAGCTATCAGTCAACGGATAACAGTCTAATGTTGCCACGCCTTTTAAGGCGTGGATATAGTTGCATCTTTCAGGAGATGACTTTAGTCAAAAGATATTTGGCTAAAGCCATTTTTGAACCAACCTTTCGAGACCTCCACTTAAAAGTGAAGACAATTAGTAAGAACGCACCGAGATCCCTCACTCCGTTTCGGGATGACAATAAAGCTAATAGCTATCGGCTAATGGCTAAAAGCTATAAATCAACTATTTATTCACATCATCTTTTTCTGTTACCCCCTCTTGTGGAGGGGGCAGGGGGAGGTGGCTTATTCTTTTATAACATGAAAAAAAGAATCTTAACGCAGGCTATCGTACTGTTAGCCTTATTCACAACAACAATCAACCTGCAAGCGCAGGTGACTATCGGTAGCGGGCAACAGCCTAATGCCGGCGCTTTGCTCGACCTGAAAAATTTAGCTGGAGGCAATGCTGACAAAGGCCTTGCGCTTCCGCGGGTGAAATTGACATCACTGACTATCCCTGCCGGCAAGACGCTGGCACAAACCATCGACGGCACAGAAGCCAGTGACAGTTGGGACAAAGACGAGCATCTCGGGCTGTTGGTCTACAACATGCAGGAGATGGAACCTACGTGCATAGCGAATGTTTTCTATCCGGCAGTTGATCCAGGTGTATTTATCTGGGATGGCGAAAAATGGGAGCCGCTTATACCTCCCTATCAGGGCAGAAGGGATATAACCATGACCGATATCGACGATAACGTCTACAATGCCAGATGGTTTGGAGTAGACCTGTGCGATGGTGCTTATTGGACGACCAGCAATCTGTACGTTACCCGCGACAAAGACGGGAATCCCTTACCTTCCAATAGCGTTAAGTTGAGTATTGCAGGCGGTACAACAGCGGTTATTAGTAGCGTATCAGACCTGACGGGGAACAGTATCCCTGCCAATATTTGGGGAATAGGCGATACCTGGGGGGTGCTCCAGAACAACCCTGAAACAAGCTATCTGGATTTTGCTAAAGAATATGGGTTATATTACAACCACAGATATGCACCACTACAATTAGAGACTATATGCCCTATGGGCTGGCATGTGCCCGACAATGACGAATGGGATAAGCTGGCTGATGCTTTCGGTGGTGCAGCTGATGCCGCCCGGAAAATGCGCAAAGCGGACAAATATGGAAAGTTCTACACCGATGCCAATGGATATGCTAATATTGCGTGGGGCTGTTGCGACGGCGGCACCCCGGAGCCATCCGGCTTCGATGCCGTGCCATCCGGTTGGATCGAATATTACAATGGTTCTTGGTTTGGTCTTACCACCGCTTGGTGGTCCTCTACCGTTGTCGAATCCGGAGGCTCTACTACTTGTCACTACCGCCAATTGGGAGCTAATAACCCTGCGTTAACTGCTCATTCAATAACTTTTTTATCTGCAGCACGATGGAAATCGATCCGTTGTGTCCGGGATTGAGAGAGTACAGCGGGAAAAGGTAGAGATAAACGAACAATAAAAAGAAACTTTATCTATATAAGAAAAGTTAACAAGTAGACGAGTAAACAAGTTGACATATAGATTGTCATCCCGAGCGGATGCGAGGGGTCTCGTTCCAGTAACGACATGGGATGCTTCGCCAAAGGCTCAGCATGACAAGACGATTCTTTTACTTTGTACTCCTCGTGGCTGAAAATGAAGCAAAATACATTTCATGAAAAAATGTATTGTAAAGTTTTTTAGTAGTTAAATACTTAATTGTCAGCAGTGAATCTATTTGATGCGGATGACAGATCTAATACAATATCGTGACGTGGTTGTCACTTTTTGCAGAGGGTAGGAATTTTTCAACAATAGGTGAGATTTTAAGAATTCTTATATCGACCTTGTAGGATGAATTGCTTTTCTTTGTAGATATGATAAACGATATGACACTCGAAAAGCTGAAAGTGCTGGCAGAATCGGCCAAGTACGATGTATCCTGCGCTTCGAGCGGTACGGTTCGCCGCAACAAGGACGGAGGGCTGGGGAATACCGTCGGCGGAATGGGTATCTGCCACAGCTTTACCGAGGACGGACGGTGCGTATCGTTGCTCAAAATCATGCTGACCAACAATTGTATCTACGATTGTGCCTATTGCATCAATCGCCGGAGCAATGACCTTCCGCGCGCGACCTTTACCGTCAAGGAGTTGGTGGAGCTGACTATCGAGTTCTATCGCCGCAATTATATCGAAGGGCTGTTCCTTAGTTCGGGGGTTATCAATAATCCCGACTATACGATGGAGCGGATGGTGCGTGTGGTGAAGGAATTGCGGACGATACACCGCTTCAATGGCTATATTCATATGAAAAGCATCCCCGATGCCAGTCAGGAATTAGTGAACGAAGCGGGGTTGTATGCCGACCGTATGAGTGTGAACTTAGAAATCCCAACTCCGCAGAACCTGAAATTACTGGCGCCGGAGAAAGACCATAAGAGTGTGTACAAGCCGATGCAATACATTCAGCAGGGTATGCTGCAAAGCATCGAAGACAGGCGGAAATTTCGCAAAGCGCCCCGCTTTGTCCCTGCCGGACAGAGCACGCAAATGATTGTAGGGGCGACGGATGAGAGCGATCAGCAGATACTCACCGTTTCGTCGGCACTCTATCGCCGTCCGAGCATGAAGCGAGTGTATTATTCGGGCTTTATCCCTGTCAATAGCTACGATAAACGCTTGCCTGCATTGAAGCAGGCTCCTTTGGTTCGCGAGAACCGTCTCTATCAGGCCGATTGGCTGATGCGTTTCTATGAGTTCCGTGCCGACGAAATTGTCGACGATGCTTATCCGAATCTCGATTTGGAGATAGACCCCAAGCTGGCTTGGGCACTACGGCATCCCGAATCGTTCCCCGTGGATATCAACCGTGCGGATTATTCGCTGATATTGCGTGTGCCGGGTATCGGGGTGAAGTCGGCCAAATTGATTGTGACTTCCCGCCGCTACGGCAAGTTGAACGCCTCGCAGCTCAAGAAGATGGGCATCGTGATGAAGAAAGCACAATACTTCATCACTTGCAACGAACTGCCGATGTACACGGTGAATGAGGCTACGCCGGAATACGTGCGCAAGGTGTTGGCCGAGAGCAAGAAACGAAAAGGTGCAGCAGACCAGAACCAGTTGAGTATCATCTTCCCCGATTGAGTAATATGGTAGTCTTCTTCTACGATAAAACATTCGAAGGCTTGCTCACAGCCGTATTCGATGCCTACAGCCGCAAAGTCTTCCCTGACAAGTTGCTGGCGGAAGGCGATGTGGCTCCCTTGTTTATGGAAGACAGTTATACTGTCGTTACGCAGGACGATAAGGTTTCGAGAGTGTGGAAGTCGCTGGAAGATAAGATGAGCAAACTGGCATGTAATATGCTCACACACGTATGGTTGTCCGAACAGGAAGGGAGCGACGATCTGCTGTTCCGCTACATACGCAAGACCTTTGATACGAAGACCTCGATAGAGACCAATTTCGGCGATCCCGATGTATTGGAGGTGCATAAGCTGGCACGGAAGGTGTCGCACGAGAAGCATTATCTGGCACAGTTTATCCGCTTTCAGAAGGCGGCCGATGATATCTTCTTTGCACCCGTTTCGCCTATATTCAATGCCCTTCCGTTGGTCGTGGAGCATTTCAAAGACCGCTTCTCCGACCAGAAATGGGTGATATACGACACCAAGCGGCATTATGGCTTCTACTACGACTTGAAAGAGGTGGTGGAAATGACATTGGACGATGATACGCATCTGTTGAGCGGGAAGCTGGATGAAGCATTGATGGCGGAGGACGAAAAACTGTTTCAGGAGTTGTGGAAAGGCTATTTCAAGGCCATGACGATAAAAGAGCGCATCAACCTGAAACTGCAACGGCAACATATGCCTCGCCGCTTCTGGAAGTACCTGACGGAGAAACAATAAACAACTAATATGCAATGGACAGGATAGATAAGATTTCGGAAGAACGATTATTTCAGAACAATACGAAAGAAGAAATAATGCGTTGGTGCAGTGGATTGCACTATTTTCACTATATGCGTGCCCGTGGAGGGCATAATTGCGAAGGAGATTCCTTTGCGGTGTATTTCAATTATGACGGGTTGGATGATTTGACAGCTAAGCTGGCGGAGATAGGTGTTGCATTGAACAGGGTAGGCGATGGCGATTTTTCGTTCGATCCTTTCAAGTCCTATTCCCTCGACGATTTGGACAATCTGAAAATAACGATTGCCGAATACCCAGAATGGGAACAGCCCCAGTATGTAGAGCTGTTCGGTAATAAAGTGCATATCTGGGTTTTGAACGACCGCTTCGAGATTTCTGTTTCCGGAAGCAAAGACGGGCAGGTCTACAAAGTTTCGGAGGAAGATTTCGCGGTTTGCCGGACGCTCGAAAAGCGTTTCGACGAACTGGGTTGGCACTCAATCGTAGACGACAATGTCAAAAGCCTGACCCATTGTATCTCGGAAAGAAATTATCCGGAGTTGTTTTAATATTCGCCGGTCATATCCTTCTCGAAGCGAATAGCTGGAAGAAGGCATCGCGGTGTCCGTTTCCGATGGCTATCTCCTGACCGTTGACGACGATGTCGTTATTATCGAACGACTCGATATGTTGCAGGTTGACGATGTAGGAACGGTTGATGCGGAAAAAGATGTTTTCGGGCAGCAGGTTCTGAATAGTCTTGAGATACATCTTGGTGATAATCTTTTTATTCTCAGTGTGTATCACAACGTAGTCTTTCAGTCCTTCGATAAAGAGGATGTCTTTGTAGCTGACTTTGAGGTATTTTCTTTCGGATTTCACGAAGAAGAAATCTGTGGTGATGTCTTCGATATTTTCTTTCTCCTCTTTCAGCAGCAGGTTGTGGTAGGAAATGGCTTTCTCCACCGCTTTTTTGAAACGGTCAGCTTCGATAGGTTTCACCAGATAGTCAATAGCCTCTACCTCGTAGCTGTCTAATGCATATTCCGAGTAGGCGGTAGTGAATATGACCAATGTATTTTTGGAGATAGAGCGGGCAAATTCAAGGCCGGTCATGCCATGCATCTGTATGTCGAGGAAGATTAGATCTACCGGATGTTCTTCCATAAACAGGGCAGCGGATCGGGCATTATTGAATGTTTCCAAGATATTTAGCCGATCATCTTCTTTGGCCAGCAGTTCGACTGCTTCGCGAGCTAATGGTTCGTCGTCAACGATTATGCAATTCATAATGAGATAGTTAATTTTACGGTGTATTTTAGTTTCTCTTTCTTAATATCCAGTGTATGATTGTTGGGGTAGAGTAGTTCGAGCCTGCGCCTCACATTCTTCAAGCCTAACCCGCCAGCCTTTTGAGGGGGTGCAGCATATTCGGACTTTGAGTTCTCGCAGATAAATTCGAGCCGGTCTTTTCGTACTTTGAAGGATAGGTTCACATACGAACGGTTCTCGTTGTCGACGTTGTGTTTTACAGCATTCTCGACAAATACGATAAACAGCAGCGGCGAGATGGTCAATTGGTGACAGCTCTCGTCAGCCGAGATGGTATAATCTAAATCATCGCGCCTTATCTTTTCCAGATTCAGATAGTCATTCAGGAAGGATATTTCGGAGGCGAGCGAAACTTTATCTTTATTGATATTATCGTGGATCTGGTAGCGAAGCAGATCTTCCAGTTTGAACAGTACTTCCGAGGCTTGTTTCGGATTCTTTTTCAACAACATATTGGCATTGTTGAGCATGTTGAACAAGAAATGCGGGTTGACCTGATTTTGCAGAAGCTTTAGTTCCGATTCCAGCAAAGACGATTCCAGTTCCGATTTTTTCATATCTGCCGTCATCTTCCGCTTGAGCAGAAAGAGGGTGGTCGTCCCCATAAAGAAGAATGAGAACAGGAAGGAAACGGCAATGGTATTCAATGCTATCCGTCCGGGCAGAAGAGGTAAACTCCTATCCTGGATAGGCTCCATATCCAACAGCGCATATTGAACGACAAGTATGGATAGCATTGCCATAAGGATGGAAAGAACTATAGAAAGAGAATATTGGGGTATCTTGTTCCGCAGCAAAAATCGCGGTACTGAAAAATAGATGTTTGCATATATTGTTGCTGCTAATGTACCAAAATAGATGAGCCATCCGTATGCTTTATAGATGGAGGGTACATGCAAATCCTCGATACCCCATACAAAACTCAACGAGATGACACCTATCGTTATGAGTAGGAATAAGTGGCGGAGGATTCGAAAATCTTTCGATACAAAGAAACGCAGGACTATTTTATCGTTCAGGATTTCTTTCATAAGGCATTCAGTTGTAGAACGATCATTTTGCTATTGATGGTGAGAATATACGAATCCTGATACAAGAATTCCAATCGTTGTTGTATACCGGAAAAATCGGCATTATTGAAACGTTCGTTGTCTTTACTGTCTGAGTTACAGATAAAACCGATGGTATTGTCGGTGATAATAAACTTTATATACAGGATGGATTCGTGCGAAGTATCAGCCATTACCTGTATCAGTGGAATAAAGAGCAACGGGGGGACGAATATTTTTTCCGTATCACCGTCGGTTGTTATATCGTACCTGAACGTTTTGTTATGAAACTGGTACAGGCTGAGGAAGTTTTCGATAAAGGCGATCTCCGATTTGAGCAATACTTTATCCCGCGAACAGTCATAGAGTTGATATCGCAATATCTTACTGAGCCTGACTAAGGATATGGACGAAGCTTCGGGGTCCTCTGTGGCTGTCTTTCCCGCATTGTTTAATATAGCGAATAGGAAATCGGGAGATATGCGATCTTTCAATTGCTCTACTTCAGAGAGTAGGTAGTCCTTCTTCAATTGCGAGATGTTGGCATTCTCAATTTCGAGTTGGCGCAATACGGAGGTCGATAAAATCCCTGATAAACAGACAAGCGCTAAAGCGAAAACGAAGACGAAGTCGATAAGTGCAGCAATGTTCAAAAAGTTCAGACTATACACAGATGTTCTCGTAAGGCTTATTTGCCCGTATATAAGATATTCGGCTATGCCAAGAGTGAGATACAGAACGATAATGGATGATGTAGTCCAAATTATATATTTCAGGTATTTTTTGGTATACAGGAGTTTCGGCGCTAAAATGTACAGGTTGATATAGATTATGGATAGATGAATAATAGCTACGACGATCAAAGACAAAATAGACTGGGTAGATGTCCTGTCCAAGATGTGATAGTTGTTTGTCTGCTCGGCTGCGATGCATATCATTCCTCCTATCAATAGCAGATGCCTCCATATCCGGTAGCGGTCTCCTATCAGGAAATCGTGGAAAGTAGAGCCCTCTTTTTGCTTATCAGTCATGTTCATATCGTTGTTGTATTCCTATACAAATATAGTACGAATATCCTTTTTTGCATAAAATAATAGACGAAGGGGCTATATTCGTAGATGGAAGATGTAGTTTTATCGAAATTCTTTGCCAAATATAGAGGAATACCTCTTTCGGCATGGAATATAATCGAGGTATTTACGGATAATTGCATATTGTTTTATATTTTTGTAAAAAGCCGGATAGTTAACCGATGAAAAAAATTGCCTTAATCATCTTGTTCTCACTCATAGCCAGCAACTATGCTTATCCCGAGACAGCGGGAGATACCATCTTTCATACTTTGTACAAGTTGATGAAAGATAAAGACGCTTATATGCTGGCGAAAGAGGATAATATATCGGGCACCAAAAAGATGCTGAACACTCCGGACATCAGCAAGGAACAGTGCTACGATATCAATCGCCAGCTTTACAACGAATATAAAACCTATATAACCGATTCGGCTATCTACTATGCGCGCGAGAATGTCACCATTGCAAAGGATTTGAAGAATCCACTGTGGATTCACGAATCCGAATTAACCTTAGCTTCGCTGTATATTATTGCAGGCATGTATATCGAATCGATGAATATCCTGCAATCCATCGATAAAAAGCAGCTGCCGGATTGGTTGTTGATTAAATACTATGACTGCTATAAACAGTTTTATAATTCCTATTCCTACAATAACCTCTACACAGCCGTATATACCCCGAAGAGCAATCTGTACAGGGATTCGCTGTTGCAGGTGCTCGACAACGAATCGAACCATTACAAGATAGTATACGCCGAAAAGCTATACGACGAAAACCGGCTGGAAGAGGCCGAAACCATTCTTTTGACATTGCTCAAAGAGTCGAAGGAGGAGAACCACGAACGGGCGGTTCTTGCCTATGCACTTGCCAATGTCTATAACAAAGAAGGCAATACGGAACTGAAAAAACAATACTATGCCATATCTGCCATTTGCGACATCAAGAATGCGATAAAGGAAAACGCTTCCATGCAGGCGTTAGCCTCCGTCTTTTACGAAACGGGCGACATCGAACGGGCATATTCCTGCATCAAATCGTCTATGGAAGATGCCATGTTTTGCAATGCCCGCCTGAGGACTTACGAAGTCTCGCAGATATTTCCGATTATCGACTCTGCCTATCAGGAGAATGTGAACCGCCAGAAATCGGAGTTGCAGCTATTCCTTATTCTGGTCAGCATACTATCCATATTCCTCATAATCGCGGTAGTGTACGTTTACAGGCAGATGAAAAGGGTTGCCCGCATACGAAAGGAACTCTACCGCACGAATGTGAAGCTGAACGAGCTTAATCACGATTTGCAATCTTCCAATAGCCTGCTGAATGATGTGAACAAGGAACTTTCGGAAGCCAACCAGATAAAAGAAACCTATATCGGCCATTTCCTCGACCTATGTTCGACCTATATCAATAAACTGGAGAAATACCAGAATACGCTCAACAAAAAAGCGGTGGAGAAAAAACTGGATGAGCTGTATAAGATGCTCAAATCGAAGGATATGATAGATAACGAGTTGAAGGAATTATACGAGAACTTCGACAATATCTTCCTGCATCTCTATCCCAACTTTGTAGACGAATTCAATTCCCTTTTGCTCGAAGAAGAGCGCTTTATCCTCAAGCCGAATGAGTTGCTGAATGTCGAACTGCGCATCTTTGCCCTTATACGTCTGGGCATAACAGACAGTTCCAAAATTGCAAACTTCCTCCACTATTCGGCCAATACCATATACAGCTATCGCACAAGAGTCCGTAATAAAGCGGCAGTTCCCCGCGATCAGTTCGAAAACAGGGTGATGAAAATAGGGGTTATAAATCAAAATTAACTCGTACGGCATCTATATTTTTTTTGTTAAATAAATCCTTATTTTATTGATAATTAGCATTATGATTGTAATGCTAATCTATATTTTATCCATGTAGGTTTTCTTTGACCATATCCTTAACATATTTTTGTAATCGAGGGTTTCCCTCTTGTCTTAGTACTACCGGATAACGCATGTTAACCATCTAATTAAAAATAATAATAGAAGAGGCTATGAAGAAAAATCTAAAACCAAAAAGAGCCTATCTGGGCAGAATATGCTTGTTTATTCTGTCTCTGATCTTTACGATCAACCTCTCGGCTCAAAATCAGAAAACAATTACCGGGACAGTGTCCGACGAAAATGGCGAAGCCATTATCGGAGCATCTGTGGGGGTGAAAGGGACTACCAATGCCACCATGACGGAGATAGACGGCAGTTTCTCGCTGAATGTTCCGGATAATGCCATTGTGACCGTATCCTATATCGGCTTTCTGTCGCAGGATATATCCGTTGCCGGAAAAAGCGACTTCCAAATCGTCCTGAAAGAGAATGCTCAGGTATTGGACGAGGTCGTTGTAGTCGGTTACGGAGTGATGCGAAAGAAAGACCTGACGGGTGCTGTTGCCTCCGTATCGGGCGACATTATGAAAGAAAAACCCGTGGCCAGTGTCGGCGAGGCGCTACAAGGGCGTGCTGCCGGAGTACAGGTTGTATCTTCGGGGAAGCCGGGCGATAATGTTTCCTTCCGCATACGTGGTATCAGCACCATCAATAATAGCGAACCGCTGTTGGTGATAGACGGTGTCCCTACCGACTTGGGTATCAATGCCCTCAATATGGATGACGTAGAAACGGTGGATGTGTTGAAAGATGCTTCGGCAACCGCTATCTACGGATCGCGCGGGGCAAATGGTGTTGTATTAGTGACGACCAAAAAAGGAAAATCGGGAAACGGAACAGTCTCGTTCAGCGCTAACTGGGGTATTCAGAGCGCAACCGATATGCCTAAGATGCTGAATGCTTCTCAATATGCTTCGTTGCACAACGAAATGATAAGCAATTACAACAATACGATGGGTGGTAGCCTGATGCAACGTCCCGATTTTGCCGATCCTACCTCTTGGGGAAAAGGAACCGACTGGCTCGATGCCTTGTTCCGTTCCGCATGGATGCAGAACTATTCGGTGTCTTATTCGGGAGGAAGCGACAAAAGCAATTACTATGTTTCGGGCGGAGTATTCGATCAGGAAGGGATTGTTATCAATACTTCCTATCGCCGCTATACAATCCAGTTCAACGGTGAGTCGAGAGTGCGTCCGTGGCTGAAATTCGGAAACAATGTGACCTTGAGTCATGACGTCAAAAAGCAGGGAGGATATGATATCCGCTCTGCAATGGGTGCTTTGCCTACACAACCGATTTATAATGATGACGGAACCTATTCAGGACCGGGCGATCCTGCGTATCAGTATGGTGATATAAAAAATCCCGTTGGCGCCGCTAAAATGAGTAGCGATAAGACAAACGGCTACAATGTTTTGGGGAATATCTATGCGGAGATTAAGCCGATAGATAAAATCACCTTCAAAACATTGGGAGGCGTCGACTTCAAATTCTGGGACAAAAACAGCTTCAGCCCGAAATATGACTGGAAGCCTATTCCGCAACCCGAATCATATCTCTATGAAGAATCGAATAAGAGCCTGACCTATCTGTGGGATAACACACTCACCTATATGGATACATTCAAAGAAGATCATCATGTGAATGTGATGATTGGCTCCAGTGCTCAGAACAATGTATACAATAGAATGAATGCCAGTGTGCAGGGCTTCCTGAGCGACAATAACAATCAGCTGAATAACGGTTTGACTGACCCGACGGTGGGCGGAACGAAAAACGACTGGGCTGTGTTGTCATTCATGGCGCGCGCCAACTATAATTATGCTGATAGGTATATGGTGACGGCAACCGTTCGCCGTGATGGATCATCTCGTTTCTCGAAAGATAATCGCTGGGGAACGTTCTCTTCTTTCTCGGGAGCATGGCGTCTGTCGGAAGAGGCATTCTATAAGCGCAACAAATGGGTAAATGACATCAAATTAAGAGTGGGCTACGGCGAAACAGGAAATCAGGATGGTATAGATAATTACGCCTATTTCACCCGACTGAAAACGGGACAATATGTATTCAACGGCATGCCTGTTTCTACGCTCTATCCGCTGGTGATGTCGAATCCGAATGTGAAATGGGAAACGGTGAAACAATTCAATGCAGGAATCGACCTTACCTTGATCGATCAGCGTATCAACCTGACATTGGATGCCTATATCAAAAATACAACCGATATGCTTGTGCCGATGTCGGTGCCTATTACAACGGGCTATTCGGATATCTATGTGCCGAGCATCAATGCCGGAAAAGTACGGAATAAAGGGGTGGAACTGACAATCTCTTCGCGCAACCTGAAAGGGGAACTGGAATGGAATACCGATCTGAATGTATCATACAACAAGAACGAAGTCGTAAAGATGAATGACGGCGTTCCGTTGTTTGTAGGAGACGATATCAATATGACTAAAATCCGCATCAGTGCGGAAGGCAAACCGGTCGGCTCGTTCTATGGTTATGTGACCAATGGAATCTTCCAGACACAGCAGGAAGTCGATAATTATGCGACACAGGTTGCAGGGGGAACAGCTCCGGGCGACATCAAATTCAAGGATTTGGATAATAACGGGGTGATTAATTCCGACGACCGCACCTATATCGGTAATCCTTCTCCCGAATGGACATTCTCGATGAACAACAGCTTTGCTTATAAGAATTTCGATTTGCAGATATTCCTGCAAGGCGTTGCCGGAAACGATATCTACAATGCCAACCGGATATGGCAAGAGAGCATGTCTGTTCCTCAAAATCAGACGCGGAAGGTATTGGACAGATGGACAGGACCGGGAACAAGCAACAAAGTTCCGCGTGCTGTGTATAGCGACCCTAACCAGAATGCGCGCCATTCGAACCGCTTCATCGAAGATGGTTCTTACCTCCGTCTGAAAAACCTCACGTTGGGATATACCTTGCCTAAGAATTTATCAGCGAAAGCGCATCTGGGCATGGCACGTGTATATCTTTCTTGCCAGAACCTTTACACATTGACCGAGTATTCGGGATTCGATCCGGAAGTCGGTACGAGTGGAGTGGATTTGGGGACATACCCGGTGACACGCACAATAAGCCTTGGCGTAAACGTAAAATTCTAACCCGTGAAAAATAGCATTATGAAAAAGATAATTTATATAGGATTACTATCCGCATTAACGTTATTCGGTTCATGTTCCGACTTTCTGGACAAAGAACCATACGAAGATCCCAGTGCCGAAGCACTGAAAGACGAAGCATCGGCTATCGCTCTGGTAAACGGAGCATATCAGCCGCTTCAACGTCCGAAGCTGTACAATATGCGTATCTGGACATTGGATATTATTGCCGGTAATAGCGAAGTAGGTGCCGGAGGCGGTACGGACGGAATAGAAACCGTTACACTTGCCAATTTTGTGGCTACGGCCGACAATGCTGCTGCATTGGATATCTGGCGTGGACCTAACCCGGGCATTCTGTATTGCAATACCGTTTTGGAGAGTGTGCCATCCATGAATATCAGCCAGTCGTTGAAAGACAGATGTATCGGCGAAGCGAAATTTCTGCGTGCGCACTATTATTTCCTGCTGGTGCAGCTATTCGGCGATGTTCCGATAGCAGTCGAAACGCCTAAGCCGGGCGATAACCTGCATGTTTCCCGCGAGGATAAAATGACTATCTACAACGATATAATCATCCCCGACCTGAAAGATGCAATAGACCTGTTGCCGGTGAGAGAGGAATACTCGGGCAACAATATCGGTCGCGCATCGAAAGGTTCGGCTGCCGGAATGCTGGCTAAGGTTTATCTGACATTGGGCAGGCATCAGGATGCACTGGATATGTGCGAAATGGTTGAGACATTGGGTTATGTTTTGAACCCCGATTACAGCGACTGTTTCGGAGGAGAGGACAGAAATAAGAATACAGCAGAATCGCTGTTCGAGATACAATACTATGGCTTGACCAAAGCCGGATTCTGGGACGATGAAAATCAGGCTTGCTGGTTGAGTACCTATATGGGGCCTCGCAATACCGGATGGGTAGGGGGCGCTTATGGATGGAATCAACCGACGCAGGAGTTTGTCGACCAATACGAGCCGGGAGACTTGCGCAAGGACAAGACCGTTCTCTACGAAGGTTGCCCTGCATTCGATGGCAAAACCTACAGATCGACTATGTCTAATACGGGCTACAATGTGCGCAAATTCTTGGTGCCGCTGACCGTTTCGCCGGATTACAATACAAACTCGGCGAGCGTGATTGTCCTGCGTTTTGCGGATGTATTGCTGATGAAGGCCGAAGCGTTGAACGAACTGGGAAGGACAACCGATGCCGAAGAGCCGCTGTATCAGGTAAGGAAAAGAGCTGGATTGACAGTTCGCGCCGATGTCGAAGGATTGACCGACGACCAGATGCGCGAAAAAATCAGACAGGAACGCCGCATCGAACTTGCATTCGAAGGGCATCGCTGGTTCGATATGGTACGCTGGGATAACGGGCAATATGCGTTAGACTTTTTGCACGGTATCGGGAAAATAAATGCGACGAGAAAACATCTCCTGTTCCCTATCCCACAGAAAGAGAGAGATGCTAATCCAAACTTATCACAAAACACAGGATATTAAATCTAAAAAACAGCACATTATGAAATCATATAAATTATTACCATTCCTGTTGGCTCTTTGCCTGACATTTTTCACGGGATGCTCGGATGACGATAATATAGAGTATAACAAAGGAAATGCTCCGTTGGAAATAACAGCTTCCGGCGAGCAGATCGAACTGGATGACGAAAACCCCGAAGTGGATGCCCTGAAATTTACGTGGACTTCCGGCTCTAACCAAGGGACGGATGCAGCTATCACTTACACTTTCCAGATGGACATACAAGGCAATGATTTTGCCGGAGGAATATCCATCGATTTAGGGCGTGAAGTATATGAGAAGATATACAAAAATGAGGAACTGAACGATATCCTCCTCAACGAATTCGGCATAGCCATCGATACGGACGTTACGTTGGAAAGCCGCATAATAGCGACTGTTGCCGACGACAACGTTGCGCCTGTCATATCTAACATTCAAACGATAACAGTGAAAACGCACAAGCCGATAACAAAGACTTTGTATCTGATTGGCGATGCTACGCCTAACGGATGGAGCGCCGGCGATGCTACTCCGCTGAAGGCGATAACCAATGTTGCCAAAGGCTTTTCGTGGACAGGAAACCTTTCGCCGGGTGAATTTAAGTTTATTACTACCTTGGGTGAGTTTACTCCGTCGTATAACAAGGGTGCAGATGATACAAAACTGTATCTGCGCGAAAGCGGTTCAGATCCGTATGACGATAAGTTCCAGATTACGCAGGGTGGAACTTATACCATCAAAGTGAATCTGATAACCATGCTTATTACCATTACAAGAGGCGAAGGCCCTGAATATACCGAATTGTGGCTTGTCGGGAATCCTACGGGATGGTCGTTTGAGCCGATGACTGTCAATCCGCTCGATCCGTTTGTGTTCCATTACAATGGCGATCTTGCTGCGGGTGGAGAGTTCAAAATCGGTACGGTTGCCGGAGACTGGAATGCCGCTTTCTATCGTCCGGAAGTCGATCAGACAGCAGAGGGAATGAATCTGGATGTGGACAAGTGGGCCGGAAATCCTGATAACAAATGGAATATCACAGGCGGAGTGTATAAAATCAAGCTCGACACACGCGATATGAAAATTGATATTGCGCCGTTCACGCCTTATGCGATGGTGTATCTTGTCGGTGATGCCACGCCTAACGGATGGGATATAGATAATGCTACGCCGATGACAGCAACTTCGGATCCGAATAAATTCACTTGGACGGGTAACCTGAGCGCGGGCGAAATGAAGTTCACCTTAGATAAGCAAAGCGATTGGAACGGAGCATGGTTTATTGCCTCCGAAGCCGATAAAGCCCCTGCCGGAACGGAAGAACAGATGATATTCAACTATCCGGGCGCCGGAGTGGATTATAAGTGGAAAATAACAGCTGCCGGAACGTATACCATCGAACTGGATCAATTGAACGAAACGGTGAGTATCGTAAAACAATAAAACTAAATATATTCACTGTGCCGGTTGCGGCCGGTACAGTGGATGCTCTAAAAGAATAACATTATGAAAAAAAGAATAACATATATCGTAGCCGCCCTTTCGCTGCTTTTGTTTGCTGCGTGCGACGATTTTTACGATACAAAGCATAATCCTGTGACCTATGGCGATAGCTATATGAGTATCAACATAAGTACGGATAAGGCAGTTTACAGTCCGGGTGAAACGGTGCAGTTCGCGCTAAAAGAAACACCCAATACGAACCTCACAGTCCGCTATTCTCATCTGGGGCAGGTGCTGAAAGAGGAATCACTCTCCGGCGACGCTTGGAGCTGGACGGTTCCTGCCGACGATTACAAAGGTTATATGGTCGATGTATATGGAACAGTGGAAGGCGCCGAAAAGGTATACTACAGCATAGCCGTAGACGTATCTTCCGACTGGAAGAAATTCCCGCGCTATGGCTTCCTCTCCTCTTACGGCAAACTGTCGGAGAAGCAGATATCGGATAACATAGCTACGCTGAACCGTTACCATATCAACGGGATACAATTCTACGACTGGATGTATGATCATCAACGCCCTTTAGCCGGAACGGCAGATAATCCGCTGGCATCGTGGTCTGATCTTATCGGGCGGATGAACTATAAATCGACCGTAGAAGGATATATTGCTGCTGCTCACGGCAGAGGAATGAAAGCGATGTTTTATAACCTTGCCTTCGGTGCGTTGAAGAATGCCGCCTCCGACGGGGTGAAAGAAGAATGGTACCTCTTTAAAGACACCAATCACGACGAAAAAGACAATCATCACCTCGATGCACCTTTCCGCAGCAGTATTTACCTGACCAATCCCGCTAATACCGAGTGGCAGGAATACATTGCCGGACGCCACAAGGATGTGTACGAAGTCTTTGATTTCGATGGCTACCATATCGACCAATTAGGAAACCGCGGAACACTATACGATTACAATGGTACTGTTGTGAATCTGCCTGCAGCTTATCCGTCTTTTATTGCGGCGATGAAACAGGCAAGCCCCGACAAACGTTTGGTGATGAATGCTGTCAGCCAGTACGGGCAGGCAGGGATAGCCGCTTCGGATGTCGATTTTCTCTATACCGAAGTCTGGGACGAAAGCAAAACATTCGAGCAATTATCGCAGGTCATTTTGGATAACAATGCATACAGCAGCCGTACGAAAAATACCGTTCTCGCTGCTTATATGAACTATGGCAGATCAAATTCCGCCGGATATATGAATGCTCCCGGGGTGCTGCTGGCGAATGCTGTTATTTTCTCTTTCGGAGGGTCGCACCTCGAGTTGGGAGAGCATTATCTGGCGAACGAGTATTTCCCTAATTCGAACCTGCAAATGAAAGGCGGATTGAGAACAGCGCTTGTGCATTATTATGACTTTCTGGTGGCGTATCAGAATCTGTTGCGCGATGGCGGAGCGTTTGCTAATAATGCAGTGCAATCTGTCGATGGGCAACTGTCGTTCAGCAACTGGCCTGCTGCACAGGGAGACGTGGCTGTCGTAGGCAAGCAATTCATAGGGAAAGAGCTGATTCATCTGATTAATTTTTCCGATGCTAACAGTATGGATTGGAGAGACACGAACGGAACACAAAAAGAACCGCTGCTGGTAACGAATGCCGAAATTAAAATCGCAGTGAATGGTACGGCAAACAAAGTTTGGTTTGCATCGCCTGACGTGAACGGTGGAGTTGCACAGGATGTACAATTCACTCAGTCGGGCAATGAGTTGACGTTCACCCTTCCGTCGCTGAAATATTGGGATATGGTAGTAATAGAATATTAAGGTTAGAGGTTATGATAAAGAAAATCTTATTGGTTATTTCAGGGTTAATACTTTCTTCGGCAATAGCGATTGCCGGAGAATGTATTTCGTATGAGAAGAAAGGAAATCAGGTGATATTCAACTGTAAAGACGGTTCGCGATTATCACTGACAATCAATAGCAGCTCGGTTGTTAAAGTATGGTTCGATCAATCAGGGAAGTTCGTCCGCAACAACGAATCGTTCGCGGTCGTGAATGAACAATTGGAAGATGTAGGCGAAATCAATGTGAACGAAGAGCCCGCTTGCTACGAGATATTTACGTCGAAACTGCGCATCCGGGTAAACAAAAATCCGATGCAGTTGCAGATATTCGACAAGTGGCAGAAGTTAGTCTTCAGCGATTTTCAGGAAAAAGGACACGTTTCCGACGCTACTGCGGTAAAGGCTCATAAAGTATTACGCAGCGATGAGCAATTCTTCGGGCTGGGCGAAAAAACAGGACCATTGAACCGTCGCGGACGTTCGTACAAAATGTGGAACAGCGACCGCCCTTGTTACAGCGTGACCGAAGATCCGCTGGCAAAAAGTATTCCGTTTTTTATGAGTAGTTATCGCTACGGAATATTTCTGGACAATACGTACAAAACCGAATTCAAATTCGGGACGGAGTCGGATGAATATTATTCGTTCGAAGCGCCTGACGGGGCGTTTGTTTACTATTTCATTTTCGGAAAAGATTACAAAGAAATACAAGAACAATATATTGCCTTGACAGGGAAACCGATAATGCCTCCTAAATGGGCATTAGGATTTGCCCAGTGTCGCGGGTTGTATACCAAAGAGATACAAGCATTAGAGATTGCTGCCGAATTCCGTAAGCGGCAGATACCGTGTGATATTATTTATCAGGACATCGGCTGGACACAGAATTTGCAGGATTTCACCTGGCGAAAGGGAAACTATACGAACCCACAAGGAATGCTGCAAACTTTGAAGAAGCAAGGTTTTAAAATGATAGTGTCGCAGGATCCGGTTGTTTCGCAACGCGAAAACCCGCAATGGGTGGAAGCGGACAAGCTGGGCTATTTGGTGAAAGACATCCGCAACGGTAAATCGTACGATATGCCTTGGCCGTGGGGAGGTAACTGTGGCGTGGTAGACTTCACCATCCCCGAAGTGGCTGACTGGTGGGGCAAGTATCAGCAAAAGCCGATAGACGACGGCATAAGCGGATTCTGGACGGATATGGGCGAACCGGCATGGAGTAACGAAGAGGATGTTGATCGCTTGTACATGAAACACCACATCGGTATGCACGACGAGATACACAATGTATATGGATTGACGTGGGATAAGGTTGTGAAAGAGCAGTTCGAAAAACGCAACCCCAATCGCCGTATATTCCAGATGACACGCTCGGCTTATGCAGGTCTTCAACGCTATACCTTCGGTTGGACGAACGATAGTGGTAACGGCAACGACGTCCTGGAAGGATGGGGACAATTAGAAAATCAGGTAGCTGTCGGCATTTCTGCCGGATTGGGTGGAATCCCTTTCTGGACAACCGATATATCGGGCTATTGCGGAGATATAACCGACTATCCTGCTATGGCGGAACTATATACCCGTTGGATGCAGTTCGGTATTTTCTGCCCGTTGAGTCGTGCGCATCACGAAGGCGATAATGCGGCAGAGCCTTGGATGTTCGGCGAAGTAGCCGAGAAGAACAGCAAAGCAGCTATCGAACTGAAATACCAGTTATTTCCTTATCTCTACACCTATTCGCGCAAAGCACACGATACGGGATTGCCTATTACACGCGGCTTGTTTATGGAATATCCGAACGATGAACAGGCTATCAAAGTGGATAATCAATTTATCTTCGGCGAAGAGATATTGGTTGCTCCAGTACTGAAAAAAGGAGAACGCGTGAAACGTGTCTATCTGCCTGATGGTGAATGGATAGACTTTAATGATAAGAAAACGGTTTATCTGGGCGGCCAGATGGTCGCTTATCGCGCGCCGCTGGGTGTTATCCCGATTTTTGTAAAGAAAGGTTCTATCATCCCGATGATGCCTGTGATGCAGTATATACATGAGAAAAAGGATTATCCGTTGTTCATCCATATTTTCCCGAACTATGAGGACGAAAGTGCAACATTCGAATTGTATGAGGATGAGGGCGAGAATCTCGATTATCTGAAAGATATTTATTCCAAGACTGACTTCTCGTGTACGACGTTGGCGGAAGGCTACAATACTGTAATTACGCCGAAAGACAAAGGCTTTGTGCAATCCGAAAAGCGGAATATTGTCCTCAAATATCATCTGGAAGAAAAACCGTCGGGTGTATCGGTAGACGGTAAATCCATCAAACAAGTAGAGGAACGGGCTATTGCCGATAAACTGGATAATGTATCTTCGGTGGAATGGTCGTGGAATGAGGCTACATTGGAGTGTTGGGTGAAATTCCCGGACAAAAGGAAAGGGGTAGAAGTCATCGTCAAAAAATAATGTGAATCACTGGTACAATTATACTTATAAGTTTATCAATGTTATGATAGTTACGAGTTACTTTGTGCTTCGCACAGTTACAAGTTACAAGAAAAAAAGTAACTCGTCAAAAACATCGAAAATGAGTAGAGGTATGTTACTTTTTCGGAAAAGCGTTCTTTAAAGAACTTAGTGAACTTGGTGTAGAACCTTCGTGTCCTCTGTGGTTAAATAATAAAAAGTAACCCAACAAAAAATACAGAATTATTTGTACCGGTTTTAAAATATAAGATGTTGGTAATTAGTTTGTTTTATTTGGATTTGCTCGAAAAAAAGTAACTAAAAGTGGTACAGGAAAGCGACACTTTAGAGGCTTTTTAGGGTAGGAAGCTAATTAGTGATTCGCATACATAACAGCTTTGTGAAAAATAATATATTTAAAAGAATGAAAAAATTAATCTTTCTATTGTGCTTATTCGTTTCAATAAGTATGATACATGCTCAGGAACTAAAATCGCCCGATGGCAACCTGTCGATGACCTTCTCCCTCGAAAAAGGAGGAGTGCCGGCTTATCGGTTGGCCTATAAAGGCAAACAAATAATAAAACCGAGTAAACTCGGACTGGAACTGATTGGCAATACGACCAAAGTAGAATTTGGCGCGGAAATGGATATAAAATCGGAGGATAAAGACCCCAAAAACTCGCTTTACGACAACTTCCGTATCGTAGATACCAGAACGTCCTCTTTCGACGAAACATGGCAGCCTGTTTGGGGCGAAACAAAAGATATCCGCAACCGTTACAACGAATTAGCCGTAACGCTGAATCAGGAAGGAACGGACAGGCAGATGCTTATCCGCTTCCGGCTGTTCGACGATGGACTGGGATTCCGTTATGAATTTCCACAACAAAAGAACCTGATTTATTTCGTTATCAAAGAGGAGCGTACGCAGTTCGCCATGACCGGCGACCATACGGCTTACTGGATTCCGGGCGATTATGATACGCAGGAATATGATTATACCATGTCGCGTTTGTCCGAAATCAGCGGACTGATGAAAGGCGCTATTACGCCCAATGCTTCGCAGACAGTATTTTCCCCAACAGGGGTACAGACATCGCTGATGATGAAAACCGATGAGGGTATATACATCAATCTGCACGAAGCGGCTTTGATTAACTACTCTTGTATGCACTTGAATCTGGATGATAAGAATTTTGTCTTCGAATCGTGGCTGACACCCGATGCTAACGGGACGAAAGGGCATCTGCAAGCGCCCTGCAATACGCCTTGGCGAACTATCCTCGTGAGCGACGATGCGCGCGATATACTGGCGTCTAACGTGACGCTGAATCTGAATGAGCCTTGCAAAATAGAAGATACATCGTGGATTAAGCCGGTGAAATATGTAGGTGTTTGGTGGGAAATGATTACCGGGAAAAGCGAATGGTCGTATACGTACGACTTGCCGAGTGTACAACTGGGTGTGACCGATTATTCGAAAGTGAAGCCTCACGGCCGACATGGTGCAACTACCGAAAATGTGAAACGCTACATCGACTTTGCTGCCGAACACGGCTTCGATGCTGTGTTGGTTGAGGGATGGAATATCGGTTGGGAAGATTGGTTTGGCAATTCGAAAGACTATGTTTTCGATTTCCTGACACCTTATCCTGACTTCGACCTGAAAGGTATCAGAGATTATGCTAAGAGCAAAGGTGTGAAAATGATGATGCATCACGAAACATCGGGTGCTATCCGTAATTACGAACGTCATTTGGAGGCAGCATATGCCTTTATGAACGAAAATGGATATACCTCGGTGAAGTCAGGCTATGTAGGCAATATGATTCCCCGCGGAGAATACCATTACAGTCAATGGCTGAATAACCACTATCAGTATGCGATAGAGAAAGCAGCCGAACATAAAATCATGGTGAATGCGCACGAAGCTACCCGCCCGACCGGGCTTTGCCGTACATGGCCTAACCTGATAGGGAACGAATCTGCCCGTGGAACAGAATACCAAGCCTTTGGAGGCAGCAAGCCCAATCATGCAGCCATCCTTCCGTTTACGCGCCTGATAGGAGGGCCGATGGATTATACGCCGGGTATTTTTGAGATGGATATCGAGAAAATCAACCCCAACAATACATCGCATGTCAATACTACCCTTGCCAACCAATTGGCGCTGTATGTGACCATGTATAGCCCTTTGCAGATGGCGGCGGATTTCCCCGAGCATTACGAACGCCTTTCGGACGCTTTCCAGTTTATTAAGGATGTAGCCGTAGATTGGGACGAAAGCAACTATCTCGAAGCCGAGCCGGGCGAATATGTGACTGTTGCCCGTAAAGCAAAAGGGACAGATAATTGGTTTGTAGGAAATGTTTGTGGCGAGAAGGGTTTTACTTCCAATATCCAATTCGATTTCCTCGAACCGGGAAAACAATACATCGCGACTATCTATTCCGATGCCAAGAATGCCCACTACAAAACGAATCCTCAAGCCTATGAGATACGTAAAGTAGTTGTTACCAGTAAGTCTAAATTGAAACAATATTCGGCTCCGGGCGGAGGGTATGCCATCAGTATCTTTCCCGTAGCAAGTAAGGAACAGATTAAAGGATTGAAAAAGTTATAGCAGGTATTCACCGAAGAATAAGAAAAGAGCTTGTAATTGTGTAGATTATGAGCTCTTTTAAAAAAGAAGAAGACGGAAATCGCTTTCCGCCGCCTTATTTGTTTTCACAACGGAATAATCCTTATTGTGATTAGCTTTCGTTAACAAATATAGATCAAATAGCATTAAAATCCAAATATTCTTTTTAAATTAGGCAAAATATTTTTAGACCTTAATTATGAAAAAGAACGTATTGGGATTAGACCTGGGACCAAACTCTATCGGATGGGCTTTAGTAGAATACATTAAAAATCTTGAAACAGAAGGGTTTTCTCCTTCCGGAATCGTAGGCTTAGGTAGCCGTATAATACCTATGGACGCTGCAATGTTGAGCGACTTCGACAATGGAAACCTGAAAACGCAAACAGCAGAACGAACAAGATATCGTGGTGTCCGCCGCCTTCACGAACGCTATTTATTGCGAAGAGAGCGCCTTCATAGGGTATTGAACATCATCGGTTTCTTGCCGGAGCATTATGCTAAGTATATTGATTTCGGGAAAAAGCCCGGGAAGTTCCTGCTTGATTCGGAGCCTAAAATGGCTTATTCGCTGAATGAAGAAACAGGCAAATATGACTTCTGTTTCAAGGAGTCGTTTGCCGAAATGATACAGGACTTTCTTGAAAAGCAGCCTGACCTTGTAAAGGACGGAAAGAAAGTGCCTTATGACTGGACTATCTATTATCTACGGAAGAAAGCATTGACGGAGAAAATAGCAAAGGAAGAGCTGGCATGGCTGATTCTGCATTTTAATCAAAAGAGAGGCTACTATCAGCAACGAGGCGAAGAGGAAGATATAAACATAAATGAGACGAAAGAGTATCAGAAATTGCAGGTTGTGAGTGTCGAGGATTCCGGCGATAGAAAAGGAGATGCTATATGGTATAACGTGCTGCTGGAGAATGGCGATGTTTATAAACGACAGAGCAAAATTCCGCTCGATTGGGTGGGTAAGACAAAAGAGTTTATCGTCACAACGAAGCTTGATAAAGACAACAACGAGAAGCGCTCGTACAGTATCCCTACTGCCGACGACTGGACGTTGGTAAAAAAACGTACCGAGAAAGAAATCGACGAATCGCATAAGTCGGTGGGTACTTTTATCTATGATAGGTTACTGTCTGATCCGAATCAGAAGATAAAAGGAAAACTCATCCAGACGATAGAGCGTAAGTTCTACCGTAAGGAGCTTAACCAGATATTGAAGAAACAGAGAGAATTTCATCCCGAACTGAATAATCCCGAGCTATACACGCTTTGCATCAAGGATTTGTACCGGAGCAACGAGGCATATCGCAACAGTATTCAGAACAAGGATTTTGTATATCTCTTTATCGACGATATTATATTCTATCAACGTCCGTTGAAAAGTAAGAAGTCGCTGATAGAGGATTGCCAGTATGAATACAGAACCTATAAACATCCTGCGACAGGGATAGTAGAAAAGGTATATCTGAAATGTATATCCCGGTCGCATCCGCTGTTCGAAGAGTTCAGGTTGTGGCAGTTCCTGAAGAATGTAAAGATTATTGCGAAGGGTGATACCTCGGATGTGACTGCTCTCTATCTTCCTGACGAAGAGGCCTATGTTGCTTTGTTTGACCGATTGAAAGAAAAGAAAGAGGTCACACGTAAGTCGTTCCTGTCATCCATCAAAGGTGCCAAGCTCAAAGAGGATGCTTACGAATGGAATTATGGCGACCGTTCGTTGCCTATGTGCCCAACACATGCCGAGTTTGTCAGCCGCCTGAAACAAGTGGGATTGGATGATAGCTTCCTTACGGCGGAGGTCGAAGAACACTTGTGGCATATCCTGTACTCCGTAAGTGACAAGGGCGAATTGGTGCAGGCATTGAAGTCGTTTGCTGTCAGATATGAAATAGCTAACGTAGAAGACTTTGTTGCCGAGTTTAAGAAGGTTAAACCTTTCGATAAGGCATATGCTTCCTATTCGTCCAAAGCTATGAAGAAGCTCCTCCCGCTGATGCGGATGGGAAAATATTGGGATAAGAATGCATTTGACGCAAAGACAAAAGAACGCATCGACAGGCTTATTGATGGCGAAGACTGCGAAGCGATAAGTGAAGGTGTCAGGGAAAAGGTGGCAAAGGAATTAGGTCAGGATTTGAATATCTCCCTATTCAGCGGATTGCCGCTTTGGCTGGCCTGCTATGTGGTATATAACCGTCACTCCGAAGCCAGCGAAACTGCCCGGTGGCAGTCGCCGAAAGATATAGATGATTTCTTGAAAGACTTCAGGCAACATTCGCTTCGCAACCCGGTGGTAGAGCAAATTGTGACCGAAACATTGCGTGTCGTTCGTGATGTTTGGGAGAAATATGGCGATTTATCGGAAATCCATCTCGAATTAGCTCGGGAAATGAAAAGTCCCGCCAATAAACGGCAGGAGATAACCCGCAAGAATCAGGAGAACGAAAATACGAACATGCGTATAAGGGCATTGTTGACAGAGATGAGGAATGAAGGAAAAGATGTCCGTCCCGATTCATTGTCGCAACAAGAACGGCTCAAAATCTATGAGGAAGGAGTTCTTGGCTCAGCTATCGAAATCCCGGAAGATATTATCAAGATTACGCGCCAGAAACAGCCTACACAATCCGAAATCATCCGTTATAAATGCTGGCTGGAACAGGGATATTGTTCGCCTTACACCGGAAAGCCTATTCCGCTGGGACGGCTCTTTACAAGTGAATATGATATAGAACATGTCATTCCGCAGGCTCGCTATTACGACGATTCGTTCACTAATAAAATAATTTGCGAAAGTGCTGTCAACCGGGATAAAGGTAATCTGCTGGCATGTGAATATATCAGACAAAAAGGCGGTACATGGGTTGACTTGGGTAATGGAGATAAAAGGGAAGTCTTGCGATACGAAGCTTATGAGGACTTTGTTAAGCGCAATTTCAAGAACTCGCCATTGAAAAAGAAAAAGTTGCTGATGGACGAAATTCCTGATAGTTTCATTGATAGGCAGATGAACGACACCCGCTATATCAGCCGATATGTGAAAGGCTTATTGTCGAATATTGTAAGGGAAGAGAACGAACAGGAAGCAACATCGAAAAACCTAATTCCCGTTACAGGGGCAATAACAGCCAAACTGAAAGAAGATTGGGGATTGAATGATGTTTGGAATAAAATAATAACCCCTCGTTTCGAGCGGCTTAATGAGCTGACAAAATCAAACAGTTATGGATATTGGGTAGATAGACAAACATTCAAAATACAGGTGCCGGAAGAAAATCAACGAGGATTCAGTAAGAAACGTATCGACCATCGACATCATGCGATGGATGCCCTTGTCATAGCTTGCACAACCCGTTCGCATGTCAATTATCTGAATAATCAGTCTGCAAAAGAGGGAGATTCCCAAAAGAGAGAAAGAGAGAAAAAAGAACTGTTTATTGAGAAAAATAGAGGGAAGAAACTGCTTCGCAAGCCATGGGATACCTTTACGGAGGACACACAGAAAGCTATGGGCGATATCATTATCAGTTTCAAACAGAACTTGCGTGTGATTAATAAATCGACCAATAAGTATCAGAAATACGAAGGAGGTACGAAGAAATTGGTTCATCAGGTAGGCGGTGACAATTGGGCTATTCGCAAGCCTTTGCATAAAGAAACTGTCTATGGCCGGGTAAATCTGCAATTGAAAAGAACAGTAACTCTTTCTGTGGCATTGGACAACTGGCAAATGATTGTCGATAGGGAAGTCCGTGATAAGATAAAGCAATTGGTTAGCGAAAAGTTTGATAAAAAGCAAATCTTAGCCTATTTCAAAAAACTGGATAATCGTTATGCACGGAAGGATATATCCAAGCTCGAAGTGTATTATTATAGCGACGAGAAAGAACCGTTGGTCGCTACCCGCAAAGCTCTGGACAGCACCTTTACGCTTAAAAATATAAATTCGGTAACAGATACAGGCATCCGGCAGATATTGCTTCGCCATCTCGAAAAATACGGAGGTGATACCGAAAATGCTTTCTCTCCCGAAGGGCTTGAGGATATGAATAAACATATCCGGACGCTAAATAATGGGAAGTACCATAAGCCAATTTATAAGGTTCGGGTATCCGAAGCGCTTGGAAGCAAATTCAATGTCGGCGAACGGGGAAACAAAAAGGCGAAGTATGTCGTTGCAGCCAAAGGTACAAATCTCTTCTTTGCTATTTATCAATCAAAAGATAGTAGTAAGCGAAGTTTTGAAACGATTCCGTTAGAGATCGTTATAGATAATCTTAAACGAGGAGAGAGCGCTGTTCCTACTACAAATAATGATGGAGATAAATTGTTATTTACCCTTTCTCCTAATGATTTGGTATATGTGCCAACCGAGGATCAACTGGAGCGGGGAAATATAGATATAAAAGATGTAGCAGGGAACAAGAGCAGGATATATAAAGTTGTGAGCTGTACAGGAAATGAAGTACATTTTATTCCTTATTCTATTGCATGGCCTATTATTCAAGTAACAGAGTTAGGGGCAAATAATAAGGCTCAACGAGCTTGGTCAGGCGAAATGATAAAGGAAACTTGTTTAAAAATAGAAATAGATAGATTAGGAGAAATAAAGCAAATCAAGTAGAGCACATAAGCTAATCACAACTGACTTCATATTAATATTCTTTATGAAAGTAATACTCAGTTATATTTTGCTCTACTCAATTTGCTAAATCTACTAACTCCCCTAATGAGGAGGAGATAGTTCTTACATAGTCTATTAATGAATAGTACAAATGTAATGAATAATGATTACTTATTTGTTTGAGTAATTATTATATTTACAAATATAAGTTATTATATAATATGAAGTCATAAAAGATTATTGTTAAATTGTTAAAAAAATAAAAATTATTACATTTTCAAAAAAGCGATCATGTTTTAAGTGTAAATATTCTGATTATTAAATAATTATATGAAGTTATGATCAAAAAGACCCTATATTTCGGAAACCCGGCCTACCTTAGCATGGCAAATAAGCAGATGATAGTGAAATTGCCGGAAGTAGAAAATGCAGATGTTCCGGAGTCATTTAAAGAACGCTCTAAAGCGAGTATTCCGATAGAAGATATCGGGGTCGTTATTTTGGACAATAAACGGATAACGATTACACACGGACTGATAGAAGAATTATTGGATAATAATGTAGCCCTTGTAACTTGCGATTCCTCGCGAATGCCTGTCGGGTTAATGCTCCCTCTTTGCGGACATTCAACGCAAACAGAGCATTTTCGTGAGCAAATCGAGGCTACCCAGCCACTCAAGAAGCAGCTTTGGCAACAAACAGTCAAAGCGAAGATAAAAAATCAGGCAACCCTTCTCGAATCTACGCGAAATGTAGATGCTACGCCGATGTTTAAATGGGTTGATGATGTAAAGAGCGGAGATCCTGATAATTACGAGGCACAGGCTGCCGCCTATTTCTGGATGAATATCTTTCCTGATATTCCGGACTTCCGTCGTCACAGGGAAGGAGTTCCTCCCAATAATTTGTTGAATTATGGTTATGCTATTTTGCGTGCAGTTATAGCCCGTGCTATTGTTTCGGCTGGCATGTTGCCGTCTTTGGGTATTTTTCATCGGAATAAATACAATGCCTATTGTTTGGCCGATGACATTATGGAACCTTATCGTCCGGTGGTAGATAAGGTTGTAATTGATATTGTTGCTTCTGGGGTTGATATCTCCGACTTGGATATTGAACTAAAGCAAACACTTTTATCTATCCCGGGACATGATGTGGTGATGAATGGCAAACGCCGTCCTTTACTGGTCGCAGCCTCTCAAACAGCAGCAAGTTTATATAAATGTTTTTCGGGGGAAGTTCGGAAGATTGTATATCCTGATATAATTGTCTGATCGAAATGGGCTTGTCCAGATTAAATGAATATAGAATTATGTGGGTAATGGTATTTTTTGATTTGCCGACCGAGACAAAGAAAGAACGAAAAATGTATTCGGACTTTCGGAAGAAGCTTATACAAGATGGTTTTACGATGTTTCAGTTTTCGATCTACTTACGTCATTGCGTTAGCCGAGAAAATGCCGCTGTACATATTGCACGGGTTAAAAAGAGTTTACCTCCTAAAGGTTATATTGGAATTTTATGTGTTACGGATAAACAATTTGAAGCGATGGAACTTTTCTATGAGAAAGAAGAAAAGAATATTTCTACCCCATACCAACAGTTAGAGTTATTTTAGAAAGCAAAAAATCGGGAGTATTCCCGATTTTTCTGTTTGGATATACACTTTTTTCTGATCCTAAATTTTATTGTAATTGTTTGATATATAGCCTTAATAATGAGGGTATGTTGTATATCCTCTGCTAAGTTACAAATTTTGAAAGCTAATTACAACCGCCAAACGTGCTTTCGTTTTCAAATCATAGTTGTATATCCTCTGCTAAGTTACAAATTTTGAAAGCTAATTACAACAGGATCTTGCGCCGGTATACGTATGTCATAGTTGTATATCCTCTGCTAAGTTACAAATTTTGAAAGCTAATTACAACAAACGGATAGGTACGCTTAAAGACGGATTTGTTGTATATCCTCTGCTAAGTTACAAATTTTGAAAGCTAATTACAACTTACAGAACGAAATAAACCCATTTTATTAGTTGTATATCCTCTGCTAAGTTACAAATTTTGAAAGCTAATTACAACAACACAATTTAATTATGGCAGAAGAAACGAGTTGTATATCCTCTGCTAAGTTACAAATTTTGAAAGCTAATTACAACGGCTGTCAATAAATCACGAACTTTCTTTTTGTTGTATATCCTCTGCTAAGTTACAAATTTTGAAAGCTAATTACAACATATGGAAATAAATGGAAATAATCTTGCTTGTTGTATATCCTCTGCTAAGTTACAAATTTTGAAAGCTAATTACAACAGAAAATCATTAGATTTTTTTCAAGTTCTTGTTGTATATCCTCTGCTAAGTTACAAATTTTGAAAGCTAATTACAACATAGTCCCGAGTTTTCAGAAGCATGGATATGTTGTATATCCTCTGCTAAGTTACAAATTTTGAAAGCTAATTACAACCGAAAAAAACAGAATCTCATAAGCCTCTATGTTGTATATCCTCTGCTAAGTTACAAATTTTGAAAGCTAATTACAACTTGATGGAGCGAAATATATCGGAGTTGCAAGTTGTATATCCTCTGCTAAGTTACAAATTTTGAAAGCTAATTACAACTTTAACTCTTCACTGTTCATTCGTTCTAATGTTGTATATCCTCTGCTAAGTTACAAATTTAGTAAACAAAATATTCTGCTCCAATGATTATTCCTTTCTATTTATCTCACTTGGGGCTGTACCAAAATGTTTCGTGAAACAACGGGTAAAGTACTTCGGGTCGTTAAATCCTACCTCATACGCTATTTCAGATATGCTCATATTACCCTTGCTGTTTTGCAATAATTCATATGCAACAGATAATCGATAATTACGAATAAAGTTGCCTGGAGACTGCCCTGCCAAGGTATGCATTTTTCGATTCGTAACACTCTTACTCATGCCTATTGCGTCTATGAAATCACTAACTTCATATTCTGGATTCCTATAATTCTCTTTTACAATTTCTATAGCTTTCCGTAAAAATCTATCATCAATGGATTCTTCTGCAATATTCAGTTCGTTAACGTCCATTTTTAAACTGAATCTGCGCTGATATGCCCGCCTGCTCTCTAATATATTATTAATCCGCGTCAATAGCAATTCCTCATCAAAAGGTTTGGAGATAAATTCATCTACTCCTGTTTTAAAGCTACAGATGCGCGTTTCAACATTTGTTTTTGCCGTAAGCATCAAAAACGGTATGTGTGATATCGTATAATCCGATTTCACCTTTTTCGATAATTCGAGTCCGTCCATTACAGGCATCATCAGATCGCTTATAATAAAATCGATATTTTTGGACTTGATAATATCCAACGCTTCCTCTCCATTACTGGCTTCTAATACTTTATAATAATCGGATAAGATGGATCGGATATATTTTCGCATATCGTGATTATCCTCGACGACAAGAATATGTAGTTTTTGCTCACCTAATATATTTTTCAGAGGATCATTTTCCATGTCAATCGCTTTATCATCCATCGTTGCATCTATTTCTGTTGATGTGACAGATTTTTCTCTGAAAAGAGGTAGTAAAACCCTGATCGAAGCTCCCTTTACATGATTGTTTTTTGCTTCAATACTACCACCCTGAATAGTTATAATTTTCTTAGACAAGTATAAGCCTATACCTGTTCCACTTTGTCCCGATATAGGATATTGCTCATTATCTTTTGATTGATAAAAGCGGTTGAATATTCTGCTTCTGTCCTCTTCGCGTATACCTATGCCTGTGTCTTGTATGCAGAGATATAATGTCTCTGTATTGTTATTTTTATCCGCTAATGACGTCAGATATATTGAGACGACACCATTGTCAGGTGTGAATTTTATCGCATTCGACATCAGATTTGTTACAACCTTTCGGATAGCTTCTTCGTCGTACAATACATAAGGATGTATGAGCCTGTAGAACTTCCTGATAACTATATTGCGTTCGTTAGCATAAGATTCGAAAGGATATAAGATTTCGTTCAGAAAATTAATCAAGTTTCCTGTAACAGGATTAAAAGGCATATTACCCGATTCCACCTTTCGGAAGTCCATCAACTGATTCACCAAAGATAAAAGATGCTTTGAATTACGGGCTACATATTGAAGTTGCTCAATAACCTTTTGATTTGTACTCAATTTCAAGGCTCTCTCGATTGGCCCGATGATCAAGGTGATAGGCGTTCGGAATTCGTGAGTTATATTGGTGAAAAATGATATTTTGTCTGATGTTGCTTCTTGTACCTTTTTAGACATGTCAATCAGCTGCTTCTGCTGCGAAAGAATCTTCTCATTCTGAGAGACTAACATTTCGTTCTGAAACTTCAATTCCATCGCCTGATCCTCTAATAATGCTTTTTGCTCTTTCAGCACCTGAGTCCGTTCTTCTACTTTTTTGTGTAAAATCTCTCTTTGCTTTTTGAAACTTTGTACTCGCCAGCGATAAAATGATACAATCCCAATAAAGATAAATAACACGCAAAGTGCTATAAACCAGCCTGTCTTATAGAAAAATGGATGGACGGTAATATCGATTTCGCTTATATTATCTGTCCAATCATGATTCCCCGACATACTTCTCACCTGCAAGGTATAAGCTCCCGGTTTCAGATTGGTATAGCTGACGAAACGACGGTCTGCCTGCACGTCAACCCAATCATCTTCGAATCCGAGCAACCGGTACGAATAGACCACTGTCGATGGATTATCATAATCCATTGCCGAAAATTCAATTGAAAAGGACTTATCTCTTTCGTGCAAATCAATATGGTCTGCATATACAATATCCGTTTCAAGGTATTTTTCGTTGCTCCACACCGTTTTGTTCAATACTTGCAACTTAGTGAATGTCACTTTCTCCCTTTTGGGGAAAAGGTATTGATTGTTACCTTTCAACTCGCTAAGTCCCCCCATATTACCTAAGTAAAGATTCTTATTGGTGGGCGATTTATATCCCGCATTCCAGTAAAACTGCTCATTGACCAACCCGTCATATTTCGTATAGTTTACAAAATGAGACGTCTCGGGGTCGAAACAAGACAATCCATAACCTGTGCCTATCCACAACAATCCTTGCTCGTCTTCCAAAATCCCAAATGCAGCATTGTTTACCAATCCCTGATTTTGGGTATATGCCTTAAAAATATACTCTCCGTTTTCTTTTGTCAGCCTGCATATACCATATCCATTGCTCCCCAGCCAAATATCCTTTTTGGAAGTTTGATATATGGATGTGATGGTTTTGAAGAACAATTCACTGATTTTGTCTTCTATGGTGAGATAGCGGGCTGGACATGTAAATGTATCACGATCGAATTGGTGCAGGTCGATCTGGAGCAAACCTTTAGATGTACCCAGCCACATACAATCGTCTTCATCTATCAGGCAGCCCAATACCCCCATAATGTTTTTAGTAATGGATTCGGGTAAAGGTTGTCTCATTGTATGGGTTTCATCATCAAAGAAGAATATATTTCTGTTCGTACCTACCCACATACCTCTATTTATAGAATCGTACTTGAGCACAGCTATATAATCCAGTCCCACATCATTATGTATTTCAAATGCTTTTTGTTGGATTTTATTCAGAGGCAGTATATTAATGCCTTTACCCCATGTCCCTATCCAAAGATTTCCCGAAGCGTCCTCCTCCAGGGTACTTACCGAATTGTGGCTAATGCTGCTCGTTGCTGTCGTGAAATGTAAAAATCCATCTTTACCTTTCAGTTTTAAGTTTAAACCTCCTTCTACAGTCCCTACCCATAAATTACCTTTGCTATCTTCCAGAATAGCATTTACTGGATTGGGAGAAATACTCTTAGGATTGTTCTTATCATGAATATAGTTACGAATAGCCAATCTCCGGAGAGACATTTTATTCACACCACCGGCTTCGGTACCTATCCACAGGGTATTATCATCGGCCAATAAGCAATTGACAAAGTCACTGTTGAGTGATGACTCATCTTTTCCGTGACAGACATGCTCAAATGTATTTGAAGCGGGATCATAAAAGTTCAACCCTCTGAGAGTACCCACAACCAATGTCCCATCTCCGGTGAGAGCAAGATCTGTTATCATATTCTGCGACAAGGATGCCGGATCGTTCGCATCATGGAGAAATACCTGGAAGCTTTTATCTGTCAGATTATATCTGTACAAAGCTCCTTCGGTACCTATCCAGATATGGTTCTCTTTTTTTAGTATACTCGAAATAAAAACACTTGGGTTTCTTAATGGTATATCATTAACCAAGACGGGGACTAAGATACCCGATTTGCCGGGCAGAATGTGATAGATGGCACCTGCGCTCCCAACCCACATTTCACCATCTATCTCACTGATTGTAGTGAACGAAAAAGAAGATTTCGAATCTGCTTCATTCGTCGAAGAAATATTCTCTATCGAGCCTTTTTCGTCAAAATCAATTTTGAGTAGTTCCGTCGTTGACAAAATCCAGATACTACCTTTTGTATCTTTCAGTATAAAAGAGGCTGAAACATCCGCTATGCGGGCAAGGAACTCTTTCCCGCTTGCAATATCGGACTGAGTCATCATTTTCAGGTCTATAACATCGATGCCCGAAGTCGAAGCCACCCACAATCGGTTGTAATCGTCCTCACAAGTCTTTTTTATGAAATTACTCTTGAGAGCTATGGGGCTACTATTGACATCGAACTGGAGGCACTCGTAACCATCGAAACGGCACAATCCTCCACCTTGAGTAGATATCCAGATAAAGCCATGTGTATCCTTGAATATATCATCTATGAAATTGCCGGAAAGGCCATTTTCGACTGTTATCGAACTGAAGATACATTCAGACGAAACTGAATTCTGGCTACTGGCTGAATGAGTAGACAGAATATGTATGAGCATGATTATCAATAGCCAATTATATGTGTTTCTCATAGTACAGGTCGTTTGTTTTTTTAAAATTAATGATAATATTTTGAAAAAGCACCCGGTTAAGTGTAAAAAATACAATTGTCCACCTGAAAGGGCCAATTGTCCACCTCTAAAATAAACAAGTAATTTATATTTGCGTACAGAGATTGGAGGGAATTATAGAAAAAGGTTAACCGAAACTATTTCAATTTTAGAAAAATTTGAATACCATGAAAAGAATAAAACTTCTGCTATTATTATCATTCGTTATATTTCAGATAAAAGGAGCAGTTCAGGACAGCATATTCAGGGCTGACGGCAATCCTGTCATTCGCCACAAATATACAGCAGATCCGGCTGCATTAGTCCATAATAATAAAGTATATTTATATGCGGGACACGACGAATGTCCTCCTCCGCACAATCATTACCTGTTGAACGAATGGCTGGTATTCTCTTCCGACAACCTTGTGGAATGGACAGAGCACCCGGTTCCTTTAAAAGCTTCCGACTTTAAGTGGGCAAAAGGTGAAGCATGGGCATCGCAAGTTATAGAGCGGAACGGTAAATTCTATTGGTATGTTACTGTCGAACACAATGCCATTCAAGGCAAATCAATTGGAGTTGCCGTTGCCGACAATCCATTAGGTCCCTATAAGGATGCCCGGGGATCTGCTCTGATAACAAATGATATGACTACCGGATACACATCGATAAGCTGGGACGATATAGACCCTACCGTATGGATAGATGATGACGGGCAAGCTTATCTCTTTTGGGGAAATACGCAATGTTACTATGCCAGATTGAAAGACAATATGATAGAGTTAGACAGTCCTATCATGACGATAGATCTGCCAAACTTTACTGAAGCTCCGTGGATACATAAGCACGGTGAATGGTATTACCTGTCGTATGCTCAATACTTTCCCGAGAAAATCGGATATTCGATGAGTAAAAGCATAAACGGGCCTTGGGAATACAAAGGTATTCTGAATGAAATAGCAGGTAATTCCAATACAAATCATCAGGCTATCATCCAATTCAAAGGACAATGGTATTTCATATACCACAATGGAGCGATTCCTACTCAAGGAGGGAGCTTCCGGCGATCAGTCTGTATCGACCGGCTCTATTATAATGAGGACGGAACAATGCAGCGTCTACAAATGACTTCGGAAGGCATTGCCTCTAACGAAGCCAATGAATGAATATAATTTTAACTATATCATAACTGATAATTTAGATCACCATGAAAAGAATTTTATTAGCTTATTTATCTCTACTTGTCTGTATAACGGCCTTTTCTCAACAAAAGGCTGAGATAACAGTCAATACCAATGAAGGAAAATATCAAATCAACAAACACATTTACGGCCACTTCTCCGAACACCTCGGGCGTTGTATCTACGACGGGTTATGGGTCGGAGAAAACTCGGCCATACCCAATGTCAACGGTGTGCGGAAAGACATCATCGACGCACTGAAGCACATAAAAATACCGAACCTGCGCTGGCCGGGCGGATGTTTTGCTGACGAATATCATTGGATGGACGGCATAGGCCCACGCAGTGAACGCCCACGCATGATCAATACACATTGGGGAGGTGTAGTAGAAGACAATAGCTTCGGAACGCACGAATTCCTGAACTTGTGCGAAGCTCTCGAAACTGAGCCTTACATATGCGGTAACATGGGTAGCGGAACAGTAGAAGAAATGTCTAAGTGGGTAGAATACATCACTTTTGACGGAGAAAGCCCGATGTCGAACCTTCGCAAGAAAAACGGTCGCGAAAAGCCATGGAAAGTTTCGCTATGGGGTGTAGGAAACGAAAACTGGGGATGTGGAGGAAACATGACTCCAGAAGGTTATGCCGAAAATTATCGCCGCTATGCTACTTATTGCCGAAACTACGGAGAAAACAGATTGTACAAAGTAGCGGGTGGCCCGAACGTAGACGATTACCGCTGGATGGAGGTGATGATGAAAAATATACCTCATCACATGATGTCAGGCGTATCGGTGCATAATTATTCTTTCACATACAGTTGGGAGAATAAAGGAGACGCCTTAGGTTTCAACGAAGACGAGTATTTCTCACTGTTAGAGCATGGTATGAGAATGGACGAAATCGTGACCAAGCATAGTGAGATAATGGATAAATACGATCCTGAAAAGAGAATATCCATGATTGTCGACGAATGGGGCGCATGGTACAATGTGGAACCGGGAACAAATCCGGGCTTCCTGTTCCAACAGAATACTTTACGGGATGCGTTGCTGGCAGGTAGCATTCTGAATATTTTTCATAAGCATTGCGACCGCGTGAGAATAGCGAATATCGCCCAACTGGTGAATGTATTGCAGGCACTCTTCCTGACAGAAGGAGACAAAATGCTATTGACTCCTACCTATCATGTATTCGATATGTACAAAGTACATCAAGAAGCGACTATGTTGCCTCTGGATATTACGTCTCCTACATACAGCCGTTTAGGCAAAGAGATCCAGTCTGTATCAGCTTCCGCATCTATCAACAGTGAGGGAAAAGTCCATATCTCATTTGTTAATATCGACCCTAAACAATCTGTCGATATCACTTGCAATGTAAAAGATATGAAAAAAGCGCGGTTGATTTCAGGCAACATTATTACGGCTCCGAAAGTTGATTCTCACAATACATTTGACAATCCGGGCAATGTAACGTTGAAGGAGTTCAAGGGGGCAACTATTAAGAACGGAATCTTAACGGTTAAAATTCCGGCAAAATCATTGGTAACTATAGCGCTGAATCAGTAAATATATAGAATAGACCACTATGAAATACCATACATTTTATGCCCTTATTATAGGGTGTACGGCCATATTCATGTCTTGTTCACAAAAGCCTTTCGAACCCGTTGCGAACAAAAATCCATGGGTAGACGACTATTCAGAGCAATCTGGCATGAGAGATTACCAACAATGGGGTACATATAACGTACACGATCCGTCGTGCCTGCTCATTGGCGACACATACTATATGTATTCTACCGATGCTATTTACAAAGAAGATAGTACAGTAATCAAAAGTGAAAATCTTCCTTTCGGATACATTCAGGTTCGTAAATCGAAAGACCTTGTCAACTGGGAATTTGCCGGATGGGCATTCAACGAGATCCCTCGGGAAGCTAAAGAGTGGGTATGGGAACAAAGCGGAGGAAAAGGCGCCACAAACATATGGGCACCTTACATTCTCGAGCATAACGGAAAATATCGCCTCTACTATAGTGTTTCGGCTTTTGCCTTGCAAACTTCTTATATTGGCTTAGCCGAATCGGACTCGCCCGAAGGGCCTTGGGAATTGAAAGGTTGTGTTGTAAAAACCAAGAAGGGGGATGTAATGAATGCTATCGATCCCAGCATCGTTACGAATCCTGAAAACGGTGAGCAGTGGATGCACTACGGATCATACTTTGGAGGGCTTCATTGTGTGCAGCTCAACCCGGAAACAGGATTGACACTCAAAAAAGACGATCAAGGACACCTTACTGCCCGACGTTTCAACGGGAAGAAGAATAATATCGAAGCTCCCGAAATTATTTACAATCCAGAGTTAAAGCAATATTTCCTCTTCGTCTCCTACGATCCGTTAATGACGACTTACAATGTCCGTGTCGGGCGTTCGGATAAACCGGAAGGTCCATTCTTCGATTTCTTCGGAAAAGATATGCGGGAAGAAACAGACAACTATCCTATCCTTACCTATCCTTATCAATTCAAGAATCATGCAGGATGGTCGGGGACGGCACATTGTTGCGCATTCCATGACAGCAAAGGTGATTTCTACATGGCTCATCAGGCACGTCTTGCACCGCACAATCACATGATGGATCTGCATGTGAGGAAGATGTTCTGGACAAAAGACGGATGGCCGGTAGTCTCTCCCGAGCGATATGCCGGTATTCAGCAGAGAAGTATCAAGGAAGAAGAACTTGTCGGCGAATGGGAAATTATAATCATCCACGGAGATGCTCCTGACAGAGAACTCGAAGCAGGACAAATACTGTGGGGTGAGAATCTCTTAAAAGAAAATGAAAAGAATGAATCTCTTATCCTATCCTTCACAAAGGAACAAAGCATAGAAGGGGCAATCTCCGGAAAATGGCAATTGGATACGAATAATAATATACTGACTTTGGAGACATCCGAAGCGGTAAAAGAATTAGTCGTGTTTTTTGGACAGGACTGGGAGAACGAGAAGCAAACTATTCTTTTCACAGGCTTAGATAATAACGCATACTCTGTATGGGGCAAAAAGATAAAATAAGCCTGGTTCTTATTGTTAACTAACATTCAATCAAAAAATTATTGTTTACTAAATTGGAACAGCAATGAAAAACATTTTCAAATTATTTATGGTATTGACGAGCATGCTGCTCTTCAGTATACCACTATCAGCCCAAACCAATACGGTGAAGGGAACAGTTTCCGATATCAATGGTGAACCGTTGATCGGTGTAACGATTACAGTGAAAGAAAGCAAAAACGTGGGGACAACAGACCTTGAAGGACAATATTCCATCGTGGCAGGTACAAATCAAACATTAGTATTTAGCTATGTCGGTTTCGCATTACAAGAAGTGCCTGTCAACGGGCAATCGGTAATAGACATAACCATGAAAGAGAATGTAGAAATATTGGACGAAGTGGTCGTTGTAGGATACGGAACACAGAAGAAGAGCTCGTTGACCGGTGCTATCAGCAACATTCGCTCCGAAGAGCTGACACGTACTGCTGCTGTTACTACATCGGGTACCCTCGTAGGGAAAGTTGCAGGGATCTCCGCCCGCCAAAGCGACGGACGTCCGGGGGCATCCACAACTATCCAGATTCGTAACATGGGTACACCCCTCTACATCATTGACGGTATGCCGGCAGATGAAGGGCAATTCAATAACCTGAGTACTACCGATATCGAGAATGTATCCGTTTTGAAAGATGCTTCGGCTGCAATATATGGAGTTAGAGCCGCTAATGGGGTTATCTTGGTCACAACCAAAAGTGGTCGCAGAAACGAGAAAAATACAATCACAGCATCGGGATATGCAGGATTCCAGAACATGTCGCGCTATCCGAAACCAGCTAATGCATACAACTATGTGAAAGGTTTAATGGAAAGCGGACTGAACCTTCAAGGTAGCACGAACTACACAGCACAGGACCTCGAAAACTGGCGCAACGGAACATATCGTTCCGAAAACTATTATGACAAAATAGTCAGAAATAATGCGCCTATTTATTACGGAAACATAAATGCAACCGGTGGTTCGGAGAAGAGTAGCTATTATCTCTCTATGTCTCACATCAATCAAGCGGCCGTTTTCGAAGGGTACAACTTCAAACGTACCAATGTACAGGCTAACTTCGATATCGATATCACCAAAAACTTCAAAGTAGGTACCAAAATCAACGGACGTATCGAAGAACGTCACAATGTAAGTGTACCGGGCATGAATCAGGATAACTATTGGGGGCCATACTATGCCATGTTCCTGAACAAGCCTACCGAATCGATGTACGCTAATAACAATCCTGATTATATCGCTCAAACCAGTGCAGGCTCATGGAACCCGGCTTCATTTGACAGGGGGATTTCCGGATACACAGACGATATATGGAAAGTAGGACAGGTAACCCTTTTCGCAGAATATAAAACTCCGGTAAAAGGGCTTACTGCTAAAGGAAGCATGTCTTACTGGTATGCTCACCGCAACGAAGACCGCCACGAGTATAGCTGGGATGCGTATACATACGATGCTATAACAGACTCTTACATATCGAATAATGCTTCGGCAAATTCGGGGTGGAAACGCAGGATATCCAATGATCTCGAAGACATAACATATCAGCTTCAGATCAACTATCAGAATAAATTCGGCCTTCATAATGTAGGAGGAGTTTTTGCAGCAGAAGCCTATAAAAACAAGAATAAATATTATTCGATACAAGGAAATCCGTCTAACAACTCGCTCTATCCGCTCGATTTGGACGAGATGAATGGTATGAGTGATACATATAATGAATTTACCCGTGCAGGCTTCGTTTTCAAAGCGAATTATGACTATGCAGACAGGTATTATTTGGAACTGAGTGGACGTTACGACGGATCGTCGCTTTTCCGTGATGGCGATCGTTGGGGATTATTCCCGGCAATATCAGCAGGTTGGAGACTTTCGGAAGAGGCTTTTATGGCTTCGTTGAAAGAAGCTTGGCTAACCAATCTTAAATTCAGAATATCTTACGGCCAAACGGGAGACGACAAAAATTCCGATGGATCATATATCGTTGCTCCATATGCCTACATGGAAGGTTATAACTGGAATCAGGGAGCATCTGTATTGAACGGGCAAACCCTTGCAGGGATACAGTCCCGCGGACTTCCTACAACTACCGTATCGTGGATGAAGTCAAAGATGTTCAACGTCGGTATGGACTTCGACTTATTCAATGCCCGCCTGAGTGGTACGCTGGAATACTTCAACCGCAAACGTACAGGAATACCTGCTATCAGCCAATCTATCATCATTCCGTCAGAGATGGGATTCACATTGCCATCTGAAAACCTGAATTCCGATACCCATATGGGTGTTGAGGCATCTCTCATCTGGCGCGACAAGATAGGCAAGGTGAACTATCAGATAGGGACGAATGTTACACTTGCCCGTCAGAAAAACAATTATGTAGAAGGCGCTAACCATCGTGGTGGTAGCTGGGACAATTACAGAAATAATACAAGTAACCGTTGGGCAAATATTTTCTGGGGCTATCAGGTTGTCGGACAATTTCAATCACAGGAAGATATCCAGAACTGCCTGGTCGATATGGATGGTCAAGGGAACTCTACATTGCTTCCGGGCGACTTGATTTACAAGGACGTGAATGGTGACGGAATTATCAATGAACTCGACGAACGTCCGATAGGGTATGCTACAGGCACTTTGCCATACCTCAACTATGCATTCAACTTACAAGCCGAATGGAATAATTTTGACATCAAAATGGACTTTACCGGCGCTTCTATGCAATCGTATATAAGACAATGGGAATTGCGTGTTCCATTATTGGGCGGAGCGAATAACTCACCTTCATATTTACTTACAAATTCGTGGAGACATACTGATCCTACCGATGCCAATAGTCCTTGGATTGCCGGTAAATACCCTGCTATCCGTGCAAATATAGGCGCTCATTCTAACTATAGCCGTGCAAGTTCGTTCTGGATGACAAATATCAATTATCTAAAACTCAGAACTCTGGAATTGGGTTACAACTTCCCTAAGAAGTTTTTGGCTACTTATGGAGTTCAGAACCTGAGATTATATGTCAACTGCTACAACCTGTTCTCATTAGATAACACACACGACTTTGGTGTAGATCCTGAATTATCAATGGATACAGGTTTGGCCAGCCCAACTGTCAGAACATTCAATTTTGGATTTAATTTAACCTTTTAATTAATAAATAGATATGAAAAAGACAATATTATATACGCTTTTAGCCATTCTTTGCATCTATTCTTCATCGTGTAGTGATTGGCTCGACACAAAACCGAACGAAATCTTAACAGAGCCTGACGTTTGGAGTAGTGAGAATCTGATTCTCCGAAATCTGAGTAATATATACTCCCGCCTCCCGGAAGAAGCAACACTTAGCGAAACTAAACTTGCCGGACATGTTATTCTGGACGATGCTATGTGGTCGGGACTAAGTACAGGAAACGAGAATAACAATATTTTCGGGACTTATCCCTACAATTGGTTCTATTGCTGGGACTATACTTTAATGCGCGAAATCAATCTGGCAATCAAAAACAGCGAAACTTCCACCTTGACAGATCAGACAAAACTGGCTACGTTCAAGGCAGAGTTCCGATATATACGTGCTTTGCTATACTTCGAGATGGCGAAAAGAATGGGTGGAGTTCCACTTATTAAAGAAGTATATACTTATGAGAGCTCTACTGATGTAGGAGATCTTCAATTCCCAAGACAAACAGAACAAGGCATATATGATTTCATCGCCGGAGAAATAGATGCTATCCATGATGATTTAGCTCCGAACAACGGTTCACGTACAAGAGCCAATCAATATGCTGCTCTTGCCCTGAAATCGAGAGCAATGCTATATGCTGCATCTATCGCTAAATACAGCCAAATCAATACGCCCGAAATCGCTAATGCTCTTTCTACTGGCGAAGTTGCTATGGTAGGCGCAGATCCTGATGTGTATTACAGAGCAAGTCTGGAAGCATCTGAAAAGATAATTACAGACAGGGTTTTCAAGCTGATGGATACTAAACAAGATGCTGCTAATTTCTACGATGCCGTATGTGTCGAAGACAACAACACCGAGGTTATCTTTGCCCGCAAGCACTCATCGACTTATGCTACAACATTCACCTATTTGAATATTGCACGCTCACAACGCGAAACACCAAACTCCGGTTCGAGCATAACTCCTTCGTTGAATTTGGTCGACAGTTACGATTTTCTGGATGGAACATCCGGTAGGATAGAAACGACAGACTCGGGTGGGAATTATATCTTCTATAACTCTATCGACGAACCATTCCAGAACAGAGATGCCAGATTAGACGGAACTATCCTGCGTCCGGGCAGTACATTCAACAGCGCATTGGAAATACAAGCCGGAGTTTATGCTTGGAATGGCAGCAGCTATGCTATTGTTAGCAGCGACACTTTGGGTTCGGTCTATTCCGACGGAAAATTGCTGGTAGGTGCAGACGGGCCTCATCAGAGACTGAACGATGTTTCGAATACCGGTTTTTATCTACGGAAGTATATTGATAAAACTCCCGGTTCATCTATCAATACTACAGGTAGTACTATGTGGTGGGTATACAACCGTATGGGCGAAATCTATCTGAATGCAGCTGAAGCAGCCTTCGAATTAGGACAGACAGCCAAAGCCCTCCAATACATAAATGACATTCGCTACAGAGCCGGATTTGGCGCTAACAGTCTTACCCTCTCTCAGCTAACACTGGAGAAAATACAAAATGAGCGCCGCTGCGAATTGGCGTTCGAGGATCACCGCTTCTGGGATTTGAAACGATGGAGAATTGCCCACCGCTTATGGACAGGATCTGTATCGGACGAAACAGCAAATGTCAATGCTCTGTATCCATACCGTGTAGTAGGCGGACCTCAGGATGGCAAATTCATATTTGTGCGTCAAAGAGCACCTCGTGTAACTCAACCCCGATATTTCAGGTTAGGAAGCTATTACACAGCCTTGGATGCTACTGTATTGAACAATAATCCTAAATTAGTCAGAAACCCACTTCAAAACTAAAAATAAACAGACATGAAAAAATTTATATATATATCACTCATCGCAGTTGCTGCAATCTTGTTCCCTTCGTGCGAAAAAGATAATTATGATGCACCAAATGCCACACTTACAGGCGCTATCATGTATCAAGGCGATACATTGTATCTGAAGAACGGAGAAATATCTTTGCAACTATTCGAACCGGGATGGGCTACATCCTCATCTACTTATGTCACTGTATACGTCGATCAGTTCGGAAAGTTTAGTTCGAGCGTTTTCGGAGGAAAAACCTATAAACTAATACGTTCCTCGATAGGAGCATGGGAGTTGCCTACTTCATCCGATACGATTACATTCACAGCAAAAGGCAATACTACTCAAAACATTGAAGTGAGGCCTTATTACTTGATAAAAAACACCAATATTCAGGTGTTGAATAATATAGTTACTGCAAACTTCGATGTAGAAGAAGTTCAACTTGGTTCGAGAGTCGAATATGCCCAACTATGTTTATTCCCGAATGCTATAACTGACATTTCGAACAACAGTGTAAATACTACGAATGCGGATAACAGTATCAACGGAAGGTTGGCAAGTGTCAGTAACGGAAGTAATACTATCACCAAAACAATCGTAGAGAGTAACCTCTTGAAATACAATTTTATTTATGCCCGCGTAGGGATAAAGATCCAAGGGGCATCTGCACTCCTTTATTCTCCTCCTTTTAAACTATATCTTAACTGATAATCATATCAACTGGTCATGCTTCCACTTTCTGGGAGCATGATTAGTTATTAATACAATACAACCTATGTCTAAAATCAAGAATATATTCATAACTGCCACAATTCTGCTTGTATCGCTCTCCTGTTCCGACAGTGATCCTCTCGATAATCCTGACGGGGGAGATACGGATATCGAAGACCAATATGAAGCACCATCCTACTCCGACGATTATTCTACTATTGCTGATTGGAGCCTCCGGACAAAATGGAACCTGGCAAACGTACACGATCCGAGTGTAGAAAAATGTGGAGATTACTACTATATGTATTCTACCGATGCTTCGTACGGAGACGCTCATGCAGGAAATGGCCATTTTATGGTTCGTCGCTCAAAGGATCTTGTCGATTGGGAATTCCGGGGAACGGCTATGCCGGAAACTCCGGTTTGGGTAAGAGATACGCTCAATAGCATAAGAGGAAAGAACGGCCTGCCTCCTGTCAGCAATCCTGTATACGGACATTGGGCACCGGTAGTGCGCAAGGTCGGAGATAAGTACCGTCTGTATTACAGCATTATAGTAGATAACTATATACAAAGTGGGAAGCAGAATACAGTAAGTAATTTCGATGGTTCATGGACCGAACATGCTTTCATCGGTATGATGGAAACAGACGATTTGTCCGGCAATTCATGGAGCGACAAAGGAATGGTTATTCACTCATCCACTGATAGGGGAACTGATTGGTCTCGTAGCAATCTGGATGACTGGAATGCCTATTTCAAATGGAATGCGATTGATCCATCTTTGATCGTAACTCCTGATAACAAACAATGGCTCATCTATGGTTCGTGGCACTCGGGTATTGCTGCAGTAGAACTGAATCCCGAAACAGGTAAGCCGTACAATCTGGATAATCTTGCCGATTTCGGTGTTTGCATAGCCCGCCGGGAAAATAACGACAACAACCGCTGGCAGGCGCAAGAAGCTCCCGAAATAGTTTATAATCCCGAAACAGGCTACTATTACCTTTTTCTTGCTTACGACGAACTGTCCGTTGCCTATAATACACGGGTATGCCGTTCGCGGAATATAACCGGGCCTTATACAGGATACGACGGAAAGGATATCACTCAGGGAGGTGAATGCTGGCCGGTGATTACGCATCCCTATAAATTCAGTAATCATTCGGGATGGGTTGGTTTATCGCACTGCTGTGTTTTTCGGGATACCGAGACAAACGAATGGTATTATGCTTCGCAAGGACGCTTACCTGCCAATATGAGTAATAATCCATACAGCAATGCTATTATGATGGGGCATGTCAGAGTGATAAAATGGACTGAAGACGGATGGCCTGTCGTATTGCCCGAACGCTTCGCAAATGTTCCTCAGGATGAGATTATGGAAGATGACCTCATCGGGACTTGGGAAAATATTTATCTCAATTATCAATATCAGACACAACAAACTTCTGCACGTCTCACCCTGTCAGCAGATAAAAAAGCTTCGGGGGCTATAGCCGGTACATGGAGCTATGATGCCGATAAAAAGGTATTGACCATAGGTTCTTACAAAGTCATTGTGCAACGTGAACTGGACTGGGAAGTAAATCCGAGAGTACCAACTATTGTATATAGCGGACTGACCGACAGGGGTATTTCTTTGTGGGGTAAAAAGGTTAACTAAAAAGATTCCTATTTTTTCATGCTTTAAAACATAAATAAATAAGTGTACAATTGTACACTTATTTATTATCTTGCAGGCTCAAATCTGAGAAATATGATAATCGAACGTGACCAATAGAATCGTTTATTATACCAATCCTGCGTTGAACCATATAAAAACCTACCGTCATAATGAAAAGTGAAAAAGAAAAAATGTTAGCCGGAGAACCATACAAGGCGCATACCGAAGAAATGATAGCCATACGCACTAAAGTCAAAAGAATTCTCCACAAATTGAATGTGACAGAATATTATACTGAAAATTTTCAGCATGTTATAAATGAACTGTGCCCCAATTCGGCCGAAAACATACATCTCGAACCTCCTTTTTATTGCGATTACGGCGAAAATATTTATGCCGGAGATAAGGTCTTTATCAACTTCGGCGCCGTTATCCTTGACGGAGCAAAAGTCACTATCGGGAGTAAAACACTCATTGCGCCCGGAGTACATATATACACCGCACAACATCCGGTCGAGGTAGCCGAGCGCAGGCTTTGGGAAAATTGCCTGCCTGTCACCATCGGCGAGGAATGCTGGATAGGAGGGCATGCAACTATATGTCCGGGCGTGACTATCGGCGACAGGGTTGTGATAGGTGCAGGTTCTGTCGTAACCAAGGATATTCCTTCCGATTCATTGGCTGTGGGGAATCCTGCCAGAGTGGTCAAAAAATTAAATCAATAAATAACGATTATTATATAACGGAATAATATCTAAATCATAATCATGAAAAAGAATTTCTGCAAAATTTTAGCTTTATCTGCATTGCTCACATGCTGCACATCAGCAGTTGCGCAGCAATCTTACGAATTTTCGTTGGATACAAAAAAGATCGGAGCTCCGGTTCAGTCCACGATGTACGGTCTTTTCTTCGAAGACATAAACTTTGCCGCCGATGGGGGACTTTATGCGGAATTGGTAAAAAACCGTTCGTTCGATTTTCCCCAGAATCTGATGGGATGGTATACCTTCGGGAACGTTGATGTCAGAAAAGACAATTCCCCATTTGAACGCAATCCTGCATATGTAGTTCTTTCCGATCCGGGGCACGAACATAAACGTACAGGAATCGAAAATGAAGGTTTCAGGGGAATGGGCTTTGTAAAGGATGCGACATACCGTTTTTCCGTTTGGGCAAAGAATATGAATACAAACGAAGCTCAAAAAATACGTGTAGAGCTTATAAATTCTAAAAATGATATTATAGCAAATCAGGAAGTTACAATTACTTCAAACGATTGGAGAAAATATGATGTAACGCTGACTTCGCAGGAGACAGAGGAAAAAGGCCGTTTGAGAATATTCCTCGCATCAAAAGGTTCGGTTGCTCTCGAACATGTATCTCTTTTCCCAAGCGATACTTATAAAGGACGAGAAAACGGATTGAGAAAGGATCTTGCTCAGGCTTTGACCGATATTCATCCGGGTGTATTCCGCTTTCCCGGAGGATGTATAGTGGAAGGAACAGATCTGGACTCTCGCTACGACTGGAAGAAAAGTGTTGGCCCTGTAGAAAACAGGCCTGTGAACGAAAACCGATGGCGCTACACATTCCCTCACCGTTTCTATCCTGACTATTATCAAAGTTACGGATTAGGATTTTATGAATATTTCCTCCTGTCCGAAGACATGGGAGCCGAACCTCTACCCGTACTAAGCTGCGGACTTGCCTGCCAGTTTCAGAACGGAGAAGAGCATTGCCATGTCCCTGTCGGAGAACTGGATTCTTATATTCAGGATGCATTAGACCTTATCGAATTTGCTAACGGTCCTGTAACTTCTACCTGGGGTAAGGTGCGCGCAGAAATGGGACATCCGGCACCCTTTAATCTGAAATATATCGGAATCGGAAACGAGCAATGGGGCAAAGAATACCCTGAACGCCTCGAACCGTTCATTAAAGCTATCCGTGCAAAATATCCGGCAATAAAAATCATTGGTAGCTCGGGACCTTCGGCTGATGGCAAAGAGTTCGATTATCTGTGGCCTGAAATGAAACGACTGGAGGCTGATTTGGTTGACGAGCATTACTACAAAGAACCAGAGTGGTTCTTGAACAGTGCCAACCGCTATGATAATTACGATCGCAAAGGGCCTGCTGTTTTTGCGGGAGAATATGCATGCCACGATTATTCAAGAGGAAAAGATAATAATTTCAAATCGGCGCTATATGAGGCAGCCTTTATGACCGGGCTGGAAAGAAATGCCGATATCGTTCATATGTGTACGTATGCTCCGCTGTTTGCTCATGTAGAGGCATGGCAATGGAATCCTGATATGATCTGGTTTGACAATCTCCATTCGATGAAGACGCCTAATTATTACGTACAACAGCTATATGCCCGTAACAAAGGCACAAACGTAATGAAGTTGACGATGAACGGGAAACCGCTTACAGGGCAAAACAGTTTATATGCGTCGGCGGTATTCGACAAAGAACTGAACGGTTATATCATCAAAGTTGTCAATACGAGCAACGAAGCAAAAGATATACAAATTGAACTGAAAGGCGCAAAAAAGAATCAGACATTTACTTTAGGAGATTGTGTATCGATGCAGGATAACAACCTGAATACAATAAATACATTAGACAATCCTCAGAATATTGTGCCGGAGAAAACAACGGCAATCCTCAATGGCAATACGCTGAATATAAAAGCAGAAGGACAATCGTTCAATGTGTATAAAATAAGGTTTTAATTGATTATCAAAGGACATCCGGAATGTTATCCTGTAATCCAAGGAGACTTCCGGAGTTCTTTATTCTAACGAAGCAAAAATTATAAAACAATATGAATACTATTTCTTTACTAAATAAAGCGGCAGACAATATCCGCATATTATCTGCATCGATGGTCGAAAAGGCTAAATCCGGGCATCCGGGCGGAGCTATGGGCGGAGCAGATTTCATCAATGTCTTATATAGTGAATTTCTTGTATATGATCCGCAAAATCCGGAATGGGAAGGCCGTGACCGTTTCTTCCTCGATCCCGGGCATATGTCTTCGATGTTATATGCGACACTGGCACTCACCGGCAAATTTTCGATGGATGATCTGATGCAATTCCGTCAATGGGGTAGTGTAACACCCGGGCATCCTGAAAGAGATCTCGAAAGAGGGATTGAAAATACATCAGGGCCGTTGGGACAAGGACATACATTTGCTGTAGGTGCCGCCATAGCTGCTAAATATCTGAAAGTTCGCTTTGGCGAAAGGATGAACCAGACTATCTACGCTTTCATCTCCGATGGCGGTATTCAGGAAGAAATATCTCAGGGAGCAGGACGTATAGCAGGACATCTGGGGCTGGACAATCTCATTATGTTCTACGATTCCAATGGCATACAATTATCCACTAAAACATCGGAAGTAACATCCGAAGATGTAGCGGCAAAATATCAGGCATGGGGATGGCGTGTTATCACTATAAATGGAAATGACGCAAATGAAATCCGGGAAGCCTTGAAAAAGGCAAAACAAGAGGACGCAAAACCGACCCTGATTATAGGCAACACTATAATGGGCAAGGGATGTTTGAAAAATGACGGATCGAGTTTTGAAAACGAAACCGAAACGCACGGACAGCCATTGAGCGCAGCCGGTGCTTGTTTCGATACAACAATTACCAGTCTGGGTGGAGATGCTGAAAATCCGTTTGCTATCTTCCCCGAAGTGAAAGAATTATATGCGAAACGGGAAGCCGAATTGAAAAAAATAGTTGCTGAACGCTATGCCGAAAAAGAGGCTTGGGCAAAGGCAAATCCCGAATCGGCTAAGAAAATGGAGAGATGGTTCAAAGGCTATATCCCCGAGATAGACTGGACAGCCATTGAGCAGAAGCCCAATCAGGCAACCCGCACAGCCTCTGCTACAGTTTTGGGTGTACTGGCCGAAAAGGTAGAGAATATGATTGTATCTTCCGCCGATCTATCCAATTCAGACAAAACGGATGGATTCCTCAAAAAGACACACAGCCTTCGCAAAGGGGATTTTTCAGGAGCATTCTTGCAGACGGGCGTTTGTGAATTGACAATGGCTTGTTTAAGCATTGGGATGGCTCTTCATGGAGGCGTAATTCCAGCTTGCGCGACATTCTTCGTCTTTTCCGATTATATGAAGCCTGCCATACGTATGGCAGCATTGATGGAGCTTCCGGTGAAATTTATCTGGACACATGATGCTTTCCGTGTGGGAGAAGATGGACCGACACACGAGCCTGTAGAGCAAGAGGCTCAGATTCGTTTGATGGAGAAACTGCAAAATCATCACGGACACAATTCGATGCTGGTACTTCGTCCTGCTGATGTAACGGAGGCTACCGTAGCTTGGAAAATGGCTATGGAGAATCTGTCGACGCCAACAGGATTGATATTTTCACGCCAGAATATCAACGATCTTCCTGCTAACACAAATCGTTATCAAGAAGCTTTGCAAGCTGAGAAAGGAGCATATATCATACAAGACGAAAGCGATTATGACATCATCCTATTAGCTTCGGGATCGGAGGTGTCTACCTTGGTTGATGGAGCTAAACTGTTGGCAAACGATGGCATTAAGTCCCGTATTGTATCTGTCCCGTCTGAAGGCCTCTTCCGAAAACAAAGCAAGGAATATCAGGAGTATGTAATTCCTGCGGGCAAAACAATATTCGGTCTGACAGCCGGGCTGCCTGTCACGTTGGAAGGGCTTGTAGGCAATAATGGAAAAGTATGGGGTATGCATTCATTCGGATATTCTGCTCCTTACAAAATACTGGACGAAAAACTCGGATTCACAGCCGAAAATGTATATAAGCAGGTGAGAGGCTTATTGTGTAAATAGACTCTGTGTTCATTTTAAATCTTTAGTATCCGTTGTTCAATTAGAATTGCAGCGGATACTTTTTCAAAAAGTATAATAAACAACCATGAAAAGAATCCTCATAGCAACAGCCCTGCTTACATTATCGTTGCTTATTTGCGCCCAACCGACCACTCAAGTCGAATATTTCGATTTGCAGGATGTGAGGCTTTTAGACAGTCCCTTTAAGCATGCACAGGATCTGAACAAAAAATACCTGTTAGAATTAAATCCTGACCGGCTACTTGCTCCTTTTCTGCGCGAAGCAGGATTCGCACTCAAAGCCGAAAGCTATACAAACTGGGAGAACTCGGGTCTGGACGGGCATATCGGAGGGCATTACCTTTCGGCATTATCGCTAATGTACGCATCAACAGGAGACATGGAAATCAAACAGCGGCTTGACTATATGCTTTCCGAATTGCATCGCTGTCAGGAGGCTAACGGAAATGGCTATATAGGTGGAGTTCCGGAAGGAAAAGCAATATGGGAAGAAATAGCTGACGGAAACATTCGAGCCGGAAGTTTCAACCTCAATGACAGGTGGGTTCCCTTATACAATATACACAAAACTTATGCAGGCCTACGCGATGCCTGGCTTTATGCACAGAGCGAGCCAGCCAGAGAGATGCTTGTCAAAATGTCCGATTGGGCTATCAGTCTGGTTTCTCAACTGACGGAAGAGCAGATACAAGACATGCTCCGCAGTGAATATGGAGGCCTGAACGAAACCTTTGCCGACGTGGCAGTAATAACCGGCGACGAGAAATATCTCAAACTGGCACGTCAGTTCTCTCAACAGCTCATACTTGATCCTCTGCTCAGACACGAAGACCAATTAACCGGGATGCATGCCAATACTCAAATTCCGAAAGTACTTGGATTCAAACGTATTGCCGATATTGAAGGAAACACCGAATGGTCAGAGGCTTCGCGTTATTTTTGGGAAACAGTTGTAAAACATCGCTCGCTGTGTATAGGAGGAAACAGTGTAGGAGAGCATTTCAACCCTACAAACGATTTCTCGAGAGTAATACAAAGTATCGAAGGTCCCGAGACCTGCAATACATACAATATGCTTCGCCTGACCCGCATGCTCTATCAGACATCGAAGGATAAAAGCTACATCGATTATTACGAAAGGGCGTTATATAATCACATATTGTCCTCTCAAAATCCGACAACCGGAGGATTGGTATATTTTACGCAAATGCGGCCGGGGCACTATAGGGTATATTCTCAACCCCAGACAAGTATGTGGTGCTGTGTAGGCTCCGGGATAGAGAACCATTCCAAATACGGAGAAATGATATATGCACATACAGATAATGAACTATTCGTAAATCTGTTTATCCCCTCTCAATTGACGTGGGGAAAGAAAAAAGTTGTTATTGTACAGGAGAATAACTTCCCCGACAAACCCGAGACGGAGTTAACAATCAATCCTGAAAAAACAACTGAATTCACACTGCAACTACGCTATCCGGCATGGGTTAGCAAAGGTGAGCTAAGAATCAGCATTAACGGGAAGGAATATCCGGTATCCGAAAACTCAGCAGGCTACGTTTCTATCCACCGCAAATGGAAAAAAGGAGACAAAATAGTGATGAAAATGCCAATGAAAATATCCACCGAACAATTGCCGGATCATTCCAACTACTATTCGATTATGTATGGGCCTCTTGTGCTGGCAGCAAAAACCGAAACGGATAATATGGACGGCCTTTTTGCGGATGACAGCCGTGGCGGCCATGTTGCACATGGAAGACAAGTACCGATGAAGGATATGCCTGTCATTGTCAGTGAGCCTTCAGAGATTACTTCTTTGGTAAATCCGGTCGAAGATAAATCCCTGACATTTACTTTGACGAGTCTCTATTCAGAAAAATATCCCTCAACCCTCGAGCTCATACCATTCTATCGTCTGCACGAATCCCGCTATATTATATACTGGCCTCAGGCTACAAGCGAAGGACTAAAGAAAATGCAGGAAAAAATAGAACAGGAAGAAAGAGAGCAGATAATATTGGATAGCAAAACAATCGATAAAGTTGTGTGTGGAGAACAACAGCCCGAATCCGACCATTTCATCCAATCACAGGATTCGTGGACAGGATTTATTGAAGATATCCACTGGCGCGAAGCAAACGGCTGGTTCAGTTACCGGATGAAGAATACGCATAGAGGAGGAAAGTACTTATACCTGAAGTATTTTGATATAGATCAAGCGCGAGCATTCGATATATCGATAGAGAATCAGATTGTAGGTTCGGCAAGGTTTGAAGGAAATCATGGAAACAATATGCAGGTTCAAATACTGGAGATACCTGAAGATATTGATAATGAATTTTTGGAGATCAAAATATCGGGCAATTCTAACCTGATGACTCCTAAAATAGTTGAAGTTAGAATTTTAAGTTCTGAATAAAAACCCGAATAGAGATAAAACATTATCTTTGTCGCGTTATAATGTATAGAATACACTTTTACACTAACTCAAATTCTCAGATGTCACCATTTTATATTGAACAGGAAAAGTTTTTCGTATCCGTCGACTGCATAATACTCGGATTTAAAGAAGGCAAGCTCTATTTACTTATTTCGAAACGGAAATTCGAGCCACTAAAAGGTCAGGATACGCTTATGGGCGGATTTGTCCGGTCTGATGAAAGCCTGTCCGAAACGGTTACCCGCGTCCTTTTTGAATATACAGGTATACAGGATGTGTTTATGGAACAGGTAGGCGCCTACGGGGAAATTAACCGTGATGAAGGCGAGCGGGTTATTTCGTTGGCCTATTATGCTCTTATTAATCTGGAATTATTTGATGAAGAGCTTTGCAAAAAACATAATGCCCGATGGGAAGAATTGGAAAAAGTAGGCAAACTTATTTTTGACCACAACCAGATGTTAAGCGACACAATGGACATATTGAGAAAAAAAGCAGCAACGCAACCGTTGGGTTTCAATCTGTTACCAGAGAGATTCACGCTGCCGCAACTGCAATCCTTATATGAGGCTATTTATCAAACAACCTTGGATAAACGCAACTTCCGCAAGAAAATTCTGGAAATGGACATACTCGAGAAACAAGAAGATAAGGATAAATCCAGCTCCAAACGTGGTGCATTTTACTACGAATTCCGAAAAGAAAAATATAACGAACTGCTAAGGAAAGGTTTTTACTTCTCGCTGTAATAAGCACAATATAAGATATATACAATTTAGAAGAGGGCGCATAGCTCTCTTTTTTTGTAAATATGTTTTACAACATGCTTAAATAAGTGTATAAATAAACACTTATTATTAATATTGCATAATCAAGTGTAATCAATACACTTATATAAGCAATCAAGATTATATCTCAAAAAATAAAGAGAAAGGCATGTTAGAAGCATTAAAGAAAGAAGTATTCGACGCCAACATCGACCTTGTGAAGCATGGTTTGGTCATCTTCACATGGGGCAATGTCAGCGCGATAGACCGCCAATCGGGGCTTGTTGTTATCAAACCGTCAGGAGTTTCGTACGATACGATGACAGCCGGAGACATGGTAGTCGTAGACCTCGAAGGCAATGTAGTAGACGGCAAATTGAAACCATCTTCCGATACGGCAACACACCTTGTATTATATAAGGCATTTCCGAATATCGGAGGAGTAGTTCACACACACTCCACATATGCGACTGCGTGGGCTCAGGCAGGGCGCGATATTCCGAATATCGGAACAACTCATGCCGATTACTTCAAAGATGCCATCCCTTGCACACGCCAAATGACACCGCAAGAAGTACAAGGCAAATATGAATTGGAAACAGGAAATGTTATAGTCGAACGTTTCGAAGGCCTGAATGCCGACTACACACCGGGTGTACTTGTCAATAATCACGGCCCTTTCTCATGGGGCAAAGATGCTCACGATGCAGTTCACAATGCAGTTGTAATGGAACAGGTAGCCAAAATGGCATTCGTCGCATACAATGTCAATCCTCAATTGAAGATGAACGACGAGCTCATCAAGAAACATTTTTTCAGAAAACATGGTCCGGATGCTTACTACGGACAATGAGAATAAAAATATCTGATTTACTAATTATAAAAATTTAATATCATGGATTTTAAAGACTTTGAAGTATGGTTTGTAACCGGCGCACAGCTTCTTTACGGAGGCGACGCAGTAGTAGCAGTTGACGCTCACTCAACTGAAATGGTAAAAGGCTTGAACGATTCAGGAATCCTTCCTATAAAAGTTGTTTATAAAGGAACTGCCAACTCTTCGGCGGAGATTTCTCAAATCATGCGTGAAGCAAACGGCGATACAAAGTGTGTAGGTATGATTACATGGATGCACACATTCTCGCCTGCTAAAATGTGGATACACGGCTTGATGGATTACAAAAAACCGCTTCTGCATCTTCATACTCAATACAATAAAGAAATTCCTTGGAGTGAAATCGATATGGATTTCATGAACCTCAACCAATCGGCTCATGGCGACCGTGAATTCGGTCATATTACCAGCCGTTTGCGCAAGCCTCGTAAAGTGGTGGTAGGTTATTGGAAAGATAAAGATACTCAAAGCAAAATAGCCTCATGGATGCGTGTTTGTGCCGGATGGGCAGATTCGCAAGACATGCTTATTATCCGTTTCGGAGATAATATGAACAATGTTGCGGTAACAGACGGTGACAAAGTTGAAGCCGAAATTCGCTTAGGTTATCATGTCGACAATGCTCCTATCGCGACATTAGTACCCTATATAGAGGCTGTTGCAGAAGCAGAAATAGATGCTCTTGTAGCTGAATATGAAAAGATTTACGACTTTGCCGACGATTGTAAAAAGGGTACGGAAAAACATCAGGTTGTACGTGACGCAGCCGCTCAGGAAATCGGACTCCGTCGTTTCTTGCAAGACAAAGGCGCGAAAGGGTTTACAACAAGCTTCAACGAATTGTCAGGCATGAAACAGTTGATGGGCTTCGCTTCTCAACGCCTGATGGCTGAGGGGTACGGATTCGGAGCGGAAGGAGACTGGAAATCAGCAGCACTCGTGCGCACTATGTGGGTAATGGGTAGAGGATTGCCGGGCGGACAATCGTTCCTCGAAGATTATACATTAAACTTCGACGGAGATAACAGCACCATCCTTCAATCACATATGTTGGAAATCAACCCGGACATTACAGGAGTAAAACCTCGCGTAGAAGTACATTTCTTAGGAATCGGTGATGCAGGAGTATGTGCCCGCCTCGTATTCCAGGCGCACAAGGGTGAAGGCGTTGCCGCTACAATAGTAGACATGGGTAACCGCTTTCGTATGATAGTGAATGAAGTGGAAGTAAGAGAACCTAAAGCGCTGCCTAAACTTCCTGTTGCATGTGCATTGTGGAAACCGATGCCTGACTTCGAAATCGGTGCAGGTGCATGGATTCTGGCCGGAGGTACTCACCACTCAAGTTTCTCTTTCGCGGTAACAACCGAAATGTTAGAGGATTATGCTGAAATTGCAGACATCGAATTGTTGATTATCGACAAAGACACTACTATTCGCCAGTTCCGTCAGGATTTGCGCAACAATGAGGTGTATTACATGCTAAACAAAGCTTTAAGATAAGTTAATGAGTAAATTAGCAAATGTGAGAATTGGTATATAATTTTATTTCGGATATTCTTGCATTTGCTAATCTGCTGATTTTCATATTTACAAATTAAAATATTATGAAATATACAATTGGCCTGGATTACGGCTCCGATTCATGTCGGGCGGTAATTATTAATACTCAAAATGGAGAGGAAATAGCATCTTCGGTAAAATATTACAAAAGATGGAAAGAGGGCAAATACTGTGATCCGATAAATAATCAATACAGACAGCACCCTCTTGACTACATAGAAGCTTTGGAAGAGTCTGTAAAAGAAGCTTTAAGCAAAGCGCCAAAAGGAACTGCCGAAAAGGTAGTCGGGATGTCATTCGATACCACAGGTTCTACGCCTGCACTTATCGATGAAGAAGGACAGGTTTTGGCTTTGCGTCCTGAGTATGCCGAAAATCCAAATGCCATGTTTGTGCTATGGAAAGATCATACTGCCGTAGAAGAAGCAGCTAAGATAAACGAGATTGCGAAACGCTGGCCTATTGACTATACTGCCTACGAAGGTGGAATATATTCGAGCGAATGGGTATGGGCAAAAATGGCTCATGTACTGAAAGTAGACCCTTCAATCAGAAAAGATGCTTACAGTTGGGTAGAGCATTGCGACTGGATGCCGGCTTTGATAACAGGTACCACAAAGGCAGCGGATATTGTAAGAAGTAGATGTGCAGCCGGACACAAAGCAATGTGGCTGAAAGAATGGGATGGCCTTCCGTCCGAAGATTTCTTGGTGGAAATTGAACCTCTACTCAAAGGATTCAAAGACAGATTATTCCACGAAACACATACAAGTGATGTAAAAGTGGGAAACCTCACACCTGAATGGGCTAAAAGATTGGGATTAACGACTAATGTAGCCGTAGGGGTAGGTGCGTTCGACTGTCACATGGGAGCAGTAGGCGCCGAAATAGGTCCTAAAACTTTCGTACGTGTGATAGGTACATCGACTTGCGACATTATGATAGTGCCTTACAACGAGATGCACGGAAAATTAGTTCCGGGAATATGCGGACAGGTAGACGGTTCGGTTGTTCCGGGAATGATTGGTTTGGAAGCGGGGCAATCCGGTTTTGGAGACATTTATGCATGGTTCAAGTCTGTGTTGGCATGGCCTTTGGAAAAATTAGTCGGCTCATCCGATTTGATAGATAAGGCTACAAAAGATAAACTTATCGAAGAAGCTCTTGATAAAATTATACCTGAGCTTTCTATTGAAGCTGCTAAAATACCAGTATCTGACAGTTCTGTTCTTGTAATCGACTGGATGAACGGACGACGCACACCTGATGCTAACCAATTGGTAAAAGGGTCTATTACAGGTCTTAATCTGGCAAGCTCTGCACCGATTATATTCAAATCATTGGTCGAAGCTACTGCATTCGGTTCTAAAGCTATTGTAGACCGTTTCCTGCAAAATGGTATCGAGATAGAAAGCGTTATCGGCATCGGAGGTATTTCCTTGAAATCTCCTCTTGTGATGCAAACGCTTGCCGATGTATTGGGCATGCCGATCAAAGTGGCCAAGTCGGAACAAGCCTGTGCATTTGGAGCAGCAATGTTTGCCGCAGTCGTAGCAGGCGAACATCCTGATATTTATGCGGCACAAAAAGCGATGGGACAAGGATTTGCATCTGTATATACTCCCAATATGGATAATCACCGCGTATATATGTCTGCATACGAAAAATACCAAAAACTTGGCAAGTTCACAGAAACTGAATTATTTTCTTAAATCTAAAAAAATATGAATTGGAATTCACATGAATTTATCTGGCTCGACTGGGTTGTTATCACAGTCGGAATTCTGGCTATAACATGGGCTGTGTGGCGTTCTGTGCAGAAAGACAAACGCCTGCAACAAGGTGCTAACAGCGAAGACTACCTTTTTGGTAAAGGCGAGCCATGGTATATAATTGGTGCTGCCATTTTTGCCGCAAACATTGGCTCGGAGCACCTCGTCGGACTGGCTGGTACCGGTGCGAAATCAGGTGTAGGTATGGCACACTGGGAAATGCAAGGTTGGATGATACTTATTTTGGGATGGCTTTTCGTGCCGTTCTACCAACTTATGAATAATAAGATGGGTAAAATCATCACCATGCCCGATTTCCTTAAATATCGTTATACACCCAAGACAGGTTCGTGGTTATCTATCATCACACTTATAGCATATGTATTGACCAAAGTGAGTGTAACGGCCTTTACAGGTGGTATCTTTATGGAAAGCCTTCTTGGATTGCCTTTCTGGTATGGCGCTATTGGCTTGATAGTTTTGACCGGTATCTTTACCGTTATGGGCGGTATGAAGGGTGTAATGACACTATCGGCAATACAGACACCTATACTTATTCTTGGTTCATTCCTTGTGCTTTTCTTGGGATTATCTGCGTTGGGCGGTGGAAGTATAGCCGATGGCTGGAATGCAATGATTGACTATTCCAAAACGCTAAACGTAGGAGCAGACGGCGTTGCATACGGTACAAATCATATGTTCCACTTTAGTACAGGCGATCCGCTATATGACGACTATCCGGGTTTTTGGGTATTTATCGGAGCGGCGATCATCGGTTTCTGGTACTGGTGTACCGACCAACATATCGTTCAGCGTGTACTTGGACAGCGCAAAGGTGAATCGAACGAAGTAGTCATGAAACGTGCCCGTAGAGGTACTATTGCTGCCGGTTATTTCAAATTATTGCCTGTATTTATGTTCTTGATTCCGGGAATGGTGGCTGCTGCATTGGCCGCACGTCCTGAAAGCGGTTTCACATTAGACAATCCTGATACGGCATTCGGTTCTATGGTGAAATTTGTTTTGCCTGCCGGTGTTAAAGGGATTGTAACTATCGGTTTCATTTCGGCATTGGTCGCTTCATTAGCTGCATTCTTCAACTCTTGTGCTACGCTATTTACCGAGGATTTCTACAAACCGATGTTCAAAAATAAGAGCGAAGGTACATATGTGATGGTAGGCCGCGTTGCAACAATGGTCGTTGTGGTGCTTGGTATTGTCTGGATACCGATTATGATGAGCCTTGGTAGCCTTTACGATTATTTGCAGGGCATCCAATCGTTACTTGCACCTGCGATGGTGGCTGTATTTGCCCTTGGTATATTCTCCAAGAGGATTACGCCAAAAGCCGGTGAAGTGGGTATGATAGCCGGTTTCCTTATCGGTATGTTGCGCCTATTGACCAATATTTTCACTGATACAGGTAAAGCCGTGATGACAGGCGGATTTTGGGAGTATACTTCTTGGTTTTGGCAAACTAACTGGCTTATCTTCGAGATATGGTTACTTGTCTTCATCATATTGTTGATGGTTGTAGTATCATTGTTCACGAAGAAACCAACGGCACAGCAGATTGAAGCTATCACTTTCACAGATGATTATAAGAAACAAATCGGAAAAAGCTGGAGCAAATGGGATGTTATCGCCTCTTTGGGTGTTGTTGCATTCTGCGCTTTATTCTACTGGTATTTCTGGTAACTGAAAAGACTGTTGAAAGGGTAACAGCTTTCATCTATTATAACAATGAATATATTTAAAACCTGCAATTGGTCGTTGCAGGTTTTTCTATTCTGATTCTCGAAATTTTGAAAGCTGATCACAACTTGGCATCGTCTGAACTGTAAATACTTCTGTTGTATATCCTCTGCTAAGTTATGGATATAAAAAAAGACTTACGATTTCTCGTAAGTCTTTGATTTTCAAGTGGGCGTTGACGGATTCGAACCGCCGACCCTCTGCTTGTAAGGCAGGTTGTTTTGTACTGATAATTAGCGTGTTACAAAATTCTGGTAAACTATTAGTATAACAGATTCTAAATTGCTCTCGATTTAGAAATTTGTTCTTCTCTCTATAACTCTATATAGTTTTTTTATTTCAGCTAAATTTAGGCTGAAATCTGCATATTCTTTTGACGGGTTTAAAGCCCGAAATACAATCTTATTATCTTTCCTGACGAATTTTTCTACCTTCCTGAACAGAATATCCCCCTCCAGAATTACAACCCAAATTTCGCCATTTATTTCATCCATTTGTAGATTATCTTTATCCAACTCTTTAGCTATGGCAATATCTCCCTTTGTAAGACTTCGCCTACTGCCATTATCCATTGCCTCCCCTTTTACTTCAAAAGCAACATACAATCCTGTATTGATATTATCCACTACATAACCGAGTTGCAAATCCCCTAATTCAAATGTATTAGCATATTGTTGGTAAGATGAAATAGGAATATAAGGAATACTGATTTGGTACTCTCCATTTGACAGTGTTTTGTATTCCAAACCGAAATCATCAACAAGAACACCATATAGTTCCTCTTTGGTTTTTACATCTAAGAATCGGGTTATTTTTGGCATAGCTTCGATAGGAATACGCCCCTTCTCATACCTGATAATAGTTGTACGTCCAGCGTTCAACCACTCAGCCAGTTCATCCTGTGTTATACCTAAGAATTTTCTGTGCTGTTTGATTCGTTTAAAATCAAACGTTTCGTAATCAATTGTTTCCTTAGACATTTCTTTCCGTAATCAAAAAAATACCGTAATCAAATAGTGAAATATTATTAAAAATGTTCCATTTGGCACATTTTTATTTGCATAATGTTCTAAATTGAACTTTCTTTGCTTCTGAAAAGTTCCAAATAGAACATTTTAATGCGAAGATACAGGATTTTGTTAATATCCCAACATCTTTAGTATAAAAAAATAACTAAAGATGAGAATAAAACTATAAAGTATAACTCATGCAAGGGCTATTTTCTATGATAAATGTTGCAAAATCAATGATAGCTAAATCGCTTGCAGAGCCAATACCACAAAACTTCGATAACTGCATATTTGGGTTTCGCTGCATAGTCGAGTTCTTAGGCAAAGATGATGAAGTAATACTCGAAACTGCCGAAATACTTAACTCAGAATGGGAGTTAATACCTGAAATCAGCGAACAGTTTATGCAATATGTAGCTCAAATGGTCGAGGATAGGAATATTGAGTATAAGCTAATAATTGAACAAGAAAAAGAAATACAGAATGACCAACAATATTGGTCTATGGTTCTTTGACGTATTGGAAAAACAAACCCCTGTTACGACAGTTTCCACATTGGGTTGTGGAGTGGTTTTGTATAAAAACGACACTTTTACGCACTGCCTTATGGCTATTAACTTCGGGGTTGGCGGATAATAAAACCCTGTGCGATTAATATATAGTATCATTTTGATACTTAGGGAATATACAAAAGGAGTACAGTCAGTTCGAGCCTGACTATTCCCACTTTCCGAAAACTTTTTTCTCGCTTAAATTGCTGAATTTCAAAAAGTATTCCATTAATACATCGGAAATGTTAAATTTTTTCCGAAAACTTTTAGAATCCAAGTTACAGCAAGGAATAAGCATACGATACCTTTGAATTAGAATAACAATTTAATTAATTTAATATTTTGTAAACTATGGAAAAATCAATAGGCTTAGGTACTGGAACAGGCATTTGGCTATTGGGTATGTACATTGAAGAAGTGTATATGACACCCGAATTAGCTCAGGAATTGCTTGGTAAATATAACACCCACAATCGGGACATGAATAACATTCATGTAAACTATTTAGCAACACAAATGACGAGTGGTTTATGGGTTGAAAAAAGCGGGTTGGCTATTAAGTTCGATGAAAATATGAGGATGGTTGATGGTCAGCAACGCTTACAAGGCATAATTGTCTCAGGAGTACCACAAAACTTATTAGCAATTAGCAATGTAGACGAAAAAGCCTTTGAGATTCTTGATACACAAAGGACAAGGACTGCCGCCGATTCATTTAAAATAAAAGGCTATCCTTACCATGTACAATTAGCAGCAATAACCAAAAGATATATGGTATTATTAAGAGATAGTTTGGATTTTCATAAATCTTCAAAGAAATATAAGATAACACCAAGCCTTCAATTGGTAGAATATGAAAGCAATAAAGAACATTGGGATGATATATTGCTGAAAGGATTAAAATTGAACTCAGCATTTAATACCCTTACTACAACCGACTATTGCGGATTCATGTCTTTCTTAATAAGAAATAGAGGGCAATCGGTTGAAAAAGTATTGGCTTTTTTCAATCAGTTTGCAACACTCGAACACTGCGAGTACCAAGCAATTGACGAAGCACGCCGTAGACTTGTTAATATCCGAAACTCAAATCGTAATAGAAGAAATAAAAAAACAGGGATAACAGATGAAATAAAAACAAGTCACATATCAACCGCATGGAACGCTTACAATTCTAATATAAAAGACTTAGAAGGAGTAAGATTTGATACTCTAAACTTCTTCATGTAAAATACCAATACTTAACATTATATAACTGACACCTTCGGGCGTACTAATTCATTTTAGTACGCCTTTTTTTGTCCTAATTCCAGCCAGCTTTAGGGCGTGAATTTCATAATAAACTCATTAATAAAGCTATGTCGTTATCTACAAATATCAAACAAGCCATAAAAGAAGCTATACTCGAAATTATAGCCGAAGTCATGTCTGAATATATTAAGGGACAGCCTCAAAGAAAGGGTAAAAATATTGATCCTGACTTGATTAGCACCAGACAGGCATACAAACTTAGAGGAAGAAGCAGAGTCACACACCTAATCAATTTAGGATTGCTAAAGCAAATCAACACAGGGACAAATGCGACATCCGTAAAGTATATCTCCAAAAAGAAATTAATCAGTTTAGATAAAGTAAACATTTAACCCCAATCAGCCAATGACAAATAACGACTTCAAAAAATACCTCAAAAGGGCAATACAACTCTGCGAGGATTATGACACCACTACCCTTGACTCCGAAACAGTGCAAATGATTTGGTTTACTCCGCAACAGTTGAGACAGTTTGCCGAATATATCGAAAAAGAGACTATCAAACTAAATACCGATAATAAAAAACAATAATTGAGAACTATGAGCAATGAAGGAAAAACGCATTGGAAGCGGTTGGTCAATTTGGATTACATCGGAGCATATTCGCTCGATGGTCAAGACCTCACAGTTGAAATAACTAAAGTAGAAGTACGGCGAGTAAAAGGGGAAGGAGGTAAAGAAGAAGATTGCACCGTTGCCGAGTTGAGAGGACAAAAACCTTTCATAATAAACAGGACAAATGCCAAAACCATTACCAAAATCTACGGAAGCCCATACATTGAAGATTGGGTAGGTAAAAAGATAACACTTTACCCTACAACGACAAAAGTTGCAGGAGAAGTCGTTGAATGTCTGCGAGTGCGTCCCGTCATGCCAAAAGAAACAACCTTTGATGCAGAAATAGAAGCCGACAAAAAACAATTGGAAGCCTGTCAAACACTTGCAGAACTACAAGAAGTGTATATGAGTCTCAAGCACCGTAAAGACACGAAAATAGTAACTGTAAAAGACAGGCTAAAAGAAGTATTGAAATGAAGATATACAAAGAGCTTTTGCAACAATCCGAAGAATGGTTCTTGCTCAAATATGGGAAGATTGGAGGTTCTACCCTCAAAAAACTCATGGTAGACAAAGATGTTCGGGATTGTGCCATATATGACGAACTCTTATCCACACGATTCGAACCTTTCGAACTCGAAGAAATGTTTACGTCCAACGATATGGAGCGAGGCAATATTTATGAGCCACTTGCCCGTATGGAATACGAGAGAGTATATGAGAAAAAGGTTACACAGTACGGATGGATAGAAATGGATAACGGCATAGCAGGACTAAGCCCTGATGGTATAATCGGCAAAAGGATGGCAGAAGCTATCGAAATTAAATGCCCCAACCGTGTCACACATACAGCCTATCTCCGCAACCCTATGTTGATGATACAAGAATATATCTGGCAGATAGTCATGTATTTTACCGTTTTGAAAAACCTCAAAACACTACACTTCATTTCCTACCGTCCCGAAAATACAGCCAATCCGCTACTCGTCTATGATGTTACGCCCGACACCGTTGTTCAACTAAGCAAGAAGGATATAAGTAACATTTCGAGTTTGGTAATGAGAACTAAAGACAGGCTCTCCCTGCTAAGAGTAGCACTCGAACAAGATACAGCACGTTTCACACCCAAATTTTAAAACCAACAATTATGAATGACAATAAATTCCTGTATGGCTCTATCTGCCTGACAGACATACCAAAAGAACTGATAAGAAAAAGCGAAAAAAATGGCAAACAATATCTCAATATTGGCATATCGCAGCTAAAAGAAAAAGGTAAATATGGCGACACACATGCCGTCATTGTCAATGTCCCTAAAGAGCAACGTCAACCCAATGACAGGACTATTTATATTGGTAATCTCAAAACTTGGGATGGTACAAGTTCCTCTCAGCAAGGAACAACACAAGAAGAAGATGATTTGCCATTCTAACGTATAAACACTTTTGTAATTCTAAATCAAGTAAACTATTTGAGGGGCTGCTGTTGTGAAACATCAGCCCTTTTTCATTAAAAAGAGAAATAATATGAATAATAAAGAAAAAGAAATATTCGAGGCGGGTAAATATAAATGCCCGATTCCTATACCCAATATAAAAAAAGGCGATGTACTATTCTGCAAGTCGCCAACTTCCATTTGGCTCTGTATTGTTTCCCATATCGAAGGAGACAAAGTGTATTACCACGCCAATTACAACATAACGGCTAAACTTTTGAATCTCGATGATTGGTTTCTGGTTGACTACATCAACCGCAAAGCCACTTCCGAAGAAAAAATATTCATGCTTAAAGAATTGGAGAAAAACAAACTCTGTTGGATTGAATCACAGAAGATTATTTTCCAGACCGATAAACTCTTAATTGTCCCTGATACTATCAACATCTTCCAATTGGGATATAATGATAAGCAGTTAGGAATTGGAACACAAAACGACTCGGTGATACTTCTAAGCTCAGAAAAGACCTACGGACTATATCATTTTCAATCAGAAATCTTTGAAAAAGTCGATTGCGTACTTATTCCCTGCAACTATAAAGACCTACAACCAAAAGATATAGCATTTAGAACAAAGAATAACCCCAACACCATAACACCCGATATTCAGAACCCTATGGACTATGTGAAGATTATGGAACAAGGCTATGTATATATCTGTGGAGAATCATTACTAAAAGCTTACGATACAGAATTTTTCTGGTTTAAAGTCGTGAAAGGTTAATGGCAAAAAAGGGGATTGAAACCAAGAACGGAATCCCTGTCAGGTGCGAATACTGCTTACATAATCAGGGCGAAAACCAACGCTTTAAATACATGTGGCATTGCTCGCACCTTTCTTTTTGCGTTGTATTTGGCTTGCGGTATTGCGAAGCGAAAAAGAATGGCAAAGGGGATTTCGAAATAGATAACGAAAAATACAAAAAATGGGAATATATCAACTCGGAAAAATAAAAGCAATAAGAGGTGACTGCATGGACTATATGTTGGCATTGCCAGACAATACTTATGATTTAGCAATAGTTGACCCGCCCTATGGAATAGGCGAAGGAGGTAAGGATAAAAATAGGAGGAGAAAAGGAGAGGTTAGCAGAGTCGGATATAAAGATAGTTCCGAGTGGGATAAGTCTATACCCGACAAATCTTACTTTGATGAGTTATTCAGAGTTTCCAGAAATCAAATAATATTCGGGGCTAATTATATGGTTGAATATTTAAAACCCTCAATGGGATGGATTGTTTGGGACAAAGGAAACCATGCCGATTTCAGTGATTGCGAGTTACTATATACATCTTTTAATCGGGCATTAAGAAAAATCTATGTGTATTATATGTCCGACTATAATGGAAAATGGCACTTAAAGATACACCCGACTCAAAAGCCGATAGAATTATATAAGTGGATTTTGGGAAATTATGCGACTAAAGGCGATTCGATTCTTGATACTCATGGAGGTTCTTTTTCTCATGCAATAGCTTGTCACGATTTGGATTTTGACTTGACAATCATAGAAAAGGACAAAACATATTTCAATGACGCAATTAACAGATTGAAAACGCATCAGCAACAACTAAAAATGAATTTTTAATGAATAGTGAAAAACAATTTGTTACTGTCCTAATTTGTAAGAGTCCGAAAACACAGATTCTCTTAGACAAGCGGCTTCCCGAAGAAGAAAAGCAAAAGCGTATCTCCCGATACCTCGATAAAGAAGGGAAGTTAAAGATTGATACAGTAAAAAATCACAACGTATATGGCATCAAATGAAAATAAAGAATTAGTATTACTTGATTTGTTTTCCGGCACAGGTGGATTCCATAAAGGACTTGCCGATGCAGGCTTCCAATTCAAGAAAACATATTATTCAGAAATAGATAAACACGCAATCGCAAACTATAAATACAATTATCCAAATGCAGAATACATCGGAGCAGTTGAAAATATCATTCAGTCGGGAATCAGACGACCAGACATTATCACATTCGGTTCGCCTTGCCAAGATTTCTCGCTTGCTGGAAACAGAGAAGGACTTGCAGGGAATAAAAGCTCCCTTATCAAAGAAGCAATTATCGCAATATCTCACTTCCGACCAGACATATTTATCTGGGAAAATGTTAAAGGAGCTTTCAGCTCAAACTCTCGCCGAGACTTTTGGGCGATTATCAAAGCGTTTGCCGACATTGGGGGTTATGCAATCGAATGGCAACTTGTTAATACATCATGGCTATTACCCCAAAATCGTGAGCGAATATATCTTGTCGGACATCTTGCAACCTCTTTCCGAAATTGGCGAAACGTATTTCCTATCACACAAGATGAAGGAATATCTCACAAAAAGGACGGAACAGACAAGCGACAATCACAAACCGAAAATTGTACAACAATCAGATGTAACTACGGACAAAGAGCAGACGACACATTCGTCAGGACAAGCCGCATAAAATCTGAAAACTCCAAAATAAATAAGGTTGGTAGGATTAGAAAAGGACAAGATGGGATTGTCATTAACGATAAAGGTCTATCATCAACAATAGTTGTAGGACATGGAGTCGTACCCATAATATTAGTTGATACAGATAAAAAAGATAATATTGAAATCGGAGACTCAATAGACCTCAAATCCGTAAATCAGGATAAACGTGGCAATGTCAATAGAAAAGGTATCACACCCACTTTAGATACACGTTGCTATCAAGGAGTAGTAGTACAACTCAATCCTTCCACCGAAAGCAATAATAAACAGCCATACCAACAAAATCGAATTTATGGTACTGATGGCATTAGCCCTGCGATACCCACAGACTCTCGTAGCCCCCTTATAGCATCGCATAACACTTTCGTTGGCGACCCTGTACACTTCCACAAGGAACAACGGATATATACAGAAGTGACACCGACCATTCAGGCAAGTTATGGTACAGGAGGAGATAACATTCCTTACGTAAACAATATTCGCCGACTAACCGAAATAGAGTGCGAAAGACTACAAGGCTTTCCTGACAACTGGACTCGATACGGAGACTATAATGGAGAAATCAAGTTATTGCCAAAAACTCAGCGATATAAACTATTAGGCAATGCTGTCACCGCAAAAATGGTTGAAATGATAGGCAAAAGGTTACTGACAAACTATAAGAAAGCTGATGCCATCAGGCTCTTTTATAGCAACCCTGATACCGAAGATAATCGACAAGCAGCATAAAATATTACTTATGGATGAAACAATACTGATTAATTATATGCGGAAGATTCGTAAGAAATTTCGATTCACCGCAGTAGAACAAGCCTTGTTTTACGAACTATTGGCAATACATAAGTCGGACAATTCAGAAATAATCTATTGCTCCAATACAGAACTGACAGACCGATTGAATATTGCAGAAAGTAGTCTTTATACAGCAAGGAAGAATCTAATAAAAGCAGGAATAATTGTCTATCAAGTTGGCAGAAGTACAAGAAGCGTAGGTCAATACTCTTTCAAGAAAGATACTATCTCCGACACTACCCCCGATACCCTTTTCTTCGCTTCCAGTAAAGGATTGAACGAAACTCCGTCACCAAAAAAGGCACGGGGAAAGACCTTCATTCCTCCTACTTTCGAGGAAGTCCAAGCCTACTGCTTAGAGCGAAAAAACACTATCGACCCTCAGAAATTTATTGACTTTTATTCCGCTAAAGGTTGGATGATTGGCAAAAACAAAATGAAGGACTGGAAAGCCGCAATAAGGACATGGGAACAAAGCAGGAAAAATAATGAAAATAGGTCAGATTTTTCGAAACCAAAAGACTATGGCAAAGGATTCTGAAAAAGTCCTGTCACCCGAATATATATCACGACTACGCATACTTCTATCCAACATAATCAAAGAGCAAATTCCCAACTTCATATATGACGACCTCAACACGGACGTAATTGCCAACCTGTTCCTGTACTACACAGGACAGGTTAGCGATTACAACCTCCGTAAAGGAATTTGGCTTATGGGAGGAAATGGAGCCGGCAAAACAAGCCTGTTACAAATCTTTTCGGAGTTCGGAAAAAGAAGATATGATGGATTTAAAATATTTGATTGCAGCAAAGTAGCCAACGATTACGCAATCAATGGCGACCTCGATGTCTACACATACAATCAAAATGGATATAGTCGCCGAGCCGTAGATATGGCATTTGATGAATTAGGGCGGGAAACCATACCAGCCAATCATTTCGGGCAGAAGCTCAATGTCATGCAGCACATACTACATATCCGCTACAACCTGTGGAGAACCGAAGGAGTGCAAACCTATATCACAACCAACTGCGATGCAGATGAAATACATGCCCTGTATGATAGCCCTAACGACAGATTTATTTCAGACCGCATACGGGAAATGTACAACATTATCCATTTGGGAGGCGAATCACGAAGAAAGTAGTAATAAAATTAATCTAAGTAAAATTATGATAAAAGGCTTTGATAAAGAAACCCAACCATTATCAGCATACGAAAAGGATATTTTGTTGCCGATACTCATTAAAGGTCTAAGAGCGAGAATAGGGAAAGAATACGCAGTAACAAATAAGCAGATAGTAAAATCCCTGAGTCCCGGACATAAAATATCCGATACACGGGTTCGCAAAATCATTAACTACATACGGATTAACGACCTCGTTCCTGCGCTTATCGCTACATCGGCAGGATATTATATCGCCCAGACAGAGGCAGAACTACTCGATTACGAAAGAAGCCTCGAAGGGCGTGAAGATGCTATTCGCACGGTTCGGCTTAGTATCGAGAGGCAAAGAAAAGCAATATATAACTAAGAATAATAAAACTTCCCAAACCATTCACTTTTACAAAACCACTCCTTAAATAATGAAACTCTTACAAAAAGAACGTAAGGCTATCGAATTTATCCGAAAAGCCTCAGACCTTGCATTGTCAATGAGTGACGAAGGCTTTCATGTGGCTTTCTCTGGTGGGAAAGATTCACAAACGCTTTATCACCTAATGCAGCTTTCGGGATGCAAATTTACGGCTCACATGCAAGTGACCACAATCGACCCGCCTCAGTTAATGCGCTTTGTTCGGCATCAGTATCCAGAGGTTCAGTTACACCTTCCTAAGAAAACTATGCGAGAACTTATAATCGAGAAACGTATGTTGCCAAGTCGCAGGGCAAGGTATTGTTGTAAGGAATTAAAGGAACATGCAGGAAGTGGCACATGCACCTGTGTCGGAATACGTGCAGCCGAAAGTGTCAACAGAGCGAAGCGTCAACCAATCGAAAAGGAATTGAAAAGAAAGCCAGCATATAAACCTGTCTACGAAATTGACGGGACAAGTCTGGTGGAAAAAGTAGGCGGGTTCGACTTATTCGATATGAAAACCGAAACAGTTGTTACATGCGTCAAAGGTACTGACAAGATAATCTTATCTCCGATATTTTCTTGGACTGACAACGATGTCTGGACTTTCATTCGAGGTAACAATATTCCGTATTGCAATCTTTATGATGAAGGACACCAACGTTTAGGCTGTCTTTTTTGCCCGATGGCATCCAAAAGGGAAAAGACTTTAATGCTTAAACAGTTCCCACGCTTTGCCGAGAGATTCTACCTCCCTGTAATCAGGCAAATCATGGCAATGGGAAGCTATGCTTCGTTTGATTCTGCCGAGAGTGTATTCGATTGGTGGATAGGTAGAGACAATATAAAAACATGGCATGCAAAAAAAACATACGCCCAATTACAATTTTAAATTATGAAAATAGGACTTATTGACGTAGATGGTCGCAATTTTCCAAACCTCGCTTTGATGAAAATTGCAGCCTACCACCGACAGGAAGGTGACACCGTTGAATGGTGCAACCATTTCGAGCAGTACGACAAAGTATATAAATCCAAAGTATTTACTTTCACCCCTGACGATACCACCCATATCCAAGCAACTGAGATTATAAAAGGCGGTACAGGCTACAACTCCTTTGAAGAACTCTTTTGCGATTCCATACAGCCCGACTATTCGATATACCCCATGTATAAAGAAGCATACGGATTCCTTACAAGGGGCTGCATCCGCAACTGTTCGTGGTGTATTGTCCCCAAGAAAGAAGGAACTGTCAAACCATATCGAGATATTGAAGAAGTTATGCAAGGACGAAAGTCGGCAATACTGATGGATAACAATATTCTTGCCTCCGATTATGGTCTGGAGCAAATTGAGAAGATAATCAAACTTCGTTATCGGGTAGACTTCAATCAAGGCTTGGATAGCCGTTTGGTGACGGACGAGATTGCCAAAATGCTATCGCAAGTACGATGGATAGAATACATACGCTTTGCCTGTGATACAATGGCAGCCGTAGCACCTTTGAAGGAAGCCCTAAACAAACTCAGAAAACACGGATTCAATAGGCGAGTCTTTGCCTATCTGCTTGTCAAGGACGTAGAAGATGCCTACAAACGTAGCCAAATTCTCAAAGAACTTGGAATCGTGCCATTCGCTCAACCGTACAGGGACTTTTCCAATAACAAAGAACCATTGCCGGAACAAAAACGCTTTGCTCGCTATGTCAACCGCAAAGCGATATTTTATTCAACCGATTGGGAAAATTATAAAAGATAACAGATATGAAAATAGCTACTATATTAAAATCGAACCTTGCTATTACCCATAAGCAAGGCGAAAAGATTCGGGACAGGATTATCAAGAAACTCTATCATGGTAAGCGGGTAACTGTCGATTGTGGCGGACTGATTGCTATGACCACACAATTCCTGAAACCCATTTGCGAAATTGTACTGCTATATTCCCAAGACTTTCTGAACGAAAATGTCCGATTTACAAATATCAGGAAGATTAATGCCCTTCTACTCGAACATTGTATTGATAACATTTTAAAAACTAAAGAAGATGATAAATAAAGAATTAGAAGATTTTTGCTGCAAGCTGCATATCCAGCCATCCGAGCTTTCAGGAACATCACAAAAACAGCCCCTACCATTGTATCGGGCTGTTTTTTCTTATCTAATGTACCCTACTTATACACAGACGCAAATAGGTCGGTTGTTCAACCGCAAGCCTTCTGCAATAAACACCTCCATGAGTCGGCTGAAAGACGCTCTTTCGGTTGGCGATAAAAGCGTCATTCGGATTTTTGATATACTCAATATTAATCCCAATTTCATTTCCACGAGTAAACCTGAATTTAACTCTTTCAGCAAACAAGTTTACGAGGCCAACAAACTAAAAGGATTTCACGATACTATACACCCCGACAAGCATCACCTTTGCCTTATTGTCAGTGAACTCATGGAAGCCATCGAAGCCGATAGGAAAGGTCGTAGAGCCAACTTGCTTAAATACGAATTTTGTATGGATAAAGTGGCAAAAGAGGATAAAGATGCTACGTTCCCCAAATATTTCAGGGAGTATATTAAAGATACAGTCGAGGATGAATTAGCTGACGCAGTAATACGCTTGTTCGACTTTGCAGGAGCAAGGAGTTACGACCTTAGCAATATTCCGTTTTCCTCCAACCAAAAAAGGAATAGCCTTTTTACTGAAAGCATTTGGGATATAATCATAGAATTAGTTGCATGTGAAGAAGAAGAAGCGGTATTTTGTGCTATCCGAAAAATAGAAGAACTATGTAAAATTCTAAACATAAATCTCTGGAAACATGTAGAATTAAAACTGAAATATAATAAATATCGTCCGTACAGGCATGATAAGCTATATTAATCCGAACATTCGCTTTTCTCTTTTTCCTCTCTGAGTTTTTCCACGCATTTTTGTAATTCCTCTTTGTTTTTACGCAAAACTGTTATCTCCGAAGTTTGATTCTGGCTATACATCTGTATATTACCCAAAGCAAGGGATAAATATTTGATAATCTCTGTAAGTTCATTTGCTGATATTTCGGCTACTTCTTCTTCTCCTTTGAGCTTTACCCGCATATTAGTATTGTGAAACAACAGGTTTTTATGGTAGCCATGTCCAGTGATAAGCCATTCAAGGCTTATTTCTGGATAAACTTTCGAGATAAGATTCAAATTATCACTATTTATACAGCTTTTTTTTTGCAATAAAAAACTCTTGGATAAATTCGTCTTTTCATAGAAACCCTTATGACTTTCCCCTATTAATTTCAAAAATAAGATTAACCTTTCCCTAATTGACAACTCTTTTAACTTGTCTTGATTTTCCATGTTAGATAAATTTTATAATCAAAGTTTTAATTAAATTCTTAATCGACTTTTGTGTGACTGTAATTCCGTATGCCAATTTATACAAAAATAAGTTTTATTCTATTATATACTGAATATCAATATTTAAAATTTGATTTTCAACCCCTAAATAATCAAATTTAATAATGTTGTGGTTAAAAAACTTTTCGGAAATACGATTTATATTGCTGCAAAATTAACATTCTGAATAAAAGTTTTGATACTTTTACTGAATACTAAGGGCTAAAATTATGAATATTAGGATTATAATTATAATCATTCGACTTAGCTTATTTTCAATTAGTGAGGCAAATCTACGAAAATCTATATATTAAAATCAAAACGACAGAATGAAAAGGACAATCATATACAAAAGAATTATTACCTAAATATTTTATACAATTTAATATAGCTTATAGATATGGAAAAAACAACCAAAAAAAATCAAGATGAAATTATTGTCATTAATCATATCAGATACAAATATAATGACAAGGACAATATCATAGTTGGCAGAATGGATAATGGAGAGTACCTACTTCATGTTGGTAATGATGATTACCCCCATTTATACCGCACAATGTTTCTATCGGAGGAAATTCTTGTCGGCATTATGGCTTCTATCATTGCCTATTTTCGGCAAAACCACATTGATATAACGAAAATAATAATTGAGCATTTAAAAGGAAATTCAATGAAATTTATGTACACACCAAAGAAAAATTAATAATGGTGTATTAAAGTGGAGGTATTATTAAAAATGTGTTATAGGCTGGATTAATTATCATGGCAAAGAATTATAGAAAAAATAAAATTTTTATTCCCAATACTGTAAAATTCCCAAAGTTAGCAAATCAAAAGAGGGCAAAGAGAGTAAATAGGGTAGTTGAAAAGAAGCAGCCCTTAGATGATGTTATATTGGAGAACAGTGGCATTGATGCTAAAAGATTAGCAATGTTGATAAATATATGTCATGCTGTGGCTGATGTAAATGAGAGGCTTTCTATGGAAATCAGTGAAATTCTGAAAGTGGCAGACCCCACATTAGAGTTACAGTTCCAAAGGTCAATACGGCAAATCCGCAATCATGCAGCCGACATGGTACGTTTTGTGGACACCCACACGTCACCTGAGTTTTCGGAAGGCTTTGGCGAAGTAGCAGACGCACTAATGGAGGTTATAATGAATTTTTTTCGTGTACAAGAACAGTAGTAAATGAATAATCTATTAATTCGTTATTGTACCCACTTTAGAGTTAATATCTTGGATTTTAAGGGGGAATCACGGGACAATAATCTCCCTACTTACAGGCATATTTTCTACTATTGTGTGAAAAATAAATTTTCAAATGTCAAACTAAAACATATTGCTGACGTAGCGGATAAACAAATCTCAGGTGTAGGATATGGAGTTAAGAAGATTGCCAACTTGATAACACCGATTATCAAAACTGGCAGTTCCCAGAATCTAATTACGCCAGAGATGCAAATCATAAAAAATCATGTAGCTTCTTTTTTAAATATTTGCGAAGAATATAAAGAAACAGACCTGAAATTACCAGAAAGAGAGTAAGTCCACCAATCCATTTCAGGAATATATCAGATTCCTTTTGTGTATTGGTTTCGGATTTTGTCGAATTTGTGCTATTAATTTTACTTATAGACTTTGACTTGTCATTGGTTTTTTCCCAACCTTGTTGGTTAACCTTTGCTTGCTCTGTCATTTGAGCATTTTTATCTGTTTTCTTTTGGAAGAAAGTCTCTTTTTCTTTCTTCACTGGAGGTTTACCTGTTAAAGTATTAACAGGCTTGTCGGTGTCGTATTCAGTCTCTTTGTAGTTGACATTCATTTGTTCCGACAAAGCCTTGTTCACTATTTTTTCAATTTCGGCTCGGAGTTCCTGTTCTTGAGTCGCCTCTATATTACTATTCTGTTGGGTTGAACCTGTATATTTCTGTTCAGCCCTTTCTTTCTTTGTGCTTCGACACGAAGCGAAAAACCATAGCAATACAAGAAGTAAAGCAGTAATCAATACATTCCGAAGAAACCTTCTCATGGCATATTCCTTTCAATAGTCCTTATCACATTTTTCAGTATAGTAGCATAGTTGGGGTCGGTAGCATATCCCGCTTTCGCTATTTCTTCCGCAAATCTGTACGGATTGTGCCGCACCTCCAAAGCCTTAGCATAACGTTTATTTTTAAAGAAAAATTCCGCATGGTCGCTGAAACATTCCTCTGGCGAATCATAAGCTCTAAACCAATCCTTTACTTTATACTCCCACTTTCCGTCACTTCTTTTTTTCTTCGATATAATTTGTGGAAATACGCCGTTTTCATGGCTCAGTACCTCTCTGGTCGTAAGCAGTTGACGCTTATCGGCAGGGGTATCTTTTGTTGCTTTCACCCCGAAAAACATATTTCGAGGGGCTTTGTTCGCCCACTCACTTTCGAGAGCCGCCTGTGCCAGCGTAAACATGGCATCTATTCCCGTTTTCAGTTCTGTTTCCTTTGCAAATGGGAGATAGGTATTGACAAATACTTTTGGACTTAGTTTCATTCCTTTCGTCTTAACGCACAATCCGTCACAACACACTTAAACTGTTTCAGTAGGCTAATATCCTTCGAGTTCTGGGTTACTATCTTTTGCAGTTCCCCAACGGTAGCCCGCAGTTCCGAGTTGTCCCGTTTCATCATTTCCTTATCGTCACGAAGGTCTTTTATCGTCTCTTGGTACACTTCCTGTACGGCTTTCATCGCTTCCGCTTCGGCTTGTTTCTTGATAGAACGCCATTTCACTAAAGCAACAATACCGCCTCCCGCTATAAATGTCAGGACTGGTTCTAAGTATGTAGTGAGAAATTCTTGCATGGGTTATTATTTTGTTTTTGTAGGAGCAGGAGCTACTGGAGTAGCATCAGCCTCTATTTCCGTCATTAATTCATCAAAAACTGAAAGATGGTCTAACATAGAGTAATCATCGTTGAAATCCGTGTTAATCCTCCCGTTTTCCTTCCTTATATACCCTATTTGCAAGAACTGTTCGTCTGTTTCTTCCGAAATAGCACACTGCACAGAAGTCAGCATCCCGTTTGTGATGATGTAATGAATGGCATAGGTTATCTTTCCCTTTACCACCTGAGCATCCTTGTTTGTGACGATGTTCGTAATTTGTAACATAATGTCTTGTAGTTTGTGTTAGGTAAAAAAAGCCCGACTCGGATTTTACTCCAAATCGGGCTATGTGCCTCTATTTATACTGTAAATATAATGCTTTTTTCTATGCTTTACAAGTATCTATTTTTGCGTATTCTTCAACTGTTCTTTTAGTGCATCAATATCTTTTTTCTGGTAATCTACTGTCGCCTCTAATTTTCCGATTTTCAGGTTTGCTTGACTTAATTTGTCATAAGCCTCTTTTAAATCCTTAGAAGAATCAGGATTGATAATATTCAAACTATCCGCTTGGGGAGCGTTCATCATAGCATTATCAGACAATGTAGCACTATTGTTGTATGTAAAATTCTTCGCTGCTTCTTCCAAATCAAATTCCTTTAAAAACTCTACTGGAACTTCATAGTAATTAGCAAATTGTTGTAATATTTCATCGGAAATAGTCTCCGATATTTCAAGCTCGTAAATTCTACTTTGAGTCATATTATTGTCTTTGGCAACTTGTGATTGGGTTCTTCCCTTATAACTTCTCATTGCTCTCAACAATCTGCCCTGATGAGTTTTTTTATTTATTGGTTTTTCTACAATTTCACTCATATTTTTTCTTTTTTTCAAATATATACAATAAAAGTATAATATGCTTACTCCAAAATTACTATATATAATCTGAAATTAACATAATTTCGCAATCATAAATTGTTAAAATAATTAAACAGCTATAACTCAACCAATTAGTCATTTTTACCGAATAGTTAATTATCAAAATATTTCAATTACATTTGTCAGTATTAACAAAATGGCTTATACGGAGTCGAAACCCTGATGTTGTAGAAGGATTGTAGCATACGCAAAACATATAATCCAGCCTGTCAATATATACCAAAATAGTCGAGCTTGCTCACTGCCTTTTTACAACGGTCTTTTCAAAAGAGGTCTTTTTTTTATGCATATCTACAAGCACCGCTTAATTGATAAGGTACATTGATTAAGCTCAGGGGCGCAATTAATGCGCCCCTTTTATTGCTCTATACAGATATTTCTTTCAACTTTAGACCTTAATACCAATTTTCAATGCTACACACGCCCTCTAACGATTGCAGATAATCATGGAGTAACCCGTGAAGGGTTGCTCTTTGATTTAGTTATCGAGGCCAGTAATTAAACATCCAGTATTGCCCGTCAAAGATAACTACGCTCGTGTCTCCCCTTCCGTTTCTGTGCCACAAATCATTAACTATATTACCATCAGTATGTATTTGTTTGCCATTGCCGTAAATATGAATATTTTTAGCATTAACCCGTCTAATAAGTATGCACGTTCCCTCATACGGATTAGCAGGCAAAAAAAGATTTATATCGCTCGTGCTGTTATAGCATGATACATAAGTATCACCCTGATTTAATGTTGTTGTCGCAGATATGCGTCTTACGCCGAAACACAAACCATTAGCTTTCAGTATATCAAACCATCCTCCGTATGCAGGGGCGGGATTCGAGGCTGAATTGCTTGCCCGTCCAAAAACGCCCACAAGCCCCCAATTGTTGAAGTAAGATTTATTCATAGCCCCAAACCCCAATCCTGCAATAGAAGCTTTTATATTATAGCCTGTGGTTGCGGAATAAGGACTTACCCCCGCACGGTTAGCCAAAATACCCTGTGAACTCATATATGCCGTATTGTAATCACTGTCTCTCGATTCAAATACCCCGTTCGAAGCATCAATCTTAGTAGTCTGTGTTACAGTCTTTAGCCCATTAGTTTCGGTGTAAATCGTCTGGCTGTTCTGAAATTCGATTTTTCTGTTCTGGCTGTCTATTTCCAATGATTGACCATCCGCTACACTCTTGGAGTAAAAACGACCATTATTCTGTACCTCGAACACACTTGTCCCGTCAGCCGTCTTTACAGATAGATTTTGTGCTTCAATAGCTTTAGCAATCGTATGTCCGTTTAGCTCTATTGTTTTAGCCCCTAAAGAAATTTTATTGTCGGTCAATGTCAGGCTCGAACCCGCAATTTGCCCTATATCTTCTGGTGCTGGCTGCCAATCAGAAGGCTTGGTCGATTTCTCTATCATCAGGTTTTTTATAGCAACCGAACCTGTCATATTATCATGTCGCATATTAATGCTAAAAGTGGCATTTGTAGCTTGTTGAGCAGACAGGGTAAAAGAATATGCTACTTTTATCTCACCCGTTCCGCTAACTCTACTTACTATACTATGACTTGTAAATCCAGCCGTCCAGCCTGTCACATTTCCAGAACCTTGAAAGGTTAAATAAGGGTTTGCATTTTTTACTATATTTTGGAATTTATAGTCGAAAGACACCGTTATTACATCACCAGCTTGCCAGTTTTCGGCATTGACAGTATGCCCGAAAAGACACTGATTGATAGTATTGGTAAGAGTTACCATATTGCTCCAATCTTTCGATGTCTTTAAAGCATAATTCCTTCCTCCCACCTGTATTTTACTCACTTCGAGGCGTATGTCGCTGGCTGTCTGATTTATCTTCGAGTACAAAGTTTCGCCATTACCTAATGAATTTACGCCTGTTTTCTCGACAACCGATGTTATGCGGCTATCCGTCTGCTCGATTCGACTCTTACTGACATATACGTTAATCTGTTGCCACGTAGAGCCATTCCAGCGATAAGTTAAATAACAACCATCAGTAAGACTTATCTTATACCACAGGTCGCCAACTCTGTGACCGCCTTCGGGAACTGCGGGTGTCGTATCAGAATAATAGGTGCGATTCTTTGAATTAGCCGATGCCTGAGCGTTGTTAGCGACTGTTTGTGCTGTATCAACCAAAGCCTTTGCCTTATCTGTAACACCCTTCAATAATGCAATTTTAGCATCATAGTAGACTTTAAAATTATTTCGGAATGTAGTACCTGCAATAGTGCTGTTTATTGTAAGGTTTGTCAACAAAGGGGTAATATAACTATTCAGTGCATTGTAGGCATTAACGTAAGTTGTAGTCGCTACGCCGTAAGTGTTCGCCTGTGCTACCACTGTCGAATATTCCCCTTTGATTATATTCCATTCTTTTAACGCTTCCTGCTTCTCGCTTGGTGTTAACAGATTATCATTCGCTATTTCCGATAATTTAGTATTTGCCGTATTAGCCGATGTCTGGGCGTTATTAGCGGCTGTTTGCGCTGCATTAGCTTTCGTATCATCCGTATATTTAGTTGTAATTTTCCAATCCGAATCGACAAACGCCCCCGATGTACGGGTATTTTGGCTTTGCTTTATCGTTCCGTCATAAGTTACCCACAAATCGCCTTTGGCGTATGGTACTGTCGGGCGGTCTGTGGCAGCAGAAGTATAAGATTTGTAGACAGAATTTTTGCCTTCCACTTTTGTTATAGTAGATGAAATCTGCCCTGCCTGTTGCTCTATTTTCGATTCCGTAGTTGATACTCTGCCTTGCAGGGAATTGAAATCGGTTTGGCTTACTTTCGAAGAAACAGAATCACTCAGGACTTTCAACTCCGATTCGACAGACTTACCCGTAGATTCAATGATAAAATTTCCTTTAAATTTATTCCCGGAAGGAGATATAACAGTAACCTCTTTGCCTGTCAGATTAAAGGAATTTATACCAGCATATTGTTTGATAGAAGGGGCATCAGAGCCATAAGAGGAAATGATGATAGCCGATTGCCTTTTAGCATCTGTCCTGTTCCCGAATTGGATTATATCATCCCCCTTAGTCGGTATGTCCGACCCGTCAGCATCCGTTTTTGATAATACAATATAATCACTTCCCACAGCCAGAACCCGCCTCCAATAATATTTCATGTCCTGACCGTTGAATTTTCGGCAAATGGCTTGGTCATTTATGACAAACTGATTTAGTATTTTTCCGTTATCTGTCTCGAAGAAACACTTATACCCATCAGTCTGAATCTCCACTTTGGAGCATACCATACTGGCAGGGGAAACTAAAATCTGACCTCCTACGCTCTTTATTTCAGCGACAGAAAGAGTGCTGAAAGTCGTCTCACGCCTTACGAACAGATTATCGAGTTCGGCGTATGACTGACCGTTATTGGCATCTTTCCAGATACGAAAACCTGAGCCAAATTGACCTGACGTAAATGTATCGTTCCCGAACTGATTGGATATGACTTGCCCTTTGCTCGTGATGTCCTTGTGTACCGTCAAATCCTTTTCAATAGATAAACTTTGTATAAACCGCAGATTACCCTCTGCATCATCATCTTTCAATCGGCTAAGAAAATAATGCGTACCCAATGAAAGTATCAGCGACTTTACTTGCTCCAGTGTTACCCCTGTATTGTTTGTGATAAGCTGGTTAATGGAATTTTGAATTTTATCCAATGTTCCTGCCACTTGTTCGTTGCTCAGTGTTACATCGTATGTCGGTATGAGTTTAGTGCCGATGTTTATTTTTAAAGATTGAATAATAACCGAAGCGTCAATATTCAGGTCTGTATCATCGAAATTCAGAATATCGCCCTCCTTTATGCTTTCGCCCAATTCAGGATTGTTAGCCATGAATATCTCGTCTATCTTAGGCGTATAGGTGAATTTCGTTTTGTCGTTCTCCGATAAATATTCCTCAGCCGCTACTTTCAGTCGTTGTGCCGCAGCTTTGATATACACATCGGGCATTTCAATTCCCAAAATAACAAATTTGTCGGCAGCATGTATCTGATAATTGTTGTTAGGAAATGCGACACCGCCACCAATCGCATCATCGGTAAAACGCTTACACCTTACCACATATCGGGTATATCCAAGTGATGTATCTTTGGTTATTCCTCTCTCCAATATATCGAAAGTCCTTCCGACACACATACCGCTTTTCATCGCTATTTGCATTGTATCGGTGGTAGCATACTTGTATTGCCCGTCACTGTCTTTGGCGGCAATATCAAAACCTAAATCTTTCAGGTAAATAGTAAATGATTCAGGAATTTCGCCTTCTCCCTTTTGTGGAATCTCACCGCTATCTGTCGGATTCTCGGCACTTAGCACTTCATCAATATTGCCGTTGTCTCCATATTTCAGGCTTACACTTATTCCCGCATTGTTTAGTTCCGTTTGTGTCATACCCTCCAACGAAGGAAAAATATCAGGTAGTTCTTTGTCTGAACCGTCAAAATAGATACTCCCTTCACGTAAGCCATATTCAGCAATAGTATTCGAATCGAGATATACTTTCGAAGGGTCGGAAATCACAATCGGAAACTCAGGCAACATCAAATTAGGGATATACACACTATCCTTTATATATTGCTTCCCGCTTCCGTCTTTTAGCTTGTTATAATACTTGTGAGGAATATTTCGGGTGCTGCCATAAGCTCTCAGTCGGGTTATTATTTGAGCGTCCTGATTCGTTGTTTGCTGAATGTCGTATAAGCCTTTTCCCTTGCCGTAACCAAAAACCTTTCCTACCGCAATACCCGCCGTTCCGATTGTTATAGTACGGTTTCTGATAATAAAGTTCGCACCGAACTCAGAGTTGGCTAATCCCAATGCTTCCCAACATGATATTTTATTGATTGTAATATTTTTATCAGAAGTAACAGAGTCAGGCGAAACAATAACAGTCCATTTTTCATCGCCACTATATACCCTGTCAAGGTTTGCCTGTAACCTGTCGGCTAAGTCCTGCACACTGTTCGCATAGAATGAAAATTCCGAAAGGCTGGTATAATGGATTTTATTATCAAAAAGAACAACGTCCAAAAATTCCACTCGTGTCAGTTCGTCCGATAATGAGTTGAACTTTATGTTATCATAGACAAATGCTGCCCCGTAAGTACCCTTTCGGGCTTTTTTCTGTTTGGGAGGAATATAATTCAGGACAAATTTCTCATTCCTGAAATGAAAGTAATCTCCGATTTCAAAATCTATCGGTGTAGGAGACTCAAATTTTGCCGAGACAAAACACTCTCCTAAGAAAGTTCCGTTATAAGTAAGTTTGTGTAGTTCGGCTTTTGGAGTAAGCCCGTCTTTTGAGTAAAGTGTAACTTTCATTTGAATAAGACTATATCTGCAATAGGATTATTAACTTTCAGCTTCACAGAGAATACGACAATATCGTCCTGACCGTCACGCCTGTATAACACATCTTCGGAATAACCCATGTATCGCACATTGGTTCTACCTATTCGGGTATAAGTGTCGTATATATTGAAGCTCCCACCCGAAGCCAGATAAGTGAGGAATTGTTTTATCCGGGTATTAGCGGTTCTATGTACTCCTACATAGACAAATTCACATTCCATTTCGTAGGCTTTGAAATAAGGTGTGTCAGGGATATATTCATCATCCCCCTGTTCGTCCATCCAATTACGGGAAGGAATATCTTTCAAGTCGGGAAATAGTTTGAATGGAATACTCTTTACATAAATACCCCATTCCATACTATCCCTTACAGCCATGTTTCCTGCCAACTTTTGAAAAAAGCAAGGTTTATAGTTTTGCATAAGTTCGTTTGTGTCAAATAAAAAAGCCCGAACCGGATTTTACTCCAATTCGGGCTGTGTGCCTCTGTTATCTATACAAAGATAGTTATTTTCTATTTATATTCAAAAAGTCAATGTTCACTAAAATAACAAATAGGTTCAAGCTGATTCGTATTAATAATTGAATCTAAATTCTGAATTTAATAGATTAACATCTGTTATTTTAGAAAGAGGTCTTATTGTCAATTTGTCGACATTTGCTTCGAGAAACACAAATTCAACTTTCTCCTCTTTGTATATACAAAAACAATACCCTGAAGTATTATACTGATGGAAATAGAACTTGAAAATATAATTAGGCTGTTTCTCTATAAAATATCTTACATACTTAAAGAGTTACTTATAACAATTCTGTTTGGGTTAATATACATTATTTTTAAGTTTAGATAGTTTATACTATATTCTGAAATATTCATTTAATATTTCAGAATTGTCATGTTTAATATTGTCTATATTGTATTTTATTTTTCCTGCCTCAAGTAAAATTATTTTATCACATAAATCATTTATATAGTTAATATTATGACTGGATATTAAGATTGTCTTATTATTCATTTTGCCGTAAGCATTTATTATTTTATTCAGTATTGATTGAGAAGTAGGGTCTAAAAAGTTAAAAGGTTCATCCAATATTAGAATGTCCGGAAAGGGTAACATGGCTCCTATGATGCCTATCTTTTGTTTATTTCCTTTAGAATAGGATTGGATATATTTCTTCTTGTCAAGGATTTCATTATTCATAAAATCCGCGAATAATTCTATTCTTGAAACATAATCATTATCGCTAATCTTATATACATCTTTTATTAAATGGAAATATTCTTCTGGATAAAGAAAATCTATTAAAAACTTCTCATCAATATACGAACCTGTATATTCTTTCCATTTATTTGATTCTCCGACGGATTTACCATCAATTAATACTTCTCCATTTGTCGGTTTTAGCAAATCAAGAATTAATTTGAACAAAGTTGTTTTTCCCGAACCATTATTACCTATGAAACCTACCGTTTGGTTGGTTTGAATGGATAGAGTCGGAATGTTTAAGCTCTCAACTTCTTGTTGGAATTTTTTAGTAATGTCTTTTAATTCAATCCTCATTGCCCATCTTTATTTTATTATATCTATTCTTTATATAATATTTCGCCAAATTTGACAACCATATTCTGTGTGTAATAATAAGAAGAAAGGACAAAATAATCATCGTATAATATAATTCTTCTGTTGTTAACAAAAAACTCAGTCCTATCACAATCAAAAAGAATATGATATATCCAATGCAGGATATTAAATATTGACTCATATTTGTACCTTGCCAGTTCATAAAATTACCCATTTGTAAGTCTAATTTTTTAGTGCTAAAACGTGAAGTTTGAAAAGCAATAAATAACAATATTCCGATACCCATTATATAATATGTAATAAATTCCAGAATTGTCACTCCTTGTATGGAGGTGGGGAGTAATAATATCACCATTATCAAGGAGATTAGAGAGTATAAATAATATTTTTTGTACAAAATTATTTCTAACGATAGAGGTATAGTTAATAATTTGTTAATGTAATTGGCTTCAATACTAAAAAAATATTGAGCATATATACAGCCAGCCATTGAAATAACCATTGGGTAAAAGACAATTCTGCATATCGCAGAATTAGCAAAAAAATCACTTGAAAAGATTTGAAAATAGATAAAACCTATAAAATAAACAGATATTAACAAAGTCTGTTTGAGCCTTTTATTTCTTAATATTAACGCTAACTCGAATTTCATATACTCAAAAATTAAACATTTGATTCCTCAAATTGGGTGTAAATTGCTTTTTTTAAAAAACGCCTGTCAATCAACAAAATTCCTACTCCAAATAAGATTAGAAGAAAGAAAAACAACTCATCTATTAGAATTAAAGAATAAACTAAAACAATTAGGAGTAAAAATGCTAAGTATAATAGAAAAGAGACATTCTTACTAACAAAATTATTAATAAAAAATATACAGTAGGTATTTACAATAATAAGAAAATAATAATTTAAGAAAAACAATGGTGTAACAGTTGTACTATCTCCTTCAAAAAGTATAGACATTAGATAAAATAAAATCACTATATCACAGAATATCCATACATTTATTATCTCTAATAATAATATACAATTTAAAAAATTATTTCTTTTAAATGGTAATGTCCAATATGGTATAACTTTTATATAGGTGTTCTTAAAGAAGAATTTAAGGGTATAATCTGATATTATAACTATTAGAGGGAGTAAAAAGCCATGTACTGAATAGGTAATAATCTTTAACGAGTAACAACAAGCAAAGAATAAAATCATTACTAATAATATTTTGAACACTAACATACCTTTTTCTTCTTTTCTAAAAGAAGAAAGACACCTATGTTTAATTAAAATTATAAATAATCCAATAAGACTTTTTCCCATTTATTTTATGTTCAATATCAAATCCTGTAAGGAGAAATCTCCTTACAGGACATTTTTACATTAACTAACAGCTTGGTTTATACAACTCATATATTGATAATAAGCATATCCAAAACCAGCAGCCCCGATAACAGCCCCAATTCCTGTACCAAAAGATGCAGCCCAGCCTACAGCAGCAATCATACAGCCCGCATATTCTGATGCACAAGCACCACCACGTACCACTTCCATTTGTTCCAAAGATAAAGTTTTCATAATAATCTACGGTTAACCACCACCGTAAGTTTTAAATTAAAAAATTAGTAGATTGATATATTATTGAATCAAGTCAATAATCCGGTTATTTTCGATTCTATATGTTTTGTCTACTATTGAATCGAATATTGAAATGTCATGTGATATAAATAGTATAATAAGATTCGGCTTTATTTTTGCTAATAATTGGTATATTATTTTTGCTGAATCTTTATCCAATGATGATGTTGGTTCATCCAGAAATAATACTTGCGGATTATCATATAAAGCGCGGAGTATTCCTATTATCTGCTTTTGTCCTCCTGACAGGCTTATCCCTTCTTCTCCAACTTCTGTATATATATTCTGTGGAAAATCATTGAAAAAAGTAAGCAGGTTCAATTCTTGAATGAGTGAATTAATCCTATCTACATCTAAAGATTTAGTCATTGTAATATTAAAGAGTATATTTCCATTAAAAATATGCACATTCTGAGGCACAACTCTTATCCTATCTTTTATATATTTCTTATCTATATCAGATAAATTCAAATCATTGTAAAAGATATGCCCTTCATTCACCTGATAATTACCTAATAATATATCGAGCAATGTACTTTTTCCAACACCGCAGTTCCCTGTCAAGGTGGTAATTGTCCCTTTTTTCAATTCAAGAGTCGCCTTACTGTATAAGCTTTTGGCAATGCCTGCATATCCAAAGGATATATTTTCTGCCTTTATTGTTTCGATAACCCCAGCGATTTCCTCAGTATTGTCAACTTCATCTTTCTTTATATTCATTATATTGTACATTCGCTCGAATGATATTTTTGCTTCTGTAAATGGAATAAATAGTAAAGAAAAGTTTGTTGTGGAAGATATAATAAGACCTGAAATACTCAATAATGCAATTAAATCGCCAATTGATAGCAAACCTAAGCCAATATAATAAATACTCAAACTGATAATACTAATTAAAAAAACTGTCGAAAAAATACTGATTATTGCATTTAAACTTACATAGATACTGGCTAAAGAAAACCTCTTGGCTTGGTATTCTTCAAATAGCTTACCATTGTGTTGGGCAAAATATTCTTCTCGATTCATGTTCTTAATATCCGATATTCCTGAAATTGTGGAAATATAATTCGCTTCGGTAAGAGCATAATATACTTGAACTTCTCGCTGTCTGCTGACAATATTTTTACTTTTTATCATAATCAGACAAACCAAAACAGGAATAAAACAAAGAGCAATTATTCCTACTGGAACAGAATAGTAAAATATTAATATAACCGCAACAATAACCGTAAGTATATCGTTTATATAGTTACTGAAAAACAGTTGTATTACAGATTGTATTTTGGTGGTATCGTTTATTCTGGCTACTAAATCCCCAACCTTCCGAGTATTGAAAAATGGTTTTGGTAGGAGCAAGAGGTTTTCATAAAAAGTATTGGTTATCCTATTATTGAACTGGCGGCTTTGGTAGTTAAATAAAGTACCTTTTATATAAGCCAAGCCTGTTCGAGTTATTAGTAATATACCCAAAACTATTATACTCCCGATTATCTTAGTTGAATTTTGAGAAGGTAGAATATTATCCACAAGCTGCTGTGAATAGACCGAAAGGGATAGCCCCAATATAGAAATGATAAGGCTGAAAAAGAGTCCGTGAAATAGAATTTTCTTGTCTTTGGTTATGAGATTGGTGATAAACTTACGTTTATCCTTTTTGTAATTTTTTATTTCATATATATGCTCATAATCTTCATCGGGGATAACCGTCAGGCAATATTGTCCTTCCCAGATTGTTTCCAATTCGGTTTTATTTAGTTTCTGTATTCCTCTCGCTGGGTCGCCAATTATGTATTTTTCACTCTTCTTGTCGTAATAAAAGAAAACGACATAATGCAAAAAGCCATCTATTGATACTCTCAAAATAATAGGATAGACGCTTTTTTCGAGTTCTTCGGTATCTCCTATGCAACCTTCCGATTTAAAACCTACTTTATTGGCACATTGGTATAGCCCCGCTAAAGTAGTCCCTTCCTTTGTCGTCCCACTTAAATATCGGAGTTCTTCAATAGATTTGCTCCTATTATAGTATTTCAGAACCATCATCAGGCAGGCAATACCACAATCGGCTTTATCGTGTTGGAAGAACAATGATTTTTTAACTTTTCCTATCATTCTTATCTTTTATTATCTGTTCTACTCTTACAGCCCCTTTATATGTTTTATACAATTCTCCATCGACATACAACAAGGTAAAAGGAGTAGTAGGAATATCGTAGCTGGTTATGAATGAGTAATTTTTATCACGGAGGAATTGAAATTGACTATCGTCCAGATTATATGATGCAATAAATTCTCCAATTTCTTCATTTGTATTATTTGAAATAAAAATAACTTGGCTATCATTCAGTTCCCCTCGCAATCTGTAAAACTCTTTTATTTCTATATGGCAGATTTCACAAGTGGTATTGAAATAGACAATTATAGTATTTCCTGTACAAATATCATTCAGTTTTACAACCTCGTTTTTCAAGTTATAAACTTCTATTTGTGGTACTTTTTCTACTACACTCTCTGTAAGCATCATATCATTTTTCTTTTCCTGTATTTTAACAACAAGTAATATCATTACTCCTACAAGACATAAAGCAAAAATGATTAGTAATACTTTTTTCATTTTATTGTAGATATAAAGAGAGATAAACGATAAAAACTATAAATAAAATAAATGGCATAACGTATGATAGATTTATATAAAATATGCTGTCAAAATAACTAATTTTCAATATTTTTTTACATGCTATTACAGCTAATACGATATATATGACTTCAAATAAGTTTATGGTTTTCAGTGGAAATATGAGCCAATCTTCCAAACCCTCATAACCTATCAGGCTATATAAAGACAAAGGGCTAAAATCGGTCAAATCTTTATAGCCATACTCTGTGTTGATGAAACCAAACCAATATAACCTTACAATAAGAAATATGATAAAACTCCATTCTGCACAAATAAAAATCCTCCAATAGTGTTCGAATTTATACTTTTGGCTAATCTGTCCTTCTCTGAAAATATCTTTGCAAGCTAATATCGCATCCAGTATAGTTGCAAAAATAAGTGTTCGTAGAATGATTAAGACTGGAGGAAGTAAATAAACCAAGAAATTATATGACTGTGATACTTGAAATACCCTTTCAGCTATTTCATCAGGGTAATTTTCTAATAAGAAGCTATAATATAAATCATCCGTTTGGATGAAATAATTAAATCCTGCGGTATAGATTATATTAATCAGGAGGATTATTAGCAGATGAAGATAATTGTTCCTTAGCATGACAGGCTTAGTTTATCCGTTTTGTAATATTTTATGTTAAATACAAATGTATTAACTAAACGTTAACAATCCTATTTGGTATGTTCGAAATATAGATTTTTAATAAAAGGCTATACTGAAAATAAGCATATTACACTATTTTCACATAGAATTTAATTAAATGTGGGACAAAATGAAGATGTCTCCTCTTGTTAAAATTAACCCAAATTAACCCAAATTTTTAGATTGTTTTCCAATCCCCGTCCTTCAATTCGTAATTTCGTGTTTTCACTTTTCCGCTTATCGTTGCAGTACCGCCACCTCTGAAATACAGATACGATTTCCCTTGCGTTAGGTTCTCCACTATTACATGTGCATTGTTGTACACTCGGATAAATGCTTTTGCATTATCACGGATTATTACCTTTACCTTACTATTATGGCGTACATGAATATCACGGGAAGCAAACCCCGTCAGTTCTATTTTTCCTGAGCAGTTCCCGTTCAAAATAGCAATGTCGGGATTCACCAAATTTACCTTTGTATCAGTAAAGACACCTTTACTTTCTGCAATTGCCCCGAAATGTTCTTTAATAAACTCATTGGACGGATAATTATTCAGGATGCAGAAATCAAGTCCTTCAATATACATATCAGCCATTTGTTCTTTAGTCGGGCTGCCCCAACTATTAGTCCATGCAACACATAAACCAAGCTTTACGGCCTCTTTTTTCAGCACTTTCGATACCTCCTTTGTTTTCATATTATCTATTTATATATGACAAGCCTTTCCCCACCATAAGTATATGGATAAGGGTGAAAAATGATGAGAAATAACACCGTGACCTCTTTTCTTGTCTGGTTTCAGCACTCTAAATGGCTGTTTCTCAAAATTTTCAGAGTTCAATACACACAGTCCCCACACTGACCTTACTTTTTCGCTTACGCTTTATGGTGTTGCCTGTTGTCGGCTTGTAGGACAGAGCAGGACATTATAGTAAGGGTATTGCCACTCGGTTTTGACTCCTTCAGGAATCTCGTTCTAATATTTAACTCCCCAGAACTTGTTATAAGAAGGGTGTCTTTGGTTTTAAGAATTTCGAGCAGCCCACACAATCACTGATGAGGCTGCTCTGCTTATGAAATATCTACTTCTTGAAATACCATACCAAAAGTATGAAAACGAGTATAGGAGGGGAATTATAAAGCTCTTGACTCTTTCACAATTCCGTAATTGTGAAAAACTAATTGATATTAAACTTAACACCACTACCGTTAATGCTTGCATTTCGCAGGATAGAGTAAGTATCTTCCGATAATTCTACAAGCCTGTCGGTATTGTTTGCGGTTCGTAGCGTATTCATTTGGATAAGCATAATATCAGCTTGCATCAGGGCAAAATTTGTATTACCATTTTCGAAATACGACATAATACGTCCGACATAAGATAACTGCATGGATAAATCGGCTCGCATAGCATTTATATAACTTGCCAGAATGTTTGCTGTATCTTCTGTGACTCCCTGTATGCCCTTCGATAAAGTATCTCCCGAAGTCGATTCTTCCAAGTCAATCCCTGCTTGTTTTGCCGCATCGTACAAATACTCCCATGCCTTTTGCCAATCGTTGAGATTACCTTTTAGTTTGGCTAACTCATTGACCAAGCCGTTCATATCATATCTACTCATTTCTCCGTCACCGAGAATCCCCCCTCTGCCATCACTACCGAATAGATAATTACGAAGATTCGCCATAGCAGGCTCTATATATTGAAGTTGTAGTACATTTTTGAACACACTTCTCATTATATCTGCTACTGTTTTGTCAAATGCTTCTGCCGCATCTTCACCCCTTGACCAAGCATCTACAAGCGCATCAGAAATACTCTTAGCCCAATCTTTTATTTTTACACCAAACTGTTCTCCGGCTAAGTCCTCGTAGAAATATCTGATTTGTTCTTCGAGTTCCTTTATTTGCTCTTTGTAATCTTCTACTGCGTTTTTATCCGTTTTCTTCTTTTTTTCCTCATTACGAAGTTGTGATTTGATTTCATCCCTTTGTTTTTCGAGATTTTTTATCATATCCTCCGATTGAGTACGTGTGACAGCACCCAATTGACGGTCAATGGTTTTCAAAATATCATTATAAGCTATTCCCAATTTTTTGACTTCGAACTGAGATTTTTGGATAGCTTTATTCAATTTATTATCATGCCATTGGTTGATAGCACTCAGCCCACTTGTGACAATTCCCACTGTGTTCGCCAAAGCACCTACCGCATCACCGTTCTTCGCAGAATCCCAAGCTGCCTTTGCTTTGCCGTTAACAGCACTCAAAACGCTCATAAAACCTTTCACGTCTCCCCATGTGCCATCATCCGTATCAATACCTCTCGACTCGGCAAGTTCAGCGATATTATCAATAATTTCCTGTAATCCCCTTATCGTTTGGTCAATAGCTTTAACAATCATATCTACAAAAGAAACAGCACCCATCGCAGAACCAGCGAAAGCCTGCATACCTTCGGCTGCCTGCATTGAGCCTTCGGCTGCTTGCATATTACTTTGAGCTAAATTAGCTGCACTCTCATCGCCACTGGCTAAAGCAGAATTATATTGCTTGGTAAAATTTTGTAAATCCTGTGAAGATGAAGCAAAGTCCGAATCTGCCTTCTCTTTAATCGCATTAAGGACATTTTCCAAACCTCCATCCTGATACTTCATAAAAAGATTTATCCCTTTGGATGATTTCTTCAATTCCTCATCTATCTTTTTGATGCTATTGTAATATTCATCCGCACTAATTACACCCTTATCAAGCTGTTCTTTTAGGTTTGCTTTTATCAGATTGCCTATCTGCAAGGCTTCATTTTTTGTCAGGCTATATATCGCAGTGAAGAATTTGTTATACTCAGGCGTGAGTTTCATCAATTCTCCTTTTAACTTGGATTCGAGTTTTCGAGCCAGTTGCTCATTATTATTGCTTCGGGCAATACTGATTTTTTCCTCATATTCCTGTGTTATAGCCAATCGCTTCGACTCCATACTGAGATAGTCCTTCAATGTCGAAGTATAAATATCCTGCTTCCGCTTCTTTTCTTCTTTTTCGGCTTCCTCGATAGATGTATAAAGTTTTTTCACCTGTTCGTTGATAAACAGTTTCGCTCTATCTCCATCTTCCAGTTTTAGAAAATCCGAATAGGAGATACCGCTTTGAGCCTCAAAAGCTGCTTTTAATTCATCTATGTAGGATTTCACTACTTCATCGGGGTTCTCAAAAGCGATACTGCTTGCCAGCTTTTTGTCGCCGGTAATATCAGAGATTTGGCGGTATAGATTATATTTATCCTTATATTGGGACAAATACTTCTCTAATCTTTGGATTTCTAACAAAGCTGTTTTACTTAGCTTTTCTATCTCAATAGCTCCGATTTCTTTGTTCCATACTATGCGTACATTTTTGGCAGCATCACTACTCCTTTTCTCTATTTTTTTCAGTTGTTCACGCAGATAACTTACATATCCTTCATCGCTCAAATGCTTTTCATCCACATGCTTATATTCATCGACAGAAGTCAGGGCTTTGACAGCATCTTCTTTCGACATTATTTTCCGCAAATCCTCGTATCGCTTCTTGGCATCCTTAATAAGTTCCACCTGACGTTTCAGTTCTTCGGTATAAACATCTTTCTTTGAGCTACCCCCTTTGGGTTTGGGAGATAAATCTGCCGGAGTCAAACCCATCAATTTCCCTGCGGCTTCGATGGCATCCTTTATTTTAGAATCCAAATCAAATTGCTCTGCCATTTGCTTTAAGGAGTTGCTGATTTCTTCGGGTTTAGCAAATGCTTTTAATTTGAAATCGTACTCACCTTTGATTAAAATGGGCTTTTGTTCTTCCATGCGGGTTTTCACCTCTTTGTACTTCTCTTTCATTTCTTTGACTATATCATTGAAATTACTGTCGGTAGTTATGGTAATCGCAGTTCCGAGTGTATCTCTCAGTTCTTTACGCCAACCGTCAAGGTTATCGGTATTCTTTCCGTTTACTGTAAATTCGATATTCCATTTCGAGAGGATTTCTTTTTGTCCGTATGTTCCAAGTTCTTCCATGCTTTTGATATAGTCACGGAGCATACTCGCATTTTCTGGATTGAGGACATCTATGCCCTTGTTCTTGAAATGTGTTGAAAGAGTATTAGCCAAAGTGGTCAGGTCATCATTTGTAGTTTTGGTAATTTGTTCTAAATCCCATAATGACGCACTGTATTCATTTATTTTATCTTTATCATCGCCTATAATCCTTTTGGCAAGATTAGCGTCTCCAATATCAGTTTTCTTCATGGAGTTGAAAGCTCTTTCCCCTGCATATTCAACCAGAGAATAGATTTCGAGCATTTTTTCGGCATGCGTTTTTTGTGATGCGAGGATAGTGTCTATCTGATTTATCCTTTCTTCCTTTACCACAGCTTTTCCTAAAGGAGTATCTACACCACCATTCTCTTTTATCTTTTTCCATGCCTCAGTAAATTTTGTATAGGTGGTATCTAATGACACAGCTAACATGTCTGCCTTGTTCTTGGCTTTCTCCATATCAGTTAGATTATCCACAATACCGTTTGAGAAGAAACCGTCTGTCTCTGCTATGGCATATTTGGCAAACTTTTTGGCATCCATCAAAGTATTGTATCTCTCCTGAATTTCGGTTAGATACTCCAAATTATCGGCATGTTCTTTAATGGCTTTGGCAAGTTCAGGTTCTTTCTTTGCCAGTTCATTTATGATTTTTGCCCTTTCCGCTTCCGCACCATTATCATTCTCATTGGCTTTAGTCAGGTCTTTTAACTTGTCTATTAGCTCATTGACTGATTCGGCATGGTTATTCATTACTGTAATGGTTTCCAGTAATTTCTCTTTAGCTTCATTCTGATGATTTATGAATGTTACCAAACCACCGATAAGAGCCATAAGCCCTGCAAAAGCAAGAGCATAAGGATTTATTTTCGATAACGAGTTAAATATAGTCTGTACGATGGTCAGAGTTCGGATTGTTTTCACAAGTCCCTGACTGGCGACAGTTGCGGCGATTATTGCAGCCTTATATGAGCCATATCCAATTATTATCATTTTAAGGATATTCCAATACCGTTCCCAATTATCCATGATTTCCACAAGACCGCCGACTGCACCTTTCAGCATATCACTATTGGCAGATCCTATACTGTCGAGCATAATATCATAGGCATCCCGAAGATTGGAAATCATACCCGCCAAACTCGTTGCCTGTATCATCTGCATATTGAAGAATTTGCCACCTTCATTAGTCAAATCCTCTAATATTTCTTTTATCATGGCAAAAGGAACTTCCCTGTTCGATATTTTGTCGAACACTTCGCCTGCCGAAACTACCCGTCCTTCCAACTTGGTAAATTTGTTCGCAAGCTCGTCTACAAGCGGAATCCCCGCTTCGGTAAATTGTCGGAGTTCCTGACCTCTCAAAACGGAGGCTGCACGTACCTGTCCCACCGCAAGGATTATACGCCCCATATCTACGCCTAACCCTGCCGATATATCTGCAAGGCGTGTCATGGTTTCGAATAATTCATCAGTCGGAAATGAAAATGCCGAAAGCTGCTTGGCATAATCTGTCAACTCTTTAAAGTTGAACGGACTATATACTGCAAGGTCTTTTATCTGCCCGAATAATTTGTCGGCAGCCAGTTTGTTTTGTAGAATTGACGCAAGGGATAATCGTTGTTTCTCAAATTCCCCCGAAACCATTGCCAGTTCCTTCACGAAAGCCCCGAGCTGATAAACAGAGAAATAGACTCCCAATTGAGTTGCTATTTGAGACAACAAAACCTTTTGACTGAAAAATGTCTTGTTTGCCAATAAAGCGGCTCTATTCAGGTCGTTTTCTCCCTGCACACCAATCAGAGCAGCCCTGCGTCTGGCAGCTTCCGTTCGTTGTACCTCAGTTAATAATCGCTGATTATTGAGCCTTTCTTCATTCCTTCGGGCTTGTTCAATCCGGGCTAACTCGGCAGCACTCTTTTTTCTCACGGCTTCGGTTCGTTCTGCTGCGGCTTTTGCTCGTTCCTCCGATGCGACTCTTTCATTATCAAGGCGAAGATTACCAATATTCAGTTTCCGTGTCTTTTCCTTAGCCTGATTGACTTTCTCCTGATTGATGATAGAATTTGCATTTGCCTTGTCCTGTGTCTGTTGTAGTCTGAGGTTCGATTGTTCCAGTCGGTTCAACTGCTCTTTCTTCCTTACGGCATCGGTTAACTGTGATGTCATGGAATTTTTGCCTTTTAAATTCAGAGAGGATAGAATATTTTGCAGTTCTACCGCATCCTTTTTTCTTGCCTCCAGAATTTTTCGCAACTCTTTATCATCCCCGCCAATACCGAAACTTAGGTTTCCAATATTTGCCATCGTATATTATGTGTTTGTGTTAGGTAAGCTCAGACAGTTTCTTTTCCTGCCATTCATTATCTCTGTTTCGTTCTCTCGCTTTTCGCAGCGATTCCTCATTTAGCCGGATGCTTTCTTGGTCAGCAAATTTTCGTTTGTGTGTATCTTCTTTGTCATATACCACTCGTGTTACATCAAGTATCATCAATTCATATTTTGCCACAGACCCTTTAAATCTGTACATATATTCAGGAATGACAATCAATCCGAAAAAGAGGACTAATGGCTGTAACACCCAAGCATGGTCTTTTCCTATTGCTGCTCGGCTTCCGATGAAAGTACGTGTCGGAATCGCTCGGCTTCCTCCATCGTCATTGTCATATTCGTTATTTTCATACGTGCGACCAACGCTAAACCGATGTACCAACTTGCCGCAGGAACTTTTTTTTTAGCAAGTACAAGGATAGGCTCTAATTGGTCAAAGGTGTAGCCTCTCAGGTAGTAGAAGTATCGCCAGTAGAACCAATGGAAAAAGAAAATCTTTATACCATTCAATAGGCAGAGAGAAGCCGCTTTCGCCATGAATTTTGACCGTTGTTCGATAACCTTTTCCGAATCGGCATCATTTTCTTTCAGACCTTCTTTCAGTTCCAGTTTTGATAGTTTTTCCAATGTGTAACCTTTCATCCATCCTACTTTCAATATTTTGTTAGTACGTGGAATGACTATATCTTCTTTTTCATTGTTTTGGATTGACAGTAAATCCTTTTCATCTTGTATGCTTGGTTCTTGCATGATTGTGAAGTTTGAGTTAAAAGAAAAAGGGAAGGGAAGATTCCCTCCCCCTGTGGGATTGTGTTAAGGTTAGGAGTCTTATTTCTCGTAGAAAAGAACATCACCTTTTCCGTCAGGATTGATTTTCGGCGTTGCCGTAAATGCTACCGCAAAGGCATTGGACGAAGTGGAACTCCAGTCGAAGTTCGCTATAAACTCACATCGTGGAATTACTACTGCCATCGTTCCGTCAGCACTTGTAATTTTGACCATCGCATTGATAATCTTATTTTCAAGGTCTACGGCTGTACTCTTGGTAAATCCTGTAATACTCGGATTGGTGGCTGCATTTGTTTTAAAGAAATATTGCAAAATTTCCTTTGCCACAGAAGGAATACTCCCCTCAATGGTAAACTCGCCCGACTCATAAAGTGCTGCAATTGGCGCACTGAATTGGTCTACCTTTATCTCTGTTTTAGAAGGTTGTGCCTGAGAGAAGCTTACACTGTCCTTTACAGTAAATATTTCATCCGAATTGTCAAAAGTCGTTGCGGCCAGTGTACCCACTGGAGCGAGTTGTATTTTCGAGATTCCGACAAATACCTTGTCTAAAGCCGCTTTGGTTAATGTTGCTGCCATGTGTTATAAAGTTTTGATGTGTGTATGGAATTGGATTGCTATGATATTATACCCGTACCCGTCATTTCCAAGTGGAATGGTAACAGGATAAATGTCGAATAAATAAGTATTGTCTTGTATAGGAAATATGGATAATAGTTTCTCATACATGATTGTTTGTTTCGTACTATTCTTCTCCCCGTTCGACAGGTTCTTGACAAAAAGTTCTATCCGACAGGTACATCTTCCTAAAGCTCCCCTGTCTGTGACTCGTGTTGCAACCGAGACGATTGCAAAATCATTCATCTTGGCTTCAACATTCGGTCGCTGACCTTTGAAAACCTTTTCGGTAACATTGCCTGTCCTGACTGCATTGGCAAGGACTTCCTCTATTTTCCCTATGTCGAAATTCAGATTCACTTTTTGATTGGTTTGAAACTCTTTAGAAATGCAGAGATTGAATATTCATATCCTTCCGATAGGACATTTAGTTTGCGTTTGTTTTCCAGATATACCGAGTATTCAGTTCCCGTTGTAAATACCATTTCGAACTGCCTTGTAGACTTATAGCTTTTCAGGAAATCCATCGAAGTATTCTGACCGTAGCCTGCATCCGTATGTATTTTGGCGCAGTAATACTTTCGTATTGCTCCGTCATAGTCCTCAAAATCGAATAATTCTTCACCTTTAATCAGCTTATTCCTGATAGGGGGCGGGTAATGTTTATTGAATCCCATGATTTCAAGATTTCCCATATAATAAATCCCGAAAGCCAAAGATGTGATAGTATTTCCTGTCAGGTTTCGAAACTCGGTTTGATTCGGTAGGATATGATTCACCATCCGTATTCCGAATTGTGTCATTTGAGGCACGATGCAATAATACATACTCTTATGTATTTCATTCTCTATTGCTTCAAACTGTTTCGTTATATCCTTAGCCATTACCGTTTTCGTTAAACCAGATATTTGCACCCAGATTAAAGACCTTCGATTCTTCCACCCTGCCATATTTCACTTCATTCAGGATATTATTGGTAAATACCACATAGTCACCTTTTTTTATAATGAAGCTATGCTTCGGCAAAGCCAACTTATAATCAGCTTTCAGAACCTCTACGTCAATATCCCATCCCCTTACCATATCACGAAGCCCACATTCCGACTCAAACACTGTTTCAAATATTTCCTCTCCCGTGTCAGGGTCGGTTATTGGTGTCCCGTTTAGGTCGGTTTTGGCTCTTTTTATTTCAATATGGTGCGGAAATCTTGGATTCTCCATTACTTTAGGCTCTAAATGATAGTCATTTGCTAATTTTCAAATTGACGTATTAGCCATTGACTTACCATAGGTTTACTATCTTGATATTCGAATTGTATTTCTTATCCAGATACTTTTTGTAAATAGACATTGCCAGATTTTCAAACCGTTTTTTATCCGTTACCGATACCGTTTTGTTTGATTCGGTTCTCGACCATCCTCCGTCAGATTCCTTTGTACCCGTATAAGAGGTCGGGCTTGTAGACGCCCACATCAACAGGTCTGCATAAAGCAAGTCTTTCTCTTTTGCTGTCAGGTCGTTTGTATCAGTAGCTTTTTTTACCTCTCGATAAGCACGGATTGAATTTAGGACGTTATCAGGCACATCAAATCCAACAAGACCTCTCAGATATTCCTCGATTGTGATATAGAATACTGCTACAATTTTGGTATTTGAGGTAAATGATATTGTTTTCGGATTTTCAGGGATGATAGTATCGTCACATACGAAATGTTTAAATTCCCAACCATCATCAGGAGTAGCGGTGAGGGTGGCAGAATTGGATTCCACCACCTTTTCCACTTTTCCTTCTCCCAATATGTCTATTACTAAAGCCATTTATCACGCAATAGTTAGGTACGTCATATATTGTGGCTTATCAGGCACAACTAATGCAGTAAGCTCGGACTCGATATACTGAGTATTGGTTTTGGTATCATACCATTGTTTCAATATTGTGCGTCCTCTGTCATACCATGCGAATCGAGCCGCAGGGTCAGGAACGGCAATAGGCTCTACTGCTTTTATCGTTCCAAGTTTTCCGTCAGGGACGAGTACCCATACATCAGATTTGAAAGACCTCATTTGGTCTTTTACTACCTTACCCTCTGTCTTGTCAAATTTCTCAACTGCTACGATATTGTCAATTACCTTAATAGGGCAGCCGATAATACCTTCCAGTTTCGATTTGATTACGGATTCATCCAATACTGCTCCTAATGCTGCAATATTAGCAGGGTCGGCAAGTGGATGGATATTCAGGGCTACCGCAGTTCTGATTTTCGAGTGTTCGATGCATCTACGAAAAGTCAGGTAATCTACTTCGAAGTGCATTGCAGCTACACCACGCTTTTTCAGGTCATACACTTGGTCTTTCAAGTTTCTGATTGGGTCTGACGCTGTACCTTCCGTGTTGTTATCATCCGTAAACCAGCGTTTTGCCGCAGTCAGTACAGTTCTGTTTTTGTCTGGGATTCTTGCAGAGAAAGTAATGTTCTTGATTCCCGCAGGATTGTTAGTCGCATCCAGAACGAAAGTCCCTGTCGAAACCATTTGGTCACGCTGATAAGTCATAGCGTTATAGTTCCCACCAATTAGTTTTGATGTGTGGTCAAACACAAGGTCACGCATTTTCGTACTCAGGTTCGTAGAGAACTTACCTGTTCTTTGTGCGAAAATCATTTCCTCACGGAGTATCTTTTCGTTCAATGCGTACCCGTGCTTCATTCTCGGTATTGTGCCGGAACTAAGCTCGAAACCTTCATGGTGTTTATACACGCTTGGAGAATCCACGTCTACATAAGTAGGCAATGTGTTTAGTCCCAATTCAGCCTGTATCTGATGATAGGTAAAGTCAATCTGAATGTCACTATCCCATTCAAATCCATCAGTTTTCTTTCCATTGTGTAGATTGGCAAGATAGGTGTCTACAAATTCCTGATAAGATTCATTGGCGAAGCCATACTTTATCAGGTCATAATGTGTGTTGTCTCTTGGTGTCATAGTTTAGATTCCTTTTACGAATTTTATCATTGGCAGCACTGCCTTTACGCACTCTGGAACAGGCTGAATCCTGTCCTCCATTACCTCGCCGTGATATACGGAAGCAACTGTCGCAGCCTTATCTCCGTCCTCTACCCATACGTCATTTTCTGTTATCCCTGTCGGCACGGCAAAAATTTTCGCTCCCGTACCCGCTTTGGATGCTTTTACCAAAATGTCCCCTTTTGCCAATACGCCGAAAGCGTTTGCAGCAATGGTGAATTTGTACAGGTTATTTCCAGAATCAAGTGCAGTCCCCGAAACTGTTACGCCAGTTCCGGCAGTAGTCAGCGCAGCAGGGGATTTCATCAGGTTCAATCCGTCTTTGAGTACGCTGCCGTGTGCAAATACCTTCACTTCTGTATCTGTCGCAGACACAGGTTCGGCAACTTCGAAGGTTTCAATAACCTTCGCCACATTGTCATCAAGATGTACCAATGTTCCTGCCCGAAGTACAGTTCCGATAGGAGGAAGTTCTTCAAGAACGCCCCCACCTCTCTCTTTTTGGCTCACGGTCAGCCATACGGGATTTGAGCCTCCGTAGGTTTTCTTTTTTTGACCGTAGGTGTTAAATGTTCCCATTGTTTTGTAATAGTTTGTGTTAGTTTTTTATTCGGTTATTCTACCTGTTTGTTTGAGGTGATCCATATAAGCATCTTTATCTTTTTTACTTATTCCACCCCCATAACCGCCTCCATAAGCAGGGACATAGCTGTCGATATTCAATTTAGCGTAAGCCTTGTCATACTTAGTTTTTCCCGCTTTTGCTAAATCTTCAACAGTAGTATTTTCGTTTATTTCCAGCAAGGGAAGTATTAGTTCCAATACTGTTTCATCCAAAACTCCGTCCTCCTTCATTAGCATGACTGCATCGTCAAGCATTTTTTGTTTCTTTGCGGCGGTCTGTTTAGCCAGTTCAGCGTCTTCAAACTTTTTCAGGCGTGACTCGATGTCACTAAGTTTTTCATCCTCTTTTTCTGGCTTCTGTGGTTCAATTGTCTGTTTCGGCGGATCCGGTTTGTAATTCTTTTTGAAATCATTGACCCGTGTCGCCACTTCATTATTCAGTTGTCCGTTAAATGACTTTAGCACATTCGCATGTTTAGCCAGATACTCGCCTCTCTTATCTTCCTCGCTCGGAAGAAAGGGCATAACTGAATTATCCAGATAATCGTTCCATGTTCTCTCGGAAAGGCTGTTTTCTCCTACCATTCCTTTTAGTTCCGTTGAAAGTTTTTCTTTCTCCATGTAGTTTGTAAGTTTGTGTTTGTACTCGTAAAATGTTGCGGTCTAAGACCGAAAAAGCCCGAATACAACTGTTTATCAGTTACATTCGGGCTTATAGCCTCTTAATTGGGATTCTACTCCCTTATGTCTTAGCGGTATGTATTACAAGCCTTGCTGGTGGAGAACAGCAATCAATACTCCCGCTATTGTTCTATCAATACTACTCTCTTACAACTACGGCATTTTATTTCTATTGCAAAATCTTTTCCTTTGAGGACTTCAAAAAGCCTTTTCTCGCATTGCGGGCATACTACCCAATTTTGTTTTTTCGTATAGGAATAAGTGTAGTTGCATTTTCCTGTTTGTGTCTCTGTATCCTTTTTGAACCTATCCATTTAAGGTCATTCGTTTCGACAAATATACATACAAATGTATTAATATGCAAATATCGGGCGGTTTAGACTGTATATTCGCAAAAATATACAATATTTACTATATTTGCATGTATAAATATACATTTAGAGGCACGATAGCCCGATGTTCCCTTTAGGGGGAGTATCGGGCTTTTTTATTCTGCACATGGAAAATATAACACAACTTGACAACACTTTTCCTGAACCCGTCTACACCTTAGATTATATAAACCATCTGAGGGAGGAAGATTCATCTTTGAATATCATAGCCCAGAAAGGGAGTCAGGAACTATTCTTGGCGTGCGAAGCCGACATTTGCATATTCGGAGGCATGCGGGGAGGTTCAAAAACCTTTTCCTTACTTATGGAAGCCTTACCAGATGTACGCAATCCGAATTTCTATGCTTCATTGCTTCGTAAGGAAAAAGAGGATAGCCGCAAGACAGGTGGTATTATTGATAAGTCCGATGGCATATATGCGCAATATGGCGTATATAATAAGTCTCAACAAGACATGACTTGGAACTTTCATGCAGGGGGAAAACTAAAGTTCGACTACTATTCGGATGGCTTCGAGGATTTCAAAAAGCGTTTTCAGGGCTTGGAGCTTTCCTTTATTGGAGTGGACGAGATTACCCACATGCCATACGAATATTTCAAATACCTCCTTACTTCCAACCGTAATGCACATAAGATAAAGAACCGTTTTAGGGGAACTTGTAACCCTGACCCCGACTCGTGGGTAGCGCATTTCATTGATTGGTGGATTGGTGAGGACGGGATGCCATTGCCGGAACGCAACGGAGTCCTTCGATACTGCTTTATGTATGGTGAAACTGTATCTGAAATCTATTGGGGTGACACTAAGGAGGAAGTGTACGAGCAAGCGAAAGAGCGTATCGACAAGCTCTGGCGTAAAGAATATGAGGCTTTTGGTAACAAAGAGGACATATTTATAAAGTCTGTAACCTTTCTTGTCGGTAAACTGGAAGAAAACACAAAACTCTTAAAATCCGACCCCAACTATCTCGGAAACCTCGCCAATCAGTCAGACGAGCAAGTCGCCCGTGACTTGGACGGGAACTGGAAGTTTAAGACGGCAGGATTCGGGCTACTCACTTTTGAGGACATGGAAAACTTCTTCAACAACTCGTATCAGAATGATAGCTTACGCTGTGTCACCTGTGACGTGGCTTTCGAGGGCGGGGACAAATGTGTTATGTGGTATTGGGAAGGCTATCATGCCAGAGACGTAAGAGTTATATCTGTCGATGCCAAACTTACGGTAGCTTATGCAAAAGATTTCCTGAAACTGCATGGAGTATTGGAGGAAAACTTCTGCTATGACGTAAACGGATTGGGGCAAGTATTCAAAGGATTTATGTCCCGTGCCAGACCATTCAATAATAAAGAAATGCCTACCAACGGCGACAGGACAATGTTCGAGAACCTGAAAGCTGAATGTGCCTACAAGTTTGTACAACGCATGAAAGCCAAAGGGTACAGCATCGAAGCCTCACTACTTAAACAAAAATTCTCTGGCAAGAACTACAAAAATGTATCACTGGAGAACATACTGCTAAAAGAGCGAAAAGCAGTAGCCCAAGACGACAAAGACCCCGATAAGAACTGGAAGCTCATATCAAAGCCCGAAATGAAAAAACTCATTGGGCGTTCCCCCGACTTTATCGAAAGTTTCTTCATGCGTGAGTTCTTCGAGATAAAAGCAGCCAAAGCCAGACGCACAGGCGTATGGCTCTTATAACACTTAACACATTATACATGGAAATCAAAACTATTACACCAGACGAAATCTATGGAACAAGAGAGAGGTTTTATCGTAATCTCCCTAATCGGGGCATTACGCAAAACTATAAGCTATTCCGTAAGGAAATATATCAATCGGAATTTCTCTCCGAATTAGACCCGAATGGTCATAAAATAAATGACCCGACATACTACGAGGATATAAAAAAGGAAATGCCGATTCTTGACAGTAACAACGAACCGACAGGAAAGAAAAAGATTGTAGAAGTTCCCATCGAGAGGGTATCAGTTCCATTGCAAAAGGTTATCCTACAAAAGCACCTCACACATCTTTGCGGTGAGGAAATCAAATTTATACATCACAATCTCAATCCTTCCACAACCGAAGCCCAGACATACATCAAATTTAAACAGGGATGGAAAAAGCGGAACATGGAGACAGCTAAATTCGAGTTTTGTCAATCCATCAAAGCTACTGGCGATGGTGCATTTTGCGCCTATATGAATGACAGGCAATTCAACTACCGTGTGTTTTCTTATATGAAAGGCGACAGCTTGCATCCTATACGGGACTCAAAAGGGAATCTCCGCTTGTTCGGACGTGGTTTCAGTGCCTACGATTACGCAAGGAAAGAAGAAGTCCCTTATATGGAAGTCTGGGACGACACCTATTGCACATTACTTACATACTCTACCGATAACAAAAACGGCAAATCAATAGCGTGGGACAGTAAGACTTTTCAGCCGATTTTGAGTGACGTACCCGATACCGATGGTTGGGTAGTAGTAGAAGAACCGAAGAAACATGGCTTTAGAAAAATACCTATTGTATATCTCAAATGCGAAGAAGGAGCATGTTGGTCGGCAGTACAGGATTTGATTGACAAACTCGAACTGGCACTCTCTCAGCTATTCGAGAATAACAAAGCGTATGCTTTCCGCATAATGGTGGTAAAAGGCGATGTCGAAATACAAGGTGACCTCAAAGGGCAAGCCAGAGCCATGTTATTTAATAATGACGAAGGCGATGCACACTTTATGGAGAAAGCCGATGCCAGTTCCTCCTTTGAGCTTCAACTACAAGAAACACTCAAATACATTCTTATGGGTAGCTTTACCGTATTGCCACCCGACACGCCACAGGGCGACCTTCCAAGTGTTACCATTAAGATTATGTACTCTCCCGCCATTGAGCAGGGACTTAATGACAAGAATTTTTATAACAAGTCGATAGACAATATTATATCGTTGTTCAAAGAAGGCTATGCTTTGGAAAAAGACAATTCCGTTTCCGATTTCGAGAAGCTGGATATTAGGGGTGATATATCAATTTATGTACATCAGAATGATAGCGAGATAATCAACAATTTGGTCATGGGTGTTACATCGGGATTCACCTCTATTGAGACAGCGCAGGAACGTTCTATCTATTCCGCAGAGGATGAGCCTAATCGTTTGCAAAAACAGAAGGAGCAGGAGATACAGGACGAAAGGGATGCTATCACGAGCCAACAGGCGAATAACGGTATGAATGAGAAAAATGTACAACGGCAGATTGTAGCTAAATGATTCCTGTTTACAAAATAGAAGCCCAGAAAGCAGAAGCAAAGAAGTATATAGATAGAGTCATAGATATTATGGCTCTATCCGATGCCGGCATAAAGGATATTATTCGCAACAATGCAAAAAAGCTGATAGAGAAATCATTTTCCTATAAGGATCTGGGGTCGGCTTTTCATTTTTCAGCTAATGAAGATTTAGACCAGATAACGACAGATATATTGCGGCAAACACAAAGGCAGATATTCAATGCTATCTACATGGATTGCTATAATGCCGATGCTATTGCGCACGAAAAAGAGAACGAGAAGCATACCGACAAATATTTGCTTGCGTTCCTTGCCATGCAAGTAGCAGGAGAGACTATCGAAGATAGAATTAGTCTTTACGCAAGGCAGTTCCGGGACGAGATAGAAGCATATATAGCGATTGGCATTAGCAAGGGGCTGAATCCTACACAGATTCTCAATTACTATCTCACTTTTTTCAAAAATCCGTTAGCCTCACCATTGATTCTCGAAGCCATCAGAAAGCAGGGATATAAAGCCGAAGTAATATTACAGAAAGGGAATCTCAACAAAAAGAATAAGTACAAATCAGCACATAATAATCTCGTTCGGCTTAGGCAGGATTCCACTATGAGAGCCTACAATCATGCTATCAATTCCATCTGGCTCAACAATCAGAACATTGCGGGTTGGTACACAGTCAGGGGCAGTTCCTATCCATGTGCCGTCTGTGACGACCATATAGGAGAGTTTCATTCCAAAGACGAGTTCTTCTATGGGTGGCATCCTCGCTGTTGCTGTATTATGTTACCAATTTATATAACCGTATTATATGAAACTAATTAAAATCAGGCAGGGAAAGGACAATCTACCTTTCAAATCACAGGCAGAAGCAGACAGGTATAGCTATCTTTCCGATATGCAGGAAAAAGGTATGATTTCAGATTTGAAGCGTAATATTACTTTTACCCTTATAGAGCCAGTATATAAGAAGAAAATCGTAAAAAAAAGGCTCAAAACCAAGATAAAGACTGAGACGAAAAAAATATGTGTAAAAGCTGGTGTAACGCTTACTGTGGATATTATGTATTGGAATAGAAAAGGAAAACGGATTATAGAAATGATAAAACAGCCAAAAGACTACAAAGACCCTGTATATATCCTAAAAAAAAAGTTACTATATTATCTCCATAGGATAGATATAATCGAGAATTAAATTTTCAAACATTTCTATTTCAAGAACCATCATCTGAAATACCGTAATTTTGCATTTTATATAAATTTTTAGTATTAGGAATAAATTTTAAATCTGCTTTAATATCATCATCAATGCTAACTGTTTTATATGTACATATTATTCTTTCTTCCCTCTGAGGTTTCCCTAATAAAAATGATGTGTCATATATTTGAGTAAAGCCATGCAAATAATATCCTTCATCATTTTTATTATATCTGATAGATATGGAACTATACATCTTTTTTGCATCGAATGTCCTTCTTTGCATATATTTCTTCTGAGAATTTATCAATTCATAATCAATACCTACAAGTGTAGTGTCTTCTTTATTAATTGTATATGCAATAATACCAGAATCATGGCTTTTATTATAAATTATAATTGAGGAATCGGAAATGTGAAATGAATTTTTTTCGGAGCGAGTTATATCTTTCCTGATAAAGTCCGCAGACAAAGAAATATGATGATTATTATTTTGCATAATTGCGCTGTTTGCAGAGTCAACACTACTTTTTAGTTGAGACAACATATATATATAATCCAATTCTGATTTTTTAATATTTGCTTTTTTTAGTTTTGCAGTGTACAGAAATTCGATATTCCGATTACTACCTTTATTTACTTCTTTTTCTGTACCTATACATTTGTAGGTATATTCTTTATTTTTAATTAGTTTGTCTTTCAAATTAATAACCGCTTTTTCATATATTGCATATATATCTATTGGTGTAATAGTTACTTCCGATAGAGTCAATTGCATTTGAGGAAACAAATAAACCGTATTTTGTGAATGTAAAATATTATTAATTGTTAGTTCTGTTGGAGAGTAACCATTTAAAATGAATATTATAGTATCACTATTATTTCCATCAAGTTTGATAGTACCATTTTTATCCGAAAAACAAATTTTATTAGACCTAATATTTTTTGCCTCTACCATTTCTAATGGCTTGTCATTTATATCACATACAACACAATCTATTCCTTGAGCTGAAATACTAATAGCCAGTAAATTAATTAATAGTAGGGTATAAATTGTTTTCATAATTATTGGAATTAAGTGAATAAAATTCTCGCATCCAAGAATGCTCGTGGATGCGAGAATAATAGGAATTATGAAGGCATGTTCATCATATCGTCAGCAACCTTATTAACTACGCATTTTACAACTGGAGCAACTATTTTATCTACAACAAAATCAGCAACAGCTTCTGCTGCATTCTTGATACCGTCCCATGCTTTAGTAAAAATGCTACCACCTTCAATTGTAATCATTTCTTCTTCTGTTAGTTCTCTAAGCCCTAACTTTTCTAAATCCAAATTCATCATATTTGTTTAGTTTTAAAATTAATAAATAAGTTTGTTTTAAGTATATGTTCGAACTCTACTTATTTTACAAATATATCATCCTTCCGTCTCATAATGCATACGGAACGAAAAAAGTGTACTACCTCCGTTAATTTTCATTAATTTGTCCTCGTCTTTTATCACTTTAATAGGAAAAAGTATCTCTACATCAATATCTTCTGCATATACGAAACTTCTTTTTCTCCTTGAATAAGTGATGATTATATTTTTGGACTTCAAGTAATCAAATAATCTATATAAAGTGGCACGGCTGATGTCTAAATGTTTTGCCAAATCATCAGGCGTTCCAGTCCTGCCTCCTTTAATAAGGTCGTGTAAGATCTCGAGCCTTTCAATCATTTCAAATATTTTTGTCATAATATTACGTGTTTATTCAAGAATGGGTATTTGTTTCTGCCACATGGCATAGTATCGTGTTCCTTCTGTATATAATTCGGCATGCGTTCCTTCTTCTATTAGCGTCCCTTTTTCCAGAATAACTATCTTATCGGCTGACATCACTGTACTAAGGCGATGGGCGATAATAATGACTGTTTTACCTTGTTTATTAAAATTATAGATAGCCTGTTGTACATCATGCTCCGATTGAGAATCAAGCGAAGATGTTGCTTCGTCCAATATCAGTATTTCAGGATTGCGGTATAAGGCACGGGCTATCGCTATCCGTTGTTTCTCTCCCCCCGATAATCCGACTCCATGCTCACCAACATACGTTTGGAATCCACTCGGAAGTTTTTCGATAAAAGATATTATACCTAACTCTTTACAGATTGTCACAATGCGTTCCATATCGGGAGAATATTCACCCAAAGCAATATTTTCGATTATTGTTCCCGAAAACAAATCGAGTTGTTGTGGTACAGTAGCTACATTTTCCCGCATACTACTATTGCTGAAATAGTCAAGGTTGTGCTCCCCTATATAAATCTTTCCTGCATTCAGAGTGTAAAGTTTTTGCAGCAATACGGCAAGAGTTGTTTTCCCCGAACCGCTTTCCCCGATAATAGCCGTTACTTTCCCTTGTGGGATTTGTAGAGAAAAGTTTTTAAATACTTTGGCACGAGCTCCATACGAAAAAGAAATCTTTTCAAATCGTATATCTCCGTTCAAGTGTTTGGCAAAATCCATTTTGTTTTCATCACTTTCCCGTTCCAAATCCATTATCTCAAACAAACGGTCTGCGGCGATAACCGCATTTTGTATTGTTTTATTTGCACCGATTAACGATAATACAGGACTTGTAAAATATCCGATTATAGCATAGAAGGAAAGAAGTGTCCCTGCTGTTATCTCATTATCCAATACCAAATACGAACCAACCCAAAGCAATACGATGGTAAAGACAGAACTGACAAGCCCCGATGATTCAGAAGAAAATATAGAATTGATAGCAGAACGGTAAACCGTCCGTAATAGTTGAATAAAACGATTTTCCGTTTTAAGATTCTCAAAATCTTCTATTCCAAACTGCTTGATTGTCCTTACTGAGTTCAGTGATTCTACCAACTGGCTTTCAAGGTCGGCAGAATCTTCCATTACTTTACGCTCGTATTTCTTATTCAGCTTATTTACAGCCAAATAAATCGCAAGATATAATGGAACTGTTATCAGTATCATTAATGCCAGTTTCCAGCTATATACAAACATCAATATAAACGAAAAGATTAAAATAAATATATTTACAATTAAGGATATGGAAGTACCATTAATAAATGCACGAATCTTAACAGCATCATTTACACGGGAAAGAATTTCACCGACACGCATGGAGTCGAAGAACTGTTGCGGAAGTTTTAATAAATGCTTGTAATAACCCAATATCAGACGGGCATCTATCTGTTGCCCCGTATTTAGCATAAATACCGTTTGTGCGACACCTAAGAATACCCGAAGCAGCAGGATTACAATCATACCGATACTCATAAGATTGAGTAAATTGGTATTTCCCCCAACTAATACGTAATCGGTTATTTTCCCTATATATATGGACGTAGATAAACCCAATACAGTATAAAGAATCGCACCGACTAAGCATTGTATTAAAATGCTTTTATGAGGTTTAAGCAAGAAGAAAAAACGACTGATATTGGATATTTTTTCGTCCTTCGCCTGAAAATCTTCACTTGGTATTAACAGGATAAGAACACCTGTCCATATTTTTTCAAATTCGTTGATAGGTAATGTGTGTATTTTGCCATCCTCTGGGTCTAAATAGGTAATGTTTTTTTGCGATACTTTATAGATAACAACATAATGTCGAAGCATATCACGCACAATAACATGCGCTATCGCAGGAAGTGGCATTTCTGATAAAAAATCAATTTTTCCCTCAAATGCTTTAGCTTCAAAACCCAGCTTCTCGGCAGCTTGAATCATTCCTTTAATAGTAGTCCCTTTTCGGTCTGTTCCGGCAATCTGCCTTATTTTTGAAACAGGCATTTTTAGTTTGTAATGTTCTGCTACGGAAGCCAAACACGCTGCGCCGCAATCTGTTATATCCCGTTGTTTTATTTTAATTCCCATTTGTAATAATTTTTGGATTTATCCAATCGTCTATTCTATCAAATAATAATTGAGCGAGGCTTCTTTCGGTCAGATAGAATCTGCCTGTCAGGGACATCCCTTTCTTTAGAGTCCCTTTATAACCATTCGGCAATTCCAGATAATCTTTATTCAGCGAACAGCGTACCCTAAAAAACGATTGATTTTCCATTTGTGCCACATCGGATATTATGTCAATGACTTCTCCTTCCAAAAGTCCCCATTGTTGATAGTCATAGGCATCCACTTGAAACTTGACGTTTTGCCCTTTATAGATATAGCCTATATCATTAGGATTTACATAACATTCGACTAAAAGGCTGTCACCTGTCGTTATCAAAGCAATTGGTTGTGAAGGGGAGAGGAAATTTCCTGCTTTCAAACCTGTATATTGAACGATATTTCCACTTACGGGGGCGGTTATACAATATTGTGTTTTTCGCTTTTCTAATTGAAATACTTCCGATTGTAAGTTCCTGTTTTCATGTTCAAGGCGGGTTTTCTCCGCTTGCCATGTGTTAATTTGTTGCTGTTTCAGGGAGCTTAACAGTGATTGTTCGCTTTGGTATTTACTTTCAACCTGTTCAAAGTCAAATTTTGATTCTACACCTCTTTCATATAGCGTTTTAGAAACCTGATATTCTTTCTTTGCTTGATTTAGTGACACGGTACGTTCGGATAATTTAGCCTTATATTGGGCGTACTCACTTTTGTATTTGGGGCTAATGAGATTGTTTCTACCTGATATTAGATTGGATAAATCACTAATGAACTCATTATTTTCAATTTGCTTTTGTCTGTTCCGTGTAATCTGTTCCTCTAATTCATCGCTCCTCAAACAAATTAGGGTATCGCCTATGCTAACAGGTTTATTTTCATAAATATTGATAGAAGTTATTTCTCCGTAAATAGCAGATTGGAGTGTGTTGTTTTCATGTGGTGTTCGTATAATCCCCCTGCTTTGCGAAGATATATCTACATATATAAATGGAAGGCTTATGCAGACTAACAAAAGCACAATTATTACTACCAGATATATTATCTTGGATTTACTGTGTCTCTTGACGTAAAGGTTCTGTACAGTATTATGCTGTATCTCGACCGGAAATAGTTGTTTCATAAAGTTTGTCTCTACTTCTAATTAGTAGTTCGGATAACAGGGGCACAAATTTATCAAATAGATGAGATAAATGTTGGGTTAAAAGAGGCGTGCACAGTTTTTATTTAAAACGTTCCTTGTGTGTCAAGTGTTTATGTCCTCAAAACATAAACTTTTTTTTGATTTGTCTCAAAAACAGATGGGTTAAAATTCAAAATTTCCTCCTACAATACTCAGCCATAAGCATAGCATCCACAATCCCGTCATGTGCTTTTACGGCTCGCTCCGACCTCCTTAAATCTTCGTTCGGGAACAACCGTTTTGCGGCCAACAATGAAGTCGCTTTCGTATCAATTGCCTTTCCTGATTTATATATGGGCGATATTCCCTGCCACATTTCTTTCTGCCACTCCTTCGGAGCCACTTTCGTATAAGCTATTCCCATACCCGCAAGCATCCCCTCCAGTATGCCGAGTGACCAACCGAAATTAAAAGTAGATTTTGCCGAAGCTCCGAAGATAGCATGTACATCTTCCACTACGACATGGCAATTATCGCAGTCAAATTCAGCTAATAATATCTTTCGGATTTCCTGTAAATCTATTTGATTCCCTATGGTTGGTATTACTCCCTTATATACTAATTTTTCCTCCCGAAAAATAACAATAGCCCCATCTTTTCCGACATCGAAAGCGGCTCTTATTTTCAAAGTATAGTTTGTGTTATGGTTTCTATAAATGTAATTCTTTTCTGTCAATAACACAAATTGCATCATCCAGATTTATATATTACATTTATTTGACATTATTTTTCCACGTCAACAAAACGCATCAATTTATGAGTAACAAACCAAGTAAATTAAAATCCAATAAAGGGAAATTTACACAAATCGGAAATTTTCTTGTATCATTCGAGAAAGGACAATTTCAGTCAGTCAAGATAATGGCAGCTTCGGGTAACTGGAACATTCGCTTTAGAGAGGACAATTCTCTTTATCAATGGATTTTAAACCAGATTAAATCCGAAGAAGGACAAAAGATACTTCAATATGTTTTTGCTGCCTACTATGCTGTATGTAGTGGAGTTCCCGACAATATCTTTTTCGAAGATATATTGAAAGCCTACCAAAATAGTATAGACCGCATCTCTGCTGCTAATCAGGAATTATCTGAAAATGACGATTGGCAGATTATTAACGAAGAAAGAGAAAAGTATAACCTATTTAAGAGACAATAATTATGACACTTCAAACGCAATTCAACGAAGGAGATACAGTTTGGCTAATAAATCCCAAAACAGGGCGAGTCGTAGAACGGGAAATCGCAGGGCTTCGTACCCAATCCATCAATCAGGAACAAAAAACCATTTATTGCTTTATCAAAGATTGGTGTTTAAAAAAAGAGAACCCTACACTTGAAGATTGCTTTTGGGTATCAGAGGGTAAAATTTATAGTTCAAAACAACAATTGATTGCAAGTTTGTGATAGTTTTCGGATTTACGAAAACTTACTATTCTGCAATTCGGTTTGTCAGCATAAGACATATAAATTTGTACTAATCCAACGCAGGAAGTGTACGATAACCTGATAATTATTGTCGTGAGACAAGAAAAGGTGCTACAATTTCTTTGTAACACCTTCTGTAAGGGCAACTCATAGGCTACCGTAATCACTTATGAGTTTGCACCAGAAGGGGAACAATTCAGTTCCCCTTCATTTTTTATTCTAACAAATGTAATTACTTTTTGTTAGATGGTCGCTTGAAGTATAAAACATCTTATTTTGTTTCCACATGATTATTGCTTCCTGTATCTACAAATGTGATTTTTCCTCCATTGGCACACATGCAGAATGATTCTTGTGTAAGGCTCTTGTTGCCATTGATGCTGTGGATAAGCGATGTCTTTAACCAAGCTATTGGGCTGGGAACACATGGGGGATTGGGTGACGCACATTTACAAGCTCCGAATGTAGGGACGTTTGCCATTGGTGCTTTATCCGCTTCGGTAGCAACTATACCGCCATTTATTTTTACAAAGGTTTGGCTTGTCACTATTATTGGCACTGGCGATGCGCCAAGAGTACATTCCATTTTTGCCCCGTTTGTTATTATTTTTGACATAATGATTATTTATACAATTAAAAAATATAAGACAAACAAATGCCTATTGTTTTGTTATTAATACCCTAATAGTTACTAAAATCATTACTTATTTTGTGTGCTTTCGACACTCTGTAAGGAATCCAACCTATTTCATCCCGTATAAAAATGGCAAAGTCATAAGTATTGTTGTTCATTTTGAAAACCATAAAAGCATATTTGTAATCTTCATCGAATACAGGTATTGACATCTTTATTCGAATAGGACGATTCGCTTTATCCATTGACCATAAAAAATTCTTATATTCTTCCTTTTTAGCTTTAGCCATATTTTTATCTAATATAAAATCGTAATATTTATGATTAGAACGGGTCAGCCATTCTTCTCCTAATTCGGCAGCATTCCATTTCCTTATTGGAACTGTATATTGAGTAGTAGAGTCGGATGCCGCTAATATCATTTTAAGCAAGGTTGGGAACGGGATTTTTTTATTACTATCATCTTTATAAAGTGACTCTGAAAAATTTAAAAGAGATACTTTCTTTACTTTTTCGATAATGGTATCATAAGGTATCGGTTCATCTTCAACCTCAAAAAAAACAAGTCTTTTCTCTATCGGTTTAAATGGGCGAGATTGAAAAAAGCTATATACTGAGTCAGTATTAAAAATCATTTGCTCCAAACAATCATGTTCTGATAAGTTTTCATCTTCTAAGGAGTGAACAGCTAAAATCGTATATATCTGCTCCGAACTATCAGATTTTTCGAGTGGGTTCTCTTGGTTATAATCCCCTATGGTTAATTGACTATAACAATTATATATTGTCAAGAAAAATATTATTCCTATCATTAGTCTCTTTTTCATTCTAATATATTTTGGAGTTCTTTTACTAAGTTTTATCGCATGATTTTTTCACAAGGACTAAAGTCTTTGTCTATTCTTCCCGTTCGCTTACATTTAGATACTAATATTGGCTTCCAACCCTCTTCTTTTCGCTCAAATAATGCAAAGTTAGCATAAGATTCACCATACATTCTAAAAACCATAAAAGCATATCTGTAATCTTCATCGAATACAGGTATTGACATCTTTATTCGAATAGGTGAATTAGCTTCTCCATAAGTCCACATAAAGTTTTCATATTTCTTTTTATTAGATTCCATCATTCTTTTATCTAATAAAATATCATAATATTGCTTATTCGATTTTGTCAGCCAGTCCTCTCCCAACTCAGCACAATTCCATTTCTTTATCGGGACAGTATATTGAGTCGTAGAGTCCATTATTGCTGAAAGCATTTTTTTTAAAGTCTTGGAAGGTATTATTTCATTATCTTCCATATAGTACCGATATAATGAAAATAACATATACTGCTTTTCGATTTCCATTATTACAGTATCACAAGGCATCGGTTCATCTTCAACTTCAAAAGAAACATATCCTTTTTTGAAGATAGGGCTTGATTGAAAAAAGCTATATATCGAATCTGTATTAAATGTTTGTCTCGGACACCAACATTCTTCTAATAGCCTAATACGTTTTTCATCTTCTGGACTATTCCTGTGTTGTCCATTGCAATAAGCAGCAAAAACTATAAATAAACTTACTAATACTAATCGTCTCATTATCCTAATATATTTTGAAGTTTTTTTGCTAATTTCTTTAAATTTTCTTCTGAGTTAATGCCATATACTTTTGATAAATCTTCTGTTAATCCATAATCATAACCACTTGGAATGGTTACTTTGTACGATTTTTTCTTTATATTCTCTATCATTTTTAACCATTGCCATTTAACAAACTGTGTCCGCTTAAACAACGTATTTTTATTACTATCATTTGACAATGTTGCATAATCCATTATATTAGTATGAGTAGCAGCGTAAGCCTCAGAATCATCATCTTTAGTTGCATCTTTTAGACTCTTTTTAAATACTATTTTGTTGTTCCAGTCAGAAGAATTAAACCAGACACTATCGGGAAACATCGGGCAGTCGGCATGGAACGTATGTTGAAGTCCAAGTGTATGCCCTAATTCATGGGGTAGGGTATCTTCCCATGAATTGATACCATTACCAAACATAACGACACCATTATATCCCAATGAAGCATAAGCTGCTGTAAATGTCGAATTATTGTCTCTTTCTGCTACCAAATCATTTATCATAAATACAACACAGGTATTTTCCACAACAAAATCTGTTATTGCTTTTGCTCTTTCCCTAAGTAATTTGGCATCATGGACTTTACGGTTCTTGAATATCCCCTGTTCAATTTTTTGAGGGAACAACTCAGGGAAAGAATCTATTATACTATTATATTTAGGACTTGTTGGTACACTGCCATTTGGCAAGATATAATCTTTTTCCCAAAAATTAGCATCTGAAATTACACTTTTATCATACAGGTCGTTATTCATCAGGTATTTTCTAAATAACAGCTTCAATTGCCCAAGTAAACCTCCTTTATCACTTTCTCCTTGCGCTAAATAGTTTTCGTCAAGTATAAAATCCGTTCCAGCAACCCTCAGAACCGTTTTTTCATTTACTCGGCGGTCATTATCGCTATGATTTCTGTATTTAATCTTAAATACTTCCAATTCCGTACATAGCCGATTCTTCGTTAGGCTGAAACTTATATTTGCTGATACAAAATAGTCATTAATTTTCGTCACAATACTCCTATAATCAGTAGGAGGTTCCCAATTTCTTGAAGTTGGAGCTATATCAAAACTACCATCATTTCTCTGGTTTACATCTTTTACCCGAATTTTCACAAAATGTATAGGCATCGGGTTAAAAAGCATTTCAATAGTACGATGTTCTGTTACATCCTCTAATGGAACACTTTTGTAATAATCGCCAGCTAATATATTGACCTGTCCGACAATAATCTCCCGTTTTACCTTCTCTTTCTTTTTCGTACCATTTTCGTCCGTTACTTCTATTTCTTCATCTCTTTTACAAAAGGCGATAAGGGCGGCATTTCTATTTAATGGCTTTTTCTTGTCATCCATTTTATTTTTTAGTGTTATCTTAAATTCCTTTTCGGAATTAGTGGCTGTTCTGAAATGAAAGTCGAAGTAATCTTGGCTGTCAATACTCAAATATTCATCTTTCTCTCTGAAACTATTTTCTTCGGCTATTTCAGCTTCTATTTTATCAACAGAAGTTTTCTTTTGTGCCAATTCTTTTTCAACTTTATCTAAAGCTGTCTTTTTTTGTTTTAACTCGCCCTCTTTTGTTGTTTTCTTATTCCCTATTGTAACTAAACTTTTATTAATAGTTTCTATATCACCATTAAGTTTTACTATTTCCGTATATCCCGCTTCATCCGACCTAAATGTCGTTTTTGAACTGGGATATCCATGTTCTTTTTTAGCATCATTGAACTCTGTAATTTTCTTTTTCCTCTTTGCATCTTCCTGTACTCTTTGAGCTTCCAAATTGTCAATAGACTTTTGTATTGTTATTGCTTCGCTTTTTAGTCTTTCAACATCTGCTTTCAGATTCTCTATTTCAGCCTTTTTATTCGGCAAAGTATTACGTTTTTCTTGTTGTTCTTTAGTTAATTCTAATTCCTGTGCAATCCCAAAATATTGGGAACTTCCTTTTTTTATTTCAATAGGTTTCCAATCTTTTGTAACCTTCACCAATTTGAAGAAGATTTTTTCAATGTCCTTATTTTCGGTATCTAAATCCTTATACCTGATAAACTCATCTTTTGGCGATATTTCCGTATGTGGGTCAGGGTAGTTTACTAATACGAATAAATCCATTGTTTCTTTTACAGGGTTCAACCATTGATAATAGTATTCATATTCAAAACCGTTTTTTATCGTTCCCAATGTTCGTGTTGTGCCGTGAACTATCTCATGCACTGGAGGATATACACAAATCTTTGACTCATTATTATTCTCATCAATTGCTGTATATCCCGATACGATTATGTCACTTTTTTTGTATTCCTCTCTTAATTTATCTTTCACCCCATATAGTTTAGGTATATAGGTATCAAATCCAAATTGAGGGATTCCAATGCTATCATCACTTCCATATTTTCCTTCCCGTTGTTCTTGTGAATGATAAAAAGTCACAACGCCCGGAAATCGCCCCAATGATTTCGGTTTGGTTTTTACTTCTTGTGATGTATCTTTTGTATCGCATGCTATTATTTCAAGTCCTTTTTCCATAATTAATGTTTATTCTGTCCTGTATTATTTGTGTTCAATTATAACGTTTCTTTGATTTTGCAACATGATGCTCTTTCTTTTTCACCGATGTTTTCAAAATATAATCATTTGTTGGGATAAAGAAATCTCCTAAATGAACATCTTCATTAGTTTCTTTATCTTTCAACTTCAATTCGATTGTTCGTCCAGCCATATCCTTAGTTTCTACTTCCACATTTGTAGAACGGGACAGAAATTCAGTCTCTTGTCCGCTATTATCAAATAATTTAATGGAAACTATCTGCGGATTCTTGCCTTGTTCCTCTACATTCGTTTCTTCTGGTAAGATTTCACTTTCCAATATGCTTTGCGGGGCAGGAGTGAAAGCAATCATGTTCCTTGCTTCTGCCGGAGCTTTCGGGCTTTGCGCACTGCCTCCCATATCCAGATTAATAGCACTGCCTTTTATATCCACGTTGTTACCCGATATGATTTCCGTATTGCTTGTAGAGGATTGGGTATAGTTATTGGATTTTAGTTTCTGCTCGTTGGCTTCGACTTTGTAAGTACCTTCGGTCAGTATTTCGTGTTCTTTTCCATGTTCGGCGATTTTACTGCCGATAAGATTCAGTTCCTCTGTGGCGTTAATTGTGATTTTCTTTGAGTTTAGTATTATTTCCTCTACTGCCGATACTTCTATTTTATTATCTTTCGAATTTATATGTAAGAGATTCTTATTCTTATCATAAAGGGCGATACCCCAACCGTCTTTGCCGTCATTAAATTCCAGTGTATGTCCTGATGTGGTTCTTAGACTTTTGATGTAATTGTTTTCTTTTCCTCCCTCTCTGTTCTTACCATGAAACAAAGCTCCTGCGATGTAAGGAAAATTCGGATTACCCATTTCGAAGCCGACTATAACCTGTGTGCCTTTTTCGGGTACGAAGATTAATCCCCTGTTCACTTCTTTATCTTCCGTCAACCCTGCATCGAGTGTCATTACTCTTAGCCATGCCCGTGATACATCTTCCAATAAGGGAAATTCCACTTGTACCCGTCCTTTATTATCGGGGTCGTCCGTGCTGGTTACTATGCCTCGTAAAGAGTTGGCGACAGGTCTTTCGGGTTCATCTATGGGTATATATTTCAGGGATGCGGGGATACCTTCAAATTCATTCCTGTAAACATGGTTTGAATCAATTATATGTTTTGATTTTGTAACTCTGAAAGTTCCTAAACTACTCTCATCGGAGATAATCTGTATAGGTCTGCCGATAGTAGTCCAGTAAGATTTGGATTCTCCGCTAACATAAACAGTTTTTCCGGCAATACGGGATTCTTCAATTTCGATTCGCTCTCCCCCGTCTGCATATCCTGCATTGAGTGTAGTAAAAGGTTGTTGAGCTATGTATTTCGAGGCAAACTTTTTATTGGTGTCTGCTGCAAAATCTAAATATTTATTGCGAAAGGATTGTGATTGCCCTGTCTCTTTTTCCATTTGGTAATCGGTCAGGGGGTCATAACCGATATACTTGTATTGGTTAGGGATTAATCGAGTGCCGAATGAGAGCCTTGATATATCTGCTCCGTTTACATAACTTTGTCGTTTCCATTCTTCTGGATTTCCGATAAATAATTGAGAGCCTGTGAAGTACATGTTTATTCCGTATTCGTAGCATAGCCTTTTGATAAACTCCCAGTCGCTTTCGTTGTATTGAATGGCTATATCTAAAGAGGGGGTATCTTCAAAGTCATGCACAATACTCAAATTCTGTTCTAAATATAGATAGCCCCTTTCTATTTGAGCAAGAATCCCTTTAAGCGTCCAGCCTGAATAAACGGCATAACGCTTCCCTGAATCCAAGAGTACCGTCCTGCTTTTGCCTCTGATAAGGATAAATCCGTCCGTACCATCAACGCTGTTCAGTTCGACATGGGTAACAATGCCTTTGAAGGCATAGTCATCCTTAATATCGTCCCCTTTCTGAAAAGTGATTAATACTTTCTTCCCTACCAGTTCAAAGATTTCGGAGATTTTATTCATAAACAGTTCCTTTTTCAAAATATTGAAAGGGACATCTACGGTGAAAGAGTGATGTTCTCCATAGGGCTGTTCAACTGATAGCTCCCTGAATTGAATCTCTTTACCATCTATTTGCAAAAATGCTTTCGTAAGTCTACGTGTATCAATAAACGGATACGACCGACTATTTTCTTTTGAGGTTTTAACAATAGCCATACTTTAATGTGTAATAATGTATTTATAAGAACTTATTTAGGTCGTGGGTCAATTAGTTTTCTCTCTATATTGTGCTGCTTAAATTAAGCCAAATGCCCACTCTGGGTAACAAACGTTTTGTAATTTGTTAAAGCAAATGTATCAAAATTTACAAAAACACTGTAAAGATATTCTGTTTTAACTTAAAATTAACATACCCCTTTTTTCCAAAAGTATATATACAACAAATATAGGATTGGTGTACCACTTTTCGAATATGAATTGAGATAAGAAAAAACTGTGTTTTGTCAAAGAGTAACGAAAGTCAATCACCTATGTATAAGCACTGTAAATAATTCTCTATGATAAAAAAACTATATAACATTTGTCAATACACCCTTTTGGGGCGAAAAAAACATATTTTTACATTTCAATACCTAAAAATTCATTATTTATGAAAAAAATTGTACTACTATTGGCAATAAGCTTCACCCTCACCAATGCCTCAGCTTCCGTTTCTCTATATGGTGAAACTTTATCACTATATAATGACGGTACTGGAGGTGCAAGTCCCGGAACAAGACCAAGAATGAAAATGTTTTCTGTCCCATTTGTGAACGCTACCATTGAATCCAATAAATATATTGATGTAATTTTCCAATTAAACGGAGTCGTGGAAATAGAAATTACAGACAGTATGGGTTTTGTAAGAGACAGACAAGTTATTGATACAGTAGAGACAGGTTGCCAATTACGTATTGATATTTCTACTTTATCAAATGGAGAATACAAAATTAAGTTTAAGAAAAAAGCGAGTGGCGAAATTCTTTCTGCAAATTTCTTCATCAATTAATCATATTACTTAATACACAAAGGTTCGGTACTTTTCCCGAACCTTCCTTTATTTTATATTAAAAGACTCAAGCAAAATGTATAGATTCAATTCCTTATACACGATTACTATTCTGGCTACACTACTATTTTTTTCATGTAAAGACCGAGGACAAACGCCAGATGAACTGAAGCAAGCCCTTAGTATTTTAGAAAATGACCCTCAAAAAGCAAAAGAGCTTCTAAATAATATCCCGAACCCTGACAATATGGTTGAAGCGGATTATATGCAATACCAACTGGCTTATATAGAAGCGAAAGACAGGACGTATGACGATATTAAAAATGATTCTATTATTCTGCGAATAAGTAGTTATTATGACCAAGAAGGAAATATAGAGAAAGGAGCTTATGCCCATTTTTATACAGGAGCATACTATTATGACAATAAGCAATATGATAAAGCCCTCGAATCCTATTTAATGGCAAATTACAAGGCTGCTAAATCTAAGAATCTGCTACTGACGGGTAAAAGTCAACATGGTATCGGAGTAATATATTTCTATCAGGGTTTATCTGACAGCGCAACTGTTTATTATGATAAAGCTATCGAGGTATATAAAGCCTGTCCCAATACCCAAGATATGCAAATGAGTCTCCTAAACTCAATGGCATTGCTACATTATAAGGATAGTGACTATGATACAGCTATAAATCTTTATCAGCAAGCTGCATCAATGGCGAGTCAGCAAAATAATAATAAGCTATTAGCCGAATTTCTGAATAATATAGGTTCGGTATATTGTGATGCCACCGACTATACTCAGTCGAAGCATTATCTTTACAAAGCATTGCCCTTAGCTACTAATAGTGCGGATTCGATAAGGCTATATCTGAATTTGGCACGGGTATATAATAGCACAAATAAGCTTGATTCGGTACAATATTTTTCCAAAATTGTCACGAATAATGCTAAGAATGTGACCTATAAGCCTACTTTACGGCTAATATACCGTTTGGTATCAGAATACAATACCAAAATCGGCAACCATGAGGAATCACGACGTTATATGGAACTTCGTAATCAAATAAATGATGAAATACTTAATGAGCAGAGTGCAGATAAGCTAATAGATGCCAATGCAAGATTTACACTAATCCTACAAGAAGAAGCTCTGACACGTCAAAGAATCTGGACGTGTGCTTTATTGTTGGTTGCTCTATTAGTTATTATCGGCATAATAATGTATTTCAAACATAAAAAAAGACAGGTTGAGTTGGAAAATAAATTATTGACCAAAGAAAAGATGCGTTTCAAGCTGGAAAATGAATTAATCCAACAACAGTGTGTAAGTTTACGAACAACGCTTAATACTTATGAAGATATATTCAAGAGTCGTAAAGAGATTTGGAATGCGATATATAATGAAAAAGAGAGAAAAAAAATTGATGAACTTTTCGAAAAAATACGAAAAAATGCGGATGAACTTTTTGATGAATGGTTAAAAAATCATTTGAAAACGCATCCATGCAGCAACAATATTATGTTTTCTCTTTCCAATGAAGAACTACGGATTATGCACCTTGCTTTTTTGGAAAATCCTCCTGAAATCATTGCCAATATGCTCGGCTTTGAGTATAATGAAGAAGATATGCAATATCGCATAGCAACGATTCGTGATAAATTGTCAGTTGCAGGAATGTCACCTATCGAAATCAATACTATTTTTAAAGAAAAATCTAATCAATAACGGGGCAATTTTATACTTTGAACCGCAATAGTTAAGTCCATATTTCCAAAAGGGGTTTTCGGTTAAATGGGCTTAATTATTGCAATATTCATAAAGTAATATTAATTATTTATTTCAATTATCTTTTCTTGGCGTAATTTCGGTATCGTCTCTACATTCATCCTCCATCTTTCTATGAAACATTAAAACATCGACAAAAATATGTCTTTCATAATCTGTAAGTTCTTTGCCTGACATGATTTTCTCCTTCATCACATCAAGAAATTCCTTATCACTAAAACCTTTGTAGCTTTTATGTATAATTTCAAGTACCCGTCCTACTAAAATATCTTTTCCCTTAATTGGTTCATTATTAGATATTGCTTTCGTCAAAGTGTCGTCTATATTTTCCATAGTATAAAATTATTTCTAAACCTAAAGATAAAGATATTATTATAAAAATAATTTTAGCCTGTTTCCTCTGTAAAACATAGTAGGATTTATATAATAAATTCCATTCCGATAAGCATTAGCTAATACATTATGTTTTTTTAGTTCTGATATAGCACGATAGATTGCCGCATCACTTTTATAACCTGTTTCTTTTTTTGCCTTCGCCATATTTAGTGTTATTATATCATCATAGCCCATGTGGTCGATGATAAACAATAAAATCCTTGTAGCTGCCGCACTGAGCTTCGGTAATACCTTTCTTCCCGCAGCATACATCTTTACAAAGCGTTCCGAATCATATTGCTTCTCTCTGATAACAGCATTATAGCCATGCCCTCTTATCTCTCCTGTATCTTCATCTACCATTGAGACAGTATTACCTCTGGCACAAACCGCAGTTCTTGTTCCCAACTTTAGGCTATCCAAATAACCAATAAAAGGATTATTCTCATTAAACTTTTTCATGTCACTCAGGTTTTATGCTCATTTTGTAGAGCTAACATGTACAAACCAAGCATATTTTAAACATGCATATAATTGTTTATCAATAAATTACATTTTTCTTATATATATCTTAATAAAGAGAACATACTATATACATGCCATTAATCTGTACTATCACAGTTTATCTATATTTTTAACATTTTACATTGGAAAAATAAATGGGTAAAATCTAAAGGAATTTCTCCCAGAAAAAAACCAAAAAAATTTAGCTACATCGAAATGGGATTTTGGCTCATTTCGTTAGGGGGTGGGGGCTACCCTTTGCGCCGCTTTTCGGTTGGGGTTGCTCCCTGTCCTTTTGTCTCTTTCCTTCCCTCGCTTATACATATAAGCAAGGATAAACAGTAAATCAATTATTTAACTATTTGCCTGTTGTTTTTTCTCCTGTGCAGCCTTGTAAAGTGAGCAAACATTGCATCTTAACGGCAGATAGTATCTTATTGTATTGTCGTCTGTCTGTTCCTTTTCCTTCTTCCACCCTTCCAAGTCTGATATTTTTAACAGTATTTCAGCTTTCAATTTTGCATCGTGTGTATTATCGGCAAGTTTATTTAATTCGCTTATCGTTTCGGTCTTTGTGCGGTTTGTTTCCTGTGTGTTGTTTCCCTGTTCCGTTCCTGCTCCGTTCCCTTCGTTCTGGGTTGTGCTGTGTCGGTTCTGGTCGGTTGCAAATAGTTCGTTTTTTCGTTCCTCTATATAGAACTTGCATTTATCCGCATTTATCCAATTTCGAGCTTGTGTATATATGCTTTGTCGGTTGGCTTGGCTGTTGCTCGGTCTGCTCTGCTCGTATGCAATTACAACTTTTTTGCTTGTTGGTAACTTACTAACTATATAAGCATCTAAACAAAAACGCTCTAATATAGAAAGCTTCTCTATTTCCTTTTGTCGCTCCTGTGCTGTCTTTGGAATTTTAATATTTGCCATCTGTGTTTCTTATTTGGTTTGTGTTGTTTGGGCTATTAACGAATAAAGCCCGAAACGGTGCATTTATGCATCATTTCGGGCTGCGTGCCTCTTTAGTATTAAACAAAGATAGTTCTTTCTGTGGTGGCTTGCAAGGGGGCTTATTTGGCTTGTTTCGGGCTATTCTCGTGCATTGCTTACTTGCTCATTATCAAGAAAATACCACATTGTTAAGAAATATTAAATACAGATTATTTCTCTAAAAACCCCCAACGAAATCGTTTGGGTTGTTCGGGTTTATGTTGTATCTTTATATTATCAAAATGAGAGAGTTACACGGTTGTAACTGATGAAAACAAAGTCCGTTTTAAAGGTACATATAACGTCAAAAAACCTTTCAGGCTGTGCGACCTGCCAAGCACGTTAAAACCAGTTACACTCTCATGTCGGACTATTCGAGCAATAGACTGAAAAAAACGGATTGAACCGTTTATCCTCCGTGAAGGTTAGCGTTATTTATCGTATTGGGCGGAATATAAGCAGATAAACAGACCACCGCATCTGGCTCGTATCGTTAAGTGAGAAATATTAACGGCTCGTATGTAGAAAGAACAACGGGGGGGACTAACAACTCTAAAAAGCGAGGGCAAAGCGACTTATTTTGTGTGTTTAGGTTGCTTTAGTCAAAACGTATAAGTAAACATCTTACAAATGTAACGACTTATAACGGAACAAAATACACATTTAACTATTTGAACTATTATAAATACATGCTATCAAAATACAAACGACTGGCAACGTTTATGATTATAGGGTATTGTATTTTTTAAATATTGCCAATATGCAGCATTAAAAACTCCTTTGTTTAAGTCTTTTTGTTCTGGCTTGTGATGAACAACCGAACGACTAAAAAGCGACAAAACGACTTTTTAAATCGCTTGCCTCCCTTCTGTTATTGGTTTAACATTGGGGAACAAATAAAAGATAAAAAAAGCAGGGTTGCGAAGTTTGGCGACTGTCAACCCTGCGAAAGCTATTAACTTTCATGTAAGGGAAAAACGAGTCTCCGCCTTACACGGAGCAAATTTATGCAAAATTCTACCAATTTAAAAACTTCCGACATAATTACTTCATTGACAAACGAAGTATATCGAATAGCCAACAACAACCCTTCTGGCTTTACCCTCAATTTAAAAACAATGCAGCTTGTCAATACTGGCTTTGTGGCTGCCTATAAAGAAACACAAAATAGTTTTGGAGTATCAGGGCTTCAAAACGTTATAAAATACGCTTTGTTAATTGGTGCTTCTGTTATCGGTGGATGGTACAACACAGATAACGGACAATATTATTTTGATTGTTCGCAAGTATTTGAGAACCTTAACGATGCAGCAATTTTCGGAGTAAATAACGAACAATTAGCAATATTCGACTTAAACACATCTACCGAAATAAAACTTTCTTAAATCTAACATACTGTAATGAAACTAAAAATAATCAAAGGTTATCATCTTACGGCGGCCGAACGAAAATCAATAACAAAAATGCTCGAAAGAGGATGGACGAAAGCAATCAATCTACCCAAAACAAAAAGCTACAAAATAACCAATCGAACACCTGAACAAATTGACGTAAAAATAGGTACGAAAGCCGTTTGGACGATTGGGGACGTGGCAAAGTGGAAATATCAATATCTAACAATCGAATATAAAAATGAATAAAGGGATTAAATATTACAAACGAGAAAAAACTCCCAACGGTTTTACAAAATGGGAAGAAATTGAAAATTTGCCTTCCGATATATTTTGTGTGAACGCAAATAATAATTGGATGCAGGCGATGACAATAGACGGAAAAGGATTTCTATACACTAATAAAGATTCAATTATTCAATACTACAAATCATATATTTAAACAAACAAGGTGCGCAAACCCGACCAAAGGAAGCGCACCTCTTTTATTAACTAACTAACCCGACCAAAACGAATTAATTAATTAAGACAAAGTTATAAAAAAAAGATTTCGTAATTCCGAAAACTTCCATTTTGAAAAATATTTGCAAAAATAGCAATGGAGTAACATTGTCATAACAATAAACAATAAAACGATGAATACATATTTTGTAAACACAGCCGATGGAATTATCAAAGCGTCAGTACAATTCAATCCATTATGGGGCAAATATCAGGCAATTATTGACGGCACAGTCTACGGACAATTTGAGCCAGAAAGAGAAGCCGATGCAATCGAGTATATTAAAAATTCTTTCCTTACAGAGAATATAATCGTTCCCGACTGCACACTGCTAATCAGTGATGAAAGCCCTTTATCCAATCAGGTTAAAAAAAATCACTGGCGACAATTACAACACCACTGATTTTGAAGATTTGTACAAATCAACATTGATAAAGCATAGAAAATCAGGCTTAATCATCCGAACAATCTCAAAAAGAGAGATTAAAGAACAACTCGAAAAATAATAAACTAAAAACCCGACCAAATGACATTAGATGAATATTGCAATCAAACCGAACCACTACCAAACCCAAAAGTAGTATTGAAAAAATCAGAGTACACAAAACACCTGACAAGAAAAGAAAAGGGATATTGGTATTCAAATATCGTTATCCCGAAACTGGAACAACGTTTCGGGATAACTGATACCTATATCCAAATGAACGACAGTAAGCACCTTTGGTCAAGACACCCCGACACTGGAAACCTCCACAAATTAAGCGTTTTCCACTTGCCCGAAGAAGATGATGAACCGCAGGAAATAACCCTGTACCGTGAATTTCTGGAGGAAAATTTAAAATTTATAAGCGATTGGAGAGAGAAACACCCGCACCCGAAAAACTTGGAGGAACACAACGCCGAATATATTAAGCAATATACCGCATTTATCCATTCTGTAAAAGAAAAATATTATCTGGACGAATCCGATATTAAATTCTGGCTAACATTCAAATAACCAACAAAACCCCGACCAAATTATGAAAAAGATAACATACAAAGAATTATTAGCAGCCTCCGACAGCTTTAGAAAAACAGTTGAACAATATATCGAAAGCAAACAATATTATGAGGATAAAAAAATCCTCTGCAACAAGATATTAGACGCTATCAACGAAAAAAGCAAAGCTGACAAGCAACTCAGGATAGAAGCATATAAATACTTCATCTGCCAATCAGATTATAAGACAATAAAACTTCGGGAAATATGCAAAGCAGCAGGATATGATTTCTGGGCTGACAAAAACAGTGATTTAAGTATATCAAATGCGATAAACACCATTGATACAGCACACGTTTATCACGAAATAAATCTGTACAAAGAAACATTCACATTGCAAAAGCTATCCAAATATGAAGTTAAAGACGGCGATGTAGCTTTGAAAACGGGATATGCAGGAATCACAGTTCAAAACTTTTTAGAAAATTACCTGAAAGAAAAAGGTTATAACCTGACAATGACACAATTATACCGTGTCAATTTTAAAGATAATGAAACCTGTACAACTTGGAGAAATGCAGATATTAATCCTGTTACAGTTGACATTTTGGCTATCGAACTCAATTACAGGTATGTATCTATTATTGCCGACTTAGGAGACGGAGCAATGCCTATCGCTCTCGACATGAGGGAAGGTGGAAATGTAGTTGTAACTCCTGTATATAATAATTACGATTGGATAAAAGAGGCGACTTATTACCAACTACAAGCCATCTGCGATGTCGTTGCCGAACGCTTCGAGGATAGTAAAAACGAATTATTATCACTAAAACCAAAGGTTAAATAATTATTAATCAATAAAAACCCGACCAAAAAATGAAAACAATTCAAGATTTAAAACAATTAGCGTATGACGCTCACAGAGGTACTTACTCAAATCCCGAATACACTTCGACCAAATTTGTAGAGGATTATACGAACGACCTGAACGACTTACTCGAACAAATCCCTTCCGATTACCATTCGTGGGTAAGAGAAAAGTATATTTCGTTGCTGAGTAAGTGGTTAAGCTCACAAACTTCTATCTTTTCCCCTTTCATTTCGGGACGTTCCAATTATCCTGCCAAAAGGATGCAGAAACTAAACGGATGGGCTGACAATCATTACAAAAACTTTTCCGATTGGCGTGAAAACATTGTCAAACGTGTAAAACGATGGGAGAAAAAGAAAAACTACTCCCTCAGTTCCGAGATAGAAGAAAAACATGAAAAGCTATCCGAGCTTCAAGATTGGCAAGAAAAAATGAAGGCAATCAATAAGATTGTGCGAAGCAAAAAGCTGTCTGAGATTGAGATTAACGAAGAACTGACAGTTTTATATGGGCTTTCCGAACAAACTATCCATAAACTTCTCAATCCTCGCTATTCATACGAGAAAAAAGGCTTTCAGGGTTGGCAACTGTCAAACAACAATGCCACAATCAGGAACACCAAAGCCCGTATCAAAGAACTCGAACGCAGATTGGAAGCCGAAGGACAAGACAACGAAGAATACGAAGTTAAAGGCGTTCGGGTAGAACTTGATATTGCCGAAAACCGTGTAAAACTATTCTTTCCTCGTAAACCTGTAAAGGAAAACAGGCGGGAACTAAGCAACAACGGTTTCAGGTGGTCATACAACAACGATTGTTGGCAAGCATATATGTCAGCAGAGCCGAGAGTTAAAGCCATGCTCGAAAATATGGATATACGGTACGAATAATAATAGAACGATTCAGAACCAACAGTCATAGACACGGCAGACAATTTAAAATAACTAACCATAGAGATTGCTTTCTGCCTAACAGTCTGGGTATTGGTACTGAATTTATAATACAAAATATAATGGAAGTAAAATTGAAAGATTCAGATATGACAAAAATGAACAATCTGAACGAAAAAAACAAATGGGCTATTTCTAAAGAAGAAATAATCGAACTAACTCGAAAGCATAAAATAGCGAATGAGTACGATAAAGCATTAATTGAATACCGATTAACCGACATTAATTTTCATACTTATGTTGGTCTATTGTATCATAGGAAATATGAGGAACTGGAAAAATTGATAGAAGAAGATTTTGAATAAAATACTATAAAAACCCGACCAAATGAAGCAATTAAATATCGAAGTCGTCCTCCGATACGAAGTCCCTTACTATCCAAGTAAGAGACACAAATATCAACATACCCAAATACAGGAGGAAAAGCTAAAAGTTAGTATTCCTATTGTAGAAAAAGGCGAAGAAAAAATAGCCTTTATTGTAAAAGGCAGCAGAGGAAAAGAAAGCTATTACTCGCACAATGAGCAACTTTGGCGAAAAATTAAATGGCACGAAAAGCATCACAGTAAAAATGGCTATTATCCCTTAAAAGAACTGATATGGTATGTACAACACACCGCCCGGACACTTCCTTATTATGCTGAACATGGCAGAGTCCTTCGCAATGACAGCGATATACTTTGCGACAAGGCTTATCAAATGAAAGCATTACAGGAATATATAAGCAACTATCTGATTATCGACAAATATGTTTGCCAACCTGTCGGAGAACCACGATATGTAATTAATACTTTCGGATTAGGTCACAATCACGGTGGTACATCATTGTCTGTCACAAATTGGTATAATTCCAATATCCGAAATACCTCTTATTTCCCTGCCAATAAACGCAAAGAAGCGATAGCCTACGGCAAAAAGGTAGCCAAAGGTAGGGGCGATACCGAATCAGTAAGAACGATTGGCAAATGGTATGATATAAAAATCCTCATGCCCGAATGTGTTACCTGTGACCCGATGAACGAACACGGAGAAGGCGACCCCTTCTTAAATCGACTAAATGGAATAATTAACAGTACAGAATCAAAAAACGAAGCAGGGCTTATGGTAATGTTAGCCACTGCAAGCGAATTAAATAAATAACCCGACCAATTTTATTAATTTTTTAAACCCGACCAAAAATGGTAACAAAAACATTCAATCCAGTAAAAAAGAAGTATGCACTGAACAATTCGTATTTCAAAGGTAACTATGGAGGCTATTCTCAACGCCCTGTTACTCCTTACGAAGTATTGTTGTATTACAAACAACATGGAGAACTGCCGTTCGCTTACAATGGCGATAATTGGCTTTATGACTGCTATTGCGAGTATCAGAAACGAAACGGTGTATATCATTCGCAATTCTTTACACCCGATGCCACCGCAGAGCGAATGGCTGAAATAGCTTTTGATTATTTTGACGAAGAAAAGCCCGTCCTCGATGCCTGTTGCGGTTTCGGACAATTAACAAGGGCATTGCTTAAAGAGGGCTTTCAGGCTTATGGCTATGATTTTTCTTACGAAATGGTAGAATTATTCAAAGAATACACCAAATGCGATGCAGCCCACACTGACTTCCAGAGCTTCAATGTGAAGTACAAAAATATTATGTCGAATCCTCCGTATGAAGTGCCATTGCTTACCGAGTTTCTTGAGTGTACATACAATATTCTGGAGGACGATGGTACACTAATCCTGCTTATCCCGAACGGTTTTATTGATAAAACCCGACCCAAAAGAACAGCCGATATATTGGCAAAATATAGGCTATTATACAGCGAGCCAATGACCGAAGAATTTTTAAGGACAAAAGTTCATTGTGAAATCGTTGTCCTCGAAAAACGATAATCATTAATCCGAAGGGCGAGAAATCGCCCTTCATAAATATAAAATTATGCCACAATTCAATTTTTATCAAGATAGAAAATTAATCATCTGGGAACGTACCCACTTTACAATAGAAGCAGAAAACGAAGAAGAAGCAATTAAGAAGTTCGAAAGCGAAAATGCTGTTTACATCGAAAATATGAACGAAACAGAAAAAGGAAAAAGTGAGATACTTTCCGAACGAACCGAAATACTAACGATGGACGATAACAACGGCTTCGCTACTATTGAAATCTATATTGACAATAATAGCTCCGACAACCTAATTTATCATAACGGAATAGATATTGAGGACAGATAAAACAATAAAACGATGTGGGAAATAATAGATAACAACGGCACTATCCATTCAGGAAGTGAGGAAGAAATGCGACTTGCATTTGATATAATGACCGACAACGAAGCCTATTCGGAAGAAGAAGTTGCACAATGGGCTTGCGGTTGGGACGGCGACTTACGATTGATACAAATACACGCTATATCACATTAAACCGAACGATTATGACTTACTTCGAATTTATAAAAGAAAAACCAACCCTATACGGCTCAACAACCGACCAGAACTATAAACAACGAATCGGAACATATCAGCCATGCTTCAATAAGTACACCAATACAATGTGTTATTTCTTTATGGCTAAGAACGGACGGAAAACCCAATACGGCTTTACCCTGAAACGAGCCTTCCACCTCTTTCGCTTTGGTAAACTATCTACTAACCCCGAAAAAGGCAACCCAGACAACTATATTAGCTATGATAAATCCCCTCCGTAAAAGAATATCTGAAATAACTTTGCTAAATTTACGGAAGAAAATAAACAAAATGGCTTACCTTAAAACATTGTAAGCTAAATTTTTACCAACAACTTTTCGTAAATTTTTAATTATGAGGAAAATAGAACTTAACTTTGACGAAGCATGGCAATACTTGAAATTCTTATGCGATATGGGATTACAGAAATCTCAAATAGCAGAATTTGTAGGTTGTAGCCGTAGGGATATATCCGCAGCAATGAACGGAATCATAGAAGCTAAGACCAACAAGCCAATTAAATTGCCAGAAAAATATCATCCGAAAATTATTGAATTAGTACAAGTTCTCCAACTGGAAACTTGGCGAAAACAAATGAAAACAAATGAAAACAAAAATATCATTCAAAGACGCATTTAATCGGAAATTCTCTCGTGAGAAATATATACTCGACCATATAAAAAAATTCAATAATAATAAACATGCCGAATGGTGTGATTTTACGAGAGTTTTCCTAATTGAATTAGTAGAATATTTTAAAGAAACATTATCACCCAACTCCGCACGAACATATTGTGCGAACCTAAAAAGCCTCCTGAACAAATACTCGGAAGAAATCGAAATCCCCTGTAAAGATTATGCTCCATTACTCTCGCTGAAAAAGACAGGTGTAATCAATACTTACCTCACACCCGAAGAAATACAACAAATTATCGACTATCTACCTGAAAGCGAAATGGAACACGCTATCAGGAATCAATTTCTTCTTTCCTGCCTCACAGGTATGCGGTTCTCCGATGTGATAAATTTGGACGCTACCAATCTGAACAATTCAGAAATCGTTTATGTAGCAATAAAAACAAAGACCGCCGTAACAACCATAAGTAGTCCCGTAACCGAATTTCTGATAGCAGAACAAGAAAACACATACTATCCCGCATGGAAATTCAACGAACAAATTAAGATTATCTGCAAAAAAGCAGGAATCAATAGCAAGGTGAAAGTAGTTCGAGGTGGAGAAACAGAAACAGGCGAGAAGTGGGAATTTGTTTCCAGTCATACAGCACGGCGTTCCTTTGCAACCAACATATACCTGAAAACATTAGACCTCTTTCTCGTATCTACGCTGATGGGGCATAGCGATGTCAAAATTACACAAGGCTATCTATGTTGTGCTTTCAGGAAGAACAATCTGGCTATGGACTATGTAAATCAGTTCCAAATAGCTATATAAACAATCCCTTCATGGTACTAAAGGATAATTAAGCAGCCGAGAATCAAACTCGATATATATTAAAAAATTTAAACGAATTATTATGGGTATGGAAAACCAAAACGAAAGAACAGGTAACATTGCATTTGATAATGTAATTGAAAGTGTAAAGCTATTACACGAGTACATACAGGCAAATGACGATGAAACTACATTTTCGATAGTTTTAGGTGGTGCTTTAAAAGACGAAACTACGATGCACTGTATTAATGTTGTAGTCGGCGACCTGAACAATCCCCCAATATTTGACTCAGCTATGCAATCACTTGTAAATACCATGAAGGAAAGCGAATTGATTGCCAAGCTCATTTTTACAGCGTATCACACTTATAATACAAATAAAAACGTCAAAGTCGTAAAGCTATCGGTGGACTCCCCATTAGATGCACTATACCTATTGAAAAATATAATTAGCAACAATATTGATATTCAGAATTTAGACGACTTACCACCAGATTTACTAAACGAAATAATACAAAATATGCCCTCCGACTTGAAAAAGAAATTTATGGAGAGGGATTTTTGTGACGACCCCGACTGTCCGACATGCAAGTTACGGCGCAAACTAATACTTAATGACATGAATATTGACTTTAATAATTTTTTCTTCGGAAATAGCCCAGACCAAGAAAAAGGTAATTAGCTGTAAAAATCCTTGTCCGACATCGAAGTATGCAAATACATTACTATTCCCAATAAAAAAGGAGAGCAAAATATGCTCTCCTTACTTGTTATTTTGTATTCATTTATATCTACATAATATTATGCGACTTTCTTAGCCTTTTTCATTATTATTTCACTCCCTCCAGTCTTAGCTCCCCCTATTTCTTCCTGTCTTTCCTCCTTCGGACTAAATATCGCATCCAAAACTTGATTATTCAGTTCATCAATAGGGCTAAAGTCCACATCAATATATATTCGACTTGTTCTATGCGCCGAAGCATGATTCAGACAAAAGCCTATTAATTCATCAGAAGCCTTACATTTTCTATGTGCTACTGTTGCCCATGTATGACGTAATGTGTAGGTAGTCATTTTTTCAATATTCGCAATCTCGCAAAGTCTCTTTAGTCCTTTGTTTATTGCTTTCACAAAATCTTGTTCATCAGAATATCTTTCCTTGAAATCGAATAAGTAATCACTTTCCTCTTTTCCCTTATATTTCTCAAATAAATCAATTATTTCGGGTTTTATACTTATTTCATAATAAGCCTTATCCTCTCTGGTAGAAGTTGTTTTGTGCCGGAAATAACAAAGTTTTCCCTCTTTTAAGTGCATCTTTTCCATGTAATATAAATCCACAGCATTTATTCCAACTAAATATATCATAATTTTAGCTACATCTTTTGCAAATACAGACCTTTTCGTGTCAGGAGTAGTTGAAAATAATACCCTTAATTTATCGACATCTACTGACCTTTTTGGAGGAATATCGGCTTTCGGTATCTTTATACCATGAAAAGGTCGGTTTGAGAATCGAATCCTGCCGCTATCGTAATCATTATATTCTTCATCCCCTGCCATAAACATTGATTTTATGTTTGTAGGATATTTCTGTTTAGCCCTTGCGCTGTCCTTTAAGGATTCAATCCATTTTTTTATTTTTGCGGAAGTTAAATCTTGAAAAGCAATATCCTCACCAAAAAATTTTCTAAACGATGTTAAGGCATCTCTATACCCATCCGCAGTCCTTTCCCTTCCCTGATTTCTCAGACCTTGTATAAATCCTTCACAGAAAGTTGTAAAAGAGATGGTTTCTTTTTCCAACGTTATAAATTCCACGACTTCTTTCACTGTCCATCTTTCAATTTCTTTGGCATTTAGTTTATCCAAATACCCTTTAATTTTTATACCACATTGAGCTAATACCATTTGGTCGATAATTTCCCCATTTTTGTAACTACGGTCATGTACATACATATCCGTTCTTATAAATGCTATCTTTCGGTTATGAGTCACACGAATATACACAGGGTAAGTTCCATCACTACGCTTTGTTTTCACATCAGCTTTAAAAGTTGCCATAATTTTTAGAATTAAATTTTACAATAAATAATTATTTGTAAACTTCTAAATCGACTGTAAACTATTAGTTATTCCAGAACTTTATTGGTAAACTATTGGTAAACATTTCTGCTCAACCCACCTTAGAATAGCTTAGAATAGGGTGTGCATCATGTGTCAACAGATAGGGTGTAAACACAAAAAAAGTGATTACTTATTATTGTAATCACTTAACTATCATTGTTTTATCTTGGTGGGCGTTGACGGATTCGAACCGCCGACCCTCTGCTTGTAAGGCAGATGCTCTGAACCAGCTGAGCTAAACGCCCTTGTTTTTGAATTGTTGCATTTTCTCTCAAATGCGTGGCAAAGGTAAGCGAATTTTTTATATACGCAAAAGATTCCGATAAAAATTTCAAAAAAATATTTTGTCGATATATACCATGCCTAATTTAATATCTTAATTTTTATCAATTTGCAGATATATATTGCAAAGAATTAACTAATTTCGCAACTTTGGAATATTATATATTATAACATGAAAATCAAAATTATCAATCATTCACGACATAATTTGCCGGAATACGCTACCCCATATTCGGCAGGAATGGATTTAAGAGCGAATATAGATACACCTATTGTGCTGAAACCCCTCGAGCGGGCAATGGTGCCGACAGGTTTATTCATCGAATTGCCGCAGGGATACGAAGCGCAAATACGCCCTCGTAGCGGATTGGCTGCCAAGCATGGACTAACTGTACTTAATTCTCCGGGAACGATTGATGCGGATTACAGAGGCGAGATTCGGGTGATTCTCGTCAACTTATCTAATGATGAATTTGTTATTAACGACGGCGAACGTATTTGTCAGATGGTAATAGCAGAACATGCCCAGGTAGAATGGGAGCAGGTTGACGAATTGAATGAAACCGAGCGCGGAGCCGGAGGTTTCGGGCATACAGGAAAACAATAAATTTATTGTTCATATAACAAATTGAAATGTATAATTTTAGAAAAACTACATATTTATTCTGTGCTATAATTGTTTTTCTCACAATCTCTTGTGAGGTGCTTAATGCGCAGGAAAACTGTACACAAACAAAAGAAAAGCGCAAATTCGACTATTACTTCTATGAAGCGATGAATGCCAAAGCTCAAGGCAACTACGAAGCTTCATTCGACTTACTGAACCATTGCTTGTCTATCGACTCTACCAATGCCAACGTATTTTACGAATTAGGGAGTTATTATAATACGCTCAAGAAGAAAAATATGGCTATGGATTGCTTTCGCAAATCCACAGAACTCGATAAGGATAATTTCTATTATGCGATGACATATGCCACCTATTGCCTCGAGTTTAAGCAATATGATGAAGCGGTTGAAATATATGAAGAACTGACACTCAAATATCCCGAAAATTCCGAGTTGTACCTTTATCTTGCGCAGACATACCGCCAGCAAGGAAACCTCAATCGGGCGGTGGAGACATTAGACCGTTTGGAGAAAGTAATGGGGTTGAACGAAAAGGTAAGCCTGCAAAAATATTCGCTCTATTCTGCTATAGGGAAAGAGGAGAAAGGATTTGCCGAGATACAGAAGTTTATAGACAAATACCCGCACGAAATCAAGTATTATATTCTTATGGGTAATTTGTATCTTCAGGCAGGAAAGAATAAAGAAGCCCTTCAGACCTATGAAAAAGCGAAGATGCTCGATCCGCAAGATCCGTATTTAATATCTTCGATGGCTGAATACTACCAGAAAACAAATAATGGTGCGGCTGCTGAAAATGAATTGTATGCAGCGCTTATCAGCCCCAAAATGGATGTGGAAACTAAACTCTCTATTCTGACACAGTATATAGGAACACTTTATCAGACAAAAAAGAATACAGAAGCAGCGAATGCCCTGTTCGATACATTGATGGTACAACATCCGCAAGAACCACAGCTGAACCTGATGTATGGTAATTTGCTGATGTTGCAGCAAAAAAAGGATGAAGCCCGTTTTCAATTCCAGCTCTTTGCCGATGCCAACCCGACTAACCCTACAGGGTGGGAGCAGATGTTGAGTACAACCTTCCCGGATAGCCTCAAGCTTTCGAAAGAGATATGCGAAAAAGCAATCTCATATATTCCTGACCAGCCGGTATTTTATTTCTATTTAGGAATTACGGAATATATGGAGCAGGAATATACTACCGCTCTGGAAACCTTGAAAAAAGGTATTTCCTATGTCGATGACGAACAGCCGGGATTATTATCTAACTTTTACGGGCAGATAGGCGACCTTTATTACCGTTTAGAGAAGAATGACAGTGCATTTATCTCTTACGATAAAGCTCTCCGTTACGATCCCAATAATCTGGGAGTGTTGAATAATTACAGTTATTATCTTTCCCTCGAAAAACAAGACTTGGATAAGGCGGAACAGATGAGTAGCCTGACGGTGAAAGCCGAACCATTGAACTCTACTTATCTCGATACATACGGGTGGGTTCTTTTCCAGCAAGGCGCTTACGTTATGGCTAAGATATACATCGAAAATGCCGTTAAATACAGCCAGGAGAATGGCGGGAAAGTAAGCTCTGAGGTGTGGGAACATTATGGGGATGTGCTGTACCTGACGGGTGAGGAAGAAAAGGCTCTCGAGTCATGGGTAAAGGCGAAAGAAGCAGAATCGACAGAAGATCCTGCCGAGCATCGCAAATCGCCTACATTAGATAAAAAAATAGAGACTAAAACGTATATTGCTCAATGATGAAAAATATTGAAAGCAAATTATTATTAGCCATTTTGCTATTGATTCTTACAACCTCGCTGATAGGCTGTAAATCGAAAAAAAGGACTATCGATGGAAGCGTAACCAAAGAATGGGAGTTTAATAATGCTCTGAATGATGTGCTGCAAAACGAATTGCAATACACAACTCTGTCGGCAAAAGGTGGTTTCGAATTGAGAGCCGGAGGACAATCGGGGAAGAAGGTGACTGCTGTATACAAAATTATCAAGGACAGCATCATGCAGATATCTATTCGTGTGCCTTTGTTGGGTGAGGTTGTCTGCATAAACCTGACGCCGGACTCGGCTGTCATTATCGATCGGCTGAAAGGAAGGTATGCTTCGGAAATGTATAGTAAGTCGGATTTTATGAAATCTATCGATTTCAATTATTATAACCTCCAATCCTTGTTGACTAACAAGCTGTTTGTTCCGGGGAAACAAACGATACAGCCTGCCGATTATTCCCGTTTCAAGTTGTCGAAGGTTACGGATGTTCTGATGTTGCAGACTTCGGGTGAGCCGGATATTGCCTATAATTTCGCGGTGGATGGTACGGAGAAAATCGTTTCGGTATTGATTGCGAAGAAAGATCTGGACTCTACGCTGCAATTTACATACAGCGATTTTATAAAAGATTCGGAGCAAGTATATCCTACTGTAATAGAAGGTGCACTGTCGACGGAGAAGTATAAATTAGGTTTTGCGGTCACCTATCCTTCGCTCGAAATAGATAAAAAGAATATGAGAGTGGATACGAATATCCCGCGTAAATATACTAAAGTAAGTATTCAGGAATTGCTTGAACCGTATTTCAATACGAAATGAAAAAACTGATTCTTCTTTTTGTCCTTAGCCTGATTGTTATTTCATCCTTTGCCCAGAACGATAAAAAAATCAAAGAACTGGAACAGCAAAGGAAGCAGATGCTGCTTGAAATATCTAATACGGACAAAATGCTCCGCGACATGAAGAAGAATACAAATACGATACTCAGCCGTATCAAATTGATTAATGCCCAGATAGATTCGCGCAAGAAGGTGGTCGGCTTGCTTGGCGAAGAGGTGACGGCTATCGATGTTCAACAAAAGGGGATAGAGCAGGAAATCGGGCAGTTGGAAGTCGAGTTGAAAGAAAAGCGGGAGAGCTATGCCAAGGCGGTAGATGCAGTGATGCGCAACCGTAAGAGCGAAAATAAACTGCTGTTTGTGCTTTCCGGTCGATCGTTGACCGAGACATACAGGCGCTTGCGTTATTTACGCGATTACTCCGAATACAGAAGCAATCAGGCGGCCGAAATACTGGAAAAACAGGCGGTACTGAAAGCTAAAAAAGATACCCTGATACAGACGAAAGCCGAAAAGACTGCCTTGCTGAAACAACGCGAAATAGAGCAGGAAAACCTGAAAAAAGAAGAGGCTACCCAACAGTCGAGTGTAAAAGAGGCGCAGAAAAAGCAAAAAGATCTACAAAAGATACTCAACCAGAAAAAGCAACAAGCAAAGAAATTGAACGGTCAGATAGAAAAGCTGATAGCCGAAGATATTGCCCGACAGGAAAAGAAGGCGAAAGAGGAGGCAAGCAAAGGGACAGGTAAAACAACAACTTCGGGCGGTAAGACTATGACAAACGAAGACGTCAAATTATCCGGCTCATTCGCTGCGAACAAAGGAAAATTGCCAATGCCGGTGACAGGCCAATATACCATCACTACCCGCTTTGGTAAGCAAAAGAATCAACAGTGGAAGGCAGTGGAAACCACCAGTAACGGTATCGACATACAGGCCAAAGCCGGAGCGGATGCCCGTGCCGTATTCGACGGCGAAGTGACGTTGGTAGCGGCATTCCCGGGATACAATAATTATGTTATTGTCCGCCACGGTGATTACTATACATTCTATGCCAACATTCATACGCTGAAAGTAAAAAAAGGTGATAAAGTGAAAACCAACCAATCGTTGGGGCAACTATTCACCGATCCTGATACGGGAGCCTCCGAGCTTCATTTTCAACTCTGGAAAGGTACGACCAAACAGAATCCCGAGCCATGGCTACGCCGATAAAAGAAGAAGCTGAATACAGGGAACGCATGATAGAGCTTCCCCGTATAATCGATCGTCGCGGCAACCTGTCGGTGATCGAGGCGCAGAAGCATATTCCATTCGGCATATCCCGCGTATACTGGATCTATGACGTTCCCGGTGGGCAGAAGCGGGGAAGTCATGCCTTTCGCTCCCAACACGAGATAATTATAGCCCTTTCGGGGAGCTTCGACGTCACCCTCGACGATGGCAAATCCCGTCGGAAATATACACTCAACAGAGCCTATCAGGGATTATATGTGCCGAATATGACATGGCGCACACTGGATAACTTTTCTACCAATTCGGTTTGCTTGGTGCTTTCGTCCGGGGATTATGACGAAGCCGATTATATCCGAAGCTATAAAAGATTTAAAGATGAAGTTCGTGGTAGTCAGCCTGCTGTCTTGTCGCTAACTACGGCTGGAGAAGCAGAAGGCTTTTTGCCCGAACCGGAATATAATACGGTATATGATTGTTCGTTGATCGAATTTCCTGTGATTAAAAACCGTGCAGGGAATATCACTCCCGTACATGGAGCCGAGAATATCCCTTTTGATATAAAACGTGTCTTTTTTATATACGATATTCCTTGTGCCTCTCAACGGGGGATGCATGCACACAAACATTGCCACGAAATACTGATTGCCACGAGTGGGAGTTTCGATGTAGAGTTGGATGACGGAACAAATAAAAAGACAATAACCCTCAATCGTCCGATGTCGGGATTGCATATCCCGCCGGGACTGTGGGCTACCGAAAAGAATTACTCATCGGGCGCCGTTTGTTTAGCCTTGACCTCGGAGCATTACGATAGCGAAGACTATATCAATACCTATATCGAATTCAAAAAATACCGGCAGGATGAGAATCGAGCTATATAAAGAAACGGATAAAGCGCTTTGGGATGATTTCGTCCGTCAATCGAAGAACGGGACATTCCTTTTCTACCGCGATTTTATCGAATATCATGGGGCGAGGTTCAACGACTACTCATTGATGTTTTTCGACAAAAAGGAGCTTGTCGCCCTGATGCCCGGACATATCTCGGACAAAACTTATTATAGTCACCAAGGGCTGACCTACGGGGGGCTTGTGATGGGCAAAAGCGCTACAATGGTGAAGGTGTTGGAGATTTTCGACCATCTTTGTGTTACATTCCGCCAACAGGGGCTGGAAAGCATTATATACAAGGCGGTGCCTCATATCTACCATAAATCCCCTGCCGAAGAAGATTTATATGCGTTGTTCCGTTGTAGGGCTACACTCGTGGAGCGCAGCATATCTTCCGCATTTCTGCTTTCGGATGAGGTTTCCTATTCCGAACTGCGGAGGAGGGGAGTGAACAAAGCCCTGAAAAACGGGCTTCTCTTCGAAAAATCTGCCGAAATAGCGCTGTTCTGGGAAATATTAGATGAGAATCTGACGGCCAAATATAATGTGCATCCCGTGCATAATCTGGAAGAAATTACCTATTTGATGCAAACCTTTCCGCAAAATATACACTTGTTTACAGTGAAGTCGGCTGATGGTGCACTTCTTGCGGGTTGTATGATATTCGAAACCGATACCGTAGCGCACGTGCAATATGTGGCGTCGAACGAAAAAGGCAGGGAAAATGGTGCTGTCGATTTGCTGATTAGTCGGATTTTGGAATTTTATAAAGGGAAAAAAGTTAAATATTTTGATTACGGTATATCTACTGAAAACAATGGCTCATCTTTGAATGAGAGCCTGATACAGCAGAAGGAAGGCTTTGGTCTTCGAGGAATAATATATGATAAATATGTCATTAACCTAAAATTGTAAAAGAAAAATCGGTATATTTGCAAAAATTTTGTGCACAAGGGCAATTTACTTTATTACAATAGAAGTAATTTATAAGTATCACAGCTTTGATTATTATGAAGATAACAAAAAACAAAACAAACTCAAAACTTGCAAACTTAGCATCCATACCTCTACTGATTGCATTTATTCTTTTGGTTGCTATTTCATGTTCGTCTCACTCGGTACGTGATGTACGGGCGACGAAAGGCGGAAAGAAGTCAAAAAAGAGCAAGACTACTTCTACTACAGCGGCCTACGAACCCCGCAAGCTTTCGAAGGAAGAATTGAAAAGGAACATGGATGAGATGCGTCAGCTCTTCATGCTGAGAGAAACGGTCAATGTCGATATGCCCGATATGAGAGGTTTAGGGCTTGATTCGGTAGGGACGCTTGTCGTCGACCCTAACGCTATTATAGCTAATTGGGAGAAAAACCGTACAGCTGCGGCATTGGAAGAAGTACTTCCTATTGATACACTTCCGGCGATAGATACTTTAGCAGATACTTCGTTGGAAGCAGACTTGTTGTCTATGGATACTTCGTTGGAAAGCGATTCTATAGGCAATGATTCGTTGATTGTGGATTCGCTGATCGTGGACGGAGGAGATATGCTGGTGACAGATTCGTTAGACCTTGCTGTAGAGCCATTACAATCGGATACAATTGCTGTAACGGATGATTTGGATTTGTATGCAGACGACAATGAAGATATTTACGCGACTGCTCCCGAAGGCGAAACAACCTACAGCAGCTATGTGGATGAAGGTCCTGTATCTCTGTCGGAGATTGTTGCGAAATCGAAAAACAGATATATCCCTGAACGTAACAGAAAAATTAATACCGGATTCGTAATTTATGTGCCGAAGGCGTTAATATCTCCATCGTGGAGAATGACGATTACGCCTAAGTTTATCATGAATGATTCGGTTCGTACTCTACCTGAAGTTGTGTTGAAGGGCTCTAAATTCCTCGATAATCAAAAATTATCATATCAGGATTACGAAGATTTCCAGAATTCTATTGTCTCAAAAGACGATTATGATAATCAATTCCTCGACTATGACGGCATTAAGTCGGATATGAAAGCTCGTCAGGATATGTATTATGATAAATACTACGAAGCATGGAAGTTGCAGGTAGACTACGAAAAGTGGAAAAACAGATGGTCTGATGACCGTGCTTTCGAAGCAGCACTGAAAGTTGCCGAGAGAAAAGAATTATATCATCAGGCGCAACGCGCGGCGCGTGACGAGAAATTTAAATTGCTTGCTGCCGGACGCGATACGGCCGGAGTATATGCCGAACACATGAAACGCTTTACGAAGAAATCGAAAAAACTTCCTGAAGTATTTGAAAAGCCTGTCTTGACAGTTAATGATGTGCCTAAGAAATATAGAAGATTGTTCATCGAGAACAGAAAGATAGAGCATATCAGGAATGCTGTATTGACAGAAGCGGATTCGATAGAAATATCCAAGCACCACTATCTGGTGGATGAAATTGCGATGAACGAGTTTAAAGACTCTACGCGCGAATATCATCGTCAGTTGATTATCCCGTTCCCTTACGAACAAGGAACACGTGTAGATACAATTGTTGATGGAAGCGAAGATTTCTTGTATTACTATCCTCAGGAAACAATCATTGATGACGGAAAATTTGATTTTCGTTTGGTGACAGAAAGCAAAATCGAGAATTTCGGAATGAATACATTCCATTTCCCACAAAAAGATACAATGGAATATCAGGTTACATCGTTGGTAGACCTTATCAATCCTGACCTTTATATCAAGGAAACGACGATAAACCGTAATATGTATCACCTCGATATCTTGTATCCTAAGTTCGAAAGTGAAAAATGGGATTTCAAGATTGGTTACCAGGATAATAAAAGTGTAGTACAGGCTTTTATGGATGACTACCAGAAATATGTGCTGGATAAAGGTTTCATATTAGATAGTGCTTACGTTGAAGTATCTACTTCGCTCGATGGTTCTTGGAATTTCAATGCTCAATTGACCATAAACAGAGCGAATGCTTTGAGAGACTACCTGATGAAAAAGGAATTCCCTCAATTGAATGAAGGTTTGTTTGATGCCGTACCTCGCGGTGAAGACTGGAATACCTTTGTAAGGTTGCTTCAACAAAGAGATGATATGCCAAACAAAGAAGCTATCATCGAAATGATAGAAAATATGGTAGACCCGGATGAAACGGAACGTTCTATCAGACGCACATATAAGCGCGACTATAAAATAATGCAGGATTCGATTTATCCTAAATTGAAAAAAGCTGTGCTTGCGGTGTTCTTCCACCGTCCGAATATGGATACAGAGACAGCTATACAGCGCGACGAAATACCGGGCTATCAGGAAGCGCTGCAGATGATGAGAGAACGCAGGTATAATGATGCTGTTAAATCGGGTGCATTGACCATACATCCTGATTATAATACGGCTCTTCTCCTCACATGTATGGGAGACTTTGAACAAGCATATTCGCTATTGAACTTCCTTGCCCCTGATGCCGATATCTATTATCTGATGGCTATTGTGGCATATCATCTTGGCAAAGAAGAAGAAGCGGTGGAACATTTGAAATCTGCAATCGACATAGATCCGGATAAGGCCAAACGAGTGCCGATGGATCCTGAGATGGTATTGCTGGTAGAGAAATATAACCTCTGAAAATAAAGTAAAACAAAACAATATAGAGTTGTACAATATATTTAGAATTAAGTATTTATGTAATATTGTAAAAAATAGAAATTGTTCAAGGGCATATAGGGCGACTTTGGAAAATTTCATATAAATTTGCACTTATTATATTACTTACTATTTATCAATGACAAAGTAGAAGTATGAAAAAAAATCATTTGAATACAAAATCAACCCTTACTACACTATTTTACATCCCTACCGTAGTAGCTGCACTATTGCTATTGACTTATTCTTGTTCGTCCAGTAAGGTCGATCCTGCGACGGATTTTTCTCATAAATCGCAATTTCAATATAAGTCTAAGAAGCCTGTTTCGATGAATCTTTTCATGCAGGCCAAAAGGGCGAATCTTCAGACGACGACCAATAACGACTTTGCCGATATGTACGGTATATATCGTGATTCGACAAAAGCAATCCGAGTGGTGTTGCCCGAAGACGATTACTTGTTGAGATATGTCGATTTCTCGGAATTTGACAAGAAACCGGAGGAAATAGCTGCCGATACGTTGAAGAAGCAGGTAGATATGAAACTTAGTCAGGTAGAAAATCTGGCTGAAGTTGTTGCTACTGCTAAAGCCCAATACGCAGCCGAAAGAAACGGTAATGTTAAGTTAGATTTTGTAGTAACAGTACCGAAAGAGTTACTCTCTAAAAAATGGAGAGTATTACTCAGCCCGTCATTGATCGTTGCAGACTCTGTACAGGCTATGCCTGAAATGATGATAAGAGGAGAGGAATTCTATAACAAGCAGGTTACTGACGAAGAGAATTACCAGAAATTCCTGAACTCATTGGTAGAAGAGAAAGACTATGATCAAGTAATGGTTGATCGCAAGCAAATCAGAAAAAGCCTGAAGAATCTTCAGAATTTCTATTGGAAAAACTACAATGCGGACTGGAACAGACAAGTCGATTACGAAAAATGGAAATTCGAGCGTGGAGACGTAAATGCATTCCTTTCGGCTAAAGAAATAGCTTATAATGAAAAGAAATATCACGAAAATGCCCGTAAAGCATTAGACCGTGTAGCAAGAGACTATGTAGACGGAAAAGATACTGTCGGTCTTTTTGCCAGATATATGGCTGAATTCGAGGCGAAAACGAATAAGCGAAAAAATATCAACAAATCAGCCGAGCAAGTAAGCGAGAAAGAAGTTCCGAAGAAATTCCGCGATTTGCATCAGTCGGGAAGGACTGTTAATGATGTGAAGAATATCGCAGTTACCATAGAAGACTCGCTGCGTATTGCCAGCCATAGCTTCTTCTACGATGATATTGCCCTGAATGAAATGGCTATTCTCCGTAAAGAAATCATTCGCAAGGAGATTGTTAAATATCCGATGGATGAATATACAGGATTGGAACTCGATACAGTATTGTTAAATACAGATGGCGACTTCGAATACCGCTATTCAAAAACATATCCGGTGACTGATGATGTGCAGAAACTGCAAATTGCTATGTCCGGAAAGATCGACGCAGTCGACTTGAGTGGATATACAATGGCTGACAGTGATACACTGAAATATTATGTATCTACCCTTTCGCAGCTGATAGATTCTACATTGGCGGGAAGAGAGATTCAAATATTCCGTAACGTATTCGACGAAGTATCCGTACGTCCAAAATATCGTGCCGGAAAAGCTAATTTCGATATTGACTTCGAAGACAACCGCGCACAGGTTGAAATTATCAAAGAGGCTTATAACCGTAACCGTTATGAAAGAGGTTTGATAATCGACAGCGTTGTGTTGAGAGCTTCTTCATCATTGGAAGGAACTTACGATATGAACCTCGACCTCTCGCGCAAGAGAAGTATCGGGATGAAAGAATTCCTCACAACTTACATGCCATCCGAAGTTGATGTAGAGAATACCTTCAAGGCTCTTTATATCGGAGAAGATTGGACAAGTGCGATAAAAGAGGTGGAAAATAATCCGAACATTCAAAATAAAGAAGCTATTGTTGAAATGTTGAGCAATGCCGTTTTCTTGGATGAAGTAGAGCAACAGATGAAAATCAAATATCCTGCCGATTACCGGATTATCTACCGTGATATATATCCTACTCTGCGCAAGATTGATATTATATTTAATATGAGCCGCCCATATATGGGAGTAGCGGATTCTACTTATATCAAAGTCAATCCAGACTATATGGCTGGTATCACCCACCTCAAGAACAGAGACTACAGAAATGCCCTCCGTTCTTTGTTGGAGCACCAGGATTACAATACAGCGCTTTGCTATGCTTGTATGGGACAAAATGCAAGAGCTTATAACTTGCTGAAAAAGCTTCCAGTGACAGCTAACAGCGAATACCTGTTTGCGATAGTAGCTTACAACGTAGACCGTAAAGAGGAAGCTGTGCAACACTTGTTGAATGCATGTAATTCCGATCCGAATAAAGCATATCGTATCCCGCTCGATAATGAGATAACCCAATTAGTCGAAGAATATGATCTGACAGGGCAGATACACGATATCCTGAAAGCGAAAGAAGAAAGAGATGCTGAAGAAGCACGCCTGAAAGCAGAAGAAGCTGCAGGTAAAAAAGCTCAAACAGTCAGAGAAAGAGATGAACCATACGATCCGGAAGAAGAAGATATGAGGATTGGTGTTAGCATCGATGACGATGAAGTAATACTTGAATAAGCAAGAAACGATATATCATAAGAATTACCTCCGGAACTATTCGGGGGTAATTCTGTCTTAAAGAAGAAGATAACAGATGAAAGAAAAAGAGATGATTTTCGGTATACGGGCTGTGATAGAAGCTGTCGAAGCCGGGAAAGAGATAGATAAAATAATCGTCAGGAAAGACCTGCAAGGAGAGTTGGCAAAAGAACTGTTTGCTATCCTCAATTCTAATAACATTCCCGTTCAACGGGTTCCTGTCGAACGTCTCGATCGTTATACCCGCAAAAATCATCAGGGCGTTATCGCCTTTCTTTCCGCTATTACCTACGAGCGGATCGAGGATATTGTACCTTTCCTCTACGAGAATGGGAAAATACCCTTTATCATCTTACTGGATGGCATAACCGATGTTCGCAATTTCGGTGCCATTGCCCGTACGTGTGAGGTCGCAGGAGCGGATGCTATCGTTATCCCTGCGCGTGGCAGTGTGAGTGTGAATGCCGATGCCGTAAAAACATCCGCAGGCGCTTTGCTCAAAATCCCTGTCTGTAAGGAACAAAGCCTTACAGCGACAATAAAATACCTCAAGGATTGCGGGATAAAAGTCGTGGCAGCCACCGAAAAGGCTGAAAAGACATACACCGAAGGTACCTACACCGAACCTGTTGCCATTGTGATGGGTGCGGAGGATATGGGCGTTTCTATCGAGAATATCCGCATTGCCGACGAGTTGGTGCGTATCCCTCAATTCGGGACAATCGCTTCCCTGAATGTGTCGGTTGCCGCAGGTGTTTTGATGTATGAGGTTGTTCGCCAACGTAATTTGTAGTCGTATGAATGTTTTGCGTATCTTGATTCTTCCTCTGCTATTGTTGCCGATGCTTTTATCCGCACAGGAAAAGGATATGGCAAAAGATTCGACGATTTATACTACAGTGGAGCAAATGCCGCAATTCCCCGGAGGAGAAGCCGAGATGAACAAATATATAAGAGATAATCTCCGCTTTTCAAACGACTCAACATGCTCTTCATTCATAAGGGTTACAGCCCGTTTTGTAGTAGAAAAGGATGGCTCTATAAAAGATATTAAGATATTACGCGGCGTATGCCCATCACACGATAGGGCCGTTGTCGATCTGGTAAAAGGAATGCCGTACTGGATTCCCGGAAAGCAGAACGGGAGAGAAGCTCGCGTTTATTATACATTGCCAATACGTATTTGTTTCAGATAATATAAATCACTTATGAAAAAAGTAATCGCATCAAAAGAAGCTCCGGCCGCAATAGGACCGTACAGCCAGGCAATAGAAGTTAACGGAATGCTTTTCATTTCGGGACAATTACCTATCGACGCATCGACTGGCGAATTCCCTGCCGGAGGCATCAAAGAGCAAACAGCACAATCGTTTGCCAATATCAAAGCTATCCTGAAAGAAGCGGGTATGACCACCGATAATATCGTCAAAACAACTGTATTGTTGGCTGATATAGCTGATTTTGCAGGGATGAACGAGGTATATGCTACCCAGTTCGGGACAACGTTTCCGGCTCGTTCGGCTTTTGCCGTAAAAGACCTGCCTAAAGGCGCATTGGTAGAAATAGAAGTAATAGCAGCCAAATAATCATTGCAGGAAATGTGAAATAATGCCGGATAGATAAAATAATCATCCGGCATCTTCGTTTTTGTGTATGATGAGAAGAGCAAAACGCCTATGACTACCGACGAAAAATACATGTACAGATGCCTCCAATTAGCCCGGAAGGGATTGGGGCATGTATCACCTAACCCTATGGTGGGGGCTGTGATAGTGCATGAGGGTAGGATAATAGGGGAAGGTTATCATCGTTGTTACGGAGAATCGCACGCCGAAGTGAATGCTATCGCCTCCGTGAAGGATAAAAGCAAGCTGAAAGAGTCTACCATATATGTTTCGCTCGAACCGTGCTCCCATTATGGAAAAACGCCTCCTTGTGCCGAACTGATTGTTCGCCATGAGATTCCGCGGGTGGTGGTGGCCTGCTTAGATCCTTATCCTTCGGTAGCCGGTAGAGGTATTGCTATCCTACGGGATGCCGGAATCACGGTTGAAGTTGGCGTTCTCGAGAATGAAGCGTTGGAGCTGAACAAAGAATTTATTACTCTTCAGACGAAACAGCGTCCCTATATCTACTTGAAATGGGCACAAAGCAAAGATGGCTTTATCGCCCGGAGAGATGCCGATGGAAAAAGCATGCCTGTTATCCTTTCCAACCCTTTTACCCAGCTATTGGTGCATAAGATGCGGTCGGAAATCGATGCTATTATGATCGGTACAAATACTGCCGTATCGGATAATCCGCAGCTATCCACCCGCTTGTGGAGCGGAAAAAATCCTGTGCGGGTAGTATTGGATAGAACCGGACGCATCCCGCAGGATTATAAATTGCTGGATAATACGATAGAAACTATTGTTTTTACCGAAGCTATGGCAGAGGAAAAAAAGCAAGGCAAAATATCTTTCGTCCCTGTCAGGTTTGATGAGCAGCTTTTGAACGAGATATTTAAAATACTGGCAGAAAGAAATATTGCCTCCGTTATGGTGGAGGGAGGTAGCCACTTGCTTCAGTCGCTGATAGACAGTGATTTGTGGGATGAGGTATACGTAGAAGTGGCTGATGCCGAACTCGGTAGCGGGCTGAAAGCTCCCGAGGTAAAAGGACGAAGGGCTAAAATCCATTCCTGGTATCGCTCAAACCAGTACCATCTAAAGCCATTACAACAAACATAAAATATTATAAATATTGGAATTATTGGTTAACAAGCCGAAATTCTTCCTATTTTTGCAAATTAAATATTGAACAAATAAATAAGTAAATGAATTTGAAACATATCGCATACACTGTTATCACAATACTTATTTCAGTATTAGCCTATTCATGTAATGATAGCGAAACAGATACAACATATTCGTATTCGAACAATAGTATGATATATTCCTTTTCGCTGAAAGGAACTCCCTATACCGGGCACGATACTGCTGCGTATGCTGTTTTGGAAAAGACGGTGTTTGCAATCGACCAGCGCAATAACCTGATATACAACCCGGACTCGTTGCCGTATAAAACGCGCCTTACTAAATTTATGCCTACCATCTCTTTCGAGAGTGGTTCTACGGCAAAGGTAGAGGTGATAGAGCCCGATTCGACATGGACATGGTCGAGCAGCGATTCTATCAATTTCGCCAATAATATCGATTTGCTTGTCACGCCTCCAAGTGGCGAAATGCCTCGCCGTTACGGAATAAAGCTGAATATTCATCAGATAGATCCCGATACGATTGCCTGGAAACAGGTACTTCCGTCGCTGGCTAATCCTGCGGGAAGTAAAATAAAAGCGCTTGTAAACGACGACGATCTATTCGTTTATATCAAGACCGCTTCGGCTATTACAGTCTATACATCCAACAAAAACACTATCAGCTGGACTTCGACTGCTGCTGTCGGATTGCCTCCGGCTACTACGAAACTGGAATCGTTGATATTATTTAATAATACGCTCTATATCCTCGATGATGCAGGGCTGGCCTATTCTTCTCCTGTAACAGACGGTGTCAATTGGACGTCGACAGGAAATGCAACACCTATCTACAGCATTCTGGGTATATTGCCTGAACCGACGGCAGCGACAGATTCGCTACTTGTCCTTTATGCTAACGGGGCGAATTACAGTTTTGCTAAGTCGATAGATATGGCAGCACTCAATCCTGTTGCGAAGATAAAAGGATTTGCTGCAAACGTTGCTCCGCAGAACTTCCCGTCTACAGGCTTTTCTACCTCTACCAATTATGCAAGGGATGATGCTTCGCAGAATCTGCTCCTTGTTTCGGGAGGGAAGACTTTTGCCGGCGAGCTTTCGGCTACGACATGGATTATCAACAAAGGACAAAATAATATCCTCGAAGTAAACGAGACGACCAATACATCGGTAAGCCCGTTTGATATAGCAGCCGATTTCAAAACGACCTTGTACGATAATTCCGTTTATGGATTTACCAACGATTCGATATATATCAGCAAATGGGGTGCCAATTGGTCTAAAGCTCCTGAAAAACAATTGTTCAATGTCAATATGAAAACATCGGAAAACCAGTCGATATTTGTCGATAAGAACAATTATATATGGGTAGTCGGAGGAGCTAACGGGGCTAATTATGATATCTGGAAAGGGCAATTGAACAGATTGAGGAAATAAATTTGAGTATCGATTATACTTTATATATAAAAAACAGCGTTTAAAGGAGAAACAAGAAATATCAGATAATGAAAAAAAGTACATCTGTCGTTATACTTTTGCTCCTTATCCTCTCACTCCTTTCTTCTGCAAAGTTAAGTGCTCAGGATTATAAATACGAAATAGGAGGAATGGCCGGAACATCGTTCTATATGGGCGATGCCAACAAAGGCCAACTCTACAAAGATGCCAGTCTGGCTGGCGGGATTATATTCCGGTATAATCAGGACTTTCGCTGGAGTGTGAGAGGTAACCTGGCTGTCGGACATATTACAGGCGATACTAATAAATCGGGCGATGCTTTCCCCAATAATTCGCAGGTACGTTTTAGCCGTAACTTTTATGAATTGGGAGGGCAGGTCGAGTTTAATTTTTTTAATTTCAGTAATAAATACAATTATCTCGATACTAAGCCGCTTACGCCTTACGTTTTTGTCGGAATCGGCTGTACGTATGCATCGGGAGAAAAAACTTTTACCGGCGTAAATGTGCCTATAGGGATAGGGCTGAAATATAAACTCAGGGACAGGGTAAATATCGGTTTCGAGTTTTCGCTCCGTAAATTATTTGGTGACGACTTCGATGTCACATCCAAAAACGGATTCAACCTGAACGATCCTTATCAGACAAACGATAGCTGGATAAAGAATAAAGACTGGTATTCGCTTACGATGTTCAGTGTCACATGGGACTTTGGAGCACGATGTAAGCCTTGCTTGAACTATTAATTAAAAAAACATATACGATAAGAAATGTCTTATTTCGATCAAATAGATAAAAACAGGATACCTGAGCATATTGCCATCATTATGGATGGAAATGGGCGTTGGGCGAAACGGCAGGGGCTGGATCGCACCGAGGGGCATAAAGAGGGTTTGGCAGCTGTGAAAAGAACAATAGAAGCAGCTTCTAAACTGAATGCTTCGTATGTTACGCTTTATACCTTCTCGCTCGAAAACTGGAAGCGTCCGAAAGAGGAAGTCGATGCCCTGATGATGCTTATGATAAAAGCTGTGGCGGACGAAACAGCTAATATGATCGAGAATAATGTTCAGCTGAAAGCTATCGGAAACCTCGATATGCTGCCTCCTAAAACGAGGGCTGCCCTCGACAAATGTATCGAAGATACCTCTGTCAGTACGGGACCTTCTATTATCTTGGCGCTTAGCTATTCCTCAAAATGGGAACTGGCGAATGCGGCGAAAGAAATAGCCGTTGAACTGAAAAATGGAAAAATAAAAGAAGAAGATATTAACGAGGACTTAATGGCCGCACATCTGACGACAAAGGCTTTCCCTGATCCGGACTTGTTAATCCGCACGGGAGGCGAATTGCGCATCAGCAACTTTCTCTTATGGCAGTTGGCTTATGCCGAATTTTACTTTACAGACGAGCTTTGGCCTGAATTTAACGGTGAATCGCTTTATAAGGCGATAGTCGATTATCAGAATCGCGAACGCCGTTATGGAAAGACAAGCGAACAAATATCTACCGAAAGAAAACAAGAAATTAACTAATTAGCATGTTGAAAAAAAGGTTATTTATACTCTCTGTTATCCTGTGTTCTGCTATTATGAGCCTTGTGGCGCAAGTGACAGAAAATACCACAGCACCAGAAGTTGTTGCTACATCTATAGCTATCAATACCGATACTGTCCCCTACGAAGTGCCTACCGTATCGTATAATTATCCTAAAAAATATACGATCGAGGATATTAAAGTTTCCGGGGTAAAGAATCCGATGTACGAGGATTATGTGCTTATCGGGGTATCGGAACTATCGGTGGGCGATGTGATAGAAATACCGGGTAATGAGATAACGAATGCCGTAAAGAAATACTGGAAAATAGGACTTTTCTCGGATGTCAGCATCGAGATAGCACGGGAAGACGGAAATAAAGCCTGGTTGGAAATAAAGCTGAAAGAACGTCCCCGCATCTCGGATATCCAAATCACAGGAGTGAAGAAAAGCGAACGCCAGGACATCGAAATGCAAAACAGTTTGGTGAAGAACCTGCAAATTACACCGAGCCAGATAGATAAAACACGCAACAGAATTAAGAAATACTTCAACGAAAAAGGCTTTAATAACGCCGAAGTTAAAGTTGTTACAGAAGATGACCTTTCGAAAGAGAATTATGTAATCCTCAAAATCGACGTCATCAAGAAGAACAGGACACATGTCAACAATATAACCATCGTGGGGAATGAAGAGGTAAAAGCTTCTACACTCGAAAAAGCGATGAAGAAGACGCGCCACAAACATAATCTGGGCGCTAAGATCCGTAACTTCCTGCGTTCGACTAAATATACACCGGAAGGATACGAAGAAGATAAAATGAACCTGATAGAGAAATATAACGAACTGGGCTATCGTGACGCAATGATTCTGGCCGATACGGTTTTCTCTGCGGCAACCGAAGGGAAGCCGGATAAGGTAAATGTTGAGCTAAGGGTGGAAGAAGGCCCTAAATACTATATCCGCGACATCAAATGGGTGGGTAATACCAAATATAATACAGCCCAATTGCAGCAGGTGCTGATGATGAAACCGGGGGATATATATAATCAAAAGAAACTGATGGAACGTCTCGTGGTAGATGATGATGCCGTATCATCATATTTCTACCAGAATAACGGTTATCTTTTTGCCAAAATCGATCCGATAGAAGCCAATATCGTAAACGATTCCATCGACTTGGAAATGCGTGTCAGCGAAGGGCCTCAGGCTACAATTCGTAAAGTATCTATTTCGGGTAACGACCGTTTGTACGAAGATGTTATCCGCCGCGAATTGCGTATTCGCCCGGGAGCGCTTTATAGCAAGGAGAATATTGTCCGTTCACTTCGTGAGATCGCACAGATGGGACACTTCGATCCGGAGCAGTTGAGCAACCCGCAAATCAATCCGGACATTGAGTCGGGGACAGTAGATATTGGCCTGCCATTGGTGTCGAAAGCCAATGACCAGATTGAGTTTTCTGCCGGATGGGGAAATACAGGTTTGATTGGTAAGTTGAGTCTTAAATTCTCAAACTTCTCTATCAAGAATCTCTTATATCCAAGTACCTATAAAGGGATAATCCCTCAGGGAGACGGTCAGACATTGACGCTGAGCGCGCAAACGAATGCCCGTTACTACCAGTCCTATTCAATATCTTTCTTCGATCCTTGGTTTGGAGGAAAAAGACCTAATTCACTTTCGGTAGGACTTTACTATTCGAAACAAACAGACATCAATAGTAACTATCTCTCTAATGCCTATGGCGGATATGGTTACAACTACGGATACAATTATGGTTATGGCAGCAATTACGGAGACTATTCTATCGCACTCGACCCTAACAAGTCGATACAGATGTTCGGAGCATCTATCGGGTACGGAAAACGTCTGACCTGGCCGGATGACTATTTCACTTTCCAGGCCGAATTGTCTTACCAGATGTATAAGATGAGAGACTGGGCTTACTTTGTCGTGCGCAACGGTACAAGTAGTGATTTGAGCATGAACCTGACACTCAGACGTTCGTCGATTGACAACCCGATGTTTACACGCCGTGGTTCCGACTTCTCGCTGAGTTTGCAGTTTACGCCACCGTTCTCGGCATGGGACGGAAAAGACTATAAGTCGATGCAACGTGACAAACAAGGTTACGAATCAGGCAAAAAATATCGTTGGGTAGAATACCATAAATGGAAATTCAAAGCCCGTACATTTACGCCATTACTCCAGATAACCAAAACACCGGTATTGATGACGCGCGTGGAATATGGTATCCTCGGCTATTACAATAAGCACAAGAGATCACCGTTCGGAACATTCTATGTCGGAGGAGATGGTATGTCAGGATATTCGAGTACGTACGCTACCGAAACAATTGGTCTCCGCGGTTACGAAAACGGTTCGTTGGCCAGCGAAGCCAGTGCCTACACCCGTTTATCTATGGAATTGCGCTATCCTATAATCCTCGAACCGTCGTCTACTATTTATGCGTTGGGCTTTGTTGAAGCCGGTAATGCATGGTCTGACCTGGGCGATATCAATCCATTCGAATTGAAACGTTCTGCCGGAGTCGGTGTTCGTATCATCTTGCCGATGATTGGTCTGATGGGTATCGACTGGGCTTACGGGTTCGATAAAGTTAACGGTAGCCGAAGCGATAGTGGAAGCCAGATTCACTTTATTCTGGGACAAGAATTCTAAAAACCGGAACCGGTTATTAACATAATTTACCAAAAACGGAGTAAACTAATTTGATAAACCGTCGTCTTACTATAAAGAAACATAAAATAAATTGCTTATGAAAAGGTTAATTGTAGCCATGATCCTATTTGCAGGTATTGCTTGCGGATCATATGCGCAGAAATATGCGCTCGTCGATATGGAATACATTTTGGATAATGTAAGTAGTTACGAAACGGCTAACGAACAATTGGATGTCATATCTAAGAAATGGCAGAGCGAAGTGGATAAGGTGCAGCAGGAAGCCCAGAATATGTATAAATCTTATCAGTCGGACTTAGCATTTTTGTCTCCCGACCAAAAGACAAAAAGAGAAACCGAAATAGTAGAGAAAGAGAAAGAGTTACAGGAACTGAAACGCAAGTATTTCGGGCCGGAAGGTGAATTGTTCAAGAAAAGAGAGGCACTCATTAAGCCTATACAAGACGAGATATACGAAGCCATTAAAGAAATATCCGAAGCTAAAGGTTATTCTGTCGTAGTAGACAGAGCTTCAGCAACAAGTATTATATTTGCTTCGCCCAAGATAGATATAAGCAATGAAGTCCTTGCTAAGCTTGGATATACAAAATAATGTACTATATTTGTCGAAGAAATTGAAATAACTGACATATAAATTAAACTTATAATTATGTTGAAAAAACTACTATTAGTATTGCTGATATTCGCTCCGGTAGCAATGTTTGCGCAAGATAAAATTGCATATCTGAATGCTCAGGAAATATTTGCTCAAATGCCTGAGATGCTTGAAGCAAGAAATAAACTGGCTGAAAAAGAAAAGGAAATTCAGACACGTGCACAGGCTATCGAGAATGAGTATATGCAAAAGGTGGAAGAGTTTAGTAAAACGCCAACTGATGAACTTAAAGATCAGGCTATTATTCTTGATCGTCAAAAGCAATTAGACCAATTGCAGGAAAGATATCAAAGCTATGTGCAAACAAGTCAGGCTGCTTACGAAAAAGAAAGAGAAGCCATTGTAACTCCGATTCAAGAAAAATTGGTGAAAGCTATTCAGGCAGTTGGGGAAGAAAACGGATATACTTATATCCTCGACCGTGCTGCAATGCTCTACGTTGGACCGAATGCAGTAGATGCAAGTGCCAAAGTGAAAGCTAAATTAGGTATCAACTAAGAAAACCTATTCTAAGATATATTAAAAGGAAACCAAAACGGTTTCCTTTTTTCTGTTTCGCCCCCATCATATAGAAAAAAGCTATATCTTTGCCTATCGAAAAATACGACTAAAAAGAGTTATAAACAACGACAATGAAAACCGACATCGAAATAGCCAGAAGCGTAGCCCTGAAAGACATTACAGACATAGCTGCGCAAATAAACATCGCGAGTGAAGACTTGTACCGTTATGGTAATCACATAGCCAAAGTACCTCAAGGAAAGATAAATGAAACCAAGATAAAAGAAAGCAACCTTATCTTGGTTACCGCTATTACTCCCACAAAAGCCGGAGTGGGTAAAACGACCATGTCGATAGGCTTGGCGCTCGGGCTGAATAAGATTGGGAAGAAAGCTATTGTCGCTCTGCGCGAACCTTCGCTCGGACCATGTTTCGGGATGAAAGGCGGAGCTGCCGGAGGCGGTTATGCACAAGTCTTGCCGATGGAAGATATCAATCTCCATTTCACGGGAGACTTTCATGCTATTACCTCTGCGCACAATATGATAACCGCTTTGCTCGATAATTATCAATATCAGAACAGGTCGACCGACAAAGTATTGAAAGAGGTTGTTTGGAAACGTGTGCTCGATGTCAACGACCGCAGCCTGCGCTACATTGTAACCGGATTGAACGGTACAGTAAACGGCATCCCGTCGGAATCGGGTTTCGAGATTACTCCCGCATCCGAGATTATGGCTATACTTTGTCTGGCGAAAGACATAGATGACCTGAAAAAACGAATAGAGAAGATTATATTAGGATATACCATTGCCGGAGAGCCTTTTACCGTTAAGGATTTAGGCGTAGCCGGTGCTATTACTGTATTATTGAAAGATGCGATCAATCCGAACTTAGTGCAGACAACTGAGTATACGCCGGCATTTGTTCATGGAGGGCCTTTCGCTAACATTGCACATGGATGTAACTCTATAATAGCCACTAAGATGGCGATGTCTTATGCCGATTATGTCGTGACCGAAGCCGGATTCGGCGCAGACTTAGGAGCGGAAAAATTCTTCAATATCAAATGCCGGAAGGCGGGTATCGCTCCTAAGGTAACCGTGATTGTGGTCACTACGCAAGCGCTTAAAATGCATGGTGGCGTGCCGGTAGAGGATATTAAGAAAGAGAACATAGAAGGCCTGAAAAAAGGCTTCGAGAACTTGGATAAGCATATCGAGAATATGAAATCGTTCGGACAAAATGTAGTTGTCGTTCTCAACCACTTTGCAAACGATTCGGCGGAAGAAGTGAAACTGATTCGGCAGCATTGCGAGGTCAGCAACGTTCGTTTTGCAACAAATGAAGCCTTTGTCAAGGGTGGAGAAGGAGCTGTCGACTTTGCCCGTGTGGTCGTGGAAGCCATCGAGCAATCGCCTTCCGAACCTTTAAGATATACCTATGCCGATCAGGATACGATTAAGCAGAAGATAGAGAAAGTGGCTAAACAGATATACGGAGCAGCATCAGTCAAGCTGTCTGATAAGGCTAAGAAGAAACTAAGCCAAATTGCTAAGCTCGGACTGAACCACTATCCTGTATGTATTGCCAAGACGCAGTACTCGTTTTCCGACGATGCCTCTTCGTATGGGGTAGCTAAGGATTTTGACTTCACGGTGAATGATATTGTCATCAATAACGGTGCGGAATTTATCGTGGCAATAGCCGGAAGCATTATGCGTATGCCGGGCTTACCTAAAGCCCCTCAGGCAAACTATATCGACATAGTAGACGGGCTGATCGAAGGTTTGAGCTAATCATTGCATTTGGGAAGATGAAAACGATTGTATCTCTTATTACTATCCTTGTCTTTTTAGCCGCTTTGCCGCTAAGGGCCTCGGATATTGAGGTAGTAGGGGAGACAAAGCAGGTTTTCGCAGAGTATATAAAGAGCGTATCGCCTCAACGGGACAAGCCGGTCAATGAATTGCTTATTAAGACGGCAAAGTTTTTTGTTGGCAAGCCTTATATCGCTTCGGCTTTGGATAAGAGTCCCGAGGAGAAATTGGTTGTCGACCTGACAGGTTTCGATTGTACCACATTCGTCGAGAATTGTATAGCCCTGTCGCTTGCGCTTAAATCAGATGCTCCAGATGATGACTTATTCGACGTATATTGTTCCTACCTTCGGAAAATCCGCTACAGAAACGGAGTCATAGATGGTTATCCTTCGCGCCTGCACTACATGACGGACTGGGCTTATGATAATGAGGCGAAAGGGCTATTGGAGAATATAACCCCAACTCTGGGAGGTGCGACTGTCGATAAGACGATTGATTTCATGTCTACCCATCCCCAATCTTATAAACATCTATCCGCTGATAGAGCCAATCTGGAAAAAATCGCCGAAATAGAAAAAAATATTAAAACCCGGAATAATTATACAATAATTCTAAAAAAGGACCTTCCCGATGTTAATAGTGCAATAAATAGCGGGGATATTCTTATATTTGCTACTGCAATTGAAGGACTGGATTATTCGCATGTGGGAATTGCATATAAAAAAGCCAATACCGTGCATTTCATACATGCGTCGACCAAATCTATGAAGGTGAAAATAGAAGAGCAGCCGTTACAGAATTATTGCCTGAAATCTAAACACTGCACAGGAGTTACTGTGCTTCGCCTTCAGCAAATGTGATACTGTTATTATGACCTATTTGAAGACATTTAGAAGTATGGGCAACTGGTCCCAATTGTTCTTCTTATGCTTTTTTGCATTCGGAGGATTCATATTGGGTATTTTCCTGAGCCTTATTCTCGGAGCAGTTATGCAAGAGGATATTACTAATCCTGCCTCTTACAGCCTGTCTTTCATGCGGATATCGCAAATCGTTTCGCTTGTTTGCTGGCTTCTTGTATCGGCCTTCTTGTTTTTGGCCCTTTTCAAAGAAGCTCCCCGATCTTATCTCAAGACGGACACGAAGGTCTCCTGGCTGTATATCCCCTTGGTAATCCTGTTGGTAGTAGCTGTCCAGCCTCTTGTCGAGTTGTCCGGCTATTTGAACGAACAGATATCTTTTCCTCAACCATTAGAGAATTACTTTCAGCACCAAAAAGAAATAAGTGAAGCATTCCTCAATCGCTTTGTCGCTGATACATCCATAATAGGCATCATCCTCAATATTTTCGTCATTGCTGTGACGGCGGCAGTCGTCGAAGAAATCTTTTTTCGGGGCTGCATGCAACAAATCTTCGTTAAGATTGTTAAGAATAAACACGTGGGGGTATGGATTACGGCGATTATTTTTAGTGCCATCCATATGGAATTTTATGCCTTTATCCCTCGTGTGTTATTAGGAGCGATGCTCGGATATATATACCTCTGGTCGGGAAGTTTGTGGATGCCTATGCTGGCGCATTTCCTAAACAACCTCGGAGCACTCATCATGTATGGTACGCCCGAATATGAGGAGTTGATATCTTATAACCCAGAGTCGAATGTTATATACATTGTTGCGAGCATTGTCCTGACTGTTGTTATAGGGTATCTTTTTGTAAGGCTGAACAAGCGGAAGATACCAGAAAATAAAGACTGATACAGAGATATGAGTAACGAAGAAAGAAGAGAAGGATACGGATATATGATTAACTGGATTATTCGAGCATTCGATTTAATCCTGCTTAATGCATTATTCCTGTCGTTTGTCTATTTTCTGTTCCGCGAGAACTATATCTTGTACCCCTCGGCACAGAATCAGATAATCCTTGTTTTGGTTATCAACTTCTCCTATTTCATTACCTCTTCGCTTGTCCAGACAAACATCTCGGAGAATGTTGTCTATTTCGACAAGGTTGTACAGAATTCGACTCACTTTATTGTTGTCTATATTATTCTGCTCACATTGGGCATCGTTCTTTGCCGTGTATTCCATCTGACCTTGTCCATCTGGATAATGGGAAGCATATTGAATGGAACCATTTTCGTCTTGTGGCGCATTCTGCTCCGTTTGGCATTGAAGAAATACAGGGCGAGAGGCAAAAACTTCAAAGTCGTGGTGATAGTGGGAGGAACTCCTGCCGGCGCCAGTGTCTACGAACAATTGACGGGCAGCGACTACGGCTATAAAATTCTGGGCTACTTCGATGACGACCCGATGACGCAGAATGTCTTCCCTACCAAATATCTGGGGAGGACTTCCGACTTCGAAAGAGTTGTGCAATCCGAGCACATAGATGAGATATATTGCTGTTTGGTCGGAGACCGCGAAAAGCAGGTAAATGCGCTCATTACCTATGCCGAGAAGCATATGATCCGCTTCTTTCTTGTACCCGAATATTTCAAATATATTCGCCGTAGGATGACGATGCGTTTCCTGAACAATATCCCGTTGATGTCTTTGAGGAACGAACCCCTCCAGTATTCGGCAAACCGGATTTGGAAAAGGAGTTTTGATATTGTTTTCTCACTGATCATTCTGTTGACCATATTTCCGCTGATGTATATCATCTGTGGATCATTGATAAAATTATCCTCAAAAGGTCCTGTATTTTTCAAGCAGAAGCGAACAGGCATACAGGGGCATGAATTCTATTGCTACAAATTCCGCTCGATGCGGCCGAATAATGATGCTAATTTAAAGAGCGCTACTAAAGACGATCCCCGCCTCACATGGATAGGGAAGTTTATGCGTGCAACCAGTATCGACGAGTTCCCTCAGTTTATCAATGTCCTGAAAGGGGATATGTCTATTGTCGGGCCGCGCCCGCATATGTTGAAGCATACCGAGCTTTATTCCGAGCTTATCGGTAAGTTCATGGTTCGCCACCTCGTCAAACCGGGCATTACAGGCTGGGCACAGGTGAGCGGTTGCCGTGGCGAGATAAAATCGGTGGAAGATATGGAAAAACGTGTACAAAGAGACGTTTGGTATATCGAAAACTGGTCTATGTTTCTGGATATTAAAATTATCTTCCTCACAGCTGTCAATATTTTCAAGGGCGAAGAAAATGCGTATTAAATTATTTTTGTTTTTTTTCGCATAAATATTTTTTTTACGCTTCCATCGTTCATCCAACCGCTTCTTTATACATAGATAAAAAACTTTTTACTTCTTTACTATCTCTGCCCTATTATTTGACTGTGCTGCTTTTTTTTCTAAATTTGCTTCTGACAACTATATAGAAGAACATGGTATGAAAAAATATATATGCTCTGCAATAATCCTGTTTCTCTTATGTTTGACGCACGCCAATGCGCAAACACTGAACGAGGCGAAAGAACTATACCTTGCCGGCGAATACGAGAAAGCTTTACCTGTATTCAAAACCGAATATGAGAAGAAACCTACGGATGCTTCGCTCAACCAATGGTATGGCGTTTGCCTTTACGAAACGGGCGGAGACATAAACAAAGCCGAGGAATACCTGCTTGTTGCCTCCAAGAAGAAGATCCGCGATTCTTTCTTCTATCTGGGGAGGATATATACATGGCAATACCGGATAGAGGAAGCCGAACAGATGTTTGCCACTTACCGTTCTATGCTCAAGAAGAAAGGCGATGAAGCTGCTTCTGAAAAGCTCGAGGAGAAAGAGAAAGACCTTGCCCGTATACGCCGGATGGTGAATAACACCGAGGATATACAAATAATAGATAGCGTTGTCGTACCCAAAGAGGAGTTCCTCGATGCCTATCTCTTAACTCCTTCGTCGGGAAGTCTGGACTATTTCAATAAAGTCTTCCAAGCCAATATCAAAGTCGAATCCGTAGTCTACTCCAACGAGAAAGGGACTAAGATATACTTTGCGCAACCCGATACGAGCAAGCACTACCGCCTCTATTCGATGGAGAAGCTGCTGGATAACTACGGCAACGAGAAAATCCTCTCGAGAACCAACTTCGGGCTCGATGGCGGCAATACCAACTATCCGTTTATCCTCACAGACGGCATAACCATCTACTTCTCTGCTGAAGATAAGGAATCGCTGGGAGGCTACGATTTGTTCGTCTCGCGCTACAACATGAACAACGATACCTATCTTACACCCGAACGGCTGAATATGCCATTCAACTCACCCTACAACGACTATCTGATGGTGATAGACGAGGAAAAGGGAATAGGCTGGTTTGCTTCTGACCGCTTTCAGGAGGAGGGCGATGTATGTGTCTATACGTTCATCCCCAATCCTACAACCAAGATGGTCGATAGCGAAGATTCCCGCTACCTTGCTTCCCGTGCTATGATATCCTCCATCAAAGACACTTGGGGGGAAGGGAAAAGCTACTCGGACGAACTGGCTTTAGCCCGCAAAGTGCCGGAAGTCAAACAGCGTGTGAAACGCGATTTCGAGTTTGTTATCAATGACAACCACACCTATTATACCCTTTCGGACTTTAGCAACGATGCCACCCGCGATATGTATTTCTCTGTGATACAGAAGCACTCGGAAATGAACGAGTTGGCGAAAACAGTCGATAATCAGCGCATGGAGTACCATGCAGCCAATGCCGACGATAAGCGGGTATTGTTCAACTCCATCTTTATCAACGAACGCCGGTTGGAGCAACTTCAACAGGAGATTGCCGCTCTCGAATTACAAACACGTAATGAGGAAATTAAAGCGCTGAAAGAAGCGAAGTTCTAAAGGTGTATCAAAAATCGGAATCCTTCTTTTTCAGTTCGTCCCGCAGGATGGATGCCAATTCGTAATCTTCCCCTTTCACCGCTTCGTCGAGCATCGTCTGGAGTTCGTCTTTTTTGAGTAAGGAATAATCGACATTCAAATTCAGGTCGCCGTTAACTTCCTGTTCCTCTTCGTTCTCCATTTTCTCCTGCGATACCGTTTTCTCGTCGAATACGATTCCCAGTGTTTGCATAATGCTCTCGGTCGTGTAAATAGGCGCATTGGCACGCAGGGCGATGCTTACGGCGTCGGACGTGCGCGATTCTATATCCACCAGTGCTTCCCCTTGCCGGAGCAGGATGCGCGAATAAAAGATGCCATCATCATACCGGTAGATGTCTATTTCGACCACTTCGATGTTGAATTGCCTGAATATGTTGTGCATCAGGTCGTGGGTCAAAGGGCGCGGCGGAGGTGTCTTTTGCAGCTGGAAAGCGATCGATTGTGCTTCGGGAGTACCGACAACAACCATTAAACGACGCAATCCATTCTCTTCAGCCAGCACTAACCCGTACGAGCCCGTTTTGTTCTGGTTGAAAGAAAAACCTAATACCGATAACCTTACTCTACTCTCCATCTAATCTGATAAATTTATACTTCAAAAGTAATGAATATAATCCGCTCCTGTATCTTTAATTTCCTTAAAAAGTCTTTCGCCTCTTATTTACCCCTCTCGCAAAAATGGGCAATCGTGTCATCTTTTTGTATTAGATTTGTCATTCCTGTCAAGTGTGTTTGTTGCTGATAATAAGTGATTTAATATCGAAAAGCTTTGCGATACATTTTTTCATGAAATGTATTTTTTGCTTTTTCAACTACGAAGAACTTCTTTACATAACTGATATAGCTGTCAAATTCTGTCAAAAACTTATTTTGCTGATAATCAGTCGAAATTTAGTTAAAACTTGACACTCTTGACATATTTGACGCGATACAGTGTTTTTTTACCCCCTCCAACCTCCCCCACAAGGGGAGATTATTATATAGATAAAGTTGTTTTATCTTATACCCCCCCTCTTGTGGAGGGGGCAGGGGGAGGTCGTCTTTACACGTCTACTCTCTTTGTATAGATAAATATATGAGAAAATGATAGCCGTATATTTCATTATCTTTGTACCTGTATTTTGAAACAAGATTGATGATGAAATATAAGCACATCGTATTCGATATAGACGGCACAATGCTCGATACCGAGCATGTATTGCTGGATGTCTTGCAACAAGTGATTTTCGAATTGCAGGGTAGGAGGGTAGAGCAATCCGAACTGCTCTTTACGTCGGGCATACCGGGAGATGTAGCGCTGCGAAAGCTGGGTTTCGAGGACGTTGCAGCTGTAAATGACTTATGGAACGAGCGTTTCAAACAACATTTCCATGCCGTGCGTCTTTTCGACGGTATAGAGGCAGTCCTGCAAAAACTCCAAGAAGCAAGCGTGACGTTAGGCATTATCACCTCTAAAACGCATGCCGAATACGAGCACGATTTCCTGCCGTTCAGCTTAGCAAAATATTTCACGACCGTCATCTGCGTGAGCGATGTCGACCATCCCAAACCTTCGCCCGATTCCATGTTGAAATATATGGAACTGACAGGCGCAAATCCCCGCGAAATCCTCTATATCGGCGACACCCAATACGATATGCAATGCGCCAAAGGTGCAGGTGCTGATTTTGCCCTTGCCCTATGGGATGCCGCTTCGCGGTACGAAGGAGCGGACTATTACTTGTCGCAGCCGGAGGAGATAGTTGCCCTGTTAGGATAAGGGATTTAGCCAGTGAAGAAAACGGCGGATTACCCTATTTTAGAGGGAGCAACGCGTCATATGTCAAAAAAAAGTGCTTACTTTGCAACACTTGAACTCATTAAGGTATAAAACAATAGAAAAACTGTTATGTCAGAGGATATTTTCAAGAAAATTATTTCGCATTGTAAAGAATATGGATTTGTATTTCCTTCGAGTGAAATCTACGATGGATTAGGTGCCGTATACGATTACGGACAAATGGGTGTGGAGTTGAAAAACAACATCAAGCGTTATTGGTGGGATAGTATGGTGCTGCTCAACGAGAACGTGGTAGGTATCGACTCGGCCATCTTTATGCACCCTACCATCTGGAAAGCCTCGGGACACGTCGATGCATTCAACGATCCTTTGATTGACAACAAAGACAGCAAAAAACGCTATCGCGCCGATGTGCTCATCGAAGACCATCTGGCAAAGATAGACGATAAGATAAACAAAGAAGTCGAAAAAGCGGCTAAGCGTTTTGGCGACAGCTTCGACGAAGCGATGTTTCGCCAGACCAATCCGCGTGTGATGGAGCAACAAGCGAAGCGCGACGAGATACATGCCCGCTTTGCAAAAGCATTGAATGATGGTAATCTCGAAGAACTGCGCAACGTTATTGTTGACTGCGAAATCGTAGATCCGATAAGCGGTACGCGCAACTGGACAGACGTTCGCCAGTTCAACCTGATGTTTGCCACCGAAATGGGATCGACTGCCGACGGCGCGATGAAAGTTTACCTTCGTCCCGAAACGGCTCAAGGTATCTTCGTTAACTTCCTCAACGTGCAAAAGACAGGGCGTATGAAAATACCGTTCGGTATCGCCCAGATAGGAAAAGCTTTCCGCAACGAGATTGTAGCCCGTCAGTTTATTTTCCGTATGCGCGAATTTGAACAAATGGAAATGCAGTTTTTCGTTCGTCCGGGCGAGGAACTCGAATGGTTTGCCAAATGGAAAGATGTGCGTATGAAGTGGCACAAAGCCCTCGGGTTCGGCGAGAAGAAATACCGCTTCCACGACCACGACAAGTTGGCGCACTATGCCAATGCGGCAACCGACATCGAATTTGAAATGCCGTTTGGTTTCAAGGAAGTGGAAGGAATCCATTCGCGTACAGACTTCGATTTAAGCAGCCACGAAAAATTCTCGGGAAAGAAAGTACAGTATTTCGATCCCGAACTCAATAAATCATATACTCCTTACGTTATAGAAACGTCGATAGGGGTCGACCGCATGTTTTTGTCTACTATGGCGGCTTCGTATTGCGAAGAAGCGCTTGAGGGCGGCGAAACACGCGTGGTATTGAAACTGCCTGCAGCCTTAGCTCCAATCAAACTGGCTGTCTTGCCATTGGTTAAGAAAGACGGTTTGCCGGAGAAAGCAAGAGAAATTATCGACACATTGAAATTCGATTTCAAATGCCAATACGACGAAAAAGACAGCATCGGGAAACGCTACCGTCGTCAGGATGCCATCGGTACGCCATATTGCGTGACAGTAGATCACCAGTCGCTGGAAGACAATACCGTAACAATCCGCTATCGCGATACAATGGAGCAGGAACGTGTAGCGATAGACCGATTGCCTGAAATTATCTCGGATAAGGTAAATATGAAGAACTTACTCAAAACATTAGTATAATTATCAGAAGAATGAATAAACGGTTTTATATATTAATTGCACTTGTTGCAGTATTGTCGATTGCCTTCTATTCGTGCGGAGGCAGTAGCAATTCGAATCCGTATGAAGTAGATGATGATTGGAAAGCTTATCAGAATAATATCTACAGAGAGATAGCCAACGATCCGTCCTATACAGATTTGTTGTGTATGACACAAAACGGCTATGTCTACTATAAACCTCTCACCGGAAACGAATTTCCGCCGGTCGTAGCGCCAACATCACTCGGCATTACGCCTAAGATAACACAGAATGGCTATCCCTATTTCAATGACAGTGTTCGGGTGAGATATTTAGGTTGGTATCATTACCAAGATACCGAAGGAAATGACAAAATTCATTACTTCGACGGAACAGAGAATGACGAAGTAAATAATCCTCCGTTGTACCAGTTTAATAATCAGGCTGACCCCAAAGATAAAGCCCCGGGAAGAGGATTTAGAATTAGTAATAATTTAACTTCCGGTTTTGCTTCTATGCTTCAAAATATGAAAGCAGGAGACAAGGTGCAGGTGTGTATTCCTTATAATCTGGCATATGGAGAATATGGGGAAACGAATTCAGGAACGATTAAAGGACATACTACTTTGTTTTTCAATATCTATCTTGTGCGAATAATACCTGTCAATCTGGGTGAATTTCCGGGAGCAGACACAGGGGAAGGAAATCATTAATTACTGATTATAGATGGCAACAGCTTATCATAATTTATCGTCTTATGATCCCGCTAAAGTTCCTGATGGGAGCGAAATGAAGATTGGTATCGTCGTTTCGGAATGGAACGATAAGATAACCAATGCCCTCCTCGACGGAGCATATAAGACACTTGTAAAGCATGGCGTAAAAGAAGAAAATATTGTTGTGGACTTTGTACCGGGTAGCTTTGAATTAATCTTCGGAGCGAAGCATTTGGTCGAGAATAAAGGATTAGATGCCGTCATCGCATTCGGATGCGTTGTGCGTGGCGATACGCCGCATTTCGATTACGTATGCAGCGGAGTCACCCAAGGCATTGCCGATATGAATATCCGTTACGACGTTCCATTCATATTCGGGCTGCTGACAACAGATACGATGCAGCAGGCAGAAGACCGCGCAGGCGGTAAACATGGCAACAAAGGCGACGAATGTGCAATAGCAGCAATAAAAATGATAGATTTTTATCGCAGAAATTTGTCAGAATGAAAAATTGTATTACTTTTGCATTCGCCTAAGGCAATAGGGCAGTTACCAAAGTGGCCAACTGGGGCTGACTGTAACTCAGCTGTCTTTCGACTTCGGAGGTTCGAATCCTTCACTGCCCACCAAAATTGCGGAAGTAGCTCAGTTGATAGAGCATCAGCCTTCCAAGCTGAGGGTCGCGGGTTTGAGCCCCGTCTTCCGCTCTAAGAAAAAGACGATTACTGAACAAGTAGTCGTCTTTTTTGTTGCTGAATTTACTGGTTTTAATGATGTGAGTTAAACCATGAATGTGGTGTTATTCAAGTCAAAAACTCTCGCAAATGGCGAACGTCCTTTGATGATTCGTATCTGCAAAGACAGTAAAAAGTAATGCAAGATCGCGGGTTTGAGCCCCGTCTTTCGTTTTTAGAAAGGAAAGGCAGGCATTAATGCCTGCCTGCTCTCCATAAGACGTATTTTACTCTCTCACATCTACGCGTATTTCTTTTTCTGCTATTTGTCCGTTCGAAAGTGCTTTGATGGTAATTTTCGTTTTGCCGGTTTGGCTTTTTGCTTTCACCACAAGTGTGTTCTCTTCTAAGCTAACCGCTTCCAGCAAATCGTCTTCCTCCCAAGAGAAACTTTTTACGATTGTTGCCGAGGCATTGTCTGCATCTACAATCTTTTCGTTGAGGTTTATGCGTGCAGTTGCATCCGGCGCAACAATAATCTGGTTCAATAATATCTCGGGCTTGTTATTATCCTCGAAGAATGGGACAGCCGGAAACCAGTAGTAATTGTCGTTTTCTGTGCCTTCGGCACCTGTTCCACCTTTGACTGTGATAACCTTTTCCACATTACCAGTATTGTCCAATATATGCACCCAGTTGTACGAATAACTGTCTCCCCAACCCGAGCGATATACTGTCGCGATTACCTTATCGGTCAACGGATCTACGCGCAAGCCTGCCCCGTAATATGCCAGTGCTTTTCCTTCATCGTCGCTCCCTAACGTATAGATAGTTGTTATTTGTTGCGTTGTTACATCCAATTTATTGATGTTCTTTCCGGTTTTCCAATACAACGCATTCTCTTGCGTGCTGGCGCAAAGCGAACCGGCATTCCACGCGAACCACGTATTTCCAATGTTTGCTGATGATATGTCGATCGTTGCCGTTTCCAAAGTATAAGGATTTACTTTAGTCAACGTTTTAGCTGATTCATTGCTTACCCAGACATGCCCGTCTTTACTTTGTGTGATATTGCCTACACTACCTGCAACGATGGTTTCTTCCAGTTCGTCGGTCGATGCGTTAACAACTTGCACACCTACGCTCTTGTTTATGATGAATACCCGGTTGCCGGCAAGCACCATTCCTCCGCACTCTCCTGATATGCCCGAAATTGTTCCTGTCACAGAAAGCGTCTCTATATCGAATATATTAATCCCTCGGTATGTCGATATATACGCCTTGTTTTCAGATACGCCTATAAATGCCCGTCCGTCGCTGCTAAGATCGGTAATAACAGCTTTTTTCTTCAACTCCTTGTCGGTAACAACAAGCCTGTTGCCCATTTTCGAAACGAAGTAGATGTAATCTCCATATATAGTCGCAAATTGCGTTGTCGTCCCTAATGTTTCACCCGGATTGGCTGCACGATAAGCGCGATAGTTGATGCTGCCCGAATTGGTGAAATAGTTTACTGTTCCTTCGTCATGTCCAAACCAATCTTCATTGGCTATATAGAAGCCATTGGATGCGACCGGCTCCGATGCCTTGGAGTCGGGGAGAACTACTTTTTTGTCCGAATCATTGTTGTCGTCACTACAACTAACTCCCATCGATACTACGCCGAGTATCAACAATAAATAAATTGAAAACTTTTTCATTTCTAATTGTTTGAATGATTAATAATTATGTAAGTCCATTTCAATTGAATTAAAATGACTAACAAAGGAGGAGTGAAGGTCGCAAATTAGATATTGATTTCCCGGATGGGCATGACGATACCAATTTTGTCTTCTTCGGCTCTAATCCTCGAAAGCCTCAACAATTTATCTTGGCAGGTCTTCTGACTTACTCCATCTCCGAAACGTCCTTCCCGCTTATTCAGCAGTGGTTTTGAGTATTGTACGGAGATTTTTGGCGGAGCTTACAGCAGCGGGTCTGTTCAGGATTTTCACCTGATTCCCTTTTCATTACTATCGGGCGATGCCGAATTGTAACACCAAAATCGAGTGCAAAGATGGCACTTTTTTTTAATATGACAATTTTGAAGCGGATATTTTATGCGGAAAAATTAAGAAAGTTCCAGTCCGAATTCATCCTTTAGCAAAGACAAGGCATTGTTCTCTTCAGCCATTAATTTGAATTTCTCCTGTGGTGTGAAAGCCAGCTTCTTTTCGTTGTCTTCGCTGACTCTTATCTGCATTTGTATGTTCGTATTGCGTAGCTTATGTCTCAGGTTCGATAATATATCCACACCATGATCGACTAATCGTTGCTCCTGCATAGGGTTGTTCACCACTACTTCGAATGTTGTATTATTCAGCAAGGCAGGCAAGCAATTGAGCATGGTATTTTTGAGGTGATGCTCCTCTGTCAAAGCTTCGGCAAAAGCTTTCCATTCATTGATGAGCTGGATAGGAGTGAACGTTTCATTCATGGCTTCCACCTGTACGTAGACCTCTTCTTTTTCCTCTTTATTGCCATTGGTAATAGCAGAAAGGGATACACCCCCTAAACCATTTGTTCCGCCCAAAGCAGGAGCTTTCGGTTTATTCGTCGTCGAACCCGGGCGAGGTGCTATGTTGGGTGCTGTTACCGTTCTGGGTGCGGGTGGAGTGTTTGCAGGAGATGTAGGCTGATTGCTTGCAGCCTGTGCGGGTGCAGCAGAAGCAACCGGATTAAGCGGAGCTATCTCCCGCTTTTTTTTTTGATCCTCACCTGCTGTCTGAGGCAAAGATAATTGGCATAACATTATCAGCGTTAAATCGATGAGGAGCCGCTTATTTTTGCTTGCCCTGTATTTCAGGTCTGCGTCATTGACTAACTCTATTGCTTTGTATAGAAATTCATTGCTGCACTTGGCGGCCATGTCCACATAGCGCTGTCGCATCGATGCCCCTACTTCGAACATCACGGCTGTGCGTGGATCTTTGCATAAAAGCAGGTCGCGGAAGTGCGACGCCAGTCCGGTAATAATATTGTGTCCGTCAAAGCCTTTAGCCAGTATCTCGTTCATTACAAGAAGGCTATCCGTTACATTCCCTGTCAGGATATAATCCGTCAGGCGGAAATAATATTCGTAATCGAGCACGTTGAGGTTTTCGATAACGGCTTTGTATGTTACATTTCCTCCTGTGAAGCTGACTGCCTGGTCGAAGATGGACAAGGCATCCCGCATTCCTCCGTCAGCCTTTTGGGCAAGAACATTGAGCGCTTCGGGTTCGGTAGTGACACCTTCCTGTTGCGCAACATATTCGAGGTGGTCTACTATGTCTTTTATCGTGATGCGGCTGAAATCGTATATCTGGCATCGCGAGAGGATAGTAGGCAATATCTTATGCTTCTCGGTGGTGGCGAGGATAAAAATGGCATGCTTAGGGGGCTCTTCCAATGTTTTGAGAAAAGCATTGAAGGCCGCCTGCGAAAGCATATGCACCTCGTCGATGATATATACCTTGTATCGTCCTATTTGTGGCGGGATACGTACCTGATCGATAAGTGAGCGGATATCCTCTACCGAGTTGTTGGAGGCGGCATCCAGCTCGTGAATGTTATACGAGCGGTTCTCATTGAATGCTACGCACGATTCGCACTGGTTGCAGGCTTCACCCTCGGCAGTAGGAGTGAGGCAATTAATTGTTTTGGCAAAGATGCGGGCACAAGTCGTTTTTCCTACTCCACGCGGGCCACAGAACAAATAAGCATGTGCCAGTTTGTTCGAAGCTATCGCATTCAGCAGGGTAGTGGTCAGTGCACGCTGCCCTATCACCGAACGAAAGGTCGATGGGCGGTATTTACGAGCCGAAACAATATAATTTTCCATAGGCGAAAACAAAGATAACTAAAATACTTTGTCGGTGAAAGAGGGTGAATCTTAAAAAGTGAGAAAGATATACAAGGCTGTCCGATTATTCTTACCTTTGTGGCAATAAATGCAGTAGGCCGGTTTGTCGCTTGCCTCTCGGGGTAAGAGGAAAGTCCGGGCAACACAGAGCATCGCATTTCCTAACGGGAAGCTATCCGCGAGGGTAGAGTTGAAGGTAACAGAAAATAACCGCCTTGCCATTGGCAGGGTAAGGGTGAAAAGGCGGGGTAAGAGCCCACCGGTCTGCATAGCAATATGCGGAGCCGTACTACTTGCGAGTTGCAAGACCATGTATACCGGCGCATGTAGGGCTGCTCGTCCGATGCCGGGGGGTAGGTCGCTCGAGCTTACCGGTGACGGTAAGTTTAGATAAATGACAGACACTCCATCTTTTTGGAGCACAGAACCCGGCTTACAGGCTTACTGTTTTATTTTTCAAAAAAGAAGAAAGCCCCGGAATGGATGTCCGAGGCTATTTTTATTGATTTCAGCGGAGTATATTATTTCTTTCTTATGTATTTGAAAGTAATGCCGCTGTATGGGATGCTGGAAATAGGCTGTATATGTTCCGGAAAACCGTATTCGTCATATGTGATTTCATATTCCTTCCGGTGATATCTTCCCCAAGGATCTGTAAATGACACTGCTGTCATAACGCCATCGCCTTTATTCGCCATTGTTTTCAGGTGGGCTGCTCTTGGCATGAATTCTTCGAACAAGAGGAATAGTACCCAGCTCGGAGTTTCTACATTGCGGAAAATACCAAGTCCTTCACTATCATATTCTGTCTGAAGATCATTGTGCCCTTCGCGAGAAAAGGTACTCAATGGATCAAGTAATCTTCCGGCAGCATCGTAGGTATAATCCACACTTCTATACACAGGGCCTGCTCTTGTGACATCTATTTTCGAAACCCATCCGTTGGCATTCAGTGTTATCGTATAATCCATTGGAGTTGCTGTCTCCACCGTTCCATCTTCGTTGTAATGAATCTCTTGATCCCAGCGAATAGTATTGCCTTCTTGGTGTAGAGGATACCCTTTTCTTGATGATGTCCTATCACCATGCATCATTTTTTCGGAGATGGATGTAACAGTTCCGGCTTCGTTGTAATTAACCGAAAAGATGTAAACAAGGTCGGATGACTCAGATATACTTTCTTCTTTTACCGAAGCCAGACGATTCTGGTCGTCATAGGTGAAAGTATAATTCGCATTGCAAGCGAATCCTAAGAAGTCACCGAGTCTTCCTTTCATTTCGCTTGGCAAGAAGTCGTCTGCTGTTGCTGCAGGGAGTTCTGTTGATTCTTCGCCGCCACTTCCTTTGGGGCTGTTGTCATTGTTATCGTCGTCGCTACTACAAGATACTAATATGAGCGGGAGACAGATAAGTAAAGTTTGTATTACTGATTTAAATGTTCTCATAACTTCTTTTTAATTTGTGTATTATTTAATATATTATCTTTATATTCAGCAAAATATTGGACAAATATATTTATAAGAAGAATGTGAAAATTATTTAGTAGACGAAATGGGTTTTTGGGTCGACGAAATTGCTTATTTCGTAGACGAAACTGCCTGTTTTGTAGATGAAGCAGGAAATCAAAATGAACAATAAACAACAAAAGATGCCTTGGATAAGACATCTTCTATTGGCGTTGGTTATATGATATATTACAATACGTATAGCGAACTTATCGACTGGTTGCTGCATACGCGGCGGATAGCATCGGCAAATACATCGGCAACAGGGAGTATTGTTACTTTAGCCGATTTCTTCGGATAAGGGATGCTGTCGGTGAATACCATCTCTGTCAGAGCCGATTCGTCGATGCGTTGCGATGCCGGATCGGACATGACGGCGTGGCTGGCGATGGCGCGTACCGAGCGTGCTCCGTTGGCCATCATCAGGTCGGCAGCTTTGGTGATTGTTCCCGCAGTGTCTACAATATCGTCTACCAGCAGGACGTCCATATCTGTTACGTCTCCGATGATTTGCATTTCGGATATAACGTTTGCTTTTTTGCGTAGCTTGTAGCAAATTACCATCGGGAAACCGAAGTATTTGGCATACGAACTGGCACGTTTTGTACCTCCCACATCAGGAGTTGCAATCACGAGGTTATCCGAATTCAGCGATTTGATGTAGTCGACAAAGATAGCCGAAGCATATAAGTGGTCGACAGGTACATTGAAGAAGCCTTGTATCTGGTCGGCATGTAAATCCATAGTTATCAAACGATTGATTCCGGCTGCGCTGAGCATATCGGCAATCAGCTTTGCCCCGATGGATACGCGGGGTTTGTCTTTACGGTCTTGGCGTGCCCATCCGAAATAGGGAATAACCGCTACAATAGAGCGTGCCGAAGCTCTTTTGGCTGCGTCTATCATCAGCAGCAACTCCATCAGGTTGTCGGAAGTAGGGAATGTGGATTGTACCAGAAATACTTGGTGTCCACGGATCGATTCTTCGTACGAAACTGAAAACTCGCCATCGGCAAAACGTTCTATATTCATTTGTCCGAGTGGACATCCTAAACTTGCACAGATTTTTTCGGCCAGATAACGGGAGTTTGTTCCCGCAAAAATCTTAAAAGGCACATCTTCTACCATTGTTTGATAAGCTTAAAAGTTCAACTACATTCTCGTTAACCCCACAAAAGTATAAAATAGAAATGAGTTTCGAGCATTATTTAAAACGAAATTTTGACAATCATTCCCGAACGGGCATTCAGTTTCGTTTTAATCGAATTCGGGAAGTTATCGTCCAACGCAAATGGCTTGTTTGTCAGTAGTTCTTTCGCGCCTTTCACCTTTGCCGGCGATAGTTTCATATATTCGTAGGCTTCGTCGGGGATGACAGTCGAAACTTCGGCTTGGTGATCGGAGAAATTGGCGATGATGAACAGTAATTCTTTCTTGTATGCGCGCAGAAAGGCGTATTGTTTGGTAGAATCGAAGTATGGATTCTCGTAATTGACATACATCAAGTCGAAGAATGTTCCTTTGCTGATGGCATCTTCTGTTACGCAGCTACTCAATAGTTGTGTATAGAATTTACGCAACTTTGCTTGCTCTTTTGTCAATCCTGCTGTGCCGAATTTACCGCCATTTCGCCAGTTGCGGATAGTCTCTACCGACCAGTAGTCGAAGATAGTGGTGCGCCCGTCGAGGCCGCTGAACCCTTCTTTGTCCATGCCGCGCTCGCCCAGTTCTTGTCCGGCGTAAATCATCATGGGATTGGTATTCATCGTGGCCGAAACAATCATTCCGGGGATAGCTTTGAAAGCATCGCCTGCGAAGAAATCGGACGCAACACGCTGCTCGTCGTGGTTTTCGAGGAAATTGAGCATTTTCTTTTCCAATCCGTTGAGGCTTTGCCAGCAAAAGGTAATATCCGATGCCGGTTGATGTCCGCAGATAATATTTCGCAAGGTGTCGTACAGCCCGACTTTGTCGTACAAGTAGTCGAACCCTGCGTTTATATAGTTCTGATATTGATGAGGAACATATATCTCGCCGATAAAAATAACCGGTTTATAGTTGGCTTTTACTTCTTTTATCACCCAGTTCCAAAATTCGACAGGAACCATTTCTGCCATATCGCAGCGGAAACCGTCGATTCCTTTCGATGCCCAGAAGCAAAGAATATCTTTCAGTTTCAGCCATAAGTCCGGCACCGGCACAAAATGAGGCGCACGTCCGTTCATATAGTCGATGCCGTAATTGAGTTTCACGGTTTCGTACCAATCATTTATCGAGGGTTTGTTATCGAAGTGGTCGTTTCCGGTGACTTTCGCCGGCTCTTCTATATATTCTCCTTCGCCCGTTGTGTGCGGGAATTGCAACTCCAATCGCTTTCCGGGGATATAATAGTAATTATTGTCGGGATTGAAAGCTTCGGCGGAATTGTCGCTTCCGCCTATGTCTTTTACCTTTTTGGGTTTTGCATCCGAATGGTATTGGCGGGCAGTGTGGTTCGGCACAAAATCGAGGATAACCTTCAACCCGTTTTCGTGCGAACGCTTTATCAGTTGCTCAAACTCGTGTACGCGTTTCCCTACTTCGTCAGCCAAATCGGGATCTACATCGTAATAGTCTTTGATGGCATACGGCGAACCGGCATTGCCTTTTACTACATCGGGATGATCTTTGGCGATACCGAAGGCCGAATAATCGGTTTTGGTGGCATGTTCCAATACGCCGGTATACCAGATATGCGAAAATCCCATCCGCTTGATTTCTTTCAGCGCTTTATTGTCAAAGGCCGAGAATTTACCCGAGCCGTTTTCTTCTAATGTTCCGTTTTCTTTGTTTGTTGTGTTGCTGTTTCCGAACCAGCGCGGGAAAACCTGATATATCAGTACTTTTTCATCTTTCATAATCCGATAGTTTAACTGAATTGTTAATTTGCATCTAAAATAGAAAATTCTTTTTAGTGAACAAAGGTACTTAGTTTATGTTCGTTTTCTTCCATCCATTTTAATGTAAAGTTGTACCCCCTTTGATATATTTCGCGTGGGTGTTCCAGGTCGAACATCGGATATTCGTTCAGGTTGGCCAGTTCGAGGAGAATGTCGCACAGTTGCCTGTCGAGGAATGTATTCGAGATAGAAAGATAGTGGTAAGACCTCTCTATGATATATTTAAGCGATTCACGATATTTCACCCGGTTCAGCGGGCTGACGTTGACGCCTATTATCGTTTTGCATTGTTTGCGGATTATCGAAACAGGGAAGTTCTTGAACAACCCTCCGTCTACATAATGCTTCCCGCCTATTTCCACAGGGGAGAAAACGATGGGGAAAGCGCACGACGCAACAATCGTTTCGAGTAAAGGGCCGGACGAAAAGGTATGTGATTTGCCTTCTTCTATATCCGTTGCCACTACCAATAAAGGTATTTTTAATTCTTCGAAAGTGCGGGCTGTCAGATGCTTTTCCAGAAAGGCGTAGAACGGTTTGGTATGGAAGAATCCGCATTTGGGCATTGTAATCTGTGCAAACTGCTTAAAGGCTTTCTTCTCGAACAGGGTTATGATGTCGTGCGGCTCGTATCCGTCGGCAATCAGTACGCCGGCCAATGCTCCTGCACTTGTGCCCGAAATGATGTCGGGTGAGATACCATTATCCTGCAACGCCTGCATCACGCCCAGATGCGCAAAGCCTTTTGCTCCGCCTCCGCTGAGGGCAACGCCCAGCTTGTATGTTTTTGTATTGTCAGCCTTTTGTGTAGACATAATCGAATTAATTTAATAGTAGGTGTACAAAAAAGAGAAACATTGTGTTTCTCTTTCTGCTATATTTTTAGGAGTGCGCCAGTATTGTTATCTGACGACTATCTTTTTAGTCACTTTCCCCGATTTCAGGATATAGATGCCTTTGGGTAACTCTATATTGTAATTGGTCGTATAGTTTTTCAGTTGTCTGCTGGTCACTTTTACACCCAGAATGCTATATACGTCCAATGTGTTTTTGGTAGAAACATTTTCGAGCCGGATAGTTGTCGAACTGTTGATGTAGACATCGATTGTCATCAAATTTTCGGGATTGTTTTCGTCTCGTTCGGAAAGTTCTTCATTGATAAACGCATCAACTCCCACCTCGGCATTCAGCGAAGTGGAGTAAACCGTCAATAGCGTAAAAATCAATGTAGTATAAAGTAATTTCTTCATTCCGATTTTAACCACTGATGCAAATATAACTATATAAATAAGAAAGAGAATTAAAATAGGCAAAAAAAACGATTTGGTTCACAATTTTTCACATAGCCCTTCGTTGGCGAGGATTGTATTCGGGAATATCTCTTGTGCCTCCCTCAAGAAGATTCTGTTGTCGGGGTAGCGTGCCGAGAAGTGGCCGATGATGAGTTTTCCGGCATTCGCCAGTTTGGCTATCTGTGCTGCCTGCGCTGCCGTAGCATGTCCGCGCGATGTGGCTTGCGGCAGTTCGTTGTTGGTGTAAGTGGCCTCGTGGTATAACACATCTACCCCCTCGATAATGGGCACGATGGCTTCGTCGTATATCGTGTCTGAGCAATAGGCATAACTGCGGGCTTTATCGGCAGGCTTGGTCAACTTGGCATTGGGTACGACTGTTCCGTCCTCTTTCACAAAGTCGGCACCTTGCTTAATAGCTACCCTGTCTCTGATAGGAATCTGGTAAAATTCTACCATATCTTTTATGAGGCGGGCTTCCTTCTCCTTTTCGCGGAAGAGGAATCCGGCACAAGGGATGCGATGCTTCAACGGGATGGTGCTGACCGTGAGGGAACGGTCTTCGTATATTACTTCGTTCTTTTCCGGCGCGAAAGGTTCTATCTTTACATTGAAGGGGTTATCCCTGCAAAAGTAGTCTAACTGCGGACGTAGCAACTTTTCGAGGTCGGCATGGGCATGGATGACGAGGTCGCCTGTGCGTCCGAGCAGAGCCAATGTGGAGATGAAACCGATTAGCCCGAAGCAATGGTCGCCATGCAGGTGCGTAATGAAGATACGGTTGAGACGGCTGAATGATAGCTTGCTCTTGCGGAATTGGAGTTGCGCTCCTTCGCCGCAATCGAGCATAAACAGTTTCTCCCGTATATTCACCACTTGTGTGGATGGGAAATGCTGTAAAGTGGGCGTTGCCGAGCCGCATCCTAATATGTTGACATCGAATTTTTCCATGTGGTTTATTCTATGTGTATCAGTTTGTGTACCTGGAGGCTAAGCTTCCATTGAGGGTTATTCTTAATAAAGTCTACGCAATAAGCTATATTTTCCATATTCAGCCTGTCGCCGTCGAATACCGGGCTGAGGAAATAGTTTGTGGCCGCAGGCAGCATCGTTGTGTCGGGTATGGCGTCGCCTTTCTTTACCGGGATGCGTATTTCGTGCGCAAAAGGGATAATGGATTTCAGCTTCTCGTAATTCCCTTTCGGGCTACAGGCGATATAATCGAGCAATGATGGTACGGGGCGCGTTCCGTTGGTTTCTATAGCCTGTTTATAGCCATGTCCGGCAAAGAATTTCAGGTGTTCGTCTTTCAACTGCAAAGTTGGTTCGCCACCTGTCCAGATAATCCATTTGCAGGGATATTGGGCTATCTGGTCCAGTAGTTGCGGCATGGTCATTTCTTCGCCTGTCTCGAAATCGGTATCGCAGAAATCGCAAGCCAGATTGCATTTCGTCAGGCGAATAAAGATAGAAGCTTCGCCCTGCCGCCCCCCTTCGCCCTGCAAGGAGTAGAATATTTCATTTACAATCAGCTTCATAGATAGCTGTTGTTTTGGGTGTTTCCGAAACTTCTACGGCGTACAGTTCGGGCATTTCCGGCTTGAATCTGTCGTAAATAGCCTTTGCCATATTTTCGGCAGTCGGGTTGAACGGAAATACATCATTCAGGTGACGGTGGTCGAGTTCGTTGTCGATGTATTCCTTTACGGCGCTCAACTCGCGATAGTCTTTTACGAAACCGACTTTGTTCAGTTGCTCCGCTTTCAGATGGACTGTGACAATATAGTTGTGCCCGTGCATGCGTGCGCAAGGGTGTTCCTGCGGAAGCCCTTCTAATATGTGCGATGCCGAAAAGGCAAATTGTTTACTTATTTTGTACATATCTTATTTATGAATAATACTTTACCATGAAATACAAATATCAACGATCACGTCATTTCCTTTTTTCCATCTAAGCCAGCCTTCATGTCCCGATTTCTTATATTTGATATGAAGCCATTCATCTTCAAGTCTAACTTCTTGGTAATAGTCTTCGGGTTCATCACCTTCATCTTTACTTGTAAGGTCATCAACTACAGGAGCATCATCTGAAGGCGATTCCCGTAAAGGATTGTCTTCTGTCGGATCTATTGTGAATACAGACTGGAAGAAATTTTCCCATGTATAATACTTGATATTTCTATTTTTCCTAATATATTTCTTATCTGTTCCATTTATGGCTACTTCGTATGAATCAGCATTCGAGGCTGTACAAACAAAACAATACCATCCATAATCGATGCTGTTATATATTGGGATTATATTCTTGTCTTTCGGAGGATTATTGGCTCTGTCAATATTGTAATCACAAAACAAGTTTTCGCATGCAGAGTCATTATAGATAACTATTCTCTCGAAAGAGACAGTTTCATGATTTTCATCTTCTATGTATGAACTGATATTAACCAAGCCAGTCCCTATAATGCCAATCGGATTAAAAAAAGCAAGGGTATTCTCCTCTGAAAAACTATCCTTATACACAATTTCCGACGGAATGCCAGCAGATTTTAAAGTCTCGTCAATAGCGGGCTGATCGGTTTCTGTTTTTGCTTTATTCTCACCAGTACAGGAGAAAAACAAAGAACAGAAAAAAAGAGAATATAAAATTAAATTGCGTATCATTGAATGAGATAAATGGCATTTTACTTTAAATGATCTTCAAAATAGCGTGTAATATGCTCGTGTAGATGCACACGGTCGCGCCCCATCATATTGTGTCCCTGTCCCGGATAAACGAAGAAATCGGGATGAGTGCCTTTCTGGATAGACGACTTGATAAACATAAAACTTTGCTGCATAACCACCGTCGGATCTTCGTCGCCATGAATGAGTAGCAATCGTCCCTGCAAATCGCCGGCACGGTCTATCATACTTGTTTCAGCATAACCTTCGGGGTTCTCTTTCGGCGTGTCCATATAGCGTTCGCCATACATCACCTCGTAATATTTCCAGTCGGTAACAGGACCGCCGGCTACACCCACTTTAAACACTTCGGGGTGGCGAAGCATCAGGTTGAGTGTCATAAATCCGCCGTAGCTCCAGCCGTGGACACCGATGCGATCGGCATCGACATACGAGAGTGATTTCAGAAACTCGACACCTTTCATCTGGTCTTTGGTTTCTTCTATGCCGAGGTTGCGGAAGGTCGCTTGCTCGAAGTCTGCTCCGCGGTTATTGGTACCCCTGTTATCCATCGTGAAAACGACATAGCCTTTTTCGGCCATGTAAATATCCCATCCGCGCGTTTGCGCCATCCACGAATTGTCTACCAGCTGCGAATGCGGCCCTCCGTATACATAGACGATTGTCGGGTATTTCTTGTTAGCGTCGAAATTCAACGGTTTCACTATGCGGTAGTATAAATCGCTTGTTCCATCAGCCGCTTTCATCGAGCCGAGTGTGATTTCGGGGAGCTCCACTTTTTCGTACGGGTTTTTAGCTTCGTGGAAAATATGTGTTTTATCCGAACGAGTATCGGTTATGGCAACCTTGCCCGGATTGTATTGCGATGTATACCAGTCGAAAGCATATCTGCCCGATGCACTCAATGCAGCATGGTGTACACCTTCCTCTTTCGTCAGTTTAGTGCGTTTACCCGATTTCAAGTTTACTTTATATAGATGTTGTTCGATTGGCGACGGTTCGTTTGATATATAGAACAAGTTGTCTCCTTTGGTGTCGAATCCCAGCACCGAAAGCACTTCCCATGCTCCCGAAGTTAGCTGTTTCAGCATATTGCCATCCGTATCGTAGACGTAGAGATGGTTATACCCGTCGCGACGGCTTTGCCAGATAAACGTTTCGGACTTTCCTTTGACAAACAATGGTGGCTGCTGTGGTTCTACGTATTTAGGATGCGTTTCTGTGAAAAGCGTTTTATGTAGTTTGCCCGAAATAACATCGTAGCTTTTCAGTACGCAGGTGTCTTGCCCGCGGTTTACTTCTGCAATATAAATCAGCTTCTCGTCGGGACTCCAGGCAATATTAGTCAGGTATTTCTCTTTCGGAGTACCTGTCTTCAGATAAGTAGTCTGCAAAGTCGCAGGACTATATATTCCCACTGTCACATGGTGGCTCTTCATACCGGCCATCGGATATTTTTCGTTTTTCAGCGTCGCTATACGTGTCGAAACATCCACTAATGGATAATCGGTTACCATCGTTTCATCCATCCGGTAGAAAGCCAACAGGCTTCCTTTGGGTGACCAGAACGTTCCTGTATTGATGCCAAATTCGTTGCGGTGGACGGCACGCCCCGAAACGATTCCTTTATCTTTTTCATCGGTGATGGTGTATTCTTTTCCCGTTGCATCCTGCATGTACAGGTTATTTTCTTTGTTGTAGGAAACATAGGTATGCGTCGGCGAGAAGTCATAATTCTCAAGAACCCGGCTGACTTCGTAGGTCGCGCGGATTGCTTTCGTTTCTACATTGTAGATGTATGTTTTGTTATATGTCCTGACCAGTAAATCGTTCGATTCGGGACTTAGCCACATCGTGTACAGAAGGTTTTGTACGCGTTCGCGCCCTTCGAGTCCCATGTCGGCATTCAATTGTTCCAGTGTGAGGTACGGTTTCGCTTTTTCGCTTTCCTTTTTCGGGGCGATATACATCGTGTCACCTTTCACATAAGTCAGCTCCTCGCCGTGCCATGCTAATCCGCGTGGTGTGACGGGACGGTATTTGGCAAAATTCTTTCCGCCCGGTATCAGGTCTTCGAGCGTAAGGGGTATATCTTGACTTTGTATCGTCATCGGGAATAATATTATTGTTGATAGGATAATAAATGTTTTGATTAATTTCATCTTTACAAATCTTATTTATTTTCGATAATACAAAACACAAAGATAATGAATTTCGTTTCGACTGCTAACCTATAGATAAAATATCGGAGACGAAGACTTGTTTATTACGAAATATTTGTTATTTTTGCATCCGCTTTACGTAATCTCTGACGGGAAAGTCCCGTGAATATTGCGTAATTACTATTTAAAAGAAATAAGATCATGGATTTTATAAAAGTTGCAGAAGAAGCATTTTTGACAGGCAAAGAAAACCAACACCCGACATTCAAGAGCGGTGATACGGTTACTGTCGCTTATCGAATCAAAGAAGGTAACAAAGAACGTGTACAGCAATATCGCGGTGTTGTTATCAAAATCGGCGGACACGGAAACAAGAAACGTTTCACCGTGCGTAAAATGTCAGACAATATCGGTGTAGAGAGAATCTTCCCGCTTGAGTCTCCGTTTATCGACAGCATCGTAGTGAACAAAGTCGGTAAAGTACGTCGCGCTAAATTGTACTACTTGCGTGCCCTTACAGGTAAGAAAGCTCGTATCAAAGAGAAAAGAGTGGTTACGAAGAAAGACTAACTTCTTCCTGCAAAGACGAAGATACAGAAAGCCCGTTCATCAGAACGGGCTTTTTTTTATTTTTGCTACTTTTGTTTCAATAAAATTGCGAAATGTAATTCAAATTGTTACATTTGTTTTATTTTGTCTTTTTATTGAAAAGGAAGACGTGTTTTTATTACCTTATTAATGATAATTGCCATGAAAAAGAAAGTATTTTTAATTTTCCTATTTACTTTGTCCCTTCTTTATGGATGTAACTCTCAAAAGAGTACTGTAGCAAAGGGAGAGTCCGAGGCTTCTGATGAATTACTGTATAAGCAGGCTCTATTCGCATTAGAACAAAAAGATTTCGTTGTGGATATTAATAGGATGGGGGACTTTACTCATAAATTGAGTCGTTACAGAACGAATGAATTTTATGCAGGATCCTTCTTCTTGAAAAAGGATGATCAATATATAAAGTTTTCAGTCGATTATAATACAAACTCTGAGAGAGGGAATGATAATTTTTATTTCGAAGGACATGTTACTGAATTCAATAAAGAGTTAGATAAAAAAGGAAATACGAAAATTAAAATGAAGATAAAGCATGTAGACAAAGCAAACAGTGACATTACTCTTGAGTTTACGCTTTATGAAGACACAAATTATTGCACAGGGAAGATATATAATCTTGCATCCATAGCATCTAGCTTTTCGGGTTATCTTTCACCGAGAGATAAAGCATAAGTTAGTTTTGATCTTATAGATACAAACAAAGCCCTTCGATACCGAAGGGCTTTTGCTATATAAGGGATATTACCTTCTTACTTCTTGCGTTGAACGCGGTTCCAGCCATAAACAGCCAAATCGCCCAATTCCTCTTCGATGCGAAGCAATTGGTTGTATTTAGCCATACGGTCTGTACGGCTCAATGAACCGGTCTTGATTTGTCCCGAGTTAGTAGCTACTGCGATGTCGGCAATAGTGGCATCCTCAGTCTCGCCCGAACGGTGAGAAGTTACAGATGTGTAACCCGCACGGTGAGCCATTTCGATAGCATCCAATGTTTCAGACAACGAACCGATTTGGTTAACCTTGATAAGGATTGAGTTAGCACAACCGCTTTCGATACCTTTCTGAAGGAAGTCAACGTTTGTTACGAACAAGTCGTCACCTACCAACTGCACTTTGTCGCCAATAGCGTCGGTAAGTTTTTTCCATCCGTCCCAGTCGTTTTCGTCCATACCGTCTTCGATAGAGTCGATAGGGTATTTTTCAGTCAGTTCTTTCAAGAACTTAACCTGATCGGCTGCTTTACGTTTTGCTCCGCTTTTTCCTTCGAATTTAGAGTAATCGTAAACTTTAGCTTTCTTATCATAGAATTCAGAAGCAGCACAGTCGAGCGCGATAGTTACGTCGCTTCCCGGTTTGTAGCCGGCAGCCTTGATTGCTTTGATGATTGAATCCAAAGCGTCTTCAGTACCTTTCAGTGCAGGAGCGAAACCACCTTCGTCACCAACGGCAGTACTCAAGCCTCTGTCGTGGAATTCTTTTTTAAGAGCGTGGAAAATTTCAGCACCCATTCTCAAACCTTCTTTGAATGATTTAGCACCTACCGGGCGAATCATAAATTCCTGGAATGCGATAGGGGCATCAGAGTGCGAACCTCCGTTGATGATGTTCATCATCGGTACAGGAAGCGTATACGTATTTGTTCCGCCGATGTAACGATACAAAGGCATTTCGAGGTAAGCGGCAGCAGCTTTGGCTACAGCAAGCGAAACACCGAGGATAGCGTTGGCACCGAGTTTCGATTTTGTTTTTGTACCATCGAGGGCGATCATTTTGTGGTCGATAGCTCTTTGGTTGAGGGCGCAATCACCTACCAATTTAGGGGCGATAACTGTATTCACGTTGTTTACAGCTTTTTGCACACCTTTTCCTAAATATCTTTTTTTGTCACCATCACGAAGTTCCAATGCTTCGTTTTCTCCTGTCGAAGCTCCTGATGGAACAGCAGCACGACCCATAACACCGCATTCGAGTGTTACATCAACTTCGATTGTTGGATTACCTCTCGAATCCAAGATTTCACGCGCGAAAATTTTCTCGATTCTCATTTTTTATTGTTTTATGAATAAATGAATATATAGTTGTTTTCGTTTTTTGTCAATTTCAGGCGGAACAAAAGTAGTTTATTTTTCTCACCTGAAAAAGACTAATTGCATGAAAATTACGGCAATCGATTATTTTTTATGTTCTTTTACCTTTCCCCGTTTTGGGGGTGTGGAAAATGTAAACAATCGGGTCGCTTTTTTGTATTAGACCTGTTATTCCTGTTAAGTGTATTTACGCTTGTTAATGAGTGACTTAAATGTCAAAAGAAACTTTACAATACATATTTTTTTATGAAATGTATTTTTCTTTTTTCAGCACAGGGCACTTCTTTACAGGACTAATATAGCAGTCAAGTTTTGTCAAAAACCTACATCGTTGATAGTCAGTCGAATTTTAGTTAAAACTTGACACACTTGACATATTTGACGCGATACAGCGTTTTTTGTCTTGTCATTTTTTTTATTAGGCTCAAAGATTCTACACGAAGGGCACAAAGTAAAAGAACGGTTTTGTCATGCTGAGCGGATGCGAGGCATCCCGACCCGACTACAAACAGCACAAAACGTAACGAGATCCCTCACTATGTATCGCGATGACGCAAGCGCCACGGAGTAAAAGAACGCAGGGAAACAGTCCTCGCGGACTGCTTCCCTGTATAGATAAATTTCTTGTAACTCGTAACTTGTAACTGCCTGAAGGGCGAAGTAACTGATTGTTAATCTTTCTTGCAGCGCACGGAAGCAAACTGATCGTAATCCAATAAGGTGCGCTTAACCGTCGTCTGGGAAAGCATCCCGAAATCCCGAATCCAACCCGCGGGCATGGTGGTTGGTATAGGATAGCTGCTGTGACCGACAGGACTCGCAGTCCAATAATAAGTCCTTGCGGGATTATAAACATTAATGTTAAAACCTCCTTTCTGCGTGGAGGAGATATTGTTGGATGTGCCGATAAATTTATCGATGAGTATAGAAGACAGTATTCTTCCGTCCGCTTGAAGAAGACTCATGTAAATGGGGCAACTCTCTCGCATCCCCAAGCCGTGAGTAGTACCACGATAGCCCATCTGCCCCACCGTGATGGTGGCGTTGGCATTGGCAGTGCTGCTATATTGGCTGGTGCGGGTGCTTATTTCCTGTTCCAGGTATGTCCATTCGCGATCGCTGGGTAGGTGCCATCCATTAGGACAAATGCCTTGAGTTTTGGCGGGAGTTCCACCTTGTCCTTCGCCCTCGCCGGTGGCAGAACCACCATTGGCTTTTCCATAAGTGGCAGCCGCCCAATTATACGTCAGTCCTAACTGCTTGTTTGTGTTATAGAGCGAATCCGGGGTTATCAAGGCTCTTTCGGCAGGGTAGTAGTAATTTGCGCTGTACCTACTATTTCCATTGCTGGCAGTGAGTAGATAGCCGTCGGCAAATTTGGTTGCAGCCAGATTGACTATCATCCATCGCCCCGCAGTACCAAAATCACTCGATATAAACAAATTGGCGTCTTGGTCGCGGTGGAGTTGGTAGCCATTTTTGATAGCGGACGAACCGGCGTCGGCGTCGGTCACTGCTGCTATTTCGGCAGGGGTAAATCCTGCCCGTTCGGCCCATTGCTCGAGGGTGGGTTCGTTGTAGCAGCTGATGAGTGAAACAGTGATGTCAGCGAAGCGCTTTACTGTAGCAGTATCTCTGATTGTGATTTCGGCTGTGCTATATTTTTCGGCCATCATCTTTGGGCTATAGCTGATGCTGCTGGCGGGATCGACAGTGCCATCCTTTTTGTCTGTCCCTCCCGTTGTCGGAGTCGTTTTTCCACCGACCAAAATGCCCTTGCTGTCTTTTACCGTAGTCCTCCATGCAGCATTGCTTTGCACATCGAATGCGTAGTTTTTCGCAGGGTTGAAGAGTAACACTTTGGCAGAAGCAAACAGGCCTCCTCCTATACTTAGAGCATAGTTGGTTTGGTTGAGGGTGGCCGTTTTTGTCCCACCGCATTCGGTGTCGGTAAAGGTCAATACACTTTCGTAGCTCTGCCACGGACTGGTAGGTACGGGTGTAGCCATAGCCGCAGGTGTGATGTTCATGCTGTATGGCGATGCGCCCACGGTTCCGGCAGCACTGGAAGGGGAGGTTAGTGTAATCTCTGTAGGCAGGCTTCCTGCGCTTTTTGCCCAGGTAGGATTAGATGCCCCTGTCCAGGAGACTTTCAGTGGCTGTGGCCCTAATGTCCGGGCATCGTGGCCGCTGGGCAGATCGAGATAGTCGCGGTTGAAGTTGATGCCACCGAGCGAGACCTTGCTTAGTATGGTCCATTCCGTTCCATCCCAGACGTATATTCCTGTCCCTTTCAATGTGCATCTGTTGTTGTGAAATACCATCAACCCAATGTGATTAGCATCTTCGCTGGACGCGTACCCGTTTGGGAGCATCGGGTACAACTTGTCGTTGTCCGTCAGCGCCACCTTGGGCAACATAAGCCCTTTGGTGGACATGCCGTCCGGTAGCATTTTCAAGTCGAGTAGCGTGCCCGCATTGGGTGTTTCACCGCTCCCGATAGTTACTTGTGTGTACGCATTGCTTGCTGCAAAGAATAAGGCTAATATGATAATAGCCAGTGTCAAGATTGTTCTTTTCATGTTATAAAAGAATAAGCCACCTCCCCCTGCCCCCTCCACAAGAGGGGGCAACAGAAAAAGATGATGTGAATAAATAGTTTGATTGAGCCCCTCCAAACCTCCCCGTGGAAGAGGCTAAGGGAAGGATATATTTTCGTTTTTTGTTGAATGGTGGAGCAAACCCATTTCCCCCTCTGGGGGATAAAGGGGGCTGGCTATTGTCATCCCGAGTGGATACGAGGGAGCTCTTGCCAACTTGCGTGTAGGGGGCAATAAACATTGCCCCGTGTATGTCGGATATCGCGGGCGAATATTTATTCGCCCCTACAAGGGCTCTGTTGTTGATAGAAGAGGATGATATGCTTCCCCCTTCGGGGGATTGAGGGGGCCTGCTGTTAACTGAAAGATTGCCCCTCGCTCCCCCTCTTGTGGAGGGGGCTGGGGGGAGGTAGGTATGGCTGTCGCAGCCGGAAATACCCCTGACATTAACACAAGCATATCTTTTAGTAGACGAGTTACAAGTTACGAGTGACGAGTGGGGGCAAAGCCATACAACAGCTCGCAAGTTATTTCTTGTAACTTGTAACTGTGCAAAGCACGAAGTAACTGCCCGCAGGGCGAAGTAACTTTTTCCCTTAAAACCTTTGGTTAATCCGAAATATTCATTATATTTCGTGTGTGTGTGTGTGTGTGTGTGTGAAAGAATTGTTGTATATCATATTAAAATACAATATATTATATATAAAATATAGTCCTGTTTTATCGGCTGTTTTCATGTTTATTTGTATGCTGTCTGAAATACAAAGGAAGCAAAAATACTCGAAACGGCAATGGAAACCTCCTCTTTTTTAATAAAAAGAGCCTGATAACTAAATAATACCCATCAGGTCGCCGTTCTCGTCGAAGCAGGCCATTTCTTCCATTTCGAATCTGAACAAATTACCATTTCCAAGCAATGTTTCCAGGCGTTTCCAGTCTTCTTCGGGGATACGTTCGATTTCCTTTCCTATTTCTTCTTTGCAGCCGGTGCCCCATGCTAATGGCCGCAAATCGTAACTGGTATAATAATTCTCGTCCAGCTCTCCAAACATGATGCTGCAAGGCACACGTTCGCCTATTTCATGGCTGTGCAATGGCAGGTTCTTTATTTGCATGCGTTTGCACCCGTAATGTTTGGGCGAACCTTTGTCGGCCGCCGTGTTGATTATTACGGCAATTTCGAGCGGTTGAACATTGATGACGATACCCGGTGCCAGATAGCCGGCTTTGTAGGCCATCCCCGATTGCAATTTTCTCAAAATGTAATAAACGAAAAACAATCCGGATGCAACGATTGTTACAATAGCTCCCCAAAACCAATTCTCGGTAATGAACATTTCTATTGCAATAAATAATAAAATCAATGTCGTGATCAAGGACAAGTAAGCACGCCTCGATACATATTTATGATAATGATCGTGCCGCCTAATCAAATGCCTGTCAATCGTTATTTGAGGATTCATCCATCCATGGCAGGACGGGATTCCCTCATTTTGAGCCTTTTCGGTCAAATTCTCCATATCTCCTATAACATTATTACACCAAACAAAAGGGGGGAGATTCATCTTGTTGAGTCTCAATTCCGCCCTCCAATAAACTTTCTTTTCATGAAGAAATAATCCATTAACGAATCAAATATTTGCTTAATCAATGATTATTTCCTTTGGATCATACAGCCTTCATCTGATAATTTTTAATTTCCTTTAACATGACAAAGATAATAATTTTGTTTTTCTTGCAAAGAAAATCTTATTTAATTCTGTTGAAATGCTAAAATCAAGATTCCGTGTACTATATGTGGGCCTGATTCAATCATCCGGGCAATTACATATTCATACACCTGCGCATACTTTTGCTAGCCTTTCGCGGATTCGAGATTGGGGTGAGCCGGCGTAAATAAACCTTGCAGGATTGCCCGGAATTTTAAAATATTTGTTAAATGAACTTTTTTTTTCAGATTTTGTTATTACCTTTACATCAATGCGGAATATAGGATATAAAAACAATATGTCATGACAAAGAAAGTACTTGCAATAACTCTTGTAGCAGCGATTAGTAGTGTGGCTGTTTATGCCTATATGCAGACAAAAAAAAAAGCAAAAAGAAAAGACTTGCCAATGAGATTCATGTAAGGCGTCGTCGTATAGCAAGCAGGCGGCTGCCCCTCAGTCAAGTTCACTTACACCACTGATCCCGTTCCGGTTGAACAATAGCCGGTATTTGTAATAATAAATTTCCTTATTTGATTCGCACGATAGTATAATATACAGGGGATACTCTTTCGAACCTGTCGTTTCCTTAAACCCGTTTTCTTCATCAGGCAAATACAATGTAAGGGTAGGATCGTCCGTCTTACGGATGAAATGCATGATATTGAACACCGTAATATCATTGATCCCCTCCACATGGTATTGGTTATACTTTTCTATATCCTCGAGCGACAGGTGCACCAATTTGCGGTACAGGATAACCTTCTCGCCATACGCCTCATTCTCTGCTTCGACGAGGGGCGAACGGTTGCGCATGTTGAGGATCTCCTCGGGAACTTTCGTTTCCGGCATAAAGTCGAACGCCTCTTTTGTCCACCCTATTTCCTGATTGCGGATTTTCAGACGGCGTTTATTGTCGAAATACTTCCGGCTCATATGCGAAGTGAAGTAATAACGCGTCACTTCCTTGATGCGGTCTTTGAACATATAGCTTATGACCAGAATCACGAATAAGTCCATGGTGAAGTTGCCATACCGCTGCGTCGCAAAAAAAGTGACGAGTGTGGCGAATATCATCGCTATTCCCGCAGCTATGCTGTATAATACCTGTTCGGCAAAAGCTCCGTCTTTCTTTTTTATTGTCTGCAGATAGAGGTCGCTTTCGACAAACTTTTTAAGGATATTCCGTTTGATGATCAGCAATTTGTTGTGCTCCTCGTTCCCCTCCACGGGCAGGTTGAAGCCCATTTTGCGTTTATGCTCGTCTTCCTTGCCCATCAATCCGGTGAGGATGGGCATAATCTTATCGTAGTACTCCTTTCCTTTGAATTTCTTCATCAGGAAATAGGCGTGCTGCTCGATAACATTTCCTACGAACTCGTCTCCGAAGAGAAACGTGTGATATTCTTTATCCGGGATATTCCCCTCTTTCAATAAATCGTACAGTCCCCTGTATCGGAGGACGATTTGCCAGCTAAGTGATGCAAACTCGTTGATGCGCGAAATGGCCTCATCTTCGCTTTTCAGTTTGCTTATCAATACTGCTTCGTCGCGGAGGGCGCTTTTCATGATGCACGAAAACATCTTCACCTGTGAAGTGTAGTGCTCTATGGTTTCGGCATCCCCGGGTTGCGCCGCCAATGATTCTATAGCCTTTTGCATATAAAACAAAGGCCCTTCGGGTGTGTCCAATATTCCCCGGAGGGTATAAGTCGGCGTTATAAGTCGCAGATATGTTTTTACGTCGCGGTAGAAGCGGTTTTTGTCGTACGTGTCGCGGTTTATGTCGAGGCTGTTGGGCAGGAAAAGCCAGGTATTGATTTTGAATTCATTTATTTCCTGCGGATCATTATCCGGCACGAATCCTGTTTTGAACTCGAACGAATAATTGTCATGTATTTTTACCTGCGGATTTATCATGCCCGTCTTTCCATTTATTATACGGATTCCTTGTCAACGATGCGTTATAATAGCGCTTGTCTCCTGTGACTTCCTTGCCGAGCCATGCGGGATGGGCGAAGGCTTCCTTTTCGTCTTGCAATTCGATTTCGGCAATAACCAACCCGTCGTTCTCGCCCGAAAATTCGTCTACTTCGAACAGGTGATTGTCTACTTTAACAAGATAGCGAATTTTGTCGATTACTCCCGGTTCGCAGAGTTTAATTAACATTTGCGCTTCGGCTACAGGGATTTCCTTTTCCCACTCGAAGCGGGTTGTACCCGATTCATTGCTTATCCCTTTGATGGTGATATATGCCTGTTCACCCGAAATGCGTATGCGTACCGTCCGTTCCGGCACCGAAGACAGATAGCCTTGTACAATATGCAGGCTTTTATAAGCCTCCTGCTTGTAGCTGTCGCTTGCGACGAGGAACTTCCGTTCGGTTTCGGTGTGCATTACTGTATCTGCTTGATTGAACCGAGTTCGGGGTAGAAAATGATTTTTACAGTTCGCTTGTTGTCACCCAATTGGTTAGGCGACAAAACATCCTGTGTGCCATATTGTGCTACCTCGCATTCGGTATCGACATAATCCTTACCATTGAAAACAACTTTCAATGCGGCTTTGTTCGGAATGTTATATATCAGCCCCTTCGAGAATTTTTTCTCCATAGCTTGCTGTTCCTTTGCCGATAGATACACTTCGGGGCGAGGATCTTTGTTTTGCAGCGAGACATAAACGGGAGCACCCGAGAGGTCGTTCGCTTCCACTACGCCCAGTTTGGACGAAAAGCGGAAAATGATTTCCTTATCGATATTTTTCTTATCCGGCACAATGCTAAATGTCTTTGTCCCCGTTTCTACGATTTCCGTCCCGATAAACATGGCTGTCAAAGCTTTCTCCTGCTGGTCGAGCTGTTCCATTACCAATTTGTAGGCATTGCCGTCGGGCGGCATGTTGTCGGCTTCGCCGGTGAGTATATTCGTGCGGCTTTCGCGTAGGCGGTATATCTGTTTCGCTATCAATTCGGCCTGTTTGGCTGTCGAGCCTGCGCGAAGTATTTCTTCGGACAAGAACGTATTCGGGTTCGGTAATTCTTCGGTGATTATTTCGGTTTTAGCCTTTCGCACCTCTTGTGTTGTGGCTGTGTAATCATCGTTGATGGCGCATATCAATCCTTCTTCCGAGAGGCTGACAAATGCTGCCGGATTATTCGGGCGGAATTCTACCAGATAAGAATTGTCCTTGTCGGGAATGCCGCGCGTAGAAGTTTCTATCTTGTCTAATGTATAAACGACCTCATTTTCGGTCGTAGGGTTTGTGATGTTGAGATAGCGCTCGGCGTATTGATAAAAGTCGCCGGCTTTGCGTGTCGTTTTTGTGTACGAAACGGTGATGTCTATTGCTGTTTTGGGCAGCGAATAGGTAACGCCATAGTCGTTTGCTTTCACAGCGCTTGTCTGCACGATGTTTTGCGCCGAAAGGGAGGTGCCGGCAAATAACAATGCCCCGAGGAATATATATAATTTCATAACCAAATGCGTTTTTGAGTTATACGACATACAAATCTAAGGATTTTTTTTTGAAATAATAGAAAAGTCTTTTTTTTCATGTTAAAATTCAGGAAAGGATAATTATATCCGAATATTTCCTTTATCTTTGCGGTATTGCAGGGATAAAACGAACGTATAAATAATGCATCGAACCGATACAATATTTTCAATTATGCAATTCTATATCAATATTTTACTTGATGTAAAATATTCACACACACACACACACACACACGAAATATAATAAATATTTCGGATTAATCCAAGGTTTTAAGGGAAAAAGTTACTTCGCCCTGCGGGCAGTTACTTCGTGCTTTGCACAGTTACAAGTTACAAGAAATAACTTGCGAGCTGTTGTATGGCTTTGCCCCCACTCGTCACTCGTAACTTGTAACTCGTCTACTAAAAGATATGCTTGTGTTAATGTCAGGGGTATATCCGGCTGCGACAGCCATACCTACCTCCCCCCAGCCCCCTCCGCGAGAGGGGGAGCGAGGGGCTGTCTTTCAGTTAACAGCAGGCCCCCTCAATCCCTTGAAGGGGGAAGTATATCATCCTCTTCTATCAACAATAGAACTTTTGTAGGGACACACCTGCGTGTGCGCCCGCGAATCGATATATCGGGCAGACACATAGGTCTGCCCCTACATAAAATCGCAGCGAGCTGCCTCGCTCCGTTTCGGGATGACATTTTCATGCGGAATGATATAATGCGAACCTTCAAACACACTTCTATATATCTCACAGGCTGCCCCGTACCGACGCCCTTTTGTCCGTTCAACTTCCTTTCCTTTGGTCGTGCGGGGAAGGCCTGTCCTTTAATGCTACCTCCCCCCAACTCTCCGAAGGGGGAAATAGATTCCAGTCTGTTTTACAAGTCAATTAATAATGCTGCTCTCCTAAGCCTCCCCCACGGGGAGGTTTGGTGGGGCTCAAACAAACACCATTTATTCACCTTGCCTTACGGGGCATCAAAACGAAATCAAAAAAAAATGAGAACGATGAGAAGAACTAAAACAAAGAGCAAAAACCTCAACCATTTCAAGACGGCTATACTAATTATAGCCTTGACATTTGCAGGCAACATGTGCGTAGTGAATGCGCAAGCGACTATCGGCAGCGGCGAACGCCCCAACAAGGGGGCGCTGCTCGACCTGAAAGAGACAAATGCCGACGATTCATCGACCAAAGGGTTTATCCTGCCAAGGGTAAAGCTCACCGACCTGAACAACCTCTTTCCGATGTTCGAATCCGATGGCAATGAAGGATACATAGATGCCGTAAAAGCGGATGAAGACAAGCTGCATACCGGGCTGATAGTCTTCAATACGAACAGTGACTTCCCTTTCTTTGTGGACGTATACGTCTGGATGGGGGATAAATGGTATCGACTACCGCGGCTTATGCAAGTGCCTGCCGGAGAATGGTACCGGCCGATCAACGAATTATATTTTACTAACACTGCTTTTGCTGCACTTTCTGATGGACGAAAGAGCGGAAAAGCTTAAATAAAACCAAACCGACATGAAAAGAATCTTATTTACACACATGCTATTGCTGATGCTGCTGTCGGCAACGATGACAGGCCATGCGCAGGTAACTATCGGCAGCGGCGAGAAGCCCAACAAAGGCGCACTGCTCGACCTGAAACAGACGAATAACGAAATATCCTCTACCAAAGGGGTTATCCTGCCAAGGGTACAGCTGACAGACCTGAACAACCTGTTTCCGATGTTTGAGAGTGATGACAACGGAGGCTATAAAAATGCCGTGAAGGCTGACGAAGACAAGCTGCATACCGGCATGATCGTCTTTAACACGGCTTCGAGTGTATTGCTCCCCGAAGGCGTGTATATCTGGGATGGCAGCAAATGGACAAAAGGAGCAGAAGAAGCCCTCGCCAAGCTGCACCTCAGCGAGAGCCGCTTCGACCTGCCGAGTGGTAAGGATGCACGCACACTTACAGCACAGGAATTGGTTATCAACTGGATGGATGGAGCATCGCCGACCTATAACGCAGCGGCAGCCAGTGGCTTCACAGCTGTACCTTTTACGGGCAATCCGCTGACGCCTGCGACACTGACGACCTCCCCGACAACGATAAGCTTGTTGCCCGATGCGATGACCGATACGGATGTTACAGCAGCTAACCCGTGGAAGACGAAAGAAACAGAACTCTCGTTCCTCTACACCGATACAGATGAAGATGGCAACTCCAAGGAAAAGATAAAAACGGTGACCATCAACCAGACTAACTTTGCGCTGAAAGTGAACAACTCGCTTGGTAACACCCAGTTTGTCTATCTTACTGCCGCTGCGGCGAACTTCGATGTGCAGGGAAATGTCAGATGGGTGGCGGAAATTGCAGACGAGGGAGTATTGGAATCTGTTACTCCGGCTGCAGGAGGCGAAACACTGACAGACGGTACAAACACGACCGAAAATGTGGTGCTGAGTTATACTGCCGGTTTGAGCGGCAAATACATTCTCGATGATATTACTTTCAAAGATGCAGATACTCCTAAGCGATTCGAAGATATTACTGTATCTACATTAAGCTGCAATACGTCGGAAAACGATCCCAGCATAGAAGAATGGGCAAGGCGCGCAGGCTTCACTGACGACGAGATAGCCGCCGTGCTGGAGGACGGAACCGATTCACGCATCAACACCGACAATGGTATCCAATTGCACCGCGACCAGTGTGATAGCCTTTTTCTCTCGGGCGACTTTGGCACTGCCGGACGATGGATGCTGCACAATATGCGGGCAACGAAAAATTATAATGGAGGTGCTTTGTCTTTAGATTACCCCAATAATTCGGTCGCCACCTATAACAAAGGATCGCGCATGGGACGTTTGTATAACTGGGGTGCTGCAAGCGTAGCGTGTCCTACGGGATGGTCGCTGCCCAATGCAACACAATGGTCTACCTTGCTAAGTGAGCTGCAAAACAATCATGCAATATACGGAACAAATGCAAAAGATCCTTGCCCTATGCCGGGTACAACAACTGCTACCGGAGGCAACTCTAATGTTATATCGGCAAAACTGAAACCCGGATTCAATATAATGTTTTCAGGCAGCAGAGGGTATAGCGGTATTGGCGGTTATGGAGGATCAGCAATGTTTCGTGTTGGAAGTGCTAGTTATATACAATCGTCAGGCGATTTCTGGATATATGGGGCTTCCGGAGGATACACTAATTATGCATATTCCGTCCGTTGCATAAAAAACTGATTAGCTTCTGCACTGCTCATACAGCCTCCGAAAAAGTTTCGGGGGCATTGTTTGTCCTTGTTTAACTTCCTTTATATAAGTGATAGGCCTCATTTTCTGTTTTTATTTACTATTTTTGTTGTAGATTAATAGAAAAAACAGAATGAACACAAAGCTGAAAGGAACCGTCTATTCGAAGGATACTGTCGAATTTACAACTGTGGCGGTGCAATATTGCTTTTTACTCGAGAGTTTCGAAGAGGCTTCAATGAATGATCTGACCGATAAATTGTTGAAGATATTGCCTTTGCTTTACCTCAAAGCTTCGCTCGTTCCCGCGGCGGATATGGAGACCGACGACGAGCAGGAGGTTACGGTGACCGAGGAGAATTATGATTACATCCTGCACCGCTTGTATGCCGTTTTCGGGAAAGACGATATCTACCTCGAGGTTTTTATGCAGGATATGAAATACAGCGAAACGCCTATTTCGGCAAGTGTCTCCGAAGATCTGACGGATATCTATCAGGACCTGAAAAATTATATAACTATCTACGAGCGCGGCATAGAAGAGAATATGAACGATGCGCTGGTTATCTGCACCGATAACTTCAAAGCCTATTGGGGGCAGAAATTAGTCAACGTCATGCGTGCTTTGCATCAGTTGAAATATTCGTTTGCCGACGAATATGGCAATTACCCCGGCGAGGAAGAGGATAACGAGATGGAGGAAATATGGTAAAAAGTATTTCGAAAGAAGAGCTGGCAGCCTTGCCTGTGGAAACATTCCCGGGGCGGATAATTCTCATCCAGTCTCATGCCGAGGCTGAGAAAGCCGCTCAATACCTCTCCGGCTTCGACAAAGTAGGCTTCGATTCTGAAACCCGTCCGACTTTCCGCAAAGGGAAGTTGAATAAAATAGCCCTGATACAACTTTCTACCGAGGATACCTGCTTCCTGTTCCGTACCAATATTATCGGCATACCCGACTGTTTGTCGGATATCCTCACCAGCGACCGTATTATGAAAATAGGCGTCTCTGTGCATGATGATATATCCGCTATCAATGGCCGCCGCAAGATGCGTACCGACGATTTCATCGACCTGCAAAAGATGGTCAAGGCCTATGGCATAGAAGATGCCAGTTTGCAGCGCATCTACGCAATACTTTTCGGCAAACGCATAACCAAAGGGCAGCGCCTGTCCAACTGGGAGACGGATGTGCTGTCGGATGCCCAAAAACAGTATGCCGCCATAGATGCATGGGCATGCCTGCGGATATATTACGAGTTGCAGCGCATAAAGCTCGGCGGTAATAAATAGCCCTGCTGTTTTTACATCTTGACGCAAAAGATTGCTTATTTCCCTGCTTACCCTTTCAACTTCTTTTCCTTTTCAGTTGTTTATATTTTATTGACTTTCTACGGAGGATATTTGGCATATTATTTGAATATTCTTCGGCGGAAATCTACTATCGCCCGATTGTCATGCTGAGCAACGCGAAGCATCTCATTCCGGCGAAGCAAGAAACGGACAAACAAAATAAAATATATAACAAATGGCATTTATAGACTATTACAGCATATTGGGCGTACCCAAAAATGCCTCACAGGACGATATCAAGAAGGCTTACCGTAAGCTGGCCCGCAAATATCATCCTGATATCAACCCGAATGATGAAGAAGCGAAGCGCAAATTTCAGCAGGTGAACGAGGCAAATGAGGTGCTTAGTAACCCCGAAAACCGTAAAAAATATGACGAGTACGGCGAAAACTGGAAGCATGCCGAAGAATACGAAAAAGCCCGTCAGCAGCAAGCCCAGAATGGCGGTTTTGCCGATTACGGCAGCTTTGGCGGATTTGGTGGCGGCGGTGGAGCTTATAGTTTCTCCGGCGATGACGAAGGATTCTCCGACTTCTTCGAATCCCTGTTTGGTAACAGGGGAGGAGGCGGCTCGCGCGCACGGCGTGGCTTCAGGGGGCAGGACTATTCCGCCGAATTGCATCTGACATTGAAGGAGGCAGCCGAAACGCATAAGCGAACCCTTTCGTTGAACGGAAAGAACCTGCGTATTACCGTTCCGGCAGGGGTGGCAAACGGGCAGGTCATCAAGCTCGCAGGGCAAGGTAGCAAGGGATCGAACGGTGGCCCCGATGGCGATCTGTATATCACGTTTGTCATTGCCGAAGATCCGAAATTCAAGCGGGTGGGCGACGATTTGTATATGACAGCCTCTGTCGATCTCTACAAAGCCGTTCTTGGTGGCGAAGAAGAAATCGATACTTTCGACGGGAAAGTGAGGCTGAAAATTCCTGCCGGCACACAGAATGGGACAAAAGTCCGCCTGAAAGGCAAAGGTTTCCCGAAATATAAGCAAGACGGGAAATCCGGCGATCTGTTTATAACATATCAGATTGCAATCCCTACTCACCTGACGGAAGAGCAAAAGCAACTCTTCGAACAATTAGCCCGGTCTTAATCTTAAAACATTAACGCTATGAACTCAGAATTGATTATCATAAAAGAATATTGCATGTATAGCAATGTCGAACCCGAATTCATCATGGATCTGGGCGAAGAGGGGCTGATCGAAATTTACATTGTCGATAACGAGCCCCATATACAGGCATCGCAATTGGAGATGCTCGAACGCTATATCCGCTGGCACTACGACCTTTCGGTCAATGTTGCAGGCATCGATGTTATTCGCAACCTACTCGACAAAATGGACGAGATGCAGCGCGAAATAGACCGTCTGCGTGAAATTGCCCGGTTGATAGGCTAATCCTTTTTGCAGCGGACGGAGTAATAGGCTTGTTGCATAGATTGACTGCGAGAAATGCCCTGAAGTACAGAGCCACTGTTGACAGAGCGGTTTATTGCCATTCCAGTTCCGAGAGCACTTGCTGTCCAAAAATTACTTCCATTGCCATAAGTATTAACTACACCGAAAGCGACTACACCTGCAAGTCGGGCGTCAAACCCTCCTGTCGATGCTGTTTTACTTGTCCCATTAGTGGGTATTCCGTTGACAGGTGTCGTTGATTTTATCGCTTCGCCATGACGACTGCCGCGATAACCAAATGCATCTGTGTGACTCAATGTCACACCAATAGTTGCCGTGGAACTAAAAGTGCTGGTGTATAGGATTATTCCATTCTCGAGGTCAGTCCATTGACGGTCGCTGGGTAGGTGCCAGCCGTTAGGGCATACGCCTTGTATGCGGCTTCCTTCTTTTAATCCGCTTTGGTCAACATTTCCGGGGTCGGGAATTTGCCCTACGCCTGTTCCCATATTAATGGCGGCAGCCCAGTTGTACAACACTCCCAAAGTAGTACGGTTTGATGCCTGCAGGTCCGGATAGTTAATGTAGGGAATGCCGGTGACATGTGCTATGCTTTGAGTTATTGCCGCTCCATTAGGCATTGTTATGGCTCGCAGATTTTCTGCCATCCATACCCCGTCTTCGAGCGTCTGGTTGCCTAATATGGTTTCGGTACTAGGCGCACTTATTTTGCTCCCATCTTGTGCGCAACTGAGGTCGCGCGTTATTTCGTAAATGTCATCGCTATCGACATAACCTACGTAAAAGCGGGAGTAATGATAGTTTTGTGGAGTATCATTCGGTCGGTTGTCCGTAAAAGTTCCGATATATCCCAGTGGGTAGTTTGATGCATTTTCTCCCAAGGTTGCCCACATCGGATCGGCTGGGTTGTTCGGGTTAAGATGAGTGAAGTTATAAAGTACTCTCGATGATAAGACTCGTTGTTCTCCCATTTTAGGGTAATCTGTAAGGGCTTGCCACTCCGTTCCGTCCCATAGGTGGATGCCCGGGCAAAAACGGGTGTTTGCGGAGGTTTCGTTTTTGCCGATATTATAGACGATTAGCCCTACATGATCGTCCGGATCCAAGGTGCCACTCGTTAAACCCATTGTTTCGGCAAGGTCGGTTTTGGTTTTTATGTCTTTTAATTCTACGCGGGGAAGTCCCAGCCCTTTGGTAGACATCCCTTGATTGTCCATTTTTAAGTCGAGCAACGCCCCTTTGTTGGGTGCTTCTCCGCTCCCGATGGTTACTTGTCCATGCATGCTGATTGTTGTTGTTAAGAAGGCTAATATGATAATAGCCTGTGTCAAGATTGTTCTTTTCATAATAAAAAATAATTAGTTAATATGATAATGAGATAATGTACTGATATATAGCTTTTAGCCGTTAGCTGATAGCTATTAGCTTTGTCATCCCGAGTGGATACGAGGGAGCTCGCTGCGTTCTTACTAATTGCCTCCACTTTTAAGTGGAGGAACAAGAAGAGCAGGATCCAAGGGGCTTTAGCCAAATCCCTTTTGACTAAAGTCATCTCCTGAAAGATGCAATCATACCCACGCCTTAAAAGACGTGGCAACATTAGGCTGTTATCCGTTGACTGCTTGCTGTTAACTTTGTCATCCCGAGCGAAGGCGAGGGATCTCCTTCGTTTTTTGTGTAGGGGCAGACCTATGTGTCTGCCCGATATATCGGTTTGCGGGCGCACACCCAGGTGCGCCCCTATAAGGATTTCATTGTTCACTGTTGACTGCTCACTGTTAACTGAAATATTGCCCCTCGCTCCCCCTCTCGCGGAGGGGGCTGGGGGGAGGTAGGTACGGCTGTCGCAGCCAGAAATACCCCTGACATTAACACAAGCATATTTTTTAGTAGACGAGTTACAAGTTACGAGTGACGAGTAGGGGCAAAGCCATACAACAATTCGCAAGTTATCTCTTGTAACTCGTAACTGTGCGAAGCACGAAGTAACTGCCCGTAGGGCGAAGTGACTTTTTTCTGAAAATTCTACACTGGAAATTTGGTAGTCTAAGAAATAATCGCTAAATTTTCGTGTGTGTGTGTGTGTGTGTGTACGTAGATAACAGCATATACCATATTAGAATACAATATATTAACTATTAAAGTTGTCTTATTATCTCTGTTTTTTAGCACGATATTTGTGTTTTATAATACTGCAAAGGAATGCATTATTCCTTACACATGCAAGTTTTTTCTTATTCTCTTTTTGTTTTCTTCCTCCATGGCTCAATAAATTAGCTATCCTCCCTTTTCGTCCCATGTTAATAACTTTTTAGTAAAATTAAGTGGGGAAAAGTGGGGAAAAGTGTTTTATTTTATATCTTTACGACATATTTTGGTTTATTGTATTAAAAAACAAACGGTTAATGTTAAACTTTCTGGGCAATATCGAAGCAAAAATAGATGCAAAGGCGCGTGTCTTTGTGCCTGCCGCCTTCCGTAAGGTGCTGCAATCTTCGGCTCAGACAGTTTTGATATTACGCAAAGACTTGTTTCAGGACTGCCTCGTACTCTATCCCGAATCCGTTTGGGACGAAGTCGTGGAGCAGTTGCGTTCCCGCCTCAGTCAGTGGGATAAAGCACAACAACAGCTTTTCAGGCAGTTTGTTGCCGATGCCGAACGCTTGGAGATGGATGCCAATGGGCGCATACTTTTGCCCAAGCGTTGCATGCAGATGACCAATATCGCTTCGGATATTACCTTCCTCGGGGTGGGTGATACCATCGAACTATGGACGAGAGAGGCATTTGAGAAATCACTTATACCGGCCGAAGATTTCAGTCTTCGCATACAAGATTTAATGAACAACAATCCCGGAAGGGAATAAAATTGCAAACGAGGATGTCTGAAGTGTATCACATACCCGTACTGCTGAAAGAGAGTGTCGATGGTATGAATATCCATCCTGACAGTATCTGTGTCGACGTTACATTTGGCGGAGGAGGGCACTCGCGCGAAATATTATCCCGCTTAGGAAAAAAAGGGCATCTCTACTCGTTCGATCAGGATGAGGACGCCTTTTCCAATATCGAGCCCGATGACAAATTTACGTTTGTCCACAGCAATTTCCGTTTCCTCAAGAACTTTATGCGTTACCACGAAGTAGAGGAAATTGATGCTGTATTGGCCGATTTGGGTGTTTCGTCCCATCACTTCGATGATTCGCAACGCGGCTTTTCGTTCCGCTTTGAGGACGAGAAGCTGGATATGCGCATGAATCAAAAAGGCAAGAAAACTGCCGCAGACATACTTAACACGTACACCGAAGAGCAATTGGCCGATGTTTTCTATCTCTATGGCGAACTGAAACAAGCCCGCCGCATAGCTTCGGCAATCGTTCGCGCGAGACAGGAAAAGCCTTTCGATAAGATAAGCGATTTGCTGGCAATCCTGTCGCCGTTGATGGGGAAAAGCGAAAAAGAAAAGAAAGTGCTGGCGCAGGCATTTCAGGCATTGCGCATCGAAGTGAATGAAGAAATGCAGACGCTGAAAGATATGCTCACCCAATCGCTGGAATTATTGAAGCAGGGAGGACGCATATCGGTCATTACCTATCATTCGCTCGAGGACCGCTTGGTCAAGAACTTTTTCAAGACAGGTAACTTCGAAGGGAAGGTAGATAAAGACTTCTTCGGCAATGTGAATACACCCTTCCGTCTGGTAAACAATAAGGTGATTGTTCCGTCCGACGAAGAACAGCAAAAAAATCCGCGTTCGCGTAGCGCCAAACTGCGTATTGCGGAAAAACTATAAGGGCAATGAAAGCGAAAGAGGTAAAAAAGAAGTTTATGCATATTGTCGGCGGTTCGGTGCTGGCAGAAGACTTTGTGACCAAAAACATCCGCTTCATCATTGTCATTTTCGTCATTCTGGTATTCTATATCAGCAATCGTTATAGTTGCATCGAAAAGCAATCCAAGATAGAATCGTTGCAGCGGGAACTGAAAGATGCCAAATACGAATCGCTCACCATATCCGCCAAGCTGATAAGCGTCAGCCGCGAAACACGGGTGAACGAACTGATAAAGAAAAACGAATTGGAATTGGAACGGACAAAAGAGCCGGTATATAAAATAAAAAAATAAGCAATGTCCACCAAGAAGAAAAGTAATAAGACAAAAAATGCCGCAATCGGTCGTTATGGCTGGGTTGTGCTGTTTATGTCCGTTGTTTTCGTCTTGATTATCGTATGGATATTCCGCACCAAATATATCGAAGGGCCTCAATGGCGCGAATTAGGCCGTCAGGCTATTATGACCAGCGACCGCGAAGTGCGCCCCAACCGGGGTAATATCTATGCCGACGACGGGCGATTGCTGGCTACGAGCGAACCACTTTATGGCATATACGTCGATTTCATGTCCGAAGGGATTAAGAAAGACACCCTGATGAAATACGTCGAGCCCCTTTCGAAGGAACTGGCAAAGCGCTACCCACAACGTTCGGCAGCCCAATACAAAAAAATATTTATGGATGGCTGGGCGCAGAGCCGCAAAGACATTGCCGAGATAGAAAAAATAAAAAAGGCAGGTTCAGACAAAAAATACCGTCCCAAGAGCCGCTATATACGCATCATTCCCCGCGACATCAACTACCTCGAATTGAAGGAACTGCGCCGGTTGCCTTACTTCAGTCAGCGGACAAACCGCAGCGGTATGATTGCCGAAGAAAAGACGATGCGCTCGAAACCCTACGGGGCATTAGCCGGACGCACGGTAGGAGATATTTACAAAGATTATAAGATGGGTGCGCGTAGCGGCATCGAATTGAAATACGATTCGCTATTGCGGGGCGAGCCGGGCGTAAAAACCCGTCAACGCGTGAGCGGACGATGGATAGACGTTATCCAGCAAGAACCGGTAGACGGATTAGATATAAAAACGACGCTGAATGTCGATGTGCAGGATTTGGCCGAACAGGCACTGAAAAAGAAACTGATAGAACTGAAAGCCGAATCGGGTACGGCCATCGTGATGGAAACCGAAACGGGCGAAATAAAAGCCCTCGTCAATCTCGACCGATTATCGGAAGGCGTCTATGCCGAAGGCAATCCGAATGCCTTTTCGTATATGTCCGAACCGGGGTCGACGTTCAAAACCATTTCGCTGATGATAGCGCTCGAAGACGGTGTTGTCACTCCCGAAGAAGAAATATATGTCGGTAAAGGCTTGTTCGATTATAACAAGCGCACCATTCGCGACCACGACTGGCGCAAAGGGGTGGAGAAAGGAAACATAACCGTTGCCAAAGGGATGTATACCTCGTCTAATGTGCTTGTTGCCAAAATGATATTGAAAGGATACGAAAGCAACCCGAAAAAATATGTACAGCGTATACACGATTTAGGATTGGCTAAAAAGCTGACGTGGGATGTGCCCTTACAAGGTCGTGAAGGGACTTCATACATCCGCTTCCCCGACGATAAGGATAACCCTTTTTCGAAAGTGACTTTGCCTTGGATGTCTTTCGGCTACGAGACACAATTGCCGCCTATCTATGTATTGATGTTCTACAATGGCATTGCAAACAATGGCAAGATGATAAAGCCTTATCTCACTAAGGCGATTATGAAAAACGGCTCGGTGGAGGAAGAATTCGAGGCGGAAGTTATCAATCCGTCGTTATGCTCCGAAAAGACGCTGAAACAAGTGCAGGATATTCTTCGCGGAGTAGTGACCGACGGAACAGCCAAAGCCGTAAACTCCAAATACTTCGACATTTCGGGTAAAACGGGTACTGCCATGATTGCCTCCAAAGGGGGATATGACGGTGGCTATTATGTCTCTTTCTGCGGATATTATCCGTCCGAAAAACCAAAATATACCTGTTTTGTCGGCATACGCCGTCCGCAGGGAAGTCCTTCGGGTGGATTGATGCCCGGAGCGGTTTTCAAGGAGATAGCCGAAGGCATGTATGTGCGCAATATCGGCGAAAACCCGATTGCCTCGCCTGCTCCGGCTGATACCATTCACCCGTTCCTGCCGAAAGTGAAAAAAGGCATGTACGCCAATACGCGAATCGTATTGGACGAACTCGACCAGAAATACGCTTCGGCAGCGAAAAGCGCTGAATGGATAGAGGCAAAATCGTTAGAGGATAAGTTGCAACTGGAAGCAGTCGCTTACGAAGAAAATGTTATGCCCGACGTGAAAGGGATGGGTGCGCGCGATGCACTTTATCTGTTAGAAAATATGAACCTGAAAGTGAAACTCGCGGGTGCGGGCAAGGTGGCGGAGCAATCCATAGCACCCGGAACAAAGATTGCGCGGGGTTCACTGGTTACGATACAATTAAAATAAAAAGGAGCCATTATGAGATTAGAGGAACTGTTGAAAGATGTTGACGTGGTAGGAATCAAAGGAGATAAAGACTTTGATGTGAAGGCTATTTGTACCGATTCTCGCAAGGCTGTCGAAGGCGCTCTTTTTATCGCTATAAAAGGGGTACAGGTAGACGGTCATCACTATATAGATAATGCCCTCGGTTTGGGGGCGAAAGTTGTCGTTCACGACGAGCCGTTGGAAGCCGAAAAGAACGGCATCACTTATGTGCAGGTGAAACATTCGGCCGATGCTGCTGGAAAGATTGCGACACACTGGTATGGCAATCCGACCAGTAAGTTGAAGTTAGTCGGCGTCACAGGGACGAACGGAAAAACCACCACGGCAACCCTGCTCTATAATATGTTCCGCAAACTCGGATATAAGGCCGGATTACTTTCTACCGTTGCCAATTATATCGAAGATAAAGTTTTCCATGCTACGCAAACCACGCCCGACCCGCTGACATTGAACGAGATGCTGGCGAAGATGGTCGATGCCGGTTGCGACTATGCCTTTATGGAAGTCAGCTCGCATGCCGTACATCAGAAGCGTATCAGCGGATTGACTTTTGCAGGAGGGATTTTCACGAATCTCACGCAAGACCATCTTGACTATCACAAAACGATGGACGAGTATCTGAAAGCTAAAAAGCAATTCTTCGACGAGCTACCTGCTACTGCTTTTGCGCTCACCAATAGCGACGACAAAAACGGCATGGTGATGCTCCAGAATACCAAAGCCAAGAAACATACCTATGCCGTAAAAAGCATGGCAGACTATAAAGCCCGCATCATCGAGAAGCATTTCGACGGGACGGGTATCGAAATCAACGGCAAAGAAGTACAGGTACAGTTTGTCGGCGTATTCAATGTCTACAACCTGTTAGCCGTATATGGTGCAGCCAACCTGCTCGGGCAAAAAGCGGAAGATATTCTACTTGTCCTCAGTACGCTGAAATCCGTCTCGGGACGCTTCCAGCCATTGCGTTCGCCGGAAGGCTATACCGCTATTGTCGATTATGCGCATACCCCTGACGCTTTGACAAATGTCTTGGAGGCTATCCACGAAGTATTGAACGGCGAAGGCAAGGTGATAACCGTTGTCGGCTGCGGTGGAAACCGCGACAAGACCAAGCGCCCGATTATGGCGCGTGAGGCTGTCCGGTTGAGCGACCAAGTGATACTGACATCCGACAATCCGCGCTTCGAAGAACCGCAAGCCATTATCAACGATATGGAAGATGGCCTGAATAGCGAGCAGATGAAGAAAACGCTTTCCATTGCAGACCGGAAACAAGCCATCAAAACCGCTTGCCGTCTGGCTCAGAAAGGCGATGTGATTCTTGTTGCAGGGAAAGGTCACGAAGATTATCAGGACATCAAAGGAGTAAAACATCATTTCGACGATAGTGAAGTGATTGCCAATATATTTAAGGACTAAGATAAAATCAAGAAAGAATGCTATATTACCTATTTGATTGGTTAAACGAACTGAATTTCCCCGGCGCTGGACTTTTCCAGTACGTATCCTTCCGTGCCGCGATGGCGATTATCCTCTCGCTGATGATTTCTACGATTATCGGCCGGCGCATTATCGACAAACTGCAAAAGATGCAAATCGGCGAGACGATTCGCGATTTAGGGCTCGAAGGACAGATGAGCAAACGCGGGACGCCTACGATGGGGGGGCTTATTATCATCATCTCCATTCTGGTGCCTGTCTTGCTTTGCTGCAAGCTGCATAACGTCTACATCATACTGATGGTGGTGACGACTATCTGGCTCGGAATGCTCGGTTTCTTGGATGATTATATCAAGCTGAAAAGAGACAAAGAAGGGCTTCGCGGAAAATTCAAAATTGTCGCTCAAATCGGATTGGGATTGATTGTCGGGCTTACTCTTTATCTTAGCCCCGATGTGATGATAAAAGAAAACATCGAAGTCCGTAATGCCGATGGCACGCTGGAGCGGGTGACCTATGTCGCCGAAGGCGTGAAGTCTACGCAGACGACAATCCCGTTTGTCAAAAATAACAACCTGAATTACGAATCCTTTACTTCATTTTTGGGTGATTATGCCGAACCGGCAGCATGGATATTGTTTGTCGTCATCACGATTTTCATCGTCACGGCTGTATCCAATGGCTCAAATCTGACGGACGGATTAGATGGCTTGGCGGCGGGATCGTCCGCCATCATAGGGGCGACGCTCGGAGTGTTGGCATATGTCTCGGGGCACATCCAGTTTGCCGCTTACCTCAATATCATGTTTATCCCGGGAAGTGAAGAGTTGGTAATATTTGCCGCAGCCTTTATCGGTGCGCTGATAGGCTTCCTCTGGTACAATGCCTATCCCGCGCAGGTCTTTATGGGCGATACGGGTAGCTTGACGATAGGCGGTATTATTGCCGTGTTCGCTATCATCATCCATAAAGAGCTCTTGCTGCCTATCTTGTGTGGTATCTTCTTTATCGAGAGCCTTTCGGTGATGATGCAGGTTTTCTATTTCAAATATACCAAAAAACGCTATGGCGAAGGCAAGCGCATCTTCAAGATGACGCCTTTGCACCATCATTTCCAGAAAGCGGGAAATGCGGGCATTGCAGCTAAATTTCAACGTCCGATTATTCCGCTACCCGAATCGAAGATTGTGACACGCTTCTGGATTATCGGGGCAATTCTGGCGGTAATTACGTTGGCAACATTGAAGATACGATAAAATAGTTACAAGTTACTGCGCCCTACGGGCAGTTGCGAGTTACAAGAAATATACGAAGAAAGATGAAAAAGATAATAGTTTTAGGTGGTGGCGAAAGCGGTGTAGGTTCCGCTATTCTTGCGCAGGCAAAGGGATTCGATGTCTTTTTGTCGGATATGGGCGCTTTGCAGGATAAATACAAAGCCGAGCTCGCCCGTTATGCTATCCCTTACGAGGAGAAAGGGCACACCGAAGAACTCATTCTGTCGGCAACCGAAATTATCAAAAGTCCGGGCATTCCGAACGAAGCCCCGTTGATACAAAAAGCGATAGCGAAGAACATTCCTGTAATCTCCGAAATAGAGTTTGCCGGAAGATATACCGATGCCAAAACGATTTGCATCACCGGCAGCAACGGCAAAACCACGACCACAAGCCTTATCTACCACATCCTGAAAACAGGAGGATTGAACGTCGGTTTGGGCGGAAATATCGGACGCAGCTTTGCCCGTCAGGTAGCCGAATCAACTTACGATTACTATGTATTGGAGCTAAGCAGCTTCCAACTCGATAATATGTACGACTTCAAGGCGGATATTGCCATCCTGCTCAATATCACGCCCGACCACCTCGACCGTTACGACCACGATATGCAGAAGTATGTCGATTCCAAAATGCGCATCATCCGCAACCAGACTGCCGCGGATGCTTTTATCTATTGGGCGGACGATCCGGTGGTGACCAAAGAAGTAGCTAAACTGAAACCTGCGGCGCAGCTCTTTACCTTTGCCGAACGCAAAGAGCAAGGAGTAGCTGCCTATGCAGAGAACAATAAAATCTATATAAAAACCCCCAAGGCTGAATTTACCATGGAACAAGAATTGTTAGCCCTCACAGGTACCCATAACCTGCACAATTCCCTCGCTTCGGGCATTGTTGCGAAACTGGTCGATATAGAAGACGAAAACTTACGTCAGGCACTCAGTGACTTTCAAGGGGTGGAACATCGCCTCGAGAATGTGGCTAAGGTGCGAGGCGTGCAATATATAAACGATTCCAAGGCAACCAATGTCAATTCGTGCTGGTATGCCCTGCAAAGCATGACGACCAAAGTTGTCCTCATCTTGGGCGGAATCGACAAAGGAAACGATTACACGGAGATAGAAAGTCTGGTAAAGGAAAAAGTCCATGCCCTGATATTCTTAGGGACGGACAATTCCAAGCTACATGCTTTCTTCGACGGGAAAGTAGATACGATAGCAGATGCCCGTTCGATGGAAGAAGCGGTAAATACCGCCTACCGTCTGGCGAACGAAGGGGATACAGTCCTGCTTTCGCCTTGCTGTGCCAGCTTCGACCTCTTCAAAAGCTATGAGGACAGAGGACGGCAATTTAAAGAGTATGTAAGAAAATTATAATTCAAGAAAGAAATGGGATTGCAAATCTTTGGCAAAGCCTTCAAAGGAGATAAAGTCATCTGGTGCATATTCATTGCGCTGTGCCTTGTCTCGTTGCTCGCGGTATTCAGCTCTACCAGTACCATTGCCTATAAACAGCAAAGTCACTGGGCGCCGATATTGCGTCACGGAGCTTTCCTGCTCATCGGGTTTGCCATTGTCCTTTTCTTGCAGCGCATACCTACCCGTTTCTTTTCTTTGCTGATATTGGGCGTTCCGCTGTCGGCTATTTTGCTGGTTGTGACCATGTTTATGGGAGTCGATGTCAATGGCGCGCACCGCTGGATTGGAGTAGGTTCTATTACTATACAACCGTCGGAAATAGCCAAAATCTGTATGATTGGCTACATGGCTTTCTTCCTGAGCCGGATGAAACCCGAAAACGAATCGTGGATATTCAAGGCGCTGATTATTGCCATCGCCGGAATTTGTATGCTCATTGCACCCGAAAACCTTTCGACAGCATGTTTGCTGTTTACGGTCTGCTTTCTGATGATGTTTATCGGGCAGGTCAGCATGAAACGGTTGGGTAAGATAGTGGCCGTCTGTGCCATTGGCGGTGTGTTGTTGATAGGTAGTGTGACATTGCTTCCGAACAGCTTTGTCAAAGATTATATGCCCGACCGCTTTTCTACATGGAAAGGACGTATCGAGCGGCATAGCGACAAGGCTGATGAAGACAAATTCAAGATAACCGACGAGAACTTTCAGGAGTCACATGCCAAAATAGCTATTGCCAACGGCGGCATTATCGGTCTGCCCGGCAGTGGGGTAGAGCGCGATATTCTGCCGCAGGCTTATTCCGATTTCATCTTTGCCATTATTCTGGAAGAAATGGGACTGTTGGGAGGCTTGTTTGTGCTGATGCTCTACGTCTCGCTGATGGTGCGGTGCGGCGTCTTAGCCTCGAAGTGCGAAAAGAAATTCCCCCGCTATCTGATACTGGGGGCCGGATTGATATTGACCATGCAAGCCTTGCTGAATATGGCAGTGGCCGTCAATCTGATACCCGTTACCGGGCAACCCTTGCCGCTAATTAGCAGGGGAGGGACGTCGACCATCATCACTTGTGCCTATTTTGGTATTATATTGTCTTGTTCGTCCAAGTTCAATGACGAAGATTATCACGAAGATGTGGACGAAGAGATAGCAAACTTAGATGTAGAAGATTATCAATAGCATAAACAAAGCATGAGCACGAAATTAGAAAAAGTGATTATCAGCGGAGGTGGAACGGGCGGACATATTTTTCCGGCCGTAGCTATCGCCGACGCTATAAAAAAACGTTATCCCGATGTGGATATTCTCTTTGTCGGTGCGGAAAACCGTATGGAGATGAAGCGTGTACCCGAAGCGGGGTACGAAATTGTAGGATTGGATATATCAGGCTTCGACCGGCAAAACTTGTTGAGGAACTTTGCTGTTCTCTGGCGATTATTTAAGAGTTTTTTCAAAGCTCGCAGAATCTTAAAGAAATTCAAGCCGCAAGTTGCAGTAGGTGTGGGCGGTTATGCCAGTGCTGCTACGCTGAAGATGGCTAATTGGCTGAATATACCGACTGTCATACAAGAGCAAAATTCGTATGCAGGCGTAACGAATAAATTTCTGGCAAAAAAGGCGAGCCGTATATGCGTAGCCTACGACAAAATGGATGCCTTTTTTCCGAAAGACAGGATTGTCCTCACGGGAAATCCTTGTCGGCAAGATTTGCTGAATTTGGCTATCACAAGGGAAGAAGCTGCAGCTTTTTTCAACGTAAATCCGGCGAAAAAAACGATATTGGTTATTGGCGGAAGCCTCGGAGCGCAGACCATCAACCGCAGCCTGTCGAAAGACATAGAAAAAATAGCCGGCCTCGACGTTCAGATTATCTGGCAATGCGGAGCACGCTATATAACCGAACTGACACTCAGACTGGAATCGGCAGGAAATCCGGAGAATATCCGCTTGTACGATTTTATCAGCCGCATGGATTTAGCCTATAAGGCTGCCGATTTGGTTATTTCGCGGGCAGGAGCAAGTTCCATTTCGGAGCTTAGTTTGTTGGAAAAGCCTGTTATCCTGATACCTTCGCCCAATGTGGCCGAAGACCATCAGACCAAAAATGCCAATGCATTGGTCGAAAAAGATGCGGCAATCCTTATAGCCGACAAAGATGCGAACGACCAATTGTTGGCTACAGCGTTGGAAACCGTACAGGATGATACCAAGTTGAAAACCTTGTCGCAGCATATAGCTCAACTTGCCCAGCGCGATTCGGCGGAACGGATTGTGGATGAGATAGTAAAGATTATTGATAAGAAATAGATGAAGGATATACAAAACATATATTTCATTGGTATAGGCGGTATCGGCATGAGCAACCTCGCCCGTTACTTTATGGCAAAAGGGAAACAGGTTGCCGGCTACGACCGTACGGAAACACTTCTGACGAAAGAATTGACGAAGGAAGGCGCAAGCGTCCATTACGAGGACGATACGGCGCTTATCCCCGGGGCGTTCAAGAACCCCGGCAATACATTAGTCGTTTATACGCCTGCTGTCCCTGCCGATTCGAACGAAATGGCCTATTTCCGTGCGAACGGTTTCGATATGCACAAACGTGCCGAAGTATTGGGTTTGATAACCCAAGCGAGTAAAGCGCTTTGCTGTGCCGGAACGCATGGGAAGACAACAACTTCGAGCATGCTCGCGCATATCCTCAAGCAATCGCATTTGGATGTCAATGCCTTTCTGGGTGGTATTCTGAAAAACTATAACAATAACCTTTTGTTGTCCGATACGAGCGAATTTACAGTTGTTGAGGCCGATGAATACGATCGCTCGTTCCATTGGCTGCATCCATATATGGCACTCATTACCTCTGTCGATCCTGATCATTTGGATATTTACGGGACAGAAGAGGCGTATTTGAAAAGCTTCGAGCATTTTACGAGCCTTATCCAGCCCGGAGGAGCGTTGGTGCTGAAAATCAATACGAAACTTAATCCGAAGGTTTGTCAGAATGTTCGGGTGTATACCTATTCGCAGGATAAGGGAGATTTTCATGCGACAAATATCCGTATCGGGAACGGCGAAATACGATTCGACTTTGTTACGCCGAAAGAGGTTATCAAAGATATACATTTAGGCGTGCCTATAAAGATAAATATCGAAAATGCCGTTGGCTCGATGGCGTTGGCATGGTTGAATGGTGTTACGGCGGACGAACTCCGTCAGGCGATGGCTACCTTCCAAGGGGCAAAGCGTCGCTTCGATTTTCTGCTGAAAACTGACAAAGTAGTGATGATAGACGATTACGCACACCATCCCGACGAGCTGGCAGCGAGCATCACCTCGGTAAAGGCGCTCTATCCCGACCGCAAGGTGACAGGCATATTCCAGCCTCACTTGTACAGCCGTACAAAGGATTTTGCTCCCGAATTTGCTAAAAGCCTTTCGTTGCTCGACGAGCTGATATTATTAGACATCTATCCGGCACGCGAAAAACCTATCGAGGGCGTAACCTCACAAATCATTTTTGATAAGGTTACCTGTCCTAAAACGCTTTGCCGAAAGGATGAATTATTAGCTATATTGGAGAATAAGCAAGATATAGAAGTGCTGCTAACCATCGGAGCAGGCGATATCGACCAGCTATTGCAGCCGATAAAAGAATTGTTGGAGAAAAGAAGATGACAGAAACCCGGACATACCCGAAAAGGAAAAGCACCCGTCTGACAAAATATGATTATTCGCAGGAAGGGCTGTATTTCGTAACCTTGTGTACGCAAGGGATGGTATGTTTATTCGGTGAAGTATATGAGCGCGAAATGCAATTGAATGAAGTAGGAAGAATGGTGGAAGGGTGGTACTCCGAGATAGAAAATAAGTTTAAAGACATTTTTTGTCATGATATGGTAATTATGCCAAACCACATGCATTTTATTGTCGAAAATATTAATTGTGAATGTGTAGGGGCAGACCTATGTGTCTGCCCGGATGATGCGGGCGAACACGCAGGTTCGCCCCTACACCTTGTCATACAATGGTTTAAAACCATGACAACAAATGAATATATACGTGGTGTGAAAAATGGCAAATGGAAATCATTTGATAAACGTATCTGGCAGCGCAACTATTACGAACATATTATTCGTAATCAATTCGTTTGTAATAAAATAGTGGATTATATCAACAATAATCCTTCGAATTGGAAAAATGATAAATACTATCTATGAAAAAAGCCATTATCATCATCGTCATTTGTCTTATCGGAGGCTATCTGATATTTGCGGCTGTCACTTTTCAGGATAAGCCGAAAGAAGGCGTGTGCGCGGGGCTGGACATAACAATTATCAACGAGAACAGCGAAACCTTCCTCGAAGAAAAGCAGGTCGAAAAGATGCTTGCCGAAAAAGGATTATCGCCCCAAGACAAACAGATAAAAGACATCAACACCGACGAGATAGCATCCGCTATTGCCGGCAACCAGATGATAAAAAAGGCAGAAGTATATGTCGCCAATGACAATGCGATAAAGATAAATGTCTACGAACGCACCCCTATCCTGCGCGTGATACCCGAATCTGGCGACAGTTACTATATCGACGACGAAGGCAAACGTATGCCTCTCTCTACGCGTTATACAGCCTATCTTCCGGTGGCTACGGGAAGCATAAAAGAGCAGTTCGCGCTGGACAATCTTTACCCTTTCGCTCATTTTCTGTGGAAAGATAAATTCTGGAATGCCCAGATAGAACAGATTGTTGTCCGCGCCAATGGAGAGGTGGAATTTATTCCGCGTGTAGGCGATCAGCGCATTATTTTGGGAAAAGTAGATGGATTTCGCGAAAAATTAGATAAATTAATGGCTTTTTATCAAAAAGGGCAAAACGAAACAGGATGGAATAAATATTCTGTTATAAATTTGAAGTACGATAAACAAGTCGTTTGCACCAAACGTTAATTAATGAGTTATAATGACTGCACAGGATGCAGTTTTTCAAATAGATAGAAAATATGGACCAATCAGGATTTATTGCAGCTATTGAATTCGGGACGTCGAAGATTGTCGGTTTGCTCGCCCGTAAGAACGAGCAGGGCGTTATTACCATTCTTGCTTCCGAAACCGTTCCGGCCGAAACCTCTATGCGGCACGGAGTTATTTACAACATAGACGAGGTAGCAGGGAAGACGAAGAAACTGGTGAGCTTGCTCGAAAACAAAGCCGGAAAGAAGATTGGTAAGATGTATGTCTCTATCAACGGGCAATCGCTGAGAGCGATAGACCATACCGAAGTCTGGGCATTGGAACAGAACGAGCCTGTCACCTTTGCTATGCTCGACAAAATGGAGCAACAAGCCAAGCTGAATAAACCTGAATTTCTGACCAATTACAGTGTGATTGCTCCCGAATATTTCCTTGACGGGCAATACGAAGAAGAGCCGATAGACAAACCGGCTTCGTCCATCGAAGGACATTACCGCCTGATTGTAGGGCGTCCGAACATCAAAAGCAATATCGAGAAAGTACTGGTCAATAAAGTCGGTATCGATATTGCCGGATACATTGTCGGCCCTGTGGCAGCAGGCGCTTTAGTACTGGAAGAATCGGAACGTCAGGCAGGATGTGCCTTAGTCGATTTCGGGGCGGGTACTACTACCCTGTCGATATACAAGGACGGATTGTTGCGCTATATGTCCGTTATTCCGTTTGGCGGGCGCACAGTAACCAAAGATATTCAAGGACTTGGATTTGTTTCCGAAGCGGCCGAATCGTACAAAATCCGTTATGGAAGATTAGGCAAGAAAAAAGAAAATACGCCGACAGGCATTGTCAGCTCGGATGTTAATCTGCGCGAACTGAACAAGGTTATCCAATTGCGCGAAGATGAAATTATGCTGAATCTGATTCACCAGATAAAAGAGTCGGGCTATGCCGACCAACTCGAAGCCGGAATCATTACCGTCGGAGGAGCTTCGCAACTGCCGGGATTGACGGAGTATCTGGCCGAGAAATCGCAAATTCCGGTGAAGCGCGGAATCGTTAAGCGCGTTTACATCAATAATGCCGCCGACCTGCTACAAAATCCGGCTTATACCCAAAGCTTGGGAATGTTCCTTTTTGCCAACGAAAATTGCGAGAAGAAAGAAGAGCCTAAGCCCGTAGCTCCGCCGGTGCAACAAACGCAACCGAAGCCGGAAGAGCAGCCCGCTGCACCAAAAGAAGAAAAAAAGAAGAAAAAGAAAAGAGATGGACAAGGGACGCTTTTCAGCTTCTTCGAAAAGATACAGAACTTCGGTGGAACGATGTTCGACGAAGGAGAAGACAATGACGAGGAATAATCGCCCCTCCTAACCTCCCCGAAGGGGGAGGAAATAAACAATAAGAGTATAATTGCCTTACGATAATCCCCCATGGGAGATTCAGGGGGCTGAAACATATCAATAATATGGACGATAAATTATTAGACTTTCAATATCCGCATAATACGCAACGTATCATCAAGGTGATTGGTGTCGGCGGCGGTGGCGGTAATGCTGTAAACCACATGTATAACGAAGGCATACACGATGTTTCGTTTGCGTTGTGCAATACCGACAATCAGGCTTTAGGACAATCGCCAGTGACGACGCGGGTACAGCTCGGCAAAACGACCACCGAAGGCTTAGGCGCGGGTAACCGCCCCGAAGTAGCTCAGGCGGCTGCCGAAGAAAGCCGTGCCGATATAGAACGCTTGCTGAGCGACGGGACGAAAATGGTATTCATCACTGCCGGGATGGGTGGGGGAACAGGTACAGGTGCTGCGCCTGTCGTTGCCCGCATTGCCAAAAATATGGGAATCCTGACGGTGGGTATTGTGACCATCCCTTTTATGTTCGAAGGACGTAAGAAGATTATTCAGGCGCTGAAAGGGGTAACCGAAATGGCCAAGAGTGTCGATGCCCTTCTGGTTATCAATAACGAACGCCTGATAGAGATATATTCCGACCTGACTATCCCCAATGCCTTTGCCAAAGCAGATGACACGCTGGCTATCGCAGCCAAGGGAATTGCTGAGATAATAACCGTTCACGGGCATATCAACCTCGACTTTGCCGATGTCAAAACCATCCTCAAAGACGGTGGCGTAGCCATTATGAGTAGCGGTTTCGGCGAAGGCGAAAACCGCGTCGAAGATGCTTTCAGTACATCATTGCATTCGCCGTTGCTCAACAACAACGACGTCTTTCAGGCGAAGAAGATATTGTTCAATATCTATTCGTCCGAAGAAAGCCCGCTTATCGTGGAAGAAATGGCGGCAGTTGCCGACTTTATGAAGCGCTTCGGGGCAGAGGTGGAAGTTATCTGGGGTACTGCTACCGAAAAGGGGCTGGGCAACAAAATCAAGATTACGTTGCTGGCAACCGGATTCGGTATGGAGAATATCCCGGGAATCGAGATGCAACAAAAAGAGTGGACAGAGGAAGAGGAACGTATCGAAGAAGAACGCCTGCAAAAAGAGGAAGAAGAAAAACGCCATATCAACGAGATGATAAAGGAATATTATGGCGAGAACGGCATCAAAACCGAAGATGTGAAAAATATCTTCTTCACGCCGAAGCCGATAATCCTTTCTACTGCCGAGCTGGATGATGACCGCATTATTGAGGCACTGGAGAATACACCGGTTTATAAGCGGGACGAGAAATTCAACCCGAGCGAATATAGAAGTTCGTCGAAATCGTCAACTAACCTCTTTAACGACTAAAAGATGAAAGCACTCACTATTGCAGGAAAGATAATCGCTGTTCTGATAGCCATTCTGGGTATTATCCACGTAGGCGCCACCTTCAGCCCGATGATTGGGGGAGGGTTGGGCTGCCTCGACGCAGGAATGTACGACGCCATGATATATATGAGTTTGATGTGTGGAACCTTGCTTATTTTGTGCGGGTTATTGCTTTTCCTGATGTTGGGCAAAATGCAGGAAATACCCTACATGAAAAAGCTATCGCTCATCGTTAGCATCTTTTCCAACATAAACGGTGTGTTGTCGGTAATCTATATGTACGACAATCCGTTTGCATGGGCAGTCTTTGTATTGGGATTAGCTATGTTTGTGGTTGTACTGCTATTAAGAAATAAAAATCTGAAACAAAATAATTAATAAATTATGAACTTATCTGATAAAATCAACGAAGGAATCAAAGAAGCGATGAAAGCGAAGGACAAAGTCCGTCTGGACACGCTTCGTGGTGTGAAAAAAGAATTTATCGAAGCCAAAACCGCCAAAGGTGCAAGTGACGAACTATCGGACGAAGCGGCTATCCTGATTATCCAGAAAATGGTGAAGCAACGTAAAGACAGTGCTGCCATATTCAAAACGCAGGGACGCGAAGACCTTGCAACCGACGAGCTGGCACAAGTAGCCGTGTTGGAAGAGTATCTGCCGAAACAGCTTACGGCGGAGGAGCTGGAAACCGAATTGAAGAAGATTATTGCCGAAGTTGGCGCATCGTCTCCTGCCGATATGGGTAAAGTGATGGGCGCAGCTACGAAAAAACTGGCAGGGATTGCTGCCGGGAAAGATATTTCAGAAACCACTAAACGGTTACTGAATCAATAGTTTTGAGTGAAATTACCATAAAAGTAGGCTATTCTTGTTGAAGGATAGCCTATATTTTTATCTTTTTATTTATTTTTGTACATTCACAGAAATTTGGAGTATAACAAATAAATAATCAATTCATTAGATGAGAAAAGTCATTTTTACACTAAGTACTTTAATTATTATGCTAAGTTCATGCAACAGCAAGCCGGAGAATCCGTTTTTTGCGGCATTCGATTCACCTAACGGAGTTCCCCCTTTCGACCAGATAAAAAACGAGCATTATATGCCTGCCTTCGAAGAGGGCATGAAACGCCACAATGCCGAAGTAGAAGCTATCATCAATAGCACTGATGCGCCCACTTTCGAGAATACGATTGTAGCCCTCGACAATTCGGGTGAAATGCTGACGCGGGTATCATCTGTTTTCTTTGCATTGAACAGTGCCGAGACGAATGATACTATCCAGCAGATTGCCAAGGATATTATCCCGAAACGTACCGAGCATTTCGACAATATCAACTTCAACGAGAAACTCTTCGAGCGTATCAAAGCTGTGTATGAGGATAATAGCCGGACAGACTATACCCCTGAGCAGAAGATGCTTATAGAGAAATACTATAAACGCTATGTGCGTGCGGGTATCCTGCTCGACAAGGAAAAACAGGATCGCTTGCGCGAAATCAATAAAGAATTGGGATCGCTTACTTTGAAGTTCGGGCAAAATGTCCTTGCCGAAACCAAAAACTTTGAATTAATTATTGATAATGAAAAAGACTTGGCAGGATTACCTGAAAGCCTGATTGCCTTTGCTGCTCAAACAGCTAAAGAGCGCGGCAAAGAAGGCAAATGGGTATTCACCACTTCCAAACCAAGCTGGGAGCCATTCTTGCAATATGCCGACAATCGCGATTTGCGCGAGAAGTTATACAAAGCCATGTATAACCGTGGCAACAATGGCAACGAATACGACAACAAGGCGATAATCGCCCAACTTGTTTCGCTTCGCTTGGAGAAAGCCAATTTGTTGGGCTATGCTACTCATGCCGATTATGTGCTGGAAGAAACAATGGCAAAAACGCCCGATGCTGTCATGGGACTGTTGAATAACCTATGGCAATATGCACTCCCTCAGGCGAAAAAAGAAGCTGCCGAATTACAAGCTATGGTTAAGAAGGAAGGTAAAAACTTCCAACTCGAATCATGGGACTGGTGGTATTATGCCGAGAAACTGCGTAAAGAGAAATATGCACTCGACGAGAGTGAGATAGCTCCATACTTCGAAGCGAATAATGTGCGCGATGGTTTGTTTACCGTCGTCAACAAATTATACGGGTTGCAATTCAAGCAACGTCAGGATATGCCGGTATATCAGGAAGATGTTCAGGCATTCGATGTACTGGATGCCGATGGCTCGTTTATCGGAACAATCTACTTAGACCCTTTTGCCCGTGACGGACGCAAACGCAACGGCGCATGGATGGGAAGCTTCCGCAAACAGCAAGTCGATGCCGAAGGCAATTTTGTGCACCCGGTCATCTACAATGTTGGGAACTACAATCCTCCGGCAGAAGGCAAACCTGCACTATTGACTATCGATCAGGTAGAAACAATGTTCCACGAATTCGGTCACGGATTGCACGGATTACTTTCTAAATGTACCTATTATTCATTGTCCGGAACGGCTGTTTCGCGCGATTTCGTAGAGCTCCCTTCGCAGGTGATGGAGCATTGGGCGATGGAGCCGGAAGTATTGAAGATGTATGCCAAGCATTATGAAACGGGCGCAGTAATTCCTGACGAACTGATTGCGAAGCTTCAGAATACATCGAATTTCAATCAGGGATTCCGCACGACCGAGTTGGTTGCTGCTGCCATCCTCGACATGAAATGGCATACCATCGGAGCTAATCAGGGTGTCGATCCACGCTTCCCCGAAGGAATTAGAAATGTGGATGTAGAGAAGTTCGAAGCGAATGCCATGAAAGAAATCGGACTTATCGACGAGATTATCCCGAGATACAGAAGTACCTATTTCACGCATATTTTCGATGGCGGTTATTCATCGGGATATTACAGCTATCTGTGGTCGGAAGTGTTGGATGCCGATGCCTATCAGGCATTTGTGGAAACAGGCAATATCTTCGATCAGAAAACAGCGAAGTCTTTCCGCGAGAATGTCTTGTCCAAAGGCGGAACGGAAGATCCGATGGAACTCTATAAGCGTTTCCGCGGCAGCGAACCGAATCCGGTGTATCTGCTCAAAAACAGAGGGTTCGTGAAGTAATTATGAATGATGAATTATAGGTTATGAGTGGAAATGGTCAACAATTCATAACTCCTCATTTATAATTCATAATTAAAAATACTATCTTTGCAACACGAAAAACATAAGAATATAAATCAATTATAAAATTTCTAATGGCAACTACAGCAGATATAAGAAACGGAATGTGTATCGACCTCGACGGGCAATTTTTTGTTATCATCGAATTCCTACACGTAAAACCGGGAAAGGGTGCAGCCTTTGTACGTACAAAAATGCGCAATGTAAAGACAGGACGGGTATTGGATAAAACATTCAATGCCGGAGTCAAATTGGATGAAGTACGTATCGAGCGCCGTCCTTATCAATATCTCTATCAGGATGATATGGGATATAACTTTATGAATACCGAAACGTTCGAGCAAATCAGCATAGAGGGCGACCTCATAGAAGGCGTACAATTCCTGAAAGAAGGCGATATGGTAGAAGTACAGGTGCATGCCGAAACCGAAACCATTCTGACAGCCGCAATGCCTCAGACAGTAGTCCTTTTGGTAACTTATACCGAACCGGGATTGAAAGGCGATACAGCAACCAATGCTACCAAACCGGCAACGCTGGAAACAGGGGCAGAAGTGCGCGTTCCGCTATTCATCAACGAAGGTGAGAAAATCAAAATCAACACTTCGGATGGTTCGTACGTTGAGCGTGTAAAAGAATAATCCATCTTGATATACAAAGAGGGCCAGCTTATTAGCTGGCTTTTTTCTTTTATGGAAAGAAATTGCTATCTTCGGAAACGAACATAAAACAACCGTGCTATGAAAAGAGTTATTTTGCTGCTATTGTTTGCTATTCCTTTTATATGCTGGGGGCAATCCACCAATGAAAGATTTGTAAAGCCTTTTCAGATAGAACCAGTCTCTACGAATGTAAACTTGGAGATTGATCCCGAAGCCATTAATCCTCCTTTTCAAGAAATCCCCCGAACTGTCCATGTCGTCCATTGTAGGAGATTCTATACTACCCCATTATTGCTTATAGACGGTGTTGTAAAAGAAAATCTCGAAGGTGTCAACTCGGAAGATATTGAAAAAATAGATATACTGAAAGGACGGGATGCAGAAGTTCTTTTCGGCTCGAGAGGGATGGCTGGTGTAATTATGGTGACAATGAAAGAGGGGCGGAGTGAACTCACTACTTACAAGGCTACTGTCCTCGATACAGGCTTCGACAGCTTTGTCGCTACCCAGCAAGGCATTGATTACTATAGCTCCGATTATCTGAAGAACAAGAATAGGATACTTGTCAATGAATGGAATAACCGTTGCAATCAACCCCTGAAGTACAACCCGCAGATATACGAAGCTACAATCGATTACGATCCTCAAAACATCTATGGGAAAGATGTCGAATACACGCTCTATATGTTCTTCCGCTTTATGGAAGCCCAACATGGTAATCTGTTTAACTCCTTAACTAAATTGTGATAATTATGAAAAAGCTATTTTTCCTTCTTATTTTCCTCTTATCCGTTGCTGCAGCCTCGGCACAGCAAGACCGGATTTTGTATGTTGTTGACGGAGTGCCCACCGATAGCCTTACGATTTCAGCCGAAGACATAGAAGAAATCTATGTCCTTAGAGATAAACAACAAATAGGCTGCCGCCCTATCAAAGATGTTATAATAATCGTAACCAAAGGCAGCAAAGTTTACCACGAAGCTACTGTCCTCGATGCAGGCTTCGACAGCTTTGTTGCTACCCAGAAGGGCATTGATTATTATAGCTCCGATTATCTAAAGAACAAAAACAGGACACTTGTCAATGAATGGAATAGCCGTTGCAATCAACCCATGAAGTACAACCCGGAGATATACGAAGCTACAATCGATTACGATCCCAAAACCAACTATGGGAAAGATGTCGAATACACGCTCTATATGTTTTTCCGCTTTATGGAAGCGAAACATGGAAATTTATTCAACTCCTTAGCCAAACTGTAAATTTATGGAAATCATCTTGAATATCATTCTAGCTCTCTTGTTAGTCTTCGGAATTATATTACTTATGAATTTTGTAGAAAGATATGTCGAGAAACAGAGGAAGAAAGCTCTTCCGCCCCAAAACCAAAAATCTTATCCTTACGAATTACTTGTCCTTAGAGCAAGAAGGATAAGCCAAGAAGCATATTTGAATAAAGATGACGAAGCATTTGATAGAAGTCTTGACCTCTTTGAAGAGATGATAGGAAAGAAGCCTGATAATTTCCCCGTTTATATTGAATATGCTAAGGTCTTGTATTCCTATTCGCCGGAAGAGAACAAATTGCCTTACTACCAAAAAGCAGTAGATATATTGAGAGAAGCAACAAAGAGAGAACCAGGTATTGCAAAAGGATTCTTGATGTGGGGAAAGATTTTATATCGTTTGTACCTCTTGGAAAATGATAGCGAGAAATGCGAGGTATTACTGCGAGAAGCCATTAACAAATACGATAAGGTAATTCAACTCGACCCGTCTTCGGTCGAAGCATACAAAAAGCGCGCAGAGATATTAGAAAGTTTATACAATGAAACCAATGATCAGCAATTAATTCAAAAACATGATGCCAATTACCGAAGAACTAGTAGGCTGGCACCGGATGATTTTTCCATATACAGAGATTGGGCAAACTTTAAGAAAGAAATAGCTATCTGCAACGAGGATGCAGATGCGTATATTGAATGTTTCAAGCTATATGCAAAAGCATTCAGTCTTTCCGAGTCAAATAGTGAGGCTAAATTTTCGTCGTATACCATTTTATTAGATTGGGCAGATACCCTTGCAAATTATGCAATAATGAAAGATGATATACAGTCTTTCGAAGAATCGAACGAGAAATACCAAATCATAAAAGAGCGGTATGCCAAAGAAGCTAAAGATAGCTTGTCAGAAATAGAATTATACTGCATCATGAACGATATATATATTGCCAAACTAAACAAGACGATCTATCAGGAAGGAACAGCCACTGCATTAGAGGAAAAGATGGCGGCATTTTACGGAGAACATCCTATCAAGGTCTCTTTTACGCTGATTCAAATGTACCTATCGATAGACCAAGAAGAGAAAGTTGTTTACTGGCTTAAAAAACTATTGGATGAACTCGATCCTGAAGACTTTGATCTGCTGGAGGAATTCGGTACATACTTAATAGATTCTCAGCCTTATGCAGTGCTAATAGAGGATTTCAAAAACAAATACAACATACAATAAAGATAAGGATGGATATCAATTCTCATTCAAAAACCAAACTCAACATAAAGGACTGGGCTGAAGAAGACCGTCCGCGTGAGAAAATGCTCCTGAAAGGAGTATCCTCTCTATCCGATGCCGAACTGCTTGGCATACTCATAGCATCGGGCAACAAGAACGAAACGGCTGTGGAACTGGCACAGCGCATCCTGCATAGCGTGGGCAATAACCTCAATTCCTTAGGGAAGGTCGGAATCAAAGACCTGATAAAGAACTTCAACGGGATAGGCGAGGCCAAAGCCATCACCATTGTTGCCGCATTGGAACTGGGGCGTCGCCGTAAATTAGCAGAAGCAACCATACAACCGCAAATCCGCACAAGCCTCGATGTATTCGATCTGATGCACCCTGTTTTGGCCGACCTGCCACACGAGGAAGTCTGGGTATTACTGCTCAACAGGGCGAATAAGGTGGTCAAGAAGCTACAAGTGAGCAAAGGCGGCATCACAGGGACGGTCATCGACATACGCATGATTATGAAAGAAGCTCTCGATTCGCTTGCAACGGCTATGATTCTTTGCCATAACCATCCATCGGGTAACACCAAGCCGAGCTTCGATGATGACACAACCACCCTGAAACTGAAAGAGGCGGGTAAGTTGATGGAGATCTCCCTGCTCGATCATGTTATCGTCTGCGATCAGGGGTATTACAGCTATCAGGATAATAAACGTTTGTAAATTTAGATATGAAAAAACTATTTTTTTGTCTCCTTTTATTTTCTATCTCCCTACATGCTTTTGCTCATCAGGATTTTTATGTGACAAGGGATTATGGGAATATAAAAACCCGAATAATAACAGGCTTTCAATACGAAGAAATAAACAAGACACTCATCATCGGGCAATTGGCAGAAAAGCTATCGCAAGAATTAAACTACAAAGATTCTGTTTTGCTTTATTTCGAGCATCATTGTACCATTACTGAAAAAATTGATCCCGATTATTTTGTCTCGTATAATGATAAACGAAAAAGGATTGAAATCAGGATTGACGGGAACTGCTTCGATGTTGCTTCGGTTTTAAAATTATTAGAATATGCTATCGGGAATATCCCGGAAATCAAAAAGCAACAAAAGATTGTCCATTACGAAAAGCATTACAACAACGACGATATCTTGACTATCGATAGCAAAAACATCGAAAAAATCCTCAGGAAACAAGACAATGATCTGGTAACACAAATCATGCAACAAAAGATCTACAGGCCTGACGGATTAAATAAGGAAAAGAAACATTCAATGTTTACCTACTATTGGCAAAACAATAAATTCCATATCATAGAGCAGGCTCACGACGAAGAAGTACCAATCATCCAACTGGATAATATTTATACTTATCATGATATGGGACTGAATATCGTTGTTTTCGATTCCAACAATTCCTTTTATCATATCAATGCGGAATATTATAAACAGCCCAAGTTGTCGCGAAAATTAATCATTGAAGACACACACGGATACTATCGTCCGTATGAAGTATCTCACATCGGGGGGAATAGGATAACCGTCAGTTTCGAATATTATCTGGAGAACCTCAATATCAAAAATATGACTTTAATTTATTTCCCCGATCAGGATTTACTCATTCAGGACATGGACGAAGCCATTGATACATATCTGGAAAAAACAAAATAAGCATTATCTATGGTTAATTCTTCGTCTAAAACGAAAAGGTTTTATATTTTTGTTTCGGAGTTATTAGAATCATCACAAATCAGAATAATATGAGTGATTTAATGAAATTGGAAGAGGACATCGTACGCATGCTCAAAACCGTGTACGATCCGGAGATTCCTGTCGATATATACAACCTCGGGCTGATATACAATGTCGATGTAGACGATGCCAACAATGTGACCATCACCATGACATTGACAGCACCCAATTGTCCGGCAGCCGATTTTATCCTCGAAGACGTACGTTTCAAAGTGAGTTCGATTAAGGAAGTAAACAATGTCATTGTCAACCTCACCTTCGAGCCGGAATGGAACAAAGATATGCTGAGCGAAGAGGCTAAGCTGGAATTAGGATTCCTGTAATTGAACCTGTCTGTGGAGAGAACAAAAATATATTTCCTGTCCGATGTACATTTAGGCGCGCCTTATCATCGGAAGCATTTCGGTAAGCCCGGGTATCAATCCACTGCTTGCGAGAGCAGCGACAATCCCCTTTTCGTAGAACACGAAATAGAACGGAAACTCTGCCGGTGGTTCGATAAGGTGAAAGCCGATGCTAAGATTATTTACCTTTTGGGTGATATTTTCGATTATTGGTTCGAGTATAAAAATGTCGTGCCACGCGGATTTGTACGCGTATTGGGCAAGATAGCCGAACTGACGGATGCAGGTGTCGAAATGCATTTCTTTATCGGCAACCACGATATCTGGATTACCGATTATTTGCGCAACGAATGCGGGTTGATAATCCATACCCAGCCACTCGTTGTCGACCACGACGGTAAAAAATTCTTCCTTGCCCACGGCGATGGACTGGGAGACGATTCGCGTTCGTTCCGGATTATCCGCCGTATCTTTCACAGCAAAACATTGCGTGTCCCTTTTGCCGCTATCCATCCGCGATGGACAGTCGGATTTGCACATGCGTGGGCGAGTCATAGCCGCGAAACGGGCGAAATGCTCGACTATTTGGGCGAGGACAAAGAGCACCTTGTATTATATGCCAAGCAACACCTTAAATCAGTACCCGATATCAACTTTTTTATATTCGGTCACAGGCATATCCTGCTCGATTTGCAGATAACGCCTACCTGCCGTACCATCATTCTGGGCGACTGGATAAACTACTACTCATACGGTGTGTGGGACGGAGAGAAGTTTGTATTGGAAATATTTGAAGAACAACAATAAAGAAATCACAGAAATCAGCATGGAAAAAGAGAAAAAGATCGTCTTAGGCGTCAATGAAAAACCGAAGCCGCTGCAATGGCTGCTATTAAGTATCCAGCACCTGTTTGCGATGTTCGGTGCTACCGTATTAGTGCCGACGCTGACCGGTATGAGTCCGGCTATTGCCCTCATAACGAGTGGTATCGGAACCATTACATTTATCATCGTAACGCGGGGTAAAGTGCCTTCGTATGTAGGTTCGTCTTTTGCTTTCATCAACCCTATTATCACGGTGAAGGCGTTGGAGTTAGATCCTGCGTCGGGAGTAGCTCCGGGTAGCTTCCTGATAGGATGTTTTCTTGTCGGGCTTTTCTATGCTGTTGTGGCACTTGTTATTAACCGTGTAGGAACTAACTGGCTGATGAAGCTGTTGCCGCCTGTGGTTGTTGGTCCTGTGATTATGGTTATCGGGCTGGGACTGGCTTCTACTGCCGTGGGCATGGCTACGAATAATACGACAGGCGAATACGATTTGACCTACGTCTGTGTCGGATTGGTTACACTGGCAATCACTATAATAACCGCTATTTTCACGCGAGGATTCTTGAGTGTGATACCCGTCCTTGTCGGTATCATCGGTGGCTATGTTTTCTCCATTATTATGGGGATTGTCGACCTGCAACCGGTGAAGGATGCCAGCTGGGTAGCACTTCCGCCTTTCCAGATTCCGTTTGTACATTACGAACCGGACTTTAGCTGGCGTGTATTCCTGTTGATTGTCCCTGTTGCCATCGTACCAATTGCCGAACATATCGGGCATCAGTTGGTATTGAGCAAAGTAATAGGCAAAGACCTGATAAAAGATCCGGGATTGGATAGATCCCTCTTCGGAGATGGTCTGGCTACCATGTTTGCATCGCTGCTGGGAGGGCCTCCAAATACGACATACGGCGAAAATATCGGCGTTCTCGCAATAACACGCGCTTTCAGTATATATGTATTCATCGGCGCAGCTATATTGGCTATGATGTTCGGTTTCTGCGGAAAGATAGCAATGTTGCTTTCTACCATTCCTTCGCCTGTGATGGGAGGGGTTTCTATCCTCCTGTTTGGTATCATTGCATCCAGTGGTTTGCGTATGTTGGTCGAGAACAAAGTCGATTTTGCCCGCAAGCGCAACCTTATCATTTCATCCGTAATATTGGTTATCGGAATCGGTGGTGCAGCTATTCACGTGGGCGAATCATTTTCGTTGGAAGGAATGGCTTTGGCTTCGATTATCGGGGTGATTCTGAATCAGGTATTGCCGGGTAAACAAGTCGTGGATTTCAAAGAAATGTTTAAGGATTAATCCGATAATTTCAGAATTATATATACTACCTTTGTCCTTGGATTAACGCTAAATATCGTGTGTTATGAAAATGATAAAGGGGATATTCTTTGTCCTTTTGTTTTACTTTCTCGGGCAATTGATCAGCTACCTGATCGATGGCTTTGTGCCGGGAAGTATTATCGGTATGCTGCTGCTTTTTGCAGCCCTCCATTTCAAAGCTGTCAAGCCTGACAGCGTGAGCGATGTAGCCAATGCTTTCACCAAAAACATGGCTGTCTTTTTCATTCCTGCCGGAGTGGGACTGATGGGATCGTTCGGTTTACTCAGCAAATTCTGGTATTCCATCCTCATTGTCTGCTCGGTCAGTACGGCGTTGGTTATAGTTGTTGTTGCCCTTATCCAGCAACATATGGAAAATCACAGAGAAAAACGGAGGAAGAAATGAAAGCATTGTTTGAATCTACCGAGTTTATCCTGCTGCTTATTTTCGGCACATACCTGTTCGGGCAATGGGTCTTTAAAAAGACGAAAATCGCCCTTTTTCACCCGCTGATTATATCTATTGCTATCATTATAGCCTTCCTGAAAATAACGGATATCGACTACCTCACCTTCGAGCATGGCGCACAATTTGTCAACTTCATGCTCGGGCCTTCCATCGTAGCGTTGGGTTATGTCCTCTACGAGCAGATAAGTTATCTGAAAGGGAATGTAACTTCCATTATGCTATCGATATTTGTGGGCAGTGTGGTGGGGATACTCAGCGTTATCCTGCTTGCCCGCCTGACGGGGGCTGATGAAATCCTGATTTACAGCCTCGAACCGAAATCCGTCACGACGGCTATCGCTATCAGCATATCTTCCCAATCGGGAGGCGATGTCTCGCTGACGGCGGTCATTGTCGTTTTCTGCGGAATCTTGGGAAGTATTATCGGGCCTCCTATCCTCAAACTGTTGGGTATCAAGAGCAGTGTTGCCAAAGGCCTGGCAATGGGCGCATCGGCGCATAGCGTAGGTACTGCCAAGGCCATGGAGATGGGTATGATAGAAGGTGCTTTGAGCGGTTTAGCAATCGGACTGATGGGCGTGATGACTGCCCTGCTGATACCGATTGTGCATCAGATATTATAATAAAGGTAACCCGTATTCAGTTAGAATTTGCTCTCCCAGATTATCATAACCACCTATTAAAATAGAGAGGACAGGCAGGAAGTAAAAAAAGAAAAGGTTTACAACACATAGGATGCAAAGAAAGACTGGACACAGGATGAGCGATTCCTTTTTCAGTTTACTTACAACGATTAGTATGATGCCAGCAAGGTATAGGGGAGGTATAAGACTCATAAAGGCAATAGAAAGCATATTCCAAAAAATACTAATCTTACTGTTATCCCCCAAATAAATAGAATAAAGAAAAGATACGCATAATATGCTTACAACCAAAAATGCCAGTGATGCGATAGCGGCGCATTTTGTTTTCGGTCTGGCATATTTTCCTTTCATCAGCCTTTGGAGTTATTGAATAATTCTGTCATCGATAACATTTATACCTTCAGTTGCCAATGCTTTTCTTTTCGCCTTTTTATCCAAAATATTCGCTATAATTATTTCGATGAGCGGGATAGCCAGTCCCAACACAAACATAAGGATGGCTTTCGATTTCAATCCCCCGAAGATGTTACGGATATGCGTTTCCATAATCGTTTCGATGACGCCTGTGTCGAGTATCTCCCGAATCTGAATACTCAATAATTCTTTGGTAATACCTTCTTTCAGCATCACCTTCTCGTCTACGGTGGTAGTGAGTTTGTCCGTCATCTTGTCTTTCAGGTAAGAACTGACAAGGAAAAGGACAGCTTCGTCTTTTATTTTGGTTATTGTGCTTCTTTCTTTTTCTTCGATAGCATCCTCGATATCCATTTTCTCCTTCACGATACTTGTCAGATAACCATAACCTTCGTCTATCAATTCATTTCCTGTATATTTAAGATAGTGTGCATAGATAGACGATTCGAGTGATTCTTTCAGATGTTTTTCGTATAGCTCGTTTGTGTCGCCCAGATAAGTCGGTATATTGTTGACCAACTGGTTTTCTACATTGTTGTAGGCAAACCATTGAGTAAAACAGAATCCGGCATATAAAGGAAGAAAGACCATGTAGAGATAAGCCAGTATCTTCAAACTCCAATGGCGGCGGCGAACCAATATTTTTTTGCGCAGGATAATTTCGGCTACCACGAGGATAACAAATCCGATTATTCCGCCGATAATAGCCCATTTTACGGTTGAGAGCGGGTTGATGTATTGCTTGAGAACATCCCAGTATTCGAACAGGTCGAAGAATGAAAAATTAAAGTCCATTGTATAGTATTATTCAGGTTTCCGGATAGAGGAAAGAACAGCAAATACCTACTCTTTCTTCTTTAGTTCCTTCAAAGATAGAATAAAAGAACCAATAGCCAAAACAACACCACCTATTAAGAATCCGTATTTTAGAGCTCCCATACCATCCATCGTTACACCAAAGACAACAAACATCATGGCAACAACGAGTAATAAAGATGATTCCGACGATTTTTGTTTTTTCTCAACTTGCTTTTTCATGATTTGTTATTTTTAAGTTCTTTGATATAAAAAAACACAGTACAAAAAGTCATAATAGCGGCTGCAATCACAACACAATATTGAAGAGGACTGTCATCCATGGTTGAATTGCAAACTCCTAATATTACAGCTGCTGCTGCACACACTGAAGACTTTGATTCTTTTTTCGTTTTTGTTATTAGCTTTTTCATAATCGCAGATTTTTAAGTTTATCCTTTATTCTATTAGTCGTAGCAAGGGACAGAAAAATCACACCGAAGCACAAAAAATTATTACCTTTGCTACCCTAAAGCAGAATAGCGCATGGCATCATACTTACAGGTAGAGGGATTGACAAAGAGTTTCGGCGATTTAGTCCTGTTCCGGAATATTTCATTTGGCATTGCCGAAGGGCAACGCATCGGGCTGATAGCCAAAAACGGTTCGGGAAAAACAACCCTGCTGAATATACTGGCAGGGAAAGAATCGTACGATGCCGGAAACATCTCTTTCCGCCGCGACCTGCGTATCGCCTACCTCGAACAAGATCCGCAATATCCTGCCGAGTTGACCGTGATACAAGCCTGCTTCCAGTCCGGCAATGAAATTACCGACCTCATCGCCCGTTACGAGCAGGTAATAAATTCTACCGATCAAAACGGCTTAGATGCTATCCTCCAACAGATGGATATTTTGCAGGCATGGGATTATGAGCATCGTGCGAAGCAAATTCTGGCACAACTCAAAATTACCAATTTCGACCAAAAAATAGGGGAGCTATCCGGTGGGCAGTTGAAGCGTGTGGCGCTTGCCAACGTGCTGATTACCGAGCCCGACCTCATTATATTGGACGAGCCGACCAACCACCTCGACCTCGATATGGTAGAATGGCTCGAAGGGTATCTGCAACGCTCGCGGCTGAGCCTGCTGATGGTGACGCACGACCGTTATTTCCTCGATCGGGTTTGCACCGAAATCATGGAAATCGACCAGCAGCAGATCTATCAATACAAAGGCAATTATTCTTATTATCTCGAAAAACGCGAAGAGCGTGTCAATGCACAGAATGCAGAGACGGATCGCGCTAACAACCTACTTCGTAAAGAATTGGAGTGGATGCGCCGCCAGCCACAAGCGCGCGGAACGAAAGCCAAATCGCGTATAGATGCTTTTTACGAACTGGAAAAGAAAGCCCAGCAACAGCGCGATGCAGGCAATGTGCAACTGCAAATGAAAGGTTCGTACATCGGCAATAAGATATTCGAAGCACAGCATGTATATAAAGCCTTTGGCGACATCAAAATACTCGAAGACTTCAACTATGTCTTTGCCCGCTACGAGAAATTAGGAATTGTAGGCAATAACGGAACAGGAAAATCGACCTTCGTCAAAATGCTGATGGGCGAGGTACAACCCGACAAAGGATGCTTCGACATCGGCGAAACAGTCCGTTTCGGCTATTACAGTCAGGATGGATTGGAATTCGACGATCAGATGAAGGTCTTGGATGTCGTGCAAAATATAGCCGAAGTCATCGATTTGGGCAATGGCAGCAAGCTGACCGCTTCGCAATTCCTGCAACATTTTCTCTTCCCTCCGGAGAAGCAACACAGCTTTGTCTACAAACTTTCGGGAGGCGAAAGGCGACGTTTATACCTGTGTACGGTGTTGATTAAGAACCCGAACTTCCTCGTGCTGGACGAGCCTACGAACGACCTCGACATTGTTACGCTGAACGTATTGGAAGAATACCTGCAACAATTCAGAGGCTGTGTGATTGTTGTTTCGCACGATCGCTATTTTATGGATAAAGTTGTCGATCACCTGTTAGCTTTCAGCGGGAATGCCCAGATAAAAGACTTTCCGGGTAATTATTCCGATTACCGCGAGTGGAAGGAAATACAGGACTCTTTGGCGAGAGAGGCCGAACAAGCCAAACCGAAAGACACAAAACCCGTGGAGGAGAAAAAGCAACAACCCACTGAAAAGAAGAAACTAAGCTACAAAGAGAAAAAAGAATTTGAAGAACTGGATGCACTTATTCCCCGATTGGAGGAAGAAAAGGCAGCCATCGAAGCAGCATTGTCGAGCGGTGCATTGTCTACGGAAGAGCTATTAGCCAAGTCGCAGCGGATAAGCGAACTGATAGCCGAAATAGACGAAAAAACCATGCGCTGGATGGAATTGAGTGAATATTTCTGATATATTTGTAATCATAAAATACACTTTTACGCACACATAAAAAATTATAGAACTATGGAAAAGTATTATCAGGAAGAAGGTATTCTGAAGAATATCTATATTACAGACACACACTTGATGGCTACCGACGAAGATTACGGAAACCTCGACGCATTTCTGGAAAAAGTCAATGCCGAGAAGAAAGGCATGTTAGACACCGTTCATAAGTATGAATACTCTCAGATAGAGCGAATCAATGTCCTCAGAGAAGATAACGTCATACAAGTATATTTCAACGAAAACGGAAAGACCGACGTCTCGCCCATCATCTTTGCCAAGAAGAGCGATTTCGAAGAAGTGTTGGCTTTCATTTTATCGAAATGTCCGAAGCTTCAACATTCCACCGAAGCTGTGAAAACGAAGAACGTTCTCGTTAAGCCCGTTTTATACACCATTGCTGCTGCTGCCTTATCTTTTTCCCTTGTATTTATGGCAAGCGGTATCGAAGCCGGCGAAAAAATTACAGCCAGCGGAGGAAGAAGAGGTTTGAAAACAATATTTATCGGGATAGCCGAAACGCTTGGTGTGTGGGGTTCGCTTGCATTGGGCATTGTCATCACCGGAGGATGTATCTTTTATGCTTACAAATGTTACCAGAACTCGCAATTCGAGCGCGAAGTTTACCAATAATCCCTATCTTAGTTGAATGTATTACGAACATCCGCCCCATCCCTTATTGGCTCCCTATGTCGAAACATACTGGGTTGCTGATGGTTTTGTGGAAGGGCAGGAGGTGATGCGGATTCCTCCCGACGGATGTATCGATATTCTTTTTACATTCACCTCTACTGCTAAAGATGGGTTGAAAGCAAATACTCCCTATCTGGTGGGTACGATGACTTCCTACTCTGAAGTCCCTTTTCAGGGACGTGTCGAGATGTTTGGTATCCGTTTCCGTCCGGCAGCTATTGCGGCATTTGTCCGTTTGCCTGCCTATGAATATACCAATGGCAGGGTGGATATGTCGTTGGAAAACATGGTTTTCGATAATTGCTTTTACGATAATTTATCCGGATTAACGTCGATGGGAGAGAGGGTTTTATACATAAATAACTACCTGCTCTCTAAACTACCCTTTGCCAACGAGCCGGACAGGCAGATAATATATGCAACCGATCTGATAAGGAAATCGGGCGGACTGCTCTCTACGGCTGCCGTTGCAGAAACAACATGCCTTAGCGAGCGGCAATTGCAGCGCCGATTCAAAGCAGCAGTAGGCATTTCGCCCAAAATGTTTAGTAAAGTGATGAGGTTTAAGCATGCGCGGCACTATATCCGTCAGCATCCCGAAGCAAATTTATATACGATTGCTTTCGATTGTGGCTACTATGACCACGCCCATCTGATAAAAGATTTTAAGGATTTCGAAGGAGGTTTACCCTCCGATTTCCGCGAACAATGATAAGAAGAATATGCCCGAAAGACAATACATACCGGTCGATTGCTCGTCTGCCCTGAATAAGCTGAAACGAAAAGTCCCATACGAATGGGATCTGAATATATACCGGGGCTGCGAACATGGCTGCAAGTATTGCTATGCTATATATTCGCACGACTATCTGAAGGACGGCGCTTTCTTTGATAGGGTATATGTCAAGCAGAACATCCTCGAACACCTCGAAAAAGAGCTTCGTTCTCCTTCGTGGAAACGCGATATTGTCAATATCGGCGGAGTGACGGACAGCTACCAGCCTATAGAACAGGAATATCAGCTGATGCCCGAAATACTGAAGCTGCTTATCAAATACAAAACGCCCGCAATTATCTCTACCAAGTCGGATCTGATATTGCGCGATTACGACCTGATAGACCGCTTGTCGCGTATCACTTATATCAATGTGGCGGCAACTGTGACAACAATGGACGAATCTGTCCGTCAGCAATTAGAGCCCAACGGATGCGAATCCGTAAAACGCTTTGCGATGCTTAAAGAGTTCCGCAAAACGAATGCCTCCGTAGGCTTGCATGTGATGCCTATCGTCCCCTATCTGACCGATACGGAGGAGAATATCGACAGCCTTTTTGCCTGTGCGAAAGATAGCAATGTGCATTATGCCTTGCCCGGGACGCTCTATCTACGAGGGAAAACGCGCCCTTACTTCCTCGAATTCATAAAGACCGATTATCCCCAGATTTATGAGCAGATGTGCGAACTGTACAAAAAAGGAGGGGCGGGCAAAGAATATAAGGATGTGTTGTATGAAAGGGTAAACCGTTTGCGGAAGAAATACAATCTTTCGGGCAGCTATACCATTGCCATCAAAGAGAAGATGTATAGAGAGCCGGACTTATTCAGTGGTATGTAAAATGTCGTTTTTTTACACAAAAAAACTATGTACGATGCATATATTTGTAGCTTAAACTATAAAGCAAAATAATTATGAAATTCAAAGATTTATCTACCACGTTCCATACTACCAAAATTGCTGAATGTAAGGAGTTTTACCTGAAATACTTCGATGTAAAAGTTACCTTCGACTGCGACTGGTATGTAACCATCCATTTCGATAGCGAGGTTAATCCTTATATTTTCTTATCTTTCATGGCGCCCCCTTGCGATATGGATCCTAAAGAAGCGGCAGGCGGTGTAACACTCAATCTGATGGTCGACGATGTAGATGCCGAATATAACAAGTTGAAACAGACCGATATTGCTATCCTGGATGCTATTGCCGACCATGAATGGGGCGATCGTTCTTTCACGGTAGCAGATCCGATAGGCAATATTCTGTACATCTACTCCCCGCGCGAGATGGCAGAAAAATATAAAGATGCTCTAAAAGCATAAACCTATGAAATATCAATCGTTATCTCCCAATATAGGGGTAAAGAGTGTAGATGAGACAGTACGCTTCTATACCGAAGTGTTAGGCTTTCAGCTGGTGATGAGTGTTCCCGAAACAGGGACGCTTCAGTGGGCGATGGTCGTTTCGGGCGATGTCAGCATTATGTTTCAGGAGATGAAGAACCTCTTGGAAGAATATCCGCATTTGCAAGGTCGTAGCATCACAGCTACCCAGACGTTTTACGTGAAGATGAAGGGTATGCAGGAATTGTACCGGAAGGTGAAAGATACTGCCTATCTGGCAAAAGAAATGCACAAAACCTTTTACGGTGCGGATGAATTTGCGATGTATGATAACAATGGCTACATCCTGACGATTACGGAAGATGCGAATGATGCTGCAATCAAAAATTACGATAACTTCTTTTTCCCTGTCGACGACTACGAAGCGAGCAAACGCTTTTATGCAGAGACATTAGGGCTGGAAAAGAAATTCGAATTCGAGGAACAAGGGATGGTTGCTTTCCGTGTGGGCGCGGAAGAGCCTGCTATAATACTCAAAGACAAGAAGAAATTTCCGGACGCAAAACCTACCGTATGGATTGAGGTGGAGGACGTGAAAGCGCTCTATGCTGACATGCAGAATAAGGGTGTCCGCTTCCTTACAGAGCCATTTGCCATTCGTACAGGATGGGCGGTAGAACTTGAAGATCCATCCGGAAATCGCCTTGGCTTCACCGATTACAAAAAGGATTCGTAACAAACTTGAAAATATGTTGTATAGCACAGAAGCTCCGAAAAACAGAGCTTCTGTGTTTTGTTTATCGGATATTTTATTTAATTTCGTAGTCGAATCAACAAACTGTGCATTGAGAAGAATTCTCTTATATATAGGCGCTTAATATTGGTCTGCATTCCTGTAGACTGATATTGTTGCATTCGGGTGAGCACCTGAATGTATTTCCATTATTATATTTTATCAAAACCGTTCATGACATTCGCTGTATATGCAGGAGTCATGTGCCTATATAAACATCATAAATAAGAATATTATGTCTTTAGAAAACAATATAAAAAGAGAATTAGAATCCCTTGGTGCCGAGTTTGTACATTATGTAGATATATCCCATCTGTCTGCCGAACAGAACAGGGGCTATCCTGTTGCTATTCTGTTGGGGCTTCCCTTATCCCTCCCTTATGTGAAAAACCTGATCGACAATCCCGACTATGTCAAGAATCTGTTCGAAAATAATCAATTGCATCTGGATGAGTTTTGCCTCAAAGAAAAGAAAGCCGACCAAATGGCCGATCATATTGCAGCCTATCTTTCGGATAAAGGCTATTCGGCTTTTTCCCAATCGGAAGAAGGGATAGAGAAATCGGGAACTTACAATGTGGCTGAAAAAAGAACTCCATTGCCACATAAAACGATTGCCGTTTATGCCGGATTAGGCTGGATAGGAAATGCTAATTTGCTGATAACCGCCGATTACGGCAGCGCATTCTGTATGTGCTCCGTGCTGACAGATGCGCCGCTAAAAACGGTTTTGCATAAGCCGGAAGAATCGAAATGCGGGAAGTGTGTTATCTGCCGGAATATCTGTCCTACGCAGGCAATTAAGGGAAATAGCTGGAAAGTGGGGACGGCAAGGGAAGAATTGGTTGATGTACACAACTGTTATTGTTGTCTCAAATGTCTGGCTCATTGCCCGTTTACGAAAACTCATATAAAGGACATGTAATTTGAAAGCTGGTTATAGCAGGAGGCGGAAGGCCTCCTGTTGTGATATCATTCTATATCCTCTATTAAGTTGCGATCTTGAAATAGTTGAGTATGTCTTTATACTTATCTTGGGCAGTCAGGCAAGTATCAATCAGATAACCATGTACTTTTTCCCACTCCTGCAATCCGCGATAATAAAACCATTTCAAATCTTCATCAATGATAAAAGGTATTAGGTTGTTAGCCAGACATTCTTTAAATATAATGAGGCGGCCTACACGCCCGTTACCGTCCTGAAATGGGTGTATACACTCAAATTGATAATGAAACTCAATTATATCCTCAATCGTCTTATTTTTTCGAGAATGATAATTGTTGAGTAATTCCTTCATCCTATTTTGAACTTCCTCAGGCGGAGACGTCTCCGTTCCTCCCACTTCGTTAGGTAGTTTCTTATAATCGCCTACCCTGAACCAATCTTTTCGGCTATCCGAAGTGCTGGATTTGAGTATATAGTGTAACTCTTTTATAAACGATTCGGTAAGTTTTGACTTTGCCTTTTCGATAATCAAGTCGATACAACGGAAGTGGTTGGATGTTTCGATTATATCATCCACGTTAATAGTTTCATTGGTTACTCCTATTGTATTTGTTTCAAAGATATAGCGGGTTTGTTCTTCCGTTAGTTTACTACCTTCGATGCGGTTGGAGTTGTAGGTTAAGTCGATTTGAGTACGATGGTAGATACCTCCTTTCAGCTTCATATCCTTCTGCTCTTTAAGGATATTGAGCAAGGGATTATCACTGAATCGAGAGTGGCTCTTTTGTGGCAGAAGGGCATCTTCGGGTATATTCCATGTTTTACCTGTTAAGAAAGCTCCTTTTATTCTTCCTGTCGCACAGTAGTTGCGGATAGTCCTTTCCGGTACACCCCATTTCTGTGCAAACTGACTGACTGATAGATATCGCATAACCCTAATAAATTGCTGTTATCGGCAAGAATTGTTTAAAATGAGTATTAAATATACATATTTTTGCCGATATAGGCAAGTTCTTCATGGCGAATGATAAATTTCATTAGAAAAATGAATAGGTATGGAATAATTATTTATATTTGCAGAATATAGGATGCGCCTCGGCAATTACAAGCAAGCTTGATTGCACTCGGCTTTCGCTATATTTGCATTTGTAAAAATCGCTTATGTTTAAAGTTAAGAAGGATTTGGTTGGGTAAATAATTTGTAACACCTGTTGCAGATTATCCTTTTGTTTTTTACTCGAAGAGCTCTCTTCGGGGCATAATCATTATAATTTATTAAAAATACGTTGTTGTGCTCGGCATGGGAGGGATCTCTCAATGGTGCGACATGGCAACCCCAACAATTTAAAAATTAGAAATCATGAGTAACGAAATTAAAACTATACACGACTTCGACTTTAACCTTATTTGCGAATATTTTTCCGGCCTCGAACGTCAAGGTCCCGGCAGCCCTGAAATAACTCGTAAAGCATTGAGTTTTATAGATAACCTCACGCCGGACGCGAAGATTGCCGATATAGGCTGCGGAACGGGCGGTCAGACGCTTGTTTTGGCCGAAAATACCGAAGGTCAGATAACAGCGATAGATTTCTTTTCCAAGTTTATCGATATTTTCAACCATCAGATGCAGGAACACCATTTCGACAACCGCGTGAAAGGTATCGTGGGAGATATGAACGATTTGTCTTTCGAAGAGGAATCGTTAGACCTCATCTGGTCCGAAGGGGCTATCTATAATGTCGGTTACGAACGCGGCTTGAACGAGTGGCGCAAATACCTCAAAACAGGAGGTTATATCGCCGTTACGGAGGCGACGTGGTTCACAGAAGAGCGCCCGAAGGAAATTTTTGATTTCTGGAACGAGTCTTATCCCGAAATAGATACCATTCCGGTGAAAGTGGCACAAATGCAGCAGGCAGGCTATATACCTGTGGCGACGTTTGTTCTTCCCGAAAATACATGGACAGAGCATTTTTATGCTCCGCAACCTCCTGTACAAGAGGCTTTCCTCAAGAAATATGCAGGAAACCGAATGGCTATCGATTTGATTGACAGCCAGCGCCACGAAACTCAATTGTATTATAAATACAAGGAGTATTACGGCTATGTATTTTACATCGGTAAGAAAATCTAATCCGATTCAATAAGATAGACCTGATTAAAGCTGAGAGAAGATTTTTCTTCTCTCAGTTACTTTTTATCCGGCAAAAAATATACTTTTATAGAAAAAAAGAGACAATGAATATAACTTATAAAGATACCCAGGTATTTGAGGCGAAGGATTTGCAGGAATTATTCCTGTCTGTTGAGTGGTCGTCGGGGCATTATCCCGAGAAACTTGTAGTTGCTATGCGTAATGCCGGAGCGGTTTTTACGGCTTGGGACGGTGACAAATTAGTCGGCTTGATCATGGCGTTGGACGATAGCATTATGACAGCTTATGTACATTATTTGCTCATCCATCCCGATTACCAGCATAAGCACATTGGCAAAGAACTGGTCGGCATGGTGACTGAAAAATACAAAGACTACCTTCGCGTTGTACTGATAGCTTACGAAAAAGAAGTCGGCTTCTACGAACGTACGGGCTTCAAAACTGCCGGCGACGATAAAGTGCCGATGTTTATAACTTCCCTTTGGACATGATGCAACTATGATCGAAATACCTGAATCTATCACACTTGCCCGTCAGGCGCAAAGCATTCTTGCCGGAAAGGTTATCGCCAACGTCTATCAAGCTACCAGCCCGCACAAATTCACGTGGTACAACGGCGATCCTATTCACTATGCCAAGCTGCTTGCCGGAAGGCAAATCGAATCTGTTGTAGGGCATAATGAATTTGTAACGATGCATTGCGATTCGGATGTTCATATCTCCATCGCATACGGGACAAATATGAATTATTATCCGCCATCCCAGAAGCATCCGGCAAAGCACCAGTTGTTGATAGAATTCGATGACAAGAGTTTTTTGGCTTTTACCGTTTCGATGTATGGTGCGATTTATGCTTTCGAAAAAGATCTCGATAATCCTTATTATCAGGGGAGTCTGACGAAATTGATTCCCTTAGACGATGCTTTCGACGAAGCCTATTTCCAACAGCTATTTGCCAATGCCAAACAGAATCTTTCGATAAAAGCTTTGCTGGCAACCGAACAGCGTATACCGGGATTGGGTAATGGTGTTTTGCAGGATATACTGTTTCTTGCGGGATTGAACCCTAAAAGAAAGATCGCTACTATCGACGATATGCAGCGAGGCGACTTGTTTCATTGCCTGAGGCATACGCTGCGGAGTATGACCGATAAAGGCGGACGCGACACGGAAAAAGATTTTTATGGAAATAAAGGAGGCTATAAATGTATTCTTTCCAAAAATACGTATAAAGAACCTTGCCCGAATTGTGGCGATGAAATCATAAAAGAGGCTTATCTGGGAGGTTCGGTCTATTATTGTCCTTCGTGCCAACCTCTATAACTACCTGTACACAAAGGCTATATTGGAAGGGATATTCCCTGCCGTCGTACGCCATTTCAGCTTACCCTCTTTGTCGAAGCAATAGATAAGCCCTGTGACAATATAATTCTGGGCATCGGTAATGTAAATATCCTTCGTCTCGGGATGCACGGCAAGCCCGTAAGGAATCATAATGTTGCTGTCGCTACCGTCGGTAATGATTTTGTCCGAGATAACCGTCTTGTCACGCGTATCCAAGATACCGTAAGTCACGTTATTTGTCTGGGTTATATCGCTCCAGCCAACGCTGTAATAATAGAGCGAATCGCCTACCATACACATCTCGCTGACAGGAATGTCCAGATGCTGTTTCACATCGTCCGTATTGCTGTCTATCACGTGTAGCGAGGCGGGTACTTTGCGGTGGTCGCCACGCGATGACACATAAATATCGCCGCGGCTGTCGATCGCCATCCGGTGTAGGTTGATGGCTACATCTATCTTTTTTATCTCGGTGAACGATGCCAGATCGATAACCGATATGGTGCGGTCGTAGTTGGGTACGCGATATCCCCCCGAATTGGCGACATATAGTTTGCCGTTGTGTATAATCATTTCTTCGGGCTGATAGCCCACCTGTACTTTTCTCGTAATCTGAAATGTCCGGGTATCTATTTCGGCTACAAAACCCTGATCGGCATCGGGATCGATGCTTACCGGCCCGGCGTAGGAACTGATATAGGCTTTGCCGTCGTGAAAAGCCAGATAGCGGCAGTTGGGTACTTCTATCGTTGCCACTCGTTGAGCCGTCCACTTGTTCATCACCTCTATCTTGTTCGAGCAATTGATAACTGCCCACAACTTGTCGCCGTATATCTTCAGGTCGTTGCCTACATCGCCCAATTCTTTTACCACTGTCGGGTTGCGTTCGGAATAGATGTCTACTGTATAGGTTCCCTGTCGGCTGTTGAAAAAGTCGATGCTGGCGCGGTTCATACCCATATTGCCTTCGTTGAGCAGATAGAAACCTTCTATCTCTCCATCCAATTCGGGTTCGGTCACTGCCGTGGCATGCGAAGGAAAGATAACCTCGTCTTCGCGGCACGAAGCGAATAATAGTACGATTGCCGATAATAGTAGGATTAACTGTTTCATAAGTCTATGCTAAAAGTAAAACGGAATGTCCGCAAAGGCATGGGATAGTTATAGATAACCTCATAGTCCTGTGCCAGAAGGTTGTTCACTTCGACGGATACCTTTGCCGCTATGTCGTTGATATGGAATTTCTTTTGTAATGATATATCGTGTGTGTACCAAGGCTGTACGCGGTTGACAGGGATATTGTTAACCCCTCCGTTGTATCGCTTGCCTACATAGATAAAGCTATAATTCAAGTCCCATGTTTTGTACGTCGTATTCAACACGGCCGATCCGCTATGCCATGGCGTGTAAGGAATCTGGTCGCCATAGGATGTCAGCCATTTATTGGAATAATCCCTTGCACTGGAATAGGTGTAAGAGAGGTTTGTCGCCAATTTCACTTTTCCTACGTGCATCCCTATATTGGCAACGGTTTCTATTCCGCGTCCTTTTACCTTTCCCGTGTTCGACATCATCCAGCGGAAGAGGCTTCCTGTGGGCGATGCTATTATTTTGTCTTTGGTGCGGGTGATATAGGCATCGGCTTGCAATGTGAAGCTGTCGAAAAAAGGCGAATTGTTGAATTGCCGCGCATAGGTAAAACCGATATTGTATTGATTCATATATTCGGGCTTCAATGTAGACGAGCCTACCTGTGCATAATACATATCGTTGAATGTAGGCATACGGAACGAGCGTTTGGCAAAAGCCCGCAGATTGAAGTCATAATCCTCGAAAGGTTTGTAGCCGATAAATGCGGCAGGAGTAACCACCCTTTTGTTTTCGGTTTTGGTATCGTCTTTCACCGATTCGTCTATATAATTGCCTACGATACTTGCCATCGCTTTCACCTTGCCCAAATCGACAGAGGTAGCCAACGAGGCTACGATAGAATTCCGGCGAGGGTAGGGGAACTTGGTCTTGATGTATTTGCGTGTGCCGTTCAGTTTGTTCCATTGATAGTCGGCCGACAGCGACACATCCCACCACGAGTTGATATTGTAGAGGTTGATGACTGACAGGTAAGCCTCCTGCTGATAATAGCGGTCGTTCGACCAGAGGGATTCTTTCGCTCCTTCGTTATTGACTTCTGTTGTGTCTTGCGCGAGATAGTGCAGGTAGTCGAAGGAGAATTTACCTTTTACCTGCAAATGGTATTTCTCGTCGATGTCTTTTGTTAAGCGTCCTTGTGCGAAGAAGCTTCTGTCGGATTGCCGGTAGCCGTCGGAGAATTTTCCGGCGACGATGGCCCCGGGTGAACCACGGTCGGAATCGTAGTAATAGAGCTTGGCATACCAGCTGCCGTCGGTTATTTGTCCGTAAACGCCTGTTTCGATACGGAAGGCTTCTATGTCGCTGTTCTTTCGGATGGCGGTGGTATCATAGGCTGTGCTGCCATCGGGGAATACACGTTTGTAATGGTATTTGTACCGTCCGTTGGATTTTTGGTATTCTCCACTGACATTCATGCTGACTTTATCGCTTAGCTTCTGCTCCAATCGCAGAGAAGGGTTGATGTAGTCGATAGACATGGTGCGGTAGCGGAGTGTGAGGTTCGTATTCTTGCCTTCTTTGAATTTGGGTTTCTTCGACCACATGTAGACGGTGGAAGCGGACATAAATTCTTTTGCCGATTGAAAAATCTCGCTTTTTTGCCCGTTGTAGAGGGAGATAGACTCCATATCGTCGAGCGAAAAGCGTCCCATATCGACCACGCCATTCTGGGCATTCCCAATTTCGATGCCATCGTAGAAGTTGCCTATATGGTGTGTTCCCATATTGCGGACGTCTATTGTTTTCAATCCACCCAATCCGCCGTAATCTTTTACCTGTACTCCGGCAAAATAGCGCAAGGCGTCGGCTACCGACAGGCTGTTCATCCGCTCTAATTTCTGACCGGATAAGGATTGCACAGGAATGACTTCGGTGAAAGGCTTGGCTGTGATAATAACAGCCTTCAGTTCCTGCAGGCTATCGATAGAAGTTTGGGCTGCGACATACGAGGGCAGCAACAAACAAAGGAAGAATAAAACACTTTTTTTCAGTAAAGACATGTCAAGCTTTTTTAATAAAACCCGAAAGCTTTTCGATTATAACTTATTTTGGCAGGTCTTCTGACTTACTCCCGATTGTATTGCCTTCCCATTTTATTAGCTTTTTACTAACAGCTATCAGCTAACAGCTTATTTAACGGTGGCCTGAGATTTATACAATCGTTTGGTAAAGAGCTTACAGCAGCGGGTCTGTTCAGGATTTGCACCTGATTCCCTTTTCATTACTATCGGGCAATGCCGAATCGTAACACCAAAATCTGCGTGCAAAGATATACATTTTATTTGATATAAGTGGTTACAGAATTGATTATCCAACAAATGGCTTAAAATGACAGTTAATCAAATACTGCTTTCACCTTTTCAATCATAAAAGCCTGTATTTCTTTAGCTGTAATTTTGTATTTGGGTTCAAGTTCTTCGAATGACGAGTCGTTATTAAACCGTTCGGAATTGGCTAAAATCCCGATTAGATTTTTGCTTTTAAGTTGGTGTCCCGAGTATTTCAGCGCATTGTCTATGATACTTTTGATTTGCTCCGGGCTCTTTTTTCTTAAGATACAATATAGGTCATAATAATCTCTGAAAAAGGTTCTCCTCATCAAGGTTTCCATCTTGAGAGATGCGATTGTATCCTCGTCCGCCAAGACGATATTGTTTAAATATTTCTTTGTGGATAATTTAGGAGGTCTTTTCTCGGGGGCATAAAAGGAGATTTTCACACCTCCATCTATGCCAATAACATAGTGATTTGCTTCATATATATCCTGGGATTCCAATGTATGGCCATGTTTCTTAATATCAGCTAATATAGCCCCTATATTAATTCCCATTTTTTCGTTTTTGACATTTTGCCAGCGCATAAAGTCCAGATCTTCACTCAACCGATGTGCTAATTGTAAAGACAAAGCTGTTCCTCCAACAAGTATATAGGGCTTTATAGAGTCCCATTCAGAGACAGCCTTTATGACTTTAAGAGTTCTTTCGACAAGGGCTTTATCCATAATTTGCAATTTTATTGAAGTGTCTTGTTTCCATCGAGCGGAGGTATTGCAATGGCTTTTTTATGTCGAAATATATGATTGCAAAACATATATTCATTGATTTAAGAAAGTCGCCTTGTGGAACTAATTCCTTTAGCCACACTTCTTTTATTTTACTTTTAGGATATATTTCGAACAGGTGGTTTATATCCTCAATATCAAGGTTGATAAGCACAAATTTTATTAAATCCCAGTCAGATAAGTTCTTACAGGAATCTTTGTTATAAGACCAAAAAGCATTTGCATCAAATAGCTTTTTCTCCAATTGTTTTTTTATTTGAGCTTTCTTTTCCATATCTATTATAACTCAAAGATAATGATTATTGTTTAAACTCGATTTATTTGACGTTTTTGCAGATCATTATCGTCCGGGATAAAAAGAAACGGAGCTGAGAATTAGTCCCCGGCTCCGTTTATTTTATGATCAAAGATTTATTTTTTACATAATTCCTTTCTCGCGTAGTTTCAATTGCCATTTCCATGCCGAAGCCAGTGTATCGTCCAGCGATTCCTTAGCAGTCCAGCCTAATACATGGTTTGCTTTGTATGGCTCGGCCCATATCTTTTCGATGTCTCCTGCGCGGCGTCCTACTATTTTGTAGTTAAGCTTTACGCCGGTTACTTTCTCGAATGTATTGATAAGTTGGAGAACAGATACCCCGTTCCCTGTTCCGAGGTTGAAGATTTCTACTTTATCGTCCGATTTGTTTTCGAGCATGCGGTCGAGGGCGACAACATGCGCCTTGGCCAAATCTACTACATTGATAAAGTCGCGGACACAAGAGCCGTCAGGCGTATTGTAATCGTCGCCGAAAACGCTCAATTGTTCGCGTATTCCCATAGCCGTTTGTGTGATATATGGTATGAGGTTTTGCGGAACACCGTTCGGTAATTCTCCGATTTCTGCCGATGGATGCGCTCCTATCGGATTGAAATAGCGGAGGATAATACTTTTTATAGGTGCGCCTGATTTAACTGTGTCGCGGATGATTTCTTCGTTGATTTGCTTTGTATTTCCATAAGGCGATTCGGCAGGTTTCACAGGAGCCGTTTCGTCTATCGGATTTTTATCCGGTTCGCCGTATACTGTACAAGATGAGGAGAATACAATATTCGGAATATTATACTGTGGCATCAATTCGAGTAAGTTGATGAGTGACAGTAAGTTGTTTTTGTAGTACAAAAGCGGCTTTTGCACCGATTCTCCTACCGCTTTGCTTGCAGCAAAATGGATAATCCCGTTAATGCCTTTATGCGTTTCGAACAGTTTTTTCAGTCCTTCCATGTCGTTGCAATCGAGCTTCTCGAAAACAGGTCTTTTGCCTGTAATGCGTTCGATTCCGTCAATCATGTCTTCGCTCGAATTGGAGAGGTCATCGATAATGATCACTTCGTATCCGGCATTTTGCAGTTCGACAGCAGTATGCGATCCGATGAATCCGGCTCCTCCGGTTACTAATATTTTTCCTTTCATTCTCAATTAATAGTTATAGGGTTTTAGTTTTAGTCTTCGAAATAGTCGTCGTGATAATATGAGCTCTTCTTCCTCAGGTAATATGTCCGGTCGCCGTAGTAACGGGATGTTCCGTAATATCCTTCGCGTCCTTTCACGTCGTTGAATACGAGAGCTACATTTTCGATGCCATCGGTACGCACCTGTGTGATAACGCTCTTGAAGAAAGATTTACTTGTCTTGGCACGGCGTACGACAAACAGGGATGTATCGACGATTTTACCTAATATATACGCATCCGATACCAATCCTACGGGGCTACAGTCGATGATGACATAGTCGTAGACGGATTGCAGATGTTTGATGAGTTCGCGTGTTTTTTCGGTACGTATCAACTCGCTCGGGTTTGGAGGTAACGTTCCTGCCGTGATAATATCGAATCCGTAACTTGGGTTGGATACAATAATCTCGTCGAGGGTAACTTGTCCTATCAGGTAGTTGGATACCCCTTTGTTATTTGGTATTTGCAGCGTTTTGGCCACTGATGGACGCCTCAAGTCCAAGTCGACTATTATGACCTTCTTGCCGAGCAATTGGTACACCGATGCAATATTGGTTGCAATGAATGTTTTACCATCCGCCGGCTCGGTCGAAGTAATCAATATGGTTATATGATTCTCTTTCCGCGCCATGTATTCTATACGTACCCGCATATTACGGAACGATTCGGCAAAACTTGACTTCGGATAGTTCTTGACAAGTGTGACGCCTTTGCCTAATTTCTTAGATACGTTTTCTATTGTCCCGATTACCGGATAGCCTGACAATCGCTCACATTCTTCTTTGGAGGATATCGTGAAATTCAGCACTTCCTCTTTCAAAATGACAAATATAAGCGGGATCAGGATACCTATTATCAGATAACTCAGGTAGTCTGCGGAGCCTCCACTGCTTGTAGTGCTTATTCTTCTTGGCCATTCGAGGACGAAGTTGTCGGAAGTGTTGGATGCTTTTTGTATTTGTGCTTCGTATTTACGCTGAGTCAAGAAACGTTGATACATTTCGTTGAGCGCATATACACGTTGATATTTTACGAGCTGGCGTTCGAGGGGCGGAAGATTTTCTATTTCGTTTTCTGTCTCCATGTAATCTACCCGCATTTGCTCTTTTTCTTTTTCGTTTCTTGCAACGATTTGCTGCATTTCGGTGAGTAGCAATCTGCGTTGTTCGTTCAGTGCCGAAGCTACTCTCTCGAAAGTGGGGCTTTTTACTCCCACATATTGGGCACTTTTTAGTGCGGCGTTATATGCTTTTACGTTTGCCGAAAGGGTCGGTTCTTCCAATCCAAACATCTGGGGATCTATCATTTCTGTGTTATCTCTGATTGCAGTGGCTAATCTGTCAGCTACGATCAGGATAGCTTTTTCCCGGAGCCTGAGTTTTTCTATTTCTTTGTCGGCTTCGCGCACTTCATCTCTGAGTGTCGGTGTACTTATAGCATATACACCCGTCTCTCGTTGAAAGCGATCTAATGCAATTCTCGAGTTTTCGAGCGAATCGTTTATTATGACGAGCTGTTTGTCGATAAAATCGATCGTAAGCGTAGCCTGCGAGTTTTTCAACGAGAGGTTGTAGTTCTGGAACTCGTCGAGGAATGCTGTCAGATAATCGATATCTTTCGACCATTCTTGTCCTATCATGGCAATGTCTAATGCTGTAGCCTTCTCGTTTACCAATTTGCTGTTGACACGCCCGTAATAGGTTCCGATCATTTGGTCCTTGTTGAGGAACTGAAAGCTGAATGTATCGAAATCCGGGACAAAGTGTTTTGTCTTTTTCAGTACAATCTTAAAGTTCCCGTTGTCGATGACTTTGTTGAACGGTACTACAATAGAGTAGGAAGGGTGATATTCTGTTTCTTCGTAGAACACCTGACAGTGGTCGTTGTCGACGTAGGCAATGTTGTATGTATAAACGTAAGCAGCGTTGGTCAGTTCTACCGTTTGCACTTCTACCGGGCTGACGCCATACATCGTGAACCGTTTGAACCTCGTTTTCCGGAAGTAGTTAATCCACATCTTTTTCGGAAGGTTCTCAACGGTTTGTTCTACCAAACCGCGCGATTTTAAAACGATTTGTTGATTCGCTGTGTTTTGTATAATCGATCCGAGTGGAACGACTCCAGCTACGGGGCTCACATCTCCGCGGGCTTCCAACATCAGGAGAGCCGATATCTGATGCGTATCTACACCTTTCCGACTTTCTATATTAGCTAAGATAAGAGATGTAATAATGGCAATGGCAAATAAATACCAGTATTTGAGTATGCGATAGAACCAGAGAACAAAGTCGAAAGAAAACCCTGTTTTGGCCTTTATGTCATCAAAATATGGATCGTTTATAGGAAGTTGGCTTTTATCTGTTTGGCTCATAATCTATCCGGTTATTTCAATGCTGTTTTTTTATTTGAAACTTACTCTGCTAACCATAATCAAGAAAGTTATCGGCATGAGGATGGTATTGACCAGAGAGCTCAGGGATGTTATATTAAAGAATGATTTGCTGCTGGTAGGGAAGTAGAGCATATCATTGGGATATATATAATAAAATTCCGATTCGATAACATCTTTACTCCTCAAATCGAAACTCTTTTGTATCGTATTGCCATCGGCATCTCTTCTTACAATGGTTACTTTTCTCAGATCGAAAGAGTTGTCTCCGTACGACTGGGAGCCTACTTGCGCTAACGCCTGAAAAATGGTCATATTTTCTTTGTATATATCATGTCGTCCCCGTCGTTGTCCTTGGTCGGATAAGACATAATAATAATTGTTGACAAGCTGGATATTGACTTCGACATCTGTTATAGCATCTCTCATAAATGCCTGTATCTTATCTTCCGCTTCGGTAATTGTTAATCCGGCCACTTCTATTTCGCCAAAATAGGGGAGCAGTATTTTCCCGTTCAGATGGATAAGGTAGGGGATATTTGAAGATTGTTCGCTTGTTCCGATTACCCGGTTAAATATCTGGCTAAATTCCTTATTATGTGTGTATATGGCACACGAAATCTGGTCGCCGGTCTGAAGCTTATATTCTTTATATTCTTGTTTCTGATAGGGTAGGTTGATTGTCTGCAGATAATTTGTCTCTTCGGCAGATATACAAGAAGATAATAACATGGGTAAAAGAGTTATTATCAATCCGAAATAGAAATATATGATCTTTCTTGTCATCATAATCAGAATAGCTTTAATAACATTACACCAAGACCTATCAATCCAGTCAATATACCTATTATTCCACCCAACGTGGAGGCTGTTCCTCCAGTGTACATTTCTCGTGCGAGCTTAGGCATGTATATCACATCATTAGGTTGTACATAATAGAATTCACTATCGACGATGTCTTTCGAACGGAGGTCGAATTCCTTGATTACGGAGCCGGCAGAAGTTTGCCTCAGGATAGTGACTCTTTTTCTGTCTCCTCTGAAGTTTTGACCTGTGGAGGTAGATAATACTTCGTATATAGTCATTATAGGTTTGTCCATAATCACCCGTCCTTGTCCGGTTTCGCCGAGGAATGTGATGTACATGGATGTTAGCTGGACGGTGGCTGTTGTGCCGTCGGCTAATGCGCTGAATTTCTCGGATAAAATCTTACCTATTTCGTAGAGTGTATAACCTTCGACGTATACTTTGCCCATGAAAGGAATTTTGATTGTTCCGTCGGCACGTACATTTAATGTCCCTCCCTGCGAAAAAGAACCTAATGTTTCCTGTAAAGCCTTTGGTTCCATTGTGTAAACAGTGATTAAAAGCTCGTCGCCAACTATAACTTTGTATTCAGGCTCTTTGATTTTTTCATATTCTTTATGAATATCCTGAAAGAAGTTTGTGTCGCGTGTGGTTACGCAAGAACTCAGTAGCCAAATGGCCGGAAGGAGCAGAAGTAATATTTTCTTACTTTTCATAGAAAGTAGTTGTTTTACTTTTTATTGACGGCTTTCACTCGGTAATGGCAATTGACTTTCCCTTTGAGCATGTTGTTCAGCTTGCTCTTTATCAATTGCTTGCGGATGCCCGAAATATGGTCTATCAGCAAAGTCGCTTCCAGATGATCGTATTCGTGTTGTATGCACCTCGCAAAAAATCCGCTGTAGGTCTCGTCATGACTGTTGAAATTCTCATCCAGATATTGAATGCGGATAGCCTCTTCGCGTTCTACGGCTTCCGAGATACCCGGAAGGCTCAGGCAGCCTTCGTTCATTTTCACAATATTGCCGGTGCGCTCTACTATCCGGGGATTGATAAAAACTTTCTTGAAATCGGCATATTGCGGATCGTCCTCTGCCAAAGGCTCGAGATCGACAATGAAAAGACGTATATCCAATCCTATTTGCGGAGCTGCCAGCCCGACGCCATCGGCATTATACATCGTTTCGAACATATTTTCTATCAGCTCTTTCAGATTAGGATAATCTTTTGCGATCTCTTTCGTCTCCTTTCTTAGTATCGGCTGACCATATAGATATATCGGTAATATCATAAAAATCTTATAGTTTAAAGCGGAGGCTTTCCATGTAGCTTTGCAGAATGATTGTGGCACTCACTTCATCGACCAGCGCTTTGTTTTGTCTATCTTTCTTTTTTAGTCCACTGTCGATGATGGCTTGTTGCGCTATAACCGAAGTGAAACGTTCGTCATACTGTTCTATTGTTATATCCGGATAAAGGGCTTTCAGCTTTTTCACGAACGGACGGATATGCTTCATGCTCTCCGAATCCTCATTGTTCATCTGTTTGGGCATACCAACAACGATACACTCTACATTCTCCTTAGCCAGATATGTTTTCAAAAAGTCAAAAAGGGTGTGCGTAGGCACAGTAGTAAGGCCATTAGCAATAATCTTCAACGGATCGGAGACAGCAATACCTGTTCGTTTCGTGCCGTAGTCGATAGCCAATAGTCTTCCCATAGGCGCAAAGGTAGCTAAATTTATTTATTCATTTATACTATTACCTTGACAAATAACGTATTTATATGGGCTTTAATTGTTTTTCTTTATGAGATTATTTAATGCCCAATGTCTGCTTTGCTATCGCTATCTCGCCTATGTCGCCCGTGTGTTTGCCCGATGCATCCGACAGTTTAATCGCTTCGAGGTAGCCGCCCTCGCGCGAATCGGCTTTCACGTGCGAAAGTTTGATGACGATATTCAGCGGTTTTGCCCCGACGTCGTTCGAGAAGAACGTGCCGATACCATACGTATCGTGGATGCGGTTTCTGACGTAGCTCTTTATCTCCTTCACTCGGAGAACATCCAACGAATCGCTGAATACAATCGTCTTAGACGTAGGGTCTATCCGCATCTGTTCGTAGAAACGGACTGCCTTATCGGCGAAAGTCAGCGGATCGCCGCTGTCGCACCGTACACCGTCGAACAGCTTGGCTTGTTGCAGATTGAAAGAAGAGAAAAATGCGTCGGTCGTATACGTATCTGTCAAGGTGATACCCAAACTGCCGTTATACACCTTCACCCAAGCGTCCAATGCCAGCGACGTGGCAGCGCGGTAGCCGTACAATGCGCCGTGATACTGACATACGACCAGGGATAGAGGCGCTGGATAGCATGCATTACCGAGAACTTATATAGGTCATTGTCTGTAAAGTACTTTATAATCATAGCAATGTTGAATAGTGGTATATACCGATGAAACAACAAAGGTAGCATATTTGTTTTGGTATTGGCTTTTTCGCTATATTTGTATCAAAACAGACAAATATGAAACCAAACGACTGGAAAGACCGCCTGAATGTGGTATACTCGACTAATCCCGACTTCAAATACGAAAGTGAAGACGAGCAGGAAGCCGAAACCATTGCCAAAGAGAAGCAACAATTGCGTATCTCCCTCGACAAGCGCAACCGCAAGGGGAAGGCTGTGACACTCATTACAGGCTTTGTCGGCGCGACGGACGATCTGGAAGCATTGGGTAAGATGTTGAAAGTGAAGTGCGGTGTCGGCGGATCGGCCAAGGATGGCGAAATCATCATTCAAGGCGATTTCCGGAATAAGGTACTCGAACTCCTGCAAAAAGAAGGATATGCCAAATCGCGTATCATCTGAACAGTCAGCGCTTTCTGTCTACAAAGCGTCGGCAGGATCGGGTAAGACACACCGTTTGACGAGTGAGTACCTGAGCCTCCTGTTCCGTTCGCCTTTTGCCTATAAGCATATTCTCGCCGTGACCTTTACCAATAAGGCGACCGACGAGATGAAGACCCGTATTGTCAAAGAACTTGCCAATCTGGCATTAGGAGAGGGTTCGGATTACCTTACCCGTCTTTGTCAGGAAAATAACTTCTCCGAAGAGCAAGTCAGGGCAAAGGCCAAGGAGACGCTCACATATATCTTGCACGACTATTCGGCTTTCTCGGTCAGTACTATCGACCGCTTTTTTCAGCAGACGATGCGCGCCTTTACCCGTGAAATTGGCTTGGGCGGAGGATACAACGTGGAACTGGATGCCGACAAAGTATTGAACGAAGCCATCGACTCCCTCCTGTTCGACCTCGAGAAGAACGACAATCAGGACTTGCTCGAGTGGCTTATCCGCTTCTCCTCCGAGAAGGTAGAGAAAGGTGAGACATGGAACATCCGTGCCGATATACAATCCCTTTCGCGCGAGATATTCAAAGAAAGCTACAAAGCCTTCCGCACTGAGGTGCAAACCGACATCTCCGACAAGGCACTGATGGACGACTACAAGCAGATGCTGTTCTCCTACATCAATACCTTTCAGGCAACCTCGCAGCAAATAGGGGAGAAGGCGCTCAATATCATGACGCGCTGCGATCTCACCCCAACGGATTTCAAAGGAGGAGGTAAGTCTCCCTTCTTCGCTTTCCTGCGGTGGGCGAATGGCGAAACCAAAGAGCCTACGGCGACCTTTCGCAAGTTGGACGGCGATGTCTCCGGCTGGTATACCAAAACCGGCACCGATGCTACTACCCGAGCGAAGATAGAGGATGTCTATGCCCAAGGCTTGAGCCAATGCGTGAGCGATATTATTGCCCATTACGATAATATGTCGATGTATCAGACGGCCTACGAGATTAACCGCTACTTCTTCACGCTGGGCATCTTAGGCGACATCGACAAGAAGATACGCGAATATACGACCGAGAACAACCTCATGCTTATCTCGGACACAACCGAACTACTGAACACCATCATACAGGGGAGCGATACCCCTTTCGTCTACGAGAAAGTCGGCACACGGGTCGACAACTATATGATAGACGAGTTCCAGGATACCTCCCGCATGCAGTGGGAGAACTTCTACCCCTTGGTCAGCAACAGTCTGGCAAGCGGCGAGAAGAACTTCATCGTGGGCGACGTCAAACAGAGTATCTACCGTTGGCGAAACTCCGATTGGAAGCTGCTGGACGAACAGCTGGATATCGACTTTGCCAATGAAGGGATCAACCACGAAACCCTCGATACCAACTGGCGAAGTGCCCGCAACGTGGTCGACTTCAACAATACTATCTTCTCCCAAGGGGCTACCCTCCTGCAAGAGACTTATAACAGTGTTCTCCCTGCCGATTCCTCCGATCAGCGGATTGCTGCCTATTCCACCCGCATAGAGCAGGCCTACAACGAAGTGCAGCAACAGGTCTGCAGTGGCAAGAAAGGTCAGGCGGGACATGTCAGGATAACCTTTGTAGACGGCGCAACATACGATTGGAAAGCGCATGTACTGGAGCAACTCCCTCTGACCATCGAGCAATTGCAGGATAAAGGCTATTCGCTGAAAGATATTGCCATCCTCACCCGCACCAAGAAGGAGGGAGCCGATGTGGCCAATTGCCTGCTGCAATATAAGGAGCAGCACCCGGATTCGCGCTATCGCTACGATATTATCTCGGATGAGGCGCTGTATATCAACAGTTCGCAGAGTATCAAGCTGATAATAGCCCTCCTGAAATACCTGCGCAACCCCTTGGATGAATCGCTGAAAGTGCTTGCCGTATACGAATACTATAAGTATAGCAACCAACTGAAAGCCGAAGATGCGCTGCAACAGTACTTCTCCAAGCAGAGCGAGTTACCCGAAGACGTCCGCCGGTCGCTGGATCATATCCGCGAACTGCCTTTGTATGAGATGACTGAGGAGCTGTCCGGGCTTTTCCGTCAGGCGATGGATGAGGACGAGCAGATCTACATCCAGTCGTTTCTGGATATGGTACTCGATTTCACGGTGCGCTATTCGTCCGATCTCGACGCCTTCCTCAACTGGTGGGACGAGACGGGTTCGGCTAAGACGATATTCACCCCCGACGGGCAGGATGCCATTCGCATAATGACTATCCACAAGTCGAAAGGCTTGGGCTTCGAGGTGGTACTGATTCCTTTCTGCGACTGGAAGATAGATCATCAGCTGACGACTATCCTCTGGTGTCATCCGCAGGTAGCGCCTTTCGATCGCTTACACCTTGTGCCGGTCAACTATTCGCAGAACCTGAAGAATACTATCTTCAAGGATGAGTACTTCAACGAGCGCCTCTATGCTTTTATCGACAACTTCAATATCCTTTATGTCGCCTTTACCCGTGCCAAACAGGAGTTGATTGCGTTTGCCCCCGAGCCTAAGACGGACAAGGTCGGCAGCATCTCCTCATTGCTCTGGAAGTGCATAAACGATACCGCTTCGCTCTCCTTTAATCTCAGAGACAGTGTGTTCGAGCTCGGGCAGGATTATGCACCCTCATTACTTGGCAAAGGCCGCGATCAAGGCAATGAGATTCAGGTGGATACCTTGTCGAGTATTCCGTTCGATAACCGCCTGCAGCTATTGCTGAACAATAAGTACTTCTTCACCGACACAGGCGCCCGCGACTATGGCACGTTGATGCACGAGATTGTCAGTAAGATTCAGACAATCGGCGAGATAGAAGATATTGTCGAAACCTATTATATCGCCGGAAGCATCACCAGTGAACAGAAAGCCGATCTGATATCCATGCTCCGCCAATACCTTTCGGACGAAACCGTTTCGCAATGGTACTCGGGCGAATATCGTGTCCTCAACGAGGTGCAGATTCTTCAACCGAACGGAACGTTTATCCGCCCCGACCGTGTGATGCTCAAGGGGGATGAGGTGGTCGTTATTGACTACAAGTTCGGCGAAAAGGAAGACCGCAGGCACTCCCGCCAAGTCAAGCACTATGTTACCCAAATCCGCAAGATGGGTTATGCCGAGGTAAAAGGCTATATCTGCTACATCAAACTCGGTAAGGTGGTCGAAGCCGACCTCGGTTGATTTCTGCCTCTCGCAGAAAGTGACATCGCGTCAACATATTGAGTCGCCTACGCTCCTCGAAACAATTGTTGGCTCCGCCGATTTCCAATTCGACGAACGAAGGTGAGTCAATGAGTACCAAGCGTTTCTTTACAGGACTGATATAGTAGCCAAGTTTTGTTAAAAACCTACTTCACTGATTATCAATCGAAATTTAGTTAAAACTTGACACTCTTGACATATATTACGCGATACAGTGTTTTTTCACCCCTCCAACCTCCCCCAAACAACGTTCGCCGAAGCGAAGGCGAGGCAAAAGGGGAGGCTATTATATAGATAAAGTTGTTTTATTTTATTACCCCCTCTTGCGGAGGGGGATATAGGGGGAGGTGGGTTAGTCTTTCTTGCACCTAACCGAGAACAAGTAGCGGCGATTGGTGGCATTGCGGCCCACCTGCGAGTTGCCGCTACCGAAGATCCGAAACCATGCAGTGGTGGCGGAGTAGCTACTGGCCGACCAGAAATAGGCGAGGCTGCCGTAACCGTAGGCCGAGCCACCGTCGGCGTGGCCCGCAAGGAAGACATCCATGCCGGGACGTGCCGTAGAGGAGAGGCCGTTGGAGGCTCCCTTGAAGTTGCCGGTGCCCGGTTCGCAGATTTCTTTCATTGCGTTGCCATGACCATTAACGTCATTCTGTAAGCCACGATAGCTTGTATTTCCGGTGTAGGTGGTAGTGGTGGCAGCAGCTGCACGATCGACACTCGTCAACTCGGCTGTTAAAGCAGACCCGGTACTGGTTGGCAAGCTTGAAAATGTATTTTTGTTCTTTACTATTTCCTGTTCCAATAAACTCCATTCATCATCGCTCGGTAAATGCCATCCGTTAGGGCAAATGCCTTGACGACGTTTCTGCTCAGTGGTAGCTGTACCTTCCCGGCGTCCACTTTCTTGTATGGCGCCATCCATATTCAGTTGACCGGTGTTACCACCCTTGCCCGCAGTAGCAGCATCCCATGTATAGAGTAGACCAAGGCGAGGGTTTTGGGTGTAGGTAGTAGTCGTCATACTACCATTGTTTGTCCCACCATTAGGATAAGCATAGTAAGGATTTTTATAAGCATTGTTATTGATAGTTGTAGCCGGAGTGCCCGGAGGAACACCATCAGCATTGTAGGGGCGAAGTTGTTTGTTGGCTAGTGTAGCAGCACCGGTATAATTTTGCCCGGTATCGAATTTCGTCGCCGCCAGGTTGTGGATCATCCATCGCATATCGCTGTCTTTGGGGTTTGTGCCGAAGTTGGACGAAAGGAACAGGTTGTCGCTTTGGTCCAAATGGAGCTGTACCCCATTGGATAGTATACGAGAGCTGAGACCACCATCATTAGGAGCCGTCTTCCCTTTCACAGCATCTATCTCGGCTTGGCTAAAGCCGGCAAATAATGCCCACTGTTCGATACTGGGCTGTTGACCCACATTTGTACATTGCAGCACGGTAAGTGCAACATTGTCGAATCGTTTGGGATTATTGGCATCCTCGAAAATGAGGTAGCTATAACGAGCCTTGCTTGCACTCACCGTTACAGTATAGCTCAAATTGTTGGCTGTGCCTGTGCCTTGGTTGTCATTGCGTTCGTAGCCCGTTACATCTGTTGAAAAAGGAAGTGTATTCCCGTCCAATTGCAAGGTACTGATAGCATTCGTTGTACCAACAGGAAACTGCGTTACCTTCCAATTCGCATTGGCGGTAAGGGTATTGGTTGCGTTGGTAGTAGCAGTATATTCTTTCGTTGGGGTAGAAAGAGTCAACGCCTTGTTGGTTTGGTTGATGATGCGTACCTCGGTTATGTCTGTTCCGCATTCGTTAGCCACCTTAAAGGTCAAGGTATTCTGCTTTGTGCGAAACGGATTGGCCGCAATCTCGGCAGCAGTCATCGCATTAGGCAGTAAGCTAAAGGCAGCAGGAGTAGTGGTCAGGTTGCCGCTGGCAGGCGGTGTGTCAGCACCATTGAAGCTGATACCACCCCAGGTAGCATGTGGTGTGTTGGTGTAGACCGCAGGATTGTCGGTCGGTGTCCAGCTCGCAGTGAAGGTTTCGGGAGTGGAGGGTAGCGTGCGTGCATCTCGCCCGCTGGGGAAGTAGATATCCGCACCGCTGAGGGTGAGTGTAGGAAGCTCGGCCGTTTTTATGTTTATCCCCTGCCACGTTTCACCATCCCATATATAGATGCCATCGGGGATAAGAGCACATTTAGGGATGGGCGCGCCCGAGACGTTGTACACCAGCAGCCCGGTGTGTTTGTCGCGTTCCGCTCCGGTTAGCTCGGCTGCTGTTCCTATTTTCAGCTTGGTCCGGTCGCTGAGTTTCACCCGAGGCAGTGCCAGTCCTTTGGTTGTTGCCCCGTCCATTTTCAGGTCAAGCAGTGCTCCCGGTGCCGGAGGTTGTCCGCTTCCCATAGTTACCTGCCCTTGCAAGCTAATTGTTGTGAGTAAGGCTATTATAATGATAGCCTGTGTCAAAGTTCTTTTCATGTTATAAAAGAATTAACCACCTCCCCCTGCCCCCTCCTACAGAGGGGGTAGCAGAAAAAGATGAAGTGAATAATAAGTTTGTTTGAGCCCCACTAAACCTCCCCGTGGGAGAGGCTAAGGGAAGGATATATTTTCGTTTTTTATTGAATGGTGGTACAAACCCATTTCCCCCTCTGGGGGATAAAGGGGGCCGGTTATTGTCATCCCGAGTGGATACGAGGGATCTCGTTTCGTTATGGTGTAGGGGCAGACCTGTGTGTCTGCCCGATATATCGGTTTGCGGGCGCACACGCAGGTGCGCCCCTACAAAAGCTCTATTGTTCACTGATAACTGCTCACTGTTAACTGAAAAATCCCGCTTCTCCTCACGGAGAAGACGGGATGAAATGGGGGTTCTTCCCCTGACATTAACACAAGCAATTTGGCACCCCCTCCCTGCCTCCCCCACAAGGGGAGGAGATAGGAAAAGAGTATATATTTTTACTCCCCCTCTGTTGGAGGGGGATGGGGGGAGGTGACTCTTTTTTCTAAAAAACTTCCTAAAACCTTGGATTAATCCGAAATATTTACTATATTTTTTTTTTTTGTGTGTGTGTGATGTGGCTATATTGCATGCTAACTACACTGGTGTGTAGCGAATTAATATAAAATATCGTATGTTTTGTTTCTACCTGTTTCATTACTTAGGCAAAGGTAGTATATTTTCGGGCTAAAGCAAATATTATTTCTTTCGGATTATTGGTTATTGTATCTGAACCCTGTTTTGCAGATATTTTTCGAGCATTTTATCCAATTCTGTCCATACCCGTTGAGGTGTTATCAGGTTGAATTTTTCTCTGAAAGGTATCTCTTCACTTTCAGCAACTCCGGGGTCTATAATTTCAGGGCCTATCCCTTTGAATCGTTCCTCCATATTCGGCAACCAGCGCTCTACCCCTATACTCGGCGGGAAGATGGCATACGACGGGATTTCGAAGGCCTGCGATATATGGCGCGGTCCGCCTTCGTTGCCGAAAAAGAACTGCGAATTGGCAAAAGCTGCTGCCAGTTGGCGCAACGAGTTTGCTTCTATATTGATGAAGATACGCGGGTCGCGGCCTAAATCTTCATACAATTGGTAAGCGATCTTCTTTTCCTTGTCTCCGGCAAAGTTGAATACCAATTGTACATCCTTGTATTTTTGGAGGATATTAGACAATATCTCTTTCATGTTCTCCAGCGGCCATATTTTATGGTCGAGGCGCGCGGCAACTGCGCATACGATTACAGGACGGCTGATATTTATGCCTTTCGATATCATGTAATCCTTATATGCTTGTATTTCCTTCTCGGTGCAATAGAGCCTGAAGAGTGAATTTTCTGTTATCTTGTAATCTCCGTTCAACGGATTGGTCATCATCATCAGTTGCCTTACCATTTTCGGCTCGTGCTTATCTACCCGGTGGTTGTATATGAAGCGTGTATAGCTTTTTTTTAGCCCTATCCGGTATTTAGTCCGTAGCGAAAAGAGTGGGAAGAATAATGTATTTATCGTCGAACGGGCATCTATGATGATGTCGTATTGCCCTTCTTGCATGATGTGCCTTATCTTTTTCAGGTACCTGAAAAGCGAGTGCGTCTCTTTATCCGAGAAGGATATGACGCGATCGATGTCGGGATGATTCTCGAACAATGGCGCTATATTTTCGTTGAGTACATAATGAACTTCGCAATCGGGAATCGATTGCTTCAAGGTGGTGCAAATACTGGATGTTAATACTGCGTCGCCCACACGACGAAATCGTATAACTAATGCTTTAGGCATATATGTGTAATAATAAGTTTGTTAACAAGTCAACTGTTGTATATGTATATAAAAAAAGTGTGTCTCAAAAAAAAGATTAAGGTTTTTAGCTGTACCCTAACGTCTGTCGCGTGCCGAATATTTCGCTCCGCTACCGCCGCTGCCTTTTGCCCCTTTAGGCTGGTCGCGCTTTGTTTTGTTCTTATTCTTCGGTTTGATTCCTTTTTCAATGTCCGATTTCAGGTACGACGAATCGTTTGTCACCCAAAGGCGTTTGTCGAATTCTATCAACTCGCTCTCAATTTTCTCGCGTGCGGCCTCCAATTCTTCGGGAGTTTTGTATATCTCCGTCAGCACTTTATTGGCCATATTGCCTGTTTTGTATATTTCCCCTTCGTACATGCGCAGGCGGAAGAAATCGTCTATCGAGTTGTTGAGTACATTGTTTTTCTCCGAAACCATAATTGGCATATTCGCTGCATACGGGCGGATATTTTCGTATGGAATCCAGAATTGCGGTGCACGTTCGCCGCCTATGCCGTAGTCGTCGTAGAACGTCAGTACGGGGCAGATAGCTATTATCTTCACATCCATCGTGCCGGTCGTATTGTCGAAGTACCAGCCTTCTTTGACGTAGTAACCCATCACGTCGTTTGCGGGGATGTCGTATTCGTTGTAGACATATCCTGTTCCTTGTTGCTGGATAGGAATATTCAGTTTTTCGAGGACGGTTTTGAAATCGACCTTGTATTCATCAGTAAACACTTCGCGCGCCGTCATATATTCGTAGACAGTCAGCTTATCCTGTGCCATCAGTTTGAATATCATGGTGTAGAGGCTCATGCGGTTGCCGATAGGCTGCGTCGGATAAACGAGCGCTGCATTGCGTCCTTTGCTGATGTCGACGAAACGGTAAATTTCGCGCATCCATGTCGCGTTGCTCATGTCCTGTGTCTGCTCGTCGTTGAACATTTGTGCGCGGACGGTCATTTCAGGTGTTTTTGCTCCCTGTGGTTGCGATTGTTGCTGTTTCTTAGCCAAGCGGTCGCGCAGCGATTCCTGTGCAGCAGCAGTTTGTGTGCTGACAATGCAGAGGAGCAATATAATAGATAACTGATATATTCTTTTCATAATTTTTTACTTCTTCGATTTAGCGAAACCTAATTGCGTTCTCACGCATCTGAATCCGATATAAGAGCGGGGCTGGTTCTGATATTCCCCTTCGCGCATATCGGCACGGATATACATGCCTACGTCTTTCCACGAACCGCCTTTCACGACCTTCTTCTTCGATGCGTAAGGGTCTTCCTTGGCAGCGTTGTATTTCAGGTCGGGGTTCATATCACTCATATTCTCAAGTCCCGATTCGGTGTAAGCAGTCGAAGTCCATTCGGCGACGTTTCCGGCGAGGTCGTACACTCCGAAGTCGTTAGGCGAATACGATGCTACTTTGGCAGGAATCATATTGCCGTCCTTGGTGTAGTTCCCCTCTCCCGGTTTGAAGTTGGCCATAAAGCAACCTTTGGATGTCTGTGTGCCTTGTATATCCCACGGATATTTGTTTTCGGTGCGTCCGTTGCGGGCAGCAAATTCGTATTCGGCTTCGGTCGGCAAGCGGTAAGGCTCGATACGGCGTGAGCCTTTCTTCTGCCCCATATAATAGAAAATTGTGCGCCAGTGGCAGAAAGCTGTCGCCTGCTCCCACGTAACGCCTACCACCGGATATTCGTTATAGCCCGGATGCGAGAAATAGAGCCGCATGTAAGGCTCGTTGTATGCATTCTTGAAATCGTTTACCCAAACAGTCGTGTCGGGATAAATATTGGTGATTTTGGTATGTACGAAATCGTAAAGCGAGCTTAGCGGGCGGACGATGGTCTCGTTGATTGGTATGCCGCTCTCGTCTACATAGGCGGTATCTTTCGAAATCATAATGACTTCTTCGAGATTCGGTGTTATATCCGTATTCAATATCCTATCGTTCGGATTTAAGCGGTAGCGGCGCTTTGCAGCTTCGGTGTGGTCGTACCATTCGTACATGAAATTCATCTGCATCGGATCGAGATAACTCTCGCCCGTAATCGGATGAACATGGTATATGCTGTTGATAGCAGCTATTTCTTCGTCGAGCAGGTTGCGTGTCGGTATCCGCTTGCTCCAGTCGAGATGCGGTTTTACGGGATCGCCGTATTCGTCTACGTCTATCTTGAATGTCTCGTCATTCCCGTATTCGGGGCTGGCGAGGCGTTCGCGGATGATGGAGTCGCGTACCCAGTAAACAAACTGGCGGTACTTGGAGTTGGTGACTTCCGTTTCGTCCATCCAGAAGTTATCTACCGAAATACCTTTCGAATTGGCTTGTATGTCCCACAAAGAGTCGCCTTCGGACACGCCCATATCGAGAGAGCCGCGCGAAACCAGCACCATGCCATACGGCTTCGGTTCAGCCCACGACGAGCTGCGTTCGCCTACAACTTCGCCTCCTACGGTGTTGTTGAGCGACTTTCCGCACGAACCGGCTATGATAAGCAGTACGCCTGCGAAAATAATATATTGTAGTTTTTTCATAATCTGTTTCGTGTAATCCGGCTACAAAGTTAGCAGTTAAAAGATTATCCGATTATATTTTTTTCTTTTTTGTTATTCTCTAATCTATTTTTATAATACCCTGATGCTTTTGTGCCGTCCGTCCACTTTCTTCTTAACGATTGGTATACAATACCGTACCGAAAATTCGTGCGAACCGCTGCTGGCTTTTGCAATTTCCGATGTCGAAAGGTCGAACGAATAGCCCGCCTCGATATTTTTCAATTTCAATCCCAGCAAAAACACAAAACCGTCATCCTTCCTCCATGTAACACCTCCGCTGAATAAATTGTTGTATTCGGCGCGTGCTGTGACATCTATTTGCGTCACGATGGCATCCGATTTCACAAGAAAGGACGGCTGCATTTCAAATAACGAATTATTTATCGGGATATTGCATCCACCAGTCAGATAATATGCCCGCCCGATAAATGACCTGTGTGTATCGTCTAATTCATATTTTGGCTCCCAAAGGTGCGTGACGGAGAAACCGGCATAATACCATGGCGTTATCCACGATATACCCAACCCCATGTCGATTGTTTTGTCTTCGCCGCCGGTCGGTTTGGCGGGGTCGTTCTTGTCGTGATAGTCGCTGTCGGGGATATGGATGCCGGCAGCATCGAAGTCGATGCTCATCGAAGAGCCTTGCAGGCCGATGTTGAGCGTTTTTCCGTTTTTGAAGTCAAATTTGTAGGCATATTGCAGCGAGATATTGGTATTGGAGAACAATCCGATTTTCTCGTTGAAAAAATGGATACCCGCACCATGCTTTTTATCGAGGAAGTTGAAAGGCATATGTGCCGATGCGATAGTTGTTTTGGGGGCATTGGTAGTCCCTATCCATTGCATGCGGTGCATGGCGGAGATGTCGATATTGTTTGTCTCGCCCACGAACGACGGATTATAGTATGTCTTTGCGCGCCAGTATTGGCTGACCTGTGCGTCCCACTGGCCATAGGCCGACAGGGCGCATAAGAATATGAGCGAAAGAAATAGTATAATCGTTTTGAGCTTCATCAATAAAAACAGTATTCCGACTGCAAAGAAAGTGATTATTTATTGATTATTAACGGTTGTGGGCGAGATAAATTGTGTAAGTGGTTTGTGTAATAAAAAAGTCCCCCTCTTACGGAGGGGGATATAGGGGGAGGTGGGTTAGTCTTTCTTGCAGCGGACGGAGAGTAATATTCGCCTCCCCTCCCATCTTCGATCGATGTAGGCAATAGAGTCTCTGATAATATACCGTACCCATGCTTGATTATTATTCATATAACTACTACTTGCAGTCCAAAAATATGCATGGTCACCGTAATATCCTATTGCGTTATTAAGGGCTGCTCCCGCACGGATGGCGTTAAATCCACCTTGTTTTGGAGATAAACTTTTCCCCTCGGTAGCGCCGACAATGCTGCCTATAGGTTCACATATAGAAAGCATGGCGCCAGCATGGCTATCAGTTGCTCCATTAGGACGGAGGTAGATAGCAGGGGTGGTGAATCCGTATTCCCAGCCTGATGACCAAGGGATCCAAGCATTTTTTTCACTTTCTGTATATTCGCTGTATAAATGAGCATTGTTATAGATTTCCCGTTCCAAATCGTTCCATTCTTTGTCGCTGGGTAGATGCCATCCATCTGGGCAAATGCCTCGGATAGGAGTAGATATAAGATCGCTGCCGTCAGATGCTTGTCCTTGTTCGAGATTTCCGGGGTTTGGTGTTTGCCCTGTTCCGGTTCCCATATTGATAGCTGCAGGCCAATTGTAGAGTATTCCGTTCTTCTTTTTACTTGGCCACTCCGAAGATGGATGATCGGCAAGTATATAAGTAACAAGGGTTCCACCAGTAGGGGTTGCTGTTTCAGCGTAAACGTAATGTTTATTCGTGTTACTGCTCGCAGCAGAGTGTACGTAGTTATTAAAACGACCACCTTCGTGGATGGGATCGGGTACGTAGCGTACGCTTTCTAACATCCAATCGCCGGCAATAGAGCCAAAATTACGTGCTAAATAAACTTCATTGTCTCTATCGTCAGTAAATTCATATACACCTGCAGCCAAGCCTTCGTCCTTGAGGCTTTGCCATCTGTTGCCGTTCCAAATATACAAGCCGTCACCTTGTGCGCTAAAGTCTACACAGGCATTGGTGTTATACACTAAAAGTCCGATGTGCTTGTCCAAGTCCCATGTGTCGCTTGCTCCGACAGACTGGGCTAATTCGGTAGGGGTGGTAGGTGTAAGATTAGTCAACTTTACCCTCGGCAGCCCAAGTCCCTTCGTCGTCGTTGCTCCCTCTGTCAGTTGTAGCAAAGCGCCATCCAATGGTTTCTGGTTGCTCCCGATCGTTACTTGTGCATTAATTGTTGTCGTAAAACATAAAATGATAAGTGCAAAAAATATTTGCGTTGTAGTTTTTTTGTTCATGAAATATTTGAATTAAATCTTAAAACCAAGTTTGTGTACTAAATATGCTGAAAATTTAAATTGTTGTTATAGATAATGCCCCTGCAAAGGAACAAATTTTATTTGAAAGAGCAAATAACCTAAACGATATTCTGTAAATAACTTATCGATAATGTGCAACTTTCTGCTTATTTTTGAGTCTATTATATATAAGCTGAAATAACAAAAGGTATGAAAAAAACGATAATTCTTTTGCTGGCATTGCTGTTTGTCGCCGGAGTTGCGCAGGCGCAAAAAGAGTTTAAATTGAAAAGTCCTGAAGAGGGTTCGGTTTCGTTATATGGCAGAGTCGGGTTTCTTGATTCGCGCGAAAATAGGCATTCGATAGGCGAAGATGTCATCGAAAATCCACCGTTTGCTGTTCAGTTGCAAAACTATGTCAATCAACTCGAAATGGCATCGGATGCGAATAAGATATTCGTTTTACAACTGCGGGATTTGTATTTCTTTAAAGGGAAAGAGGATGGCAAAGCCGTAGGCCTGTGCCGTATACGTGCCAATGCATACGACCAGCAAGGCGACGATTATTATTTTATCAATCGGATAGATGTTGTTGTTACAGCCAAACCTAAAGAAATATATGCCGAGGCGGCGGATGCGTTAGGTACTTTTATTCGCGAAAGTATATCGGCTGCCCGCATGGGCGATTTTCCTTTTACCTTGGCGGAAGTGAAAGATATAGACACTTTTGAAAAACAAGATATTCCCCTGTTTAATGCCCCGGCCTTTGCCGATGGCGTGTATTACGATTATCTTGACTTTGCCGATCAAAAACCTACGTCCATAGAAATGCAACCGAAGATGAAGGATGAAACATTGAAAGAGGTAAAAATTTACGACGAAAGCAAAAAGAAATGGCAAAAGCTCTCCCCCGACAATGTGTATGCAGTTGTTATTGGCGGGCAGCCTTACATCGCTTACGATGGGAAATTCTGGGCGGGCTATCTGAGCGATAATAATTTCCTGTTCAATATTTCTTATAAAGTAAACTCAGGTAACGGAGGATTTTCGATAGGTATCGGCATGGGTGGCGGTTCGCGTCATGGCGGTATGGGTGGCGGAATAGGTTATACTTTCGGCGCAAAGAAGACTGTGACCCAACTGATGAAAATAGATCACCTGAATGGTACGGCAATCCCTGCCGAATAGCTAAATATTGTTACTTTTCGAACCTTTTTGCTGATAGTGTAACTGTCTGTGGCGCTTTTTTTTTACTTTTGTACATTAGAAGAAGTGTACACCTGGATGAAATTCGGATATAAGCTACACAGTTGCAGATGAGAAATAAGAAAAAAGATAAACATAGTTTCTGGAAACGGATACGGTTCAAATACCGTTTGTCTGCCTTTAACGAAAACACGCTCGAAGAAGTATGGAAAATACGGGCCTCGGCCTTTTCGGGCATTGTCCTGTTTTTGTTGGTGGCGGGGATTCTTATTGCTGTGACGTCCGTAATCATTATTACCACGCCCGTACGTTATTACCTGCCCGGCTACCTCGATTCGGAGGTGCGCGATAAAGCAGTGCGCAATGCCATCCTGGCCGATTCCATCGAAACCGAGCTGATTGTGAACAGGCAGTACGTGGATAATGCACGCAAGATATTTACAGGGACAATGGAGATAGATTCGGTGACCAGTGTAGCCGATACGTTGTACATCCCCGAGAATGATCCTTCGTTGCAAAAATCGGAATTGGAACGGCGTTTTGTAGAGCAATACGAAGAGGATGAGAGATACAACCTTTCGCTCCTTCCGTATACGGTTTCGCAGAACGATGCCGTTGCCCTTTTTGCCCCGTTGAAAGGGATTGTTACTACCCATTTCGATGCGAATAGCCGCCGCTATGGTATCGAGATTCTGGGTGCGGGAAAATCGACCGTTACGGCAGTTGCCGGAGGAACGATCGTCTATTCGGGATATGATATATCGAATAGCTATGTCATTCAGATTCAACACAAGAACGGATATATTTCTTTCTATAAAGGATGCTCTGCCGTACTGAAGTCGGTAGGGGACGAAGTCCGTTCGGGCGAGGCTATTGCCGTACTCGAAACACATAAGGTGAACGGAAAAGATGAGGCTACACCGCTTTGCTTTGAGCTTTGGCACGATGGTTATCCCGTGAATCCGGAGGGATATATCACCTTTTAAAAAAATATGAAAACAATATGTCGCGCAAAATAGCAATTTTAGGTTCTACCGGTTCGATTGGTACGCAGGCGCTCGAAGTAGTACGCGAACACAAAGACCTGTTCGAGATATATGCCCTCACAGCCAACAATCAGGTCGACCTGCTGATAAAGCAGGCTCGCGAATTCTTGCCCGAGGTGGTTGTGATAGCGAATGAGGAGAAATACGAGGTGTTGAAAGATGCCTTGTCCGATTTGCCGATAAAAGTCTGGACGGGGAGCGATTCCATCGCGCAGGTCGTTCAGAGCGAGCCAATAGACATGGTGCTCACGGCAATGGTCGGCTATTCGGGCTTGTTGCCTACGATTAACGCTATAAAAGCAGGAAAAGCGATAGCTCTTGCCAACAAAGAAACGTTGGTTGTTGCCGGAGAATTAATCACGGCGCTGGCAATGGAACATCGAGTTCCCATATTGCCTGTCGATTCCGAGCATTCTGCGATATTTCAATGCCTGAATGGAGAGCAATCGCCGATAGAGAAAATACTACTGACGGCATCGGGAGGCCCTTTCCGCAATCATACCAGAGAGCAACTGGCGAAGGTGACGAAAGCCGAAGCGCTGAAACATCCGAACTGGGATATGGGGGCGAAGGTGACTATCGATTCGGCTTCGCTGATGAATAAAGGTTTCGAGATGATGGAGGCCGTTTGGCTGTTCGGTATCGAACCGTCGCAGGTGGAAGTCGTTGTACATCCGCAATCCATTATTCATTCGATGGTGCAGTTCGAGGATTCGTCCGTTATGGCGCAACTGGGATTGCCCGATATGCGTTTGCCGATACAGTACGCGTTCGGTTATCCGCACCGGCTGAAATCGAATTTCGAACGTCTCGACTTCTTCAAGCTTGGGACGATGACTTTCGAAAAACCGGATATGGAGCGTTTCCGCAATCTGGCTTTTGCTTTCGAAGCGATACGCCGCCGGGGTAATATGTGCTGCATACTGAATGCGGCTAACGAAATAGTTGTCGCTGCATTTCTGCGGGATGAAATAGGATTCTTGCAAATGAGCGATATAATAGAAAAAACCATGCAAAAGGCTTCCTTTATCGAACGCCCGACTTACGAAGATTATGTGCGGACGGACGAGGAGGCAAGGCGCATAGCATGCGAATTGATTTAAACGAAACGACAGGAAATCGAAATACAGCAAAATATTGAATGGAGACATTATTGATTAAGGCATTGCAACTCATCTTGAGTCTATCTATATTGGTCCTTGTACACGAATTGGGGCACTTCCTGTTTGCCCGGCTATTCAAAATAAGGGTAGAAAAATTCTATCTCTTTTTCGATGCCGGCTTTGCACTGCTCCGCTTCAAACCGAAGAATAGCCATACCGAATACGGCATCGGCTGGTTGCCTTTGGGCGGCTATTGCAAAATATCGGGGATGATAGACGAATCCATGGACATGGAGCAAATGAAAACGGAGCCTAAGCCGTGGGAGTTTCGCTCCAAACCGGCATGGCAACGCCTGCTGGTAATGCTCGGAGGGGTATTGTTCAATTTCATACTGGCAATATTTATCCTGTCGATGATGGTTTTTGTATGGGGCGATACGTATATCCCTTACAAGAACTTCAAAGATGGCATGACGTTTTCGGAGAATGTGAAGAAAGCAGGCTTCCGCGATGGAGATATTCTCGTAAGCGCCGATGGCAGGGAATTGCGCTTGTATGATGGTATTATGTCGGCCAATTCCATGATGGACTTTTTCGATGCCGAACAGGTACAGGTCGAACGCGATGGGCAAATGGTGAATATCGTATTGCCCGAGAATTTTATTGACAATATTCTCGATAAAGCGAATCCTCCTTTTGCCTTTAAATGGCAAGAAGGGTTGTTCCCGGTTATGGTGGATAGCGTGTCGGCAGATAGCGAAGCCGGACGAATCGGGTTACAACGGGGAGATAGTATTGTTGCTGTAAACGACTCGGCGACTATAACATATTTGGACTTTCGGAATACGGTAATGAATTATAGAGGTGATACGATTTCTCTTGTTTACTACCGTGCTGGGGTGTCTGATACTGTATCAGCTGTTTTGGACACTAATGCAGTTTTAGGTTTTAGCCTTCCTTCTCCAGAGTATGTAGTGGACAAATACGGATTTTTCGCCTCCTTCCCTGTCGGGATAGAAAAGGGTATCAATACGTTGAGAGGTTATATTTCGCAAAGCAAATTGATATTCAGTAAAGAAGGTGTCAAGAATTTAGGAGGCTTCGGTACAATGGGGAGCATGTTTTCCCCGACATGGAATTGGGAATCTTTCTGGTCGATGACGGCTTTCCTGTCTATCGTATTGGCATTTATGAATATATTGCCTATACCGCTGCTCGATGGCGGACATATTATGTTCCTGCTTTACGAGATGATTACGCGGCGCAAGCCGAATGAGAAATTTCAGGAATATGCCACATGGATTGGTATCTTCCTGATTCTGGGATTGCTTATCGTGGCCAATGGAAACGATATAATAAGAGCTATATTTGGAGATTGGTAACGCATGGAGTATAGATATTATCTGGCAATATTAGCTTGTTTTTTTATCGTTTTTTTGCTTACGTCGCGAAAGAAACTCGAGATAGAAAAGGAAGAGAAACAACAGGATAACAGCACCTACAAAATAGTGAAAATCGCACGCATCGTATCGTTGATCGTATTGCTGTTAGCTGGTATATATTTTGTAGGATATTCAATGCTCGGATTGTTAAATACAATAGTCGAATTCTTAAAAGGATAACTCGGAATGACAGTAACGGAACTGATAAACAAACATAATAAGACGGCTTTCTCGTTCGAAATACTTCCCCCATTGAAAGGGAACAGTATAGAGAAAGTATACAAAATTGTAGATAAATTGATCGAATTTGAGCCGCAATATATCAATATTACGACCCATCACAGCGAATATTTAGACAAGGAAATGCCCGACGGCATGGTCAAGCGCGTCAATGTGCGCAAGCGCCCGGGTTCGGTGGCTATTGCCGCTGCCTTGCAGAACAGGTATAAAGTAGCCGCTATTCCGCATGTTATCTGCAAAGGATTTACGCAGGAGGAAACCGAGTATGCGCTTATCGACCTCGATTTTTTGAATGTGCATAACCTGTTACTGTTGCGGGGAGATGCTAAAAAACTCCAATCCGATCAGTTGTCAGGAAATACTAACGAATATGCGACAGACCTGCAGCAACAGGTCAACCGCTTCAACGAAGGGATAGATATGTATGGCTTGCCATTCGATCAACCTTCGGCGCCTTTCTCGTACGGAATGGCGTGTTATCCCGAAGTACACGAAGATGCTCCCGATCTCGAATCGGATCTTCGCTATATGAAGATGAAAGCGGAGCAAGGTGCCGAATACTTTGTTACGCAGATGTTCTTCGACAATGAGAAATATTACTCATTTGTTGAGCGTTGCCGGCAAGAAGGCATTACCCAGCCTATTATTCCGGGGGTAAAGCCGATTGTGCTTATGAACCAGTTGACCGTGTTGCCGAAGATATTCCGTTCGAGCATACCGGAAGCACTGGAAAAAGAATTATTGAAATGCAAGACCGACGACGAAGCCAAAGAAGTCGGTATAGAGTGGGGTATAACACAATGTAGAGACCTGATTGCGCATGGCGTTCCGAGCCTCCACTTCTATTCGCTCATGGCTACCGAAAGTGTCAGGCGCATTGCAAAAGAGATTTATTAACCCAAATTGAAATAATTGAAATTATGAAAAAAAGTCTGTACCTATTATTGTTCTTGTCACCAGTGTTTTTCTTGTCATCTTGCAGCGATGATGATAATGGGTTTAAAGTGCCCGAATTGGTTGGCTCTAATACGATCGATCTTACGGCAGGTGGTGGAAGCGAGGGTATTGTTTCGCTTGCACTGAAAGGCGAAAAGATATATATCGATTGGGGCGACGGAAAAGTTACTAAGGCTAAATCACCTGACGAATTATCTGTTTATCAGCATAAATATGATAAAGAATATTCATGGCAGATTCGCATATGGAGCGAAGAAATCACATCCTTTATAATTGATGGTAAAGTATATACCATGGATGTTGATTATCTGGGCTTTGGGCATTGTCCTAAGCTGGAAACTTTGCATGTCAGCAGTGTGGATTATCTTGATGGTCTTGGAGATCGTGATTTCCCGGAACTGACTGCTATCTGTGCCTATAATATCCGCAAAACACCTTTTATCGACTTTAGGGGAGCTCCTAATCTGGAAGTATTGTATTGTTATGATAATCCAGCGTTGATGACGTTGTATGTAAATGGAAATCCGAAACTGAAGAAATTGGTTGTCTATAATAACCGTTTCGGTGTTTGGGATATGAATCGCATGTTTCTGGGTTTACCACAAGGCACACCCGATTGTGAGGTGTTCTGCTATGGCAATCCCGGTTCGGCTACCTGCAATACATCTATTGCCGAAGACAAAGGCTGGTCTGTGACTAATTTCGAATAAGTATGTTTTTTAGAGATATAGTAGGACAAGAAGAAATAAAACAACGGCTGATAAGTTCGGTACAGGAGGGATTTGTTCCTCATGCACAACTATTCGGAGGGCTCGAAGGGGTAGGTAAACTGCCTCTTGCCATTGCCTATGCACAATATCTCAATTGCGACAATCCATCCGAAACAGATTCCTGCGGCGTTTGTCCGTCTTGTGTCAAATACAACCATCTGGCGCATCCCGATTTGCACTTCGTTTTCCCGATAGTCAAGAAGGCCGCCAAGAAAAAGGAAGTTTGCGACGATTACATCTCCGAGTGGCGCGAAACGTTTGCCGAGAATGTTTATTTCGGCTATAACCAATGGTTGCAGGCGATAGAAGCCGAAAACTCGCAAGCCATTATCTATTCCAAAGAAAGCGAGGAGATTATCCGCAAACTCAGCCTGAAAATATACGAAGGGCGCTACAAGGTGATGGTCATCTGGCTACCCGAAAAAATGCACGAATCGTGTGCTAACAAGCTACTGAAAATAATCGAAGAGCCTACCCCCGATACCGTATTCCTGCTGGTGTCGGACGCTCCCGACAATATCATCGGTACGATACAATCGCGTTGCCAGCGGATAAATATTCCGCCGGTGGCTAAATCGGCAATCGAAGAGGCGCTGGTTACACAATATGTGGTAGACAAAGCCGATGCCGAAAATATAGCGCATCTTGCGTGCGGCAGTTACCTGAAAGCATTAGAGACTATCAGTCTGGATGAAGAACATAAATTCTTTTTCGATTTGTTTGTCAATATGATGCGTTCGTCCTATGCCCGCAACATCAAATCTATCAAGGCTATTGCTGCCGAATTGGCGACTATCGGCCGCGAACGGCAAAAGAATTTTCTGATGTATACGCAACGAATGATACGCGAATATTTCGTAAGTAACCTGAATCAGCCCGAAATTGTGTATCTTAGCAGCGACGAAAATAGTTTCGGTATCCGTTTCGCTCCTTTCATCAACGAGCGCAATATTATGGATTTTGCCGATGAATTGGGCAAAGCCGAAATGCATATCGAGCAAAATGTGAATGCACGCATGGTATTTTTCGACCTCTGTCTGAAAATTACGATGCTGCTGAAAAGATGATTGAAATAACATTATAAAGTATCAAAATGCTTTATCAATATAAAGAAAACATTTGTTATGAAAGTTTCTTTTGAAAATTTAGGTGTAGTCAAGCGAATTGATTTAGACTTGTCTAAAAAGTTATCTGTTTTTTGTGGTCCTAATGGAACGGGGAAGACATATGTATGTTATGCTGTGTATGAGTATATAAGACCAATTATTGTAAATAGTGGCGTATTCGACCTGGATCTTCTTATTAAAGAAAAGAAATTGGTGATTTCTTTGGATTATGATATGCTTTTTGAATTAAAAAAAGAATATAATAAAAGGTTGCCTTTGGATTATGCTTTTGGAGTGAAAAAAGAAAGCTTTTTCTCTGACTTTAATATCTCTTTAAATGTTGATAAGGAAGAGTTTATTTCTAAATTGAGATATTCTAAGTTTATCTTTTCACTAGCGAATGAGAATATGAAGATTAGTTATGAAAAAGATGCAGGAAGCGATGAATTGAATATTATTTTGGAGAATTTTGAGAGTTTAGATTCTTCTGATTCTTTGGAAACAGCTGATGTTTTTCAAAATTCTCTATTAGTTAAGTGCTTGTCTTTTTCTTCTTTATTGAAAGTTTTTATTTTGCCTGTAGAAAGAAATTCAGCTTACACATTTGCTAATGAGTTAGCCAAGAATAGATTGTCATCAGATGTTTATAGTAATCGTTATCCACGTGCTATTCAAGACACTTTGGCAACTGCGATTGACTTAAACCATATAAAGAAACAAACGTCAGAATATTATTGGCTTGCAGAGGAAATAGAGAATACTATATTGCATGGAGATGTAAAAGTTTCTGAAAATGGAGAATTACAATTTGCCCCAAGAAGAGGAAGAAATACAGTTTTATCTATTCATCTTTCGGCATCCATTATCAAGAACTTATCGGGTTTATTGATATATCTTAAGCATCAAGCTAGGAAAAATGATTTGTTGATTATTGATGAGCCGGAGCTAGGTTTGCATCCTGATAATCAAATTCTATTGGCTCGTATCTTTGCAAAATTGATAAATAATGGTATTCGCCTTTTAATTAGTACCCATAGCGATTATATTATCAGAGAACTGAATAATTTAATAATGTTATCAGGTAATACTCCTGAAATAGAAAAACATCGTGAAGAGTGGGGCTATAAAGAAGATGAGTGCATTAAACCAGAGGATGTAGGTGCCTACTTATTCAATTTCACAGAAGAAAATCCGTCGCATGTTGTAGTTGAAAATCTCTCTGTGGACGAAACAGGTTTTGAAGTAAAAACAATAGATGAAGCTATTTGTAACTTGAATTCACTTTCAGAAGACATTTATTATGCGTTGAAGTATGGCGAAGACAAGATGCAATAATCCTGATAGGATAGAGAGAATAAGAAAGATTATCTCTGATTCTTTTTTAGCAAAGGATCAGACAAAAATCCTTGAAGATAAATCTTGCGATGCAGGGCATTCTTTTTATATGGAAAGGAAGATTGTTCCGTTTTCTGAGTCTGAGTATGTGCTTTATCGGTTCGATCCCGATGAGAGTGATATATTTCCCTATTTCAAGGAAACGAAGGATTTAAAGAAGATATGTGATTATGTTCTATTTGTTGAGCATGGAGATGCCTTTTATACCTTTCTTATTGAATTGAAATGGGGAAGTAAGTCTTCATTAAAGCAGCTAGAAGCTTCTGAAATGTTCATTAAACATATTTTGGAGCATGCAGGAAGGATCGATTATTGTATAGAAAATCCTATTTATAGAAAAATAAGGATAAATGAAAGCCAAGCAAAAGGAAAAATAAAAGGAACAACAAAAGTTAAGGAACTTACTTTTGATGAAAATAATATTTTAGTATATACAAGGATGACAGATTTTAGAATAAAGGAGATATTACATTGTAATAATAGAGTATCTTGATAAAATCTTTATCATAGAAATTAATTATAAATGGAATCAGATCAAAATAGAGATAACGATAAAGAACCTATCATAGACTGTGAAGGGACATGCAAAACGCCTGTCGGCTGCACATGCGGAAATATGGAGGATGCAAAGGATGAGGTGCCGGAAGTGCTGGAGGTACAGGTAGCGCAGGCTCAGCCGGAACAAGTGGAAGAAGCACCCAAAATTGTGGTGACTGTTGCCGGGAAAACGGAATCCGAATCGAAAGAAAAAAGCTGTCAGACACCTACTTGTTGCAAGACGACCACAGGCAGTTGCTGCAAAAATAATACCTGTTGCCCGGGACGCAACAAGCTGGAAGTGTATGATTGGCTGAGGGATATCCCGCAAGCCCAGTTGGATACGCAGATGGTGGAAGTGCAATTCAAAAATACCCGCAAAAGCTATTATCTGAACAGTAATAATCTGGAGTTGCATGTGGGCGATATGGTTGCCGTAGAGGCGACACCGGGGCATGACATAGGCGAAGTAACCCTTACGGGGAAGCTTGTCCAGTTGCAGATGAAAAAGACTAATTTCAGGAGTGAAGTGAAACGCGTCTACCGTTTAGCCAAGCCGCACGACTTGGATAAATGGCGGGAAGCACGTGCCAAAGAGCACAAAACAATGCTTCGTGCGCGCGAGATAGCCGAAAACCTGAAGTTGGAGATGAAGATAAGCGATGTCGAGTTTCAAGGCGATGGCAACAAAGCTATATTCTATTATATTGCCGACGGACGTGTCGATTTCCGCCAATTGATAAAAGACTATGCCGCCGAATTTCGCATCAAGATAGAGATGAAACAGATCGGCGCACGGCAGGAAGCCGGACGTGTAGGTGGTATTGGGCCTTGTGGACGCGAGCTGTGCTGTTCGAGCTCGATGTCTAATTTTGTTTCAGTTTCTACATCGGCAGCGCGCTTGCAGGATATTCCGCTGAATCCGCAAAAGCTTGCCGGACAGTGTGGTAAATTGAAATGCTGCCTCAACTTCGAAGTCGACGTATATGTCGAGGCACAACGTAAGCTTCCTGCCCGCGATATGATACTCGAGACGAAAGATAATAACTATTACCATTTCAAGACGGATGTGTTGTCGGGTATGATGACCTATTCGACCGATAAGCATTTCGGAGCAAACCTCGTTACCATTTCCAAAGATCGTGTCTTTGAAATTTCGAGAATGAATAAGAATGGGAAAAAACCGCTGCATCTGGCTACGGATGAGGAGAAGGAACAACAGAAACCTGTTTCGTACGACCTCTTGGCGAACGAGAATATCGACCGTTTCGACAACTTGAATGACCAGAAATCGAAGCGGAAAAAGAAGAGACGTAACAAAGGTCCGAAAGAAGGCAATGAAGTGAATGCTGAAGCTCAAAATGGCAGACAGCCTGCCGGTCAGCACCAACGGAACAATAACCGTGAAAACAACAGGCCTGCTGCGGAAAATAACAACAACCAGGGGAATAACAATAATAACGAAAGGCGTTCGCGCAATAACAACAACAGGCGCCGTAAAGGGAATAATAACAGACCTCCACGGGACAATAATGGAAAACCTGATAATCAACAGTCGGAAGGCTAAGCCTCTCTTACTATTATTAGTTGCCATAGCGTTGTCGGTACTCCCTTCGTGCCGGCACGAAGAGGTGTATTACCAATTTGGGCAGGTCGAAGATGCTAAGTGGTATCGCGATTCTGTTTTCACCTTTGTTGTCGATTCGGCTTTGTTCGACCTCGATACGCGCTATAATATAGACATAGAAATAACCAACAATACCAGTTATGCCTACCAGAATATCTGGTATGCTGTTTCTCATAATCTGGATAACGATACGCTTTTCACTACCAAACAAAACCAGTATTACCTCTCGGACGAAGATGGTGTGTGGTTAGGCTCGGGTTTTGGTTCGCTGTATCATATTTCCATCCCTTTCCGTCAGGGTGTTGTGTTTTCGGAGAAGCGTGACTACTCGTTCCGTATTTCGCAAGCCATGCGCGACGAGCCGCTTATCGGAATAGAAAAGGTGGGGCTGAAGATATCCAAAGTCTCATAAATATCTTTAAATGACTTAAGAAAATGAAGAAGATTGATTTCATATTTTGTATTCTGTTATTTTTGTTATTTAGTTGTAGTTGTGTAAATAAAAGAGAAAGGATAAAGATTAATAAATGGGTTGTAGTAGGAAATTCGATAACATGGCATCCGATAAATGAGAATTGGAGTGGAGAATGGGGGATGGCGGCAACATCGAAGGAAAATGATTATGTCCATTTATTAGATGCCGTTTTTAAACAAAATTCTGACAGCTCTTCTTTTAAAATATCTTCGGCTGTAAATTGGGAAATCGATCATAATAATTTTGACTTGAAGTATTTCGACTCTTTCTTTGATGGAGATGAAGAACTGGTTATTGTTAGATTGGGTGAAAACCCTCAAGATATTAATAATTATGAAAAAAATTTCACTAAATTAATCCGATATCTTAAAGGGTTATCTCCCAATGCAAAATTTATCATTACAGACATTTTTATGTCGGAAGCTATCTATTTGAAGGAAAAAATAGCTATTCAAAAAAGAGTTTGTGATCAGGAAAGATGCATATGGGTTCCTATAAATCATCTCGATACAAAAAGGAATAGAAATTATGTAGGAAATGTTGTAAATGATAAGGTCATAGAAAATCCTACAGTTGCAAATCACCCTGGAGATAAAGGGATGGAAGCTATTGCAGAAGCTATTATAGACGTATTAGAAGATATTGAATAATTGTACTATAGTAGTCTCTTCCTTAAAGGCTAATTATATTGATATTTCAATTCTTTATAAATAGTCCGATGAAGAGCAAAGCAATGAGATTACCGCATTTTTGTTCTTCATCATTGTTTATTGGCATCTAAGGCAATAACTCTTCTATATCCTTCTTAATCGTTCCATTTCCCGGATAGCCGATATATTTGTTCTTTAATTCGCCTTCCGTGTCGAAAATGAGATAAGCAGGTATGCCGTCTAAATCGTATTGCTCGGAAAGATATTGCTTTTCCTCCTTTGTCAGATAATAATGCTCGCCACCTATTCCTTCGAGCATGCTTTCCCATTTATCCCGTGGAGAAGAGGCATTTGTTATATATACAAATACTACATCCTTACCTTTCATTTTGGCTTTAAGCCTTCTCGACTCCTTCATCGCATTGAGGCAAGGACCGCACCACGTAGCCCAAAAGTCTACCACAACGACTTTGCCGCGATATTTGGAGATGATGGTTTCCATTAATTTGTTTTCGGATACCGATGGCGTCTGGTGAATAACAAAAGGCGTTTTGCCGACAGATAATTCTTCAATTTCTTGGTTTTTTCTTAGGATGTTGTCCTCAAAAGCGTTGCCTTTGAAGTATGCCTTGATATTTTCCTTTTGCTTTTCGGATAGAGGCGTAAGTGTATTTTTGAATTGCACCGCATAAGAGCGGGCAGCCAATAAGTCATAAAACAGGCCATTGTCAAAACCAACTAAAGGTGCTAAAGTCTTTTTTGTATCGGCCAGCCAGCTTTCGATAGGTGTATCTTTTATCGGTGGAATATTGAGTGTTTTATCAGCCAGTATTAGCTCCAAAAGCGTAGGGAAAGTTGTTGCATATAAATTTTGTGGGTTGTTTAAGTTAAACTCTTTAAGGAAGATATAATAGGATATATCGGGTCTTGCGGGTACAAAGCTCGGCGTCTCATCCTTTTTACTCACTACCTCCACTTCTGTTTCGCCACAATACGAAACAGGATACTTAGGCGTGCTATCACTTTCGCTGGTTATATCATACAATTCCGATATCACTCCTGTGAAGTTGAAAAACTGTGAAGCGAAATGTAATTTAAAGTCATTCAGGAGGTTATTTCTCCCGGCTTCTGATATGGTTGTGTCATTCTTTGCTGGAAGCAATCGCTGACCCAAATCATGCCTCATGGCATACGGGATGTATTCTAACGGATTGTTTATAAACCGGTTTACGCTGTCTCTGTTTACATCTTTAAATTTTAGCTCAGGTCCGAGAAAATCCATTTTGGCAAATAAATCACCCCAAATGTCGAGTTCGTTTGTTACGAAATTATTGCCACTGATGACAGCCATCTTTCCTTTACCTTCGTTGTCCCGGGTAAATTCTAATTTCGTTTCCTGATTAGCCTCAAAACTGAATAAATAGGATTCGTCGAATCCTCTCAAATGCAAAAAGCCAATACAAGGGGTGGTTTCGATTGGTAGGTCTATTGAGAAAGTGCCATCTTCTGCCAGTTTTATCGGAAGCCTTTCGAAGTCGGATGTAACAGGTTGTACGAGTCCGATTTCCATTTCAGCATCTTTTCCTGCTTCATAGTTTATCAATTTGCCTGATATTCGGGCATTACCTGATGTTATCTGAGGTTCAGGGAATTGGTCTTTATTGGATGACGAACAGGATGCTAAGAGGAATACGATAAATAGCAGGGCTGACAGATTTCTCATGATTATTTAGGTTTAGGTTTAACACAAATATACAAATATTTTCTGTGCTTTCTGTTCGAAACCTAATCTAATAAATGGGATCAGTCGATTTTCAACTTTGTTATTAGCTGATATTTTTCCTTTATGCGTTCTCTTTTCTCTTCATCCAGAGAATCGAGATACCTTTTCCAGCCCGGGCAGAAATTAATGTGCCAACGCCAAAACCGTCCAATAAACGACTTGGGATTCTGATCATATTTCTTCCGTATAACACAATTGTCACAGTTGTGGTTCATCATAAGTGCCGCCCTTCCTTTTTCTTTCTTTGTGTAGCACGACCGGGAATCGAACCCGGATCTAAAGTTTAGGAAACTTCTATTCTATCCATTGAACTATCGCGCCATCCGGTTTGCATATCCAAACCATCTGCAAAAGTAAACTATTTTCCGACACAAGGCAAATTTTTATTTCGGGCAACTTCAGAAAAATAAAATGTGTTAATCTTATCCAATTTGGCAAATAAGAAAGCTTTGTAACAGTACAAAAGTGAGCAAAAAAGATTATATTTGCTGAAATTTAACAAAACCATATTCCAAAAAGAGAATGATTCAGATAGGAGATGCTATAGTTGCATTGGATATCATAGAAGAAAACTTTCTGTGCGATTTGTCGGCCTGTAAAGGAGAATGCTGTGTCGAAGGAGATTCGGGGGCACCCCTCGAAGACGGTGAAGTAGCCGAAATAGAAAAAGCCCTGCCACATATTTGGGACGATCTTTCGCCCGAAGCCCGTGAACTAATCGAACGACAAGGTGTTGCATATAAAGACCATGACGGAGATATGGTGACCTCCATTGTGGAAGGCGAGAATTGTGTGTTCACCTATTACGACGGCGAGGGCATCTGCAAATGTGCGTTGGAGAAAGCCTATAAAGAAGGCAAAATCGACTTTTATAAGCCTGTCTCCTGCCATCTCTACCCAATCCGCTTGCAGGCGTATAAGGATTTTACGGCGGTCAACTACCACCGTTGGCGGGTTTGCAAAGCTGCTGTAGAATTGGGGAACCTGAAAGGATTGAAAATATACCAGTTCCTCAAAGAGCCGCTTATCCGTCGTTTCGGCAAAGAATGGTATGACGAACTTTGCTTTGTTGCCGAAGAATATAACAAACAAAAAGAACAATAATATGACTATGGCTCATCCACTCGCTCAATTCAAGTTTTGCCCGAAATGCGGCTCGAACAGATTTGTCGAAAACAACTTCAAATCGAATCGTTGCGAGGATTGTGGATTTGTCTATTATTTCAATTCATGTGCTTCGACTATCGCGCTGATTATAAACGAGCAGAATGAGTTGCTCGTTGCCACGCGTGCACACGAGCCGGCCAAAGGGACATACGATCTTCCGGGAGGTTTTGTGGATATGTACGAAAGTGGCGAAGAAGCCGTTATAAGAGAAGTAAAAGAGGAAACAAATCTGGATGTACGCGATGTCCGTTATTTATTTTCGCTGACGAACATCTATAATTATTCGGGCTTTGACGTCCATACGCTCGACTTGGTCTATCGCTGCGATGTAGGGGCTTATGATGCACTGAAAGCCGAAGACGATGTGGCCCGGTTGGAATTTAAGGAAATAGCCCAACTCAACCCCGACGATTTCGGGTTGTTCTCGGTCAAAGAAGTGATAAAGAGAATTAAAGAAACGTTTTAGGCAATTATCTGGAACGGCTAATTATAATAAAACCAATAACTAAGACATGAGAAAGCTGCTTATTGTACTGGCATGTATTTGTACCGCACAAATAGCTTATGCCCAGAGGTCTGTGTATGATACTCATCCCCAACGCTTATACAATCAGGGGCGCGAGATGTTTCTCAACAACAACTATTCGGGCACGGTGAATACCTTGCGCGAATTTGTCGATCACTCTAAAGATACCCAGCTCAACGAGGAAGCCGAATTTATGATTCTGGCGTCGGACTATTACATGGGTACTCCCGGCATCGGGAATAAGCTGAAAGGGTATATGGAACAATACCCGGGCACCATCCACCGCAGCCAGTTGAGCCTGTATATCGGTTCTATCCATTTTCAGGAAAAAGATTGGGACAAAACGCTCTATTGGTTGTCTCAGGCCGACCTCGACCACCTCAATGTCGCCGAGCAGGAAGACTATACCTATCGCATGGCATACTCGTCGTTGCAGATAGGAAAATATAAAGAGAAAGCCAAACAGATGTTCGGCATGTTGGAGCGCAACAGCGACAAATACCGCGAGCCGGCATCTTACTACTATGCTTATCTCGATTTTCAGGATGGGAACTACAAAGAAGCGGCTGCCGTTTTCCGCAAATTGCAGTCGAAACCCGAATATAAGGAAAATGCCTCTTTCTATCTGATACAATCGTCTTTTCTCGATGGCAACATAGACGAAACCATCTCGACGGGAAAAGCGTATGTCTCGGAATATCCGAAGAGCGACAACGCTCCCGAAGTATACCGCCTCTTGGGTAACTGCTACTACAAACGCGGCGATTTGGTCAACTCGGTACTGAATTACGAACGTTTCCTGCAATCGGGCAACGAAGTTTTCCGCGAAGATATGTATCAGCTGGCCGATGCTTACTATCAGAACAATACTTATCAGCAGGCAATAGGAGCATTGAAAATGGTCGCTTCCAACGACGACTTGCTGGGGCAGGCCGGATATATGCTGCTCGGGCAATGTTACCTGAAAACGGGTAGTGATGCTAATGCGCTGATGGCTTTCGATGCTGCATCGCACGCTACGTTTAACCGCTCGATAAGCGAAGATGCCCTTTACAACTATGTGTTGTTGGTGAGCAAAGGCTCGGTTTCGGCATTCGACGAATCCATCGATGCTTTCCAGCGCTTCCTGAACGAATATCCTAATTCGAAATACAGCGGCGAAATCAACAACCTGCTGGCAAATACATTGTTGTCGACTAAGAACTATGCAGCAGCACTGAATGCTATTGCCCGCATCAAGTCGCCAAACCAAAAAATATTGGAAGCCAAACAGATGATTCTTACCCAACAGGGTATTCAGGAATATATCAACAACGATTACACCAAAGCGCTGAACGATTTCAATGCCGCCATCGCTATGGGGACATATAACAAAGAAGCTTCGGACGAAGCGTATTTCTGGCGGGGCGAAATCTATTACAATCAAGGAGATTACAGCGCTGCCGTCCGCGACTATTCGTCCTACATTTCTACGGCCTCTACTTCGCAGCAGAATTATGCTTTAGCTCTTTACAATCTGGGTTATTGTTACTTCCAGCAGAAGAATTATACTCAGGCAGCGACATTCTTCAAACGCTATACTTCTTCCGAAAAGAATAAGAATACAAAGACATATGCCGACGCATTGAACCGCATCGGGGATACATACTTGCACAACCGCAACTATCGCGAAGCCGAAGCCTATTATACACAGGCTGTAGGCGCCAATCCGGGTTCGGGCGACTATGCCGAATTCCAGAAAGCATTGGTTAAAGGTTTGCAGCGCGACCATCGCGGCAAGATTACTATCCTGAACGATATGATGGCTAAATATCCGGATTCGCAGTATTACGATAGTGCGTTGATGGAGAAAAGTAAGGCTTACGTTGCCCTCAATAACGAAAGCGATGCTATTCCGGTACTCGAAAAGCTGTTGCGCGAATATCCGCGTTCGGCTATTGCTCCGCAGGCAGGCGTATTGTTGGGGCAGCTTTACTTTAATACTGATAATCCGCAGAAATCGATTGCTGCCTACAAGCAGGTTATTTCTACTTATCCGAATACCGAAGAAGCCCGCATTTCCATTAAGAGTCTGGAAGGGGTTTACAAAGAAGTGAACGATATCAGCGGGTATGCCAACTATATGAACTCGTTGGGAGGAAATTATAAAGTTTCTGCTTCCCGTCAGGATTCATTGACTTATCTGGCAGCCGAAGCGCTTTACCTGAAAGGGCAGACTACACAGGCCAAGTCGGCATTGGGTAAATACCTGCAAGCTTATCCTAACGGAGGATATAGCGGCGAAGCCAACTACAATCTCGGGCTGATGGCCTTTGAGGCGAAAGACCACCAAACGGCATTGCCTTATTTCCGCGAAGCGATAAAAGCCAATAACCCGAAATACATGGATGATGCACTGATTTATGCTTCGGGCATCGAGTTCGACAACAAGGATTACGATGCAGCTTACAGTACGTACGAACACCTTAGCCAAGCCGGAACGACAGCCGACAATCGCGGTATCGGGCAGTTGGGTATGTTGCGTTGTGCTTACCTCACCAACAAAGACCAAGAGGTTATCGATGCTGCCGACAAAGTATTGGCAAACAGCAAGCTCTCTGCTTCTATCACCAACGAAGCCCGTTTCTATCGCGGCCGTTCGCTGAACAGGGTAGGGCGCTTCGATGAGGCTATCAAAGATTTGACGGAGGTAGGTGAAGATACGCGTAACGCTTTCGGGGCGGAATCGCAATACATCCTCGCACAGATATACTATGACAGAGGCATGTACGATACGGCCGAAAAACAGGTAACCGGCTTTATGCAGAAAGGAACGCCCCACCAATATTGGATGGCTCGTTCGTTGATTGTCCTTGCCGATTCGTATGCTGCTAAGGGCGATTATTTCCAGGCGCGCCAGTATCTCGAAAGCTTGAATACAAACTATAAAGGTGGCGAAGCCGATATCAGGCAGATGGTTGAAGAACGTATGACTAACCTCGAAAACAAATAAGGATTATGAAAGCAATATATAAAATCTCCATTATAATAGGTCTGGCCGTAACAGCCCTTTCGGCGAATGCGCAACAAACGTCGCGCGATACGGTTTTGCATCGTCAGGTAACTGTTCAGCGCGACTATAACCCGACCATTCAGGATGCTTCCAAGATAAATACTACTCCCGCTGTTTACGAGCCGGTAGTGTCGGCTAAGAACCTGAATTTTCAGTTTGGGGCACCCCGCCTGAATATCAATAATATGCATCTCGGCGAATCGAAATCGGGCGATGTGAAGTCTGATATAGAGTTCGACAAACGCAGAGGTTATTTCAACTTCGGCTTCGGGATGTATGCCAACATAGATGCTTCGGCGGGCTATCGAGTAGTGAATGCGGAGAATGACAAGCTGAACGTTTACGGTTCGTTCAATGCTACTTCGGGTAAAATCAATTACCTCAAAAAAGGATTTGACCGCAAGAAGGAAAAAGCCAAAGATACCGAGTTTAAGATAGCGTTGGATTATCAGCACAAATTCGAGCCGTCTACGCTGGATATTAAAGCTTCTTACCTGAACGATTCGTATAACTACTACGGTAATCCGTTTATCGATCCGTCGTTTGTCGGTACATTGCCCGATGTCAGCAAAAAACAAGGTTTCTCTACCTTCGGATTCGGTGTAGGGTTGAAGTCAAACGACGGCAACAATATCATCCGCTATGATGGTACTATCGGCTACGATTATTTCAAGAATAAATATGGCCCGACCATCAATGACGACGGGCTGAAAGGCGGCGTAATCCATTTCGACGGAGATGTCAATGCCGATTTGGATGGCGACAAGGTTGTCGGAATCAAAGCCCGCATTATGCATCAGTCTATCAGCGATGCCACATCGGCTATCCCTGTCTTTGCCGACGAATCGAAACATTCGTTGCTGAACCTGTATGCTGCCCCTTATATCGCTTTCGAAGGAATGAACTGGAATGCAAGTCTGGGAGTGAAAGTCGGAAGCGTATTCGATGAAAAGAACAGCTTTGTTGTTGCGCCGGACATCTACGCCTCGGTGAAGTTAGGTGACTGGAATACGGTCTATGCCAGCATCACGGGAGGTGTGAACGAGAATACTGTAATGCAGATGTTCCGTGAAAACAAATTCGTCAATCCGCTGAACAGGGTAGGCTATTCCAAAACTTTGTACGATTTGAATGCCGGATTCAAACTGGGCGCTTTCGAAGGTGTCGAGTTCGAAGCCTTTGCTGGATATAAACAAGTAAACAGAGATCATTTGTTTACTACCAATGATTATCAATCTTCTGCCGGTGCTTATAGCTGGGGCAACCTGAGCAACGTGGTATATGCAGACGTTTCTACCGGCAAATTCGGTATTTTGGGTAAAACGACGCTTATCCCGTATACTAACCTTTGGGCACGCCTGACAGGATATTCTTATACCGTGAAGTACAAAGGCGGAAACTTAACCAGTACGGAGACGATGAATTACCCTACTTCGAAAAAAGCATGGGGACGCCCGACTTTCACAATGGAACTGAATGCCGATGTTGTGGATGCTATTATCCCTGACCTGACTATCTCGGCCAATTATCTGTTGGCAGGTGGACGCAAGGCCTATTGGAATGGCGGTGTTGTATCGATGAAAGCAATCAACGAATTGAACTTCCGCGGCGAATACCGTGTCTTAGACTGGGTGTCGGTGAATGTGCACTTCAATAATGTCTTGAATCAGCGGTACGAGCAGTATTACGGCTATGCTTTGCAAGGATTTAATGCGATGGGAGGAGTGAGCCTGAAGTTTTAGAGGCTCGTTAACATACTCATCCATAGCTTCTTTTTAGACTTTTTGAAAAATGTTCGTTAAAATTATTCTGTTTTCATACTAATTTATACAAAAAATATGTTTACTTTGCCTAAGTTTTAACGTTGAAAGTTAAATGCGTTTTTTGTATAATTAATTAATAATTCAAAATTTTTACAAACATGAAAAAAGTTTTATTTGGTCTAGCAATAGCAACAGCTGCTTTGCTTTCTAGCTGTGGTGGTGTTCAGTCTCCAATCGGTGGTGCTCTTTACACAGATGTAACTTCAGGTCATTCAGTAACAAGCAACACTTTAGGTTCTAAAGTTGGTCGTGCTACTGCTAAAGGATACCTTGGTTTGATCGCTACAGGTGATGCAAGCATCGAAACTGCTGCTAAATCTGCAGGTATCAGAAAAGTTACTCACGTAGACCAATACGCTAACTCTATTCTTGGTATCATCAACACTTACGAAATTGTTGTTTACGGAGAATAATCATTAGCAATAATGATAAAGAAAAGAAACCCATTGCGGGTTTCTTTTTTTATTTCCTATATTTGCCTTAACTTATAATACAGAGAATTATGGTAAAGAAAACTTTTTTGATGATTGCCGCTTTCATGCTGCTTGCAGCCGCTTCGTTGCAGGCGCAGGATGTGAAAGGGAAATATATATTGCGTTCTGTTGAGGGCGGTTCTATCGTGTTCATATATCCGCAGGAAGGGTATAAAAGCAAGGAGATGGCGAGCAAGCTCGTTTACGATCTCACCTATTCTTCGGTGACGGATAGCGTAGCGGTCAATTTCACATACACCAATAAGGTGCAAACTCCGGCTCCGCTCGATTCTATCGTATTTGTGACCTCTTCGGCCCGTTATGCGGCTCCGGCATCAATGCTGTATATAGAGCCTAAGAAAAGTGACAAATGGGAGAACAGGGCGTCTGCCAATTTCCCGGGCGATGATATAAAAGCGATTACGGCCGAACAAAATCCGGCACAAATTATACTTTATATTCAGGGTAAAGAATATCTGTTCGAGATTCCCGAAAAAGTTTGGCGGAAGAATACCGGAATAATCAATAAGGTATTCGATGTAGCTAAATACAATTATTAATTTTTGAAGAAGTCTTGTGTCTGGGTGTACATATCATCCAGATTCTCCTTGAGCGTGACCAATGTCTGATGTTGCTGATGTTCAGGTGGATATTGGTTCATTCTTTTTGTTATTTCTTTCTCTGCCTCGTCCTTTTTGTTCTGATAGAGGTAAATACTGATCTTTGTGATGAAGTATTCACCTTTTTCCCCATCCATAGCCAGTTCGGCGTTGCATTTCTGGATAGCCTTGTCGAAGTAGCTGTTGGCCAATGTTTCGTCATTTTTTAATTTCGCCGAAACGCCGTTGTAGAGAAGGCGGTCTATGCTTTCGGGGTCTTGATTCGTTGTCTTATCCTGCAAAGTGAACGCTTCTTTCTTCTTTCCCAAAGCAGTTAATAGTTGCGATTTGCGGATGGTGCCGAAATATTGTCCCTCCTCCGTGCGGTCTAAAGACAATACCATGTCACTCAACTCCAACGCGTGAAGCATGGAAGCTGTATCCTTATTCGCCTGAAAATCCTTGAATATTGCTGTTATGGAGTCGTTTAGCTTTAGGATTGTTTCGTCGTCGGCCAATTGTCCTGCCGATGCCGGTTTCTTGTCCTGACAACTGAAAAGTAACAGTCCCGATAAGAGTATGAGTGCAGATATGTATTTCATTTTGATATTGTTTTTTTAACCGGAAGCAAAGGTATATATTTTCCTGCTTTTATCTCAATCTTTTGCGCTCAAATACTTTCATCGAGAACAATCGGTATACAATGGTGCTGAGCAGGCATAGTCCCGAAGATACGAGGAATAGGGTTTCGAACGAAAAATGTCCGCTGATATATCCGCCTATCAGCATGCCGAGCGCCAGCCCCAAATCGAATCCGACAAGGTAGGTCGAATTGGCTGTTCCGCGCTGATTGTTGTGTGCCATATTGATATAGAGCGTTTGCAGCGCCGGGAACATCATCCCGAATCCCACGCCGATAAACAATCCCGCCGTACAGAAAGCATAGATATTATGATAGAGGGCGAATACACCGAAAGCGGCCGCAACGATAAGCATGGCGGTGGTGTTGACGAGGTGTATCTTGCCTTTGTCTACCAATTTCCCGGCAAAGATGCGCGATACGATAATGCCGCCTGCCCAGAAAAGGAAAAATATACCTGCATTCGGGATGCTGATTTCTTTTCCGTATTGGGCTACGAAAGGCCCTATTGTACCCCATGCAAAGGTGGGTAGCAGCTGGTTGAGGAAGATAGGCCACCCTTTGACAAGGAAAAAGCGGTCGAGCGAAATTTTCTCGCGTTCTACTTTCGGCCTCTCGGGAGCTCTGATCAGCATAACGGCGATAATGCCTAATATCCCCATCGAAATGGCGCTCCACAGGAGGATTTGGAAGCCGTAGTTGTTGTAGATATGGATAGCGATAAAAGGGCCGATAGCCATTGCCACGTTCATAAATGTGCCGTAAAAGCCTATCCCTTCGGCGCGTCGCTCGGATGGTGTGACGTCGATGGCCAAGGTGCTGGACGAAACAGTGGACAGCCCCCATGTGACGCCGTGCATGAACCGTACAATAATAAAAATAAGTATGGTGGTGGCATAGAAATATCCGAAGAAAATAAGGACGTAGCAGGCGAAAGAGATCAGTAATATTTTCTTTCGCGAAAAGAGGTCGACCATATATCCCGAGAAAGGGCGGACAAACATGAGCGCGATGGCATACGATGCCAGCACAATACCTGTCTGCGATTGCGGCACTCCCATCTGTTCCGTTATGTAAAGCGGGATGGAGGGCATAAGCAGGTTGAACGAGCAGGCCATAAGAAAATTGACCATGCAGACATTGAAGTAGTTGAGCGTCCAGAGTTTAGGCTTGGGCTGTTGTATGTCCATGTTGTATCTTTTGCGAAAAATTGCACAAAAGTAATAAAATGAAATCACCCGGGCTTCTTTTCTTCCTTTTTATTCTTGTCGTTTTTGAGAAGTTTAACAGAGGGCTTTATTTTGCATAAGGCAATTTTCGGTTAATTTTTTAGGCTAAAATTGCTTTTTCGAAGAATTTTGTGTTCCTTTGTGGTGTCACACAAAATGAATATCGTGCAGAAAAACAGGAGGTTTACGGATATTTTGTCAGCTAATATATTGTATTCTAATATGATATATTCTGCACCTTACGTACACACACACACACACACACACGAAATATAATGAATATTTCGGATTAATCCAAGGTTTTAGGAAGTTTTTTAGAAAAAAGAGTCACCTCCCCCCATCCCCCTCCAACAGAGGGGGAGTAAAAATATATACTCTTTTCCTATCTCCTCCCCTTGTGGGGGAGGCAGGGAGGGGGTGCCAAATTGCTTGTGTTAATGTCAGGGGCATGTCCCCTTATTCATCCCGCCTTCTCCGTGAGGAGAAGCGGGATTCTTTTCGGGCAGTTAACAGTCAACAGCAATATTCAGTCAACAGTGAGCAGTCAACAGTCAACAGAATTAATGTAGGGGCGAAAAATCTTTCGCCCGCAAAAATGACATACATACCTGCTCAAGCGGGTATATACGGGGCAATGTTTATTGCCCCCTACAAAGCTATAACGAGCTTCCCCGTAGTCACTTGGGATGGCAAAGTTAGCAGCTATCAGTCAACAGATAACACTCTAATGTTGGCACGCCTTTTAAGGCGTGGATATGATTGTATTTTTCAGGAGATGACTTTAGTCAAAAGATATTTGGCTAAAGCCATTTTTGAACCAACCTTTCGAGACCTCCACTTAAAAGTGGAGGCAATTAAAAAGAATATACATGTATGTGTGCGCCTGCAAATCGATATATCGGGCAAACACACAGGTCTGCCCCTACGCAGTAACGAGACGAGATGCTTCGCTTTCGCTCAGCATGACAATAAAACTAACAGCTATCAGCTAATGGCTTACAAAACTAATGTCTTAATGTGTCAATGTGTTGATGAGCTAATAGAAAAGCACATCTTCACTATCGTACTATCCGGCATTATCACATTAGCATATTACCACATTATTATATTATCTCATTATCATATTAACTAATTATTTTTTATTATGAAATAGAAAATCTTGACACAGGCTATCTTGATATTAGCCTTCTTAACAACAACAATCGCCCTGCAAGCGCAGGTAACTATTGGAAGTAATCAGCCACCGGTTGATGGTGCGTTGTTAGACCTTACGCAAGGGACGACTACCTCCAAAGGATTGGCTATGCCTCGCGTAAAACTCACTGACACGGATAAGCTATTTCCTATGTTTGACGGTATCAGTGGCTCTAACTATACCCAAAGCGGCACCCACTACGACAAAGCGACTGAAGATGCCAATCATACGGGGCTTATCGTGTACCACAGTGATAAATGTACCATGAGCGGCAAAGGTCTGTATGTGTGGACGGGTAGCGAATGGAATAAGATAGGTGACAATACTCCTGCCGGATTGAATTTCAATCAGGACTACTTTGACTTGCCCAGCGGGCACGATGCCCGCCCGCTCACCGCACAAAATCTTAAAATAACATGGAATGGAGGGCTTGTTCCGACATGGGCTTCGGCGGCTTCGGGTGGATTGACTGCTATTGATTTTACGGGGACACCGTTAGCACCAACTACTTTGACGGCTTCTCCTACCGACATGACTTTGCTGCCTGATGCAATGACTATCAACCCGGCTTCGCCGTGGGCAAGCAAGCAAACCGGCCTGATCTTCACTTATACCGAGTGCGGGCAAACGAAGACGATTACCCTCAACCAGACGAATTATGCGTTGAAGGTAAATAATTCTTCACTAACAGTCAGATTATCTATACCACCCCTACCAGCGGAAGCCTCAATGTACAAGGTAATGCTGCATGGACAACAACGATAACAGGTACTCCGGGATTGGCAAACACCAGCCCGACTACAGGCGGAACAGATCTGAAAAACGGTACTAACAGTACGCAAAACGTCCAATATAATGTCGGAACAGGCAATCGTTATGATGTAGCCAATATAACCTTTTCGGATACCGAAACAAACAAACGCTTCGAGGATATAACCGTATCTGTTCTCAACTGTGGCACCACTACCGACAACGACCTCACCATGCTACAATGGGCTGAACGAGCCGGCTTCAGTGCTGCACAATTGACAGCTATACAAGCTCTGCCCAATGGCGGCACTCTTGGAGGTGATGCCACCCCTACCACCCTGCCCAATGGTGTACAGGCACATAAAGACCAGAGCGGCAATATTTTTCTTTCGGGTGACTTTGGCACTGATGCCGGTAGCCTCGACGGACGCAACCGCTGGATGCTCAACAATCTGGCTGCCACCAGCTTTGCTACGGGAGCGAGAACCGGCGTAGACGTCAACGTTTCGGTTAACTTACCAGCTTCGCCGTCTGCTTCGGTCGACAATTACAAGAACCCGTTATGGACATACCCCAACATAAGTGGCAACGGCACCTCCGCCACCCTCTACAATAACAATCCACGACTTGGACGCCTTTACAATTGGGCGGCTGCAACTAACAGCAAAGGAAGTACATTTGATAACGGGGCAAACGACGCAGCCTATGCAAACGGACAAAAACCATATAGCGATGGTGAGATAGCTCCTGCTACCGACCCGCAGACTGCTCGTCGACAAGGTATTTGCCCGAACGGTTGGCATCTGCCGTCCGATTACGAATGGACACAACTGGAGCAGGAAATAAACACCCATACCAGCCAATACGCCGCTATCCCCGATGCGAACGGCACTATCACTGTTGGGCAAGCAGCAAACCGGGGTAGTACTCACGGCCAGGGTATGAAAGATGTTTGCCCGGCACCTACCTCATCAATAGCCTCCAACGGTGCATCAAACATCATCAATGACACCACCATGAGACCGGGCTTTAGCGCTATGTCTGTGGGTCACGCTAGTGGCGGTGTGGTCGGTAATTATGGGGGGTTCGCGAACTTTTGGTCAGCCAGCGGCGTCGGTGCTACTAATGTGTGGCATCGGTACATCAGTTCTGCCAATGCGCAAATGAACAGGATTACAAATGCCCGTTACTCCTTTGAGAGTGTGAGGTGCAAGAAAGACTAATAATCAGTTAGCGGTTATCAAATAAATTATCTATACAGGGAAGTAGTCCGCGAGGACTGTTTCCCTGTGTTCTTTGCTTTGTGACCTCTGTGTAAAAACTTCGTGTCCTCTGTGGTTAAGTAATAAAAAAATGACAAGAAAAAAACACTGTGTCGCGTCAAATATGTCAAGAGTGTCAAGTTTTAACTAAATTTTGATTGATTATCAGCGAAGTAGGTTTTTGACATAACTTGACAACTGTTATTTTTATAAAGCACATGCTGTTTTGTTAAGTTTTTCTTATAGTATCGGTCTGATAACCAATAGGTAATGCTCGAAAAACAGCGTGGCAAAAAAATGATACGTTTGATTACTCTTTTAAGTTGGAGGCGAAACGTATTTCTATATCCTAAGCTACTGGCTGTTAAGCAAGTTTTTAGCTGTATAGCGTATAGTTACGAAAATAATATGTATTTTTGTAGCCGTTTTTCTAACCATTACAAATATGTCTCAGCCAGTAAGAGTACGTTTCGCGCCCAGCCCCACAGGCCCTCTCCACATCGGAGGAGTGCGTACAGCATTATATAACTACCTCTTTGCCAAACAGCATAAAGGAGCTTTTATTCTTCGCATCGAAGATACCGATTCACAGCGTTTCGTTCCCGGAGCCGAAGAGTATATCATCGAAGCCCTTACGTGGCTTGGACTTCAGTTCGACGAAGGTACGCACATCGGCGGGCAATACGGCCCCTATCGCCAGTCCGATCGTAAGGATATCTACCGCCAATACGTAGATATATTGCTGGAGAAAGGCGCTGCCTATATAGCGTTCGACACCCCGCAGGAATTGGATGCAAAGCGCGAATCGACGCCTAACTTCCAATACGATGCCTCTACCCGTGGCGATATGCGTAACTCGCTTACGATGAGCGCCGACGAAGTGCAAAAACTGATAGATGGAGGCACACAATACGTTGTGCGCTTCAGGATAGAACCCAACGAAGACGTTATCGTGAACGATATGATTCGCGGTGAGGTGAAGATAAACTCTTCCGTCCTCGACGACAAGGTGTTATACAAATCGCAGGACAACCTGCCGACATACCACCTGGCCAATATCGTGGACGACCATTTGATGGAGATTACACACGTTATCCGTGGCGAAGAGTGGCTGCCGTCTGCGCCGCTGCACGTCTTGCTTTACCGTGCTTTCGGCTGGGAAGATACTATGCCGTCATTCGCACATCTGCCGCTCCTGTTGAAACCTGACGGAAAAGGCAAATTGAGTAAACGCGACGGCGATCGCTTGGGATTCCCTGTCTTCCCGTTGGAATGGAAAGATCCAAAGACAGGCGAAATCTCTTCAGGCTACCGCGAAAGCGGCTATCTGCCCGAAGCGGTTGTCAACTTCCTCGCCTTGTTAGGCTGGAATCCGGGCAATGATCAGGAAATGCTGTCGATGGACGAGCTTATCCGCCTGTTCTCATTGGAACGCGTAAGCAAAAGCGGTGCGAAGTTCGACTACGAAAAAGGTAAATGGTTCAACCACCAATATATCCAGCAAAAGCCGGACAGCGAATTAGCCGGCCTGTTTGCTCCCATACTGAAAGAGCATGGAATAGAAGCAGACAAAGGCTACATCGAGCAGGTAGTCGGTTTAGTCAAAGAGCGTGTCTCTTTCGTGAAAGAACTGTGGGATCAGGCATCATTTTTCTTTGTTGCTCCTGCGGCATACGATGAAAAGACCGTCAAAAAGCGCTGGAAAGAAGAAACTCCGGCACAATTAGGCGAGTTGATCGACGTATTGAAAGGCATTGGTGACTTCTCGGCTCACCATCAGGAAGAAGTCGTGAAAGGCTGGATAGAAACAAAAGGCTATCACTTGGGTAATATCATGAATGCCTTCCGTCTGGCTCTCGTCGGCGAATCCAAAGGGCCTCACATGTTCGACATCACAGCTGCCATCGGCAAAGAAGAAACTATCCGCAGATTAGAAGCTGCTATTAAGAACATTAAATAAACGGGAATGCTTTTCTATAACATAGGTATATTCCTCTATGCACTGGTTGTCCGCATCATTTCGCCTTTCCACCGGAAGGCACGGAAGATGATAGTAGGGCACAAAGAGACTTATACCATCCTTCGTAAGAAAGTAGATCCCAATGCTCAATATATCTGGTTTCATGCCGCTTCGCTTGGCGAGTTCGAGCAAGGACGCCCGATTATCGAGCAGGTAAAGAAGCAACATCCGGAATATAAAATACTCCTCACGTTCTTCTCCCCATCGGGATATGAGGTGCGCAAGGATTACCCATTAGCCGATGTGGTTTGCTATCTGCCATTCGACAAGAAACGCAATGTGCGCAAGTTCCTCGGATTGGTACAACCGAAGATGGCCGTCTTTATCAAGTACGAGTTCTGGTACAACTTTGTCAGCCAGTTGCACAAGAGAGATATCCCTGTGTATATGGTATCGGCTATCTTCCGTCCTAAGCAGATATTCTTCCGCTGGTATGGCAAGTCTATGCAGAAGCTATTGCACATGTACCACTGTCTGTGCGTACAGGACGAAGCTTCCAAAGACCTGCTGAAAACAATAGATGTAACCAATGTCGAAGTCTGTGGCGATACCCGCTTCGACCGCGTATTGGATATCAGCAAGCAGGCAAAGGATATAGACCTGATAGCCCGCTTCGCCACTAAGGCACAAGCCGATGGACAGAAGATATTGGTTGCCGGAAGCTCGTGGCCGAAAGATGAAGACATCTTTGTCACATACTTCAATGCCACATCTCATCTCAAACTGATCATCGCGCCGCACGAGATACACGAGGCGCACCTGAAATATATCGAAGAGAACCTGCAACGCCCTTTCGTCCGCTATTCCAAGGCTACAGCCGAGGACGTCGAAAAGGTCGATTGTATTATCCTCGATACCATGGGGATGCTCTCATCCGTCTACCGCTATGGGCAGATAGCCTATGTGGGAGGAGGATTCGGAGTAGGCATCCATAACGTACTCGAGGCTGCGGTATATGGAATTCCTGTCCTTTTCGGCCCGAACTTCAAGAAGTTCATTGAGGCAATCGGCCTCATCGAAAGTGGCGGAGGCTACTCGGTCAACGATTACGAGACTTTCCGCGGGCTGATGGACGAACTGATAGAATACCCCGAATCATTGAGTTCGGCAGGTAATCATGCAAGACAATATGTCATAGAACACACAGGGGCGGTAGATAAGGTAGTGAGCCTTCTTCCCCTCTGACCAAAACAACCAATGCGATGAAGATAGGCGATAAAGTACGATTCCTGAATACAACCGGCGGAGGCATTGTCAAAGGCTTTCAGGGACGGGATATTGTCCTTGTAGAAGACGAAGACGGCTTCGACATTCCCGTACTTATCCGCGAATGTGTCATCATCGAGGAAGGAAAAGACAATCAGGTACGCAACCAGCCTCAGCAGGAAGCTGCGATACAGCAAATTGTCCACACCTACCAATCGCAACCCACCAAACAGGAGGAAGCGTACATCCCCGTCGAAACGAAGGAAGGCGAACAACTTACGGTTGCTTTAGCCTATCTCCCTATAGATGCCAAATCGCTCAGTTCGACGAATTTCGAGTGCTATCTGATAAACGACAGCAACTATTACCTGTCGTACAGCTACCTCTCTCATACCGGGCAGGCTTGGATAAGCCGCCAGACAGGTGTGATAGAGCCCAATACCAAAATCTTCGTCGAAGAGTTTGCCCATGATATGCTCAACGATCTGGAGCGTGTTTGCTTGCAATTCTTTGCCTACAAACAGGATAAAGCCTTCGACCTGAAGAATACCTATTCGATAGATTTGCGCATCGACACGGTCAAATTCTATAAGCTACACAGTTTCAAAGACAACGACTACTTCGACGAGGATGCGTTGCTCTATACGCTGGTTCGCAGAGATTTGCCCGAACGCGAATTGAAGGTATCAGCCGAAGATCTTGCCCTTGCCATGCAGGAAAAGAAACAAGCCGACAGACGTCCGCGTATACAACCTTTGCACAAGAAAGAAAAGAGCGCTATCGTCGAGATAGATTTACATATCGATGCTCTGTTAGATACCACAGCCGGATTGTCCAATGCTGATATCCTCGATTACCAGCTTTCCAAATTCAGGGAGGTAATGGACGAGAATCTCAAAAACAAGGGGCAGAAAATCGTCTTCATCCACGGCAAAGGAGACGGTGTATTAAAGAACGCTGTCATAGACGAATTGAAGAAGAAATACAAATCAGCCTATTATCAGGATGCTTCTTTCCGCGAATACGGATACGGGGCAACGATGGTAACTATCAAATAATTGAATTACAAAACTATAAAACAATCAATATGAAAGTATTAAGAAGAATCGCAGCATTCCTGTTTGTTGCAACATTATTAGTCAGCTGCGATGCAGCTCAAAGCCTTTCGGGCGCTTACAATATGGTCAATTGTAAATATTCGTACAACTCTTTGTCGAATGTATCGGTTTCGGGGATGAACCTCTCCAATGGATTGTCTTTGTCGAGCATACCGAAGCTAACTTCAATCCTCACCGGAACGGCAACGTCTATCCCTGTGGATATGACGGTCAACTTGGATGTGAACAATCCCAATGCATCCGAAGCGTTTCTAAACGGTTTGCAATATATCGTTACCATAGACAATCTGCAACTGACGTCGGGCTCTATCAATGAACGCCTGAGTGTTTCTGCTGGCGAAACCAAAACTATGCCTATCAATCTGCAACTGGATATTGCCCAGTATCTGAAAGGCGATTCCAAAGATACAATGGTTAATATCATTAAGAATATTGCAGGAATCGGCACAGAGAAGTCAAATGTTTCGATTCAGATAAAGCCATCTTTTATGATTGGATCTCAACAAGTCGTGTCGCCGATATATATCCCTGTCAACTTCACGGTGGGCAAGTAATTCTATCGTCCGACATCCTAATGATAAAAGGCAGCTCTCTCAGAAAGCTGCCTTTAACATATATAGTCTTTTTTAGCGATTAGTTTCCCCGGCTATAGTTAGGTGCTTCGCTGGTGATAGTCACATCATGCGGATGGCTCTCGGCAACACCGGCATTGGTGATGCGGGTGAACTTGGCATGGTGCAACGCTTTGATGTCTTTCGCTCCGCAATAACCCATTCCGGCACGCAATCCGCCGAGCATCTGATAAACAACTTCGTAGAGCGAACCTTTGTATGGTACGCGGGCAGCGATACCTTCGGGAACGAGTTTTTTGATGTCCGCTTCCATATCCTGGAAGTAGCGGTCTTTCGAGCCTTTCTCCATCGCTTCCAACGAACCCATTCCACGATACGACTTGAACTTACGTCCGTTGAAGATGATTGTTTCGCCCGGAGACTCTTCTACTCCTGCCAGCAACGAACCCATCATCACAGATGCGCCTCCCGCAGCAAGGGCTTTCACTATATCGCCCGAATAGCGCAGTCCGCCGTCGGCAATCAATGGTACACCCGAACCTTCGAGCGCTTTATATACATCATATATCGCCGAAAGTTGAGGAACTCCCACTCCGGCAACAACGCGTGTAGTACAAATAGAACCCGGACCGATTCCCACTTTTACGGCATCCGCTCCGGCATCTGCCAAATATTTGGCTGCATCGCCTGTAGCAATGTTTCCTACCACCACATCGAGGTGCGGATAGGCTTTCTTCACTTCCTTCAATACGCCTACTACACCCTTCGAGTGTCCGTGAGCCGTATCGATAACGATGGCATCTACGCCGGCGTTTACCAATGCTTCCACGCGCTTCAGTGTGTCGTGCGTAACGCCTACTCCGGCGGCTACACGCAAGCGTCCCTGTTCGTCCTTGCAGGCAAGCGGCTTGTCTTTTGCCTTGGTTATATCTTTGTATGTCACCAATCCTACCAGACGGTTATCGGCATCTACCACCGGAAGTTTCTCAATCTTATGCTGTTGCAGGATATCGGCTGCCGATTCGAGGTCGGTCGACTGTTGTGTCGTGATGAGACCGTCTTTTGTCATGACATCGTTAATCAACTTGTCCATCTCGCGCTGGAAGCGGAGGTCGCGGTTAGTCACGATACCTACCAAGCGGTTTTCGGCATCTACTACGGGAATACCGCCGATTTTGAACTCGGCCATCATCGCCAAAGCTTCGCCTACTGTTTTGTCCCGAAGGATGCTTACAGGGTTGGATATCATACCGTTCTGGGCACGCTTCACATATTTTACCTGTTGCGCCTGCTCTTCGATAGACATATTCTTATGGATAACACCGATACCACCTTCGCGGGCAATAGCAATAGCCAATTTAGCTTCGGTGACAGTGTCCATAGCTGCCGAAACAAAAGGGATATTCAGTTTGATGTTGCGTGAGAAACTTGTCGTGAGGTCGACGTTACGTGGAAGAACTTCCGAATAAGCGGGGATTAACAATACATCGTCGAAGGTTAATCCATCCATGCTGATTTTATCTGCAATAAATGACATAGGGTAACTCCTTTTCAAATTTTATTGCGTGCAAATATACATACTTTTTCGGAATTATAATATTAATCTTCCCAACAATATTTTGCCATGCCATCATTTTTTTGTCACCCACCCCCTCCAACCTCCCCCAGTTGGGGGAGGCTACCTGTATAGATAAAGTTTCTTGTAACTCGTAACTTGTAACTGCCCGAAGGGCGAAGTAACTGCAACGCTACGCGTTGCTATTCGTTCTTCTTGCAGCGGAGAGGGAGTAACAAATGACGAAAATATAAGACACGTTCAACATGTTCGTTAGTATATTTGAATTGCCGATAGTACGAAGTAGTAGTATCGCCGCCACTATTAGGCGTCCAAAACATCGTCCAGCTACCATACTCATAGGTACTATTATTTGTATAATAACCTGTAAGCAAAAGATTCATACCCGGACGAGACGAAATGGAGATGGTATTACTGTAGCCATTAGGGACAGTTGCAGAGGTTGGTGCCGAACATGGAGCTTTCATCCCTTTCGCATGTGTTCCACGGGTATTACTGCCTATGGTAATTGTACCGCCAATATCGGCCGTGCCACTATATAAATTGGTGTTAGTAGTAATCTCCTGATCTAACTGCGTCCATTCATACTCACTCGGTAAATGCCATCCATCGGGGCAGATACCTTGTACAGGCGTAGGAGTTGTAGTGATATTCTCTCCATCGTTAATGGTAGCTTGTCCATTTGCACCTCCCTTTCCACCTGTGGCCGCATCCCAGTTATATACCAGCCCCACCCGCGGATTATTATCGAAAAGAGTTTGGCTTGCATTTGGATATCCCCACTGAGCTACATTGTATGTAGTTGCATACGAATATGTAAGCGTCCTACCCTGACTATGCGGCGCCTTTGACGAATAGTTCAATGCTCTCACATTATGCAACATCCACCGCCCGGCATTGCCAAAGTCCCCCGAGAGAAAAAGGTTATCGTCCTGGTCGCGGTGTAGCTGGATGAGGTTGATGGGCTTGATAGCTGACGAGCCCGCATCCGCATTCGTCACGGCTGCTATCTCGTCGTCGGTGAAGCCTGCCCGCCTCGCCCATTCCTCGATACTCGGGTCGTTTCCTGTGACACAATTGACCATCGAAACCGTTACATCCTCAAAGCGTTTCGGTGTTTCAGCATCTTTGAAAGTGACATTCGCATAGTCGTAGCGGTTGCCTGCATTGGTAGTGTAAGGCACATTCGTAGTATTGGTAGTACCGTCTGTCAGCGTTTTGCCTCCTTCGGCTGCAACGGTAAAAGTAGCAGCGCTCTCCATACCCGTAATCTCTGCCTTCCAAGAGGCATTCCCCTGTACATTGAAGTTACCACTGGTAGCAGCTGTATAGGTTATTTGAGCATTGCGTAGCCTGTCTTTTGCTTTCAGGGCAAAGTTAGTCTGGTTGATGGTCACCGTTTTTATCTTTTCCTTGGAGTTGCCATCTTCATCTGTATCGGTGTAGAGGAACGAGAGTTCTGTTTCTTTCGTCTTCCACGGGTTAGCTGCTGTAACATCCGTATCGGTCATCGCATCGGGCAACAAGCTTATCGTTGTCGGGGAGGTCGTCAGTGTCGCAGGCGTCAGCGGATTGCCCGTAAAAGGTACAGCTGTGAAGCCACTGGCTGCCGCTGCGTTATAGGTCGGCGATGCTCCATCCATCCAGTTGATAACCAATTCCTGTGCTGTAAGTGTGCGTGCATCCTTACCACTCGGCAGGTCGAAGCGGCTCTCGCTGAGGTGCAGCTTGGCGAGGGCTTCTTCTGCTCCTTTTGTCCATTTGCTGCCATCCCAGATATACACGCCTTCGGGGAGCAATACACTCGAAGCCGTGTTAAAGACGATCATGCCGGTATGCAGCTTGTCTTCGTCAGCCTTCACGGCATTTTTATAGCCTCCGTTGTCATCACTCTCAAACATCGGAAACAGGTTGTTCAGGTCTGTCAGCTGTACCCTTGGCAGGATAACCCCTTTGGTAGAGGATATTTCGTTATTCGTCTGTTTCAGGTCGAGCAGTGCGCCTTTGTTGGGCTTCTCGCCGCTGCCGATAGTTACCTGCGCATGGCCTGTCATCGTTGCCGACAGCAGCATCAGCAATAGCATGTGTGTAAATAAGATTCTTTTCATGTCGGTTTGGTTTTATTTAAGCTTTTCCGCTCTTTCGTCCATCAGAAAGTGCAGCAAAAGCAGTGTTAGTAAAATATAATTCGTTGATCGGCCGGTACCATTCTCCGGCAGGCACTTGCATAAGCCGCGGTAGTCGATACCATTTATCCCCCATCCAGACGTATACGTCCACAAAGAAAGGGAAGTCACTGTTCGTATTGAAGACTATCAGCCCGGTATGCAGCTTGTCTTCATCCGCTTTTACGGCATCTATGTATCCTTCATTGCCATCGGATTCGAACATCGGAAAGAGGTTGTTCAGGTCGGTGAGCTTTACCCTTGGCAGGATAAACCCTTTGGTCGATGAATCGTCGGCATTTGTCTCTTTCAGGTCGAGCAGCGCCCCCTTGTTGGGGCGTTCGCCGCTGCCGATAGTCGCTTGCGCATTCACTACGCACATGTTGCCTGCAAATGTCAAGGCTATAATTAGTATAGCCGTCTTGAAATGGTTGAGGTTTTTGCTCTTTGTTTTAGTTCTTCTCATCGTTCTCATTTTTTTTTGATTTCGTTTTGATGCCCCGTAAGGCAAGGTGAATAAATGGTGTTTGTTTGAGCCCCACCAAACCTCCCCGTGGGGGAGGCTTAGGAGAGCAGCATTATTAATTGACTTGTAAAACAGACTGGAATCTATTTCCCCCTTCGGAGAGTTGGGGGGAGGTAGCATTAAAGGACAGGCCTTCCCCGCACGACCAAAGGAAAGGAAGTTGAACGGACAAAAGGGCGTCGGTACGGGGCAGCCTGTGAGATATATAGAAGTGTGTTTGAAGGTTCGCATT
>NZ_QVMN01000039.1 GCF_010501075.1 Dysgonomonas sp. 25
GATTTCGGGCAGGGTATCTTCACCAGACCTATATATCCACATGAAGGATTTCGAAGTGTTTTTTCTTCCATCCTCTTTGTGTACCTGACAGGGTGTTTCGTCAGCCATAATAACTTCTCGCTTTAGTAACTCTTCATGAAGGCGATTAAACATTGGCTGCAAATACAGGAGCGCAGCGCTATTAACCCAGTTAGCAAGTACAGAACGGCTTAGGTTTACGCCCAATCTCTCAAAGCTCTTAGCCTGGCGATTGAATGGGAGGTAATTTACATGCTTATCGTACATTACACGGGAAACTACAGAAGCCGATGCCAAAGAGTGTTTTAGTAACGCCGGCGGAACCGTAGATT
>NZ_QVMN01000040.1 GCF_010501075.1 Dysgonomonas sp. 25
CCTTGCTTAACTCCAAGAATTAGCGTTCCTACGCTATCTCTTACACAGGCATTGACGATATCTCTACTAACTTTGTGAAAGTAGTCTTGGATAAATAAATGGCGATCTTTACTTAACCTCGTAAGTCGCTTTGAAGTTACTCTTTGCTTCGTTTGGTGGCCTTTTGTCATAATGGATGTAAGTCTAGCTCGTTCTTTATTAAACCATTGATTCTTTGATTTGATAATCCCGCCCTTGTATACTTGGCAAATATCACCTGTGGATACTATGGTTGCAAGATTGTTAATCCCAAAATCGATGGCCGCCACCCTTTCACCGGTACAGAATTCTAGTGCTGGAAATTCTAGTACAA
>NZ_QVMN01000041.1 GCF_010501075.1 Dysgonomonas sp. 25
TTAATTGGAGTTTGCCTGCATGATAAGCGTCATGGCATGTCTTACATAGCGTCACTAAGTTACTCGGTGCATCACCGCCTACCTTACGGCTTTCTAGGTGATGGGTTTGCAAAATTTTATCTTTACTCTTGCCCTTGCAATGCTGACAAGTATGACCATCACGCCAGAGAACGTATTCTCTTACATTCCAAGCATCCAATTTTTCGCCTTGCTGATATTCTGCCCCAGATATATTAGGGTTTTTGATTTTCTGAATATCAAAGCTTGCCACCTCTATCACCAATTTTGTAATCGGCAGTATTTTGTAGACATCAGCCACTAGTTTTAAATGGCTGTTAACCTTATG
>NZ_QVMN01000042.1 GCF_010501075.1 Dysgonomonas sp. 25
TTAGAGCAATCGGCTCATAACCGATCGGTCCGGGGTTCAAGTCCCTGAAGGTCCATTTAGGCCCAGTGGCTCAGTTGGTTAGAGCGCCGCCCTGTCACGGCGGAGGTCGAGAGTTCGAGTCTCTTCTGGGTCGTTAGTACATTTGTACTAATGATTAATTTTATATTTGGGATCAGAGCTCAGCTGGGAGAGCACCTGCCTTACAAGCAGGGGGTCATAGGTTCGAGCCCTATTGGTCCCACTCACTTTTTTAGATAAGTGATTATATAACATGGATGGGTTCCCGAGTGGCCAAAGGGGGCAGACTGTAAATATGTTGGCAACGCCTTCGAAGGTTCG
>NZ_QVMN01000043.1 GCF_010501075.1 Dysgonomonas sp. 25
TGAGCTATCGAGGAATATAAAAGGCATTATACCTTCAAAACCAGCATACAAGAAACAATTAATCATCCTGTTCATTTTAAAACCTATCCATTTTTGGTCATGCCCTCGACCGATTAGTAACAGTCAGCTCCATACATTACTGCACTTCCACCTCTGTCCTATCAACCTCGTCGTCTTCAAGGGGTCTTACAACTTAACGTTGGGATATCTCATCTTGAGGGGGGCTTCACGCTTAGATGCCTTCAGCGTTTATCCCGTCCCGGCTTGGCTACTCTGCTATGCCTTTGGTAAGACAACAGATACACCAGAGGCCAGTCCACCCCGGTCCTCTCGTACTAAG
>NZ_QVMN01000044.1 GCF_010501075.1 Dysgonomonas sp. 25
CTAACATGTGCGCGAGTCTTCGAGTGAAGGAAACTCGCAGGCGCAATGAAAGTGAAGGCGGCCCTGCCGTCGAGGTGAGAGCCCGTCCTGTGGGGCGGGTGCATCATCGACCGACCTATTCTGCTCTCAGGAAGGTTTGAGTAAGAGCGCATCTGTTGGGACCCGAAAGATGGTGAACTATGCCTGAACAGGGTGAAGCCAGAGGAAACTCTGGTGGAGGCTCGTAGCGATTCTGACGTGCAAATCGATCGTCAAATTTGGGTATAGGGGCGAAAGACTAATCGAACCATCTAGTAGCTGGTTCCCTCCGAAGTTTCCCTCAGGATAGCTGGAGCTCAG
>NZ_QVMN01000045.1 GCF_010501075.1 Dysgonomonas sp. 25
TACCTTATCCCCGGCAATGAAATGCTGTGGCAAGGCGTTTATGTCCGTAACCTGGCAGTCACCCTTCCCCCGCAATTCTCAAAAGGAGAAGACAAACGTGTCAGTTTTTCCGCCCATGACATGATTATCGACGATAACGGTATCAGCGGTACTTTCGGCGCACACAATATCCTCTCCATCAATGAAGGCAATGCCAGCGGATGGGCTTTTTCCGTTGACTATTTCGGCCTGACGCTGATGGCCAATACACTGGAAGGCGCCGAGTTTAACGGAATGATAGGTCTACCCGTATCAGAGCGTACCAACCTGAAATATAACGGCCTCATTGC
>NZ_QVMN01000046.1 GCF_010501075.1 Dysgonomonas sp. 25
ATTCACGAAAATGGTGAACCATCCAAATGTGCGAACGATGGCAGATACATATCATATGAATATAGAAGAAGTAAGTCCTGCTGATGAAATTAGAAAATATGGTCATACGCTTGCTAATATTCATTTCGCAGATTCCAATAGACAAGCCCCAGGAGAGGGGCACTTTGATTTTGTATCATTAGCTCAGGCCCTAAAAAAAGTTAACTTTTCTGAGTATATTTCTTTTGAGGTATTTGGATTATATCCATGGAAATTGTGGTTTGATACATTTGAAGAGGCGGATAGCCAAATGGAAAGAGGAATTAAGTATGTGAGGAATCTGTTTA
>NZ_QVMN01000047.1 GCF_010501075.1 Dysgonomonas sp. 25
GCCCCCACCTTTTTCACGGGTAATCTCAAGCTCTGCGGTGCCTCTTTTCATTTCTAGTCTGGCATTATCTACTCTCAGTTCATATTCTATGGGAATAGATGTAATCTTTATTAGTTGCTCCACGTTCTCCCTCCTCTCCCTTTTAATTGAGGAAATCTAACAATGATGGGCTCAGAACATTGGTCCCTACCTTAAGGGCCGAATTGTATACGTAATTGGCCCAAGAATAGTTGGTAATCGCCTCAGCGCCATCAATATTTACGGTAGTATCAAATTGAGTGGTCAAATTAACCTTTTCCGTTTCCAAGCGATTTACCGTCGTCTCT
>NZ_QVMN01000048.1 GCF_010501075.1 Dysgonomonas sp. 25
CGAGCGTAAGACCCAGTCCATCTGCTTCCTTTTTGAAGTTTTCGTATTCATCATTAGTAAGTGTTACGGAAATAGATTTACTCATATTTGTTTTCGCCTAGTAAAAGGCCTCTCCTTTTAAAAATAAGACTGTTAACTTTATTCTGAAAATATGGCAATTCAGATAATCTGATTATATGGCAATTCAGAGAGAAAGTCAAGTATATGATTTGTTACATTCGTGGAATAGCCATTTACGAGCTCCTAATGTAGCTGAAGGATATCATAAAGATATTGTCCCTCAGCAAAAACTTATCCAGCAATCAGTGTCAAAATCTCCTTCGCA
>NZ_QVMN01000004.1 GCF_010501075.1 Dysgonomonas sp. 25
GACAACTATCTCATAAATTATTAATATTTTTGTCTAATAAAACCTGTAACGGTTTTTTAGGACTAGTCACCTATCCATACTATTCCTTCCTTTCCTCCCATCCCGTTTATCCTTATAAGAAATATATGAAGATAAGTAGCCACTCTTTTTTGGCATCTAAAGGATCTTGATTACTTTAATTGCATAGGTATAGCTATACAAAAAAGGTCGAAGCGGAGAACTTCGACCTTTTATTATTTAGTTATATTATTTACTTTAGAGGCTCTATCCTGATTGAATAACTCATCGGTTGATTGTTCGGAATCATGTATTTATTCAACGGAAGTGGCCCACAAGTGGCGTTCCCAAGCCCTTGCTGGATGCAGTCTATACTTAAATAAATCTGTGGTTGGCGTATTCCGTCGAGTTTGAAATCATGTTTTGCGTTCCATAATGCTTCATCCGAAAAATGTAGAGCCGAGAAGTTCATATTATCCTTCGAAGTCACCTTGATTCCTTTGTTGCTGTTGTCTGCAATAGTGAACCATCGTACATCCTCGCGGTTGCCCATACTTTGCGCACGGACATAGTGCTCGGCTTCCATTCCTCTTACAGTATTATTATATAATCCTACAAAGGCCGCAGCTTGACGATCCATATAATTCTCCTGAGGTCCTTGTCCATAATACTTTATATTCTCATATCCCTGAGGTAGTTGCATTTGCAGCCCTAAGCGGTGAATAATGTCGCTTCCCGAACCGGCTTTGCTGAATGTTGCATCTACATCGATTGTTCCGTCTCCGTAAATGGTGTACTTAATCAAGTACGGAATCTGAGGTTTCTTTTCGCTTTGCACAATAGCAGTAGATGATATGAGTACGTTCACCGCTTTTTTATCATCGGTCACCTGATGTGTAAACAGCAGATTGCTATTGGTGTATGGATAGAAATTTTGATCGGTATATTTATCATTGCCGACACTGCGATACCAGTTCAATTGAAGACCTTCGTTATTGTGTACCATCTCTTTACTGCCATATTGCAACGAGGTCATTTTGCCTGTTTTATTGTCGAAAGCGACGCGGAAATTATCTCCGGCTACGGTCAATGTATTGCCCGACTGCGTTGCTTTTACCTCTCCTACAGAGGCCGTGTTGACAGGTAGGACAGCCGGTTTGTCATTCAATGCAAATTGCTCGCTGGCAACTACATGTCCTTTGTCAGCCCAGCTTTCTTTATTCTTCAATGAGAAATATATGTTCAGGAGATATTCCGAATTTGCATCGAAATTTCTTTTATATGGAACCTGAATTGTCATTTTCTGATCTGGAGCAATGTCGAGCGGAGCTATGGCACCCGATTCTATTTTTACTCCGTCTTTCAATACTTCCCAAGAAATATTATATTCATTAAGATTGTTGAAATCGTATTTATTCTCTATTTCAATTTTCCCGCTGACCAATGCTACCGGACGAATTTTGATGTATTGATATACTTTCTTCACTTCGAGGAGTTTGGCAGTTATCCGTCTGTCAGGCGTTGTTATACCATTGCACACAAAGTCCAGATCGTTCGGTTTGTCTCCGAAATCGCCTCCGTAATAATATTGGTTTTCGGGTTTGCCGTACATATTGATTGCCTGATCTACCCAGTCCCAGATACAGCCGCCTATCATGCGTTGCGAATTATTTTCGATGTAATCCCAGTATTCGGGCAGATTGCCGATGGCGTTGCCCATAGCATGCGCATATTCGCATAGGAAGTACGGTTTGTCGCTGTTTTGCTGGTCGAAGCGCGCCATATTATCAATGGAAGGGTACATGTGCGAATCGATATCCGCAACTTCATTATATCCTTCGTAATGTACAGGGCGCGTAGGATCGAGTTCTTTCGCCCGTTTATACATATGTTCGAAGTTGCTGCCTCCGCCACCTTCGTTTCCGAGAGACCAGAAGATGACAGACGGATGGTTTTTATCCCGTTGTATCACTCGCTCTATACGGTCTACGAATGCAGGTATCCAGCTCGGTTTTTCCGAAATAGAGTGATTCCCGTGATTTTCGAGGTCAGCCTCGTCCATAATATACAATCCGTAATAGTCGAACATAGCATACATTTTCGGGCTATTCGGGTAGTGGCTTGTGCGCACCATATTGATGTTATGTGTTTTCATCAGCAGGATATCTTCGAGCATAGACTCCACTGGAATGGCGCGCCCGAATTGCGGGTGCGTATCGTGCCGGTTGACACCTTTGAAGAAAACCTGTTGGTTATTGACATATACCCGTTTGTCTTTTATCTCTATTTTGCGGAAGCCGAATTTGGACGACATCGCTTCCAACTCTTTTCCGTTTTCGTCTTTCAACGAGACGATAACCGAATACAGATTTGGCTTTTCGGCCGTCCATAGAGCCGGATTCTTTACGTTGGATTGTATGGTGATGTTTTTCTCTTTCTGCGAATTGATTTTCTCAACAGGGTGTGTCATTGTCGCTACCGCCGAACCGTTAGGATTCAATAATGTAACTTCTACGCTCGCTTTGCCCGAAGAGTTTTTTCCATAATTATGCACCGCAATGTCTGCTTTGAATATTGCCGAAGATAAATCATTACCGGCAAACTCAGATTCCAGGTGATAATCCCGGATATGTACTTTCGGCGCAGCATATACATATACGTCGCGATGTATACCACTCATGCGGAACATATCCTGGTCTTCGATATAACTACCGTCTGTCCAGCGATATACTTCTACCGCTACCATATTTTCTCCGGCTTTGACGTATTTGGTGATGTCGAACTCCGAATCGTTGTTTGCTCCTTCGCTGTAGCCGACTTTTTGTCCGTTCACCCAAACATAGAATCCGCTGTATACGCCATCGAAATGGAGGAATATCTCTTTTCCGTCCCAATCGTTAGGGATGGTAAATGTACGGCGGTATGAGCCTACAGGATTCGGTTCTTTCTCGTTGGTATATCCTTTCTGCGATTGGATAAGTGGTGGATTATTTTTGTGCGGATAGGTGATATTGGTATAAATAGGTGTTCCGTAACCGTGCATTTCCCAGTTAGCCGGAACAGGTATTTCCTTCCAGCCTGATACATCATAGCTTGTTTTGTAGAAATTTACCGGTCTTTCGGAAGGTTGTTTTACCCAGTTGAATTTCCAGTTGCCATTCAGTGTCATATAATATGGCGATGAAGGTTGCAGCCATGGGGTGTCGAAGTATTTATCGGCTTTGAGTGTTTGTACATCGGGATAGACAACATAAGTCGCGTGTCCCTGTTCTTTATTTACGCCGAAAATAGTTTCGTTCTCCCATTCTGTTTTTCCGCGGACGATTTTCTCTTTCGGCACTTTCTGCGATGTTTCTACTAATCTCCATAGATGGGATGAATTAGGGAGTTGATATATCATCGCATTCGGTTCTTCGCCCCCATTGTAGGCTAAATCCATCCCACTCAGGCGATGCGTTATCTGGTATGCGCCTGTACCTGTTTGTTTGATTGCCCAATGCTGGTTCTGGTTCGATTTGCTCTCTCCCCACTGCAAAATGGGATTCCCGTTGCCGCTATGGATATTGGTATCGAGGCTGCGGCCAGAGAATGGATTTGTAATGATATAGTACCCGTTGGCGAGTTGTTGTATGCGCCATAGCTGCCCTTTTGAACTGCCGTTTTTGGATAGGTACAGCCTGGCACTGTTATCCGGATTTTCCAGATTATCAAGCGCTAACCCTGAAGGAGAAAGAATCTTGTACAATTTTTCAGGATTAATTTCTTGTGCCGATAGCATGCCGAATAGCATAAAAGAGAACACAAGAAGAAAAATCTTAAGCGAATTTTTTTTCATGATTTTAGGTTTAGGTGGAGGTTATCAGTTTGATTGGGTAGAACTTACCCGTTAAATTAGGTTAATCGTATGGTGGTTCTTCGATGGGGTTAAAGGTACAATATATAATGAATAAAAAAGGCTATTCTTCGGGATGTTTACATATTTTAACATCCTGTTCTCCGTATGCTTGTTTATCTCCTTTGCTGATGCTGCTTTTCTGTGGATTTTAGTAAATAAAACAGCAAGTATGTTGTATTTGTCGCTAAATAAGAATATTTTTGCATAGCTTAATATGCATAATTCAATATTTAAGAGAATAAGAATATGAAAGTACACCACGAAGGGCGTGACGTTTTATTGATATACTTCGTTATATTATTATTGCTCAACGGAGCATTATTTTATTTTTTTAATTTGCCGATTCTGCAATATATTGTGTTGGCTGTATCCATCGTGCTGTTTGCGATAGCCGTAAATTTCTACCGCTGTCCGAACCGTAAGTTCGAAGGAAATACAGATGGGGCTGTAGTGGCTTCGGCAGATGGCAAAATCGTAGCAATAGAAGAAGTTTACGAAGAAGAATATTTTAAAGATAAACGGATTCAGGTTTCAATATTTATGTCGCCGTTTAATGTGCATGCCAACTGGTTTCCGGTGAATGGCAAAGTATTGCTGTCGAAGCATCATAACGGACGCTTCAAAGCGGCATATCTTCCTAAATCGAGCACCGAGAACGAACGCTCGACGGTGGTTATGGAAACGGAATGCGGACAGCAAATCCTGCTTCGTCAGGTTGCCGGAGCATTGGCCAGACGTATTGTAACCTATGCCAAAGAAGGTGATGTAGCCCATATAGACGAGCATTTAGGCTTTATCAAATTGGGTTCGCGTGTGGATGTTTACCTGCCATTAGGGACGGAGATAACGGTCGAAATGGATCAGAAGGTGACAGGAAACCAAACGCTTATCGCCCGCTTAAAACCCAATAAATGAGTATAAAGAAACATATCCCGAATACCCTTACCTCATGTAGCCTTTTGTCGGGTTGTATAGCTACGGTTATGGCCTTTAACGGGCAATACTGGTGGGTGGTGATATTTGTAATAATCGCGGCAATTTTCGACTTTTCCGACGGTTTCGCAGCCCGCCTGCTGAAAGCTTATTCACCGATGGGTAAAGAGCTGGATTCGCTGTCGGATATGGTAAGCTTCGGGGTTGCCCCCAGTGTTATGATATTTCATTTTCTGAATGAAAATGTAGCTGCAATATCGCGAAATAGCTTGGTGCAGGAATACCTCCCCTACATAGCTTTCCTTATCGCTATATTTTCAGCGCTTAGGTTGGCTAAGTTTAATGTGGACGAACGGCAGTCCGATTCGTTTATCGGGTTGAATACGCCAGCCAATGCCCTGTTTTGGGTGAGTTTCTGTTGTGCGCTTTCGGGGCAGGACAGATTCCCTTCGGTTATGGATATTCAGCCTTATATCTCGGGCGGACTTGTATATATTGTTATAGGTGCGGTGATTGTTTTCTCGACATTACTTACAGCAGAACTGCCTATGTTCTCGTTGAAGGTAAAAAGTTGGGGATTCAAAGGGAACGAACTGCGTTATTTCCTTGCCCTGTTTATGGTTGCGATGCTGATATTTTTCGGGATACTGGGTATCGCAGCAGGCATTCTGCTCTATATTGCTTTGTCTATTCTTGACAATCGGAATAAAAAACTGGATTCGGCAGCATAGATTTTCGCCGAAAAACTTGTGAGATTCGGTTAAAATCAGTAATATTGCACCCGATTTAGGAAGAAAATCCAAATCCGGTCCTATAGCTCAGTTGGTTAGAGCACATGACTCATAATCATGGGGTCCTTGGTTCAAGCCCAAGTGGGACCACAAAAGCCGAAGCCAAGATTCGGTCAAAATTAAGAAAAGCCTTCTAAATGTTTAATTTAGAGGGCTTTTTCAGTTTTTATAAACTTCTCTTTGGTCATCTTTCAGACCCGAAAAAGTCAATCTAAAGTCAAAAACCGTTACTAAAACATTACCTATTTTCAAGATATAATTTAGGTAATGGATAAAGCAATAAATATCTTATTTACTACAAGTTGTCGCAGAGTTGTCTGTCATTCTTCAAAGCGAAAAAACAAAAATTTGTAACTAAAAAATTGAAGAATTATGAAGTCAACATTCAGGACATTGTTTTATGTAAAGAAAAATCAACCTAAAGCAAATGGCAAAGTAGCTATAATGGCAAGAATAACCATTAATACAAAGGTTGCTCAACTAGGAACAAAATTAGAAGTCAATCTCGAAAATTGGGATGCAAAAGCAGGCAAAGCTATTGGTCGTACAAATGAAGTAGCAGAAATCAACAGGGCTCTACATGACTTATCCTCAAAGATAACCAAAGCCTACAATCGAAGAATGGATGAAAATGGTTATGCTTTCCCCGATGAAATAAAAAATGATGTTTTGGGATTTGAGGCGTCCGCTAAGACACTAATCAGTTATTTCACGGAGCATAATAACCAATACAAAATGAAAGTCGGGAAACATACTACTCATAAAACTTATACCAGATATGAGCTCGCTAAAACCCGACTCATTGACTACATGAAAGAGAAACATGGAATTGAAGATATTTCAATAAGAGAACTCAACCTTGCATTCATCGAAAACTTTTACCTGTACCTTATGGATAAATGCAATCTTCATAACAATACAGCTATGAAGTGTGTACAACGATTCAGGCGGGTTATTAATTTTATCAAAGCGACCGGGGAAACGGTTAACGATCCTTTTATCAATTTTAGAATTCGATTTCAGGAGACAGATAGAGAAGTTTTGACACAAGATGAGATAGATCGAATCTGGAAAAAGAGTTTCAGAACCCCTAAACTAAATACAATCCGTGATATTTTTATATTCAGTGTATATACAGGACTTGCCTACGTTGACGTATCCAATCTGATGGAAACAAGTGTGCAAAAAGCTTTTGACGGCAATTTATGGATAATGATTAAAAGAACAAAGACTAATGTCAATTCAAATATACGTTTGCTGGATATTCCTAAGCAGATTTTAGAAAAGTATAAAGGGAAACAGAAAGACGGGAAATTATTACCTGTTATCTCTAATCAGAAGATAAATGAATACTTGAAGGATATAGGAGAACTATGTGATATAGATAAACCGCTTTCATTCCACCTTGCAAGGCACTCGTTTGCAACGACAATCACCCTATCCAATGGAGTTCCAATAGAGACGGTGTCAAAAATGCTTGGACATCGCAGTATTCGCACGACTCAAATATATGCAAAGATCACAGATTTGAAAATCAGTAAGGATATGGATGATTTGGCAAGGAGAATTGACAAAAGATAGAAAGATAGATTCCCAATCATGATATATCAAATTTAGAGAAGTTGATTTTTCAACTTCTCTTTTTTTATGCTTTATTTCAGCTGAACACAAAGAAATCTGAAAGAGAACAAAATGGCAAACTCACAGCCTTTTGGGTTTTATCGAAAATCTCCATCTTTCAGATAGTATTTTCTCAAAAAGTTTGCCCTATTTATTCTCTTCAAAAAAGAGGTGTTTATCAGTTGAAAAAAGGAAAATATATTTAATACTATCTTTATATAGGTAGAACAATCAATAGAACATTATATCTGTTATTATATCGAACATTCTAACTTTCGATAGATAGATTTATCTATGTTACTATCGTACTTTCGAACAAACGATAGAACGATAAAAGAATCTAACATTTCTACAAGCGTCGTAACGTTAGTACGTTCCAACATGCTAACGTTCCAACACACAAACAAACGGCAAAACGACTGATTATTTAGTCTATCATAAATATGTTTATATGCTCGCTTGCACTTTCGTATAGCAAATACTACAATGTTGCGAACAATAAAACATCATTTCTCAAGTTATCATTTTCTTTTACATGGTAGAGGTTGGCATCGGTTGGCGCAGGTAAGTTTCTATTTTATCTAACGTGAGTTCGAAATAAAAATATCTAAATATCAGTATATTATGTGTTTTTTTCTTGCGCCCTTTGTGTAAATCCTTGCGTACCTTGCGGTTAAGCCTATATTTTTTTACCACAAAGAGTGCAAAGTAGAGCCGCAAAGGACGCAATTCGCCATATAATCATAACAGTATCAGCATCTTCTTATTTCGAACTCACGTTTATCTAATACATAGATTCTAATTTTGCAATGTAAATTTTGATGCACGTCAGTGCATGGCAAGGTATGTTTTGAGTACACTCAAAACGTTTTAAGTGCCTTAAAACACCTTGTCCACTCCTCTGAAAGTCGGGGGAAATTAACTCCGGAGTCGTCAATTTTGTAGAATAATAAAAACAACTAAAGTTTATGGAAAGTAACAATCAAAGAAAATGGAAAAAGGGAGGGCGAAAACCAAAGTTAGATCCTGCGGTTTATTTTATTGGTATTCTAAAAATTTATAATGAATTATTTTGACTTAATGAATTCTGTAGGGCTAACTTTATAAAATTCTTTAAAACATTTTGTAAAATAAGAAGCTGAAGAGAATCCAGATTTATATGCAATTTCGGAGATTGGCGTACCTGAAATAATCATTTGGGCAGCATATTTTAGTCTCAATATTCGAATAAACTCATTGGGTGAATATTCTGTTATAGACTTTATTTTCCGATATAATTGTGACCGGGACAAACCCATATATTGCGCAACTTCAACTATATTCATATCTGGGTCTGTTATATTATCTTCTACATATTTTTGGAATTTATTAATAAAAGATTGCTCTATTTCCGCCAAAGTCGTTTTCTTTGAATCACTAAGTAAATTGTTTGTAAATGCGTCTTTTATCTTTTGCCTGTTTTCGATTAATCGATCTATTCTTATTTTCAATAACTGTGCATTAAATGGTTTTGGTATATATGCGTCAGCACCACTTTTAAATCCTTGAGCTTTTTGTTCATCCAAAGAACAAGCTGTAAGCAAGATTATAGGGATATGACTTGTAAATATATTTTCTTTTAGAGTGTTACAGACCTCAAAACCATCTATGCCCGGCATCATTATATCACAAATAATAATATCGGGTAAGAACTTTATGGATAGCTCAATTCCTGTGCTTCCATTATCAGCTTCAATTATTGTATAGTCTTTGTGTAATATCAATCGCATATAATTCCGCATATCGACATTGTCATCTATAAGCAGAATAATCTTTTTATCTTCACTTAATATATTCTCAACAAATATTTTTTCCTGCATTGACTCCGCATCCGTTAGGAGCAAAGATTCGGCACTCCTGATTGCATGAGTATCACCAGATACTACTATATCTGTTAAATCCTGTTCATATGGAAGTAGAACATCGAACACTGTTCCTTTTCCTTCTATGCTTTCTACAGATATTACACCTTTATGCAAATCAACAAGCGAGTTTGTAAGAGCCAATCCTATTCCGGTACCTGAATCTGTCGGATTAACTTTGTAAAACCTATTAAATATATTATTTATTTTATCTGGAGGGATAGCTTCTCCATCATTAAATACTGATAGTTTAAAATAGTCTGCATCATTATATTGGATTTTTGTAATATTTATATGAATACTTCCATCTTTTCTAGTATGTTTAAATGCATTTGACAAAAGATTAAAATATATCTTCTCTACCTTTTCTTTATCAAAAGGAATAATATAATTATCATCATCTGTGGTAAAAGTGAAGTTTATGTGTTTTCTCTCTGCATAATCTAAGAAGGCAATATTTAAATCCTCCAGAAATAACTTAATATCACCTTTTACAAACTGAATGTCTAATTTCCCATTTTCATATTTCCGGAATTCGATAATTTGAGAAAGTAGATTTAAAAGACTGTTACTACTTCTTTGGATGATTTCCAGTAATGCTTTTTGTTTTGCAGAAATATTTCCGGAATTTAAAAGTGTGTCTATTGGTCCCAGAATCAGAGTAAGTGGAGTACGGAATTCATGAGATATGTTTGTAAAGAAGACCAGTTTTGCATTCGTTGCTTCTTCCAATTGTTTAGACAAAGAAACCAATTGATTCTTTTGTTCTTCCAATAATCTGTTTGATTTACTTTTGTTCCGATATGCAAGGGCAGATACGACAAGTAGAATTGAAATCAACAGAAGTACAAGAATAGTACCATAGAAAAGAGTTTGTTGATTAGAATATTGTTTAAGGCTTTCGTCTAAAAGTTCATTTATACGCTCTACTTTTTCCTGATGGTTTGTTATTTGTTCAGTTTGTAATTGGAGTACTCTGACGTTACTTCTATCAACTACTGCTGTATGCAGGATGTTTTCTTTAAGATATGGCTTATTTTGTAATATCTTTAATGCCAGATCAATTATCTTATCTCCTCCTGTAGGGTAAATAAATGAAGCATTTTGTATCCCTTTTTCTATATTTTCCATACCACCGCCTTCACCTGGCAATGCATCAATTCCTATGATAAAAGGGAAACGCCCACTATAATTAGAAACAGCCTCATGTACCCCTAATGCCATCGGGTCATTCATAGCAAATACAAGATCAATTTCTTTAAATGAATTCAGTATCTTGGTCATCTCTTTTTCGGAATCTTCTTTTAAAAAGTTTCCTCGGCATTCTGCAATAATTTTTATATCAGGATAATTTCTGATTCCATCGATGAAGCCTGCATGTCTCTCTGCATCAGAGGTTGAGCCATTCCAACCTCTCATTTCAACAATATTTCCCTTGTTATTCAGTATGCCCGCTGTATATATGCCTGCTTCTTTACCAATTTGATAATTATCTGCTCCTATATAAGCAGTGTAGTCTTCTGTATCAATTTTTCGATCAACAAGGATGACAGGAATCCCCATGTTATACGCTTTCTGTACAACGGAGGTTATTGCAGTAGACTCATTTGGGGAAACAACTAATAAATCGACACCATTCTTTATTAATTCTTCAATATCTCTTATCTGCTGTTGTGTATCGTCCTTAACAGTTTTTATATCAACTTCGATATTTTGATTGATAGAGGCTTCCAGTAAGATTTCGTTGTTCATTGTCCGCCTCCATAAATCATCGCTGCATTGTGAAACTCCAATGATGTATTTACTCTTTTCTTCTCTATTGCAGGAACATAAGAGACTAAGTATAAGTATGAGTATAAGACAGGTTTTGTTCATGGTGGATTTAATATAATAGGCAAATCTATAAAAAGCATCGTAATTAAAAGTTAAATACGATGCTTTTATATTTTATTTCCTAAATAATTCCAGGTAAGCATCCGGCAATTTAGGCATAGCACCATGTTGTGTACATACATAGGCTGATACCTCAACGGCTAACTGATGTGCGTTTGTGAGTCGTTGACCGTGCAAATATGATGCAACAAAAGCAGCTGTAAAAGAATCTCCGGCACCGACAGTGTCTGCTACATGTACTGTTGGTGTTGGTTGATATGATGTTTCTTTGGGTGTAAATACAAAACTACCATTTGTTCCTTTTGTTAATACTATAATATCAAGTTCGTATTCTTCGAGTAAACGTTTACAGATTTCCTGTTCATCATTTTCTTTGTATCCGTACAACTGTGCGACTAAAACAATTTCTTCGTCATTAATTTTTAACATATTTGAAAGTTGCAAAGATTCATGTATCAATTCCTTAGAATAAAAATGCTGGCGAAGATTTATGTCAAATATCTTTAAGCTGTTTTCAGGCATGCTTTTCAGAAACCTTTTAATAGTTTCTCTCGATACGCTGTTTCTTTGTGCCAAAGATCCAAAAGATACTGTCCCCGTATTTTTTGCCAGATTTTCGGTCTTGGCAGTAAAAGGAATATTGTCCCATGCCACGTTTTCACATATCTCATATTCAGGAATTCCTTCCTTATTCAGTTTCACATTTACTGTTCCGGTAGGGTAATCTGTAGTCTCTATCAGGTAATTCAATTCTTTTTTTGCCAGGCATTCCAATATTTCCTTACCTAACAAATCATCTCCTACGGCACTTACGGCGTGACCGTTATATCCGAACTGCGATACATGGTATGCAAAATTTGCGGGGGCACCACCCATCACTTTTCTTTCTGGGAAAATATCCCATAATATTTCTCCAAGTCCTACAATTGTATTATTCATCGTTTATTTCTTTATTAGATTTATTCAATAGAATTCATTTTATCTTTAATTCTGGTTGCTAAGAACAGAAGATAAATAACCCCAATACTCATAACTATCAAAGCTCCTATTTGAGAATTATTTAATGCTTTAGTTGCCTGTCCCATGAAAAAAGGAAATATAGTTCCGCCAAACAAGCCCATTATCATAAGTCCCGATATTTCGTTTTTCTTATTAGGCATGTAAAGCATTGCACGCGACAATATAACGGAAAATACATTGGAATTTCCAAAACCAATCAAACCTATACATGCACACAAAATAATTTCACCTTGCAGGAAGTAAAGCCCTCCCATGCCCAAAGCTATACAGAGTACACTTAACCCGAAAAACTTTTTCGCTGAATAACGTGCCAAGATGAAAGTTCCAATAAAGCAACCTGCAGTACGAAAGGCAAAATAAACGCTTGTTGCGTAATTGGCATCATCGAGATTTGTCAAGCCTAATCTTTCCATTAATATACGGGGAGAAGTGACATTAGTCCCGACATCAATTCCCACATGGCACATGATACCTAGAAAACAGAGCAATATAACCCCATTTCCAAGAAGCTTAAAACATTCGGAGAATGTCGCACCTTTACCTTCTTCTTTCTGTTCATCAATACGGGTCATACCAAGCCATAATACTGTTATCACCGAAATTAATAGAAATAAGGGATAAATCATGCGCCAGTCATCAAACATTAATGAGGCCTTTGTTGCTATTAGCGGAGCACTGAACGATGCTATTGCTTTTACGAACTGTCCGAAGGTTAGGGAACTTGCCAGTTTATCACCTTTTACAATACTCGACAACAGAGGATTCAACGAAACCTGCATCAGGGTATTGCCTATTCCCAATAAAGAAAAGGTTATAATAAGCGATGTCTTGTCATACCATACAAACGGGATTATCATTGACAAGGCAGTTACCAATAAGCTGATAATTACTGTTTTTTTTCTCCCGATTCGGGACATTAGTATTCCTGTAGGAACGGAAAATATAAGGAACCAAAAGAAAACCATAGACGGAAATATATTTGCCGTAGCATCATCCAGTCCCAAATCTTTTTGTGCATAGTTGGTGGCAGTACCTACCATGTCGACAAATCCCATACAGAAGAATGCAAGCATTATGGGAAGAATCTTTGTGTAAAATCCTTTATTATTAGTCATGATTTTAATTATTTCAAAATATTATTTAATCTTATGGATAGTTATATCCTTGACATTGATATTACCTTCAAATTTCAAAGAGTTATAAGGTTCTGATGGGAATATAATGTTTGTAGAAACCAGTTCACCATCATTAACAAACAGTTCTGAAGATGCATTATCTATAAAGAGACGAATCTTATAAGTATTCTTTTGGGCTAGAGGTGCTTTTATTACTTTTAGTGCAAATTTTTCACTAAAATCAGCAACTCCGCTTTTCGACCTATCTGTTAGAAGTTCTCCATCTTTCAAATTGAAAGAATATTTCAGTTGTTCTTTTCTCCGGTTTTCGAGTGTAAAACTAAATTTTTTTGCACTTCCGGCTTCTAAGGTCATTTCTACCTCATATGCCCCATCATTTTTATCTAGAAGTTTATCAATGGTATAAGTACTTTCTACCTGAATATCTTGCACTTTCTTCGATTCATTTCTTAAATTGACTATTTCCTTTACAGGAGGATTACTTATAACTAAATGTTCGCCATTGTGTGTAAGTTTTAATTCGCGAGGCAAAGTACTGGCACTTTTAAAATTGACTGTCGGCACTTCTCTTGCATAATCCCAGTTATTCATCCATCCAATAAAAATCCGACGATTATCCGGAGCATCATTCCAAATAACACCGGCATAGTTATCCCGTCCATAGTCAAGCCATATAGGATAAGATAGTTTATCGGCTTTAAACGTTTTTCCATCAAAATCACCGATAAAATACTGGGTGGCACTTCCTCCATTAGGACCGCCAGGATTGATACTGACAAATAGTACCCATTTAGTTTTTCCATTATAAGTTAAAGGGAACAGGTCAGGGCATTCCCAAACTCCATCATGTCCACCAAGCCCCTCTCCAAATTCGCTCAGTTTCTCCCATTCTTTCAAATTTTTTGAACCATAGAATGTTATGGTCTGTGAAGTAGCCAATGACATGACCCATTTTTGTGAAACTTCATGCCAGAACACTTTCGGATCACGGAAATCAACAATATTGGAATCTGTAAGTACAGGGTTTCCATTATATTTTGTAAAAGTTTGTCCATTATCCAGACTATAAGCAATGCTCTGGGTTTGCCTTTCAGCTGCGGATGTATAAATAGCGACCATCGCGTTTTTTCCAAAACCGGCAGTGTTATTCTTATCGATGACCGCACTTCCTGAGAAAATAGCCCCCAGTGAATCCGGTGTTATCCCTTCTTGTTGATGTTCCCATTTAATAAGATCCTTAGATTCCGCATGCCCCCAACTCAAATTACCCCATAAAGAGCCATAAGGGTTATGCTGATAATACAAGTGATATTTTCCATTATGGTATACCATACCGTTGGGATCGTTCATCCAGCCATATTTAGGTGTAAAATGGTATGTTGGACGATATTTTTCATTAACATTAAAATGAAAGTCATCCGATTGCTTAATTTGAGAATATCCTATACTATTCTTATCTATATAAGAGAATACTAAATCTATATTATCACCTTTGTATCTCTCTATGTCTATTGGGACCCAATAGGATACCTCCGATTGGGCAATATTAATGTTCATAGGCACACCTTCTGCTTGTCCATTCACTATTAGTTGTGTACTTATTTCCGGAGCGGAATCATCAATTGGAACCAAAATATATTTTTTATCTGCCTTGAAAGAAATTTTATGATCAATCATAACCGAACTTTTTTCCATATTGCTCATTATAATTTGGTCTACAAGGATATGCCCCCATCCTCCATCATGGTTATCTGTAATAAGTATCTTGGCTTTTTGACCCTTATATTGCCTAACATCCCATGTAGTCCATTGTAAAGTCTCACTATTTACGAGCGGAGAATTTTTATATATACTTTTACCATCTACCAATAATTCGATATATATATCACTACTCTTCCCTCCTCCCAGTAAGAAATTGATATATTCCCGCTCAATTTTGAATTCAGAAGAACTTAATGACCCTTTTAGTTGGTCTCCTCCATTATAACTATTAGCCAGAAATTTTCCATAGAAACCGTTTACTTCCTGTTGATTGGGGTATTTCCCTTGAGCCGGAGTAGTACCAAAAGCAGTTCCTTCTATTGTCCATTTATCATATGTTCCCGATTCAAAATCGTCAATGACAATATCTTCCGATGAGCATCCGGTCATTATTATCAGTGAAGTGCAAAAAAGTAATCCTATTTTTTTTTTCATGGTTTAATTAATAAGTTTATAATATTGATTGAAGAAATTTTTAGCCAAAGATTTAAAGTCCTATCCTTCTTTACAAAGGAATAATTAATGCTACAATAATGCTATAACAGATGTTGCCAACGATTGTAGAAATGTTGCATCTATTTTATTTTCTCATGCATTGCAACATTTTTACATATATCTGAAACATCCCTTACATAAGGAAGACTTAATTCCATATAGTTTTGTACAACCATGAAATTAATATGTTAAATAATAAATTTAATTACCAAATGGAAAAACAAACTCACATTCTTAAATTGAAATGTTGTATTTCAATATTTTTCTTATTTGTTCTTCCTTCACTTGCTTTTTCTCAAACAAAGGAAGTAACAGGGGTTGTTACTCTGGCAGAAGACGGTTTGGGTGCAATAGGAGTCAGTGTTGTTGAAAAGGGAACAACAAATGGAACAGTTACAGATATTGAAGGAAAGTATCGGATTCAATTAACAAAAGAATCAGCCACCCTGGTCTTCTCTATGGTTGGAATGATAGCACAAGAAAAAACTGTTAGCCATGGAGACGTCGTTGATGTTGTTTTATCTGAAAACCAACAATTATTAAATGAGATAGTTGTAACAGGGTATACATCTCAACGAAAAGCAGATCTGACAGGAGCTGTATCAGTTGTATCTATTGATGAGATAAAGAAAGTAGCTGAAAATAATCCTATGAAAGCTCTACAAGGAAAAGTTGCCGGTATGATGGTAACTACTGATGGTAATCCGAGTGGGGCTTCTACTATTCGTATACGTGGGATAGGCACATTGAACAATAATGATCCCCTATATATAATAGATGGTGTGCCAACCAAAGCTGGCATGCATGAATTGAACTCTGCGGATATAGAAAGTATTCAGGTTCTTAAAGATGCTTCATCAGCAAGTATATATGGTTCGCGAGCGGCCAATGGTGTTATAATTATCACAACCAAACAAGGGAAAAAGGGAAAAGTTAAGATCGATTTCAATGCAGGTGTTACCACCTCAAAATACACCACCAAGATGGATATGCTAAATACCCAAGAATATGGTCGGATGATGTGGCAAGCAGAAGTAAATGCAGGGAAAGATCCCAATGCCAATGCGATAGGTTATACTTACGACTGGGGATATGATGCCAATGGAGTAGCAGTACTCAATAAAGTCATATTACCCGAATACGTAGTGGGAAGTGGAAATATAATGCGTACAGCAAACACTGATTGGTTTGATCAAATAACAAGAACAGGTGTTATGCAGAACTATGATATGTCGGTAAGTAGCGGTACCGATAATGGTAGTTATTTCTTTTCGTTGGGATATCTTACTAATGAAGGGGTGATCAAAAATAGCGATTTCGACCGAATTTCAGCCCGCATGAATACTTCATACAAATTATTCGACGGGATAGTAACAATAGGGGAAAACTTTACACTTAATAGAACCAGTGAGATACAAGCACCCGACGGTATTCTGAATACCGCATTACAAGCCTTGCCTATGTTACCCGTTTATACAGAATCGGGGGGATGGGGAGGTCCTGTGGGAGTAATGAATGACCGGCAAAATCCTGTAAGATTAGTTGAAGCCGTAAAAGATAATAGATATTCATATTGGAGAACTTTTGGTAATGCATTTCTGGCCGTTAATCCAATTGAAGGATTGGATTTGAGAACTAATTTTGGGCTTGACTATGGGAATTATTATAAACGTGATCTTGTCCGAAAATATCAATCAGGGAAATTAGAGAGTGATGTTAATTCAGTAAACTTAAACCAAGGACATTGGCTAAAATGGAATTGGAATGCGATTGCATCTTACAATATTACAGTAGGTAAACATAGAGCAGATGCAATGTTAGGAGTAGAAGCCTTTAGAGAAGAAAATGTCAATTTCAACTCATATCGTGAAGGCTTTGAACTTGAAACACCTGAATATATGTGGCCTGATGTAGGTACAGGGAAATCAATTGCTGGCGGTAACTCTACAGCATATACCTTGTTATCCTTTTTTGGTAAGGTTAATTATTCATTCGATGATCGTTATCTTGCTTCGGTAACCTTGCGTCGCGATGGCTCATCACGTTTCGGTAAGAATAATAAATATGGAACTTTTCCTGCATTTTCTTTAGGATGGCGTTTAAGCGAAGAAGCTTTCATCAAGAACAATATAAATAACATCTCGGATCTGAAGTTACGTTTAGGATGGGGACAAACAGGAAACCAAGAAATAAGCAATACAGCCATATATAATATATACGTACCTGATTATGGAACTGCTGATCCTACATGGGGAACGGTGCATAGTACATCTTATGACATTGGCGGAACAGGATCGGGACAATTACAGTCTGGATTTAAACGTACACAACTTGCTAATGATAACCTGAAATGGGAAACAACTACACAAACCAATATTGGTCTCGACTTTGGTTTTTGGGAACAAAAACTTTACGGGTCAGCAGAATATTACATGAAGAAGACCAAAGATATCCTAGTGCTTCCACCCTATCTTGCTGCGATAGGAGAAGGTGGAAATCGTTGGGTAAATGGTGCTTCAATGCAAAACTGGGGAATGGAATATTCGGTAGGTTATCGAAACAAATTACCATTTGGTTTAGAATATGATATTACAGGTAATCTTTCTTTATATAGAAATGAAATGACTTATTTGCCCGAAGATGTAGAAAATAACTATGGAGGAGTAGCCGGAAATAATATATTGGGACATCCTATTAATTCTTTATTCGGATATGTTGCAGATGGATTATTTAAAACGCAGGAGGAGGTAGATAATGCCGCCCAGCAACCAGGAAAAGGACTCGGACGTATTCGTTACAAAGATCTAAATGGGGATGGAGTAATTGATAATGATGACAGGACATGGATTGGCGTACAACATCCCGATTTTATGTATGGACTAAATGTCAACTTTAGTTATAAAGGCTTTGATTTAACTATGTTCTGGCAAGGAATCCATAACATAGACGTCGTAAATGATCAAAAATACCATACTGATTTTTGGAGTGTAAGCGAAACAGGCTCCAATAAAGGACGCCGACTATTAAATGCATGGAGCCCAACAAATGTAAATAGCAACATTCCGTCTGTGACATCTCTGAATACAAATGATGAAGGACGTTTTTCCACTTACTTCATAGAAAATGGTTCATATTTAAAATTAAGAATGTTACAAGTCGGATATACATTTCCTACACATATCACAAGAAAATTCTATGCAAACCATTTAAGACTGTATATAAGTGGACAAAATCTATGGACGATTAAAAGTAAAAGTTTCACAGGGGTAGATCCAGAAAGCCCTCAATTTGGTTATCCTATACCAAGAACGTTTACTGTCGGGTTAAATGTCTCATTCTAAACAATCTAATAATAATATAATTATGAAAAAAATATATTTATCCATATTAGCCGTTTTATTTTTGGTCTTTAGCAGCTGCTCTGATTTTCTAAACGAAAAGCCAAATGGAATCTTAGATGACGATGATATATCAGGGCTTGACCAGATTGAAAAAAATGTGATTTCAGCATATTCGATGTTAGGCAATGACCATTATGATACCCCATTCAATCTTTGGCCATATGGAAATGTGCGTTCCGATGATGCATATAAAGGTGGGCGTGACGAATCAGATATTCAAGCATTCCATTTCTACGAAACCTCAAGTAATATTGTTCCTACATTCGGAGAACCGGATGCTCTCTTCTATAATTGTTATATAGCTATTTCACGTATAAATAATGCTATACGTGTGCTCAATTCTGTATCAGAAAACGAGTTTGAAATGAAAAATAGGAGATTAGGCGAATGTCGTTTCCTTCGAGGACATTTCTATTTTTTACTGAAGACTATGTTTAAGAATGTACCTTACATTGACGAAGCAGTACCAACCGATGCTTATGGTACAATATCGAATGTAGAACTTACAAATGATGAATCATGGGCGAAAATAGCAGCGGATTTTGAATTTGCTTATAAAAATTTGCCTGATGTGCAACCAGAGATAGGACGCGCAAACAAATATGCTGCTGCAGCTTACTTAGCGAAGGTATATTTATATAAAGCATATCGTCAAGACGAAAAGCATAATGTTACAAGTATTGATACAGATGATTTGGATCAGGTATTAATATATACTGCCGCTGTAATAGGTTCATCATATGATCTTGCTCCCGATTTTGCGCATAATTTTCTTCCTGGAAAAAATATATACGAAAATGGTATTGAAGCTCTTTTTTCTATTCAGTTTTCAAAGGATGATGGCACAAGTAAAGGCCGGTTAAATTTCAGTGATGCACTTAACGTACCCCTAAATACATCGGGCGCATGCGATTTTCAAAAGCCGAGTCAGAATCTGGTAAATGCGTTTAAAACGAAAAACGGATTACCTGATTTTAATTCATACAATTTAGCTGACTATGATGCAAGTACAGATAATGCAGATCCTCGCTTATATCATACGGTTGCAATGGTTGGATACCCATATAAATACGATTTAGGAAATATCTTCGAGACAGGGCATAACAGAAATCCCGGCGTATATGGTTATTACTCTTCGTTGAAAGAAAATGTAAAGGTAGGAGACGAGTCATCAGTTCTGATTGATCCCTTCCGAGCAAATACAAAGAATAGAATAATTATTCGTTATGCAGATGTACTATTGATGCGTGCTGAAGCTTTGATAGAACTCAACAGGGAAGGGGAGGCTCTGCCACTGATAAATGAAGTAAGGATGCGTGCTAAAAACAGCATCGCTCTTATTCCTTATGCTACGAATATTGATATGGCATTATATGCTAACGATGCAACCTGGACAAACTCATATGCACGGACAGCCTTACGTTGGGAAAGACGCCTTGAGTTTGCCATGGAAGGAAGCCGCTTCTTTGATTTAGTTCGTTGGGGAATCGCGGATAGTGTGCTGAATGCATATTATGAAAACGAGAAATCAAAACGTCCTTATTATGAAGGTGCACATTTCGATAAAAACAAAGAGGAGTATGTACCTATTCCTCAACAACAAATAAACTTCAGCAAGAATGTGTACAAACAAAATTATAACTATTAATATCTAAGAATTATGAAACTAAAATATTATGTGTTCAGTTTACTCTCGTTAGCTTTATTGCTGAGTGGGTGTTACGATCGTGACATTGATTCGGATGATGCCAAAGTAGCTCCATTATCCAATTTAGAATATCGAATAGATGATGATACTTTAAGAGTGGAATGGATTTTACCAAATCAGAATGATTTGAGTGTGAAAGTATCGTCAGATGCCGAAACTAAAGTTATATCCAACAATCCTACATCCTATAAATATGGTGTAGTAAAGGTGGGAAAGGAATATAAATTCACATTTAATGTGCTTGATAAAGAAGGAAATATATCTACTGGGCAAACAATTTATTTTACACGCGAAGGAAGCTCATCTATCAATGGCCTAACGGCACGTCAAAAGGATGGCGCCAAGACAGTTGTATTAACATGGGAGCTTCCCGATGAAAAAATAAGTAAAATAGAAGTAAGATATGATGGTACTAAAATAGAGTTGCCGGGAAGTGCTACAACTTATTCTTTGGAAAACGCATCCGAAAAAGTGTACACAATAGGTGTAGTGAGTTTCGATGAAAAAGGTAATTCTTCCGAAACGGTTTATACTACTATCAGAGTAGGAAGTACCAAAATTGCGTTTCTGGGGGATGCCGCGACTTACAATATGTTTCTTGCTACTGCTGACGATGATGAAATAGCAGCAGGAAAATGGTTCTTTGAAACCTATCCAACAGGAACCTATCTATCATTTGAGAATGTGAAAGCAGGAACTGATTTAACTCAATATCGTGTCATTTGGTGGATACGCGATGCTCAATCCCCGAGATCGTTATTGCCTGCAATATCTTTGGAGGAAACTGTAATTAGTGCAATGAAGAAATATTACACTGATGGAGGAAATTTGTTGTTGAACACACATGCAACAAATTACTTGTGGACGATGGGACGCATGAAGTCTAATTTTAATTCAGAAATAGAAATGGGTGGAGGTTTTGACAATGGAGATGTATGGCATGTAAATGTTAGTATCGGAAAAGTTCATGATGAATCAGAACACCCTATATATAAAGGGTTGTCACATATTCTGTTAGATGGTAAAAAATGTATTCCGCTTATAGGTTCTGGATGGAAAGAAAATCATAATAATATATGGAAAGATATCTGTGATTTTTATGGATATGGCAATACTGATGAGAATGGATATATTAAGATATCAGAAGATAATCAAATAAAAATACTGGGTACATGGGACGGTATAAATGACTATTGGATGATGGCTAATTTTGAAGCCTATCCAAATGCAGAGTTTAAAGGGACTTCTATTGCTATTGGTATTGGAGCTTTTGAATGGAATCAAAATAATGGAAGAAATATCTATCAGGATAACATTGAGAAAATTACATATAATGCATTAGAGTATTTGAAAACTAAATAAAATCGATATTATGAAAGATAAAATTACTAATAGTCTCATGTTATCAATAATTGGGGTAATATGCTTTTTCTCATCCTGTTCTGATGATTATTCAAATGACTATTATAAAGACAATAATACCTATAATGACGAACCATATCGTCCATCCATTCATTTTACACCAGAAAAATATTGGATGAACGATCCCAACGGAATGGTTTATTTGGATGGTGAATATCATCTCTTTTATCAATATAATCCATATCGCTCTTTTTGGGGAAATTTGAGTTGGGGACATGCTGTCAGTAAAAATCTTATCAACTGGGAGCATCTGCCAACAGCTCTTTTCCCTGATAAATCAGGGGATATATTCTCCGGTTCTGCGGTTATTGATAAAAATAATACTGCGGGTTTTGGAGAAAATGCGATGATTGCTATTTACACCTCTTCCGGGGCCAGACAAAATCAATCTCTTGCCTATAGTCTTGATAAAGGAAGGACTTTCACAAAATATGAAGCTAATCCTGTACTTACTGACGAAAATATCATAGATTTCCGTGATCCGAAAGTCTTCTGGCATAAAGAGACAAATAAATGGGTTATGTCATTGGCTACTTCACAGACTATAACATTCTATGGTTCAAAGAACTTGAAAGAATGGGAAAAACTGAGTGAATTCGGAGATGGTATTGGTGGGCATGGAGGGGTCTGGGAATGCCCAGACTTGTTCCCATTGACTTATAACGGGCAAACAAAATGGGTGTTGTTAGTAAGCATAAATCCCGGAGCACCGAATGGAGGTTCAGGTACGCAATATTTTATTGGAGACTTTAATGGAACTACATTTAAAGCAGATAATATGTCCTATCCGCTTTGGCTGGATTACGGCAAAGACAACTATGCAGGTGTTACATGGAATAATATTCCAGAAAGTGATGGCAGACGCATATTCATAGGATGGATGAGTAATTGGCAATATGCCGAGGCTGTACCAACAATGACATGGCGAAACGGGGCAACATTACCCCGAACTCTAACATTAAAATCTCATCCGGATGGTTATCCTGTACTAACGTCTGAGGTTGTGAGTGAATTAGATGAAATAAGTGAAGAATGGGTTCCCTTATCAAATTCTGAAGAGGCGTATCATTTAGATGTTGATAATAAAGCATATCAACTAGAGATTAATATGGCCATTCCTGCTTCAAATACTACTATCCTTAAACTTTCAAATGATGCAAAGGAAGAGTTTGTTATAACAATAGATAGAGATGCGACTGAATTCAGGACAGATAGAACGAAATCGGGTAAAGTAAATTTTTCCAGCAATTTTCCAAGTATTAATACAGCTCCACTTTATGTTAATTCTGAAAATATTACATTGACATTAATTGTCGACAATAATTCTATTGAAGCGTTTATAAATGGAGGTATAGTTCAACAAACAAATCTAATATTTCCACAAAAGCTTTATAATGCCATCAATATATCAGGAACAACATCACATTCTTTAAAAATTAAGAAGTTTAATTCTATTTATTAAGCTCAGTTATCAAACAATTAAGACAGAACTACAATAGTTTTGATACTCTATATAAAATGGAGCTCTTTCACTCTTTGATATCTAATTATTGAATATAAGTTCAAGGCAGTTGTAATATTACAACTGCCTATTTACTAATATAAATATTCAAGATTATGAAACAATTAATGAATTCGAGATTATTTCTACTATTAACGAAAGCCTCAAAAGAGAAAGATGTATTAACGGAGTTAACAAAAGCCTATGACGAATTTGCACTAAAGTTATTAGACAAACTACAGATTGAATCAAACATCGCAAAGCTGTATTATCACCTTGGCTTTGTACGTTTGGAACTTGTCGGAATACGAGACGGGTTATCCGATAAGGAGGAAAAAAAATGCCTTAAAATATACAATCAAGGCAATCTCTCTTATTGATATAGAACTGAGGATTTTGCAATGGCAATTACAGAATAATAGCAATAAAGGAAATCAAAAAGAAAAAAAATCAGAACAAGACCTTCATTGGACCGGAACGGCTGCCGATTTGGTAGAATTTGCATATGGTGCTCTGGAAACTAAGAAATTTGAGAATGGGGAAATAGATATTAATCTATTGATTGAAATCCTCTGTCAACTATTCTCTTTTGAAGTAAAAGATTGTTACGATACTTTCCGTGCTATTCGACGAAGAGTCGGAAGCCGTACTCTCTTTCTTGATGAAATGATTGAAAAGTTAAACGAAAGAATGGATAATATGGATAACGGTATTTTTAAGAAAAAGAAGATCCGAAGAAAAATAAATGATTGATACGTTAATATGACTGAACTTTAAACTGCATATTCTTCATTTTCTCTATGAATAGAAAACTGGTAATTTTTGAATTTACAAACGAGAAAATAGGAAATACCATTCATGCTTATAAAGTGTGGATTATTTTTCCTGTTTGTAAAGGTATACCAGTGCCTCTGTTCCGGGAAAAATGACTCCACACTTTTTCCTATTTGCCCATTCTACAAAGAATTCCTTTAATCTGCACTTTAAATCATACTTTATAAAATATCTCACTTCGTATGAGATAGAAATAAGACTTCACAATTGGATATCTCACCCTTATTTTATATATTTGAATCACATAAAAGAATGAGGTCAACTTCAAGCCAAAAGTGGTATTTAAGAGACATTCGAATACATTACTAAACCATTACTATTGAAATAGAGTAATGTTATAAACAGTTGAAATAATAACATTTAGAAAATATAAAGTGGAACCAGGTGGGACCACAAATAAGTATCGAAAACCCTTGTAAGACAAGATCTTGCGAGGGTTTTTCTTTTTTAGTGACCACGTCCGTGCCCTTTTTTGAAATCTCCAAATATTCGCATTATGTGCTGTAATATAGCTTTTTACAGACTAAAATACTCTAATATCCTTTCTTTTCGAATAAGTTAGGCAGTTTGGCTTATGTTGGTAATGAAGCATTAATTTGGGGGCTCTCTCGGAGACCGCAGTGCCCAAAAGAGTGGAATGTAGTTCCCTTTCCTCTTTCCTTCCCCCTCCCTTCAAAACCATGCATGAATATCCTCACACATACAAGCAGGTCACGTTTTCGGGCTCTTTGTTTGTTTACTTTTAAGAGCTTGATTGTTAACAAGGAGTTTCAATAGCTGGTTAAGGTCTATATCGAGATATAACTGCAAGCTGAACTAACTCTGTCCTATCAAGTTAGGTTCTGGTATTCAATCAGGCAACTGATGCTGATAAATATTGAAAAAGACATGAAATCAGCTACTCCTCTTACATTTGATACTGTTCGGTTAGTTACTAAGACAAAATACCTCTCTAACCCCAATAAAGACCTTTTTAAGCATGATGTTGATACTACAACGGGCGAGCTCATTTCTGTTGAATATCAGCCTCACAAACATGCAGACATTACACCCTTTGAGTTGTACATAAGAGCCAATTATCGCTCTAATCGAATGACCATAGAATTTTCATCTAAACTGCTTCTTAATGATTACGCTTTACTAATCTCCTCAGAAACATTTCGAAAATGCCTATCCAATATTGAAAGGCTTGGTATCTGCCTGTTAGAAATTGATGCCATAATAAATGATTGCTATTTCAATAAGATTTACATAACCAAAGATGTTAATTTAGAATTGACTACTGATATTTTAAACAGACTAAATCAATGTACAGGCGATTATCGCAGATATAAGTGGTATCGCTATCAAGATGCGATCCTTTTTACAAGAGATGTCAAAGCGGAAGATTGTAGGGAGTCTATCAGCATTTATAATAAGGAAGTGGAAATCAATCTTTCCCGAAACAAGCCATTCCTTAATAAAATAGGCAATGCAGCGTCCATACTTGATTATTTCCAAGGTAAGACTCGTTTTGAAGTGAAGCTGGAAAATAAGCGCAAAATCCAAAAGGAATTAGGCATTGAGAATACTGATTATTATTCCGTAATGAGTGCCTCTAAAAATATGATCCTTACCCAATTTGATAAAATATTCACTTCCAGCATTCCTCAATCCGATACCATGCAGATAAACAACATAGTTGATTATGGTCTATGGTGCATTATCCGTTATCACAACTTCGATTTGAAGAGCATTGAACAGGAAATTAAAGACATGAAGCTTTATGAAGAGAAAACAAAGGGCGCAATGGGCAAGCAAATGAAAAAAATACGGGCAATGATGCAGGCGTACCTTAATCAGAATCATGATGCGGACACAGTTATTGAGGGGATAAGAAAGATGCTAAAAGATTAAGCTCTCTTGTTAAATCTGACGCCCTGTCATGTCCTTAATTTGACAATTAACCTCTTATATTCAAATTATTTGCCAGCAATCGAAACTGATACCTGACTCATACAAGAGAATGTTTGTTAACTTATTTTCCTTAATAGTGCTGACTGACAGATTATTGACAAAGCGTCATGCCCTTTCCAAATGGAGTAATGCTTGAAAATAATTGGGTATGAGTAAGAAGCAAAACAAATCGCCTCCTGTGGTTAAGGATTCTCGGGAATTGTTGGGGGGAAGAAATCAGCAATGGAACATTCAAACTCCTTTGCTATTTGATAAATCTGATAAACGCTGTACTTGGTTTCATAGTTCGGACTTTCAACCTGACCGATAAATCCGACAGAGCAATGCAAAAACTCGGTCATCCCTCGTTGAGAGAAGCCTTTTTCTTTCCGCATTTCCCGAATCCTATTAATTACGAACTTATCAATATCGGTTTTCATAAAACAACCTGTAAATACATGATAAATTAACAAAAAGGTTTTATATTTGCGCTTAGTTATACTAAGTATCATTTGAGTTAAGGCATCTGAAAACATGAAGAAATTATTATTAATCACATTATTAGCAACTGCTTCATTTTCCGTATGGGGGCAGACATTCGATGTATTGGAAGCAATGCGTTTGCAGGAAAAGGACGGCAGTTATTCCTACTTCGATTTTGACAACTTTATCAAACAAGGGGATGAACTCTTTATGGACATGAGCTATGAGAATGAAGAGAAAGACGATTGGGACGACTATAGCGTGCAAGTAAAAGGAAAATCAATCCTTGTCGTTGGGCTGACATCGGATAAGGCGGAATTGTCAGTTACTCCTATTATCTCCATGCTGATAAAGGATAACAATTTGATCGTGCATCGGATGATTAATGGCGATTATCTGCTGGTAACAACCTACTTGATACAGTATTTAAAAAATAAGAAAGCCTTGATAGGCAAGTATAAAACTCATAAAATAATCAGTACATATTAACCATTTAAACAAATTAAAAACAAAAGTATTATGAAGCTAAAAACATTGTTCGCAATTGCAATTATTGCGATATTGGCATTCTCCTCTTGCTCTGGAAACAAGAAAGATAAAGTAGAAGAACAACCTAAAGAACTGACACCTTATGATACCACTGTAAAAGGATATTTGTCTAAAGTCTTTCAGGTTAAGGAAGGGAGCTACAAATTGGAAATACCTAAAGAAACATTCAGGAAGGTATTTATTCAAGTGAAGATTGTATCCATAGAAAAAGGGGATACTGACGATTATAGTTTCGAAAGCCAACATCGTGGACCACTTTATTTGAGTGTGTGCAATAAAGATGGTCAACCTATTGCAAACTATTCCAATATTCCATGTGAATACCAAATGGGCACCTTATTGAAAGGAATGGCTGAAAATGTTGGCGAGGAGAACTGGATTTTGTTCGAAGAATATAATGATTACGAAATGCCAAAAGATGCAGCAACATTCATTATAACTAGTAAAAAAATCGAAAGACCAAGGGGAACATCATCATCTTCAAATACTGAATCAGACAATGACTTCGAGAAAGAGGAAAAGTCTTCCTCAACTTCAAACAGTAAAGACTGGGATAAAATATTGGATGACTATGAAGCTTATATAGATAAAAGCATAAAACTATATAAGAAGTTAGAAGATAACGATATGAGTGCCGTTGCTGAGTATGCTGATTTGATGGGAAAAGCTGAGGATCTACAAAAAAGTCTTGATGAAGCGGATAGAAATGATGATTTATCTGCCAAACAACTTGGTCGTATGCTAAAGATACAAACTAAGATGATGGAGGCAGCAAAAGATATGAAATAAGTTAATTAAGCCGTCAATACAAAGACCGTTACGGAGATAATCTGTAACGGTTATTTTTTTGCCAAATTTTTAACAATAAACAGAGAATCACATGGAAACGAAGAAATATTTTAAACTAAAAATACTCGATAGCAGTACAGGAGAATCAATTATCATAACACTGGACTACACCTATCTGACAACCATCGGAATACAAAAAGCACTACCTCTCTGCATGAAGATAGTAACCAATGGAGACAGCCAGCTAATCTTCATCGGCGACAAGAACAGCAAGTTGGAACTGGAAACCCTATACAATTTTGCTTCCCTTATCCAGTCCATGCTGTCGGATTCACTCACTTGGGACATCATAGATGAAATTCTGCCAGAAGATAAGCATTTGGAAGACCTCAATGCTTATCTGATATTAAACACAGATAAACAAGGTTAAATGATAGATAATTTAAAGCATTAATCATTAGAATAGATTGAAAATGAGAAAATTAAAGATTACTAAAGGTCGCCCTGCGAATGGTCAATTGGTTTACATCTCGGGACAGATAACAGGATTGGAGTTGAAAGAAGCTAAAGCCAATTTCGATAAAGCGGAAGCCTTGTTGGTGGAGAAAGGTTTCACGCCACTGAACCCGATGAAAATTAACCCTCCTATGTCAGCAAAGAATTGGAAAGAATACATGCGAGACGACATTGTTCAGTTGTTTAAGTGTGATGCCATCTACTTGCTGGATAACTGGCAAGATTCTAAGGGAGCCAGAATTGAGCGCTTCATCGCCCAGGAACTGGGGCTGATGACATTAACCGAAAATGATCTGTAACTCAAATACAGCATAGGCAGGTTATCATCACGACTACCTGCCTGCCTACATGAAAAACTTAAAAGTATTCGAAAATGATAGAATCAAAATCGTCCTCTTATAGTATTTATCAAGCACACACAATCTGACGATGCGTCATAGTCTGACAACAAGGCTATGACGCTTCAATGTAAAGATATGACGATCTGTCTAATTGAAATTCAACGGAATAACTCTTGAAAATAGTTACTGAATATTAACTAAATATCAATTGATTATGAATAAGAAAGAGCTAGTAGATGCAGTATCTGAAATGACAGGGTTCAGCAAAATAGACATTAAGAAAACACTGGAAGCCATTACTGAAGCCATCAGTGCCGAAATGCAGAAAAATGAAAAGGTAATCATTTTAGGTTTTGGTACATTCTCCGTGAAAGACAAAGCTGCCCGTATGAGCATCCATCCGCAGACTATGCAAGCCTTGGAGCTGCCAGCTAAGAAAGTAGTTCGCTTCAAGCCGAGCCAATATCTAAACAATCTCTTAGTCCAAAAGAAGAAGCGAGGTCGTCCAAGAATAGAGAAAGGAGCAGAACAATGATAGATATACAGGAAGCTCAAATTTATGTGGGTACTTATGCCAAATACAACGATGGTTCCCTCTTTGGCAAGTGGATACAGTTGTCTGACTACTCGGACTTGGAAGAGTTTATCGAAGCCTGTAAGGTGTTGCACAAGGACGAAGAAGACCCCGAGTTAATGTTTCAAGATTGGGAGGAAATACCCGAGGGGCTGATTAGCGAATGTTGGTTGAGCGAGAACTTTTTCGATCTTCGGGATGCGATGGAGAGTCTCAAAGATGACAATCAAGAGGCGTTTATGGTTTGGTGTTCTCACGGCAGTTATGATATTTCAAGGGAAGATACGCATGTTTTACTTTCTAAATTCTGGGACAAATATCACGGGAAATATGACAGTGAAGAGGACTTTGTCTATCGATATGTGGTCGATTGTTATGACTTACCTGAGTTCGCTCAGACTTATTTCGATTATGAAAAATTTGCCAATGAGCTTTTCTCTACTGATTATTGGTTTGAGGATGGATTTGTGTTTAGGAGGTAATAGAGATAAGTTGTGACAGCCTTTTAATGGCTGCCACAACCCAATCTGTTAAGAGTAATAGTCATCGACCTCTTCCTCTGTGAAAAAGTCATAGCACCTGTTGGGTAGAGCCCATTCATCACGGATAGCCATAAGCAAGCCTTCGTCCTGAGAAACGATATATCTCCTCAAGTTAAGACCAATGTCAATCGCTTCATCTTTAGGAAAACCATTTCTTTTTCCAGCTATATTACGAATATATGGTTGAATCGACTTCGGAGGTTGCGTTATCTGCCCTTTTGAGCCCAAGCAATAGTAGTTTTGGTATTTTCGGGAATCATCAGCTCCATCTGATAATTTCTTTCCTTTACGAGACTCGTAGAAATGGTCATATAAATTTAGTATCATGATTATATTAATTTTTTGGCAGGAACTAAGTCCTGCCAGGTTATTACTTTATTTTTATTTCAGTTTACCTTCGCTCTCTACCATATCGGTAAGCCAGCTAAGAGCCAAATTGTGGCGATCCAGCACCTTCTCATACGCCTCCTTATACGGAACACCTCGTTTAATTTCAGCTATCACGTAATCGCTCAGGTCGTCGCCTTTTTGTTTACCCTCATATTCGACTGTTTCCATGAAGCGACTGGTTTTAACATTGACACCTTGTGCCCTGATAGCAAGCTCAATCTCTTTTGCTTTTTCGTACAATCCAGCACCTGGACATAGAATCATCTCTTTCAAAATTTGGAAATGCTTCAATATTTCGGGATTCAGGAGGTCATTGCCTGTTATGTTACTATCTCCTGTTGCCAGCCAAACTGGACTGTTGAAGTCTTTGTACGCACATATGTTGAGAATTATTGCAGGAACAACATCTTTAACAATGGCAAAAGGTCTAGTGTAACCAGCGTGGGAGAAGCACTGTTCTTTCCCAAACAGACACGGCTTCGGTTCATATATGATTTGGTGCTGTGGGTTGTGAAGAATCTGCTTTTCGGTCATGGACACCTTGTTGCCCTTAGGCGCAGAATAATAAATGGCGTTTGGTTTGAGGGTATCGGTCATTTCAGCACGAGCATCGCCATCCCTAAGTACTTTACCAGTTTCGGGGTCTATACACACTTCCATAACCCGTGAAGGATTTCTGTAATCTGTAAATTTGAATAATGCACCGAACTTTCCATCGCAACGGAAGCGATAGGTAGCCATCACATCCAGCCATTGCAACACGCTTTGGACAAGGTCAGCAGGAAAATACTTGCATAGAAAGCTAAATAAAGCGATTGATTCATCCATTTTGTAAAATGGAGACATGTACTTTCCGAAATAATTATTCGGAACAAAATCTTTTTTTATAACCATGTTATTATGATTTTTATGTTAATAATTTTTCGGCTCTTGTGGCTCTTGACGGCACTGGGTTAAAGTTTTCCAGCCCCCGTAACACGAGGTCTGCAATTCTTCCAGTGCCGAAGTGCTCAAGTGCCAGTGATTTAATCGTTTATTTCTTCGAAACGTTTAGTGTAATTACCTTTACTCGTACGAATGAAGTACTCCTTTATTCGTACAAACTTTTTCAGTTGATCTCTAGTAAATCCTGCTTTGTCCTGAACAAGGTCGTACATATCACTTATACAAAAGCTACTGGGAAGAGTCGCAAACACTGTACGTTGTTGTTCTGTCATTTTTAGTATGAGGTTTTTTCCATATACAAAATCATGAACAAGCAGTATTTGAGTTTCAAAATATTCTATTTGAGCAATAGAATTGTTAACTGAAATCAAGTCGACAGCATCCAAGTCTGCTTCTTCTGCAATAAATCGCATAGCTTGATTTAGAAGAGAGAATTTAAGCAAGTAAATTGGTAGTTTGGTCATCGAATCTTGATAGCTCTGTCCTCGGTCTTCTCGTTCGATCTTCTTAGCAAATTCTGATTGCCAAGCAATTACAGCAGATTTGGCTTCATTGGTAAATTCTATGATATGGCTTATAGGGTTCCCATCTTCATCTAACTCTAAATTCGTATCGAGCAACTGGTTTATCATCTGTTCATATTGTTGCCTCATTTGTGAATCATGTTCAATATTCGTCCAAAGAGGTATTGGCAGGTCTTTAGGAAAAGCTGGAAGAAAGCGTGCTGTGCCTCCATTTTTTGCTTTATCTTTTGAATACATCTCAGTCAACATAGCTGGCTGGGTTGTTCCTATAATAGTCAGACAAGGAGTAGGGCAATACAAAGGTTCGGAGCTTACTCTTGTTTTATAGATTGGGATATTGCTGAATATTTCGTTAAGTTGTTCGGACAAAGATGCGCCATTATAACGGCTGGCATTTTTGAACATAGCCATCAGTTCATCGATTATTGCGGCAAGTCCATTGGGATTGTTACACAGCTCTTTAATTAAAGACTCTGGCGTAAAGTCTTTTATAATAAGTCCTTTAAAAACAGGCTCTTTTAAGCGTTCTTTGCCTTTTTTGCCAGCATTCTCGATTAAGAATGAGTCGTAGTCTGCCCGATGCTGCTTTAAAGCCATCTGATGCCGTTTGAGTATAGGAGAAAACATCCATGAGATCGGGTGGCTCTTCGCAGTGCCTGGGTCGGAAATAAAATAGCAATAAATGTTTCCGAAGACCTCAAAGCCCTGCTTGAATCGTAACTTTAGAGTTGTTCCCATTGCCGTTGCCACAGCAGCAATCAATGCTATAGCCGAGTATGGTATAGGATAAGAAAAGGATGAATTAAGAGACAAAATGATCTCTTGAAATACTTTTGAGAGTGTTTCCAATGGAAACTGATGTTTTTGATTTTCCATAATTATTTGTTTAATTTGATTAGTACATCGTTTAATTCACTGGCTTTAAAAAAGCTCCTAGCACCGATTTTGTAACATTTCATGCTACCATCAGCGACTCTACGTGTAAGGCTTGACATAGATATTTTCAGAATCTTGCATACCTGATCTCTGGTTAAATACTCTTCGGTTTTGGCTTTTTGCTTCTCTGCCAACTTTGCATCCTCGAATGCGTTTACTACTGCTGCGTTGATTAGCTCTCGCAATTCATCAGCGCTGGTTAAAATTATTTCCATTTTATACGATTTAGTTACTCCCTTTCTTCGTGAAAAGGATCTACCTATATAATTAGGATCGCTCTTGTGAGGTCGCACAAGTGTAGTTTGTACAATATAATAATCAAATTATCAGTTGACTACATGATTTTATAAATCACTATAATTCATGCTAATCACGGTGATTTTCGTATGATTTTATCAATTCGTATGATTATAATATCTTTTCTATTAAAATATGACATATCTTTACTTCCGATATAAAAACATACAGCAACATTAAAGAATATGGAACAAACAAGTACCTCAAAAGAGGTTAAATGCCCTAAGTGCAAGTCTGATACAGTAAAGAATGGGAAAGACTCTGGGAAACAGCGTTATAGATGTAAAAAGCAGAAGTGTAGGTGCAATTTCAGAAGATCTATACCTCCCACATCCACAAATCATGAAGTAGAAAGAAAATGTATGATGATGTATTTGGCTGGAGTGTCCGTGCTAGATATTCATGCAACTTTTCCTAAAATAGACCAACAGACCATAAGAAGGTGGATAAAAAAATATGGCTCATCGTTAGAGCCGATAGTAAACAAGAACAGATATGGATTCCAACAAATGAAAGCGACATATTTATCTGAGGAAAATATTGAAACAGAAATTAGAACTGGGCTTGTTTTTGTTGAAAAGTTCGAAAGAGTCATTATATCTCCTCTTGATAAAACGCCAATCTTTTTTTATAAAAGGAGAAAAGAAGCAAAGCATAGAAAATGAAAAAAACAACAGATATAAAAAAATGCCCTCTTTGCAACAGTACTACCAAAAAATTTGTAAAGAATGGTTATATGGTATTGAAATCACTGCCTGTTGAAATTCAGGAGATACCAAAGCTAAAATGCAAAGACTGTGAAGGTTCGTTTTATGATAAATCGGTAAGAGATGTACGAGAATACAATTATCATACTGCTATAAAGAGAATTGCCCTACATCTATATATTGAGGGGTATTCTATTCAAGAAATCTACAAATATATGAGGAATGAGAGCTTTAAAGTTGTTTTAGAAGATATTACAAAATTCCTTGAACCGTATCAGACTATACTTGCCGAAGTTAGACCCATGAAGAAAAGAGTTCGATACACAAAAGACTCTTCAAAATTTCAGAAAAGAGACGCATACACGTTTTCTCTGTTAATTCAAGAGAGGGATGAGTATATAATATCAGACTTACTTAGAGGCTTTCACGAATACATCAAATGTGTAAAATATGCAACAAAAACGAAGCCTGACTTTTAGTGCTCTATGCTGATTTACTCAAAGAACTTATGGTCTTGAATTAATTGAGCATTCTCTTCCTTGCTGATGCGAATGTACTTCATAAAGCTGGTTTCGGTTTTATGACCTGTCATAGCCATGATTGACAAAGGAGATACTTTCTGCATGAACGCATTGGTGGCAAAACTTCTGCGTGCTGTATGAGTCGTTACTTTTTCGAATTTACGGAATGTGCACTCTTTACGTGTTCCGCCAGCCATCTCGGTGTAGCTTATCAATTCTGTGATGCCAGCTTGTTCACATAGTTTTTTGAGCATCCGATTAGTTGCCTGATTACATTGTGTTTGGGGTGGTCGCCAGTTATATTTTTTCAGAATTTCCCGAACCCTTTTGCGCATCGGTATGACAACCTTAGTATTGGTTTTATAGGTAATAAGGGTTATCATTTTTGTCTCCATGTTAATATGCCTTCGACTCAACGCTGAAATATCAGAATACCTCAATCCAGTATCGCAAGCAATAAGGAAACAGTCTCGGACTTCCGCTTGATTCGGAGGCAATTCCAAAGCGTACAAAGCATCCAATTCCTTTTCCGACAAATAGATGGTATTCGCATCTTCTCGCAACACTCTAAAGTCCCTCTTCAAAGAGCTTTTATTGGTGGTAAAATTGTTTTCAAGGGCATGTCCCATTATCACCTTGATAATTTTAATGAACTTACCTATCGAATTAGCCTTGTATTCCCCTTTGTTGTGCTTGGTCTCGTACAAAAAATTGATGAAGTCTTTTCGGAATTCACCTGTAATACTATCAAATGAAAGTACCACGTTACGAGCAGCAGCATATTTTTTGAGAATATTTTTCGTTGATTTGTAAGTGGCGAGTGTTCCTTCACTTATTCTTGTACTGCTATCTATGTTCAGTATCTTTCCTTGCTTACACAAGTCAATATAATAGTCGATATAGGACATAAAGTCTGGAAAAAAAGGTTTTTCTTCCTCTTGCTTACCTTTGTATTTAAGTTGCTTACGCAGTTCATCTTGAAGAATGCTTGCGGTAGGTGTTATATTCTGGCTTCTATAAGTCTCAATAATATCAATAAGAGCAGAGGCTGTTTTTTCAATTTCCCTGTTAATGTTTTGGAGAGAGACAACCAATCGGGGATTACCTTTAAGGTCTTTGTGCTGTTTGGCTGTTTCAAAGGCTCTTTTGGCATCTTTATCCCAATAGTCGGTTTTAATTTTGTAATCCGCAGGCAGGCAATAACTGAAACGCACACCATTGACCGTCATTCTCAATCGAATAAGCGAGAACTCTTCGGTGGCGTTCTTCAAAGAAAACTTGATTTGACTTCTTGTAAAAATGTTCTTGTTACTCATATTCATTTAAGTTTTATGTTTCAAGAACTTTCTTTCAAAGCTCGTTCCGTGAGACATAGACCTTAACTTCTGTTTTCAAGTTATTTGCCGTAAATGGGGCTCTGCAACATGACGAAGCGTCAGTGTCCGTCAAAGTTAAACAATTATTGTACCACTGGCAGCGAAAAAGTTAAATCAAGTCCTTATTTTTTCATACATTTACAGAAAATATCAAGATTATGACCGTAATAACTCTAACAGATAAGGAAACAGCGATCAGAGAAAAGCTAATCAAGGCTGCATCCGAGGGCAAAAAGGTGTATTATTCGGATTTGATAGAAGATGATGCTTCTATAGTGCGTAGTCTTGGAGCGATATTAGAAAAGATTACCCGATACGATATTGAGAACAAACAGCCTATCTTGGCATCTATCGTTATCGCTAAATCGACAGGCTTACCCAATGAGGGCTTCTTTGAGATGTGTGATACGCTGAATATAGATGCTTATTTAAGTGATATGCAGGAAGATTGTTTTGAGTGGTGGGGAGATAGACAACAAGTATAACTTTTTAGCAGTTTGTTATCTTAGCTAGATAGTTATATACTTTGGAAGACCACAAACATAATACATTCAATGCTATCTTTTTAACGTCCTCGATTTGGTATTATCGATTATTTTTTATAAAATAACCGATTAAAATATCTATTTTTGTAACAAATATGTTACTGAAATTGTTATACCTGTATGGATAATAAGAAGTTAATCAGCAAGATAGGGTTCATCCCTAAAGATAATACAGTAGGTGTATTTTTTAAAAAATATACTCGCTGTGATGGCTATTCTATTGAGGTTGATTTTGAAAATGAGATTATTAACTACGGAGATAAAATTGAAAGCAACAATAAATCAACACAAAACTTTAAACAACCAGAAAATTGGGTTGTTTTAGAGTGTGTTGATCGTCTTTTAGAAAAAGGATATAAACCTCAAAATATTATCTTAGAGAAAACATGGAATGCAGGTCATGGCACTTCTGGTCGATTGGATGTATGTGTTACACATGATGATGGTTCTGAGTATTTACTAATAGAATGCAAAACATATGGGAAAGAATTCGACAAAGCTCTTAACCGTATGTGTAAGGATGGAGGACAGCTATTTACCTACTTCAAATTTAGTAATAAAGCTGATATTATTATGCTTTATTCTTCTGAGCTAAAGCAGAATAAGGTTGTTTACAAAAATGAAATTGTTAAAATTGAGGATGATTACCGCTCTGGAGATGTAAAAGACTTCTATGAAAAATGGAATAAGCTAACAAAAGATAATGGTGTATTCGATAATTGGGTACAACCATACTCTTTTGAAAGTAAGGCTCTTACAATAAATGAACTTGAAGAGATTAAGCCAGAAGATAGTAGCTTCATATTCAATCGTTTTCTTGAAATTTTACGCCACAATGTAGTTTCTGATAAGCCAAATGCATTCAATAAGATTTTTACATTATTCCTTTGCAAGATCTATGATGAAAAGGTAAACGAGGGGACAACAAAAGAGCTTGATTTTCAGTGGAAAGAGGGCGTTGATGATGATATATCTTTTCAACTAAGACTTACAGACCTTTATAAAAATGGGATGTATGAATTTCTGCAAAAAAATGTCACTGATTTTTCAGAAGAAGAGTTTGAAAGCAAATATACGAATCTTGATGATAGCGTAAAGACTGAATTATTACATGAATTCAAAAAAATTCGCTTAGAGAAAAATAATGAATTTGCGATTAAAGAGGTATATGATGAAAAATCATTTAAAGAGAATGGCAAAGTAGTTAAACAGGTTGTTGAACTATTGCAAAAATATAAAATACGTTATGCGCAAAAACAACAATACCTTTCTGATTTTTTCGAGCTACTATTAACAACGGGATTAAAACAAGAAGCTGGTCAATTTTTTACACCAGTGCCTATTGCTCAATTTATTTTGAAAAGTTTACCTATTGATGATTTAGTAAAGCGAAAACTTGAAGAGGGTAAAAGAGATGAACTGTTGCCATATGTAATAGACTATGCCTCTGGCAGTGGTCATTTCATAACAGAAAGCATGCATGAAATTCAACAAATTCTTGGAAAATATGATATAAGTAATCTTCGAGTGGATGCCAAGAAATTTGTAGAGATTGCTAGAATAAGCCATTTTGATTGGGCTTTACAGTATGTATATGGAATAGAAAAAGATTATCGACTAGTTAAGGTCGGAAAGGTTGGATGTTATTTACATGGGGATGGATTAGCTAATGTAATTCATAGTGATGGATTAGCTTCTTTTGAACATCAAGACTATAAAGGTAAACTGAGAGAAAGAAATAAAGACTTTCCGCAGGAGAATAAGCAATTTGACATTATTGTATCTAATCCTCCTTATGCTATAGAGGCTTTTAGAAATTCGTCAAGAGAATACTATACAGAAAAAGATTTCGAGTTGTATGAAAATCTTACAGATAATAGCTCCGAAATTGAAGTCCTTTTTGTAGAAAGAACAAAACAGTTGCTTAAAGATGAAGGAGTAGGGGGTGTCATTTTGCCTGCGGCAATTCTTGGGAAAAAGGGTGTTTTCGTTAAAGCAAGGGAGCTTATTCTAAAATATTTTGAAATAGTTGCAATCGCAGAACTTGGCTCTAATACTTTCATGGCTACAGGTATAAATACTGTTGTCTTTTTTATCAAAAGAAGAAATAATTACATAATTACTAATTTAGAAAAAAAAGTAGAAAAGTTCTTTTCTAATTGGCAAGATGTAACACTTAATGGTATTGAATATCCGATATCAAAATATGTATCTCACACATGGGGAAATATCCATTATAATGATTACATAAATTTACTTAAAGGAAACATCTCTCAATGTATTGAAAACCACGATTTATTCCAAGACTATAAAGAAAAAATAAAAGCAGATTCTTTCAAAGAGTTAATTGAAGAGATTTGCAATATTGAGAAGGAAAAGATAATTTACTTTATTTTGGCTTACCCTCAACAAGTAGTATTAGTTAAAACGGGAGAGAAAGAGAAGGAAAAAAGATTTCTTGGATATAAATTCTCAGAAAAAAGAGGACGAGAGGGAATTCATCCAATTGAAAAATCAAAAACAATCGAAAAATGCACAAAGCTATTTGATAGCAATAGCTATGATAATCCTTTGAAAGCTAGTACATATATATATAACGCTTTTAAAGGAGATTTATCTACCCCAATTGATGAATCTTTAAAAGACAATGTTTCTCGAATAGAAATGGTTGATATGCTTGATTTTACGAGATCTGATTTTGATAAAAATATATCCCTTACAGTTAAGAATAAAATAATTATCAAAAGTAAATATCCCCAAGAAAAAATTGAAAAATTGTTCATTGAAATAAAAAATGGAAGAAATGTTAATCAAATAGATACTCAAGGTAAATATAGGGTATCTCGGATAGAGTCTATTGCTGATGCAACATTTAATTTAAATGCGACAAAATGGACTAACGATGATATTAACGAAAATGATTTTCTTCAAAAAGGAGATATTCTATTTAGCCATATTAACAGTGTAAAGCATTTAGGAAAAACTGCTTATTTTGAGGAAGATGAACTTATCGTTCATGGAATTAATCTATTAAGACTAAGACCCAATCAAGAGAAAGTTAGACCTAAATTTATATCTGAAATATTAAAACTTCCAATATTTATATCTGAGGTTCAAAAGTATGCAATAAAGGCTGCAAATCAGGCTAGTATAAACATTTCAAATCTTCAATCATTGAGGGTTCCATTACCTCCAGATGATATTCAATTGAAGATAATTACAGAAATAGAACAAATAGAGAAAAACTCTAAATCTATTGTTATAAATGATATGGGTAAACTTAAAGAAGGAATATTTAATAAATACTTATGATTGGGAAAAGAGACTGAAGTCTTTTTATGAAAAATATAGCTTAATGCCTATCAAATAGAGGAAATTAATTATATGGGAGACCATAAAAATTATACGATACTCAAAACTGGTGCCCAATCCAGTGCCCTTTTTAGCGCTTCTCCATGACTATTGTAGCCTCGCATAGCTTCTTAATTCACATCTTGTAAGGAATTGATAGAGTCCACACAAAACAGCGAAAATCATTTCAATTCATGGTTAACTCACAGGTGGGACCACGCAGAAGATGAAAGACTTACATGAAAATGTAGGTCTTTTTCCTTATTCAATGGATTAGCCTCAATCCAAAATTTCGATTGTATAAGAGGTCACAAAATTCTCCGAAGGGGCGAGTTGTTGTGTCCATTCCCGTTGACCGAATTCGCCTTCGGTGTCTACCTTTCCTTCCTTACCCCACCATGGTTCGATGCATATATAGGGTGCATTCTTATGCGAAAGAGACCATAGCCCGAAAACAGGAATTTCGAATTCCATCGAGAGGTAAGGCGTTTTGTTCCTATCCAACAGCGTAACCTTGCGCACCTGATAATCTTCGAAGGTGAGCGAGTCATCTTTAAACAGTTGCTGAGTGATGGGCAGAAGTCCATCTTTATTCAATGCTAACCGATGTCTCTCAGGATTGGCGCTGAAAAAATAATTCTTCTCCTTGACCGAGAAATATATCTCATCTTCTATCGTGTTGAAAGACAAATACCCATTGCAGTCAGCCGTCTCGTCAAAATCGGGATACTGGAATCCGGGATGTCCTCCTATCTGGAAAGGCATTGTCCGGGTATCGGTATTTTTTACGTTCCAAACCACTTTCAGGCGCTTCCCGTCTAAAATATATCCTATAATCAATTCGAACCGGAAAGGATATTTTTCTGAAGTCGTTTCATCGCTTTTTAGCCTGAACCATGCTTCGTTTTCTTTCTTAGCTATCACATCGAATACATATCGTTGCGCAAAACCATGCGCTTCCATTTTATATTGTTTCCCGTCGATGCGATATTCATTCTTCCAGAGGCGGCCGACCACAGGAAAAAGGATAGGCGAACGATCGTGCCAGAAAGAAGGATCGCCCTGCCACAGATATTCCCTGCCGGTTTGTTGTGCCGTGATATTCCACAATTCAGCGCCGGAAGTATTGATGTTTACAGATAATTGTTTGTTTCCGATGCTTATAATTTCGGACTTGTTTTTCGATGCCTTTTGATTTTGCGAGCATATTGCCGGTATATGCAATAACAGAAAAAGTAAGATAAAAAGAAATCTTTGGTGAGAGGTTGTTTTCATGTTGTAGGTTTTAGAGAGGTTTCGGGGGTTGTTTTTTATATCATATACGTATGTAGAATGTGCTTCCTTTCTCGGCTTGCGAAGTTACGGTCAACGTTCCGCCGTGCAGATCTATTATCTGCCGGCAAATACTCAATCCTATGCCCGAGCCGTTGAGTTTAGTCGTATAAAAAGGCATAAAAATTCTTTCTGTCGTTTCGGGTGACATGCCTTGTCCGTTGTCCGCAATGGAAATGATTATCCGATTGTTCGAATCTTCCATTGCGGTGATTTGTATCTCGGGTTTATCCTTATCGGCACAAGCTTCCGAAGCATTCTTTATCAGGTTGATCAATACCTGTTCCATCTGCCCCCTGTCGGCATATATTGCGATATTATCCGATGTGATAATATATTCGGCTTCTATGCCTTGTGACTTTAACAGGCTCAACACATCCTCCAATATCTCTTTGACCGACACATATTCCCGCCGGGGGATAGGTATCTGCGTGAGTTTTTTATAATTGCTGATAAATTCGAGCAAACCTTCGCTACGGCGGTGAATCGTTTGCATTGCTTTGGCCATCATGGCAGGATCTTGTTCGGCTTCAACATCCGAAAAGGTATCGGAAAGCGAGATGATCGGGGTGAGCGAATTCATCATTTCATGTGTCAGCACACTCACCAATTGCATCCACGCCGACTGTTCGGTTTCTTCCACTACCGGCTGAACATCTTTCAGACTGTATATTTTCAGCGGAGAGCCATTTACATAGACGGTAGATAACGTGACGGCCAAATAGCGGGATTTGCCCTCGCGGTGCAACCTAACTATCTTCATCGTTTTTGGCAGCAAGGTGTTGAACGCATCGAACAGATCGTCCGATATATTTTTCAGTGCCTCGATGTGGGTTATTTTCGGCCTGCCCAAAAGGTCTAATGCCGCCTTGTTTATCCACTTTACGGCTTGTTTCTCATCGGCAATGATTACGGCAAAGTCTATCCGGTTGAGTAGGTTATTGTAAAAGTTTAGTTCCGCTTCTCGCTTTTGAGTTAGCGTATTGAACTTTTCGAGCGCTTTGTGCAGGCTATCGTGATAGGCGCGATAACGCTCGTTTTTTATGGTAGAACCGAAAGATATATTACTTTCCGAAAACTTGATTGATTCTGCAAAATGTTGGAATTGCTCCGTCGTTTTCATGTTGAGCCGGTACAACCCATAACCCAGATAAATAATCACAGGCAGCACGCACACAGCTATCCAGAAGGCATGATATGCCAATGCAATGCCTGCGCCGATGGCAAGCAGTACAATAAAGCCTATGCTGATAGCGATTTTAGTCGGTAACCTGTTCATTTTTTATTTATTTTCCTGTATAGTGCAAAACGGCTTATCCCCAACATTTCCGCTGCCTTATTCATATTCCCTTCGCTCAACGCGAGAGCCTTTTCGATGGCTTGTTGCTCCAATTCTTCCAGATTCAGCACATCGGTACTCTTCAATTTGGTGGATTTGTTGTTGGATAGATTGAAATCGTTTGCTTGCAACGACCTTCCCTGCGAAAGGATTACAGCCCGTTCTATCACATTCTGTAATTCGCGGACATTGCCGGGCCAATTATAGGTGGTTAACTTCTTTTTCGCTTCTAAAGATAAACCTTTTATTTCTTTTTTGTATTTATTACCGAATTTATTGAGGAAAAAATCGGCAAGGAGAATAATATCATTTCCCCGTTCGCGCAGAGGCGGAAGACAGATTTCGATAGTGTTGATGCGGTAGAGTAAATCCTGTCTGAAAAGTCCGTCCTCTACGGCTTTGTAAATATCCGTGTTGGTGGCGGCAATGAAGCGTACATCGACAGCTATATTCTGCACCGAGCCTAATCGACTGATATATTTTTTCTCGATGGTTGTCAACAATTTGGCTTGCATAGCCGGAGATAAATTCCCTATTTCGTCGAGGAAAAGCGTGCCACCCGATGCAACCTCTATGCGTCCTTGCTTTTCTTTTTTAGCGTCGGTGAAGGCTCCTTTTTCATGCCCGAACAGTTCGCTTTCGAAAAGTGATTCGGATATGCTGCCGAGGTCGATGGTGGCAAATACCTTCTCAGCCCGCGGAGAATTGTTGTGAATCGTGCGGGCGACCAAGTCTTTGCCTGTTCCGTTCTCGCCGAGGATAAGGATGTTGGCTTCCGTGGCGGACATTCTTTCTATCAGGTCAAAAATTGCCTGCATCTGCTCCGATTCGCCTATTATCTCGCCCGTTTGCTCGTTATTCAGCGCCTGTAGTTGTTTTTTCAATCCTGCCACTTCGTTTTGCGAATCTTTGAGCCGCATAGCAGAATTGATTGTCGCCAATAGTTTTTCTTTTTCCCACGGCTTAGGTATAAAATCCGTCGCGCCCGCTTTAATAGCCTGCACAGCCTTGTCGGTGTCGGCATAGGCGGTCATCATGATGACGATAGCGTTCGGGTCTGCTTGCAGGATTTTCTCTAACCAGAAGAATCCCTCTTTTCCGCTCGACATTTCTTTGCTGAAATTCATATCCAGTAAAATAATATCGGGCTGAAACTCACTCATAAAGCGAAGCGCGTTCTCGGGCTTGGTGCTGACTTTTACTTTCTCCGTATACTTGGCGAGCAAAGCATTAAGAGCGAACAAAATATCTTCGTTATCGTCGATTATTAAAATCTTGCCCTTTTTGTCCATCTGCTTATTCTTTGAATTGGTAGTGATAGCAAATATACATATTAATTCTTTCCGAAACGGTGCGTATTCGCACATGTGAAGTGTGCTTTTGCACGCTTTCTGTGCGGGTGCTGTATGCGTATATTGCATATAATTAATGCTTTATGATGGTGGCATGTTTGTTGTTTATTCTTTTCTGCAAAAACGCTGATACAAATGAAATTCATAATGCTGATACTTTTTTCTTTAATCTTCACATTGCCGGTATGCAGTCGGTCGCAAGAGGGAGATACTTTGCGATTGACTGTTGTGTCGGCTATTGAGGTGGCCAGAACCCAGTCGCCGGATGTGCTTGTGGCGCGTCACAGCTTCCGTTCGTCCTATTGGAATTATTGCTATTATAAAGCAAACTATAAGCCGAGCCTGGCATTCACGTCTACTCCTTATTTCAATAATCAGATAAATATTATTACAATGGAGGACGGTACTTCTAAATATATCCGTCAGAAGCAGTTAAGAACCGACGGAGGCTTGTCCCTGACACAAAACATTCCGTGGACGGGCGGAGCTATCTCGCTTAATACAAGCTTGCAACGGCTCGATATATTGGGCGACGAGAATAAGCATACCTACCGCAGCAACCCTGTTACCTTAACTTTCCAGCAATCCATCTTCGGATATAATTCGTTGAAGTGGGATAAAAAGCTCGAGCCGTTACGTTTCGAGGAAGCCAAAAGGGAATATGTAGAGACATTGGAATTGGTTTCCGTCAAGGCTATAACAAAGTTTTTTAACCTTGCCCGCGCACAGTCGAACCTTCAGATAGCGAAAACCAATTTTGCCAATGCCGATACGTTGTACACCTTTGCCAAAGGGCGCTACAATATAGGTACGATAACCGAGAACGAAATGCTGCAACTCGAAATCAACCGGCTGACCGAAGAAAGTAATATGTTAAATGCCGGAATCGAAGTGGATGATGCGATGGAGGATTTACGTGTTTATCTGGGTATTACGGAGGCTGTTGTCATCGAAACAGATGTCACGCATCAACTGTCGGAATTGCAGGTCGATTGGCAGGATGCATTGAACAAAGCTTTGAATAATAGCCCGGACATCATCAATATGGAGCGGCGAAAGCGCGAAAGCGACGGTAATGTGGCATATGCCCGTTCGCAGACGGGGCTGAAAGCAGATATTTATGCGCAAGTGGGGTTGACGCAAACCAATGATAAATTCAATAAGGCTTATCAGGATTTGCAGAACCAGCAATATGTAGAAGTCGGCATACGCATCCCTATCCTCGACTGGGGACGGGCGAAAGGACGGATAAGTGTTGCCAAATCGAACCGCGATATGGTTTATACACAAGTGGGGCAGGACAGAACCAATTTCGAGCAGAATATCGTGAAACTGGTCAAGCAGTTCAACCTGCAATCAAACCGGGTGAGGGTGGCTGCCAAAACCAATTATACGGCAAGCCGCCGAAACGATGTCGCCCGCAGGCTCTATATTCTGGGGCGCTCTTCGGTATTGGATATGAATGCCGCTATATCGGAGCAGAATGCTGCCTGCCAAAATTACATCAATACATTATTCAACTACTGGCAACTATATTATACCATCCGGAGTATCACATTGTATGACTTCGAAAAGGATATATTGTTGACAGAAGATTATGATTCGCTGATAAAATAACTACGATGGATATACAAATAAAAAAGAAGCCTTTTTTGCTGAGGTATAAATATTATATACTTGGGGCGGCAGTTTTGTTTCTGCTTCTCATCTATCTCTTAGGTGCGTCGGTTGGGCCGTCCAAGTTGAGGCAGGATATCGAAAATCTGCAAATATCCGAGGTGAAAGAGGGGAAATTCCTCGAATATCTCGATGTGGAAGGTATTGCACAGCCAAAGCTGACAGTCAAGCTGAACAGCCTCGAATCCGGCATCGTGGAGCGCATTGTGGCCGAAGACGGTAGCATGTTGAAAAAGGGTGATACGATACTGGTATTGATAAATCCCGAATTGCTGCGTACCATTGACGATGAGCGCGATAATCTGGAGAAACAGCGTATCTCTCAGCGCGAGAAGTTGTTGCAAATGGAGCAGAAAACATCCGAATTGAAGCGGAGTACCATGAAAACCGTTTACGATCTCAACCGTTTGAGCAAGCAATACGAATTAGACAAGGAAGAATATGCCATCGGCATCCGCAGCAAAGCTCAATTGGATGTCTCGGCGGACGAATATGCTTATAATCAGAAAAATGCCCGCTTACTATTGGAAGAACTCAAACAGGACTCTGCCAAAAATGCGATTCAGCGCGACCTGCTTCGAAACGATATGGAACGCGAAGAGAAAAAATACCTGCGCAGCAAAGAACGGCTCGATAATTTGGTTGTCCGCGCACCGATAGACGGTCAGTTGAGTTTCCTGAACGTTATCCCGGGCGAACGGGTGAATGCCGGAACGAACATAGGCGAACAGAAGGAAATGGAAAATATGAAAGTGACGGCGGCCGTGAGCGAATATTATATCGACCGTATCTCGTTGGGCTTGCCCGCTTCCATTACGTATAAGAATGAGAAATATCCGTTAGTCATATCCAAAATAAATCCCGAGATAAAGGAACGCAACTTCGACGTGGATTTCCTCTTTACAGATAAAGTGCCTGATAATGTGCGTATAGGTAAAACCTATCGCCTGCAGATAGAAATGGGGCAGCCCGAAGATGCCCTTGTTATCAACAAAGGGAATTTCTACCAATCGACGGGTGGGCAATGGATTTTCAAGCTGAATAAGGATAAGACAAGAGCCGTGAGAACCAACATCGTCATCGGGCGGCAGAATCCGTTGCAATATGAGGTTCTGGATGGTTTGAAACCGGGTGACCAAGTCATTATTTCGGGTTACAACAATTTTGGCGATGTGCAGGAATTAGTATTAGAATAATATACAATAAAAATAGTAAGCTATGATTAAGACAGAAAATTTGCAAAAGGTTTTCCGGACAGAGGAAGTCGAAACGTGGGCATTGAAAAATGTCAGCCTGAATATAAAAGAAGGGGAATTTGTTGCCATTATGGGGCCTTCGGGTTGTGGTAAGTCTACGCTTCTGAATATTTTCGGTTTACTCGATACGCCTACGGGCGGCAAATACATCCTCAACAATACGGATGTAAGTGATTTCAGCGAGGGAGAGCTCACCAAATTAAGAAAAGGGCTGGTCGGGTTCGTATTTCAGAGCTTCAACCTGATAGACGAGTTGACCGTATTCGAGAATATCGAGCTGCCGCTGCTATATATGGGCATATCCGCATCGGAACGGAAAAACCGTGTGAATGAAGCGATGGACAGGATGCAGATTTCGCATCGGGCAAAACACTTTCCGCAACAATTGTCCGGCGGACAGCAGCAACGTGTGGCGATTGCCCGTGCCGTAGTGGCTAACCCCAAACTGATATTGGCCGATGAGCCTACCGGAAATCTCGATTCGCGCACGGGTGAGGAAGTGATGAATCTGTTGACCGAACTGAACAACGATGGAACTACTATTGTGATGGTGACGCATAGCCCGCACGATGCCGAATATGCCGGACGAATCATTAACCTGTTCGACGGGCAAATAATTATGGAGTCATAAATATAAAAAAGAATATTATGCTCAAACATTATCTGATAATAACGCTGCGAGGACTATCCAAAGACAGGATTTTTTCTGTTATCAACATCTTGGGATTGTCTATTGCCATAGCTTGCTGTTTCTTGTTGCTTTTCTGGGTTAAGTTCGAGTTGAGTTTCGAAGATACATATCCGAATGCCCACCGTACGTATAAGCTGATAGAGACGGAGAACAGAAAAGACGGTATCCACCATAATGTTTACATGAGGGATATGACTAAAAAGCTGAAAAACACTTTCCCTCAGATTTCGGCAGCTACGGTTGTTGTGAACGAATATACATCTCTTACGCGCGAAGGTGATGAGGGTGACGGTATCATGCTGAATTATACCGCGGCATCGCCCGATTTTCTGCGCATATTCGCCTACGAATATGTCGAGGGTTCGCCGCAGGGGGTGATACAAGAGGGTGGCTGTATCATAACAGAAGAAGCTGCCCGGAAAGTTTTTGGCGATGAATCTCCCGTCGGGAAGAAGTTGATGCGCTTCATGGATGGGTATACGATTAGCGCTGTGGTGAAAATGCCGGCCAATACACAAGTCCGCTTCGATATATTGAATGTGAACGCAAGGGTGATGGATAGCGGCAGCCACTATATTATGTTGGAAGAAGGAACACCTATGACGCGGGCTTTAGAAAAGCAGCTATCCGAGTTTTTATCCACTCTTGGAGATACTAAAAATACCTTGACTGTTCAACCGCTCAAAGACGTGCATTTGCATTCGCCCCAAGACATCACTACGATAGAACGCTTCGGCTTCAAAGAGATATATGGCAATTATGCGCAGATTATCTTTTTCACGGTCGCAGTACTCCTTATCCTGTTGATGGCGATTATCAACTATATCAATACATCTATTGCCCGTGCCATGAACCGCATGAAAGAGGTCGGCGTGCGCAAGGTGACCGGAGCTACCCGCCGGAATCTTGTCGAGCGTTTCCTCTTCGAGTCGTTTATCATATCGCTTATCGCTGTTTTTGTCTCTTTGGTCTTTACCAAATATATTTTCCCCGAGTTCAGTGAGATTATGGGGAATAAGATTGCACTCAGTTTCGACTGGCAAACGATTGTAATAGCTATCGCCGTTTGTATTTTGATTTCTATCCTTTCGGGCGGCTATGCAGCATTCTACCTCTCCTCCTATAATCCGGCCTCTATACTGAAAGGCGGCTCCAAAAGCGGTTCGAAAGAACGGATGCGGAAAGCCCTTGTCGGCTTGCAGTTTTTCCTGTCCATCTCCATTTTGGTGAGTACGGTATTTATTTACAAGCAGATAACGGCCATTTTCAATGACGAGACAGGGATGAGCCGAAAGAATATTATCGTTTTAGATACGAACCTCTGGTACGAAGCCGAAGACTATATCAATATCATTAAAAAGGAAAACCCGAATGTGATAGACGCTACCATAGCTAATTGCCCGCCATACAATGCTCCTTGGTCGCATACAGGCGTGACGTGGGAAGGCAAACCGGAAGATCTGGGCGAAATGGCCTTTACGCAAATATTCTGTGATCACAATTATGCCGGCACTTTTGGTCTCGAAGTGTTGCAAGGCGAATTTATTCCGTCCGGCTTGTCGTGGTGGCAGGATAGCGACGATAAATCGTTCGATATAGTTGTGAATGAATCGTTTGTGAAATTGATGGATGTCGATAATCCGCTGGGATATATCGTAAGTTACGGTTATGCCAAAGGGCGAATCATCGGTGTTGTAAAAGACTTCAATTTCAAGCCGTTGAAAGAGCCTGTTGCACCTCTGTTTATGTCATTCAATCCCGAAGCCAGCACTAAGCTATATGTGAAGACAACAGGACGTGACAAGCAGCAGACACTCGAATATATCCTTGCCAAGTATAAGGAAATGAAACCGGACTGGGCGAATCGCCCTGTAATGTATCACACCGTGGAGGATGAATACAACAAGATGTACGAAGATGAATTGCGTACGCTCAAAGTGCTATCTGTCTTTTCTGTAATATCTTTCTTGCTTTCCCTGATGGGTGTTATCAGTATGGTGTCGTTTATGATAGAGAAACGGACGAAAGAGATTGCTATCCGCAAGATAAACGGTGCCGGAATAGTCGATATCGTCAAACTTTTCTGCAAGGATATACTGAAAATAGCCTGTGTAGCTGCTGTACTCTCCATCCCGACTTGCTATATACTGATGAGCAAATGGCTCGAAGGGTATGTCTATCGTACCACGCTCAGTTGGTGGGTATTTTTGCTTGTGCCTCTTTGCCTGATGGTGATAACAAGCCTTGTTGTCGGCTTGCAGGTATGGTTGACGGCACGGAAAAGACCTGTCGATTCGTTGAGGAGCGAATAAATAATACTGAATCATAATGAAAACAAATAGTATATGAAAAAGAATTTATCTATAATTATTCTGTCTTTCTGCCTATTGTCGGTGGCTTGTTCAGGCTCAAAAAAGCAGTCGCTGGAAGAGGAAAAAAAGAAAGAAGAAACAGCAGTTGCAGCAGACATACCAGCGCAATTGGTTATCGATACGGTTGCCCCGAAACAGGGTATTAAATACAAAGAAATACGAAAAGTAGATCCGGCAAACCCTCCGGTTACGATAAACCTCGAAGGGACGCAGGAGAAGAAGGTGTTCGATCTGGCGGATTATTATTCGTCGGTGAAATATGTGGTACTCGATTTCCCCCATAAGGATGAGTTTCCCGGCTTTTTCGGGGATGCGAAATTTACGGTTACATACGAGACGAATATGATGTCGGGCAGTGGGCTCAATTCGGAAATTACACTTCTGGATAAAGCCATCATAGCAGGCGATGCTTATCTCGGTTATTATCAGTACGATGATAGCGGGACATTTGTAACAGACGTGGCAAAGCCGAAAGAATATCCTGACTATGATAAAACAAAGAACAGCATAGATGTAGAACGGACGCCGGAGAGCGAGTTTTTTATCGGTAAAGCCCAAGCGTATGGAGATATGCTTATTGTATCTGATGTGAAAGCACAGAAAGCCTATGCCAATTATTACAGTATCAGCAACCGGAGGATGTACCATACTGCCCTCATCCGCATGGGCATACCGATTCCTATCAACGGGAAAGAGATGATGTCTTATAACTACAGGCCTGTCGAACTGGAGCAAAAGCCGATTATGTATTCCTATGCTATCAATGGCGATACCTTGTGCCGGTTTATGAACTATAATCCGTTGAACCCCAAGCAAATTACCAGAGCCTATACAAATCCCGAGGGAGTGGATATGTTTTACTATGGCGGTAAACTGAATGTCCGTCAGGCATACAATGATACGGTTTACAGTTTCAAATCTTCGAACGAACTGACACCGAGGTATGTACTGAGTTATAAGCAGCATAAGCCATCTATAGAAACAGCCCTCACGGGAAACAAAGCAGGCAAATATTTTATATATAGCCTGAAGGAGACAGACCGGTTTTTGTATATCGTTTATACGGTTAATTACGACTGCCCGAACAACCGGAAGGACGGGTCGGTGAAATTCTATTATTCGCTATACGACAAAAATGATAAGAAAATTTATCGTGTGGAAGAAAGTAAGTTTCCCGAAGATTGGAATAAATTCCCCGAAGATATGCTATTCAACAATAGTATTCCGGACGGGATACCTATAAATCTGTCTCGGGCAAAGACATCGGGCAACAAACTATATGTAGGCTATTCCAAATCGCAATTGAAAAAGATAATAGACAGCAAAGACTTCTCAACCTACTCAACCGAACAACAACAAAAGATGGAATCTTTATATGCTGATATGCCGGACGGCTCTTTGTTGGCGATAATTATAGAATAAGCTGGAATAGAACGGTATATAAAACTCAAGGCTGCCTTTTGGGGCAGCCTTTGTCACGTTTTGTTATTTCTCTGATAGTTTGTATTCCCCTGCCTCGGACAATGCTTGCTGCAGCTCGCCGATGCTTTTCTCTCCCTCGCTGAATTCTACCGTTGCTACGGGAGGATCGAGTGTTACGGTGGCATGTACGCCCGCTATGCCGTTTAGTGCTTTTCGACATGCATACGGCAATGGTTGCACATCATTCCTTCTACGTTGAATTGCTTTGTCATAACTGTTCTTTCTTTTAGTGAATTATTGAGTTTCTTTGTTTTTAGCCGCAGACTGTTCGTTACCACACTCATGCTGCTGAGCGCCATGGCTGCTCCCGCTATCATCGGGTTGAGGAGGAATCCGCTTATCGGGTAAAGGACTCCTGCAGCCACCGGCACACCTATGAGGTTGTATATAAATGCCCAGAAGAGATTCTGCTTGATAGTCCTCACTGTCAGTTTCGACAATTTTATCGCTTCCGGTATCTTCGTCAGGTCGGAGGAGATAATCGTCATCTTGGCTACATCCATGGCAATGTCGCTGCCTTTTCCCATGGCAATGCTCAGGTCGGCCTGTGCAAGCGCGGCGCTGTCGTTGATGCCGTCGCCTACCATGCCGACTTTTTTTCCTTTCGATTGCAGTTGGCGGATAAATTCTGCTTTCCCCTGAGGCAGTGTTTCGGATTGATAATGGTCGATTCCCGCTTTCGATGCTATTTCTTTGGCTGTCGCCTCATTGTCGCCTGTGAGCATATACACCTCAATGCCTGATGCTTTCAGCTGTTTGATAGCTTGTACCGATGTTTCTTTTATTTTGTCGCTGATGGCGGCTATTGCAAGTGCTCTTTCGCTGTCGGCAAACCAGATAACCGTCTTCGATTCGCTTGCGAAACGTTTAGTCTCCGCATCTAACGTTTTGTCGATATGTATCTTGTTTTCGTCTAATAATTTACGATTTCCGGCATAATAGGCTTGCTTATTAGCATCGCCTTTTATCCCTTTGCCTGTAATACTTTCGAAACTGGTGATGTCTGCCGGAGGTATCTCTCCGAAATGGCTGACAACCGCTTCGGCCAAGGGATGTTCCGATAGCTTCTCCAGATTGTAAAAGACCGATTTTTGGCTGTCGTCATTTCCGAGCCATAAAAGATTGGTTGCGACAGGCTTTCCTTCGGTGATAGTGCCTGTTTTGTCCAGAACGATGGCATCTATCTTTTGGGCGATTTCGAGGCTTTCGGCATCTTTGATGAGGATGCCGTTTTCTGCACCCTTACCTATCCCCACCATAATGGCGGTGGGTGTAGCCAGTCCCAAAGCGCAAGGGCAAGCAATGATGAGTACGGTAACCATAGCCAACAAGCCGTGCGTGATACCATTCGCGGAATCGAGGATAAACCAAAGAACAAACGAAAGGATAGCTATGCTGATGATGACGGGCACGAATATCCCTGCTATTTTATCCACCAACCGTTGCACAGGCGCTTTACTTCCCTGTGCGTCCTGCACCAGACGGATGATTTGCGAGAGCATGGTATCGCTTCCTACCTTTTCTGCCCGAAAACGGAAACTGCCTTTCTGATTAAGTGTTCCGGCAAAAACTTTTGCTCCCGCTTCTTTCAATACAGGTACAGGCTCACCGCTGAGGGTGCTTTCGTCTACGTATGAACTGCCTGCTGTCACCTGCCCGTCTACGGCAATGCGTTCGCCCGGTTTCACTATCAGTATGTTCCCCTTTTCTATCTGGTCGATGGGTATTTCGATGAAGGCATTATGTTTTCCCGTTATGGTAACCGTTTGAGGTTGTAATCCCATCAGCTTTTTGATGGCAGACGAAGTATTTCCTTTTGCTTTTTCTTCGAGCAAGCGGCCTAACAGGATGAAAGCGATGATTACGCTTGCCGCTTCGAAGTATACGTGAGGCTCGATACCCCTCGAAAGCCATACCTGCGGAAACAGCATATTAAACAAACTGAACAGGTAGGCAATACTTGTACTTAATGCGACGAGCGTATCCATGTTGGCCGAGCCGTGGCGGAGTTGCTTCCACGCACTTACGAAGAAACTTCGTCCGAGCCAGAATACGACAGGAGTGGAAAGTGCGCACATTATCTCGTTGGCATAGGGCATATGCATGAAGAACATGCCTATTATCGCTACCGGTATGGAAAGGACGATAGCCCAGATGGTGCGCCGTTTGAGTTGCTTGAATTTGCTGAGGTGCGCTTCTTCCAGCTCGTCTGCTGTATTCTCCTCTTTTTCAATGACGAGGTCGTAGCCCGCATCCTGTAAAGCGGCGCGGAGAGCTTCGGGTGAAGTGACCTGTGGATTGTACTCTACAGATGCGGTTGCAGCAGCAAAATTGACGGATGCCTCTTTTACTCCCTCCTGCTTGTTGAGCGTTTTGTCTACGCGTGTAGCGCAAGCGGCGCAACTCATCTCCAATACGGGGAATGTATCTTTTATTGTCTTAGCCATTATGCAGTTATCTTTTGTTGAATCTTACCATACAAAGATAACTTACGTCTTATCGAAAAATGTTATATAATTATGGATTTGAGTTATAAGATTTTTATACCTCGTCGAGAGGCTTCCGTTTGTTGTCTTTTACTTTTTTGAAATGGCTCGGTGTGAGGCCCGTAACAGTCTTGAACTGTGCGCTCAGATGTGCTACGCTCGAATAATTGAGCCTGTCGGCAATCTCTTTCAGCGATAGCTCGTCGTAGACGAGGAGTTCCTTTACCCGTTCTATCTTCTGGGCGATAAAGTATTTTTCGATGGTCGTATTCGTCACTTCCGAAAAGAGTTTACTGAGGTAGCTGTAGTCGTGTGAGAGTTTCTGCGCGATATGTTCCGACAGGTTTACTTTCAGTCCGTCGCCGTCGCTGTAGTGAACCAGTTCGATTATTATCTTCTTTATATGTTCGATAATTCGGATTTTCTTATCCTCAATCAATTCAAATCCTATGGCCTCTAATGCGTTTCTCAACGTTTCTTTTTGCTCTTTGTCAAGCTTTTCGGAAAGCACTACTTCTCCTAATCCGACAGATACGGGCTCTATCTCCATGTTGCGCAACAAGCTATCCACAGCCATAATGCAGCGGTTGCACACCATATTTTTTATATATAATTTTTCTTCTTTTTCGCCCATCGAATTCATTTCACTAATGTAGTGAAAAAAGGAAAGTAATTTTGGTATTTTGTGGCTAATAAAACATAAGAAATAGTAAATTTCGCGGAATTTTCTATTAATAATATTACATTTGTATAGATAACTATCAGAAGAATAAGTAACCAATAACTGAAAAGTCTAATGCAGGCGGCTGATTTACAGCTTTTTAACGAATTGTATGCGAAAAACTATTCAAAGTTTGTTCGTTTCGCCTATAGCTATGTGAGAGACATACCTACCGCCGAGGATTTTGTTACCGAAGCGTTTATGGCCTATTGGAATAATAGGCATTCGCTGAAAGAAGGCGCTAATATACAGGCATATATCCTGACGATAATTAAGAATAAAAGCCTCAACTACCTCCGCGATACCGAGTTGCGGAGAGGGATTATAGAAAAAATAGGCAAGCAGGCCGAGTGGGAGATAGGCATGCGCATAACTACGCTCGAGGCGTGTGACCCAAATGAAATATTCTCGAACGAAGTGCAGGAAATTATCGATAAAGCGTTGGCTTCGATGCCCCTCAAGACGCTTGAAGTTTTCATGTTGAGCAGATATAAAGATAAGACATATAAAGAGATATCGGAAGAAATGGACGTCTCTGTCAAGACCGTCGAATTCCACATGTCCAAAGCGCTGACCATATTGAAAAAAGAGCTCAAAGATTATTTGCCCGCCATCCTTTATATATCCTTTTTTATTTCGTAAGCTATTTTTTGATTAGGGGAAACTCTCTCTTATGTGTTTTATATATAACGGAAGAACATAACCATTTAGAGAAGAGAGAACACCACTTCTACAGAATTGTAGGTACCATGAAATTTTTGTATTCGTTTTTCTCCTCTTATTATTCTTGTTGAAGCAAAGAATATCTAATGTTTGAAAACACGTAAATCCGAAATATAATAAATTATAACACTATGAACAAGAATAGTTTACTCGTATTAGGTGCGCTGGGGCTCTCTGCGGTAAGTGGATGGGCAAAAGAGAAGCCTACCAATATCATTCTCATCAATCTTGATGATGTCGGCTACGGAGATTTTTCGTTCAACGGGGCAATCGGTTACAAAACGCCGAATATCGACCGCATGGCTGCCGAAGGCATGCGCTTTACGCATTTTTTGGCCGGGCAACCTATCAGTGGCGCTTCGCGTGCCGGATTGCTGACAGGATGCTATCCCAACAGGGTAGGATTTGCCGGAGCTCCCGGGCCTGACTCCGACTATGGCATCAATCCGGAGGAAATGACAATGGGTGAACTATTGAAACAGAAACAATATCAAACAGCCATATATGGCAAATGGCATTTGGGTGATGCCAAACCATTCATGCCGTTGCAGAACGGATTCGACGAATATTACGGGTTGCCATATTCCAATGATATGTGGCCGTTCCACCCGCAACAGGGCGAAATTTTCGACTTCCCCGATTTGCCTACTTTCGAAGGGAATAAAATAATCGGCTATAATACCGACCAGACAAAGTTCACGACCGATTATACCAATCGGGCAGTAAATTTTATCAAGAAGAATAAGAATAAACCATTCTTTATCTATCTCGCACACTCTATGCCGCATGTGCCGTTAGCCGTTTCGGACAAATTCAAGGGAAAAAGCGAACAGGGCTTGTATGGCGATGTGATGATGGAAATAGACTGGAGCATAGGACAGGTTTTGCAGACACTTCGCGAGCAGGGACTTGAAGAAAATACGTTGGTGATACTGACTTCCGACAACGGTCCTTGGGCGAATTATGGCAACCATGCCGGTTCGGCAGGAGGATTGCGCGAAGCGAAGGCTACCACTTTCGACGGCGGAAACCGCATTCCGTGTGTAATGTATTGGAAAGGGCAAATCACGCCGGGAACGACTTGCAATAAGCTGGCTTCGAATATAGACTTATTCTCCACTTTTGCCGAAATAACAGGTGCTCCTCTACCAAATCGCAAAATAGATAGTGTCAGCCTGTTGCCATTGATGAAAGGCGATGAAACGGCTAATCCGCGCGAATCGTTTGTTTATTATTTCAAGAAAAACGACTTGGAGGCGGTGACGGATGGTACATTCAAACTTGTTTTTCCGCATCGTTATACTACCTATGGCGATTACGTCCCGGGTAACGACGGGCAACCGGGTAAGCTAAACGATTTTGCAGAGGTGACGAAGTGTGAATTATATGACCTTCGCCGCGATCCGGGTGAACGTTACGATGTTATCAGCCAATATCCCGAAGTGGCTATGAAGTTGATGCAGGTAGCGAACGAAATGCGTGAGGATCTGGGTGACAACCTGACGCGGAAGCAAGGTACAGGAAGACGAGCACCGGGTTTGACAAAAGATTACAAGTAATGAAATTGAGAAAAGGATTCTTGTTGCCGGTTGGGCTGATCTGCGGATTTACTCCATTGATAGCACAATCAGCTCCTCAGCCATCAACCGGGGGAAAGGAACGCCCTAATATTCTTTTCATCCTGTCGGACGACCATACCTCGCAAGCTTGGGGTATTTATGGCGGGGTTTTGGGCGATTATGTCAGGAATGATAATATAAGACGCCTTGCCGAAGAGGGGTGTACGTTAGATAATACTTTCTGTACTAACTCGATATCGGTACCCAGCAGAGCCGCTATCCTGACAGGCGCATATAGCCAGAATAATGGAGTGTATACACTGGAAGACGCTCTGTATCCCGAAGCTGATAATATTGCCAAGCAATTGCAGATGAGTGGTTATCAAACAGCTTTATTTGGTAAATGGCATTTGAAGAAGAAGCCTGCAGGCTTTGATGACTTTTGTGTTTTTCATGATCAGGGAGAATATTATAATCCTATAATGAAAACAGAGCGGAACTGGGTAGATGATGATATTGCTAAGGCTGGAGATACGATATCCGGCTTTTCGACGGATATTGTGACCGGCATGACGATAGACTGGATAAAGAACAGGGATAAGGATAAACCTTTTATGATGTTCTGCCACTTTAAGGCAACGCACGAGCCTTGGGATTTTCCTGAACGCTTCAGGTATTTATATGACGATGTTGTGTTTCCTGAGCCGGAAAGTATGATGGAATTCGGGCCTGAACAATCAGGACGTACTTATGAAGGGCGGCAGTTGGAAAACATGGCATGGAGATGGGAAAATACCTCCAAAGATCCTGCAGCCTGGTGGTGTCTCTATCCGGAACTTCCATTCTCAATTCAGGGATTGGATAAAACAGAAGCGCGGAAGAAGACTTATCAAAAATTGGTTAAGGACTATTTGCGTTGTGGCGCAGCAATTGACGACAATATAGGGCGCTTACTCGACACACTCGATAAAGAAGGATTAGCCGAAAATACAATCGTTGTTTATGTATCCGATCAAGGATATTTCCTTGGAGAGCATGGATTCTTTGATAAGCGGATGATGTTGGAAGAGTCGCTTCGTATGCCTTTTGTGATCCGCTATCCGAAAGAAATACCGGCAGGAACGCGTAACGATGATATTATACTGAATGTAGACTTTGCTGCCTTGTTGGCGGATTATGCCGGGGCAAACGTTCCGGAGAAATCGCAGGGAAGGAGTTTCCGCGAAAACCTGAAAGGAGATACTCCGGCAGATTGGCGTCAGTCGATGTATTACAGGTACTGGACACATCATACCATACGTCCGGCGCATATGGGCATCCGGAGCCGTGATTACAAACTGATGTTTCTTTATGGAGATCCTTTAGGGATGGATGGCTCGGACATGGAAGCGAAGCTCCCCGAGTGGGAATTTTATGACTTGAAAACTGATCCTTATGAGAATCATAATCAGTACAACAACCCTGAATATAAAGATATTATTTATCGGATGAAAAGGGAAATGCTGAACCTGAGGTATGAAGTGCAGGACACGGATAAAGATAATCCAAGGATGGAGGAGATCCTACAGTCTTATTATTGGTGAAATAATGATTTATTTATATAATTATATAACTTTATGAAAAAGATATTATTAGGTGTTTTTATAGCGGTATTCAGTTTTTGTTCGCTACAGGCAAAAGGAGAACCGCAATTGCCCATTATTCCTTACCCGGCCAATATTCAGCTATTGGATGGGAGTTTCGAATTGAACGGGAATGTATCTATCGTAGTGACAGATACTAAACGATTCGGCAATGAGGCATCGTATTTGCAATCTTTGTTACAAAGTGTGCTCGGCAAAAATGTTTCGGTTTCGAAAAAAGCGAAAAAGAATGGCATCGAAATCCGTTACGACGCGGCCTTGTCTTCGGATGAGTCCTACAAACTGGATATAGCATCGGATAAAGTTATCATTCGTGCCAAGGACGGCAAAGGTGCTTTCTATGCCATACAAACCTTGAGGCAGCTGCTTCCGTTTGATATGCAAAATGCCGTGATGCTCCCCAATCTCAAAATAGAAGATACCCCGGGTTTCACTTGGCGGGGAATGCATCTGGACGTATCGCGCCATTTCTACACGATGGATTATCTGAGGAAGCATATCGACCGTTTGGCATACTACAAATTCAATAAATTCCATATCCACCTGACCGACGATCAGGGCTGGCGGATAGAGATAAAACAATATCCTAAACTGACTTCGGAGGGTGCATGGCGTACACTCAAGAATAAGCACGATTCGACCTGTATCGCGCGCTCGAAAGACAATCCGAACTTCGAAATCGATCCGCGCTTTATCCGCGAGAAGGATGGCGAGGAAATATACGGCGGCTTCTATACACAAGAAGAAATGAAAGACCTGATTGCTTATGCTCAGGCAAGACACGTCGAAATCGTTCCCGAGGTAGACATGCCGGGGCATATGATGGCAGCTATCAACGCCTATCCTTTCCTGTTGGATGGTGAAGCCGGATGGGGAGAGTTGTTTTCTACGCCTATTTGCCCGTGCAAGGAAGATGTATATACATTTGCCAAAAATGTGCTTAGCGAGATAGCCGATTTGTTTCCGTCGGAATATTTGCACATCGGCGGAGATGAGGTAGACATGGAAACATGGAAAGAATCAGAAAACTGTCAGCGGTTTATGAAAGAGCATAATCTGGAAGATGTGCATAAATTGCATAGCTACTTTATCCGCGAGATGCAAAGTTTCCTCGAATCGAAAGGGAAAAAGACTATTGCATGGGACGAGCTCCTTGATGGAGGAACAAATTCGAAAACGATAATCATGTATTGGCGAGGATGGGTGAAAGATGCTTCCCTGAAAGCTGTGGAGAATGGCAACGAGGTGATTATGACCCCTACCAATCCGCTGTACTTCGACTATGCCAATAACAATACCAGTACGTACAACGTCTACACGATGGATGTCGTATATCCTGATATCCCCGCAGATAAGAAGCACCTGATATTGGGTGCGCAAGCCAATCTTTGGGCGGAATATATACCTAACGAAAGGCAAGCCGAATATCAGATGTATCCGCGTATGCTGGCATTAGCCGAAAGGGTATGGACAAATGATCCGCACCATTACGACGATTTCTATGCCCGTTTGTTGCAGCACTATCCTAAACTGGATGCGATGGGCGTAAATTATAGATTGCCCGATATCGAAGGATTTGCCTTGGAAAATGTTTATGTAGGCTCAACTCAATTCAAGGTGAATAGCCCGTTACCGGATATGACGATTCATTACACGTTGGACGGCAGCGTGCCGGAACGGACATCTACAGAACTATCGTCACCGGTCTCTATTGCTACCCCTACAACATTGAAGATGGCGCTATTCAGCCCGGGGGGCGTAAGAGGTGAAATCTATAGCTTGAATTTCAAACCGAGCGAGATGAAGGAAGCCGTTAAGGTAGAGAATCCAAAAGCAGGTTTACAATGCAGCTTCTTTGACGGAGCCTATAAGACGACTAAAGAGATGGCCGGTAAGACGCCGGATGAGGTATTTGTCGTTTCCAGCATCAAAGCACCAAAGGAAACCAAACAATTCGGGCTAATATTCGATGGCTATATTGATGTGCCTGAAACCGGTATCTATAGCTTCTTCTATACGTGCGACGACGGAGGTGTGTTGTATATAGACAACGAATTGGTTATCGACAACGATGGCTGGCATTCCGCTATCCTGCAGAGCGGGCAGTCTGCAATGAAAAAAGGGTTGCATCCATTCAAACTCGACTTTGTAGAAGGTGGAGGCGGCTATACGTTGAGGCTTCAATATAGCTTTAACGGAAGTGCACCGAAAGATATTCCGGATAGCTGGTTCAAACATAAATAAGCAGGGATTCCCGATCGAGAGCGGGATATTCCCATGGGGCATCTTCTAAAGATGCCCTGCTTTTGTTAAAATTATAAATAATTGACTTTTTTGTTAGGGGAAATCAATTTTCATGTGTTTTAAATATAACGAGAAGATAATTATAATAACGAAAAAAAAGTATCAAGCAACTGGCAGACATGAATCAGGAAACATTATATAGATTTTTTAATGGGCAAACATCCGAAGAAGAGAACGCTCTTCTCGAAAAATGGATTGGTGAAAGTCCGGATAACGAACGTACGTTTCTTGAGCAACGAAAATTGTTTGATTCGATACTGCTGTTGAAAGACGAGCACGATATTCAGTCTATTCTCGCAGACAAAAAAGAAGAAGCCGCCTTGTATCCGAAGCGTAGGTATAATCTTTTTAGAGAGGTGCTGAAAATTGCGTCTGTTGCGGTGATAGCCTTTTTCGTAACCTATTTTCTGATAGAGAAGCCGGAAGAGCCTAATTATACGGCTATGCAAACGATAACTGTTCCTGCCGGACAGCGTATAAATATTGTATTGCCGGATGGGACGAATGCATGGCTCAATGCCCGCACGACGATTCAATATCCCGTTTCATTTAATGCTAAAGAGCGTTTTGTGAAATTGGATGGTCAGGCATACTTCGATGTTTATCATGATGAGGAAATCCCTTTTATTGTGGAGACAGAAAAGGGAAGAATACAGGTGTTAGGGACACAATTTGATGTATTAGACTATTCTGGTGCCCATTCCTTCGAGACGGCATTGATGGATGGTTCGGTGAAAGTATCTTTGCATGCCGACCCAAAACAGGAAATGATCCTTTCGCCCGATAACAAAGTGTTTCTTGCCGATGGGAGATTGCAGCAGGTAGCGCTGACCGATTATAATTCGTATCGCTGGAAAGAAGGATTGATTTCGTTTGTCAATAACCCTTTTGTCGATATAATGAAAGAATTTGAGAAAAGTTATGGTATCGAAATAGTTATTCATAATAATACAGTGTCGGACTATTCGTACACAGGTAAATTTAGAATAACAGACGGTATCGATTACGCCCTGAGAGTTTTGCAAAAGGATTTACATTTTACTTATACGCGGGATACCGAAAACAATATAATATACATCAAGTGAATTGATAGGGGGAAACTAAGTTTCCATACAGAATGAACCGTTACCGGAATTGAATCTAATTGAATGAATATATAAAATGAATATATAAGGAGTAGAAAAACAAAAAAAACAGGAATGCTTATGAAAAACAACAACTAAAATGGATAAAAAAAATGCCAAAAAATGCGGCAACATTCTTTGGCATAGCTGAAAAAATCAATACAAAAATATCGTATTAACTTTATTATCATTACAAATCTATGAAAAATAACGATTTGCCAGATGTTTTTCCCAAAAAATATCATTCGGCTAAACAATTCCTTAGAATTATGAGAACAGCAATTCTGCTATTACTATGTAGTGTACAGTTTTTGTATGCAGGAAATTCGTATTCTCAGACATCGAGAGTATCGATAAAAATGAAGAATGTTCAGTTAGATAAAATACTGACTGAAATTGAAACTCAAACCGACTATTTGTTTATCTACAACAATAAGGTAGAGGCTAAACAAAAGCTCTCTGTTAATGTGGTAGATAAACCGGTAAACTCTCTTCTATCCGAATTGTTCAGTAGTACAGATATCACTTACTCTATGGAAGGGAATCATATTATTCTCTCGAAAAAAGAAGTAAATGCTGCACAACAATCAAAAACGATTTCGGGGACGATTGTAGATAAAACGGGCGAACCGCTTATCGGCGTTAGTGTTGCCGTCAAAGGGACGACCAATGGAGCACAAACGGATATCGACGGTAAATTCACATTGAATGTCAATGACGGAGACATAATTGTCATTTCCTATGTTGGCTATAAATCGCAGGAATTATCGGTCGGAAACCGTACAGTATTTAATATCACTCTCGAAGAAAGCAATATCGCTCTGGAAGAGGTTGTTGTAACGGCTCTGGGTATTAAAAGGTCAGAGAAAGCATTGAGTTACAATGTACAACAAATAAACTCCGACGATTTGACTACCGTAAAAGATGCCAACTTCATGAACTCTCTCTCGGGAAAGGTTGCAGGGGTTAACATCAACGCATCTGCTACAGGTATCGGTGGTGCTACACGTGTGGTGATGCGTGGTACAAAATCGATAACGAAAGACAATAATGCTTTCTATGTAATAGATGGTATTCCGATTATGAATACTAACAAGGGTTCATTAGAACATAATAACGAATATAACCTTCAGCCACGTGGTGAAGCTATTGCTGATTTGAACCCGGAAGATATCGAAAGCATTACAGTGCTGACAGGTCCTTCGGCTGCTGCCCTTTACGGGTCTGATGCTGCAAATGGAGCAATTGTGATTACTACTAAAAAAGGGAAAGTAGGAAAACCTCAGATTACTTACTCTAACCAAACGACTTTCTCCAAACCATTTATAATGCCGGAGTTTCAACGTACATACGGAAATAAACCGAATGCTTATGCGAGCTGGTCGGATGAGAAACTGACTACTCCTTCAAGCTTCAGTCCGAGAGATTTCTTCAATACCGGTAGCAACGTGCAAAACTCATTGAGTATGTCAGTCGGTAGCGAAAGAAGCCAGACTTATGCTTCGCTATCGGATACAAGAGCCGAAGGTATCATCCCAAATAATACATTCGAGCGTACGAATGTGACGTTGAGAAATACGACCAACTTCCTGAACGAAAAAATGACATTGGATTTCTCCTTGTCATATGTTCGTCAGAAAGATAACAATATGCTTGCACAAGGACAATATTTCAACCCGTTAGTGCCTCTTTATACTTTCCCTCGCGGAGAAGATTTCAATGCTGTAAGAACGTACGAAGATTATAACTCGACACGTGAGATTTACGAACAGCAATGGGCTTGGGGCGACCAGGGCTATAACATGCAGAATCCATATTGGTTAGCATATCGTAACAATCAAGGGACTAAAAAGTCGAGATACATGGCAAATGTTAGTCTCCAATACGATATTCTTGATTGGTTGAATGTAAAAGGACGTGCCCGTATCGACGAATCGTCAGGAACTTTTACCCGCAAATTGAATGCGACAACAATCGAACTGTTCTCGGGAGAAGAAGGTTTCTATCGCGCTCAAAAAGAACAGGACAGACAGAGCTATGCTGACTTGATTGCGACTGTTAATAAGCGCTGGGATGATTATACATTGTTTATGAATGTCGGAACAAGTATCATGGACTCCAAACTGAGTACATTAGGTGTTCAGGGTCCTTTGCAAGTTATCCCGAACTTCTTTACAGCGCAGAATATCGACCCTAACGGCCGTAGTGCAATGTATATAGACGAAGGAACCCGTATTCAGACTCAATCTGTTTTTGCAAGTGTCGAAGCAGGCTGGAAAAGCATGTTATATCTGACGTTGACCGGTAGAAATGACTGGGCATCTCCGTTAGCCAATACATCCAAAAGTTCATTCTTCTACCCATCGGTAGGTTTGTCAGGTGTAGTTAGCGAAATGGTCGATCTGCCAAGCTTCATCTCTTATATGAAAGTGCGCGGATCTTTCGCCTCGGTAGGTTCTGCTATCCCGGCTAACATCTCTTATGCAACTTATGCGTATGACCAATCTATAAATAAATGGGAAACGCAAAGTATCAAACCTGCACATAATCTGAAACCGGAAAGAACCGATTCATGGGAACTCGGATTAAGCTCGAAACTCTTTGGTGACAAAGTAAATGTAGATCTTACGTTCTACAAATCGAATACGAAAAATCAGACATTCCTTGTTCCGATTTCAGCATCTTCGAAATATAAGAGTATGTATATTCAATCGGGAAATGTCGAAAATAAAGGATTGGAAGCTTCTGTCTCGGTGAATCAGCATCTGGGAGCGGTGGCCTGGAATACGACTTTCACGGCAAGTTATAACAAAAATAAAGTTATAGAACTGATCGATAATTATTATGATCCTGATCTGAACCAATATATATCATTGGATACGTATAACGCAGGAGGTACAGGTTCTCTCCAGATTCGTCTTGAAAAGGGAGGAACTATGGGCGACTTGTGGACAACCAACGAATTGGAAAGAGATCAGAACGGATATATCTATGTCGATCCGGCAAATGGTTCATTGAATGTTGTAAATGAACTGAAAAAAGTCGGTTCAGTATTACCGAAATGGAATTTAGGATGGCGCAATGATTTCGACTGGAAAAACTTCAACCTTTCGTTCCTCATCACAGGACGTATCGGTGGTGTTGTAGCTTCTCCTACCCAGGCTATCTTAGATGGTTTCGGGGTGACAAAAGCGACTGCAATTGCACGAGACAAAGGTGGTATCCCTGTCAACAACGGAACAGTAGATGCTCAGACATGGTATGAGACTATCGGTGCCGGAAAAGTTTACTCTCATTATATCTATAGCGCTACCAACTTCCGCTTGCAGGAACTTAGCTTGGGTTATTCGTTCCCATCGCAATGGTTCGATAACAAGTTGAACCTGAAAGCATCTGTTGTTGGACGCAACCTGTGGATGATATATAACAAAGCTCCGTTCGACCCTGAACTTACAGCGTCGACAGGAACTTACTTCCAGGGAATAGACTATTTTATGCAACCGAGTCTGAGAACCATCGGGTTTAATATTCAGGTTAAATTTTAAAACATAAACTTAAGATTATTATGAAAAATATATTATCGCTTACTGGAGTCAGAGTATCGCTAATGGCGCTTGTTCTGCTATGTACAGCTTCATGTACGGATAACTTTGGAGACTATAATAAGCGTGGAGATCAACCGACTGCAGAAGAAATGACAAGGCCTGTGCTGTTGAATTCGATGATACAACAGATGCAGAATTATGTGATACCCGTTCAGGAGAATGCTTATCAAATGAGTGAAAATCTGATCGGACATATTTATGGACGCTATTTTGCCACTACAAACGGAGGATGGTCTACGACTTTCTCTTTTTTCAATGCCGGTGATGGTTGGATAAACTCGCCGTATAACGATGTTTTCCCAAAAACATATGAAGCATGGGGAAAAGTAAAAGAACTCACAGAGGCTGAAGGGGTTTATTATTCTTGGGCACAGATATTGCGAATTGCTGCTATGCACCGGATGACCGATATGTATGGGCCGATACCTTATTCTAAGCTGAGTGAAGGAACCGGAGGTATTGCTGCTGCATACGATAGCCAGGATATTGTATACAAGCAAATGATTGATGATTTGGATGCTGCAATTGATGAGATAACACTCTACGTAGCGGCTAACCCATCGGATAGAAGTATGTACAAAGCCGACCTCGTATATGGCGGAGACTTCAGCAAATGGCTCAAATTTGCTCGTTCGCTTAAATTCCGTATCCTGATGCGTATGGTGTATGCCGACGAGGCGTATGCAAAGGCAGGTATCAGAGAGTTAATGGATAACGAATCACTCTTGATGGACTCGAATGGCGATAATGCCAATATTACAGTTAACCGGAATCCATTGAATGTTATGTGGGATTCTTATTCGGATTGTCGTGTAGCTGCAGATATTGTTACTTACATGGAAGGTTACAGCGATCCTCGTATGTCGGCTTATTTTGCTCATGGCGAGGCTACTTTCTCAAATGGAAAATACAATGGACTTCGGGTAGGTATTCTGCTCGACAAGAACTGGTCTTTGAAATATTCGACACCGAACGAGCCGGAATCGAAGAAAACAGTTCTTTGGATGCCTGCATCGGAAATCGCATTCCTGAAAGCCGAAGCTAAACTCAGATGGAGCGATCTTCCCGGCGGAACTGCCGAAGACTATTACCGCGAAGCAGTACGCCTCTCTTTCGAGCAGCATGCGGCATCGGGTTATGATACTTACATCGAAAATGATACGAAAACTCAGGCAGCTTATGTCGACCCGAATCTGACTCCGAATAACAGTACTGCGGCGTTGAGTACTATCACAATCAAATGGGAAAGTACAGATACTGACGAGCAAAACTTAGAAAGAATCATTACGCAGAAATGGATTGCACTTTATCCGCTCGGAACAGAAGCATGGAGCGAACACCGTCGTACGGGTTATCCTCGTTTCTTCTCCGTGCCGAGAGTTCAGAACACAGATGCGTCATTGGCTACACGTCTGGCATCGCGCATTCCGTTCCCTCCTGACGAAAGATTGAATAATACGGCGAACTATAATGGTGCTGTCTCATTACTCGGAGGAGCTGATAACTATAGTACCAGACTCTGGTGGGATAAAAAAGTTGGAAAACCGAACTGGTAAATTCAAATAATTTGGTTTTATACACAAATCATAAAAACTGAAAACGATGAAAAAAATATTATTATACATCACAACCTTGTTGCTATTTGCCGGTATCGGTACTGCATGTAGCGACTGGACGGAAACTGAGGAAAAGGATTTCCTTTCGACTGAACAAACCGACGAATATTATGCCGACCTGAGAGCCTGGAAGGCTACTTACCGCGACAGACAAGTCAGCTTCGGATGGTTTGGTAACTGGACAGGTGTAGGAGCCAGTTTGCAGAACTGTATGGCAGGATTGCCCGACAGTATCGATGTGATCTCTCTGTGGGGGCCATGGCATCCATACACTTTCAATGAGAAAAAGAGAGCCGATTTTGAATATGTGCGCAAAGTAAAAGGTGTGAAAGTGATGGCTTGTTCTTTTACGATGAATGTGGGAGATAACCTGACACCCGAAGGTGTAGACAAAAATGAATTCTGGGGATGGGATGCAACTGATCCGGTGAAACAGGAAGCTGCTATCCGGAAATATGCAAGAGCATTTGCCGATAGTGTAAATGCCGCCGGTTTTGACGGATTCGATATCGACCACGAGCCATATCACGGAGGAGCAGGTAATCTGGCCAGCTACGAAGACCGTATGCATATCTTTATCGATGAGTTAGGAAAATACTTTGGTCCTAAATCAGGAACAGGAAAACTGTTGGCTATCGATGGCGAACCTCACTCTATTGCACCTGAATCGGGTCCTTACTTTGACTACTTTATCGAGCAAACTTATGGTAACTTGGGAGGTAGCAATAGCGATACCAGCCTCGACCAGAACAGAATAAAAAAGCCGATAGAAAAATTTGCAGCTTATATGACTCCTGAGGAGGTAGCCGCAAAATATATTTGTACCGAGAATTTCGAGAGTTTTGCAATGGCAGGCGGAGTTGGCTATACGACACGTGATGGCGAAAGTGTGCAATCGTTGAAGGGTTTTGCGATGTGGGAACCTATCTATAACGGAAAATTACTGCGCAAAGGTGGTTGTGGTACATATCATATGGAATATGAGTATAAAGTAGCCAAAAAATCGGGATTTTATCCGTATATGCGCGAAGCTATTCAAATAATGAATTCTGCCCAGAAAAAATAAACATAAACTCTAATAAAATTCAACTATGAAAACAAAAGTAAAGAATATATGTCTGTTAGGAATAGCCTTCCTTATGCTTCATCTTGGATTTTCGAGCTGTGATGATGCTAATGATGATGTGGTGAGAGATGTTGTATACTTAGCCAATGCCCGCAATATAGACAAATCGGAACAGTTGACTGTTGATGTCGGCGGAAGAACCGTTTCGGTTGCCGTCAGAACGGATAGACCAGTGAAAAGCGACTTGGATGTAACGCTGGATATTAACGAAGATTACCTGACAGAATACAACAAAAGAAATGGTACAGGTTATCTGCTTCTGCCGGAAACTTATTATACTTTTTCGGATACTCACGCTAATATAGAGGCCGGTAGAGAGTCTGCTGCACCTACTAATATTCATTTGGAGCCATTGAGCGACGAAATGAATAAGTCGGGTATGACTTATGCCCTTCCGGTAGGCATCTCGTCCGCTGATGGATATGCTATCCTCGAGTCGGCATCGAACTATATTTTTGCTATTATGCCGATACCAATGGCCGACGTGCCGATGTTCCAACGTGGAAACACAATGATATTAGCCATGCAAAACGATCTTGTTGTAAACCGGTATACGGTTGAAATGTTGTTTAAAATCAGCCAGTTAGGAGAAGGTGTGGGACAGATGAACAACCAGATCATATTCACCGCAGGTGGAGGTCAGAAGATCTTTATGCGATTTGGCGATACCGGCCTTCCGGGAACAACGCTCAATGCCGTGACTATGGGCTCACGCTTGAATAGTAAAACGCAATTCAAAGCAGATAAATGGTATCATGTTGCACTTACAAACGACGGTACGAACGTAATTCTCTATGTGAATGGTGTAGAAGATGCACGTATGTCTTCGCCCGGAACAACAATTACAATGTTAAAAGGTGATTTCCATTTCTGTGGAGAAAAAGCTAATGATGGTTATATGAGATCTAAGATGTGGGGTAGCCAGTTGAGAATCTGGACAGTTGCCCGTACGGCCGATCAAATCAGAAACAGCATGTACGGAGTAGATCCTGAAACTCCGGGACTCGAAGCCTATTGGAAAATGAATGAAGGTGCAGGCAATACATTTGCAGATGCTACAGGCCACGGCCATAATGCTTATGGCGAGGAAGCCAGTGTAGCTACGCAATGGTTCTTAAACGAGAGAGTAGAGGTTGGGAGATAAGAGAGGTTGAGGTATGTAGCTCTGCGAGTTTGTATGTGGGGCTACATCCTTTTACAAGGTTAATTCAAAATAATATAATAAAAAGATTATGAAAAAGATAAATATACTCCTTTTATTGTCAGTGCTTATATTGGCCTTCTCAGCCTGTTCTGACGATGACGATTCGAAGGATGTGAAAGATATAGAAATTTTGGGCACTGATAATGACACGATCTTCCTGATGCGTTACGATCAACATCAGCTCGAAATAAAAACAGATCCTAAAAATGCTGATGTGACTTATGTGTCGAACAATGCCAAAGTCTTTACCGTTAGCCCTACGGGGATGATTGAGGCCATGGATGGTGGTTTTGGACACCTGATAGTTGTCGCACCTAATGGAGAGTCGTGGACACAGACCAAATGTGTTGTTCATGTAACAGCTTTGGTGGATTCTATTTCATTGGTTCCGGGAAATAAATATACTTTTATAGACGCAGGAAATACTTTCGATGCCGGAACGGTGTATAGTGGATTGCCTAAGACTGCCGCTAACCGTACACTCAGATACGAGATAGAAGATCCTGCTATTGCCAGTGTTGATGCGAACGGAATCGTTACTCCTTTGACGACTGGTATCACCAAACTGAAAGCTATATCTACGGATGGTGATAATATCGAATCTGAATTTATCTGGATTTACTCGAAATATCCAAGGCCTGCACTCAATACGACAGGATGGACCGTTACGGCTTCTTCTATCTATTCGTTAAGCTATTACAATTGTACTAATTTGATAGATGGATTAGCCGGAAGTTCTAACGCATGGATGTCAGGAACAGCCGGGCTGCCACATTGGATATTGATAGATATGAAGTCTGTACAACAATTCGACAAAATATTGATACAGAATTCGGTCTTCAAATATCTGAAAACGATGAAAATATATGTCAGCACAAAAGATGAGAATGGCGTGACGCATGATGATGGTTCGTTCGTACAGATTGACCAAAAACTCTTCCTGGCAAATTATGATTCGCAAGCGTCGGATTATTTGCCTGAAGTACATTCGGCTCGCTATGTTAAGCTCGTTATGCCGGATACATATGCATCTTACGCCGGAATGGTAGGATTTGATGAAATAACCTTCTACAAGGTTCCATAAACTAATTATTTGTATCGCAAATAGTTTTAAGGAGGCCGAACCCCGTCAGGGTTCGGTTTTTCTTGTTATATATAGCTTCCGGGAAAATATTAACAGGATATTAACCGTTCTTTAGTAGGATTGTATATTTTTGCGTCTACTTTTGTCCCGAAACAAAAGAAGAAAGAGACTATGAAGAATTGGAGATTTATTTTTTTTACCCTGTTACTCGTTTGTGCATCAGGTGTATATGCGCAGAAAGATACCGTTGCATTCAAACCGTCGGGCAAAATCATAGCCCGTGCATTTATCGACTATAGCACTGGTTTGAGCAGCAATACGAACGAAGATACCGGTTTCGACATCACGCGTGCCTTTCTGGGCTATAATTATAAATTTACGCCTACACTCGAGGCGCAGGTGATTATAGACGGAGCATCGGGGAAAGACGAAAAAGGAAATTACGAGGTTTATCTCCGCAATGCTTATGTCAGGTGGAGAGATTATGGCTTCGATGTGAGTGTGGGCGAGATCGGCATGCTGGCATTTAATGTGCAGGAGAAATATTGGTATCACCGCTATGTATTGAAATCTTTCCAAGACCAGAATAAGATGCACCACAGCGTAGATGTCGGTGTTACGGCAGCCTACCAGTTTGCACCCTCACTCTCGGCAGATGTCACCATTGCCAACGGAGAGGGATATAAAAAGGTGAAGAAGAATGAGAGTACCCGTTATGCCTTAGGATTGACTTATAAGCCTGTCAAAAATATGGTATTACGTGCATACGGAGACATCTATACCAAGAAAGACACGCTGATGCGCGACGATTTGCCTGCAGGTGTATTGGATGCAACTTATAAAAATCAATATTCCATGGCCTTATTTGCCGGATATATGGACGAGCGTGTCTCGGGAGGAGTGGAATATAGCCGTGTTTTCAACAAAGGATTTATCGACAAGAAATCATATTATGGTTATTCGGCATACGCTTCGGTCAAAATTGCGCCCAAGTGGCGTGTGTATGCCCGTTATGATAATATGGATTCCAAATCTCCGTCCAATTTCACCGACCCGTGGAATAGCAACGACGGACAGCTAATGATTAGCGGTATCGAATTTCAGCCGGTCAAGCAATTGAAAATATCTCCCAATATCCGCAATATCAATCCCGACCGGAACAAATCGGAACAGTATTTGTTTATTAATTTAGAGTTTAATCTCTGATATTAATAGACAATAGTAGACGAGTTGACAAGTAAACATTCTTTACTTGTTTACTAATATACCCGTTAAGCTGTCTACTGTTTTCAGATTTAACCGAAACGTAACATTAGCGTAATACCCCTGTCACAATACTTGAATAATATTGTATTAGAATTTTTAAAATAGATACAACATTATGAAAAAAGTATTGTTTTTTTCTTTTATCATTGCCCTCATCTTCACATCATGTGGCAATCAGTCTTCGAAATTATCAGGAGCAGGAGCGACTTTTCCCGCACCATTCTATAATATCGTATTCAAAGATTTTGCTAAACATTCGGGAGTAAATGTAACCTATGGTGCTATCGGTAGTGGTGGCGGAATCCGTAGCCTGAAAGATAAAACAGCCGATTTCGGCGCGACGGATGTATTTCTGTCGGATGCGGAACTGGAAGAATTTGGTTCGGACATAATTCACGTGCCTACCGCTCTCGGTGCGGTGGTGCTATCCTATAATCTGAACGGAGTAAAAGACCTGAAATTGAATGCAAAGGTCGTTTCGGAAATATACAGGGGAGAGATAACAAAATGGAACGATGAACGTATAAAGGAAATCAATCCGGGCGTTAATTTGCCCGACAAAGCCATTACCCCTGTCTACCGTTCGGATGGTAGCGGAACGACCTATGTTTTCTCTGACTACATGTTCAAAGCCGATGCTGCATGGAAAGATGCCATAGGCAAAGGGAAATCATTGAACTTCCCTGCCGGTATTGCAGCTAAAGGTAACCCGGGTGTTGCCGGAGTAATAGCCGAGACAGACGGTTCGATAGGTTATATCGGTTCTGAATATGCATTGGCTTTGGCTATTCCGGCTGCACAGATGCAAAACAGCTCGGGCAACTATATCGTTGCGGATGATAAGAGTATTTCGGCTGCCGCTAATGTGGACATGCCCGATGACACCCGTCTGATGATTACCAATTCGTCTAACCCTGAAGCCTATCCGATTAGCACTTTCACATGGGTTATCGTTTACAAGGAGCAGTCTTATAACGGGCGTACGGTAGAACAGGTACAGAATCTGGCAAACCTGCTTAATTATATGACAGGCGAAGAGGGACAGCGTGTGGCGGTGAAGACGCATTATGCCGCATTATCCGGTACAGCCCTTGAGAAAACAAAAGCAGCGATTAAAGCAATAACATTCGACGGACAAGCAGTCTTGAAATAATGAAAGATAAACTATTCAAAGGCGTTCTGTTACTGGCCTCGTGCCTTATCATCCTGCTCACGGCAGGGATTATATACGGGCTTGTGAGCCAGAGTACAGCAGCCCTTTCGGAATTTGGAATAATCAATTTTATCACTTCGGGAGAATGGGACTCCCGAAATGATGTTTACGGGGCGCTGCCCTTTATTGCAGGGACGATGCTGACAGCGATATTAGCCCTGCTGTTTTGTATCCCATTCTCCCTATCGGTAGCCTTGTTCAATGGAGAATATTTCAGAAAAAAGAAAATTTCGACAATTGTTAGTTCGGTTGTCGATTTGTTGGCAGGTATCCCCTCCATTGTCTATGGTTTGTGGGGATTCTATGTCCTGCGCCCGGTAATTGTAGATTTAGGAATTAACGATCAGGGATTCGGCATATTGCTGGCTTCCATCATTCTGGCTATTATGATAATCCCCTATGCCTCCTCACTCAGTACCGAGTTTATTTCGATGGTGCCCAACGATTTGAAAGAAGGAGCATATAGCTTGGGAGCAACCAATCAGGAAGTAATCCGAACCATTAGCCTACCCGTTGCCGGTTCGGGTATCTTCGCCGCTTATATCCTTGCCTTTGGACGTGCCTTAGGCGAAACGATGGCCGTCACGATGCTTATCGGTAATACCAATAATATCCCACTGGGGTTGGGTGATACGGGTAATACGATGGCGAGTATTATTGCTAACCAGTTTGGCGAGGCAAGCGGATTGAAACTGAGTTCATTGATGGCTATCGGGTTGTTGTTGTTCCTCATAACGGCATCTATCAACTTCGTAGCCAAGTATATAATGAAAGTCATAAATAGATAGTTACAAGTTACTTCGCCCTGCGGGCAGTTACAAGTGTACGAGTAGGGCAGAGCCGTATGCCTGCTTAAAAGGAAAAAAGTTATTGATAAAAAATATATGAAAAATCCGACTATATCCACCTCCTTAGACCTCTCAAAAAAAGAGGAGTCCAGAAATCACTTCCCCCTTGGGGGGAAGCCGGATGGGGGTGGAAAATCAATTTTCTCAAGCACCCGTTTCCGTTTAGCCAAGAACAATTTGTTCTTCTATATGGTATGCTTCTTTTCGGCCGTAACGATGGTGCCGCTTTTCCTCATTTTGTGGGAACTGATAAAGAAAGGCTATAAGCAATTTAATCTGAGCTTGTTTACCGAAGTTGCCCCTACGTCTATGGAGGCTATGATAGCCCGCGTGAGCGACAGCCCTATTCCGGGCGGTATATTGAACGGGATTACAGGTACATTGCTTATTCTGGCAGCCGCTATCCTGATAGCCGTTCCTGTGGGGATTATGACAGGTATCTATTTGGCAGAAAATCCGAAGAAACGCTTGGCGGGATTTGTCCGCAATCTGGCTGACCTGTTGCAGGGAATACCGTCTATCGTAATCGGGGTTATCGTATATGTCTGGGTAGTGATGCCGATGCATACCTATTCGGCATTGGCAGGTAGTGTTGCGTTGGCGATAATGATGCTGCCGATGATTATCCGTTCGACCGAGGAAAGCCTGAAAATGCTCCCTGCATCGCTCAAAGAAGCAGGCTTAGCATTAGGAGGCTCTTACACATCGGTTGTGTTGCGCATACTCGTACCATCAGCCTTCGGAGGGTTGTTTACCGGCTCGTTGCTCGCTATCTCGCGTGTGATGGGCGAAACAGCGCCGCTGCTGGTTACGGTTCTGGGCGCATCCATCGTTACATGGGATATAACACACCCGACGAGCGCTATATCGTTGCTCATCTGGGAGTTCTATAACGATCCTAATCTGGCAGACCTTGTGTGGTCGTCGTCATTACTATTATTATTAATTGTACTCGGAATAAATATTCTGGCTAAAAGCATTGCTAAAAAATGGAAAATTCAGTAAACAATTATATTCTCGAACTGAGAGACGTTTCGGTAGCCTATTCGCCCGAAAAACTGGCTGTAGCGCATGTGAATGCAGGCTTCGACGCAAACACGGTGACAGCTATTATGGGGCCGTCGGGCTGCGGGAAGAGTACCCTGCTGCGTGCGATAAACCGTATGCACGAGCTTTATCCCGAAATAAAAACGACGGGTGAGATTCTCCTCAAGGGGGAGAATATTTTCCACATGAATCCGATGAAAGTCCGCCGCTTGGCAGGAATGGTCTTTCAGCGTCCGAATCCTTTCCCTACAATGAGTATTTACGATAATGTGATTGCAGGCTATAAACTGAACGGAATCAAGCTCAGCAAACCGGAGCGCGACGAGGTCGTCGAAAAAAGCCTGCGCAGCGTAGCGCTTTGGGACGAGGTGAAAGATTCGGTCAATAAAAAAGGGACTTTCCTTTCGGGCGGGCAGCAACAGCGCTTGTGTATTGCCCGTGCTATCGCCCTCAAACCGGAAGTTATATTAATGGACGAACCGACATCGGCACTCGATCCTATTTCGACCAACCGTATCGAGGAACTGATTCTGGAACTAAAAGAGCATTATACGATAATTATCGTTACGCACAATATGTCGCAGGCGGCGCGTATCTCGGATAAGTCGATGTTTATGTATCTGGGCGAGCTGGTCGAGTATGGTTCGACTAAGCAGATGTTTACCAAGCCGAAACATAAGCGTACAGAAGATTACCTGACAGGGGTATTCGGATAAAGCTGTTAGCTAATAGCCGGTAGCTATTAGGATATGAAGATTATAAACAAACTGCTATTGGCTAAAAGCTAATGGCTAAAAGCTAAAAAAATATGACCATCAATATGAAAAATAAGCAGTTGCAGATACTGCTGAATGATTTTGAACTACTGTCGAAAACAACTTTGCTGCAACTGCAAATTGTGACAAAGTTGTTGCAGGACAACAAAATAGATGCTTTGATTGCGGAAGCGGAACAGAATGAAATCATTATCGACCGCCTCGAAGTGAAGATACGCGAGGAGATTGTATTTGCTATCTTCCAGTTCACGCCGAAAGCTGCCGATCTGCGTAAAATAATTACCTATCAGGATATTACCTCCAATCTGGAGCGGGTAGGGGATATGCTGCTCAATATTATTCACTTCCTGAAAGATATGGAGTTGAAAGACAAGGATTTTTCCGAAATAGCCAAAATGATAGATAAGATGCTGGGCTATGTGAGCGAAATGTTGCGCAATGCGATATTCTCTTTCGGCAACGAAGATCCGAATGTAGCCTATGAGATAATCAAAGAAGATGATAAAGTAGACCAGCTATTCTGGAAAATTAAAATATCTTTACAGCAGACATTTGCCAATAAGCAATTGTCCGAAGAGAAGATTCAGAATATAATCAACTTCGACAGCATATCGCACAACCTCGAGCGTATCGGAGACAGCGCAACCAACATCGCCGAGGCGACGATATACCTGACCGAAGGCAAAGATATCAGACATGGCAACAAATAAGGAACAACCCCTCTCTATTCTGGTAGTAGACGACGAACCGGATATTCGCGAAATCCTGCAATTCAACCTCGAAAATGAAGGCTATCAGGTCGATTCGGCCGATTCGGCGGAAGCTGCTGCAACAATATTGTCCGGCAAGCATCGGCTCATCCTGCTGGATGTGATGATGGGAGGCATATCGGGCTTCAAATTTGCCGATCAATTGAGAAAAGCGGGGAATAATATTCCGATTATTTTTCTCACGGCAAAAGATACCGAGAACGATATGCTGACGGGCTTTTCTATCGGAGGGGACGATTATATTTCCAAACCGTTCTCTATCAAAGAAGTTATTGCCCGAGTAAAGAATATACTGAAACGGATGGCCGTTCCCGTGGATAAGCCTGCGAAGAAAATAATCGAAATAGGCGAACTGAAAATAGATCTGGAGTCAAAAACCGTATTACTTGATAGTCAACCGATAGAATTGACTAAAACAGAATTCAATATTCTGGAACTGTTGGTGCAGAACGAAGGGAAATTATACTCCCGCAGCGATATACTCGATAAGGCGTGGAAGAACGACGGCATCGTTCTCGAACGTACGGTGGATGTACACATCACCCGTTTGCGCCGCAAGCTCGGACACTTTGGCGATTATATCATTAACCGCACGGGCTATGGTTACACATTCAGCCCGCAATAGCAATACGGGGGAAAACCTAACGGGGTTTCGTCGTTTTGATATTGGTAGCTATCACGGCCACGAGGATGAGGGCGACGCCCAACCATCGGATGATGTCTACCTGTTCGTGTAAGATAAAGGCAGAAGACATGGTAGCGACCGGCAATTCAGCTGCACTGAGGATAGCCCCTATGGATACGCCTACACGCGGCATCCCCATCGAAAAGAGTAACGGAGGGACGACCATACCCAACAGGGCAAGGCTCAATCCCCACATATATAGTCCGCCGAGGAGTACACCGTTGAAAAAGAACAGTGGCGGAAATATGATGAAGGTGATGGCGCATGCTCCTGTAACCATCAAAGCGCTCTTTTTCAGGACAGGCAGGTCATTGCCGACGCGTCCGCTCGAGATGACGAAGATGGCATAGCAGGTAGCGGCAATAAGCCCGAAGATGATGCCTTTCAGGTTGATAACGATGGTTGTGCTGAATACTCCGGCGGCCAGAAATGTGCCGGATAAGACGACAACCAATAGCAAGAGCTGCTTGCGGCTCGGTTTCTTCTTGAAAACGATAGCTTCGATCAGCATGCTTATCCAGATGTACTGCATCAGCAGGATAATAGCTACCGACGCGGGCAGAAGCTTTCGCATTGATAATAGAATATGCCGACCAAGCCTGTGAACATTCCGGCTAAGCAGACTTTCCACCATTTGGTAGGCGTTTGTTGTCCTTCGGGGGAAGTGTTGCCGGCTGATTGTTTTTTGAATTTTGTAGAGACAAAATACAATAACCAGAGTGTGAGGAACCCGAAAAACGTTTGCGAGCCTGTTATTTCGCCAAGTGTATATCCATTGGCATATGCAAATTTGACGATTGTGGATAATACCCCGAAACTGCAAGCTCCGAGAAAGACTAATAATCCGCCTTTAAGTTTTTCGTTCATACCCTCTCTTTTAGTGATGCAAAAGTATATTTTATTTTTGAATTGATTTAATATAATCGAAAATATAGCTATAAATGAAACTGACTTATAAAAAACGCATATTCTTCTGTTTCGTTATCATCTTCGCTGTCTTTGCGGCATGTATAATCTTTGTAGAGCAGAAGGAAGAAAAAAGATACCGCACCGAGGCACTCGAGACAAAACTCGATGGTTATGCCGATGTGATACATGGCTATATAGTGTCTAATAGCCTTAATGATAGTTCTATGCATCGTCTTGGTGCTCTGATTTCTATCCTGCCCGAAGAGATACGCGTGACGGTGATAGAGCCCGATGGGACGGTAGATTACGACAAACAGGTGCAAGATGTCAGCCAACTCGATAATCACTTAGACAGACCCGAGATATTGCAGGCTCAATATAAAAAGCAGGGAAGCCACATCCGCCTGTCGACCTCTACGCAGCGTAAGTATCTTTACTATGCTAAGAGCTATCCCGACGGTTTTGTACGTGTAGCCTTGCCCTATGATATACAGACGAAAAACCTGCTGAAGGCGGACAATATGTTTATTTACATTGTGGTGGCGCTGTTTATATGCGTATTGATTCTGTTGAATTATGTCGCAGGACGATTCAGCCAGTCGATCACCCGGTTGAAGGATCTGGTGTCGCTTGCCAAGAACGACAAGCCGCTGCAAAAGAATATAACCTTCCCCGATGACGAATTGGGCGAGATAGGCGGAGAGCTTACCAAACTTATCGACCAGAAGGAGAAAAACAAACAGGCATTGATGGTGGAGCGCGAGAAACTGATACGTCATTTCCGTTTTTCGGAAGAAGGCTTTGCCATATTCAATGCCGATCAGAAGCAGATATATTTCAATACCCATTTTATTCAGTATGTGAATATGATTATGGATAGGCCGGTATTGGATGCTAATGAGGTATTTCGCAGCGAAAAATTCCGCCCGTTGAGAGATTTCCTGGCAGACGAAGCGAAATTGAAAAATCATTTCTCTTTCCAGCTGAATGCCAACGGAAAAGCATTTGTGATACGGACTATTATCTACGAGGACAAAAGCTTCGAAATCGCCATCAAGGATATTACCCAAGCCGAGAAAACGCGCCTTATCAAGCAGGAAATGACCAATAATATTGCGCACGAATTGCGCACGCCGGTAACGAGCCTGCGCGGTTTCCTCGAAACGCTGAACGCAAACCACTTGCCCGAAGAAAAGCGTAAGCAGTTTATCGATAAGGCGTATATGCAATCTATCCGTTTGTCGAATCTGATTGAGGATGTGAGCTTGTTGAGCAAGATAGAGGAATCGTCGTCCCGCTTTACATTCGAGAAGATTAATCTTCTGCAATTGATAAACGAGGTCAGGATAGACTTGTCCGACAAGTTGTTACAGAATAACGTGGCGTTGGCGATTGCCGTTCCCGGTGATTTGTCGATAAATGGTAACTATACATTGTTGTATTCCATCTTCCGTAATCTGATCGACAACTCGTTGGCGTATGGTGGTGCGGGAACAGAGATACACATCGCCAATTATATGCAGGACGAGAAGTTCGTGTATTTTTCCTATTACGATACGGGGAAAGGGGTGAACGAAGAACATTTAAACCGCTTGTTCGAACGCTTCTATCGGGTGAACGAAGGCCGTACGCGCGAAACGGGAGGTTCGGGATTGGGCTTGTCCATTGTCCGCAATGCCGTGACGATGCACAAAGGCGAAATTCAGGTGAAAAACCGTCCCGGAGCGGGATTGGAGTTCCTGTTCACATTGAAAAAATAGTCCGAAATACTTTTTGACAAGCAGCCCGGCTAAACAAAACCGGCAGGAAGAATGTTCAATAGAAACATATCTGTTGATTTAAAAAAAAGAAAGGGCTGAAAAATGAAAGATTATACGTTGATAGACAACACGGAAGAGAAACAGTACGAGTTTCACATAGATGGTTATCTGGCTAAGATAGAATATATAAAGACCAATAAAGGAGCGATATATCTCACGCACACCGAAGTGCCCATCCCCCTCGAAGGACGCGGAATAGCTACTCAATTGCTGGAAAAGGTATTGAAAGATATTGAAGCGAAAGATTTACGGCTTGTGCCGCTCTGTCCTTTTGTTGTCGGTTATTTGCAAAAGAATCCCGATTGGCGTAGGCTGGTAATAAGGAAATAATTATTAAGTAGTCATCAAAAGAGATAATATGGAAAAGATAAAAGAGTATACCAATGGTGAAATTACCATCATCTGGAATCCCGAGTTGTGCATCCATTCAGGGGTTTGCGTAAGGGCATTACCTCAGGTCTATAACCCGAAAGAAAGACCTTGGGTGAAACCGGAGAATGCTACAACAGAACAGTTGAAGGTTCAGATAAGTCAATGCCCTTCGGGAGCATTGAGTTACAAGATGAATAACGAATAACACTGATGGAAATCTAAAAAGTATTGCCGGAGCCTGTCTGTATTTTTGTTCAGATGGGCTTTTTCTTTTCGGGCGAATGCGTTAAGAATATGCTAAAAATGGGATAACTCCCTGTAGTTAAGAAAAAATCTTGTATATTTGCCGTTGTATTACAAATCATAGAAATGAAGTTCGTACTACGTATACTATCCTTAACAGTCTTTATCGTGCTCCCATCGTTATTGTGGGCGCAGAGTGAAACATTTGTCCCGCGCAGTAAGATTATCCGGGACCGGAGTTTTAAGTGGCTGAATGACGGTGAGCGCAAATTCAAATCGGAGACTGATTCTATCGAATATCTTAAAGCGATAATAGGAGCTGATACGACAAAGTATGAAACTTCGGAAGCCGCTTTGCTGGATATCAATGATTTGCTGACAGCAGTAGAGAGCAATAATATAGTCCTGAAAAACAGGAATGAAGGATTGGGATTGAGGCTGAATTCCATTGTCAGCCAGAATAAGGAGAAAGCCCGCGTGGCGGATGATGTCTATCTCGAATTGCTCAAGAAAGAAGAAACAACCGTCGAGGACTTTATCGAGATAAAGAAACGTTACGGTAACCGCCCGACTTACTTCGTCAACGGCAAGGAAGTAGGGCAGGATATGCTGGACAGGATAAAGGAATCGTATATACTGAACAGGGATATCCGAGTGGCGAGTACGGTTTCGGGGAATCCTAACGGCGAAATCTGGATCGATATAACTCCTTCGTCGGCCCGTAAACTGAAGCTTGATCAGTATGTCTACAAAGGAAACGCAAACAATGTTGTCGTTGAGGATAATGTGAAAATAATAGAAGAAACCGAATATAAGGTCATTCCTAAAGAAGAGCCTGCTCCCGAATCCGCAGAGCCTGTAAAACAGCAGAATAAACAGAAAGAAGAAAAGAAACAGGGCAAAAAAGAGGTTAAAAAAGACCAACCCAAGCAACCGGAAAAAGATACTAATAAACGCTCTGTCCGCCGCGTAAAGCAGAATATTCAGAATAAGAAATAATAATCAGAAGACTTGATAATGAGGATAATCGGCAAAGGCTAACAGTTCTTTGTCCCCCGAACTGTCTCCGTAAGCATACAGGATGTAGGAATTGCGGTCGGGGTATGCTGTGGACAGACGGTTTACTTTCTCCTGCCCGTAGCAGTTTTCGCTACGGAATCGTCCGGTAATTTTTTCGTTGGTAACTTCTATCTGTGTTCCTATAACTTCTTTCAATCCTGTTTTCTTTGCCCAAGGAATGATCCATCGATCGATGGACGCACTGACAATAATTACAGTATCGTTATCTTCGAGGTGCGATGCTATTCTTTCGAGGGCTTTGGGGCGGACAATCTCGTCTATGCGGGCACTATATGCTGCACACACTTCGTCGAACCGCTCTGCCTTTTCCCCTTTGAAAAAGTGCGTAAATAGTATCTCTTTGGCTCGGCTGTTTCTGATGAAGCCTAACTTGAAGCCTACTAATACAGGGGCAAGTAAGAATAACCCGGCAAGCATGCGGGGCATACCTTTGTAGAAGCGGATGAAATCGAAAAGCGTATCGCGTGTAGTGATAGTTCCGTCGAAGTCGAATGCTGCAATGACTTTTTTGCCCTTCTCCATGATTTATCGCAGGAAATAATGAATTAAGACGAACGAGATACCCCAGCAGACAATGATGATGTGTATAAAGTGGTCTTTGATAAGCACTTTTGTCGGGCTGCCACTGCGTTCTTCCACAAAAATGATTTGCATATACCGGAACAGCCCCATGAATACGAACAGAGTGGTGAGGTATAAATATTCTCCGTGATGATCGACTACATCCGGGCTTATTGTGTACATAATGTACGAAACCAAGATGATTGCAGACGATACCATTATGGCAGCGTTGAGGAATGTCAGGTTGTAACCTTTTATGTTTTTGCGGGTGATATTGCCTGTCTTTTCAGCTATCACAACATCGTCTCTCCGCTTGCCGAGTACCATAAACAAGGAAAGCAGGAAAGTCATTATTATCAGCCAGTTCGATACTAGGATTCCGGTCACCAGTCCTCCTATAAATACCCGGATAACAAAACCGATAGCCACAATACAGATGTCCAGTATCGGGATATGTTTCAGCTTGAAAGAATATAAGATATTCAGTATAAGATATGAAACAACCAGTATCAGGGCATTTATATTCTGCAGGGCGAATGTGTATATACATACTCCTCCGGCTAACAGGATAAAGAGCATAACCAATGCTTCAGATTTCGATATAACTCCCGATGCTAAAGGTCGGTTTTTCTTTGTCGGGTGCAGCCTGTCCTGCTCTATATCGTTCCAGTCGTTGATGATATAGACACAGCTGGCTATCAGGCAAAAGCCTGTTGTGGCTAATGCAGCAGCAATGATTAAAGGAATTTCAGTGAAGCGAAAAGAAAAGAATAGCGGCAAAAGGATAAAGACATTCTTTACCCACTGGTCCACCCTTATCAGTTTGAGATATGATACGATTTTCTTCATTATGCTGATTCTTCCGGATCACCTGTTGGTAATCTAATTAGAAACAAAAGTAGGCAATATTTATATAAGGTGAGCTATTGAAGGGCAGGGAAATTCTCTACGGCAATCGATATAAAACGGGATAACCCGATGAGGTTGTTTATAACCATCACGACGAACAGGCATCCTGCAAAACAGACATAGGCAGTCTGCACTTTCCCTTTCAGCGATTTGTATAGCCAGCCCAATATCAGAGGAATACAATATATCCAGTGCCCGCCGTAGATAAACGGCGCCGTCAGCCCGAATTTCAGGAGGAGGTGGATAGATATATCTACCAGCAAGAGCAAAAATATCATTTGCACGAATTTGTTCCGGTAATTCCTGACCAATCCTATCACAACTGTTATAAGCAACAGCCATGTGAATAGGTACTGATACCATTCCTTATAATCGGTTTGGTTGATCATATTGCTGTAGAGCCAATAGTCGGATATAAATATCGGCGTACCGAAAAGGTGGTGGAAGGCATATAGCCTGATGCTTTCGAAAGATAAAGCCATTGGGGTATGTCTGCCTTGATGCACGAATACATATCCGAGAAGACTTTTATCTAAGAATACCTGAAATCCGATTTCGATAACCACAAAAACTATTGCGAAAATCAATCCTAATCCCAAGATGCGTTTGAGAATCTTCTTCCATGGATAGTTTAGGAACAACGTTGGGATAACACCTTTTACAAAATTGGTAATCGTCACGCCGCCTAAGAAAAGACAAGATATGATAGCGGTAGAAGTCAACGAAGGCACTTCGCCTTTCTTGATATAATGCGAAAAGTAATAGACGTTGAACGAAAGGAAGAATGCCGATAGGGTGAAGCTCTCTGCGGTAAAGGCCAATAAGAGATTGGTGAAGGTGAATGCATAGAACATCGTGAAAAGCAGTGCTGCACTGTTTTTCACCTCTGCTATCTCTTTCAGGTAGCGGTTTATGTATACGCACGACATGCTTATCAGGCTGGCCGAGAGCAAGACAAACAACACCGTCTTAGCCTTGAATCCGGCAAAAGAGGCAAGTAAATCTCCCAAAACGACAAACGGATAATAAAAAATCATCATCAGCGGATGTCCTGCCATCTGTGTACGCCCCTGTTTCAACACTAAAGGATTGTCGAACGAAAAGTAAATATCTGTTTCGAAAACAGTACTGTCTATAATCGACGAATGAAAGGCGATATAAAGGGAATAGATAAGGTAAAATACGAGCAATCCCGAAAACAAAATATATTCTGCTTTGCCTTTTGGTAAAAATAATTTGAATAAAATCTTGAGGTCGATTGCTTGTCTATACAGCCACTTCTTCATTATTTGTTTATGTTTTCTCTTTCATTATCACAGTCTGGATGATAGCCGGAAAATGTTCGTATTCTAAAGCATGGACTTTTTGGGCTACATCTTCGAATGTGTCATTCTTATCAATAGGGCATGTCATCTGGAAAATGATATCACCCTCGTCGTAATTCTCGTTGATATAGTGTATCGTAATTCCCGATTCTTTTTCTTTGGCCTCCACTACAGCTTTGTGTACATTGTTACCGTACATTCCTTTTCCTCCGTATTTGGGGAGTAAGGCAGGGTGGATATTGATAATGCAATAAGGATAAGAATCGATAATGTTTTGCGGAACCTTTAATAAAAATCCTGCTAAAACAATAAAATCAATTTCCTTATTGACCAGACAGTTAATTACTTTACTTGTGCTTTCGAAATCACTTTTAGTAAAAGTGACCGATTCGATGCCCAGTTTTTTTGCCCGCTCGTGGACATAGGCATCCGCTTTGTTAGAAACAATCAGAGAGATATGAATGTTTTTATTCCCTTGAAAAAAGTGAGCGATATTCTCTGCGTTAGAGCCTGAACCTGAGGCGAAAATGGCAACTTTAGTCATTTGAAGAATCCTTTCGAAAAATGCACATATGTAAAAAAAATGTGCAGTTTTAACTATTTTGTCCGCAAAATATTTGCGTTATATGAATAAAAAGCTTTTACTTTGCACCGACAAAAATAAGAATAAATAATTCATTTAATTAATTAAAACTAAAAATTATGTCTGAAGTAGCATCAAAAGTAAAAGCGATTATCGTTGAAAAATTAGGCGTAGAAGAATCTGAAGTAACAGATACTGCAAGCTTTACTAACGATTTAGGAGCTGATTCACTTGATACAGTTGAATTGATTATGGAATTTGAAAAAGAATTCGGTATCTCAATTCCAGATGATCAAACTGAAAAAATAGCTACAGTAGGAGACGCTATCTCTTACATCGAAGCAAATACAAAATAAATTTTTGTTCCTATAAAATAAATTTATGGAATTAAAAAGAGTTGTAGTAACAGGTCTGGGAACAGTATCACCGCTTGGAAACGATGTGGCCACTACGTGGGCAAATGCCAAGAAGGGGGTAAGTGGTGCCGGACCTATTACTCTTTTCGATGCTTCAGCATTCAAGACTCAATTTGCTTGCGAAGTAAAGGATTTCGATCCAAGCCAATACCTTGATAGAAAGGAAGCACGTAAGTGCGACAGATATACACAGTTAGCAGTTGCCGCATCCGAAGAGGCTATTAAAGACGCTGGTTTCGATTTCGAAAAAGAAAACACCGATCGTATTGGTGTTATTTTTTCGTCCGGAATCGGAGGTATCAAAAGCTTCGAGGACGAAGTAGGAAATTACTTCCTGCATCAGGATATGGGACCTAAGTTCAATCCGTTTTTCATCCCTAAGATGATTGCGGATATTGCTGCAGGTTTTATCTCCATGCGCCATGGATTGCGTGGACCGAACTTCGGTACGGTCTCTGCATGTGCCTCTTCTACCCACAGTGCGTTAGTGGCTTTCGACCTTATCCGTCTGGGTAAAGCGACAGCTATTGTAACCGGTGGTTCGGAAGCGCCTATTACCATTTCCGGAACAGGAGGTTTTAATGCGCTTACTGCTCTGTCGACACGTAACGATTCTCCTCAAACAGCATCTCGTCCCTTCAGCGCAAGCCGCGACGGATTTGTGATGGGTGAGGGAGCTGCTTGCTTGGTACTCGAAGAGTTAGAACATGCATTAGCTCGCGGAGCTAAAATATATGCTGAAGTAGTAGGTGGAGGTATGTCTGCCGATGCATATCACCTGACTGCGTCGCATCCTGAAGGATTAGGCGCGAAGATTGTGATGAAAGCTGCATTGGAAGATGCCCAAATGAAACCTGAAGATATCGATTATATCAATGTACACGGAACATCGACGCCTGTTGGTGACCCATCGGAATTGATTGCAATCAAAGAAATCTTTGGTGATCATGCTTACAAATTGAATATCAGTTCGACTAAGTCGATGACCGGACACCTGCTGGGTGCTGCCGGAGCTTTGGAAACATTGTTCTGTACGCTTGCCGTGCAAGACGATGTGATTCCTCCGACTATCAACCACGAAGATGGTGACGAAGACGAGGCTATCGACTACAAATTGAACCTGACATTCAATAAAGCACAGGAACGTACAGTAAATGCTGCGCTATCGAATACTTTTGGATTTGGCGGGCACAACGCTTGTATCATCGTAAAGAAGTATAAGAAATAAACAGTGTTTAAGAAACTATATCGGACAATAAGGCTTCTTCCGCGCAAAGGGAAGGAGCCTTATGTTTTTTTTTACAAGATACTTGGCTTTTATCCTTACAATATAACCTTATACGAACAGGCGTTAACACACAAGTCTTCCTCTATTAAATTGAGCAATGGCAAATGGATTAATAACGAGCGACTCGAATTTCTGGGCGATGCTATCCTCGATGCTATTGTTGCCGATATTGTTTTCAAAGAATTCGAATACAAGAAAGAAGGCTTCCTTACCAATATGCGTGCCCGTATCGTTCAGCGGGAAACATTGAATAAGCTGGCGCTGAATCTGGGCTTAGATAAGTTGGTAAAGACCTCTACCCGCATCACACAGAATACGCATATGTATGGCAATGCGCTGGAAGCGCTGATAGGGGCTATATATTTAGATCAGGGCTATCGTGTTTCGAAACGCTTTGTGAAAGAGCGTCTGATTAACCAATACCTGAACATAGAGCAGGTTGCCAAGGAAGACGAAAATTACAAGTCGCGACTGATAGAGTGGGGACAGAAGTATAAGATCCCAGTCGATTTCGAGGTTGTAGACAGCTCCATCGATGCCCAGAATAACCCGACATTCAAATCGGTGGCCTATATTTGCGGAAAGGTTGCAGGCGAAGGAGTCGGTCGCTCTAAAAAAGAATCGCAACAACACGCGGCGGCAGAAGCTCTGGCACTGCTGGAGAAAGACAAGGATTATCTGGAATCCTTGCTCGGTGATTCGGAGATTTCTATTTAACTTAATTCTTTTTCATCTGATGTGTTTAACCGGGCTGTATAAGCCTGATGTAAGACTTTTTATGCAAAAAAATAATAGCTTGCATAAAAATATCAATAAATATTTATCGATTATCGATAAATATTTATTATCTTTGCATAAATCAAAATGAATAATTAAAAAATTGAAAGTCATGATGAAAAGAATATCGATAGTATTTCTTCAGGTAGTCATTGTCTTTATTGGCATTGGCACTCTTTCTTTTATGCTTTGGGAGCCTCATCTCGAGGGGCGAAACGTTGGTGCGACGCTCTTTGAGATTTATTTCAACGATCCTTTTCTGGCGTATGTCTATATCTCGTCTATATCTTTTTTTGTAGTGTTATATCAAGTATTCAGGCTGTTAGGATACGTCAGGAAAGACCGGATATTCTCTCCGGAATCGGTGAAAGCTTTGCGGATTATCAAGTATTGTGCGATAGCTCTTATCCTTTTTATTGCAGGCGCCGAAGCTTATTTCTTTATAATTCAGCGTGCGACGGAAGATATTGCCGGAGGCGTTGCTATCGGGCTTTTTATGATTTTCATTTCTGCCATAATAGGCACTGCTGCTACTGTGGCTGAAAAAATATTGCAAAATGCCGTAGATATGAAATCGGAAAACGACTTAACCATTTAAACGAAACAACTTGGCAATAATAATCAACATAGATGTGATGCTTGCAAAGCGAAAGATGAGCGTCACCGAGTTATCCGAGAAAGTGGGGATAACGATGGCTAATATTTCGATATTGAAAAACGGGAAGGCAAAGGCTATCCGGCTGTCAACATTGGAGGCAATCTGTAATGCCTTGGAATGTCAACCGGGAGATATAATGGAATATAAAGCGGAAACGGAGTAAAAAAAGCGGCACAAACCCCGAAGGATTTGTGCCGCGTGAAAATATACTTCACTCAAAACTAATATTTAAAACTACTTCCTCCTAAGAATTCGCGCAGCAACGATGTAGGAGGCAATTCCCTGTCGTTGATATAATGAAAATAGCCTAAGAAACGCAGCAGGCGGTGTGCTTCCGAGTACTCCGGTATGTTTTTCGGCACTTGCCTTAAAATAGGTTCTGCATATTTTCGCAGAGCGGCTAATTCATATATCATAGCCGAATTGAACATGACATCGGCGTTCTCCTGATAAGGAAATATCCATTTGTCTTCGCCCTTACGTACACTCGGCCAACGCGATAGCGTGTCGATAGCCGAATAGCCACGGTAGCGGAAATCGCGAACCATGCGGCGCAACAGGCGGTTGTCCGTTGTCGGAATCCAGTTGTGGTCGTCCAATGAAATAGCAGTCAGCGCCGATACGTATATCAGGAACTTCTTGCTGTCGGGGATGTGTGGGGTAAGCTCAGGATTCAAACCGTGAATACCTTCTATGACGAGTATATTGTTCTCGTGCAATTGCAATTCGTCTCCTTTATATTCGCGCTTGCCGGTGGTAAAATTGAAAGTAGGGAGAGCAATTTTTTCACCCTTCAACAAATTAGTGAGGTCGCTGTTGAATAAGTCGAGATCCAAAGCATATAACGATTCGAAATCATAATCCCCGTTTTCGTCGAGCGGCGTCTTTTCGCGGTCAACAAAATAGTTGTCGAGCGAAAGCCCTACCGGCTTGATAAGATTTGCCATCAGTTGCACTTCGAGGCGCATACGGGTTGTCGTCTTTCCCGATGAGGATGGTCCGGCAATAAGTACTACGCGTACCCCATCGTTGAAACGGTGAGCGATTTGCGTGGCAATGTCGGCGATTTTTTTCTCCTGCAAGGCTTCGGAAACTTTAATAATATCGGAAGTTCGTCCTTCCAGATTGGCTTTATTGAGATCCCCGACGTTATCTAATCCGATAATGTTGAGGAAGTTCAGTTCTTCTTTGTAGACGTTGTACATCTTAGGCTGCTCCGTTACCGGTTCCAGTTCCTTCGGGTTCCTTCTGTTCGGTATACGCAACAAAAGCCCGTTCTCGTAAGGAATCAAATCAAATAATTGGATATATCCTGTCGATGGAGCGAGGCTTCCGTAGAAATAGTCGACAGAGTCGCCCAATTTATAGTATTTGGAATATAGCTCGCCGGAAGTTTCGAGCAAAAGGGCTTTGTCGTGATAGCCTCTTTCGCGGAACATCTCCACTATCTTGCTCGTTTCCTCTTCGACGTGGATAAAAGGCAGATTCTCCGCCACAAGTTCCAGCATACGCTTTTTTATAGCATCTACCGTTTCCTGGCTGACTTTCTCTCGGTTTATCAGTTTGCAGAAATAGCCTTTCGAAATAGGGTGTTCAAAATTGTAACGCTCGTCGGGCAGAATTTCCGATATCGCTTTTGACAGGATAAAACAAAGCGAACGGACATACGTGCGCATACCCGATTGGGAGGTAATATCCATAAACTCCACCGTTTTGTCGCTGTAGGCTTCGTATTCGAGCGGTTCGGTTTTGTTGTTTACTTTAGCATTGATAATCAGGTAGTCAGATTGAATGTTAAGGGCTTCTTTGATCTCAAGCAAGGAGCTTCCTTTAGGAAACTCCTTGTAGGTGTTATTGTTCAGGCAGCGAATAGTTACATTACTCATAAGCAAATTTTATTTTTTTGTAAGCACATATTTATCGGCTAAATCGCCGGTTATGCGCTGACCGTTGATGTCTAAGGCAAATAGCCTGTTTTCGGCAACGAAATACTGGTTGGCTTTTTCAGCTCCTTCGAGCGTGATGATATTGCCATCGGCATTCCATGTGAAGTTGCCTTTTTCTTCCGGGATGTTGTCTTTCCGATTGACAAATACGACTTTCCGGGTATAAGTATTATCCTTATTCAATACGATAGTCGTTTTTATGCCCGGAGCATCGGCAGCAGGAAGTTCACCTTCGTATGTCCCGTAATAATCGAGCGAATTGCGGGCATTGTGTACTTCTTTGATTTCTTCAACTTCTTCAATCAGGACTTCGCTTTCTGTTTTCGGTGTTTTGTTACCACAAGAATAGAATGCGAATACAGCGAAAGTTGCAACAAACAATACTTTTTTCATAATTTTCAGTTTTTAAATGATTTGGTGAAAAATAAATTAACGCAGTCTTTTATCTGTTTATAAACAGATTCTGACATTGTTAGTTCATTTCTTCCTATTCATTAGTTTTTACTGGTTCTTCCTTATGAACAGCAGCTGTATATCCCAACTTTTCGAATGCCTGCTGAAGTTTTTCGGGCGTTGTTTTATCTTTCCGGTATTCGATTGTTACGGTTTTGGAAGGCAGGTTGACCTGCATGTCTGTTACGCCCTTTTCGTATGCGATGTTTTTTTCTATTTTCTTTTTACATTTCTCGCAACTCATCGAAACATCATAAGTGATAGTTTCTTTCTTGTTGTCTTTTTTGTCTTGCGCAAAAGTATTTCCGCAGGCCATGACCGAGAATATAAGTATCGTAAATAATGTACGCAGTTTCATCTTATTGTTGTTTTATTGAATATAGTTTATAAAAATATTAATACCTTGCGATTGTTTACAGATATAGCGAAAGCCGAGACGTATCCTATATTCTACAAATATACAAATACATGCTGAAATTATCGAAAAAAAGGAGCTATACATTATTCTTTATTACGCTGATAGGGATATTTCTTTTGCTGATTCCTGCTTTTCTGGTACGTAATGCCGATACTATTATTGACGGGTTGTCACCGGATCTTGGGTTTGGGACTATCTCCTTCTTTTTGCTGCTTTTTGTTCCCTATATGTTGGTAATTGCTGTTTTCTTTGCGATAAATATCTTTTTTACTGCCATCAGGTTCAAAGACTCTGAGTCAAAGATAATAAACTGTATATCTGCCATCCTGTCTATGGTTGGATTGTACGGATGCTTCATGGCACTATATCTCTACTTCGAAATGATTTTTGGATTAGGTGATGCTATCTTGCGGATGGGATAACTTCTGCCGCTTGAGGTTATTTGGTACGATAACGTTTCCTGTATTCGCCGGGAGTGATATGTTTTATCTTTTTGAAAATTCGGTTGTAGTATGGCACGTCTCTGAAACCCGAAGCAATGCAGACCTCAGATATACTTTTATTTGTTTCCAGAAGCATTTGGCAAGAAGAGTCGATTCTGTATTCAGTCAAAAAGGTGAAAAAGGATTTATTTGTCATTTTCTTGAAAAATACACAAAAAGAACTTTTTTCCATTCCTACAAATTGTGCAATCTTTTCAAGCGTTATATTGTGTTGATAATTATTCATCACATACAAGTAAATGCTTTGTATTTTCTTGGTTTTCTTGTCTTCTCTTGTGGGATGACCTACAATATTGGTTGTATGAGGATTGGCTATTATATTCAGTAGTCTGATAAATGATACAATTCTTTCGGCAGTTGTTTCCTTTGACATAGATAACATAATTTGCTGTATTTCCGATAAGGTTTCCATCGAGAAAGATATAGCATTTGAGTTTTCTTGTATTTGCCGGATTGTATCAGTTAGTTCTACGAAAATACTTCTGCAATTCTCTAACAGCTTGTTAGAGAATGTGATGGAGATATTCTCTATTTTACCTTCGGTATCATGTATGGAAGCGTCGAAATACCAGCAATGTGCTATATTTGGTGGAATAAGGATTACTTCCCCCTCGGAAAATGATTCCATCAAATCTCCTATTACCCGTGTTCCCCTGCCTGTGATAACATAAGACAGTTCCCATGATTCCTGTTGATGCAAACTAATTTGGTCTTCGTAATTGATATGGACATGATCATAGAAGAAAGATGCTCCTGTGATCTCAAGGTTGTGACTATATTTTATATTTTCCTTCATGTTTTTATATAAAAATAGGCATAATGCAAATATAAGACAATACTAATTAAAAATAAAACAATCGCTGTTGCAGAATTAGCCTTATTTTTGCAATGGTTAAGAAATAACTTTTGTTCAATCAGTAAATAATACGGAAATACTAAAATGAAACAACAACCATTAAGTTTGGCTGACTCAAAACCCCATTACGAGATTCTCGACGGGCTACGCGGTGTAGCCGCATTAGTCGTCGTTCTCTTTCATGTCTTAGAAATTTATTCGGGAGGCGATCATGCCGCACAAATAATCAATCATGGCTATTTAGCGGTCGATTTCTTTTTCCTCCTTTCCGGCTATGTAATCGGATATGCCTATGATGACCGTTGGGGGAAAATGACGCTGAAAGATTTTTTCAAACGTCGTATAATCCGCCTCCAGCCGATGATTATAATCGGTTCGATAATAGGGGCATTGTTGTTTTATTTTCAGGATTCTCCTGCTTTGGGCTGGGAGATACAACAAGTTCCCGTGTGGAAGATGCTGTTGGTAATGGTGATTGGCCTGACGCTGATTCCTGTCGGAAAAGGGTTGGATATCAGAGGATGGAGCGAGATGCACCCGCTCAACGGGCCGGCTTGGTCGCTCTTTTTCGAATATATTGCCAATATCCTGTATGCGCTTGTTTTCCGTCATTTGCCGAAGATTATTTTGTCTATTCTGCTTGTCGCAGCAGCAGGAGTTACAATTCAGTACGCTTTGACAAATCCTAACGGCGATATCATCGGGGGATGGTCTATCAGTGACCCTACCCAATTGCGAATTGGCTTTACGCGGCTTGCTTTCCCTTTCCTTGCCGGTTTGTTGATGGCTCGTATCGGGAAGTTGCGCTATATTAAAAATGCTTTCCTGATAGCAAGTGTTTTACTGGTGGTTCTATTCTCTGTTCCCCGTTTGGGTGGAGCGGATAGCCTTTGGATGAATGGTTTATATGAATGCTTTTGCCTGATAATCATGTTCCCTTTCATTGTTTGGTTAGGTGCAGGGGGGAAGGTTAGAGGCAAGAAAGCTTCCCGGTTATGCAAATTCTTGGGGGATATATCCTATCCTATCTATATCACTCACTTCCCGATAGTGTATGTATATATGGCATGGGTTACTAATAATAAGTATTCGCTGGCCGAATCGTGGCCATATGGTTTACTCGTGGTAGTTGTTTCTATATTAGTAGCATACCTGTCGATGAAATTATACGATTTGCCTGTCAGGGAATGGCTACGCAAGAAATTTCTAAAGTAGGTTAATAGTTGAGGTCGGATTCACATCCGGCCTCTGATGATAAATTCTATGCTATTGCATATATTAGTTTTGGTTCTTCGCCACAATCATGTTCGCAGAATGAAAAGTAAAATGGAAATTTCAGATTCAATTCTTTTGAAATCTTATGAAAATTTACTTTTTTCAACATTTCATGGAATGTTATCATCCCGGTAGATTCAAATAGGTTATATATACTTATTCGATCGTCCCACTCCTTGTCATCATCCCAGTTATCCTTGTCTTCATCCTGAGCCATCGAAAATTCATCCAATACTCCTATTGTGAGTGCAGGAAAACAAGAAATATTATCTAAATATTCGAATCGGCTGTCCATCAATTCTAGCACTGGCAGTTTTTGCTGATTGGTATCGGCGAAATTTATGGCATAAGCCTCTGTCTCGCCACAACCATAGTAGCCGCTATGCTCAAAATATAACATGTTGAACCCCTTGGTCAAATCCTTATTATACTTGTCGTTAATCCAGAATTTTACGTAATTCTCATTGAACTCCGAAAGCATATTCTCAATGGATGTACTCTTGTCAAAGTCTTTCCATAGATTATATAGCCTATGAAATGAAGGGTTTGTTATGATTTTGAGCTTGTTCTCTACAATCTGTCTATGTGCTTCTTCTCTTTCGAGCAAAGCATTAAGTATCTGATTATTCATTATATCCAGGTGTTGTAATTGCAGTTCCGCCTACTCAAGACGGGATAGCGCAAGGCTATCCCATATCACATAAACAGCTTACCAGATTACGGTCGCCAAAAGCATTGTCGATGCGGGCAACATTAATCCAGAATTTATTGTTCTTCACAAATTCGAGTGGATAGGCGGCTTTTGAGCGTGGGTACGCGTGCTTCCATTCGTCGGCAACTATTTCGTATTCGGGGTGAGGTGCGTTTACCAAAACATTATCCTCTTTGGAGTAAGTGCCATTTTCGACCTCTTTGATCTCTTCCCATATCTGGTTCATGGTCGCAATAAAACGCTCTAATTCCGCAAGGCTTTCGCTTTCGGTAGGCTCTATCATCAATGTACCGTGTACAGGGAATGAAAGGGTAGGAGCATGGTAGCCGTAATCCATCAGGCGTTTGGCAATATCGCTTTCAGTTATGCCCGAAAAGTCTTTCACGTTGCGGCATTCCAATATCAATTCGTGCCCGACACGTCCCGAAGTACCACGGTAAACGATTCCGTAAGTGTCTTTGAATGCTTCTGCCAAGTAATTGGCGTTGAGGATAGCTATTTTGGTTGCCATTGCCAACCCTTCTGCTCCTAACATGCGGATATATCCGTAAGTGATAGGCAGGATTCCTGCACTGCCGAAAGGCGAAGAAGCAACCGTATTCAATGTGCTGCCGTCCAACATCGGATGATGCGGCAGGAACGGAACAAGATGCTTCGCCACGCAGATAGGGCCTTCGCCCGGACCTCCGCCGCCATGCGGGATGGCAAATGTTTTATGCAGGTTGAGGTGGCAAACGTCCGCACCGATATAGCCCGGATTAGTCAAGCCAACCTGTGCATTCATGTTGGCGCCGTCCATATAGACCTGTCCGCCGTTTTCGTGGATGATATGGCAGATTTCTCTGATTTCTTTTTCGAAGATACCATGCGTAGACGGATAGGTAATCATCAGTCCGGCAAGGTTATCTTTGTGTTCGATAGCTTTTGCACGTAGGTCTTCAACGTCTACATTCCCTTTTTCGTCGGTGGCAGTCGTTACAATATCATATCCCGCCTGAACGGCCGATGCCGGATTGGTTCCGTGTGCCGATGCCGGAATCAGTATAATGTTGCGATGTCCTTGTCCGATGCTCTCCTGATAGCGGCGGATAGTCATCAGTCCGGCATATTCGCCTGCTGCTCCCGAGTTGGGTTGGAAGCTGACAGCCTCGAAACCTGTTATCTCGGCAAGATATTGTTCCAATTCGTTGATGAGTTCGCGGTAGCCCAATACCTGATCTTCGGGTGCGAAAGGATGTACGTTTTGCATTCCGGCCAACGACAACGGAAGCATCTCGCTTGCCGCATTCAGTTTCATGGTACACGAACCTAACGAAATCATGGAATGAGCCAGAGAAATATCTTTCCTGTCCAAACGCTTGATGTAGCGCATCATTTCCGTTTCGGTATGATATAGCTTGAACACTTCATTCTGCAAAAAGTCGGTTGTACGCAGGAATTTGTCCTGAATAATGCATTTTGCCGGAAGGTCGTCTATCATGAATACTTTTAGATTACCCTTTGCCAAAGCAAAGACGGCAAGCAACTCGTGAGCCTTATAGTCGTTGGTGGTTTCGTCGATACTGATACCCACTTCGCCTGTAGGGAAATAGCGCAGGTTGATGTCGCGCATTTCCGAGATGTCGCGTATTTGTTGCTGCGTCACACCATCGGGCAAGGTAATTTTGAGGGTGTCGAAATACTGTTCGTTCCATATTTTGTAGCCTAATGCTGTTAATTCGTCGGCAATCAGGGCGGTGGTGGAGTGTATCTGGCGGGCAATGCGTTTCAATCCGTCTGCTCCGTGATAAACGGCATAAAATCCTGCCATAGTTGCCAATAGGGCTTGCGCGGTACAAATATTGGATGTTGCTTTTTCGCGTTTGATATGCTGTTCGCGTGTCTGCAAGGCCATGCGGTAAGCCGGCTTGCCGTAAGCGTCTTTCGATAATCCGATGATACGTCCCGGCATGCTGCGCTTATACTCGTCGCGCGTAGCGAAGAATCCGGCCGAAGGGCCTCCGTAATACATCGGTATGCCGAATCGCTGGCTGCTTCCGAAGGCAATGTCCGCGCCCCATTCTCCCGGAGGGGTAAGCAATACCAATGCCATGAGGTCAGTAGCGACAGCTACTTTGCAATCCAATTCGTGTGCTTTTTCCGTGAAGGCTTTGTAGTCTTCGATATTTCCGTCTGCATTCGGATATTGGATGATGCATCCGAAGAAGGTGTTATCTAAGGCAAATGTTTTGTAATCGCCCGTAATGACTTCTATCCCTTGCGGTTTCATCCGTGTTTGGATAACGGCCAATGTTTGCGGGAATACTTTTTCGTCTACAAATAGTTTGTTGATATTATTTTTTATCTGGTCGCGGCTGCGCAGATTGAACATCATCGTGGCGGCTTCGGCACCTCCTGTTGCTTCGTCCAATAGCGAGCAATTGGAAAGAGGCAATCCGGTCAGTTCGCTGACCATCGTCTGGAAATTCATCAAAGCTTCGAGGCGTCCTTGCGAAATTTCCGCCTGATAGGGCGTATAGGAAGTGTACCATACAGGGTTCTCGAATACATTGCGGATGATGACCGATGGGCTGACGGTATCGTACCATCCCATGCCGATGTAAGAAGCGCATATCCTGTTCTTCCGCGCCAAAGCTGTTATTTCTTCTAAATATTCGTGCTCGCTCAACGGTTGAGGAAGATTCAGCGGGCTTTTGAGGCGTATATCTTGCGGGATAGCCTGGTCTATCAATTCGTCGAGGGAGGATACACCTATTTTGTCGAGCATTATCTTTTGCTCGCTTTCATTTATACCGATGTGCCGGTGTTGGAATTTTTCTGTTTCCATGGTATGTTGATATTTTTAAGGATTATATGTAACTCTCTTGTAATTGCCTGCAGGACGAGGTAAGCTGCCGCTATGTTAGAAAAACGGGTTGTTCTTAGCTTCCTCTCCGATGGTAGTCGTAGGCCCGTGCCCGGAATAGACAACCGTATCGGGCGATAGTGTGAACAGCTTGCTACGGATGCCGTCTAACAGCAGTTGCATGTCGCCGCCGATAAGGTCGGTGCGGCCGATACTTCCACGGAAAAGAACGTCGCCCACAAAAGCGTATTCGTTATTATAGAAAACAAGGCTACCCGGAGAGTGACCCGGGACGTGTTGTATAGCCAGTTTTTGGTTTCCGAACGAAATAATGTCGTGCTCGGTGAGGTATTTTCCTATTATGGGTATTTCGCCGTCGTACTTCCCAAAACCGAATGCTTCGTATTGCTGCGGCAGCATGTCTAACAGGAACTGGTCGGCTTGATGAGCCTCGGTTCGCATCTGGAACTGTTCGTATACGAAGTTCAGCCCGAGTGTGTGGTCAAAGTGCAGGTGTGTATTCAGCACATGCTTGATGACAAGGTCGTTGTCCAGAATATAACTAAGGAGCTCCCTTTTCTCATCCGGGTAGAAACATCCGGGATCGATAATGACGCATTCCTTCGTTTCGTCGGACAAAACGTAGGTGTTGACCTGTATGGGATTGAATGGGAATATTTTGATATTCATTTATTGTCTCTTTTTTTAGGATTGTATAGCCTTAAAGATACAATGTTTTACTTTCATTTTGATAGAGTAGGGGCAAAATTTTAAAGATTTTTCAGTACTGTGTGTGCAAAAAGAAAGCCCTCTCAAGGTGAGAAGGCTATATATAACATTGGCGGAGGAATATTAATTTTTCTTGCAGCGTATAGGTAGCATATCTTTTCTCTCGAAAGAAAAGCTTCCGACACCACTCCATCCATCACCTAAAGTATGCTGTTGGGCATAAGTTGCCATATTGGCACTACTACTCGTCCAGATATAAGAGATACTACCTTGTGCATAACCATATCCAACTAACAGCCCAGAGAATCCACCCTCCCAGTATGCTTTGGATGTTCCGGTTGCTGCTCCTTCGCATGCTTCTGTCATAGCATATCCGTGTGCGCCACGGATGCCGCTTTGTAGATAAGGAATTATTTGGGAATTGTCTCCCGGGTCAATATTGTTGGCGACATTGGCATATTTGGTTGTGTTCCGGATAATTTCGTTTTCCAAATCTGTCCACTCTCTATCACTTGGCAGGTGCCATCCGGCTGGGCAAATACCTTGTACCTCCGGATGAATTAAACCTTGTTCGTCTACTACATTTTGCAATCCGTCTACTCCGCCTTTTCCTGCAGTGGCTGCGTCCCAAGTATATAAATATCCGATATGTGGATTGGCTTCGTATTCGGTAGATGTTGTTGGTGAAGTACTGCTTGGATAGCACCATGCGGCCATATTGTATGCTCCTCCCATGTTTCCGTCGGGCCCGATTAACGTCCGCTCATTAATCGTTCCGTATGTGCTGTGATGAATGCCATCGTAAGCCGATGCTGCTAAATTGGTTACCATCCATCGTCCTGTCGTACCGAAACTGGCAGATATAAATTCTTCATATACTCCTGCCTTGGCTGGATGCCGGAGAACCTGTGTGCCCCATTCCGATTCGTTTGTTGGCGCTAATGGTACTTCCGGTTTCTTTATTCCGATACCTTCCCATTTATTGCCATCCCAGACATATAGACCTTTATAAATAGATTCTGTAACAGGGCATTTAGCTTTGTCTTTAGAGTTATATACAATGAGTCCTACATGGTCTGTCATTGACCAATTGCCACTACCTCCTATCGATGTAGAAAATTCAGTATTGTTTGTAGGGGTTAGATTATTCAACTCCACCCGCGGCATGCCTAACCCTTTAGTGGTAGTTCCACTTTCTTTCAGGTCGAGCAGTGCTCCCTGTGCAGGTGCTTCGCTGCTCCCGATAGTTACCTGCGCTTGCAAGCTAATTGTTGTAAATAAGGCTAATATGATAATAGCCTGTATCAAAGTTTTTTGTTTCATAATAATGTCAATTTGTGAGTTAGTAAATTTTTATAGCTTTTAGCCATTAGCTGATAGCCAATAGCTTTGTTGTCATCCCGAGTAGATACGAGGGATCTCGTCCTATCTTTATTAATTGCCTCCACTTTTAAGTGGAGGTTTATGAATGTTAGTTTAAAAATGGCTTTAGCCGAATGTTTTTTGACTAAAGTCATTGCAGGGGAGATACAATCATACCCACGCCTTAAAAGGCGTGGCAACATTAAATTGTTCACTGATAACTGTTGACTGTTAACTGCCCGAAAAGAATCCCGCTTCTCCTCACGGAGAAGACGGGATGAAATGGGGTGAATACCCCTGACATTAACACAAGCATATTTTAAGTTGACAAGTAGACCAGTATACGAGTAGACAAGACGCTCTCGTGTACTGGCTGACTTGCCTACCAGTTTTCTATTTTCATCAGTTGTTAGCCGATAGCCGATAGTTATATAGAGTAGAAAAAAATGTATATAAGATAGAAAAAAAAGATACCATCTCTTGGATATATCCCAAGAAATCGTTATATTACGTGTGTGTGTGTGTGTGTGTGTGTGCCTTTATTTAGCGTGCAAACCATATTGATATGTTGCATTTTAAATGAAAAAAATGACTTTTTTGAGAAATATGGTTATTCCTCTTATTCTTCTACAAAGAAAAGGAAAAAAAACGAAAGACCAATTCTTTGACAGGATATAATTTCTTTAATAAGCAGATATTTTGGGAAATTAATCTTTTACGCAGCGGACGGATGCGGCTATATAAAAAGAATTGCGGTCGTACTGCACTTGTGTATTCCTATAGCTGATACCGTATATGACGCCGTTGGTCGTTGTCCACCACACGGCTGATATTCCCAGCTGCTGCGTGAGGCTTTTGGCATCGATATGACCGGCGGGCAGACCGTTAAAGCCCCATTCGTTTTCTTCTTTTCCTCCCCATTTATAGAGATCCCTGTCGGATTGGTAAACGAATCCGCCATTCCCGCGCATCACTCCTCCGGCAAGGTCTATGCCTCCCATTATCCTTGCCAGTTCTTTCCATTCTTTTTCGGTAGGTAAGTGCCATCCTTTAGGGCAGGCGACTATTGCCTGATGCCATGTGTACATCAGCCCGAACTTTTGAGCATATTCTTTTTGGGTGAGAGTGGCTTGTGTGATGACAGTACCTTCTCCTTCGTAGTAGGAAATATGGTCGGATGGTTTTATCGAGAACTTGTTGTTTACTATTTTGGCGGGAATGGAATCCCGTTTTCCTGTGTTCAGCAATACGGTTTTATGGGCGAAAGGTTGCCCGTTTCCTGCACGGGTACTCCACAGGTTGCTTGTTGTCCAGTATGCGCCAATGGTCTCGCTTTTGCCGAACCAACGCGCGATGTATATATTTCCGTCTCCGTCGACCATCGGTATGTCGGGTTTGGTAGGGAATGTCTGGCTATAGGAAACGCCCGCAACGAGTAAAAGAAGGATGACGGATAAACAGATTCTTTTCATAGGGTTACTTATTGGATTGTAGGAATAATTGCCAGAATTCGCAGTCGATTAATTGGCCGAATTTTCGTCCGGCTTCTTTAAAGTTGCCGACTAATTCGAAGCCTGCTTCCCGGTGCAGCTGCCGGCTGATGTCGTTTGGCAGAGAGATGGCTGCAATAATCGAGTGCAGGTTTATTTCTTTGGCTTTATTGATCAGGCAGGTGTATAATTCTTTTCCGAGCCCTTTGCCTTGGGCTTCGGGAGCAATGTATATGCTCGATTCGAGCGTGATGTCGAATGCCGACCGCGCCCGCCATGTATTGAGATAGGCGAAGCCGCAGATTTTTCCGCCTTCTTCGTAGACGAGATACGGATAGCCTTTTGCTAAAACGGAGGTTATCCTGTTTTGCATTTCGGAAGAGGTTAAAGGCTCTTCTTCGAAAGTAACAACTGTATTTTCGATGTAATGATTGTATATCCCGGCTATTTGCGTGGCGTCTGCTGCTTGTACTCCTCTTATCATCCGTTACATATTGCTGATTTCCCCTCCCGTAACAGGTGGCAGATCTTCGATGTTTGTTTCGTCGGGATTACTATCTCCTTCTTGGTTGAAACGGTATTGAGGTTGTTGATAATGATCGGGTTCGAGGATGCTGTCTACCACGAACTTGGAATATCCGCGCCAAGGCAATGCCCCGAAGTATTCTTTGTAGTGTACTTTTACTACCTGACCGCTCATGCCCATTAATTTTTCGGCAATTTCTTTGTTGGCTACCGAAAACTGGAATTCGTTGGATTGAAGCGTCCTGTCTTTAGGATTCATGCCGAAACCTGTCTGAATAAGTTCGCCTTCGTATGTTTTGAAGATGATTCCTTTGTGTTTGATGTTGTTCAGTGTTCCTGCTTTTACGCCCGAATCGCTGAATGGAACGAAGTACCAGATGTATCCGAAGATAAGTCCGCCAATGATAAGGATGGCGAGCAAGGTGAATATTATTTTTTTGAATGTGCGCATAATTCTTCTGTTTTTCTGTCGTTTGATATATAGATTAAACAGCCGGACAATAACTTTTGTTTTGCTACAAAGATATTGATTATTTTAAATTATTTTTGCTTAAATGGCAATACCAGAGAAATAAAGCTTGTCAGATCTGTCAAGTGAAATTAATAATCTTCGTAGCTGTTCTTTTTCAGGTATCTATATATAAAATGTAAGCCGATTATAATGCTCCACCATATTACAGATGGAACAAATAACATTTTGATAACGTCTAAAAATGTTTTACCATGTCCCATTATTCCAACAAATCCCAAGAGTAGAAAAATAGAATATAACACTACCAGTATTATTCTGAAGACAAAAACAATAAAAGAGAGCCTAATATATGTATGCTTATTCATAACAGGCAAGGTTGTTGAATTATCGATATTTACAACCAAATATAAACAAAATTACTAAGCATATATATCCAAAATCTTATTTATGCCCTTATTCTTTATTTGTATATTTGCTTTCTCTAAAAAGATAAATCTATGATAATAAAAGATGCGCAGTTCCTCATTAGTAATACCGACTACCGGAAAGGCCCTTCGGACGGAAAACCCGAATATGCTTTTATCGGGCGTTCGAATGTGGGTAAGTCTTCGTTGATTAATATGCTGACCAATCATAAGGGGTTGGCTATGACTTCGTCGAAGCCGGGAAAAACGCAGTTGATCAATCATTTCACAATCAATAAAGGGGAGTGGTATCTGGTCGACCTTCCGGGGTATGGTTATGCCCAGCGTGGAAAAGAGGGGCGCGAGAATATCAGGAAGATAATAGAAAGTTATATACTCAACCGTTCGCAGCTGACTTCGTTGTTCCTGCTGCTCGATAGCCGTCACGAACCGCAGAAGATAGATCTGGAATTTATCAACTGGTTGGGCGAGAACGGTATCCCTTTTGCCATTGTTTTCACCAAAATAGATAAACTGGGCAAACAGAAGGTGAAAGGCAATGTCGATAATTACCTCAGTCGCTTACAAGAAGATTGGGAGGAGTTTCCGCCCGTTTTTATGACCTCGTCGGAGCATAAACTGGGGAAAGAGGAATTACTGGATTATATAGACCAGATAAACAAAACGTTGTAGCGATGCAAAAGGAATTTATGGCGCGGGCAATCCGTCTGGCAGAAGAAAGCGTGCAGCGCGGAGGTGGCCCGTTTGGGGCAGTTGTTGTTAAGGATGGAGCGATTGTGGCAGAAGGTGCTAATTGTGTGACCTTGCACAACGATCCGACGGCACATGCCGAAGTTTCGGCTATACGCAATGCCTGCGAAATATTGCAAACATTTGACTTGTCGGGCTGCGAAATTTATACCTCGTGCGAGCCTTGCCCGATGTGCTTGTCGGCAATCTATTGGGCACATATCAGTAAAATATACTACGGATGCACCAAAACGGATGCCAAAGATATCGGTTTCGACGACTCCTTTATATACGAGCAAATCGAGTTGTCGCCCGAAAAACGCAGCATTTCCGCCGAACATCTGATGCGCGAAGAAGCATTGTCCGCCTTCAGGATGTGGGAGAAAAAAGAGGATAAAACAGCTTATTAAAGGGTTACTTTGTTTTTGTTACATTTCTGTTAAGTTTTGTGTTAAAACACTTTATACTCCATCAGAAAATATTATCTTTGCATTCGAAAAAAAGTGTGAAGTTGATAGCTTAAAGGCTTGATAACGAACAGATAAATAATTGGTTCATTAACTTTATTGTATGAAAAACGGTTTATTCGATAGGTTCAAGCCTAAAGAAAGTAAATTTTTTCCTCTCCTCCGCGAAATGGCGGATGTTATAACCGAAGCTGCTTCTCTCATCGGAGATTGTGTGCAGGCTTCCAGTCACGAAGAAGTTGTCAGTATCTATAAAAAGATAAAGGAACAAGAGCATAAAGGCGACAAAATCCAGAATACTATTTTTACGGAACTTAACGATACGTTTATCACACCATTCGACCGCGAAGATATAGTCTCGCTTGCCGGCACTATGGACAGCGTGATTGATATGATTAACAGTTCGGCAAAACGTATTATGTTGTACAGCCCCAAATCCTTGCCCGAAAGTGCTCGGGTGCTGGCTTTACTCCTGCAAGATGCTGCATCCGATATTAAATCGGCAATCAATGATTTGCCTAATCTGAAAGGTAAAGCAGATAGTATTCGCGGGGCGTGTGGACACCTCAATGAAATAGAGTCTAAGGCGGATGATGTGTATGAGCATTTTCTCATCGATTTGTTCGAAAATGAAAAGGATGCCATAGAAGTTATCAAACTCAAAGATATCCTGCATGAGATGGAACGTGCGAGCGATTCGGCCGAAACGGTAGGGAAAATTCTGAAAACCATAATCATCAAGTACACCTAATAAAGCTCTATGACTTTACTTATTATAATTATTGTATTGGCTATCGTTTTCGACTTCATCAATGGTTTTCACGATGCTGCCAATTCGATAGCAACAGTTGTTACCACTAAAGTTCTTACACCCGTACAAGCCGTTATCTGGGCGGCATTCTTCAACTTCGTCGCATTTTTTATAGCTAAATTTATATTTGAAGATTTTGGTGTTGCTTCAACCGTTTCCAAGGTAATTGACTTGCCTTTGCACGAACCTGCAGCAGCGTCTAAAACTCTTATAGCTGCATTGTCGGCTGCTATTATCTGGAATCTTGCTACCTGGCGACTGGGTATACCGTCATCGTCTTCGCATACATTGATTGGCGGGCTTGCCGGGGCTGGTATTGTTTCTTATGGTTTCGATGTCGTTCATGGCGGAACTATCGGCTTGATTATAGCATTCATCGTTTTGGCTCCATTGATTGGTATGGTAGGCGGTAATATAATAACTATCCTTACATTACATCTGGCGCGTAAAGCCAAGCCGGCAAAAGCTGAACGGTGGTTTAAGAATCTCCAGCTGATATCATCGGCAGGGCTTAGTATAGGGCATGGCTTGAATGATTCGCAGAAAGTAATGGGGGTTATTGCAGTTGCCTTGTTTGTCAACCAAAGCCTTGGCCTTCCTGAATTTATGCAGGGTGATAGTCCTAATCATATAATGAATACGCATATGTGGCTTGCCCTTTCTTGTTTCGGAGCTATTGCTCTGGGTACAGTCTGTGGCGGTTGGAAGATAATGAAAACAATGGGTAACCGCATTACCAAGATTACTCCTGTTGAAGGGTTTTGTGCTCAAACCGCAGGTTCCTTGACGCTCTTCTTTACAGAGTTATTCAAGATTCCGGTGAGTACGACACATGTTATCACCGGTAGTATTATAGGTGTGGGCTCTATCAAGCGTCTTTCGGCTGTCCGTTGGGGAGTCACTAAAGACCTGCTCGTGGCCTGGATATTGACAATACCTGTCAGCGCAGTATTGGCTATGATATGCTATTACATATTAGGAATCTTTATGTAAGATTTTCTATTTAACAGATATACGGATATAAAGAAACCACTTACAGGCTTGTAGGTGGTTTCTTTATTGCAGAAAGGTGTGTATAATGTCAGGGGATCATATATCGTTTACTGAGAAAGTCTGTTTTTGATGAAGTCGTTCAAAAAATCGTTGCGGTATGAGTTTCCTATGGCTATCTCATAGCTTCCGATGAATATGTCGTTATTGTCGAATGAATCGACGTGCTCCATATTGATGATGTACGACTTGTTTATGCGGAAGAATATATTGGTCGGCAGCAGGTTTTGAATGGTCTTCAGGCTCATGCGTGAAATGATACGCTGATTATCGAGTTGGATAATAACGTAATCTTTCAGGCCTTCGATGAAGAGTATTTCGCTGAGTTTAATCTTGAAGTATTTCTTGTCGGATTTGACGAAGATATATTCATCTTCGATGCTGTCGATATTCTTCTTCTCTTCATTCAGCAAGAGAGAATGGTAGACTAATGCTTTATTTACCGCATTCCTGAATTTTGCAGGATCTATCGGTTTTATCAGGTATCCTATTGCATCCAGTTCGTAGCTGTCTAAAGCGTATTGGGAATAGGCTGTCGTGAAAATGACAAGTGTATCTTTAGGTATGCTTCGCGCAAATTCCAGGCCATTAACCCCGGGCATATTGATGTCCAGAAATATCAGGTCGACAGGTGTTTCGGTTATAAAGTTACTTGCAGATTCGGCATTGTTGAAACTGCCAGCTAATTCCAGCTGAGATATATCTGCTATTAATAATCTTATCCCCTCGCGTGCTATCGGTTCGTCGTCAACTATAATACATTTCATAATCTTATTCCAGTGTTATGCCACATAAGTCGTATGGGTTTCCGTTCAGCCCCCAAGAATAATATATCTAATTTCCTTTTGTGTTTACAACTTTCCCTCTTCTGTACAGGAAAACCTGCATGAATAAAACATCAAGCTTTGATGCGAGTTTATTGTTTGTTACTCTGATTGATAGTATATATCAAAATCTGCTTGGCTGTTTAAACTCTGATTTTTAATCGCATTCTCTACAAAGGTAATAAAAGAAGTGAAGCAAGTGTCATCTTTTATATATTTCCTTTCGCAGGTATGTTAAAATAACTTCTGTAAGAGGCGAATGGCATAGATGCTCATCATGAAAAAAGACAAAGAGTAAGGGGGTGTAAATACCCTATAGTCTTTGTCTTATGTTAGGTTTGCTATATTCTCTTATAGTTGAGCTTTTATCTTTTCGGCTATCTCCTTAAACTCAGTTTGAGTAAAAGTCAATCGTGTATTGGATAACAGCATGTCCGATTCTTTGTCTATCGGTATCAGGTGGATATGCGCATGAGGCACTTCCATGCCGATGGCCATCATCCCTACGCGTTCGCAAGGGATTGCCTTTTTAATAGCTATTGCTACTTTCCGGGCAAAGACTGCCAGTCCGGCCAAAAGTTCGTCGTCCAAATCGAAGATGTAATCTATCTCGACTTTAGGTATAACCAGTGTATGTCCCTCTTTCATCGGGCTTATATCGAGAAAGGCATAATATTTGTCGTCCTCTGCTATCTTGTATGATGGAATGTCGCCCGCAACGATTCTGCTAAAAACGCTATACATATTGTTTTTATATTGATATATCGACTATTTCGAAAGTCATTACTCCCTGAGGGACTTTGATTTCGGCTGTTTCGCCTACCTTCTTGCCCATCAGCCCTTGCGCGATAGGTGTGCTGACAGCGATTTTGCCTTCTTTCAGGTTGGCTTCGCTTTCGGCAACAAGCGTGTAGGTCATCTGCTGGTTGTTCTTCGTGTTGCGGATGGTTACCTTGTTCAGTATCTGAACTTTGTCGGTTCCTATCGCATCTTCGTTTATCAACCGCGCATTCGCCAACAGGCCTTTTAGCTGGGCAATTTTGGCTTCCAGCAAGCCCTGAGCCTCTTTGGCCGCATCATATTCTGCATTTTCGGACAAATCCCCTTTATCGCGTGCTTCAGCAATCTGGCGCGAAATAGCGGGGCGCTCAACTGTTTCGAGTTGATTTATTTCTTCTTTCAGCTTTTTATAGCCATCCTCAGTCATGTAAGTTACTGCCATAATGATTTTCTTGTTAATTCAAAATAAAATAAAGCGACAAAAAGAAAAAGAATCCTTGCCGGTAATGGCCAGAACTCCTTCCCTTTTCAGTATGATTTTGGTCAAATTTAGATACTATTCTTCAGATATCCAAATTTTAGTATGATGTTTTACAATAGTTTTTTGATTTCGTCATCTATATTCTCCGAGCCTAAGAGGCGTTTCACGATATTACCTTTCTTATCCAGAATGTAAGTAGTAGGCAAGCTTTGTACGTTGAATTTCTGTATCAATTCCGAGCCGAGTGATTTTTCGTCGTAAACGCAAATCCAAGGGAGGTTGGTAGCCGTATTTTTCCATGAGTGGGCATCGCTGTCGAGAGACACCTGATAGATAGCCACTTTGCCGGAATATTTTTCGAATACTTTATTCAACAGGATGTTATGAGCCGGAGAGTAATCGGTCTGGTAAGCCGTGAAATCGAGCAGGACAACTTTCCCGTGTAAAGAGGCCAGTTCGATTTGTTTGTTAGAGATGTCCGGCAATGATATCTTGAAGAAATCCTGTGAGTCTACCTCTTTCATGTTGTTATTCAGCTCGATAATATGTTGTTCCCTGTCTTTTTCTCTTTGGATATCAGCAAGAATCCCCAGTACAAAACTTTCTAATTGCTTTGTCCTTGGCGATTCGGGATCTTTGTGCAGCCATGCCGTGGCAACCGCCTGATACAAGGAGCGATCCTTTTTGTCGTAAGGGTCGAATATAAGTAAATCTCCTACTTTCTGGAACAAGGCAAAATAGGATGCATAACTGGTATAGTCGGAGCGGATAACTTTTTCGGCATAGGTTTTATAAGCTGCGACAGCTGTATTCATATCTGTGATATATTCATCCTGCGAAATCTCTTTCTTTTGAAGTTTGACCATCAGCGAGCGAACCGTATTTGTCAGCTTGTATTGCTCTAAGATGATTTCCTTCATCAGTTTGCTTTCGTCCGAACCTTCCACCGTATATTGGGCGGCAAAGGTCGGTTTCGATGCTTTCACAACAACTGTTTCTATCGAATCTATGGCTAAGTTGATAACCTGATTGCCTAATATCAGCGTATAAAACTCGCCGTGTTGAGGCGCATCCTGTTTGAACGAGAAAGTACCGTTGCTATCCAATTTGACCGAGTCGACCAAGGCATATTCATTCAGCCCCTGCTTTTGCAGATAGAGCATCGTCGAATCGGCTCCGCTGATTTCTCCTTCGATGGTGAAATGAGGCTTTTCCTCTTTACAGGACGAGACCGACAAGATGAGAAGTGTGCAAAGTGCACCAAGTATAAATTTAGATGTTTTCATATATATATCACCAAGATTATTCTTTGCAAAGATATGAATTATATGGAGATTATAGCTTATTCGCCCAAGTTTCTCTGTCCAGATTGCGGTAGCTGATTGCTTCGGCTAAATGATGAGGTTTTATTGTTTCCGAGCCGTCGAGATCGGCAATGGTGCGCGATACTTTCAATATGCGATCGTATGCCCGTGCCGATAGGTTGAACCTGTCCATCGCCGTTTTCAGGAGATTCAGTCCTTCGCTGTCGGGCGTCGCATATTGCGACAGCATTTTCGATGTCATCTGGGCGTTACAGTAAACGCCTTCTACATCGGCAAAGCGGACAGCTTGTATTTCGCGCGCTTTTATTACCCGCTGGCGTATCGAGGCACTCGGTTCGGCAGGTGTCTTGTCCGAAATTTTTTCGAATGGGACGGGCACTATCTCGATATGGATGTCTATGCGGTCGAGTAGCGGGCCGGATATTTTATTCAGGTATTTCTGTACCGCCCCGTTCGGGCATACACACTCTTTCTCGGGGTGGTTGTAGTAACCGCACGGACAAGGATTCATCGACGAAACAAGCATAAAGCTTGCCGGATATTCGACGGAAAACTTCGAGCGGGAGATACATATTTTTCTGTCTTCGAGTGGCTGGCGCATCACTTCTAATACGCTGCGGCTAAATTCCGGCAACTCGTCCAGAAAGAGTACGCCATTGTGCGAGAGGCTGATTTCGCCCGGCTGGGGATAGGCTCCTCCGCCGACTAAAGCGACATCCGAAATGGTATGGTGCGGGCTTCGGAAAGGACGCTGTGCCATCAAGGAGGTTTCGTTACCTATTTTACCCGCAACGCTATGTATTTTGGTCGTCTCCAATGCCTCATGCAATGTGAAAGGCGGTAGGATAGATGGTACACGCTTGGCCATCATTGATTTACCTGCACCCGGAGGGCCTATCATGATGATGTTGTGACCTCCTGCGGCAGATACTTCGAGGGCGCGTTTCACGTTTTCCTGCCCTTTTACGTCCGAAAAGTCGAACTCGAAGTTCTGCTGCAGTTTGTAGAACTCTTCACGGGTGTTGACGGTGGTTTTCTCCAATTCCGTATTTCCGTTGAGGAATTCAACGACCTCTTTTATATTGTCTACGGCATATACATCCAAATCGTTGACAACAGCGGCTTCGCGCCCGTTCTTTCGGGGGAGGATAATGCCTTTGAAACCCATTTCGCGGGCTTTGATGGCTATCGGAAGGACGCCTTTTATCGGCAATATGGTTCCGTCCAAAGACAATTCGCCCATGATAAGGTAATCTTCGAGTTTATCTCCTTCTATCTCTCCGGAGGAGGCCAGTATGCCTATTGCCAGAGGCAGGTCGTAGGCTGTCCCTTCCTTGCGGATGTCGGCAGGGGACATATTGATGACGATTTGCTGGCGGGGGAATTTATAGCCGTTGACTTGGAGTGCCGATATAATGCGCTCGTGGCTTTCCTTCACCGAAGCATCGGGAAGTCCTACGAGCATAAATTTTATACCTTTCGAGCAGTTTACTTCTATTGTGATCAAGGTGGCGTCGATGCCTTGCACGGCAGCACCATAAACTTTTACGAGCATATTCAGGTCTTGGTTGTTGGTTGTGCCGAGGATATAACTATCAACGGCGGAATGTATTTTCCTGCGCTTTTTTCACTTCCTCATCTATAAGTTCTTCCGTGCTGTAAAGCGAAATATCGCGATGAGCGATGTTTCCGTTGGGTAGGATTATCATATAGAAAGGCAAAGCGCGTACATTGTATATGTCGAGCAAGTCGGACGACCATCCTCCGTTTTCGGGAATCAGGCTCCATTTGACTGACCGCTGTATTTCTTTGGAAATAGGAACTTCCTCCGTATTGATTACGACTGTCACAAATTCGATATTGCTAACCTTCTTGCGCAGGTTCGTATATAGCTCTATGACATCAGGACGTTGTGCATCGCACATCTCGCATGTGGTAGAGACAAACATCAGGAATACATATTTGCCACGCAGGGAAGATAGCCTGAAATTCTTATCGGTTATATCATTGCGCGAAAATTCGGGAGCTATATTGCCTACCGCCGAACGCTTTATTTTGTTGCTGTAGGCGACTAAGCTGCGTGTCAGTTCGAACGTGGCGGCTTTTCCGCGCAACAATGCCAACGATTCGTCGAGCAGCGGTATCGTTGTTTCGTGCTTGAAGAAGGCATTGATAATCATTACGCTGGATATCTTGTCGGGATTGTTGCGCACATAGTCGGCGGCCACTCCCGATAGTTCGAAGTTGACATTCCGCAATTCTGTGACCTGAGGGCTTTCGGGTGAGAGTCCTTCTTCTTCCAGATAGCTGTTGTCGTCGATGTTTTTCAGTATATCGGTGCGTTTTTTCAGCAGGGCACTGTTTTCCTTCTTAAAGGCTGTGAGGTTATCGTTGATGTCCCCACCTTTGACAGCCAGCAGGTCAGTGTATAATACGTCGCCTGTGATGTTTATGTTCCAGCCTTTGTCCAACAGGGCGAATGCGTATTCGCTATTGTTGTTGAAGTACAGCGAAACAACCGTCAGGGTGTCGATAGAGCCTTTCAGCGAAAATAGCCCTTTCTCGTCTACTCTCACCGTATCCACTATTATAGAATCGCTATGTTCGCGGACGGCAATAAAATAGGGGGCGGTAAGGTTTTCGAGCTTACCTGTCATTTCAAAGCTGTCCGGCGCTTTTTCTTCATCGCAGGAGGCGAAGATAAATCCTGCAAGTAGTATGATAAAAAGCGCATATATATTAGTTTTCAACATTATTCCGTTCGTTTTAAATAATCAGACTGCAAATATAACTATAATTTCTTAACGTTTAATTTTCAAAATTGTTCTAAAAATATCTAAAAAAACAGCAACTCTTTTCGGGCAGAAATACTTTTTGTTTCCTGTACTTTTTCCCGAAGAAACAAAAAGCTGCTAACGATTATGTCAGCAGCTTTGTATAATATTATTTATTACTACCTTTTCCTCTTTTCTTACTTACCTTTCAGCAATTTAGCCTCTTCGATGTATTTGTCGGCTTCCATCATGGCAATCGAAGAATTCATGTAATTGTCTTTTACGAAAGTGAATAGTTCGATTACTTTGTCATGGTTTCCTTGCTCGCGGTATAGTAGCGCTGCTTTTTTGTAAAGGATAGGGCTTTGCACATTGTTGTCCACAGCCTTTGCTGCTTTTTCGTACAATGCGATTGCTTCTTTCTGTTTACCTGTCGAAACGAGGCAATCTCCTTTTGTTGCATCTATCAGATGAGAGAATACCTTGTCGCCGCTGTTGCTGTACGCATTCAGGTATTCGAGAGCTTTCTCGTAGTTGCCGAGGCGTGCGTGGCAGATTCCTGCATAAGCATTCGCCAGGTTACCTGTTTTAGTCGAACTGTAGTCGGCGGCTATTTTTTCGAACCCGGCATAGGCATTGGCATCGCCATATAATGCCAGCGAATCGCGTCCCATTTCGTAATACAATTGTCCTTGGGCGATTGCTTTTTCACTTTCCAACGAACGTGGAGTGGCATAGAAATGCTGGTAAGCAAGGTATGCACATGCTGCAATAACGCCTACTGCGATGACGCCGAGAATCTGCTTGCTGTATCTCTCGAGGAAATTTTCCGATTTGACAACTGCTTGGTCGATGCGTTCCCAATCCTTTTCTTCCCGAATCTCAGCTTGTTTCTTTTTAGAAGACATTGTTTCTGTTTTATTTATGTTTAAAATATTTTAATCCTAATTTAGAGCGACAAAAATAGCAGTTTTCTTCTTATAAAGAAAATCTAACCTCTATTTTTTTTAGTCGGTATAGAATTTTATCAAATTATCTAAGGCTTTTTGGCATGCCGGACAAAAATCTTTGCACGTATTTGTCCGCATCCGGCAATCGAAAGCAGGGCGATAAATCCCTTCGGCGGAGTAACCTCCACCCTCGTACACTCCCACCGGATAATCGTTTTTGCTGCCGGCAGGCGTCGGTACGGGTGTCCCTGCGGGCAGGAGAGCTTTCCATTTCGACGAAAAATCGACTAAAGTCGTAATATTCTGCTCCCACGGTTCGACGTCTAATGCGTATGTGCCTTCGCCTATATCGCCTTCGTAATAATATTCGTCGGCCAAACCTCCGAAGCTATGCCCGAATTCGTGAACGACAACGGGTGCAAATTCAGGGTGGCCTGTCGTGGTGAGCGTGTAGGCGTTGAATATGCCGCCGCCGCCATAGGTGTGGGTATTGGCTAAAATGATGATGTGCGAGTAGGGGATGCCGGCAATGGCATCGTGTATTTTCTTGACGTTGGTAGTGGTGAGGTAGCGCTCGGAGTAGAAGGTATCGAAATGAGAACCGAAAGCTGTCGATTTCCAGATGCCTTTGCGGGGTACGCTGACATCGGTATCTTCGGAGGTGGTCTCTACGGCTACAAAAGTGATTTTGTCCTGATGTTTCCCGAAAGGGGTGTGTGCTAAAATGCGTTCGGTCGCGATGCGTGCATGTTCCCTGAAAAGCGGCATCTCTTCCGCCGTATATCCTTCGGCCAGAATGGCAACGTGTATGATGCCCAGTTTGGCGGTTATCGCATGGTGGGTATAGGTATATTTGTGGGCAATGGATTGCCCTTTCTCCTTGATGAGAATGTCTTGAGGGTCGACGAGATGCTTTATTTTGCTATGGTAATTTCCCTGTCTGTCTCTCAGTTTTATTTCCACATAAACTTTATTCTTGGGATAAGGCACGAGGAATACGTTTTCGAAGCTACGCTTTACCGTTTGGGCTTCCTCGGTTATCTGCCACTCCTGAAAGAGCGTGCTGAATGCGTCTTTGTAGATGACCTTGCCCGAAGCGGCATCCGTAACAATCACCTGCCCGTTTCCTTTCAGGGCGAGGCTGTCTAAGTTATTCCACCTGCCTGCCCAGCCGGGGAGCCGGCTCATGCCATCCAAGGCTACATCCTGTGTGCCGGAAGTTCCGGTGAAGATATAGTCCAGCCGTAGTGTTTTCGTTTCGAAGTTGTCCGAAAACTTTTGGGCGGTGACATGGACGAAACTGCCAAGCAGGAGTATAATGGCGATGTAATATTTCATACCTGAACAACGTTTATTGAGTAAAATCCTTTATTTAGCAACGAAATTGTTAAAGAATCGAAAGATACTAAAAATACTCATATGTCAAGCTATATTTTTATTCACTTCGATTCGGGTTTTCGCCGATTATTGATTAGTTTTGCAGCTGAATTTTAATTTAGCATCTTATATTGTAGGGTTGCCTGATAGATGAATAAGTTACGTATTTTCACATATATACTGGTTTTGCTTGTGTTTTCAACGCCTTTCTGGGCGGCGCAAAAAGCTTATTCGTACAAGGCTGATACTCCATCTTTACCTTTGCGGACAGATACCGTAATCCCTTTAGATTCTTCACTCCTTCGGCGTACATTGCCTGTTCCGCGACGCGAATTGTCTGGTGATTCCGCTGACAATCAACCTTCGAGGCAACGGAAAGCCCCCCTTGTTGTAGACACCCTTTCCATCGATACCCTTTTTAGCGATACGCTGAAAAAGAAATCGACTTTGGATGCTGTGGTCGATTACAAGGCAAAGGATTCGATTGTCTTTACGGCGGGGAATATAGGGCATCTTTACGGTTCGAGCGAGGTGTACTATACCGACCTCAGCCTGAAAGCCGAAAATATAACCATGAATGTCGACAGCAGCATTGTGACAGCCAAATACGGGCTCGACTCGATAGGTGAAGAATTTGGTTATCCTGTTTTTGCCGAGAAGTCGGGAGAGTACGAATCGAAGAGGATGCGCTACAACTTCAAAACGAAAAAAGCCTATATCTGGCATACGATAACGCAGCAGGGCGAAGGATACGTGGTAGCCGAGAATGCGAAGATGAATCCCGACAAAACTTTCTTCATGAAGGACGGGACATATACGACCTGCGACCATCACGACCATCCACACTTTTATGTGCGGTTGACAAAGGCGAAGGTTCGTCCCGGCAAAAATGTGGTGACAGGGCCTGCTTATCTGGTTATCGAAGATTTGCCTATCCCGTTTCTGGGGATTCCGTTCGGATTTTTCCCGATTACCGATTCTTATTCGTCGGGGGTGCTTTTCCCGTCGTTCGTAGATGATATGGATAAAGGATTCGGTCTGCACGACGGAGGATATTATTTTGCTATTAACGATCATATCGATTTAGGCCTTAGAGGGGAGATATATACGAAAGGATCGTGGGGATTGAGTGCCCGGTCGACATATAAAAACCGATATAAATATAATGGTACGTTCGATATAGGGTATTTAGTTACTCAATTGGGCGAAAAGGGGATAGACCGTACTGTTCAGCGCGACCTGAAATTGAGCTGGACACACACGCAAGATCCTAAGTTCAATATGTACCGCACCTTCTCGGTGAAAGTGGATTATACATCGAGTACATACAACCGTAACCAGTTGAATTCGCAGGGGACACAGGCCTACACCGACAATAATAAGAGTTCGTCTATCACGCTGACGCAACGCATCCCGAATTCGCCTTGGACATTTTCGGGGATGATAAATGCTGCTCAAAGAATGAAGGACTCGACTGTTATGCTTACCCTGCCGCAGCTGAATATCTCGATGAGCCGTATTTATCCGTTCAAGCGGAAAGAGATGATGGGTGACGAGCGCTGGTACGAAAAAATATATATGAGCTATACGGCAGATATCCGTAACAGCATCACCACCAAAGAAGATAAACTCTTCGAATCGGATTTGACAAAAGACTGGAGCAACGGGATGAAATATTCCATTCCGATAGGGGCTACATTCAGTGTTCTTGACCATCTGAATATTACACCTTCGCTCAACTACAACGGACGCGTATATACGCGCAAGGTGGAAAGGGGATATGATCCGTTGCAAAGCAAAACGGGGCTTATGCCGAAAGATACTATCAGCGGCCTCTACCATGTCTACGATTTCAATTTTAACCTGTCCTTCCAGACAAAGTTGTATGGTATGTATAAGCCATTGATAGGAGGGAAAAAGATAGATGCCATCCGGCATGTGTTCACGCCGTCCGTTACCTATTCTTATGCGCCTAACTTTGCTTCTCCGCAATGGGGTGCTTACGAGAGCTATTCGTATTATGACGGAAACGGTGTCCTGCGAAAAGAATATTATTCGCCTTTCGAACGGGAAATATTCGGGACGGCGCCTAAGGGTATGCAAAGTTCGTTGAATTTCTCTTTCGAAAATAACCTCGAAATGAAGTGGCGGACGTCTGCCGACTCGTTGAAAAAGATTAGTCTGATTGATAATCTGGGAATCAACTTCAATTATAATATGGCAGCCGATTCCATGAAGTTGAGTAATATCAATACCAATATCCGTTTGAAGTTGAGCAAAAGCCTGACGATCAATCTGAGCGGGGTGTTCGACCCTTATTTATATGATCCCGTTTTCGACGATGTAGGTAATATAAAGGGACTGCGCAAAGCCGACCGGCTTCGTATGTCGCATGGCAAAGGTATCGGGCGCTTGATGAGTACCAGCTATTCGATCAACCCGAATATAAATCAGGATACCTTTAAGAAGTGGTTCGGGAAAGGAGACAAGGATGGTACGGGCGATTCCGATTCGCCCTCCGGACTGGAAGGCGAAAGTATGGAAGGTGATACGGACAAACCGAAGGAAAGCCTCTTTGCCAAAAAGCAGGATGACGATGGCGAGTACGACGATGACGGTTATCTGAAAAATGAAGTAAAATGGAGCTTGGGTATTCAGTATGGTATGAATTACGGGTACGACCAAAGCCGTATAGATAAAGATAAGCTCGAATATAAACGGAAGTTGAGACATACTTTCGGTCTGAACGGAAATATACAGCCCACCAAGAACTGGAATTTCTCGTTCAGTCTCAACTATGACTTTGATGCAAAGAGGGTAGCTTATTCTTCTTTCAATCTTTCGCGTAATCTGCACTGCTGGACGATTACTTCCAGCTTCTCGCCGATGGGACAGAACAAGTTCTTCTATGTCAAAATCAGCGCAAGCTCTCAATTGCTGCAAGACCTGAAATGGGAAGAGCGTAAGCGCGCATCGAGCATCGACCCTATATGGGATTAAGCAGAAACGGCACAATCAATATAATTGTACCGCCTGTTATATCATTTCTTACTTTACTTATTTCCGCAATCTCACATAATCTACTCCGTGATTTTCGCCTTTGTGCAGGATGAGGCTTGCCCGCTCGCGGGTAGGGACAATGTTTTTTCGCAGGTTCTTCCGGTTGATTTCGCGCCAGATGGTGTGCGCTATCTTTTCGGCGTCGTTGTCGGCTAATAGCGAGTAATTGTAGAAGTATGACTTTTCGTCGGCAAACGCTCCTTTGCGGAACTTCATGAAGCGGGAAACGTACCATTTCTCCAACTGGCATTCTTCGGCATCTACATAGATGGAGAAATCGACATAGTCGGACACGAAGCGGCGAGGCTTCTCCGAAGGGTAGTCCATTCCGCTCTGCAACACATTCAGCCCCTCAAGTATAAGGATGTCGGGCAGCTGGATAAGCGTTTCTTCTCCGGGAACGACGTCGTATATCAGGTGCGAGTATTTCGGCGCGCGCACTTCGGGCTTGCCGGATTTTATGTCTGTCACAAACTGCAACAGGCGCTTGATATCGTATGATACGGGAAATCCTTTTTTCAGCATGGTTCCCTTTTTCTCCAATACCTCGTTCGGGTACAGGAAGCCATCGGTCGTGACTAGCGATACACGGGTGTGCTCCTTCCAGCGGCTCAGCAAGGCTTGCAATACGCGGGCGGTGGTGCTTTTCCCTACCGATACGCTGCCGGCAATGCCGATGATGAAAGGGATTTTCTGCTGTTGTTGATTGAGGAATTTCATCAGTACCGTTTGCCTTCCCGTGCGGGCATTGACATAATAACTCAATAGGCGCGAAAGGGGGAGGTATATATCTTCTACTTCCTGCATCGAAAGTTCGTCGTCGATACCTTTCAGATTGTGAATCTCGCTTTCTGTCAGCGTGAGAGGTTCAGAGTTGCGCAAAGCAGCCCATTCCTCGCGCAAAAAAGTCATATAGGGACTTAGGGAATTATTTTCCATCGATAGTCATCATTTACGGCTGTAAAGATAGGAAATTTTCTATAAGGCTATTTGTTCCTTGTCGTTTTATATATAAGTTTGCATCCGGATATTTTTTTGATATAAATTTTATAACACGAAACAGATGAAACAAGTTAAAATTCTTTTCCTGCTTTTAGCCGTACTTCTGGCCGGAGCTTCTTGCGGAAGCGACGATGATGACAAAGTGTCGTACAAAAATGCCGACCTCGAAGGGTTGTGGGTTGCCAATGGATGGGGTAGTGCTATATCGGTAGGTGATAGCCAGATATCGACGCTGATTAAAAATTCCATTGAAGATATGTTTGGAACTGAGCCTACACAAATAGATGGCAAATACATCGCTTATTATTTTGATGGCGACGAAAGTGGTGTACAGGGTGTTAGTTCGACTTCCGGTTTGCTGGATGAGCATGGGCGCACGAATATTACTTACAATGTAACTAAAAATATACTTGCAATAAATGACGGGTCAGAAACCGAGCTTATTCCGATTAAATTGTATAATGAGAATATACAAATGAGTTTTACTTTCGACCTGACGAAAACTTATCAGGATAAGCAATTTATGCAAGAGCTACTGAATGAGGCCGGACTGACGCATATCGATGTGAATACGATCAAAGTGAAAGAAGTTAAGTGCCATCTTTCTTTCCTTAAAGTAGCTGCCGGAACCTGATAGGCATTTTACCTCAATGAAAGAAGAAAACAAAAACTGGGAGACATTGGGCTCCGAATATCTGCTGCAAGAGCCGTGGTGTACGGTCAGGCAGGATCATGTGAGGCTGCCGTCGGGAGTTGAAATACCGAATTATTATGTGTTCGAGTATAGCAACTGGACGAATGTTGTTGCTATCACCAAAGAGCAGCAGTTTGTTATGATCAAGCAATACCGGCACGGATTGGGCATCAGGACGTACGAACTTCCGGCGGGTGTGTGCGACGATACGGATGCCAATCCGATGGAGTCAGCCAAAAGAGAGTTGTATGAAGAAACCGGATATGGCAGTGGCGAGTGGCAACTTCTGACCGTTGTTTCAGCTAATTCGGGTACGCATACCAACCTTTGCTATTGCTATCTGGCGACCAATGTGGAGAAAATATCCACCCAGCATCTGGAGGAGACGGAAGATATAGAGGTGGTGCTTCTGTCGCTGGATCAGCTAAAAGAAGTCCTGCAGCAAGACCTGATGAAGCAAGCTATGCAGACTGCCCCTTTGTGGAAGTATATGGCGACACGCCATCTGTTTCAGGAATAAACAGCTATGTTTTTTTTGAACGATATAAAGTCCCGCCCCGGAAAGGCGGGCTTTTTTTATGGATGCATTTTGCGAAAAAAATCAAAATAATTTGCATGTGACCGAACGGTTACTTATATTTGTAGCCGATTGGTCACAAATAAATAATAAATGATGGCAAAAGAAAGAGATCGGCAGTTATCCGAAGAGAAATTGATAAATGCTGTTGGAGAATTGATAGAAGAAACGGGATTCGAGCATCTTGGGATTAATCAGGTTGCTAAAAAGGCCGGATTTTCCAAAAACCTGATCTACCGGTACTTCGAATCGTTGGACGGGTTGATTTATGCCTATATGAAGAAGTATGACTTCTGGGTGAATGCCATAACAGAACGGCCGGATGTGTCGGACGTTAAAGGGTATTTAAAAGGCTTTTATCGCAGGGAGATGGCCGAGTACAGGGGCAATATCGCGCTGAAAAGGTTGAGGCGCTGGGAGTTGGCTACGGATAAGGATTTTGTAATGGAGATTCGTGCACAACGGGAAAAGAACGGTGTACAATTCCTGCATATGATGGCCGGGTTCGCCAAAGTGGATAAGGCACAGATACAAGCTATATCTACTATTGTAGATGCCGGAATCGCTTATCTTGCTATGCTCGAAGAGAATTGCCGGATGTACAACGGCATCGATATTCAGAGTGATAGCGGGTGGGCGCAGATTGCTGAAGGAATCGATGCGCTTATAGATACAATAATAAAATAATATACGCATGAAAAAAATAAGTTTATTCTTCATTATAATTCTTTATTATATGGCAAGTATTAATGCGCAAAATGCCGATCATCTGTTTATGGTCGGAGAGGCGATAAAAGCTCCGTCGGGACATAATACGCAGCCTTGGCTTTTCAGGATCAGCGATGATGCTATCCAGATACTTCCCAATTATGATAAATCGCTGCCTGTGGTCGATCCTGATAACAGGGAATTATTTATCAGTTTGGGATGTGCAGCGGAGAACCTGCGCATTGCAGCCTCGCACAAAGGATATGCTGCCGCACTCGATATTTCGGAAGAAGGAATCATTACCGTGAATTTGACGAAAGATGCTTCTGTAGAGGTAGATAGCCTTTTTTGGCAGATTGCCGTCCGCCAGACTAACCGAAGCATATATAACGGGCAGATGGTTTCGGCGGATACCATCAACTTGCTGAAAAGAGTTTTCGACGAATCGCCCGTTAATGCTTATTTCTACGAAAAGGGAACAGCAGAATTCGATTCCATCGCCAATTATGTTGTGATGGGGAATGTATTGCAGATGCAGGATAAGGCATTTAAAAAAGAACTTAGATCGTGGATGCGATTTAATAAGAAGCATCAGGATGAAATGAATGACGGGTTGAGTTATGCGGTCTTTGGTGCTCCTAATTTGCCGAAATTCATCGTCAAACCGATTCTGTCGAAAGCTGTAAACGAAAAATCACAGAATAAGGGAGATAAGAAAAAAATAGCGTCGTCCTCTCATTTTGTCCTGCTGACCACAGCATCTAACACATGCGAAGAATGGATAAAGCTTGGCATCATACTGGAGCGCTTTTTGTTGAAATCGACGAGGTTGGGGATAATACATGCTTATATGAACCAGCCGAACGAGGTCAGCCACTTGTCTGCCGCAATGGCCGAAACGCTGAATATATCCGATGAACATCCTACCATATTGCTGCGGATAGGCTATGGAGAGAAAATGCCTTATTCGAAAAGAATGCCTGTGGAAAAGGTGATCCTAAATGAATAGCGGATAAGGGGAAAATATAGAAAGCCGGTTGGGGTATTTTTCTCTATCTATAAAAGATGTAAAATATTTATATCTGTTCGGCAAATGGATAGAATCTGCTTATCTTTGTGTATAGAACAATCGCGCGAGCTGCTTGTTCTCCATATTAAAAACAACAGATAACCATGCAGGAAGATCAAGATAAAATATTAGACGAAATCACCAGCGGCGAATACAAATACGGATTCGTCACCGACATCGAAACCGAAGTAATACCGGTCGGTCTCAACGAAGACGTTGTCCGCATTATTTCGGCAAAGAAAAACGAGCCCGAATGGATGCTCGAATTCCGCCTGAAAGCCTATCGTCACTGGTGTACGATGGAGATGCCCCATTGGGCGCATCTGGAAATACCCGAAATCGACTACCAGTCGATAAGCTACTACGCCGCCCCCAAAAAGAAAGACGGACCCAAAAGCATGGACGAGGTCGATCCCGAACTGATAAAGACATTCGACAAGCTGGGTATTCCGCTTCACGAGCGCGAGATGCTCGCCGGCGTGACGACGATGGCCGTGGATGCCGTTGTCGACAGCGTTTCGGTGAAAACAACATTCAAAGAAACATTGAAAGAGAAGGGGATTATCTTTTGCTCTTTCAGCGAGGCAGTGCAGGAACACCCCGATTTGGTAAAAGAATATCTGGGTTCGGTGGTGTCGTACCGCGATAACTTTTTTGCTGCGCTTAACTCGGCTGTGTTCAGCGACGGGTCGTTTGTTTATATACCGAAAGGCGTACGCTGCCCGATGGAATTGTCGACCTATTTCCGTATCAATGCTGCCAATACAGGGCAATTTGAGCGGACACTGATTGTAGCCGACGATGATGCTTACGTGAGCTACCTCGAAGGCTGTACAGCTCCTATGCGCGACGAAAACCAACTGCACGCCGCCATTGTGGAAATAATCGCTCTCGACCGTGCGGAGGTGAAATATTCGACCGTACAGAACTGGTATCCGGGCGATAAAGAGGGAAAAGGCGGTATCTATAACTTCGTTACCAAACGCGGCATCTGCAAAGGTGTGGCTTCTAAAATATCGTGGACGCAGGTCGAGACAGGCTCGGCTGTTACGTGGAAATATCCATCGTGCATTCTTGCGGGAGATAATTCCATCGGCGAATTTTATTCGGTCGCCGTAACCAATAACCATCAGCAAGCCGATACCGGTACGAAGATGATTCATATAGGCAAAAATACCAAAAGCCGTATCGTGTCGAAAGGTATTTCGGCAGGTGTCAGCCAGAACTCATACCGTGGTCTGGTCAAGGTTTCGGCTCGTGCCGAGAATGCCCGCAACCACTCGCAGTGCGACAGCTTGTTGCTGGGCGACAAATGCGGTGCGCATACCTTCCCTTATTCCGACATCAATAATCCTACGGCCATTATCGAGCATGAGGCTACAACCTCCAAGATAAGCGAGGATCAGATATTCTATTGCAATCAGCGGGGCATTGCCACCGAAGATGCCGTCGGGCTGATCGTCAACGGATACGCGAAGGAAGTGATGCAGAAACTCCCGATGGAGTTTGCCGTAGAAGCTCAAAAGCTACTCCAGATAAGCCTGGAAGGCAGTGTGGGGTAGGGCTTAAACGATAATTTACGAAGATGCTTTCAGTTTTGGGAGCATCTTTTTTTGTATGGAAACAGTCCTTTTTGCTATGGAAAGTAATACATGTAATGAAACAGAAAGGGAAAAACGATAAAAAGTTGAGAAGAATTATTTATATTTGTTATTCCATTAAGAGGGAACATAATAGAATAGTAATATCAAACATAATAGAATAATCCTATGAATTTCACTTCACTTTGCAATTCGATTTTCGAAAAAGCAATCAATGACTATCATACGACAAATGATGTAGATGCTCCTATCAATAATCCTTATACAGAAAGGACAATCGAGCAGCTATTGTATCTGAAAAACTGGATCGATACTGTTCAGTGGCATCTGGAGGATATTATCCGCGAACCGGGCATAGATCCCGTAGTAGCGTTGGGTATCAAGCGTCGCATCGATAAATCCAATCAGGAGCGTACCGACCTCGTTGAATTGATAGACAGCTATTTCCTCGATAAATACAAAGATATACAGCCGAAAGCATCGGCTCAGATCAATACCGAAAGTCCGGCTTGGGCGATCGACCGTTTGTCTATTCTCGCGCTTAAAATCTATCATATGAATGAAGAGGCTACGCGCAAGGATGCAACGGAAGAACACCGTCAGCAATGCCAGAAGAAACTGGATGTGCTGCTCGAACAACGCACCGACCTGTCGACTGCAATAGAAGAACTGCTGCAGGATATCGAGCAAGGGAACAAGTATATGAAAGTATACAAGCAGATGAAGATGTATAACGACCCGAATCTGAATCCTGTTTTATACGGGAAGAAATAGCGCATTCCTATGGCACGAGTTTTGGTAATCAGGCTATCGGCTTTGGGTGATGTGGCGATGCTTGTACCTGTTGTAGCCTCTGTCGCCGAGAGATATCCGCAGGATAGGTTTTATGTGATGACGCGTGTAGCGTTTACTCCTTTGTTCAACAATTTGTCGTTCAATGTAAATACGATTTCCGTAGACGTTCGCGGGAAGCATAAAGGCTTTTTCGGGCTGTTGAAGCTCGTTTTCAAGTCCGTCTTTATGGGATTTTCGCATGTGGTGGACGAGCACGACGTGTTGCGTTCCAAGCTTATCCGCTGGGCGATAATGCTCACCGGACGCAAGGTGCGCCATATAGACAAAGGACGCAAGGAAAAGCAGCAAATGATTGAGTCGAAAGTCCTCAATCCGCCCCTTAAACATACGGTAGACCGCTATCTCGATACATTTGTGAGGCTGGGCTTTCCTGCCGAGATATCGTTCAATAGTATTCTCGACTATGTGATGCAGGACTATTCTATTATAGAAAAGATTACAGGAAAGAAAGAAGGCAAGTGGATAGGCATAGCGCCGTTTGCCCGCCACGAAGGAAAGATGTACCCGTTGGAAAAGATGGAGCGGGTTGTAGAAATGCTCTCGAAAGAAGCTGGTACAACCGTTTTCCTCTTGGGAGGAGGGCGCAAGGAAAAGCATGTCTTGGATGAATGGCAATCAAAATATGCCCATACGATTAATCTGACAGGGCAGTTGAATCTGGAGAAAGAGTTGCAGGTAATGTCCATGATGGACGTGGTTGTTTCGATGGACTCAGCCAATATGCACCTTGCCTCGTTGGTGAATACGCCTGTGGTGTCGATATGGGGGGCAACCCATCCTTCGCTCGGTTTCTACGGATTCCGGCAGGATATCGACAATGCCATACAGATGGATTTGCCTTACCGTCCTACCTCGGTTTTCGGCGATGCCCCTTGCGATGAGGATTGCATGAAAGGAATAACCGAACAAATGGTTGTAGACAAAATACATCAGGTGATGAACAAAAAATAAGCAAACGATGCTGTTTTCGATAATAATCCCCGTTTATAACCGACCCGACGAAATCGATGAGTTGCTGAGCAGCCTTGTCGAGCAGACGGATACCGATTTTGAGGTGATTATTGTGGAAGACGGCTCTTCGATAGCTTGCAAAACGGTAGTAGAGAAATATGCAGGTAAACTGCCCGTCGCTTACTACCTTATAGAAAATTCCGGGCCGGGACAGGCGCGTAACTACGGAGCTAAGCAGGCTTCGGGAGATTATTTGTTGATTCTGGATTCGGATTGCATTATTCCCCCTGCTTATATCGCTTCCGTCCGCAACGAATTGCAGGAGACGAATGCCGATGCTTTCGGAGGTCCCGACAGGGCGCTGGATTCCTTTACGCCTGTGCAGAAGGCGATTAACTATTCGATGACGTCTCTTTTTACCACCGGCGGCATTCGCGGGCAGAAAAAGAAGATAGGGAAGTTCTATCCGCGTAGCTTCAATATGGGTATCCGCAGAGAGGTGTATGAAAAATTAGGCGGCTTTGCCAAGATGCGCTTCGGCGAGGATATAGATTTCAGTATCCGTATCTACAATGCGGGATATAAGGTTGCCCTATTCCTCTCGGCATATGTTTACCACAAGCGCAGGAATAATTTTAAGACTTTCTTTAAGCAGGTCTATAATTCGGGGATAGCCCGCATAAACCTGTATAAAAAATATCCCGATTCGTTGAAGATTGTGCATCTCTTTCCGTCGGCGTTTTTGCTATTCCTTATATTGTCTTTGCTGACGGCCTATTGGTGCGTTGCGGGGATGGCTTGTATCTCTCTATATACCTTGATTATCTTCTTGGATGCTACGATACAAAATAAGAGCCCCTATGTAGGACTCTTATCTATATTGGCTTCTTTTACGCAATTGATTGGCTACGGAAGTGGTTTCTTGTCCGCTTTCTGGAAGCGGGTTATTCTTGGTAAAGACGAATTTTCGGCTTTTGACAAGAACTTCTATAAGTAGTTTACTGCATACGGAATAATCCGTATTTCAGCATACAGATAAAGGCGCGCACGCCGTCTCTCCAACCGATTTTCTTCCCTTCTTCGTACGTACGTCCGTAATAGGAAATACCTACTTCGTAAATCCTTACTTTAGGGATGCGTGCTACTTTGGCTGTAACTTCCGGCTCGAAACCGAAGCGTCTTTCTTTCAGCTTGAGCGATTTGATGATGTCGGCACGGAAAAGCTTGTAACAGGTTTCCATATCCGTCAGGTTCAGGTTGGTGAACATGTTGGAAACAGTCGTCAGCATTTTGTTTCCTATCGAGTGCCAGAAGAACAGGATGCGATGCGCATTACCGCCCATAAAGCGCGAACCGAAAACCACATCGGCAAACCCGTCTACGATAGGTTGCAGCAGGATATTATATTCTTTCGGATCGTATTCCAAGTCGGCATCCTGAATGATGACATAATCGCCCGTTGCTTCGGCTATACCACGGTGCAATGCTGCACCTTTACCCATATTCTTGGGCTGTTCGTATAGCTTCATATCCGCTTGAGGATGGTCTGCGATGTATTTGTTTACGACTTCGATTGTATCGTCTTTGGAGCAGTCGTTTACAATGATGACTTCTTTTTCGAAACCTCCTATTAGGTTTACATCCAGTACTTTGTCCAAGATGAGGTGTATCGTTCTGGCTTCGTTATATGCAGGTACTACAATTGATAATTTCATAATTTATCCTTTCTTTAAAACTTCGTCAAAATAAGTGATTGTTTTGATAAGTCCTTCCCTTAACGGGATGGCAGGTTCCCATCCCAACTTTTCCTTAGCTAAGGAAATATCTGGTTTGCGTTGTTTCGGGTCGTCGCTCGGAAGCGGTTCGAATATCAATTTCGATTTAGAACCGGTCAGTTCCAATACTAAATTCGCCAGTTCGATCATTGTGAATTCGCCCGGATTACCTGTATTCACAGGGCCAACGAACGAATCGTCCGTACTCATCATCCGTACCATCGCTTCCACCAGATCGTCTACGTACTGAAAACTGCGTGTTTGCGTCCCATCGCCGTATATCGTGATGTTTTCGCCTTTCAGCGCCTGCACGATGAAGTTGGATACAACACGTCCGTCGTTCGGGTTCATCTTAGGACCATACGTATTGAATATGCGGATAATCTTTACTTTTACGTTGTTCTGGCGGTGGTAGTCCATAAATAACGTTTCGGCGCAACGCTTACCCTCGTCATAACAAGAGCGTATGCCGATAGGGTTCACATTCCCCCAATACGCTTCGGGTTGCGGATGAACGTGCGGATCGCCATATACTTCGCTTGTCGAAGCTTGTAGGATTTTCGCTTTCACGCGTTTAGCCAATCCCAGCATATTGATTGCTCCCATCACCGACGTTTTGATCGTTTTGATGGGGTTGTGCTGATAATGCACGGGCGATGCCGGGCAGGCAAGATTATAAATCTCGTCTACATCCACATGAAAAGGATGTACCACATCGTGACGTATCAATTCGAAATAAGGATTGTTCAATAGATGTGTAACGTTCTCTTTAGAACCCGTAAAGTAGTTGTCAAGGCAAAGTACCTCATTTCCTTCGTTCAACAATCTTTCGCAAAGGTGGGAACCGATAAATCCGGCTCCTCCGGTAACTAAAATTTTCTTTTTATTCATATGTCTAAAAAATGTGCAGCCTCCCTATTTGCCGGAGACTATTTTCTTTATTTCATTCAGCTTGTTCAATGCTTCCATCGGCGTCAGGTTGTTTATGTCCAAAGACGTAATTTCATCTCTTACCTGACTAAGTACCGGATCGTCCAACTGGAAAAAGTTGAGTTGATAACCTTCCCGCTTCTCTGTGATGTCGGCAATAGGCTTCGATATATCCTGCTGGCGGTTGTCCCGTTCCAGCTGTTTCAGTATATCGTCGGCTCTTTTTACAATACTTTGCGGCATTCCTGCCATTTTGGCAACATGGATACCGAAGCTGTGTTCGCTGCCACCTCGCACTAACTTACGCAAAAATATAACTTTATTGTCAATTTCTTTTACAGAAACGTTATAGTTCTTTATTCGCTTGAACGATTTTTCCATTTCGTTCAGTTCGTGGTAGTGGGTGGCAAAGAGCGTTTTAGCTCTTGCCTTGGGGTGTTCGTGGATATATTCGACGATAGACCAGGCTATCGAAATACCGTCGTAGGTGCTTGTTCCGCGCCCTAACTCGTCGAATAGTACCAAACTCCTCGATGACAGGTTGTTCAGTATATCTGCCGCCTCGTTCATCTCCACCATAAAGGTAGACTCACCCAGCGAAATATTATCCGATGCCCCTACACGTGTGAAAATCTTGTCAACCAATCCTATCTGTGCCGAATCGGCAGGGACAAAACTTCCCGCCTGTGCCATCAGTGTGATGAGGGCAGTCTGGCGCAGCAACGCCGATTTACCCGCCATGTTAGGCCCTGTGATAATGATGATTTGCTGCGAATTGCTGTCGAGCATCACATCGTTGGCAATATACTTCTCGCCGATGGGGAGTTGCTTTTCTATCACCGGGTGGCGCCCGTTGCGGATATCTATCGCATCCGAATCTTCGACAACGGGACGGATGTATTTATTCTCTGCTGCAATCTTGGCGTATGAGAGCAGGCAGTCGATTTGAGCGATAAGGTGCGCATCCTGCTGAATAGCTGTTGTGTATTCCACAAGGCTGGCAACCAAATCGTTGTATAATTGCGTTTCGAGGGCAAGGATTTTTTCCTCTGCTCCCAGAATCTTTTCTTCGTATTCTTTCAGTTCCTGCGTGATGTAGCGTTCGGCATTGACAAGCGTTTGTTTGCGAATCCATCCTTCGGGCACTTTATCCTTGTGCGTATTGCGCACTTCGATGTAGTAACCGAATACGTTGTTGAACGCCACTTTGAGCGAAGGGATACCTGTTATTTCGCTTTCGCGCTGTTGCAGTTTTACTAAATAATCTTTCCCCGAGAAAGCTATCTCACGTAACTCGTCCAGCTCGTTGTTTATCCCTTTGTTGATAACATTTCCTTTAGCTATCAACACGGGGGGATCGAGGCAGATTTCGCGGTGTATGCGGTCGCGTATCTCGGTACACGGATTCAGCTGTTCGCCAATTTCGCGCAGGCTTGCTTCTTCCGATTGCAGGAAAGCGTTTTTGATAGGCTCTATGGCGGTCAATGCCACTTTTAGCTGTACAATTTCGCGTGGACTGACACGGTTGACGGCGACCTTGGAGATAATACGCTCTAAATCTCCGATAAGCGAAAGTTGCGTTTCGAGCAGGTCTTTTAGTTCGGGATCGCGGAAGAAGTATTCCACTACCGACAGCCGCTTATTTATCTGGTCGATATTCTTGAGCGGGAAAACCAGCCAACGGCGAAGCATACGCGCGCCCATCGCCGAAACGGTGCGATCGAGGATGTCGAGCAGGCTCTTGCCGCCTTCGTTCATCGTCGATAGCAGTTCGAGGCTGCGAACGGTGAATTTATCCAAGCGGACATATTTGTCTTCCTCTATGCGCGATAGGGTGGTGATATGCCCCAATTGGTTATGCTGCGTGACATCCAGGTAGTGGAGGATTGTTCCCGCTGCTATGATGGCATTGGTCATCTGTTCGATGCCGAAGCCTTTGAGGTTTTTCGTTTCGAAATGCTGTATCAGGCGTCCGCGGGCGGTGTCTTCGGTGAAAACCCAGTCGTCGAGTTCGAATACGAAGCAACGCACCCCGAATAGTTCGTTGAACAGCTTACGTTTGCTGCGCTCGATAAGGATTTCTTTCGGTGCGAAGTTGGTCAGCAGTTTGTCTATGTAGTCGGCAGGCCCTTCGGCAACCATAAACTCCCCGGTAGAAATATCGAGGAAGGAAACACCTAAAAGGTTTTTGTTGAAGTGGATAGCTGCGACAAAGTTGTTTTCCTTGTGGTTCAGTACATTGTCGTGGATCGAAACACCGGGCGTCACCAATTCGGTAATGCCGCGTTTGACGAGTGTCTTTGTCTGCTTGGGATCTTCCAGTTGGTCGCAGATGGCTACCCGTTTGCCGGCACGGACAAGCTTCGGGAGATACGTATCGAGTGCGTGATAGGGGAATCCTGCCAGTTCGACAAAGGATGCTGCGCCGTTAGCCCTTCGCGTGAGCGTAATGCCCAGAATGGTTGCTGTGGCAATGGCATCTTCGGAGAATGTTTCGTAAAAATCGCCGACACGGAAAAGCAAGATAGCATCAGGGTGTTTTGCCTTGATTTCCAAGTATTGCCTCATCAGTGGAGTTTCCGCGATTTCGGTCTTTTTAGCCACGTTTTATAGTCTGTTTATCGTTTACAATATTGTGCGACAAAGATAGCAAAAAAACTAATAACCGGATATAAAATCGAAAGAGCCACTATTGCAGTGGCTCTTTGCTGTTTTATTATTCTTTCATGCAGCGGACGGGTATAGCGAACTGTTCACTCATAGCTACAGAATAAGCTCCTCCTCCGGCAGCCTCCATCGCTTGGTAATATGCGGTTCCCCACTGTTCTGATCCACCCCATTCATAAGTTTGGGAGCCAGAGGAAGCTATGGGATACATATGTGTACCACTTCCGGTTCGGCCTCCTGTATAGGGGATGTAGCCATAGTCGGGATGTAATGACCCATATGTATCAGGCGTAACATTTGAAAGGTTGGTGTGAGGATTTTGATTATTCTTATCTATAGGTACCCTCCATCCTTCGGGGCAGGGATCGAATTCGGTTTTTCCTCCCTGTCCGGTATAGAGTTTCCATAAGCCGTCAGTCATTGACTGACCGTACATATGGGTTGCATACCACCCGGCTCCTCCACTGTAGTGGTATTGCGGCTCCTTAATGGAATTAGCAAGGTTGTTGCCTGTTCCGGCTGTAGTCGGCGTGTTTTTTACTGATATTCCATCTACAGTTTCGCTGGTAGACGGAATAGCTGTTCCATCGATGTCGTACAACGTACTGGGCGTAGCTATGAAATCCGAAGCGGAAGGGAACGGATCTTTGCGCCCCCATTGATAGCTGAGTCCGATTGTCTTGGGGTTATCTTCGGCTCCGCTAAGCGCTCCCAGCCGGCGATCCATAAATTCGTAGTCGCCGCCGGGTGTTCCGTTGTTGTGTGCGTATGTCGTTCCGTTTTTCTTGGTGTCGGGATCGTAGTCTGTCACCCATAAATGCCAGCTCCAGCGGATAGGCGTTTTACCTTGAGCATCCAATCCGTCGGTGCCGGGTATGCGGATGGCGACAAGGGCATTGCCTGCTTCGTGCAGCGCTCCCTGGCAATCGAGCGTAAGACGCATTACGATAGTTCCGTTTGCCTTTTGGGTAAGGGCTATCTTGCGAAAAAGGTTCGGGTTGTCCTGCCAGAGCAGTTCCACTTCGGCATCGTTGAGCAGGTCTGCCGTATTGAGTGTTGCTACCGAACTCAGCGAAGAGTGGGCTGCCCACATGTTGATAGCTTTTGTTATGGGCACTTCTACGTGATGGCCGAGAGGGATGATGAAGGAGTTTGCCTGAATGCTGGTATTCACTTTCAGGGCGCGTCCGTCACCGGGCACCATCTGCCAGCGTTCCGAATCCCAAACGTATAGTCCTATGCACAATCCGTTGTCTCCGTCGGGGTTGTATACCAGCAATCCCGTATGTGCTTCTTTTTCGGCAGTGGACGAGCCGCCTCCTACGTCGTCTAAGGAATAAGGATCTTTCAGGCTGACGCGTGGCAAGCCTAACCCTTTGGTGGTTGTTCCGTCTTCTTTCAGGTCGAGCAATGCGCCTGCAAGGGGTGGTTGTTTACTGCCGATTGTTACTTGCCCGGAAAGATTTGTTGCGGAGAAGAAAATAAGTGCTATGCATAAGATAGCCTGCGTGAGATGTTTGTTCATAATTATAACGTGTTAATAATATCTCCAATAGAGGAGGTACTGATTTTAATAAATTGTTACTACTATTTACAGAATGCTTTGGTCGTATATGCGATAAAATTTACTTGTCCTTTCCGTTAAAAGCAATATGTGTTAATTGTTTTTTTGAAAAAAAATAATATAGCATAATTCAAAAAACTTTTGCAAAAATAATGTGTTTTCATCCAAATATCCAAGCCGGAATACAAAATACTTTATAAATATTATTGATGAGGTAAAAATAGCTTTATCTATAAAGTAAAAAACATTATGGCAAAGTATAGTAAAGATTTAGCAGAGAAGATATGTGAGTTGATAGAAGACGGTGAAACAACGATAAGCGAGTTGTGTAATATTTTTCAGATTACGCGTAATTGTTTTTATTTGTGGAAGGCCGAAAAGAAAGAGTTTCGCGAGGCATTGCAGAAAGCCGTGGAGAGACGGAACGAGAAATTGTTTTGCCTCGGGCGCGAAATGATACGCCGGAGGTTGAAGGGATATAAGACGGTGACGGTGAAGACGACTTATGTGCCGAGCAAGGTTCACGGCGAAAAGATGGTTGTAGAAAAACAGGTGGTAACCGAGCGCGAGCATGCCATGGATGCTTCTACGCTGAATGTAATACTGAAAAAATCGTATGAGGAGACGGAAAAGGAGTTGAGAGAGTTGCCTCAGCGCCAGCCGATGATTGTGGAGGTGATTGATGAAGAAACAAAACGCGAATTTGAAAAGCTCCAACGGGGCGAACGGGACGAGCTTACGCCCGAAGCGATAGAAAAGGCCCGGCGGGTGAAGGAGGAATATGCCCGCTTGTGTACCGCGCCTCCGCGATTTTCGGATAGGCGGGTATAAAAAACACAGTATCGCGTCAAATTTGTCAAGTTTGTTTATTTTTTAATTTTAAGAGTCCGAAACAGATAGTCGAAATTTATACATACTAAAAATAATCAATTGATTTGTCTTTCCGGGTGAAGCGAGGAATCTCATCACGCTTGGCACTTTTCTTCATAAACCGTGTCGAGATGTTTCAGGCAGGCTTCGGCATGACAGAGTTGCAAATTCTTGCATACTAAGGATGGTGAGAAAACAAAAAGGTAAAAGTCTGTGAAGATTTGCCTGCTTTTACTACTTTTGCAATCAAATGAAATTTTTGAAGCAAAAGATTATGAATAAGATACTATCGATTATAGCCTTGGCGCTTATCGGCGTGTGCAGCCTGAAAGCAGCCGGTTCGGATACGATAAAAGTGATTGCCGTGGGCGACATTATGATGGGGACGATTGTTCCCGATGGTAAGCATCTTCCGCCCAACAACGATTGTTCGCCGCAGTTGAGCGAGGTGAAAGATATCCTTGCGTCGGGCGATATTACTTTCGGCAACCTCGAAGGGGTGCTTACGGATAGTAAGGCGAGCGCCAAACGGTGCAATAATCCGCGCCTTTGCTACACCTTCGGTATGCCTACGAGTTTTGTCAACTGCCTGAAAGATGCCGGTTTCAACTTGTTGAGTGTTGCCAACAATCACGTGGGCGACTTTGGCGAGCAGGGGCGTAAATCGACTGTGGAGACGCTGGATAAGGCGGGTATCCACTATGCCGGATTGAAGGATTATCAGGTGTCTACCACTTTCGCCGTCGATGGCGTGAAATATGGCTTTTGTGCTTTTGCCCCAAACCGCGGAACGGTAGACGTGCGCGATATTCCTGCGGCACAGGAATTGGTACGTAAGCTGGCAGCGGAGTGCGATGTTGTTATCGTTTCGTTCCATGCCGGAGCTGAAGGGGCGAAGTATCAGCATGTGACGCGGAAGCTCGAAACCTTTGTCGGTGAGAACCGGGGAAATGTGTACGAGTTTGCCCACAAGATGATTGATGCGGGAGCGGATATCCTGCTCGGTCACGGGCCGCATGTGACGCGCGCTGTGGAGGTGTACAAAGACCGCTTCATTACCTATAGTATGGGTAACTTTTGTACGTACGACCGCGTGAACATCAGCGGCGTAAACGGGCTTGCCCCGATATTCAAGATATACACCGACAAGGAGGGTAAGTTTCTGAAAGCCGAAGTGGTATCGACCTATCAGACGAAGTACGAGCCTGTACGTATCGACGAGGGCAAGCGCGTGCTGAAGGTGATACAAGACCTCACGAAGCAGGACTTCCCGGAGATGAAAGAGGTGATATCGATTAGTGATGAGGGGTTGATTCTCCCTGCCGGCGGGGGATTAGAATAGCTTCAATTCCTGATAGAGCCGCTGAATGGGCAATCCCATGATATTGAAATACGAACCTGACATATATTCGACCGCCACATAGCCAATCCACTCCTGTATGCCGTAGGCTCCGGCTTTGTCGAGTGGCTGGTACTTGTCCACGTAATAGCTTATCTCGGCTTCTTCCAAATAGGCAAAGCGCACTTCGGACGATACGCTGAATACCTGCTGCTTCCTTTGCGTGAGGATGCATACTCCCGTCACCACCCGGTGCGTATGCCCGGATAGCTCGCGCAGCATCTGCTTCGCCTCTTCCGTATCGGCAGGCTTGCCGTAGACCTTTCCGCCGAGCAGGACAATAGTGTCTGCTGTGATAAGCAGGTCGTTGGTTTGCAGGCGCTCTTTGTAGGCATCGGCTTTTTGGCGGGCAATGTATTCGGCTATCGCTTCACCCGCTAAGGTATCGGGGTAAGACTCGTCTATATCGGGGAGCGTCTCGATGGTATAGTCCAGATCCAGTCCCGAAAGGAGTTCCTTCCTTCGTGGCGAGTTGGAAGCGAGTATGATGTTATATTGCGAGAGGTCTGCCATAGGGTTTATAGCTTCCCTTTCTTCTTCCCTGTCCAGTTGATGGTTTGGCGCAGCTTCTTGAGGAAGCGCTTGGAAGGGTTGTCGCGCAGGTATGATTCGATATGGCGCTTCTTCTTCTCTTCGAGGATGTCTTCCATCGCAATCAGGATGCCTGTCTCTTCCACATTGCCGAACTCGTCGTTGATGGCTGTCCCGAATACGCGCATCTGTGGCGAGAGGCTCATATAGGCATTTACCAGCGGCGGGATATTCAGCCCCAACTTGCGGACGCCCGTGTTGAGTATCTTGTAGTCGGCCTTGAACGAATCGCCCGAGAACATCTCCTGCAGCTTCTTCTCGTTGGAGTTGATAAGCAGCGAATGCTTCGGCCATATCAGTTGTTCGGGATCGGGGAAGTGCTTGTTGAGGAAGTAGAGTATCATGTCGCGCGCCTCTACGTTGTACGTGTCGTACATGGTTACCTTGCCGAAGAAGTATTCCATCGACTGGTCGGCTACCCAGATTGCTCCAAGTCCGTCCCAGAGGTTATCGAGCGCAAAGATGGCGCGTGTTCCGGCACGTGTCGATTGGTAGTCGAGCGTCACGAAAGAGCGTCCCAGCTCGAACGTCTTGGGGAGGTATTCTTTGATGAACTTCTCGGAGAAGTTGAACAGGTGCGACGTGGCTAAATAGGGTTCGCCGTTCGAATCGAAGGTGATATCCGGCCCACAGATAAAGCGATAGCCGCCGATGATCTCTTCGGCTTCGGGATTCCAGACGATAAGTTGCTTGTATGGGTTATCCATCGTATCATATTCGTCTATGTCGACTGCTTTACCTGTGCCTCCACCGTAGAAACGGAAAGCCTCTTCGCGCAGGCGCCCTATCTCCTGCATCACATTCGGCGCGTTGTGTGCCGTGATAATGTAAATCTCATTATCAGCCCGGTTTGTCTTCCGCAGAAACTTGTCCCTACTAAGTTCGGTTCTTAGTATCTGTCTGTTTACTGGTGGTATTATCTTTTCCATGTCTCTTATTTCAGTGTTTTAGCAAGCTCATACGACTTCTCTTTCACATATTCGGCCCATTGCGCTATACTTCTCGACTTGTCGAATGTCGAATAGGGTATAGGCGTCCCGAATACGACAGAGAAGGTTTGATTCCTTTGCTTGAACAATTCGTCGGACAGGAAGAGCATCTCGAGGTTGAACTTTATCCCCAGTGCCTTCCTTATATTTGCAAATCTATAAAAGAATTTCGAATTCTGCCCATGAAAATAGACAGGAACTACATCTCTTTCCGATTCCACAGCCTTTTGGATGAAGCTTTTCTTCCATTCCAGATCGCATATCTTCCCTTTCTGCTTACGCGAGCAAAGTCCTGCGGGAAAGGTAATGATCTGGTTTTCCGAATCGAAAGCTTCATTGATTAAACGTGCATAGTCTTTGGATTGTTTACGGCTGACCGAGTTTATCGGGATGAATATTGAACGGAGGTTCTTGATGTTCATCAACAGATCGTTGACCTGATAACGGATTTTCTTGTCGTACTTCTCGCCGATAATTGCCGAAAGACAAATGCCGTCGAGTCCGCCTAACGGATGATTGGACGTAAATATAAACCGTCCTTCGCGCGGGATATTTTCTAAGCCGTAGACGTTCAGTTTCAGGTTGAAATAGCCGATAACCGATTCCATAAAATCCACTCCGTCTTTGTCGGCATATAGGCGCAGGATCTCGTTTAGCTCGTCTACATGAACTTTACGTTTCAACCAATTGATCAAAAAGCGCGGCGTCTTCCGGTAAATGCCGGGAGCTTTGGTTGCAAAAACTTTATCCAGATCAATATATTGCGGCTCGATGCTCATCGGAGGGATTTCCATATTGTTTCTCAATACAAATTTACGCTTTTTCGACTATATATTAATCAAGTGCGGATAAAATTATCAATAAAGAAAACGATAGGATGAAATTCTTTGCTCCTAAAGTGAAAATATGAACCGGAATAAGCTTATGATAGAAATATCTTGTTCTGCAATTTTTTTTGAATAATTATTCGGAAAATTTAAATGTTTTCTTTTCAGTTCTTTCAATTCAACTTTGTGACATAATTATTATGTTAATTTTCGATTTTTAAAAATATTTAAACATTTGGAGCTTTGTTATGTCAAATTTTTCTATTTCTTTTGCATTGAAAGGGTGTGAAATCAAAATAAAGGTAGATAAATTATGAATGACATGGGCTGCTCCTTTTCTAAGAATGGTTGAGGGCATCAGAAGGAATATCACAAGGTGTTAAAGGAAATGATATCATAATGTTGGTGGTATCTGTTTATATAAAAAGCAAATAGTAATTATACCTAAATAAAAAGAATGAAATTTTCAACGTATTTAGTTGTGCTGTTCAGCGCAGCGGCCATGAGTATTCCGATACTTCAAGCTCAGGTCACTATCGGATCTCATCATCCGCCCATAAAAGGTGCTCTTTTGGATTTGAAACAAAATGATGATGGTTCGTCTTCGAAAGGGTTTGGTTTGCCCCGTGTGCGATTGATGCATTTTATGGGCGATCTTGCCGAATCGATGGGGGTTGCTACGGGAACATATACGGGCGATCATACAGGAATGGTTGTTTATAATGCAGTAGAATTCGATGGAGGTTGCCCGGGATTGTATGTCTGGGATGGTATCCGCTGGGTAGAAATTAATGAGCCGGAACCGGCTCAGGAAACGCATAATACTGTTTTCGACAGAGATGGAAATGAGTACCGGACGCATCTCTTTGGTCCCGCAGGGAGATGGATGGTCGAGAACCTGCGGACGACAACGACAATATGTGGCACGCCGATACCTGAACATGCTGATGCCGATTTCGAGGAAATGTTATATGTATACCCCAAAATGGATGGTGCTTATTCGGTGGGAAAGCCTGCCTATTGGAAGCCGGAATATGGTTTGTTATACAATTGGCGTGCTGCAACCCATAAAAAGAATTTGTCGGATAAAGATCAGGGATATGGATCGGTTGACGAAGAGCCGGTAGGAAGGCAAGGGCTTTGTCCTAAAGGGTGGCATTTGCCAAGCGACCGGGAGTGGAGCCGGTTGGAACAGGAATTAGTAGAGAATGCACATTTATATAGTAGCTTAACTGGTAGTACATGGAATTCTTCATGGAATACAACGAATGGAGCACGCGATGGAGGCGATGTAATGAAATCTCCGATAGTAGTGTCGAATTCACCTCTCTCTTCCACAGGTGGTTCGAGTAATACAAACGGAACAGGTCTCAATATCTATTTGACCGGATTAGGTACGCTATATACAATCAGAGAATATGGAAAAGAAAGCTTTTTCTGGACATCAAGCTATTCCGATTCTAAGCATGCCTGGTGTAGATTTGCGTATCAGAGCATGACTTATGCAAATCGTAGTCAGTCTCCTACAACAACATTTATGTCGGTACGATGCAAGAAGAGTTAATATCTTAGATAGAAGTCTTTAATTAGGTGGACAAAGTCACCCGAATAGACATGCCTTTGTCCTTCTATGATAAGGTTATTATTGAGTACATTATTATGCAATAGAGTTGTGGTTTTATCCAATTCCATCAGTACTCTCTTCGGAGTGGAACCTGGGATTGGATAAACTGTTGTTATGCGGCTTACCGAAAGATTGTTCCTTTCGGCGGCGGCTATCATCCTTTCCTTTTGTTCGTATGGGTATATCAGCGCTATACGTCCCTTGTCAGTCAATAGGCGGGAAGATAACCCGATGAGTTCTTCCATAGGTAACGAATCGGTATGACGGGCCAATGAGCGTTGGTTGTCGGGAGACTTCAACGAATCGATAAAGAAGGGAGGATTGGAAACAATCAGGTCGAAACGCTCAGCAGTATTAGTTGCATAATCAGCTAACGGAATATGCTTGCACGCAATCCTGCCGGCGAAAGGAGATGCTTCGAAGTTCTCATCAGCTTGCAATATAGCGTCCGCATCGATGTCGATAGCCGTTACAGATGCCTGCGGATTTCTTTGCGCCAGCATCAAGGCTATCAAACCGCTGCCTGTGCCGATGTCCAATATTTTTTTTGCATCCGCAGCAGAAGCCCAAGCTCCCAACAATACGCCATCGGTGCCTACCTTCATGGCACATCGTCCGTGCCGGACGGTGAATTGCTTAAATTGGAAGTAGTCGTTAGGCATAGCTTAATTGAAATCTGGTTAAAGAACCGATGATGGGAAAACAAAAGGACTGGTATAATCGTTTCATGATAAACAACTGATGCTTTTGGCGTTTTATATATCGAATTTACGGCACAGAATTTGTATTATAATTATGCCAAAAATAACCATAATTTTATTATTAATCGCTATTTTTGCAAACTCCTCTCTACGAAAGGGGAAATAACTAACAAAAGAAAATATATGTTTCGTAAGAAGAACAACGATATATTCAGCATAGAGGACGGTGGCGACACTATTATCTCGATTGTTACAAACGATTTGGACGAGAACGATTGCCATATCGACGAAGCCGATCTGCCCGAAGATCTGCCCGTACTGCCTTTGCGCAATACGGTCATCTTTCCCGGTACGAGTTTGCCGATAGCTATTGCCCGTAAGAAGTCGGTAAAGCTAATCAACGATCTCGAAAAACGAAAAGGACGCTTTGTCGGCCTCGTTTGCCAGAAAGAATCCGATACGGAAGATCCTACTTCGAAAGACTTGTACGAGGTGGGGGTGATAGGCGAAGTGCTGCGTATCGTAGAACTGCCCGAAAGTGATAATGTAACGGTTATCTTTCAGGGAAAGAAGACTTTCCGTATAACCGAATTGACACAGAAAAGCCCGTATCTGCGGACGAAGTATGAATTGCTGAAAACCATTCCTGTAAGGAAAAAGGACAATGAATATAAGGTACTGCTCGATTCTATCCGCGAAATGATGGTGCACATGTTGCGTATGTACGGCGATCCGCCGAAAGACATTGTGCAACGCATCAACAGCGTGAAAGACGGGACTATCCTGGTCAACTATTGTTGTACGAACCTGCCGATTCCGGCGGGCGAAAAGCAGCAGTTGCTCGAGTTGAGCGAAGATAAATCGCGTGCCTACCAATTGCTGATTATTCTCAATCGCGAAAGTCAGATGATGGAAATGAAAATGAACATCCAAATGAAAACCCGCGATGAGTTGAACCAGCAACAAAAGGAATACTTCCTCCAACAACAACTCAAAACCATTCAGGATGAATTGGGAGGAAATCCGCAGCAAGCTGATATTGAGGACTTCCAGAAACGTGCCGAATCGAAGAAATGGAGCAAGGAAGTTGCTGCCGCCTTTGATAAAGAGTTGAAGAAATTGGAGCGTTTGCATCCGCAATCGCCTGATTATTCGGTACAATATTCTTATATACAAACGGTGTTGGACTTGCCTTGGAACGAATATACCGAAGATAATTTCGACCTGAAAAATGCGCAGAAGGTACTCGACCACGACCATTTTGGTTTAGAGAAGGTGAAAGAGCGTATTATCGAACATCTTGCCGTATTGAAACTGAAAGGTGATATGAAATCGCCTATTATCTGTTTGTATGGCCCTCCCGGAGTGGGTAAAACCTCGCTGGGGAAATCGGTGGCTCAGGCATTGAACCGCAAATATGTCAGGGTTTCGCTGGGCGGATTGCACGACGAATCCGAGATTCGCGGACATCGCCGTACATACATCGGAGCGATGCCGGGACGCATCATACAGAATATACAAAAAGCCGAATCATCCAATCCTGTGTTTGTGTTGGACGAAATAGATAAGATGGGTAACGACTTCCGCGGCGATCCGTCTTCGGCCTTGCTTGAAGTGCTCGATCCCGAGCAGAACTCGACATTCCATGATAATTATCTGAATATCGACTACGACCTGTCGAAAGTCATGTTCCTTGCTACGGCCAACAATATCGGGACGATTCCGCAGCCGTTGCTCGACCGCATGGAGATGATCGAAATCAGCGGATACATCATCGAGGAAAAGGTTGAAATAGCCCGTCGCCATTTGATTCCGAAAGAGTTGGAAATACACGGTCTGCCTAAAAAGGCTATCACCATATCGAAAGCGACAATCGAACATATCATCACCGATTACACACGCGAATCGGGTGTGCGCGAACTGGATAAGAAGATTGCCAAGATAATGCGCAAGCTGGCGTTGAAAGTAGCATCCGAAACGGAATACAACAAAACGCTCGAGCCGGAAGAGTTACACGAATACCTCGGTCCGGTAGAATATACCAAAGACCAATATCAGGGTAACGACTATGCCGGTGTGGTAACAGGTTTGGCGTGGACATCGGTAGGGGGCGAAATCCTCTTTATCGAGACGTCTTTGAGTAAAGGCAAATCGAATAAGCTGACGTTGACCGGTAACCTGGGCGATGTGATGAAGGAGTCTGCCGTATTGGCGCTCGAATATCTGCATGCCCACAGCCAATATTTCGGTATCGACGAATCGGTGTTCGAAAACTGGAATGTACACATTCACGTGCCGGAAGGGGCTATCCCGAAAGACGGCCCGTCGGCCGGTATTACGATGGTGACATCGTTGGCATCGGCTTTCACACAACGACGGGTGCGCGCGAATCTGGCTATGACAGGCGAAATCACGCTGCGCGGAAAGGTATTGCCTGTGGGCGGTATCCGCGAGAAAATCCTCGCTGCCAAACGTGCCGGAATCAAAGAGATAATCCTTTGCAAAGAGAATAAGAAAGACATCGACGACATCAAATCGCTTTACCTGAAAGGGTTGAAGTTCCACTATGTGGAAGATATCAAAGAGGTGTTGGATTATGCCCTTCTGAAAGAAAAAGTGAAAGATCCGCTGGACTTGTCTGTAAAGCAGGAGAAAAGCGGCAAGAAGAAATAAAATAGGGAGCGGAAAGTGCAGATGAAAGTTTGCACTTTCGTTTTACAATAAAAACCCTTACATTTGCGTAGTTCAACTATAAATCTTTAAGCATCACCAGATATGAAAGAAAAGAATACTTTGATCCGAAACCTGCTTTTGCGCTATGGTGCGATTATAGGGGCTTTCTGGGTTTTCAAGTATCTTTTCCTTATCGGCTCGGGATTTACCGACCATGTATTTATCTACATATACTACATCCTGAACATCGGTACTTTCCTGCTGATATACATATACTACTTCAAGCTGCGTAAAATATCAGACAGCCTTTGGCGGTGCCTCAAAATGATGATGCTGATATGCTTTATCGGCTCGCTTGTCGAAGGTGTGGTTATGCTGTTGCATTATACGGTTATTCATCCCGAATATTTTTCGGCGAAGGTCACCTTCCTACCGCAGATGTTTGTGGAAACGGTAACAGGTGATGAAACGGGAACCTCTGTCTGGATGCGTATGGTCAGCTCCAAGAGCTTTTATATCATCACCAATGTGATAGGGAAAGTCTTTGTGGGTTCGTTCCTTACACTGGCAATAGCCTTATTCTCGAATAATAAACGAAAACAGGTTAAAGAATAACACTATGGATATATCTATCGTCATCCCTTTGTACAACGAAGAAGAATCTTTGCCCGAACTGGTATCGTGGATACGGCGGGTGATGAAAGAGAACGCTTTTTCGTACGAAATACTATTGGTCGATGACGGTAGCACCGACCGCTCGTGGGATATTATCTGCCAACTGAAAGAGGAGGAAGACGATATTCATGCTATCCGTTTCCGCCGCAATTATGGCAAATCACCTGCTTTGCATTGTGCTTTTGCGCGGGCTAAAGGAGATGTGGTGATTACGATGGATGCCGATTTGCAGGACAGCCCCGACGAAATTCCGGCACTCTACCAAATGGTGAAAGAAGAGCGCTATGATTTAGTTTCGGGTTGGAAGAAGAAACGCTACGACCCTGTTTCCAAAACGATTCCTACCAAGCTGTTCAATGCCACAGCCCGTAAAGTTTCGGGCATCAAATTGCACGATTTCAACTGCGGACTGAAAGCTTACCGGAATGCGGTGGTGAAGAATATAGAAGTGTATAACGATATGCATCGCTATATCCCTGTTTTGGCGAAGAATGCAGGATTCGTAAGGATAGGGGAGAAGGTCGTGCAACATCGGGCACGCAAATACGGCAAGAGCAAATTTATGGGTATCAGCCGTTTCTTCAACGGGTATCTCGATTTGCTGACGCTCTGGTTTCTTTCCACTTTCGGGCGCAAGCCGATGCACTTTTTCGGGTTGCTGGGCTCGCTGATGTTTTTTATCGGCTTTGTGGCTATCCTCATCGTAGGCGGAAGCAAGTTGTATGCCCTTCAACAGGGAATTGCCCACCCGTTGGTGACAAGTTCGCCCTATTTCTATATTGCTCTCACAATGATGCTCTTGGGTACGCAACTGTTTCTCGCCGGCTTTCTGGGTGAAATGATTTCGCGTTCTTCTTCCGAGCGCAACAACTATAAGATAGACGAAGAGATATAAAGATTGACTGAAAATGAAATTGTTAAAACTTATCGAAAACCGTTATTCAGTGCGCAATTACTTGCCTAAAGCGGTGGAAGATGAAAAACTGAACTATATTCTCGAGTGTGCCCGTCTGGCGCCTTCGGCATGCAACAAACAGCCTTGGTTCTTTTATGTAGTGACGGATGAGAATACGAAAAAGGCGATTGCCGGCAGCTACGACAGGCCTTGGGTGCAGAATGTGCCTGTTTTCATTGTTGTCTGCAAAGATTCCGAAGCTTCGTGGAAGCGTGCCGACGGAAAGGATTCGGGCGACATAGATGCTGCTATCACGGCAGAGCATATCTGCCTTGCAGCCGACGAAACAGGCTTGGGTACGTGCTGGATATGCAACTTCGATTTGGAGCGCCTGACGAAAGCGCTCGCCATTCCTGCAAACATGGAGGCGATAGCTATTTTCCCTATCGGCTATGTGGATGAGGAAAAGAGCAAAAAGCCGCAGAAAAACAGAAAAGCACTTGACGAAATAACTAAATGGATATAATCTCGACCATTGTACTGGCCATCGGGCTTTCGATGGACAGCATGGTTATTGCCCTCACCAGTGGCGCTATCATCAAAAACCATAAGCCGCTGAACGTTTTGCGAATAGCCGGTATGCTTGCTTTGATGCAGGCGTCTCTTGCTGTTGCCGGATGGTTTCTGGGCTCTACGGTTGTAGATTATATCAATCTTTACGACCATTGGTTTGCCTTTGCCATTTTGTCATTCCTCGGCGGAAAGATGATATACGACGGCATCAGGCATTGGCATACGGAGGAGGGGAAAAGGACTTTTAACCCGCTCAGTTTTAAAACGATGTTCAGTCTGGCGCTGGCTACGAGTATCGATGCTATGGCTGTCGGTTTGTCACTGTCCATCGTCAATTATCCTATCACCAGACCGGCTGTCGTTATCGGCGTGGTGACATTGATTTTGTCGTCGATAGGAGTTGTGGCAGGAAGCAAAGTAGGAGGACGATACAATCATAAGATTAATGTGATAGGCGGGGTTATCCTCATCCTGATAGGACTTCTTATCCTTGCCGAACATACGATATTCGCTTCCGACGAAATGTTGACGCTACTCTAAACAAAGCTTAAAAGCCCGTTAAAGAATCGAAAGCCCCTCGCATTGTGGCATGATATTTCCTATATTTGAGAAAAGTACAATTATATAAAGCAATTGAACATGGGATTTATCTTTTTACTTGTTTTTGTGATGGCCATATTATGGGGCGTGATGACAGTCTTCTCGTTCTTCAAAGGGGTCTCGCGCGAATATGCCCGTTCCAGCCAGCAACAACAGAACAACAATTATACGCAGGCTAATTCTTCTAAACCTAAAAAGATATTTGACCGCGACGAGGGAAAATATGTGGGCTACGAAGAAATAAATGACTGATATTTTATACGTTAACCTCTATAACTATGCAACAATACGGATTGGTAGGCTATCCTCTGAAACACTCGTTTTCGCAACGCTTCTTTACCGATAAGTTCCGGCAGGAACAAATCGATGCTGTCTACCGGAATTTCGAGATAGCCGACATCGCTTTGTTGCCCGGAATTATCCGGGAGAATCCCGATTTGTCAGGGTTGAATGTTACCATTCCCTACAAAGAAGTGGTTATGCCTTATCTGGACAATATATCGCCTGATGCCGCAGCGATAGGCGCTATCAACGTAATCAAAATAGAGTGGACGGACGGAAAGCCTTATCTTACAGGCTACAATTCCGATGTGATAGGTTTTCAATATTCCATTTCTCCTCTGCTCAATCCGCAGATACATCATAAAGCCCTTATTTTAGGGACAGGAGGTGCATCGAAGGCTGTCCGGCAAGGATTGCTGAATTTGGGAATAGAAGCGACCTATGTTTCCCGCAAGCGCAAAGATAACGTGCTGGCATACGAAGATTTATCCGGGCAGGTGATGAGGGAACATACCGTTATCGTTAACTGTACCCCGTTGGGTACTTTCCCCGATGTAGATACCGCGCCGGATATACCATACAACCTGCTTACGACTAATCACTTACTTTACGACCTCGTATATAATCCGGCAGAGACGAAATTTCTCCGTTTGGGAAAAGAGCAGGGAGCAACCGTTAAAAATGGTTATGAAATGCTTGAATTGCAGGCGCTTGCCGCTTGGGATATATGGAATTCGTAGCCTGCTATAAGAACGATGAATACACATCCCGGGAATAAACGAAAGCTATTGAGTCAGCGCCATCCTGTGCTTTACTTTGTTGCTGTCTGGGCAAGGCGCTTTATGCGTTACGGAGAATGGTATTTCGGCGGAAAAAAGTATGCCAAAGCCCGTTCGCAAGAGAAATTGCCCTATCGGGTAAAGAAGCACCAATCGGTGCTGTTGAAAAAACTCGGCGAGAGCGATATGCAGTTGCAAATCAATAAAGTTACCAACCTGAAGATTGCCGTAAAACAACTCGACGGGATAATCATTCGCCCCGGCGAAACCTTCTCTTTCTGCAAATTAGTCGGGTTACCCACCAAACGAAAGGGCTATCTGTTAGGGATGGAATTGTCTTTCGGAAAGGCGCGTGCCGGTATCGGAGGCGGACTTTGCCAAATCTCCAACCTGATTCATTGGATGGCTATCCATAGTCCCCTCACTGTAACGGAGCGCTATCATCATTCCTTCGACCCTTTCCCTGACGAGGGGCGCGTGCTGCCTTTCGGTAGCGGTGCTACGGTCTTTTATAATTACAGGGATTATCAGTTCACTAATGATACGCCGTATACCTTTCAGATAAACCTCTGGTTTTCGGACAAATGCCTCGAAGGTGAACTCCGTGTCGATAAAGAATTGGAGCACGCCTACCATGTCGAGGAACGCGAGCACGAGTTCCTGAAAATAGGCGATGAATTTTACCGCAAAAATGAGATTTGGCAAAATAAGTTGTTGAAATATCAGGGCGGAAAAGTAGTAGAAAGCAAGTTGGTGATGAAAAACTTTGCCCGCGTCATTTATGTCCCCAATGAATATAAGGAACAGACAGAAGACTAAAATTGCTTAAAAGATGAAAAAGTGTTACGCACAGTTGGTTTTTTAGCGAATAAAAATTGTATATTTGTAGTCGGTAAAACACGATAGAAAACTAAGTAGCGATACTTTTTAGATATTATAAAGCTGGATTTTAGAATTAGAAAATAAACAACTGACATGAAGTTATCACCTTTGACATCCATTTCGCCTATAGATGGACGTTATCGCAATAAAGCGGAAATATTATCACAATATTTTTCTGAATATGCGCTTATAAAATACCGCGTAAGAGTAGAAATCGAATATTTTATTGCTTTGTGCGAACTCCCGTTGCCGCAGTTGCAGGCAATAGACAAATCGGTGTATCCGAAGCTACAGGCAATCGTAACGGATTTTTCGGAGGACGATGCGCTTCATATCAAGGAAATAGAGAAAACGACGAACCACGACGTCAAAGCAGTAGAATATTTCATCAAGGAGAAATTCGACTTGTTAGGATTAGACGCATACAAAGAATTTATCCATTTCGGGCTGACATCACAGGATATCAATAATACATCTATCCCATTATCCGTAAAGGATGCATTGGAAGAGGTCTATTATCCGATGATGCAACAATTAATAGACTTGTTGAAAAAAGATGCCGCCGAATGGGATGAAATTCCGATGTTGGCGAAAACGCACGGTCAGCCGGCTTCTCCTACCCGTTTGGGTAAAGAAGTAATGGTTTTTGTGAGCCGTATTGAAGGACAAATCAACCTCTTGAAATCAGTTCCGCTTTCGGCTAAGTTCGGAGGAGCGACAGGAAACTACAACGCTCACCGGGTGGCTTACCCTGCATATGATTGGAAAACATTCGGCAATAACTTTGTATCGGAAAGACTTGGATTAGTCCGCGAAGAATATACTACCCAGATTTCGAACTACGATAATCTGGCAGCCGTATTCGACGGATTGAAACGTATCAATACCATAATGGTAGATCTCAACCGCGATTTCTGGCAATATATTTCGATGGAATATTTCAAGCAGAAGATAAAAGCAGGCGAAATAGGTTCTTCGGCTATGCCGCATAAAGTGAATCCTATCGACTTCGAAAATGCCGAAGGAAATCTGGGCATTGCCAATGCCATACTGGAGCATCTGGCATCGAAACTGCCTGTGTCGCGTTTGCAGCGCGACCTTACAGACTCGACTGTGTTGCGGAATATAGGCGTTCCGATGGGACATATACTAATTGCCGTACAAAGTACGTTGAAAGGATTAGATAAGCTTCTGCTCAATCGGAATGCGATACATGCAGACTTGGAGAATAACTGGGCAGTAGTGGCAGAGGCCATTCAAACCATATTGAGACGTGAGGGATATCCAAAGCCTTACGAAGCACTAAAGGAATTGACTCGTACTAACGAGGCCATTACCGAGAGATCTATTACCAATTTTATTAACGAATTAAAAGTATCAGAAGAAGTAAAAGAAGAACTAAAACGAATTACTCCTCATACATATACAGGAGTATAAAAACAGAACCGGCCGAGAGGCTACTAAACAACAAAAACAAATTAAACAATTAAAGTATTTATTTTTAAACAATTAAAGCTATGACAGACGGAGGTAATTACGGCGAAAACCGCGAAGGTTCCGCTTCCCCTGAAAGAAATTTTAATGGCGAAGGATCGCAAGACAATGCAAAGAAGAAACGGCCAAGAGTTGGTGAGTTGAGAAAGCAACCGATAAACGGTGGTGGTAACGACCGCAACCCATACCGCTCTCAATCGAACGAAGGGTATAATAGCAACCGTTCGTATAACAATAACGGCGGCGGCTACAACAACAATGGTGGTGGCGGCTATCGTAATAATAACGGCGGCGGCTACAACAACAATGGTGGTGGCGGTTACCGTAATAACAACGGCGGCGGCTACAACAACAATGGTGGTGGCGGCTATCGTAATAACAACGGTGGCGGCTACAACAACAATGGTGGTGGCGGCTATCGTAATAACAACGGTGGAGGTTACAACAACAATGGTGGCGGCAACTATCGTAATAATAACGGTGGAGGCTACAACAACAATGGCGGTGGCAACTATCGTAATAATAACGGCGGTGGCTACAACAACAATGGTGGTGGCGGTTACCGTAACAATAACGGTGGTGGCTACAACAATAATGGTGGCGGCTATCGCAACAACAATGGCGGTGGTTACAACAACCAACGTGGCGGAAGGCCTCAGGGACAAAAATTTGTCAAGAAATTCGTTGCTCCTGTTAAATACAAGGAGAATATCGATCCTGAAACACCAATCCGCTTGAACAAGTATCTCGCTAATGCCGGAGTATGTTCGCGTCGCGAAGCCGATAGCTATATCACTGCAGGCGTGGTAAAAGTAAACGGAGAAGTAGTAAACGAATTGGGAGTAAAGGTAAAACGCGGAGATTTGGTTACATTCCACGATCAGCCGGTACGCCTCGAAAGCAAAGTATATGTATTGCTCAACAAGCCTAAAAACTGCGTAACAACTTCGGACGATCCTGAAAACCGTCTGACGGTTATGGACTTGGTCAAAGGTGCTTGCCCTGAGCGTATCTATCCGGTTGGACGTCTCGACCGCAATACAACAGGAGTGTTGTTATTGACTAACGACGGAGACTTGGCTTCGAAACTGACTCATCCTAAATTCAAGAAGAAGAAGATATATCAGGTAACACTTGACAAAAATGTTGCTATCGAAGACATGCAAGCCATAGCCGATGGTGTGGAATTGGACGATGGAGAAATCCATGCAGATTCAATCGCATACCAATCCGAAGATGTATTGAATGTCGTAGGCATCGAAATTCACTCGGGACGTAACCGTGTAGTACGCCGTATATTCGAAAAACTCGGCTACCAGGTTATCCGCCTCGACCGTGTATACTTTGCCGGACTGACTAAAAAGAATCTCGGACGTGGCAAATGGCGTTACCTGACAGAAAGAGAAGTTAACATGCTTCGTATGGGAGCATTTGAATAAACTAAACTTTTTAGTTATGGAACAAAATTCATTTTCAAGCACACAAAACAACAGTACAGAGAACAAACCGAAAGAGGAAAAGAAAAGCAAGTTAGCTATCGATGAAGATAACGACTTTATCTTCTTGAAAAACTGGCCGCCTGTCGTCCGATGGCTATTGGTTATTCCGATGGGGCTCTTTTTCTTTCTGATAGTACAGTTTACGATCGGTTTTGTTGGCAACAAATTGATGGAATCGCTGAATATCGATTTTATAAGTGTGATTGTCATAGGGGTTGTTGCGTTGGCTAAGTTTATGGCATTCGAGGTAGGTATGGTTGGCGCTGCTCCGGTCAAAAGAGAGCGAAAGGCAAAAGTGGGCGCACTTTTGGCAGTTATACCACTCGTTTTATTGGCTGCTCTTACCTTGCTTATGGTTTATGTAAATGAAAGTCCAGATCTGTTAGAGACCTATTATCCTATGTCGTGTATCATTGCGCAGGTTATAGGAGGTGTATTAGGGATTATCTGGGGTATTTTCTGCCTGAAATCCGATACGGAAGGACGGACAAAAGAATTAGAAGCTTCGGAAAACATAGATAAAATAGGTAAAGACGACTAATTGAGAACAGCTAAGAATATTATTTATAACCAGTAAAAAATTATTGTTAGAAAAATGGCAATAGGACATAAAACAAAAATCGTGGACTTGCTCAAAAGCAAGGATTTCGGATCGACCGTAGATGTAAAAGGTTGGGTACGTACCAGCCGTGGTAATAAATACGTGAGTTTTATTCACCTTAATGACGGTTCCACGATAAATAATATTCAGATAGTAGCTGATGTAGAAAAATTCGGAGAAGATTTGCTTAAACAAATCACCACAGGAGCATGCATCCATGTTGTGGGTAAACTGGTGGAATCGCAAGGACAAGGTCAGACATGTGAGGTGCAAGCCGATACTATAGAAATATACGGAACTGCCGATCCGTTGACATATCCATTGCAAAAGAAAGGGCACTCACTCGAGTTTTTGCGCGAGATAGCCTATCTGCGTCCACGTACCAATACGTTTGGTGCAGTGTTCCGCATCCGTCATCACATGGCGTATGCGATTCACAAGTACTTCAACGATCACGGATTCTACTATTTCCATACACCGATTATCACGACTTCTGATACGGAAGGAGCTGGATCGATGTTTCAGGTATCAACCTTAGATATGGAGAAGCTTCCGCATACCGAAACCGGTGCTGTCGATTATTCGCAGGACTTTTTCGGACAGGCAACCAATTTGACTGTATCGGGGCAACTCGAAGGTGAGTTGGGAGCTATGGCGCTGGGCGCTATTTATACTTTTGGTCCTACTTTCAGAGCCGAAAATTCGAATACGCCGCGCCACTTGGCTGAATTCTGGATGATTGAGCCGGAAGTTGCATTCAATGACAATGATGATAACCAGGATTTAGCGGAAGATTTTCTGAAATACCTGATTCAGTATGCATTGGATAACTGCATGGATGATATTCAGTTCCTCAACGATATGTTCGACAAGGAATTGATAGACCGCCTGAAATTTGTTGTAGCTAATAGCTTCAAGCGATTGGCTTACACCGAAGCTGTTGAGATATTGGAATCGAGCGGACACAAATTTGAGTTTCCTGTATTCTGGGGAGCAGATTTGCAATCGGAACACGAGCGCTATCTGGTAGAAAAGCATTTCAAATGCCCGGTTATCCTGACTGATTATCCGAAAGAAATCAAATCGTTCTATATGAAACAGAACGAGGATGGAAAAACTGTGCGTGCGATGGATGTTCTTTTCCCTAAAATCGGAGAAATCATCGGAGGCTCGGAGCGTGAAACGGATTACGACAAGCTGATGACCCGTGTAAACGAGTTGGGTATGCATACCGATCCGATATGGTGGTATCTCGAAACCCGCAAATTCGGAACGGCACCACATGCCGGATTCGGATTGGGATTTGAGCGCCTTATCCTCTTTGTGACAGGTATGGCGAACATCCGCGATGTGATTCCGTTCCCGCGTACACCGAACAATGCAGAGTTCTAAAATCTGATAAGAAACATATTACGGAAGCAGCCTGTTGAACCAAAACTTGCTGCTTCTGTCTTTTTTGTTGTATCTTTGTGTCTGATAATCAATATGGAGCATAACAAGGAAAATAAGATTGTTTTATTGTCAAAGCGGATTTATAACCGCCTTGATGCGTTGTCGTTATCATTGCCGGAGAACAAAGCGAAATATGCTGTTCTTTGGGGTGGGGTAGTTCTGTTCTTTTTCGGGTTGATCCTGCTGATGAACGTGCTGACGCCTATGATAGCGGATGATTTCTGCTATCTCTTTATCTACGGCGATTTCGAAACGAAAGTCACTTCCTTGTCCGATATTGTTCTCTCGCAAAAGAACCATTATTACATGTGGGGTGGGCGGAGTGTTGTGCACTTTATTGCGCAGGCTTTGCTGTTACTCCCTCCGTTGGTAATCGACATACTCAATACGTTTGTGTATCTTGCTTATGCCGGTCTGATTTATCTTCTTGCCAAAGGGCGGGGCAGAAACAGCCTGTCGCTTTTTATTCTGATAAATATTGCCGTATGGTTTATGCAGCCAGCCTTTGGCGATACTATCCTGTGGATAACAGGCAGCGCTAACTACCTCTGGGGCTCGGTGTTGATATTGTTGTTCCTGTTGCCTTACCGCATGTATGAGGGGACGAAAGACAAACTGCCGCTAAGTATTGCGAAGCTGATACTGTTCTTCCTTTTCGGCATCATTGCCGGATGGACAAACGAGAATACCGCTGCTGCCATGATTGTTATAGCGGCGCTCTTTCTTGTCTATTACCGTTCCCATAAATGGGCGATTCCCGCATGGGCATTCTCGGCGCTTGCAGGAGCAATTGTAGGCTACCTGATAATGATACTTGCGCCGGGTAATCAGATGCGTGCAGGCGAAGCTTCCACGCTCGATCCAATGGTTATTGCCTATCGCTTCATCATGCATACCATCAGCTTTGTGAATTACTGCGGTGTATTGAATATCCTGTATATTATATGCGGTGTGTTGGCTTACTATTTTGCCCGGAGCTCAAGGAATAAGCCGTTGAATCTCTCTTTTATCTTCTTTGCCGGAGTGCTGGCAGCTGTCTATTCCATGATATTTTCGCCGTCTTTTCCTCCCCGCGCGTGGTTTGGAGTGATAACGTTCAATATCGTAGCATTGGGGATACTTTTCTATCACTTGGATTTTAAAGCGATATATTTCAGGCAGATGCGAAACCTGTTACTCGCTGCACTCGGAGTAGCTTTCCTTTTCTCGGCTTATCCTGCCTTTAAAGATTTATGCAACCTTCATCAGGTTGTAAGCGAACGCGAACAGTTAGCCGATGAGGCGAAGGCACAGGGACGGTCGTATGTCGAATTTGAACGATATAATGCCAAAAGCAAGTTTGTCCATTCTGAAGATCCGAAGGCTTACGAATTTATGTATGGCTACTATGATATAGAAGTGAGATTCAAAGAATAAGCAATCACGACCAAACGGCGTCGAATATACCGATTACCCCCACTACGAAGAGGATTACCCCCACTATACGGTTGAAAACCTGCAATCCGCGCGGGTTAAACCGTGAGCGCAATTTATTCACGATATAAGTAATAAGCAACCACCACAGCAAAGCTCCTAAGCCGATCATCAGCATGATGAGGATATTGAAGGCGAAAGGTTTTTCTAAGTTGATGATGTTGAAGCGGGCGAATAATGCCATGAAGAGGAAGAGTGTACCTATATTGGAAACGGTAAGGATGAAAGCCGAAACGAGGACTTTCCATACCGACATTTTGCTTTCTTTCAGTTTGGCCAGGTTTTTAGATGGGTTGCGCCGGAAAATAATATACCCGAAAACGATAAGGATAACACTGCCGAAGATTTGGAATTCATCCTCGTAGCGATATATCGTATCGCTCGACAGCCCTAATCCGTAAGCTGCGGCAATAGCTATAAAAGCCAGAAGGATATCGCCGATTACAGCTCCCAATCCCGTATACAGGCCATGCCCCCTGCCATCGTTCAACGTACGTTGAACGCAGAGCATCCCTACAGGACCCATCGGAGCCGAAGAAAGGAATCCGATAAATAGGCTTTTTATGATGATCTCCAAATCTATTAATTTACGGGTTCGCCAATATGCAAATAACCTTGATTACTGTGCACTATACGTACCTCATTACAATAAACAAAGATATAATATCTGCATCAAAAAAACTATTTCTATCTATTAAAAACAAAACAGCTATCAAATAAGTTAATAGCTGTCTCTCTTTTTTTTCTCAATGTTTGTTAATACCGATCGTTATACTTACTATAGACTATCGGTAATTTCATATAATTGGGATTGATCCTCAACACAGCAGATGTAGGAGCCATCGTGTTGGAAATGCCTATGGTTTCGTATGTTACGTTACCATAATAGTCAGTTTTGGCGACGGTTTCCACTTCTACGGGCATCAATACATATTTCAGGTCGGGGATAGTTGCGTAATTTTCTTCCCTGAATTTATCCAGATAATAATTGACTAATTTCGAGATATTGCCGAAGTTATACGTATTCGATGATGAAGTATAAGTGACGATAAAGTTCGTTTTACCGTTTGGCAAATCCTTGTTCTTGAAGAAAGAATCGATTGAATCTTTATTGATGAATAACAGATTCGTTGGCCTGTCGAAGCCGGAGAATTGCTCATCGTCCGTAAAGCCGGTCAGCTTGAAGACAGCAGAATTGACAGTTGTATCTTTACGTACAATATTGGCAATATCGTTCAGTGGGATAGTCAATTCGGTATATACTCCAGCCGGACTTTTCATATAAGCCTTTTCTGTAGAAGGAGTTATTAATCCGTCCAAATCTGCATTTTCTACACTGTTCAACTGGATAACTTCGGGAGCAACATCCAATACGAATCCTCCGCTTGTGTAAGTAGAGTCTACCGTATCGTCATGATTTCGTCCCGTATAAGAATATTTCATCATGAGGGTGGTTCCATACACATTCAATAGTGTCCCACGACCGAGCGTTGTGGTCACATAGATTCCCGGAATAAACTTACGCAATGAGTCCGAATTGGTAAATGTGGACGGATGATTCATCCATTCATCATAAATCTTTCTTCCCCATATCGTATCGAGTGGTATTCTTATTTCTTTAAGCGGTTTTTTGTCGACCGTACTCCATGTTTTGACTTCGCTCAGTGTAAATACAGAGCGTCCCATAACTTCTGTGAGATCGCAATAATCGGCCGGATTAACATTCGTATAAAAATCCCTGTTAAGATTCTGATTAGCCATATACACCGAAAGTCCCATTGGAGAAAGGGAATCGCCTACAAATCCGTGCGTGTAGACTTTGAGATAGACAGAGTCGATACGTGTCAGTTTATCGGAAAAATAGGTTGTTTTCGGGCAGAAAAATTCGCATAGGTAGTCTGACTTTATCTGTCCGAATACAGGATCGTCATATTCCCCCACCAAGGCATTGGTTGTGCGGGCATAGATAGAATCCCACATTACGGTTTCTGCCGTCACATAAAAAGTGTCAACTTCGAGATTTATATCATCTCCATCAGGCTGAATGCTGGTCCCTATTGAGTTCAGTGTATCGCTGCAAGCTACGAAAGCCAGCATAAACACCGAGAACAGGATACATATTACAGGTTTAATATTCATCAATAAAACCGTTTTTATAATTTTAAAGGCTCAAATATCGAGAAAAATGCTGTTCGCATAAAATAAAACAGCATTTTTCTCAATTTATTTTAATATAGTCTAAAGATTATCGTAAAAATTATCTATTGCGTCCACAATAGACGCAATATCATTGCCTTGGTAAGGCAAGAATTTTTTGCCCGAAGCATTGGCATAATCCAAAACCGAAGTGTTTACATGCTCTTCGTGCTGAATCACACCATCGGCGTTATCTATTGCAAATTTTGATAAAGTTTCGTAATCTATTACATCTTTCAGCGAAGCCAGGTGTTTATCCTTGATAGCATCCATTTTCAATTTATCCGTAAACGTTTTATTGAAAGGCTTCTGGAAATCATCGTTGTATAATGAATAAATAACTTTCGTGTCCTTGAAGCAAGGATCGTCAGCGTAGGCTGTTTTGATATACAACGGCGTCAGGGCGGTCATCCATCCGTGGCAGTGTATAATATCCGGTATCCAGCGCAATTTCTTCACTGTCTCCAAAACGCCTCTTACATAGAAAATGCTACGTTCGTCGTTGTCCTCGAATTCGTTTCCTTTGTCGTCGGCTATTGTATGCTTACGTTTGAAAAAGTCATCATTGTCGATAAAATAGATCTGCATGCGTGCAGCTTGTATCGAAGCTACCTTGATAATCAGCGGGTGATCCACATCATCTATAATGATATTCATCCCCGACAGGCGGATAACTTCATGCAACTGGTTGCGTCGTTCGTTTACATTCCCGAAACGGGGCATAAATGTTCTGATTTCTTTGCCCTTTTCCTGTACTGCTTGCGGAAGGTATCTGCTGGTCGTTGCAATTGGTGATTCTGGTAAGTAAGGAACTATTTCCTGAGTAATAAATAAGATTCTTTTTGAACTCATTCTTGTTGTTTTCAATTAATTCAGAATACAAAGATAATAAAAAAAAATCGTCTTTTTTGCAAACTTTACCTGACATTTTTGCTATCTGATTTTACACTTGCCCCGAATCATTGTTAAACATTCTTCACTCCGGTACAAAAAAATAACTGTTTGTTTCGTGTTTCCGCAAATATTTTGTTGCTTTGTACCCGCTAATTAATCGAACCGAATGAAACCGATAACGACTATACGCGAATTGCAGGAAAAGCTTGGAAAGCTAAGAATAGGAGACGTATCCATCGGATTTGTCCCTACGATGGGTGCTTTGCATGCCGGACATTTGTCGCTGGTGAAACAGGCACTCGCCGATAACGATATCTGTGTTGTAAGTGTCTTTGTCAACCCTACCCAGTTCAATAACAAGGAGGATTTGGAGAAGTACCCGCGTACATTGGAGCGCGATTGCGAATTGTTAGCCACGTTGAGCGAAGACGTTATCGTCTTTTCCCCTTCGGTAGAAGAAGTATATCCCGAACCCGATACACGCCAGTTCGATTTCGGGCAATTGGACAAAGTGATGGAAGGAAAGTTCCGTCCCGGGCATTTCAATGGGGTAGCGCAGGTCGTAAGCCGCCTGTTCGATATTGTTAAGCCTGATAGAGCTTACTTCGGTCAGAAAGACTTCCAGCAGTTGGCAATTATCCGGGCGATGGTGAAACGGCTCGGACTTGGCGTCGAAATCGTTCCGATGCCAATCGTCCGCGAAGCAAGCGGATTAGCGCTGAGTAGCCGGAACGAGCGGCTGACGGAAGAACAAAAGCTGATTGCCGTGAATATCTCCAAAGCATTGTTCGCGAGCAAGGAGCGGATGAACAGTACTTCTGTTGGCGAAACCATTCGGCAGGTAATCAACGATGTGAATTCCCACGAAGGATTAGAAGTCGAATACTTCGAGATTGTGGATGGCAATACCCTGCAACCTGTCGGCGATTGGACAGAGGCAGATTATATAGTTGGATGTATTACTGTCTTTTGCGGCGATGTACGCCTGATAGACAATATCATATACAAAGGCGAATAGCTTTTAAACAAAGATGAAAATGATTATAGAAGTTGTTAAATCCAAATTGCACCGTGTAACGATTACCGAGGCAAACCTCAACTACATCGGCAGTATCACTATCGATGAAGACCTGATGGATGCCGCCAATCTGATAGAGGGCGAAAAGGTGCAGATTGTAAACAACAATAACGGCGAACGTATCGAAACGTATGTCATTCGTGGCGAACGAGGCTCGGGCTGTATCTGCCTCAACGGGGCGGCTGCACGTAAAGCCCAACCCGGCGATGTTGTCATCATCATGTCTTATGCCCAGATGGATTTTGAAGAAGCTAAGACATTCAAACCGTGGGTGGTATTCCCCGATACGAAAACCAATAAACTCGTTAAGTAAGAAAGGCCTTACAGCCCTTGATTCCTAACCAAATTTATGGCAGATAAATTACTATATTCCTACCGGGACATCTGGAAGGTAAGCATACCTATCATGTTAGGATTGCTTGCCCAGACCATCGTGCAGCTGACCGACACCTATTTCTTGGGGCATGTCGGCAAGGTTGCGCAGAGCGCTGTCGGTCTGGCGGGGGTATATTATATTGTCTGTTTCACTATCTGCTTCGGATTCAGCATCGGAGCGCAGATTATGATAAGCCGCCGCAACGGGGAAGGGAATCATCACAAGATAGGGACGATTGTTATACAGGGGCTTGCCTTTTTGTTGCTGATTGCCTTAGTGTTGTTTATCGTTTCTCGTCTTGTTACGACAAACCTGCTGGCCGGTTATCTCTCGTCCGAGGGGTTTTATGAGGCTTTCGACGACTACCTCTCGTGGCGTGTGTTCGGTTTCTTCTTTGCCTCTATGAACGTCATGTTCCGTGCATTCTATGTAGGCATTGCGCGGACGCCTGTGCTCACACTCAATGCCGTGATAATGGGGCTTGTCAACTGCTTCTTCGACTATGTCCTTATCTTCGGACACTGGGGATTTCCTGCGCTCGGCGTACCGGGAGCAGCTATCGCATCCGTACTTTCCGAGATAGCATCGGTGCTCTTTTTCTTTATCTACACCTTCGTTACTGTAGACCTGAAGAAGTACGGTTTTGCCCGTATGCGTTTTCAATTCGCTATCGTAAAGAGCATTCTCAAGATATCGACCTTTACGATGATACAATACCTGATATCCATGTCTACATGGTTTATCTTCTTTATTGCCGTCTATCAGCAATCGCCCGACGCCTTGGCGATAACCAATATTGTGCGGAATTTCTACATGGTATTCTTTATCCCGATGAATGCCTTTGCTACGACAGCCAATACCCTCGTCGGCAATACGATGGGTGCGGGACGAACGCATGAAGTCGTTCCGCTGATAAAGCGTATCGGATTATCGAGCCTTTCGATGATTGCCGTCATCATGGCGACGACTATTATCGGGTCGGAGTTCTGGATATCCCTTATCGCCCCGCTGGACGATGTAGCCCTTATCCCTCAGACGGTAGCGCCTCTGATGGTGGTAGTAGCCATATTGCCTGTTTGCAGCATCAGTACGGTTGTCTTCAATGCTATATCGGGTACGGGGAATACAAAGGCTGCCCTCAAACTGGAGATAGCTACGCTGGTGCTCTACGTCTTGTATATGTATTGGATTGTAATATACAAACAGGCTCCTCTTACTATCTGCTGGACGGTGGAGGCTGTCTATTGGGGCGGTTTGCTTACTTCCTCCCTGTTGTATCTCCGTTATGCCAAGTGGCAACAAAAACGCGTTTAGAGAGCCTTTCCTTAATTATCTTTTTTGTGTAGGAATAAAAAAAAGCGACTGCATTTGATTGCAATCGCTTGATTTTTAATCTGTGACCCCGGAGAGGATTTTGTTTATTTGTTATTTTGTTAATATTTAGTTGGTTAATCTTGTAAGAATTAATAAACACACGGAAATACACTCAAAATTAGTCTTCTTCTTTTGGCTTAATAAAGCCAACCGGTCTACGCTTTTTTTGCTCATCTTGTTTTAGTTTTTGCTTGGCGGCTAATTCGGATAATGCATAGTAAATTTCATCAAAAGATTTCTGATTATCTTCATTGATGTCATTATAGTCAGCAAACACTTCCTCTATATATTCTTTCAGCTCTTTAACTTCTTTCTGTAATAGCTTAACTTCATCAGCTGGAGGATTAGCTAATAACTGCCGTACTGCGACAAAAGCACGCATAATACTCATATTGATTTGTATAGCTATTTTAGAGTTGAGTACACTACTTAACATGGCTACACCAAGTTCTGTAAAAGCATATGGTAAATATTTTGAATGTTGTCCGCGACCTTCATTCTTTAAGATCACAATTTGTGATCTTAAAGAATCAGACTCTGCTTTCGTTAACTCAAACATAAAATCATCAGGAAAACGTTCAGTATTACGTCTTACTGCTTGTTTTAACACCCTCGTTTCAACTCCATACATTTCTGCTAGATCTCGATCTAACATCACTCGAGTGCCTCTTATTTCGTATATTTTATTTTGGATTTCTGATAATTCCATAATTATTTTCTATAGGTATTAAACGTGTATTTATCTTTTTTGCACCTCAAAGATAGTCTAAATATCAAAAAAAATACAAAAATGGGAAAACGATAGTAGAGAGTTCTGTTTTTCCTAAAGTATTCATCCGAAGGATGTAAATGAGTTGTTTTTTTTCTTTAAATGTTTGTAGTTATAGAATGTTGTAAAAAAAACACCTTTTTGGGGAAAGATTCTGGGACATTTATCTTCTTTTGAGTTTTTTATTATGTATTTATATATAGTAATAATTAGTAGACTATGTTTTAATGGTTTATTCTTTTAATTAATAGTACTTTATGAAAAATAATAGGGGAAAGGAATACGGGATTAAGGAGAGGGAAATACGAGGTTCGGGAGAGGAAAATACGGGATTAAGGAGAAGATATTACGGGATTTTGGGGAAAGAAATACGGGATTCAACGAAAAAAATACGAGATTCGGCGACAATAATACGGGATTCTGTTACTCATTTGAGCAAAATATACTTGATAGCTCCTCTGAAATAGCAAAATCTGATCAATAAATACTCTAAATTCCCTTCTTTTATATTTGCATTTGGTATAATATACTATGAAGACTGATGTGAAACCAATAATTAAAATATAATGAATACTTTAAATAAAAATAAAAAGTCGATAGAATATATTCTCGAAACGTATATTAGAATTTATGATGAGTCTCAAAATATAGGAAAAGTAGAAAAATGGTGGAATAACTCTATTTTTATTGGATTCTTGTCTGTTATTTTTCTCCTTGCTCTTACTCCTATTTTAATAATTAAACAAGAACCTCCCTCTTTTACTTTTATATTTATCTTTACAATCATATGTATATTATGGCTACTAATTATTGTATTGATTATTATATCTATTTCAGATCGCGCTCTAAAAATTCGATATAAAAAATTAAAAATAAAGGGGAAAGAGAAAAAAGAGCGATCACAAAATTTTAATCATAAAAAAAGGATATACTTCTATAATCAACTCAAAAAGAATATCATAATTAATGACTTAGATCAACATATTGAAATTATAAAAGACGAAATAAATTATCATTATAAAAAGATAAAACAAACTATTAGCTTTTCATTAATCTTTGCCTTTGTTTTAAGTATCTCATTTGAGATCCGAAATATTTATCCTAATGAAGGTTGGAGAGTTTATATAGCATTTTATTTAATAGTGATAATAGTTGCTATTACCTTTCTCTTTCTAATAAATACTTTTCACAATTTATATATTGTCCATACCAACAAAAGAAACGAAAAATTAATCTCAATATTAAAATACCTAAGAGAGATAAAATTAAATCAAGGATAAAAATAAGCACAATTTATTTTTATCGCTATTTTTCTATCTCAAACCTTACTGGTTCATTAACCAGTTGATAATTTTCATTTAGGATACTTCCATTAATGAAAGTCGTGTATTTTGATTCAGTAATCCCGTACCCCTCATGAATATGGCCAAATAAATGATATTTTGGTTTGATTCTTTGGATAACCGATAACAGATCTTCACACCCAACAATACTTCCATTTTTGCAACGATCCCGAATCCCAGCTGGAGGACCATGAGTAACCAGGATATCTAACTGTTCCGGTATCTGTTTCCAGTACTTCATTATATCTTCGCCTCTCTCCCTATTAAAAGCCCAATTTAGGAACCAGGGAGTTATGGGCGATCCCCAAATCTTTATCCCCTCTATCTCTATGGCGCTATTGCATAAGTAATACATTCCTTCAGGTAATCTTTTTTGTATTTCATACCAAGTATAGTTTTCAAAATAGAAATCATGATTGCCGGCTATAAAGACTTTATATTTATAATCCAATCCGTCAAACCAATCAATAAATTCATCTACTTCCTGCTTTTTGCCCCGATTGCTTATGTCTCCGCCATGGATGATCATATCAGCTGTGGGCAGATTAGTTAATTTATCGTGCTGTTCATGCGTATCTGAAAGGAAAAGTATCTTCATCAATAAAAATATTATCTTTTTAAAATAGCACCCCATTGTTACAGCTATACAGCTAACGATGGGGTGCTTGTTTTATATAAAACTTTATCTAATACCGTTTTCGGAAGTATCGGAAATAGAGCAATAGTAAGCTCGCAATAAATACTATCAGAAAAATTACTATGCCTACGCTCTTGATTGAGTTGACCAGAGCATCCAGTTCCTCAAATGTTGTTATTTTCATATCGCCATAGCTTTTTTAAGAATTGAATCTCTTATATCCTATTATAAACCAATCTATATAAACTATTGTCTTGAAGATCCTCTCTTGAATATACACCAGCTTCTACTACGAATTGCTCCGGTTCGTAATCAGGGAAAATAGATAAAGATAGTTCAGGGTTAAAAATCAATCCATCTGAAAAATCAGATGCTATATCCATAATACATTCATCCGGAGTGTCTCTTTCTGTTTTTATACTTGGAAATAGCCTTATATAAGCAAAATAAGTTTCCTCTGCACCTCTGTTTTTCAATTCTTCTATAATAATTTCTATTTTCTTCATTGGGATCTGATTTAGCTGTTAGTCTCCAAAGACATCAAAGATATTGCTTTTTTCTTGAGCCTTACTATTTGTTTGAGTATTGTTCAATATCGGTGAGTTCCCCGTGTTTTCAGGCTCTTCTTTAACAACTCCAAGAATTTCATCAATATCTTTTCGCACCTGGTTGTAATAAACATAAATATCATCTCGGTGATCAGGTAAAGTGATACTACTAACACTAGTCCTATCTACTGGCTTGAAACGAAAGCAAAAAGCATCACTATTACTCTCTACGGCAATGCCGGCAAATTGCCCGACATCGAGCTTTAAAAATTGTGCCGGTTTCATCGCATCGCGTTCCTGTACTGTTTCATTTGTACCCTTGCTTTGATTGACAGTTAAACCAAATGATTTTCCGCTCGACTTGGTTACATATGTTCGGTCCTCTTTCCCGAATTGTTTACTTAATACTTCACTTGTATGACTGCTTGCTACACGGCCATAGAAATGATTATTACAAGAGGAGAACAATACATCGGCTTTTTCTTTTCCGTAACCGTCTGTAAGTTGCGATAAATCCTGACACATTATAACAGTTGCAATTTTATTGCTGCGCCCTGTATTGGGTAATACTTCCAAGTTAGGAATATAGCAAGTCGGCGCCTCGTCAAGCAAAACAAAAGATTGTTCCTTATTTGGCTGATTCATCAGTTTAGTGGCCACAGTTATAACGAGGGAGCATAAAGGGGCTAATGTTGTAACGAGAGTAGGATATGTGCCGACTGTCAGAATAATAGGGTTTAAAGGATCGTTTATATCCAGGCTAAAGTCATCTTGACCAAAAATATACATGAGTTCGGGCGTGTTTATCTGTGCTATGGCTCCCTGAAGCGAGCCAATAACTCCGGCTGTTTGTCCGTCAGCTCCACGCTGCATAGCATTGTAAATACTAATAGTCATTTGCGCACTTGTTGGATTTTCTTGTAACTTGGTCAGTAATGCGGTATCATTACTTGTAATCATGGCGCAAACATGGGGCAAATCGCATTTATCAGGATGCTTTTCCCTTAAGTACCAAATGCAAGCAGTTAGCAGATCTGTTGCAGATCTACTCCAAAAATCAGGTTTCTTTATGCTCTCTTTCATTAGATTGCTGATAATTGCCTGTGCATACTCTCTGGCGTAGCTTGTATTAATTAAATAACGTGGATTAAGCGGATTTACCCGATGCGATTGATGGGGATTGTTGAAATTGAGAAAAAAGTGCTTTAAATCGCTTTGATTAATATCTATGGCTGTTTGCACTTCATTGGCTAGGCTCGGGAACTTGAAGTCATATACCACTCCTGAATAACCTTTGTTTAGAAACTGATAAATCAATGGAATAGCCACACTCTCGCTTTTTCCACTTCCGGCAGCTCCGATAGTCAATATTCCCCGGAATGGATTATTTAATATCAAACTCCCTTTTGGACTGTTACAGAATAGCTCGACTGCATAGGGCGACTGGTTAAATATTGGTGTTGCCTTTTTCTTTTTCCGATTCATCAGTAGATAAATACCAGTACCAATTCCGATAATGATAAGTAATAACAAGACCATTGCGGCAACATGCGTAGTCGCGGCCTCTGGATCTCCAGCTTGCTTGGCAAGATGAATATTAAAAGCAGAAACAATAACTACTGCTCCAATGGCTCCTATTATCCAGGAGATTAATAAAAATTTTAGACATCCTTTCATAATCCTATACTTAATTTTTTGGTTTTACTATTTTCTTTCTTTTGTTCTTTTTCTTTTGGTTGTATCTGTTCTCTGGTGGTAGCTTTATTGAGCGTTTCTTTCTCATACTCTACTTTCTTTTTAATAGCTTCTTGTTTTTCTTGAAGATTTCCATTCTTCATTGCATTTTGATAATCAAAGGAATTTTTATAATCCCTGGAATGATTAAATCTCTTATCAAAAGACTGTTCGCATTTTCGGTAAAATTCTGTCCGGTCAAACCCACTTTTGACTTTCCCTGACCTTTCGGCTGATTTATGATTCGTTTGCGGAGAAAGTTTCTTTGTATTACTCATATCCTTTCGGGAAATAAGAATATGACAGTGCATCTGATGATCCGTATTCTCCCCTCGTCCATGATGGATTTTACCGTGCCATTTTATATCTTTCTCATTCAATCCTTTATTGAAATTCTCCGCATAATTTTTCATCACATCATTGCGAATCCACTCTTTCATAGCTGCACTTTGTTTCTGGGGAGTCTTGCCCATGGCTTTTAGTTCTTGTTGGCTGGGAGATACTGTCATAACATAGAATTTCGCATCATCTTTACAGAGTTTTGCTTTGTTTGAATCTATATCTTTTACAACTTCTTTACTGGAGACATTTCTATCCTGGTTAAAGAACGGTTCGACCTCTTGCCCTTGTTCCTGACGTTGTGCATCTTCGTGTTTTAGATACGAAACTGCACCAAATGAAGACCCGGAATTACTGTAAGCACCACCGCCACCACCTTGTATTTTAATATTAGCCATTCGTAAACAGTTTTTTGATTTTTTCTGAAAGCCCGGCTTTATCATTATTGTTTTCCAAAGTCTGAGCAATGAGGAACATAGCATTGGCCAATCCATTGAATAATTCTTTATCTCGAGATTGTTTTTGCTGTAGATTTTCGATAAATGAACTCCAAACATTGGATATCTCTTTCATGTGTTGAACTTTCACCAAATTATCAATCTCAACGGACAATCTTGCTTCAGTTGTAGTGATCGCCTCAAACATCGGGTTGAGCTTTTCTTTCTCTTGTGTTCGGATGAAAGCAACGACCTGATCAACGCGCTTGATTAATTTCTGCATTTCTTGTGCCGGCGATTCATGAATAACCGGATTAATTCCATAGCGCTCGAAGTAAATACAAGCATGAGCAAGAAATTCTTTCTTCGTAACGCCGCTTGATGTTGCTAATTTTTCCAACTTTCGAAAAGTTATTTTATCAATCGTGACTGTAGTCTGTTCTCTCATAACAATTGCGTTTTCAATGAAATTTAATCCTGGCTTTGAGATACTTAAATACTATGCAATTACAGGATAATTGTACTCCTATTTTGTATATTATTCATTATTAGGCAAAAGCACCGCAGGTCAAGAGGAGAACAGGACAAAGTCCAGTTCCCTCTTGCTTAATCAGTTGAAAACTGATTAACACCCTTTCTTCGCTCCGCTTGAACGAAAAACACTTTTCCGAAGTGTTTTCGGACATAAGGAAAGAAGATAGGAAATAGCTTACCGGAAAGAATATACGACCCCCACCGAAAAAATCTTTTTCCCTTTGGAATAATTATTACTCCCAGTTATACCGGTATGATTATAATCTTCCCATTCGTAATTTTTACTTGAGTAATCTGTCCAGGAATAACCGACATAGACTTCCATATTAGACATCACTTTCGCAGTTCCTCCAATTCCGAAGCGTTGAGAGTTCAGTACGAAATTATAGTCTCGCTGATAGTCTTTGTTGATATTGTGCCGGGTTATCTGAATACCTCCACTAATCGAAAACATCTTATTGATTTTATAATCCAATCCCAAAAGATATTCGTTTGTGCCACCATCGATGTGTTCTTGTCTATTATCTACTATATGGGCTTCTTTTTCAAAATGATGATAATAACCGATACTGCCCGACAATTTAGGAGTAATTTCATAAGACGCTCCAATGCTAAGTAATGCTGGAACATCAGAGGAAACCTTTTCCCCATCAGCATACATCCCAAAATCATCATAACTCGTTCTATTCTTGCAGTTGATCGAAGTTCTAAACTCATACTTCATTCCGATATTCAGTTTTTCATAACTGAAGTGTACTCCAATGATCGGAGAAATGTTTTGTCCTGATTGCTTTGTCTCAAGGCGTACCCCTGTTTCAGTTGTTGCCTTTTGTAATAATTCTAAAGACCTTCGTTGCTCTTCGATAGAACTATTACTTATGGCATAGTTTAAAAAACTGGAAGGATCGGTTAAGCTGCCGTCATTGTCAGCTATTCCCCAAAGACCTAATCCAGATGATCGAATGTCTACCTTTAAATTGCTCCCATTCAACTGGTATTTGTTTCTCACAGATACAAATCTTATTCCCCCATACACAGAAAGCATGTCATTTATTTCGTAGCTTGCACCGAACTGTACATTATTAATCTTGGAAGAATATTGCATTTGTTGGCTCAATGAATAACCATCAGCTGAAAGTTGCATCCCCGGTATGGCTGGAAGAGCGTGTCCGATTTGTGTTATTAGTAATGGTAATGTAGCAAAGTTTGATTCAAAGGCTGGGGAGCCTGCATATTTCACATCATTGTTTCGAAGTGTATTTATATTTATCGAGAATACCCATTTATTCTTTTTGTATGCTACTTGAATGGATGGGCTAAGTAGTTCTGTTTGATTGTCCTGATACCTATTTGCTCCATTAGGTAGTGGCGAGAACTTAGTCGTTATCTCTTTCTTTTGCCAAATACTTTGGTTTGATAATGAGAGATAAAAGCCATTTTCTGCTAATCTTGATAAACCTGCCGGATTGGAATAGACTGCATCTATTCCGGTAGATGCTAATCGCGCCGGGTTAGAAATGGATTTTGCCGTTTCTCCTGTGTTCGTGATAATTCCATCGGCAAAGAGGAATAATGGGAGGAATAGGGTTGTAAATAAGATAAGTTTTTTCATAATTCTGTTTGTTATTTTAATTAATTGCATTGGTTACTCTTCATTATAGCCGTTTTCTGAACGTATTTGCCAAATGAAATTTGTTGCATCATCCAAGGTCTGAAAAATAGAATAACTACCGTCTACTTCAACAAAATATGCAATGCAATAGAAATCAGCATTTGTTATTTCTTCTTCCCTTGGAGCTAAATTCCCATAAACAGTAGCATATCCGTTATCGTTCGAGATTGTAAACTGTGCAATTTCTGCGAGTTTCATTGGTAGGCTTAGTTTCACTTTTAATTGTTCCATATTGTTTTTATTAGTTTAATTTTGATAAAATAAAAGCTATTGGGGTATGTATTTTTCCGTTACTATTCCGAATTTCATCAAATAATTGCCAAATAGGATGGCCTATTTTTCCAAAATTTGACATCCGGACAATCTTGTTTTTCTCTTCAATCGACCCTTGGATAGTTGAGAGATTTCGTTTCAGTGCACCCCAATTTCTATTAACATTATCTTCCGGAGGGAATAATTCTAAAAGATTTTCCTCTTCGCTTATATTACTCTCGAAGAGAGTAATTTCTTTTTCTTTTATTTCTTTTCTTTTTATTGCGATTGCCTTGTTATCGCCTAGCGATTGCGTAGCGATTTTCCATCGTTTTTCATTTCCTCTCTTCCCTGCTTCAGATAACTTTTTCTTTTTATCCAGGAATATTTTCATTCGGCGATTTAAGCTTTCAGAAAAGAAAAACTCGTTATTCTCTATTTTAAATAATCCATAAGAGGATATTACTGTTTTCATTTTCTCTGCTGTTGTATTGTATCGCCTGGCCAAAGCGGGAATCAATATCAAAGGATATTTAAAATCAGGCTGCTGTTCTCGCAATGTCTCTACAAGAATCCAAAATATCCCATAGCCCTCACAACCTAACTGCTCAATGAGGAGTACGCATTTCGGATCATCTTTTGCATTGCTATCATGTGAGAAATAACAGGTGTCTTTTCGTATATAATTTGTACTCATAATCTTCTTTTTAAGCATAGAGAGCTCTTACACATGAGGATTCATGCATTATTTAACATATAAGTTGACGTTAAAAGGAATTTATCGGCGCGCTTTATTCTTTTCTAAAGCTTCTATTACTCTATCTGGGTCGAAGAGGACTATACGACCGTTTTGGGTATATGGTATGATCCCTGAATTTTTGATTTCTTGGGCTTTGGATGGGGAAACGTTTAGGAACTTTGCAAGTTCATGTATTCCTTTTATAAATTTCTTCTGAGTGGGAGATGATCTGGTATTCTTTTTTACTGCTGATTCTACTGCAATATGAATCATTTCTCGGATTTCATCGATGTCAATAGGAGCGTAAACGGTTCCTCCTATATTTACTGTTGGTTGTTCTTTTGCATTCATATTCTTCATTCTATTAAAGTTTTTTGCATTCTGCTTATTCTATAATGCAAAGAAATGGGATAGAACAAGAATGAGAAAATTATATTCTTGGATATATTACCAACTATTTTACTTATTTTACTCAGTTTTCTATTTCGTTTAGTATAAAGAGAAAAAAATCTGTACATTTTGGTTTTTTCATAATGTCAGGCTTTAAATTATAGGTTTCGAAGCCAATAGCAACTAAATCTTTTGTTTTAGAATAATTTTCTTTTAAATAATTGTTATCATTTAAGAAATGCAAAAAACTACTCAATTCGCCTTTCTGTGTTTTACCTAATGGATATCCTTCTTTACTAAAATACTTTCTCATACTTTCCAATGACATTATCTTATCATATTTAATCGGATCTTTAAAATATTTTTTCAGTCCAGCCAATAGAGGGATGTCAGATATTCTCTTTTTGTACATATCTTTCATTTCCCAAAGGTCGAAATAGGGTAATTTATACGATAAATCTAACTTATACTTAATGGCTATTCCTTTTATAAACATAGACCAAGAGGCTATCGCATTCCAGCAAGTATGTTCAATATAAATTTTATAATTATAAGGATTAATCTTTTCCCCTACTATATTATCAAAAGATTCGTCGTTTAAAATTGAAAAGAACCGGTTCTGAGTTTCATAAAAAGAAGATAAGATATGATTTATTAGAAATTCTTTATCTGCTTTTTCTTTAATAGAAAAAATACTATTTAACAATTCAATTTTAGCCATTATGAAAAGATTATGCATATTATCATTATAATATATGATTTTTTCTTCATCTTCTCTTTCTATTAAAAGGTATATTATAGATATCGGAGATTCAAGCACATCTCCAAACAGAGATGATGATTTATCTACTTCCGTACCCCATCCTATGACCTGTCGAGAATTATATTCCCAATCATTACATAATTCGTAATGAGCATATTCAAATGCTTTTATAAATTCATTATATTTCTCAAGTTGTATCATGCTCAATCCAAATATTTATTAATCGCTTCTTGCCTTGTATCGTCGTCTACATCATAATACCTATCGAAAGCCTTTGAGCCTTTTACATGCCCGGACATTGATGCTATAACACTATCTTTTACGTTTCGATGGAGTATATGTATAAATGTTCTCCTGGCTAAATGAGAACTGGCAATTTGAGAAAGAGAAACTTTCTCTTTTTCCATTGTTAGGGGATTAAACCGGGTAACCATCCTTTTCAATCCTACTTTCTCAAACAGTTCCTTTAAGTAGTCATTATATTTTTGCTCGGAAATAAAGGGTAATAATTTCCCATCAGGAGAATCATACTTTTTCAATATAGCTTTGGCTTTATTCGACAATGGTACTTTCGCTGGAGTATGGTTCTCTGTTTTTGTTTTATTAGGATAGTATATCAGGGTATTATCAATAATATCATCCTTTGTAAATGTTATCAAATCGCCCACACGACAGCCCACAAAACATTGAAAGCAAAATATATCTCGAACTCGGGACAATCGTTCGTCTGCAATATCAACGCTATATAAGTAATCTCTTTCGTCCTTGGTCATACAAATAGGAGCTCCATAGATTTCTCCCTTGAGCTGATAATTTGAAAAAGGATTTTCTTTTAGCATAGCCCCATTTTGGGGGAGTACACACCAAGAAAGGAATGACCTGAATCGTTTAAGTATTCCCGTGACTGTGTTCTGTGACTTCTTGCGAGGTATTTTATTTTTCTTCAAGCCTTTGTATTCTTCCTTGTCAGGAGAATCGGCTAACAAAAACTTCTCAAAATCAGCTAAAAGTTTGGGGGTTGTTGTTTCGAAAGAGAGTTTATAATTTGTTTGTTGTACAAAACGTTCCAAATGATTTTTAGTGCTTTTCAACTGCTTACGCCTAAGGTCTGAAACCTTATGTGTTTTCAGGAATTCATCCCATTTGTCCCAAAAGATTGTCTGTGCTGTAGATGTCGTTTTGGTTGAATTAAACACCTGGCTAAGATGTTTTGATAAGTGTTCATTTGTAACATCTAAATGATTAATTTTAGCCTTATTGTATATTTCTTCTGTTTTGAGTTTTAATTCCTCCAGGTGTTTATTGATGATATTGTATTGAACACCATCTTGATTCGTTGTATTCTTCTTTACTCTCTGTATCTTAACTTTTAATCCTGTCTCCGGGTCGATAATATCTTCAATCCATTTTTCAGCATCGATACGATAACCTGTAAAATAAGTCAATCGTTTACCCTCATAGGCAAAGTCCATACGAATAGGTATATTCTTTGTAATGAGCTCGCCGGTCTCTTTATCCTTACGTTTTTCTAAACGAAAATTTATACTGTATTTAATCTTCATATTTGTGTGGTATTGCACACAAATATACACACGAAAAACAGAAAAACGAAACAAAACAGGAAAGAATGTAAAAAAGGTAAGTCTTTAAAAATAAATGGTTTTAAGTATTCAAAAGAACAGCTTAAAACCATTAAAAGTGTAATTAGTGACCCCGGAGAGGCTCGAACTCTCGACCCAATGATTAAGAGTCATTTGCTCTACCAACTGAGCTACGGAGTCGTTTCGACAGCACAAAAATATAATAATTATTCTTTTTAAGAAAATAATTTCACCCGAATCTGCTAAAATCATTATTTTTGTCCTCCGAAAGAGGGATGAACCGCTTTCCGTGTAGCTTAGGATCAACCACGTAAAAAACAAAGAACAAATGAATAATAAAACATCCGCATTAGTCCTCTTCTCGGGAGGGCAAGATTCTACGACGTGCCTCTACTGGGCGCTCGAACATTTCGATTCAGTAAGAACACTTTGCTTCACTTATGGGCAACGGCATTCCAAAGAGGTCGAGGTTGCACAGGCGATTGCCGAAAAAGCCGGCGTTCCCTTTCAGTTGCTGGACGCATCCATTATCAGCCATCTGTCCGTTAATTCCCTGACTTCCGATATTCAGATGGATGAGGAACAGCCCGAAGGTTCTTACCCTAATACATTCGTTCCCGGGCGGAATTTGCTGTTTCTGACATTTGCTGCCGTCATTGCCCGCTCACATGGAATATTCGATATTGTTACTGGCGTGTCCGAAGCCGATTACAGTGGCTACCCCGATTGTCGCGATACGTTCATCCTTTCTGCCAATGCGAGTATTAACCTCGCTATGGACGAACACTTCAAAATTCATACACCACTCATGTGGCGCGACAAAACTGCTGTATGGCAGCTTGCCGACGAACTCGGCGCATTCGACATCATCCGCAACGAAACACTAACCTGCTACAACGGTATCATTGCCGATGGATGCGGACATTGCCCGTCCTGCAAACTGCGTAAGCAGGGATTAGATAATTATCTCAATATAAAGAACCAACAACCATGACTATAGAAGGATTGAGCCACTTAGGCGGTAAAACGGAATACAAAGACGATTATGCTCCCGAAGTATTGGAGGCATTCGACAATAAGCACCCCGATAACGATTACTGGGTAACGTTCAACTGCCCCGAGTTTACAAGCCTTTGCCCGATAACGGGGCAACCGGATTTTGCCACTATCCACATCAACTACTTGCCGGATGTGAAGATGGTCGAAAGCAAGGCGCTGAAATTATACCTGTTCAGTTTCCGCAACCACGGTGCATTTCACGAGGATTGTGTCAATATCATCATGAAAGACCTTATCAAGTTGATGAACCCGCGCTATATCGAAGTGGTCGGAATCTTTACGCCACGCGGTGGCATCAGCATTTATCCATACTGTAATTACGGACGCCCGGGAACGGAGTACGAACAGATGGCGAAGCAGCGCTTGTTAAACCATAATCCGCAACAATCGTATAAATAGCCTTATAGCGGGTCTACGTCGTAGTGCAGTAGCAGCGACTTGAAGTCGGGATTCTCGAAGGTGGTTTGTTCACTTTGGCGGATTACTTCCCGTACTTTGGCGATAGAGGCCTGATGCTCGACTTTCAAGATGATCTTACGGATATAGAGTGTCTGCACACGGGCTACGGGAGGCTTGGCAGGGCCTAACACCCTCTTGCCGAATGACGCGCGCAGGCTTTGGGCAAAATGACGCGCAGCCTTATCCACCACTTGCTCGTATTTGCCACGTATAACAATCTCTATCAAGCGGTAGAAAGGCGGATAGCGGAATAACTGCCGTTCGTCGAGTTGCAGGTGATAGAATCGCTCGTAGTCGTTGCGGACAGCGCAAGTGATAACCGGATGTGCCGGATGTCCTGTCTGCAACAATACCAACCCCTGTTTGTTTTTCCGTCCGGCACGCCCGCTAACCTGCGTAATCAGCTGGAATGCCCGTTCGTGTGCCCTGAAATCGGGATAATTGAGCAGATTGTCGGCATTGATAATCCCTACAACGCTTACCCCCTCAAAGTCGAGCCCTTTCGATACCATTTGTGTGCCAATCAGTATATCAGCCTTGTGACTTTCGAAGTCGGAGATAATACGCTCATAAGCCCGTTTCCCGCGAGTGGTGTCTAAATCCATACGCAGCGTAGACGATAGCGGGAAGTGTACGTTCACTTCCTCCTCGATGCGTTCAGTCCCGTAGCCTTGTGTGTCGAGCGTAGGCGTTTTACATTCTGGGCATTCGTGCGGAACAGAATACACCGCTCCGCAATAGTGACAGGCCAGTACCCGCTGCCCTTTATGGTACGTCAGGCTTACATCGCAATTGCTGCACTGAGGCGTCCACGAGCAGGTTTTGCATTCCAGCATCGACGAGAATCCGCGCCTGTTCTGGAAGAGGATGATTTGCTCTTTCTTCTCCAAAGCCGCATCCATATTGGCGATGAGGAGAGGAGAGAGGATTGATTTCATCTGCTTGGTGCGCCGCAATTCTTTCACGTTGACGACCTGTATCTCCGGCAAAGCAATGTCGGCATGCCGTTTGGTGAGTTGTACCAATCCGTAGCGTCCTGAAAGAGCATTGTAATAACTCTCGATAGCGGGCGTTGCCGTTCCCAACAACGTTTTGGCGCCGAACATCGAAGCCAGTACCATAGCCACATTGCGGGCATGATAGCGGGGTGCAGGCTCCTGTTGCTTATACGAGCTCTCGTGTTCCTCGTCCACAATTACCAGACGCAAGTCGGTAAAAGGCATAAACACTGCCGAGCGAGCCCCCAGTATAATCTGGCATTCGGCATCGAGCAGCAGGCGATTCCATGCTTCGACGCGTTCGTTGTCGTTGAAGCGGGAATGGTAAACCGCCAGTTTGTTGCCGAATACGGCTTTCAGCCGGTTAGTTATCTGCGTAGTCAGCGCTATCTCGGGTAGCAGGTAGAGCACCTGTCCGCCCTGCGCGATTGTTTCCTTTATCAGCTGAATGTATATCTCCGTCTTTCCGCTGGAGGTTACGCCATGCAGCAGCGTAACGTCTTTCGCGGCAAAGGATGCCTTTATCTCGTCGTAAGCTGCCTGCTGATAGGCATTGAGTGCGAAGGCGGCATCTATATTGGTGGCGCCGTAGTCTATACGGTTGACCTCGTAATCGTAAACTTGCAGTACCTCCTTTTTGACAAGGGTTTGCAACACGGCGGCAGTTACATGGGCTTTTTCCAACAGCTGTTTTTTCAGGACGACCTTTTCGGTCTGGTATAGCTGGCGGAAAGTGCTCAATAGAGCATATTGCTTCGGATATTTGTGTGCACCGTCCAACAATGCGTCTAAATTGCAGCACTCGTTGACGAGCCGTATGGCTGCCTGCTTCTTGGGCGAATAGTTTTCATGGACTGTTTCGCTCAGGAATACTGCCTCCTTTTCACTCAGGGATTTGACTGCCTGAATGACGCCCCGTACTTGCGAAGCTTTTTCTATTTCGCTTATCTTTAACGCTTTTGTCGAAGATAAGGTGTCGAGGACTTTTTGCTCGTTAGGCGTGAGGTGCGCCTCGCCTGCTTCGAAATCGGGATTGCGGACGACATATGTCTCACTTTCCAATTTCAGGGCGGAGGGCAATGCAGCCCTGTAAACATCGCCCAAAGCGCACATGTAATAGCTTGCTATCCATTGCCATAGGTCGAGCTGCTTTTCCGATACGATGGGATAGTCTTCGAGTGAGCCGGCAATCTCTTTGATGCCTTCCTTTTCGTCCTCTTCGTATAGGCGGAGGACAATAGCCGTATAGAACTTCTTCTTGCCGAATTGCACTATCACGCGGCTGCCTCTCGATACGCTATGCTGTATATCCCGCGGAACGGAATAGGTATAAGTGTCCTGCAAAGACAGGGGCATAATTACATCGGCATACAGCATCGTTTTTTTTCTCCTTCGTATTTGTCTACGAAGTTAGGAAAATAATCGACTTCTTTTTATTTCTTATGTGAAATGGCACTCAATTCTGCTCCCGGAAAAAGTCTCCTATGTGTCACCTTTTTGTTACTTTTGTTTGTTTTGTATATTTCTTATTATGAATCGATTAAGTTGAAAATGGGTGTAAAAAGTATACTCCTCTCGACCGTTTTTTTGTCGAGTTACTTTTCGTTTTTTAACCACCAAGTATTCAAAGATTCTACACCAAGTTCACAAAGGCGCAGCCGCGCTCTGTTATGTTGAGCGAAGTGAAGCATCTCGTCGCATAATCGGAACGAGACCTCTCACATTCGTTCGAGGAGACAAAAAGTAACACAAGTATACTTATTTTCGGGTGTTTTCTATCGAGTTACTTTTTATTACTTAACCGCAGAGGACACAAAGGCTCTACACCAAGTTCACAAAGGAGCAGACGCGCTCTGTCATGCTGAGCGAAGTGAAGCATCTCGTCGCATAATCGGAACGAGACCTCTCACATTCGTTCGAGGTGACAAAAAAAGTAACAAACCTCTATTCATTTTCGATGTTTTTTGTCGAGTTACTTTTTATTACTTAACCGCAGAGGGCACAAAGATTCTACACCAAGTTCACAAAGGCGCAGCCGCGCTCTGTCATGCTGAGCGAAGTGAAGCATCTCGTCGCATAATCGGAACGAGACCTCTCACCTCCGTTTGAGGTGACAAAAACTCTCAAAAAGTAACACAAGTATACTCCTTATGAGCGTTTCTTTGTTGAGTTACTTTTCTTTTTCTTCTTCGAGAACTCCGTGGAAAAAACTCTGTGTCACTCTGTGGTGAAAAATATAAACTACCAAATTTTTAAAGAACGTTTCCCCTCAAAAAGTAACACAAGTATACTTTTCTTGTAAACTCGTAACTCGTAACTGTGCGAAGCACGAAGTAACTCTTTAAATAAATATAGATAAATAAATATCAGAAAGATTCGAAAAAAAATATCCTGCCTTAAAATGAAGACAGGATACTTTGTATTTGGTTGTTAAATTGTTTTTCAGAAATAATAGGTAGCAGCAATGCTCCATGTCTGACGTTTTTTGTCTTTTAAAGTGCCTATGTCGAGATTCCCTTTATCATCCGAATAGTTGTCAGTCAATTTGCAACGGTAATAGATACCTATATCCAGTTTTTCCACCAACTCTACTCCGAGACCGGCATTCACTCCCATTTCGAAGTTTTTGGCTTTGAAGTCGTGGTAAACATCTTCAATCTCATCCTTGACTTTGAGGTCGCCACCACTCAAGCGGAGGTTAGCGTATGGGCCGGCAGAGACAAAGATGCCAGCCAGTCCCGGTACTATGCCGAAACGTTTTTTCAGGTTGACAGGGATAGACAGATAGTTGTAGTTGGAGATAGTAGCATCTGCTGCTTTTTCATCTATGCTGTATTTCTTGTATCCGTATTGTAAAGCACCGTCGATGCCTATGCCGAGAAAAGGTATGTTCACCTCGACCATCGGCCCGATTTGAAAGCCCAGTCTGTTTTTACTATCTAATATGTCGGAACTTATCTTATGATCGGCTATGTCGACACCGCCTTTCACCCCGAAGCGTAATTGTGATGACGCACTACTAATGCCTATTGCCATAAGCAATGCTAATATAAAGAATGTTTTAATCGTTTTCATAAACTCTTTTTTTAAGTTAGACTATAGATAGATAACAATAATGAGCATATATTGTTTCTTTACAAATTCAAGTTCATCTCTTTCGGATACTTCACACTATAGCTAATCTGGTATGTTTTGGTTTCGCCGGGCTGCAATGTCTCTTCCCAGGTGATAACGCCCAGATCCTCTTTGTTGACTGTAGGGGTGGTTGTATCTTTTGTGAGTAGTTTTACCTCTATCTTCTTTTGCGTCGAAATAGGATATTGGTCTTTTAGCACCATTTTCACGGCTTTGTTCTGGTTGTTTTTTACCGTCATTTTGTATGTGAAGACTTGTTCCTTGTCGTTTCCGAGGAATTTGGTGCTGCTGTAGTCGCGTAGCTTTTCGCGTTTTACGCTGACACGCTTATCCGAACCCAGCGTCAGTGTCAGCTTCTGCTGTGTACTGTTGGCTTCTATATTCGTTTCGCCCACGTATGTACCGTCATAAGTGATATTAGCCATTCCCGACAAGAGGTTTAGTTTTTCCCAGTTGTCTATTTCAGCCAACAGATATGTTTCGGTATCGAGCTTCGGAGCACAATAATACTTGTATTCCGCCATAATATCCTGCGTGTTGAGGTCGAGGCTTTGCTCTTTCCCATTACCCGGAACTGTGAACGGCAAATCTATATTGAATTCCATATTCAGCTGGTTGTCGCTCAACGATACATAGTCGTCCATGCTGTTTTTCGTCGTAACGACGATTACTCCGCTTGCTCCACGCGCACCATAGATAGACGACGCCGAAGCATCTTTCAGTACGTCGATGCTTTTTATCATGCTTTGGTCGATATCCCTGAAATCTTCTTCATCCATTACCTCTCCATCTACCACATAGAGTGGAGACGAGGATTGAGAAAGAGAACCTGCGCCTCTTACCCTTACACTCGATTCTTCGTTTTTAACCGATTTCTTATCTGCGTAAGAGAAAGAGTTTTGTACGGCAACACCGGGAACTCTTCCTTGCAATAATGAAGCCATATTATTCTGTCTTTCCTCCAAGAACCAGGCTGAGAAAAGCGGCGCTATTTTGCCGTTGCTCGGTGTGGCTGTGGAAAGGCTGAGTTTCACCTTGTTCCAGTCTAATCCGGTTGTCTGGCGTACTTTCGCTTTGGTGGCAATCTTTATCGGCTTATCGATGGAAGTGATATTGATATCATAATAAGGCGACCAGTTCGCCGATGCGGTGTAATAGCTTATTGTCAACTGACTGTTAGTCGCATACGAAGCTGTCAGGTTCAATTTCAGAACGCCGGATGTTTTGTTGTTCTTGGTCGATTCCTGCTCTACCTGACGGGTAAGGCGGTCGATAGACTTTTTAAGCTTGCTCTGCTCTATTTTCTGCGCATTAGCGGCTTTGTCCAAATCGGTTTTCTGCTTTTTGTAATAGTCCATCGTTTTGATTAGTTCGTCGATAGACAACCCTTTTTCCGAGCCTGATGTATTCTTTTCGGTACTCTTTTTCAGTATTCCCGAAAGTTCGTCGTTCACTTTGATGTCGATTTCTACCGCTTGCAATCTGTCGCGATAATATTGGATAGAATCCTGCATCCGCTTGATGGAAGCATCGTTGGTTTTGCTTTCGGTCAGGTAATCGATAGAAAACTCGTAGGCCGAAACCATGACGCCATTACTGGCCTTTATTTTTAGACTGTTGCGGTCGATGTTGGGGCTTAATCCCTCTATCGAGATTTCATTTTCTCCTTTAGTGAGCGTAGCTGTAGCATGGTGTGTGAGTTCTGCCCCGCTGAAAAATACGGTAGCTTCTTTAACTGTTGCCTTTATCGGTTTGTTTTCGGCGTTAAGTGAAAAAACGGAAAACAAAGCGAGTGTCGTGTAAATGAATAATCTGCTTTTCATCGGCTCTTGTTTTTAAGTTTGAAATAGTATCTATTTTATTAATGCTTACCCCAGAAATCGAGGTATTGCTGTGCAACCTTTACATGATTATGGTGTTGAGCAACAAAGCTATAGCCTTGCTCTGATAACGCAGGAATCTGCTCTTTATTTTGTACCAGCCATTCGAGTTTGGCAAAAACGTCTTCCTCCGTAGGGTGGACGTTGACTATCGGGCGATTCACTTTTTCGCCCATCAGGTCGTACATTTCGGGTTCGCCACCACCTACCAATACCTTGCCCTGTGCCATTGCCAATAAGGCATTCATGGCAGGAGAGCATGAATATAACTGGTCGAGTACGACATGTGCTTCCGACATCAGGCGCTTGTATTCGTCGTAGCTGACCGATTCCACGCGGGTGGCAATCACCTCATCGGGATACTTCCCGGCAAGGCGGAGCAAAGCACGCTCCATAATATCCGTTCCTTTGTATTCGCTTCGGTCGCGATTGATGCCGATAAAGAAGTTCACGCGCTCGGGGACGGTGGTTATCGGGTTATATGCGATGAGATTCATATTCACCGGCAGCGGGATATAGCGCAACTTCCCCGAATAATAAGGCTCATACGATTTATAGTATTCGTAGAGGCAGGCAGCTATGCCATCGGCTTCCTTTGCCATTTCGCGGTTTGCTTTTTCGCGCGGGCTATCGAGCCAGAGAGCCTCTAATTTCTCGTTATATTTCAGGTTTGTCGGTTTGCCATCAACAAAGAATTCGCTGTATTTGAATGTCTTATTCTCTTTCAGTGCCCGCACCCAGTACGAATCGTCGCCGAAAGCTCCTAAGAAGATTTTTTTGTTATTTCCTTTCAATTTTCCCCAGAAAGATTCGTTGAACCGGACGTTGAGGGTGGTAAAGCACGGATTGATGACCTGCACCACATCGTAGTCTGTGAAGCGCGCGAATTTGCGGTTGAAATTGAAAATAGACGAAAAGGTGTCGATTATGCCCGAACTTTTGCGGGTAAGGTCTATATCGCGCGGATAATCCTTGAACCCGTCGCCATCGGAGGCAACCAGCACTTCGTGTCCTAACTCTCTCAATCCTTCCGCCAGCGAAAGGTGTAAACGGCTATATTCGCCTATCAGCAATATTCTCATAATTTACAAATGTAGTAATAAAGCACTTAACTGCAGACACAAATAGATGAAATGTGTCCGTAAGTAGACGAAACGCTATCTTATGGAGACGAAATACAGAAGAATTCCATAACCGTAACAGGATTAATTTTACCATAAATTATACCCCTGTCTTAAATGTAATGTCTCTTCATTCCAATCTTGAACTAACTTCAATTCATCAGACTCCCAATCTTCTTTCTGGTATACAATATGAAACTTCCATTTTCCCGGTTTGGGAAGCTTTAGCCATACCCCAGACCTTACTTGATCTTTAGTAAACTTTTCCCAGTCTTCTCTTGTTCCTGGAATCCGAAAGCCGGATGCATTGAGTTGTTCTGCATACATCCAATCGATACCGTAATTATAATTTTTTTTTAATTTTACCCATGTAGAACCCGGTTCGATGTATGGCACTTCATCAAATTCGGAGCTCCATCCTCCTATCTTGATTTTTTTATTCCTGTCTATCGCTTCGTACCAGTTGATAAATGTGCTTCCTGATTGGTCTACAATCATAAAGTCCCAATTGCCGGTTCCGGGAAGTTCTACATGAAAGACGCCTCCTTTTTGTATCACTCTGCCTTTTAGTACCTCTTTTCCCCAGCTTCCGGCATTGCTTCGGCATACATAGAGTGCCTGTATCGTTTTTTTCGACTTGTTCTCTATTGTTACTGTGACTCTTGCCTCGAGCAGCTGACTGCCCAGTGCGATAAAGAGTAAAAATAAAAATACCTTTTTCATAGCTTGTTTTCTCCTACGTTATTGATGTATTCGATCAAATGTAAGACAATCATCAGCTTGTTGCCGGGAAAATAGACCAATGCGACTTTTTTGTCGACGAAACAGCTGTTTATTAAAATTTCACATGATATTCTACCCAAAAAAGCAGCTAAAGAATTGTAACTACGAACAATTTCTTATCTTTGCAACTCGTTTATTTGAAAAATCTATTTACCCAAATATGAAAAAATATAACCTGATAAACAACCTGTGCGGATGGTTCGCTTTTCTTGTTGCAGCCATTGTTTATTTGCTTACAATCGAGCCCACAGCCAGTTTCTGGGACTGTGGCGAGTTTATTGCATCGGCTGACAAATTAGAAGTCGGACACCCTCCGGGCGCTCCGTTTTTTATGATTACAGGTAAATTCTTTACTCTGTTTGCTTCTGATGTTCAGGATGTTGCCCGAATGGTCAATTCCATGTCGGCATTGCTTAGTGCGGCTACTATATTGTTCCTTTTCTGGACAATCAGCCATCTGGCACGCAAACTGATTTACACCGATACATCGAAAGATATAACACTCGGCCAGACGATTGCCATTATGGGTAGCGGACTGGTAGGAGCGTTGGCCTATACTTTTTCCGATACATTCTGGTTTTCGGCCGTGGAAGGGGAGGTTTATGCCTACTCGTCTATGTTTACCGCCTTGGTATTCTGGCTGATACTGAAATGGGAAAACCGCGCAGACCAACCGGGTTCGGATAAATGGCTGGTACTGATAGCATACTGTATGGGACTGTCTATCGGTGTCCACTTATTGAACTTGTTGTGTATTCCGGCTATTGGAATGGTCTACTACTTCAAGAAAGCAGAGAAACCGAACCTGTTAGGGTTAAGTTTAGCCACGCTGCTGTCGGGTGCCCTTATCGTCGTATTGATGTATGGTATCATCCCGGGCTTCACCAAAGTGGGTGGATGGATAGAGCGCCTGTTTGTCAACGAAATGGGCTTTGCCTATAACACAGGTACATTCTTCTACTTTGCCATATTGATAGGCGCTATCGTTTGGGGATTGTACGAATCCTTCGCGAAAAAAGGAAACCTAAAGCGCGCCAAAGTAGCATTTGTCTTTAGCCTTATCCTGAGCGGTATTCCGTTTATGGGTAGCAATGTGCTGCTTAGCCTATTCCTCATGGGAGCATTGGTCACTTTCGTACTCTTGTATAAAAAACTTTCCTTCCGCCTGATCAATACGATATTGCTCAGCCTGTTGGTTATCCTGATAGGATATTCTTCTTTCGCTTTGATTCCAATCCGTTCGGCAGCCAATACACCGATGGATCAGAACTCGCCGGAGAATATCTTTACACTGGCGTCTTACCTCAACCGCGAGCAGTATGGCGACAGACCATTATTCTACGGGCAAACATACGCTTCGGAGCTCGAACGCGATGCCAGTGGCAATGTTGTCATAAAGAATGAAAAGGAAAGCTGGGACGAAATAGTGAAAATGTCGCCGGATGAAAAAGACCGTTACTACGTAGCAAGCAAATCGCCTACGTATGCCTATACTAATACAATGGCTTTCCCGCGTATGTATTCGACCGATGTGCCGCGCCACTTGCTGGGTTATCGCATCTGGGGAAGCATGAAAGACCAGAAAGTGCCGCCGACATTCTTCGATAATATGGAATTCTTCCTGTCTTATCAGTTGAATTATATGTACTTCCGCTATTTCATGTGGAATTTCTCGGGACGCCAGAACGATATACAAGGCACCGGAACGATAAGCAACGGTAACTGGATTACCGGTATCGGCTTCATCGACGAACATGTTCTTGGCTTAGGGCCTCAGGATGATCTGCCTCCAAATGTCGCTGATAACAAAGGACATAATACCTACTATGCCCTGCCGTTTATCCTCGGGCTATTGGGAATTGCTTTCCAATTGACACGAGGACGGAAAGGGGAGCAGCAGTTCTTAGTGACGTTTATGCTGTTCTTCATGACAGGTATTGCCATTATCTTATACCTCAACCAGCAACCATTCGAACCGCGCGAACGCGATTACGCTTATGCCGGATCATTCTATGCTTTCTGTATATGGATTGGATTCGGGGTGGCGGCTATATATCAGCTATTGAAGAAAGTCCTGCCCGAAACGCCGGCTGCAGCTATTGCATCGGTTCTCCTGTTGGGTGTGCCTATTCAGATGGCAGCTCAGAACTGGGACGACCACGACCGTTCGGATCGCTATGCGATGCGCGATTTTGGCGAAAACTACCTGAAAACGTGTGAGCCGGATGCTATATTATTCACTAATGGCGACAACGATACCTTCCCGTTGTGGTATGTGCAGGAGGTAGAAGGCTACCGTACCGATGTGCGTGTATGTAACCTCAGCTATCTGCAAACGGACTGGTATGTCGACCAGATGCGCCGTCAGGCCTATGATTCGAAACCGCTTCCTATCGAATGGGAACGCGACCGCTATATGGGCGAAAAAGGACGTGCCGCATATGTCTTGTCACGAAAAGACTTGGAGCGCGTAATCAAATCGCAGCTCGACAGGCAGGAACAACGATGGGGCAGCTATATAGACTATTCGCGCTATTTCGATACGGCAGCATTCAAAAACGAAATGCTATTGGACGATGTACTGAATATCGTTAAAACGAAAGATAACTATGCTCCTGCTAATCCGTTTGTTTCGAATGGCGTCGTTATTCCGGCAAGCAAATTCGTTATGCCGATTGATACGGCTAATGTCAACTGGGAAGCTTTGGGTACGAAGCCTACAACCGAACTGGTGTTCGATATGGGCGACGGAAAAGGTGGTATCTACCGTCAGGAGCTGATGATATTGGAAATGTTGAACAACATCAATAAGGATGGTTGGAAACGCCCTATCTATTACGCGGCGACTATCGGCGATTATCCGCTGAATATTAATTCGCAACTCGTACTCGAGGGTATCAACTATCGTATTCTTCCGGGTAAAACGAATGCTATGCGCGTGGATACCGAAGCTATGTATGACAATATGATGCACAAATTTGCCTGGGGTAATGTATGGAAACCATCTGTATACCTCGACGAGAATACGTTGCGCATGTGCCGTACATTCCGCTTGATGTTTGCCCGCCTGATTCCTGCACTGATTCAGGAAGGGAAAGATGAGAAGGCATTGGAAGCGCTCGACTACTCTATGGAAGTGCTTCCGGGTTCGACCATCCCTCGCGGCGAAGAGTCTATGGTATTTGCCAGCTCGTATTATGCCCTTGGGCAAGAGGAGAAAGGTGACAGCATCCTTAACGAAATCTACGATCGGGCTGAACGCTCGTTGCAGTGGTATGCACGCCTCGACCAATACAATATGATGCATAGCAATAGCGAAATCAACGAGTATATCAGCATCAAGACCACCGCTTTAGGTCTTTATCAGCAATACAATAAAGAAAAATATCAAGAGCTTCTGCCTCAGGCAATCGACCAGATGCAGGTATTTATGAGCAACTATGTGAATTTCGACAACCGCGATCACCCGCTCGATTACATTTATTATCTGATTGCCCGCGATGCCCGCGATAATGCCGGAAATGAAGCGGCAAGGGAGAGGGCTCAGGAATTAGCCGGAAAAGTATTTAATATAATGCATGCTTATAATCCTAAGCTCCTCGAGAAATATCAAGGGGGAGCACCGGAAGGAGATGAGTAAAACATATATAAGAGAGCAATAGAACGAAAATATATATTGCTCTCTTTCTTTGCATTTTGACATGTTTATAGAGCAACCACCAAAACTATATCGCTGGTTATTTCCATTCACTACGTGGAGGAGACGCCCGGCGGATAAGAACGAGAAAGTCGTTTATCTGACATTCGACGATGGCCCGATACCGGATATTACTCCCTGGGTATTGGACTTGCTGGATAAGTATAATATTAAGGCTACATTTTTTTGTGTGGGCGATAATGTCCGCAAGCATTCTGCCGAATATAATATGTTGCTCGAACGGGGGCATCGGGTAGGGAATCATACCTTCAACCATGTGCAAGGGGTGAAAACCCGTACCAAAAATTATCTGGCAAATACATTGAAGTGCTCGGAGTATATCGATTCCGATTTATTCCGTCCGCCGCACGGGCATATCCGCATCCGGCAGATACTGGCATTGCGGAGCCGCTACAAGATAATTATGTGGGATGTGGTGACGCGCGATTACAGCAAACGGATGACGAAGGAGCAGGTATTGGAAAATGTGAAGAAATATACGCGCAACGGTTCGATAATTGTCTTCCACGATTCTATCAAATCGGAAGAGCGGATGAAGTACGCCTTGCCGCGCAGCATCGAGTGGTTGCTGGAGCAGGGATATACCTTTAAGGTATTATAACTAAAAGATATACGGCTTATAGTTATTATTTTTTTATATTTGTTAATAACGGAAGTTTTGTTTAATCCAAATGATATTAGAACGTCTATCCATACTGAATTATAAGAATCTGGCTCAGACCGAGCTGACTCTTTCGCCCAAGATAAATTGTTTCTTGGGAAGCAACGGTATGGGCAAGACGAACTTGCTGGATGCTGTGTATTACCTCTCTTTCTGCAAGAGCCATAACAATCCTATCGACTCGCAAAATATTATGCACGATGCCGATTTTGCAGTTATACAAGGGTGGTATCAGCTGGGCGAGAAACAGGAAGAATTCTTTTGCAGCCTTCGCCGCCGCCAGAAGAAGCAATTCAAGCGGAACAAGAAAGAATACGAGCGCCTGTCGGATCATATCGGCATGCTGCCGCTTGTGATGGTATCGCCTTCCGATTCGGAACTGATCAACGGCGGGAGTGACGAACGGCGCAAATTTATGGATATGTTCCTGTCGCAGTTCGACAAAGAATACCTGCATGCACTGATTAATTATAACAAGGCTTTGCAGCAGCGCAACGCATTGCTGAAAAACGACAGGATAGACGATACATTGCTCGACCTCTGGGACGACCAATTGGTTGCCGAAGGGCAAATCATATATGCTAAACGGAAAGCTTTTATCGAAGATTTTATTCCGACTTTCCAACGATTCTACGACTTTATTTGTTTATCTAATGAGCGGGTAGAGCTGAAATACGAATCGCATTTCGAGGCGGGTGATTTCGCTCAACTGATACGTCAGCGCCGCGAGAAGGATAAAATATTGGGATATACATCGGCGGGGATTCATAAGGATGATCTCGATATGCAGATGGATGGCTATTCTATCAAGCGGGTAGGTTCGCAGGGACAGAATAAGACGTATGTGGTCGCATTGAAATTCGCACAGTTCGATTTCCTTCGTAAAACCACCTCTGTAACCCCTATTTTGCTGTTGGATGATATTTTCGACAAGCTCGATTCGCTGCGTGTGGAACAGATAATCAATCTCGTATTGGATAAAGATTTCGGGCAGATATTTGTCACCGATACCAATCGCGAGCATCTGGACGAAATACTATCCCGTACGCAGACGAATTACCATTTGTACGAAGTGGGTAAAGGTGAAGTGATCCAGAAAAACGTGTAGCCATGAGAAAGAAGAATACGGAGACAATCGGCGAAGCATTGAAGCAGTTTTTCAGCGAGAATGCTTTTTTCCGGCAGAAGCTTGCCGAGAGCCGCGTCGTTTCGGGTTGGCCTACACTGTTGGGTAAGGCAATCGCTTCCTACACTACTAATATTTATATACGAAACAACATTCTGTATGTCCACCTCAGTTCGTCCGTTTTGCGCTCGGAACTGATAATGGCTAAAGAGCACCTGATAAACAAGCTGAATAGTATGGCCGGGCTGAATGTGGTGAATGATATTATTTTCAGATAAAAAACGACCATTATGGACATCAAATCCGAAGTATTCCGAATGACGCATCCTATACAGATCCGATTCAATGATATCGACTCATTGGGGCATGTCAATAACAATGTATATTTCAGTTTCTTCGACTTGGGGAAGACCTATTATTTCGAACATATCAAGGCATCGCACTTCCATTGGATGCAAGGGACAATCGTCGTGGCACGCATCGAGGTAGACTTTTATTCTCCTATCTACTATAAAGAGTCGATAGTGGTAGATACAAAAGTGACACACTTGGGCAATAAAAGCGGGAAGTTCCTGCAACAGATACGCAATGTGAAAACCGGCGAGATAAAGTGCCGCTGTACTTCTACCTTTGTTGCCTACAATCCTGATCTACAGTCTTCGATGCTCATCCCTGACGAATGGCGGAGAGCCATAGAGGAATACGAGGAAATGACTTTCTCCGAAGCCTGATACCGGGAGCTATATTTTCAGCTCTAACCGGGCTGTGTATTTGCTGTCTGTCTTATCCAGTTTTAGCGAGTAATTGTTTGGATATAAGAGGTCTAAACGCCTCCGGATGTTTGTGAGCCCTAATCCTCCCTCTTTCTTCTTGGCAGGTTTTGAAGGAATAGAATTTTCACAAATAAAGATCAGCTTATTTTTCACTACCTCGAACCAGATATGCACATATGAGGCGTCGCTGTCCATATTGTGTTTCACGGCGTTCTCGACGAAAGTGATAAACAGGAGCGGAGGTACTTGTATCTTATCCATACTGCCTGTCTGCGATATGGAGTATTCGAAGGCGTCGCGCCGTGTTTTCTCCAGTTCCAGATAGTCGTTCAGGAATAGGATGTCGTCTTTCAGAAACACTTTCTCCTGTGCATTATCATTCATCTGGTAGCGGAGCATATCTTTCATTTTCAGTATGATAGATGAGGCTCTGTCGGGATCTCCCTTTATCATTATATTGGCATTGTTGAGCATATTGAAAAGGAAATGCGGATTGATTTGCTTCTCCAGCAATTTGAGTTCCATTTGAGTTGTTGTCGTTTCCAGTTCTTCGGCTTGCTGCGAATCCAATATCCAGTTTTTGAAGATAACAAAGGATGAAGTACCTACAAACAGCATCATAAATGAAAGAAATGCAGACGCGAAATTCAATCCCATTCGCCAGGCGAAGTTCTCAATAGCTGCAAGGTGCTCGTATAACCTGAGATGGGCAGTATATAGTAGGAAAATATTTATTATCATCAATAGTCCAATCAGCGCCAATGAACTAAAGTAAAGCCCCCATCTGTTTTTCATCAGGAGGCGAGGAGCCAATACATAGATATTGAGATAGCTGCCGCCCACTAAAATCCCGATAAATACGAGACCACTCCCGTATCGTTCCAGCGGCGGCATCAACGATTCCTCCGACAAAGGGCTCCATATAAGCCCGAAAGTTATAGCGAAGAGGAGGACTAATAAGATCAGATGCCTGATTATCCTGTATTTAGGAAGTATCATTAGTTTTATAGCAGAGCTGTCTGTATTATATTTTTGCTGCATTGTTTTAATTCAATTCTAATGTTAGACCTATTTCACTTTCATCGGAAAGCTCATCATGTACTATATCTAATCCATACATGTTTTTGTATAGTGTTTCGAGCCTTTCCCTCACATTCAGTAATTCGATTTCCAGTAATGAAGAATCGATACCCGAAACTTTGAGGTCGGCCTTGAGCGTATGCTCTATAACGCTAATGTGGATGTCTATTTTTTGTTGTTCATTCTCCGGGCGAAAAGTTCTTATAGTACTCTGTATGTATGGCAGGAGTATGGATGGATAGACTTGTACTGCGGTTGTCTTGCCAGAAACAGTTACTGTATAATTGAATCTGGAAGAATAAAGTGCTTCTAAATTCAGGAAGTTTTTCAGGAAAGAAATCTCGGCAGTTAACAGCACCTGTTCCCTCCGGCAATCGTATAATTGATAACGAAGCAGCAGGCTCAGTGTCATTAACATGCTGGACGATTTATCGGGATCGCTCTTTGCCAAAGCCGCACTTTCGTCAAGGACTTTGAAGAAAGATGCGGGATGAATCTGTTCTTTCAGATGCTCAATCTGCGACAATCGTTGTTTCTTCTTCAGATCTTGCAGATGTTGGTTCGATATTATCCAGCTTTTCAGGAAAACAGGAATAGTGAATCCCGATATACATAAGACATATACGATGAATGCAGAAAAATCATCCATTATGTAGGTGATAGAGAAAAGATTATCCTCGAAAAATATCAGCAGGACTATGTTGGGTATAATGTAAAAGATCAATGCTGCGACAAGTATGCAAATTATAAAGCGGAAATACTTACCCGTGAAGAGGTATTTAGGAACAAAAAAGCGGAGTAGCAGATATACTGCGCCCACATAGATGAGGATTGTCAAACCTACAATTAAGTATAACTTATTACCCAATACGGATGTAAAGCCATAAGTAATGATTGATTGGTTGATGGCTACAATAGAAAAGAAAAGAGTAAGGGCGATATACCTCCATATACGAAATTGAGGTGTAAGCAGAAACTTATATATTAATGATTGTTCTTTCATAAGCAAACAGGTTGAGGGCCTAAAGATACACATTCCAACCAAGAGAAACGAAAGTGTGGAATCTAAACTTATCTTAAAAATAACAGCCTGTAATGACGTTCTTTGCTCCATTTCTTCCGCTTCTGGTACGTTTTCAAGAAGGTAGTCGGTAGAACGGTCATACTATTAGGAAGTTAATGATTTTTGTTAAAAGCTGATTTTTATTAGGCGAAATTAAAAATTATTCTTATTTTTGTTCTATACATTACGAAAAATGGTACTTTACAGCATAGGCAATAGTGATATCAATAACTTAAATACATAAGAAATCAGTTTGAAGAAAATCAAAAAAATGTCATGGGAAAAATATCTTTTTTTACTAAAGTAGTATTCATTTGTACTATACTGCTTTTAAACTACACGTATTCCTATTCGCAAGTAACTATTGGTTCTGCACTTCCTCCGGCAGCGGGGGCTTTATTAGACTTGAAACAAAGCGAGCCGGATGCAGATAATGTTACAGCGGATAAAGGCTTTTTATTGCCACGTGTAAATCTTTTGGCGCAAGATGAACTGGATCCGATATTTCCGGGAGCAACAGACCAACAGAAGAAGGGTTATGTTGGTATGGTTGTATATCATGTCGGAAATGAAGATTTATGTTCCGGGCTTTACATTTGGGACGGATCTGAGTGGGAACGATATCCTGGCCCTTGTGGTCTCAAAAGTTCTACTATATTATCTTTTGGCTTTTCTGTCAATACGTATGGATATTCAGCCGAGAGTTCTGCTTCAAGAGCACTCCTTTTCTCGCCGAATAATTTCGGGCAATTACCAACCAGTATTACAAGAAGCAATCCGTTTATACCTCTTGGGCACTTAGTGATTGATGGGATGACAACTGCCAATTTCACCAACACATCTTATTTTCGCGCCAATCCGGATATCTTGATTGCAGGGCATCATGTTCATACAACTTCGACGGATGTTGTTAATGCTTTGGTGAACTATCTGAATAGTGGAGGTGTGCTGATCTTATTTGATGAGTATGGAGTCGAAGCGAATAGTTTAACTATAAGGTTGTTGAAGGCGCTCTTTCCGGCGGATGCATCGCAAATATCCCGATCTGGATTGAGTGGTCCCGGAGCAGTGTATACTATCTCATCGGCTATTGACGATGAGATAACCAATGGTCCATTTGGAGACCTGAGAGGCAAATATTGGGGAGAAGATTCTTCTACAACCTTCGGGATCAAAGGGATACCTGCCGGCAAGGCAGTTGTTTATAGCCAAGGGAATGTGGTTGGTAGTTCTACTAACTCCGACTATGCTTCGATATTCAGGCTGAAAGATGTTAATCTATTCTTTGTTGGCGATGGAGGGTTCTTGTCGAATCCGTCAACCACTATTGGCCCTACTCCTAGTGGTGCTACTGCTTGTCCTTTTGCAATAGATGAAGACTCTCACCCTATTCCCCGAACAAATTATGGAGCTGGATACGTTGTTCAGAATTCTCAGCTATTTGCCAATATTATGTATTGGGCAGGGAAAAATGCTAAATCAAATAAATAATTCAAATATATGCCTTAACATTCTGTATAATGCAAGGGAAGCTGCTTCTACGGCTTCCCTTTTTTTATCCTTTTCAACAATGTTGGCATCCCTGAAATATCCCGAATTAACCCGATAGGGATGTCCTGAAATTCCGCCGGTATTCGGCAGGGCTTGTTTTGATATATTTGATAAATACCTTGCGCATGTTGTCGGGCGAACCAAGTCCGCACAGGGAAGCAATCTCTTTCAGCGAAAGCCGCGTATCGACCAGATAGCGGCAGGCTGTTTCGAGCCTTATTTTGTCGACGTATCTGGCAGGAGTAATCCCTGTCTCCCGCACAAAAACTCTTGCGAAATTGCGGGGACTCATGGATGTTTTGCATGCTAAGTCTTCTATTGTTATCGTTTCCTGCAAATGCTCCTGTATCCATCCGCATGTCATCTGAACCGGCTGATAATCGGTCTTTTGATAGTTCAGTACCGTGCTGTATTGCGACTGGCTTCCCGGACGTTTCAGGTATAGAACCATCTGTCGGGCAACCTCTAACGCCAAAGACTTATCGAGATCTTCCTCTACCAACGCCAATGCCAGATCCATGCCGCTCGATATTCCCGCCGAAGTGTAAATGTTACCATCCTTGATGAAGATAGGATGGTTATCCACCTGAATATCAGGATAAATATTCTGTAGGACAGGGCTTTTCTCCCAATGCGTTGTTGCTTTTTTATTGGCAAGGATACCCGCTTCGGCCAGAAAAAAACTACCCGTACATACCGAGCAGATACGGCGCGCAGTTTTCGATTGCCCGTTAATCCATTTGAGGACATTCTTGGGTAGTTTGTATTGCTCTATCATCGAATTGGAAACTCCGGGAATAATTAATGTGTCGATAGGATAGTCGAAGGTTTTTATACTCTCCTGACATTCAATTGTTAAGCCGGAAGCTGTCCGGATATTCTTTTTTTTGTCGATGGACAAGCAATGTAATTCGTAGCTAAAATCCGTTTTGACCTTATTTCGCTGGATATACTCTATTGCTTGCGCAAAGACCTCATACGGCCCTGTTATATCCAGCAGTGTAGCTTGGGGGATAATCAGGAATGCGATATGTTTAACCTCTTTATTCATAGTTTACAAATATATAATTTAAATGGCAGAATCGGACGTGTATTTGTCATTTATGCCAAAAGATATATGCGCTACTTTTGCCTATGGTCAACTAAACAAACAATCATGGCAATAAGAAGAATTTCAGCAGCAGAAGCTGCATCATTGGTCAGGCACGACGATAATGTAGGCTTCAGCGGTTTTACGCACGCCGGATGCCCCAAAGTGGTACCGCTGGAGATAGCCAGACAGGCAGAGCAGAAGCACGCAAAAGGCGAACCTTTTGCAATCGGGATTTTTACGGGCGCATCCACAGGTGATAACATCGACGGTGCACTCTCGAGAGCCAATGCCATCAAATTCCGCACACCCTATCAGACAAACAGCGATATCAGGAACGCTACCAACAACGGTTCAGTCAATTATTTCGACCTGCACCTTTCCACTTTGGCGCAGGAGTTGCGCTATGGTTTCTATGGCGAGGTAGATGTAGCCATAATCGAGGCATCGGATATAACGGAAGACGGAAAGATAGTTCCGACGTGCGGTGTAGGTCTTGCGCCCACCATTATACAAATGGCCAAACTGGTGATTGTCGAGTTAAATCGCTGGCATCCTAAAGAGTTGCGGGGAATACACGACCTGCTGAATTTACAGGATCCTCCTCATCGCGAGGAGATTCATATTACGAATGTAAGGTCGCGCATAGGCAAAGACTATATTCAAGCCGATCCTGCCAAAATAGTAATCGTAGAAACCAATGTCCCGAACGATGGCAGTAGCTTTGCCCCTATCGATGAGATTACAGCAAAAATCGGCGAGAACACTGCTAATTTCCTCGTCGAAGAAATAAAGCGCGGCACTATCCCTCCATCGTTCCTTCCTATTCAATCGGGTGTAGGCAATGTAGCCAATGCCGTTTTGGCAGCTATGGGAAGCAATAAAGATATTCCTGATTTCGAAGTCTATACCGAAGTTATTCAGGATGCAATCATCGATCTGTTGGAAAAAGGGCGCATCACATTTGCCAGTGGAGGAACGCTGACTGTAAGCAACCCGTATATCGAGCGTGTCTATCAGAATCTGCCCTTTTTCAAAGAGCGTATTTTACTGCGAACCTCTGAAATTTCTAATAATCCGGAGGTGATACGCCGTTTGGGTATCATCTCCATGAATACGGCAATCGAAGCGGATATTTTCGGGAATATCAACTCCACACATATCACAGGCAGTAAAATAATGAACGGCTTAGGTGGTTCGGGCGATTTTACGCGTAATGCTTATATCTCTATCTTCCTGACGCCCTCAACGGCAAAAAACGGGAATATCAGCGCCTTTGTCCCGATGGTGTCCCATAGCGACCACACCGAGCATTCGGTAAAAGTCATCGTTTCGGAATATGGTGTTGCTGATTTGCGAGGAAAGTCGCCTAAAGAGCGTGCTGAATGTATCATAGAAAATTGTGCGCATCCCGATTACCGCCCACTCTTATATCAGTATTTAGCAAGCGGAGCAAAAGGACAAACACCTGTAAATTTGCATAACGCATTTGCTTTTCATAAAGCTTTCATGGAAACGGGCAGCATGAAAAATGCTGTTATGTCACTATGAGCTTGTTTTAGAGGTAAATATAAAAGGAGGAATCTCAATGAGTTCCTCCTTCCCTATATTAGTTTGTATGTCGATTAGTCGTCATCATCGTCATCATCGTCATCATCGTCGTCGTCATCATCATCGTCGTCATCATCATCGTCGTCATCATCGTCATCATCGTCGTCGTCATCGTCGTCGTCATCTTCCCAATCATCTTCATCCTCATCCTTTTCTTCCTCGTCCTCATCATAATCTCCTTCCAGTCCAGGGAAATCATCATCTTCGTTGATGTTTCCTGCGAGTATTTGTTTGAGGCTCGGATAAGAACCGATGTCGTCCATCAGGCGGTAAACCATGGCTGCATCACTTTTCGAACATTTGATTCCAAGCGAGTTGAGAGCAACATATACATCTTCCCCGGCCGATGAGAAAGAGACATCGTTTTGATCGAAAATGTGGTTTGCCCGATTCATCAGATCTGTATACAACTTTTTCAGGAATTTTTCATCCTTCACTGCCTCTGCCAATCCGAATTCATTCATCAGGCATGCGGTATCATCTGCCTGCGACGAGTTTTGTATATTGATAAGCTGTGCTACAAGGAATGCAAACGTTTCTTTGTCATCGAGGCTATATCCCCATTTCTCGATCAGTTGCGGAACGTGGCGGCCGCCATCCGATGCCGTTTTGAAGCGTCCTTTGTAGCTGTCTATCGGCAGAATGCTGTCTACAAGGCGTCTGTACGAAATCAGGTATTGTTTATCAGCCAATGCGTTGGCAAAAGCGGCAATAGCACCGATAGGCATTTCTTTGTCGCGCATACGTGGATCTTCACTGAAGTTGATAGTCGTTACCATCGTAACAAACTCATTCACCAATGGGCGAAGTTCCGGAATAGCCGTTACAGCCATATAGAATTCGTGCTCTACATCTCCCGATTTAGCAGCATGAGGAACGAATTTGCCATCTTTCACCGCACCGTAGTATACACCTTTGTCTTTTACGGCATCTACATATTGGTGAGAGTTTTTTACATGTTTGGTCATTACTTCCTTCAGCGAGTTCGGGTCATTGAAATCAACGATGAACTGGTTGTCTTCCAACAGCACGCCGTCCACAGTTTTGGCATCGATGTCCTCCTGTGTTTCTTCCGTTTCTACTTTGTCGAACTCATAACCTTCCTGTATTTTCTTCATCAGCAGGGCATTGAACGCGTTGGTGATTTCCTGTTGATCCGAAAAAGTTTTGGTTTCGGTATTACCTTCTGTACCCGATGTCATTGTGAGTCCGTTCAATTCGAGGAACCAAGTCTGTCCTTTTTTGTTTTTGTAAAATGTACGTGTAATCATGTCTTAATTTTTTTATGTTTATAATACTTGTTTTATACGATATCGTCTAATCCCGGCAATGCCTGTTCGTTCATGAATTTGACTGCATTAGCCAGTTTATTTTCATCATAGTCTATTTCTACCGTATCCAATACCGGCGCTATAATACGCTCTATCAGTTGATCCTGGCGTTCGCGCATATAGTAGTACGAATCCATCGAATCGTGCAAAAGGAATTTCAGGAATGTTTCTTTGCGCTGATCGTCCTGTACCAGATCCGGATCGAGGTTTTCGAATCCATGCTGTCCGTGTGCCGAGCAACAACGGGCTGCCATCAGGCGCAACGCATTGTCGTAATCGCGCCATTTGTAGATGATAGTCGCGATCTGTCCTATCTGATATACTTCGTGATCCATATCCACAGCCCTCAAAAGTTCGATATATTTAGGGATGTATTTCTGATCATGCATAGCCAATGCATAGCCCGCATTCAAGCCCTTAGGCACTTCTTCGTTCAGCCATGCCCCGTCCGAATCGATAGCCAAGTCGATGAAGTCGATAATCTTCTTATGCAGTTCGGGGAATTTGGCAGCTGCCTCGAAGAATGGTATTTCGCTTCCGTAGCCGACTTCCTCGTCGTCGAACTCATATTCTTCGAATTCGCCGTTTACTTTTTTACCGAAGGCTAAGCAATCGTCGAGTTCGTCGAAGTTGTCGATCAAACGGTTCAGTACGCGGCGTATCTTTTCTTTATTGTCCAACGGAACAACGATTTGCCAGTCATCGTCTACGTCGTCGTAATCGTCGTGGTCTTCATCTTCGTATTGTTCCAGCTCTTTTTCCAACAATGTTTCTTCGTCATCGTCGTCTTCGAGCAGGTTCATCACCGGATGATAAGTATTATTCTTGTAGCCCTCCTTATCCGATTCGTCGGGAACTTCCCCGTCGTAAGGTTTGATGTATTCGGCAAGCGCCATAAACTCGTCCAGCTCGTCCTTCGGGATGGCTGTCCCCGACATAATCAGTGTTCCCTTTTTCGCTTCGATTACTAATTGACAGGTAACCGTTCCCGGAGGTGTCTGCGGTACCGAAAGCGCCTTACACCATACTTCGAGGTCTTCGGGCAATTCGTCGCTTATATCCTGATACATACCTCCATACGTCTGAAAATAATCTTTTGCTGCCATATCCTTTGTGTGTACAACTGCTGTGATATAGCCGGGATTACTCACCGGCGGTTCCATCGATACATATCCGTCGGGACTTTTAACGAAAAGATAGTGTTCGCCGTCGATTTGCTGGTATTTCCTTTTTACATCCTGAATTTTGCTGTTGTAGGTTTTAGGGAAAAGGATATCCAATCCTGTCCCGAGCAATACAACATGAAACGGCTTATCAAATAAGCGAGCGTCTTTGTCTAATTCTTTTTCCATAATAGCTTTGTTGTTTATTTTAGAATATATAGTAAATCTTGTTGTTTATGCTGTGTGCCGCCTTCCTGACCGACAAATATGCAGCCATCGGAGATATGCAGCGGTTTGAGGACATCGTCATCCCCCTGATAGTAAGGGAACTCCCATGTAGCCCACGCTTGTTGCAGCATATTGTATGTTGCCACCATTCGCGCATTTCTGCCCAACACAACAATCTGGTCGTTGTATGATTTGGCGTAGCCGCCGGTAGGCGCATCCGATACGGTATGCCCGTAGAAACCTTCGACGCGGCAAAGGCGATACGTCGGGGTAAGCCCTTCTTTGCGGGGTTTCAGGTGGACGATAGCATATGGCTGGCTCTTGTATTCGAATAAGCAGTTGACCGAGTGCTCTTTCCAGTCGAAATCGTCATCGAATTCGAGGATAATACTCTGCTTCCGTTCGCTATCTAATTCGACGTACAGAATAATGTTGTCGTATGTTCTGATCCATAGCTTATTGTGGATGTGCAGACATTCGGCTATGGACGAATCCGTACGCAGGTCTATATCGTTTTTCACCTCGCCCGATTGTATGTTTATATATTGCAGGTTGATAGTGCCCGGTTGTTTGACTAAGGCAACAAATAACCCGTTCCATAGGAATACATATTTGGTCAGGCTTCCGTATGGTCGTACTTTCCAACGCTTTTTCTTCCTTTTCATATCCACCGCCACAATATCCTGCCCGTTGGCAAATAGGGCGCAATCCTGATGGATGATTATCGGGCTGCGTACTTCACCGCCTATGGCAGCCGACCAGACTGTTTCGCCTGTTTCGGCATTTATCTCCCCGAAAGATTCGTTTTCGCAGCCGGCATATAATTTTCCTGCATGCCAAAGCGGGTAATGAACATGATATCTCCACCACAGCAAATTGCCGCTAACGCTGTCTATGCAATGTGCCCGCCCGAGGGAGCTACTACCTGATACAAGGATTTTGTTTTTTTCAAGGGTTGTAATATGGCGGAATGAATATTCGGGAAAGCCGGTCGAAGCATAAAGTTCGGGATTCCCGATTGGGATAGTACAGTTGTTACTAATCTCTAATGGATTCCATTTTATCTCTATATCTTTAACTTTGCCGTGTTTTTTCTTAAAGTTTAATAATTCAGACTGGTAAGTCTCTAATAAGTCGCGTTGAGCCATAATGTCCTCGGCCGAGAGGCCTTCGTTATTTTTCAATGTCGGGTTGGCTCCATATTTCAGCAATGCCCCGACGGTATATCGTTCGTTTTTATTGTTTAAAGCCAGATGCAAGGCTGTATTCCCGTCCACATCCTGAATGTCGGGATTGGCTTTTCCCTGCGCAATCAGGTGCTCGATAGCATCTTCGGATTCTAAGTCCATAAACTGCGCTTTGCTGTCGCAGAGGGCTACATAATGCAACGGTGTACGCCCTTTATAGTCCTGCGCATCTACATCCGCACCCATAGCATACATCAGTTTCAGAATACGTTCTTTTTCGAATATTTTATGGTTTTGCAGATGATGCAGTGCTGTCGCCCCGTCGTCGGGATAACGTTTGTTTACGTCGGGCTGGCAACGGAGAATAGAAATCAGCACATTGCGACGGCACACGTCGTTCCTGTCTCTATCAGCTACCGGGCCGAACAGATTGACATTCGAGAGCGCTTCGCGCCCTTCTGTCGATGTTGTAATCTCCTGACCGAAATCTTCTCCCGGACGGTAACGGGCATGGAACATCAGTGGCGTCATGCCTTTTGCGTCGGTACATTCTATGTCTGCTCCCGCTTTGCGTAGGATAAGCGACAGGAAATCACGGTCGCCGCTCTTGCCCGAGAGCCAGTATTGGAAACGTTCTTCGGCCGTTTCGGGCTCTTTGACGCCATATTGTTGGCGTAGTTCGCCCCAGAACATCGAACTGGTTTTGGATAAAACAGCATTGAAGAAGTTGTCTATTCCCAGAAATTCGTTCAATTCGTCGCCCATTCCCCAAGGACTTCCCGTACTTTCGAAGTTGTGGTAGAATAGGGCATTGCGTCCCATCTTATCTTTCAGGTTGGCATCTATTCCGTTTTTTATCAGGTACATGGCATTCTGTATGCTTGTACTTTCGTGATCGGCCGTACAAGCATAATGAAGCAAAGACAAGCCGTTCGAATCCTGTGCGTTTGCACCTTCTTTCTCTACAAAGCGCAGCAATAGCGGGGAGAGGTCGAGCCGTGCCGAACGGAATGCCGTATCGGGAGAGATGGCAAGATTATCGCATTTCGATTCGAGGTATTTCATCACCTCGTCGCTGATGTGTTGCATCGCATAATCGAGTGGCGTTTCGCCTCCGCCTCTGACCAAGCCTTCGCGGATATATTGTCCCTGACTGTAAGTGTTTACATCGGCTCCGGCTTCAACGAACAGTTTGACAAAAGCCAGGTCGTCGCCAAAGTGTTCTAACACAAGGTGCATCACCGATAATCCGCTGAATAAGCCTATGCCTGTGAGTGGAACGCCTTTCTCGACAAGGTGAACAGCAAGGTCTTTATTTTTCTGTTCGAGGACGGCAATCATTAGCTTGTCGTCTATTTTGCAGACATCTATATGGGCGACTTCAATCAGTTTCTTCGCTAAGTCTAATTCTGCGAAAGGCAATACGCCCGGTATGTGCGGGTCGTTAGCTATGTCGTAGCCGCCATCCATCATTGCCTTGATTATTTCGGCTATAGTCAGGCTGCTATAATAATTGTTGCGGATAGCCTCTTGGATATAAGATGATTTTTCATTCTTGCCATATCCTTTGATGTGAGGGGTCAGCAATTTGATCATGGCAGCACTTCCCGATTCCAAGGCTGTTTCGTATCCTTGCCCCCATTCGCTGTCCTCATTCGGATCTAATCCTGTCTTGAGGAACTCAGAAACCGATTCGAGATTGTCTTTTTTTATCATTCGCAGGAATTTGCGAATATCCTGTCCTTGTATTCCTTTTTTAGCGTCGGCCAATACAGATGCCGGTTGTTCGGCGGTAGCGTCGGATGCTGTTTCGGTAGCTGCACTTAATAGAAAATCGGGGATTTCGCTGCAAAGCTCGTATCCTTTCTTTTCCTTCTCGGCAATCTGTTTGATGGTGTCTTTTTCGCACAATTCGCCGGTAGCAAATGTCTTGCTTTGCGACTTGCCTTCTTTACCTATTTTCCCGGTCACTATCGTCTGCACCTTGTCGTCGGTGGAGATGTACCAGTATTTGTTGGATATGCCGTCTGAAAATGTGAAGTACTTTTGCATGGTATTTTTTAGTTTTGTTTATCTGTAAAAGAGCCGGTTGTTCCAGTCGTCGACACGAAAGAAAGTGAGTCCGGACGGTTTGGCTTTTATAATTATATTGTATAATTTTTGGTGTATAATAAAAATCCCGGGAGAATCGCGAAGTTCGAATATCAACCTGTTTTCGAGAGGTATGGATTTCAAATACTGCACATCGAGCGAAAAGCTTTCGAGGTCGAAAATCACTCCATCCTGATTGGGTTTACCTCCTTTGTAATTCTTATTGTCGATGGCCGGCAGGCGGTTCCAGATATGGACAACGTAATACCCCTTGATTTTTCGTCCATGATTATCGATGATACTGACCATCGGCAGGAATTCTATCCCGTATATCCTGTTGCGCTCAAACAGGCTTTTCAGAAGAAAGGAACAGGCAAATGTATTCCCCAGCATCATCCAATCCGGAATCTCATATTTGGACGGGTAGGGTTCGTCGAATCGGGCATTTAATGTTCCGATTTCTTTTAACCGGAATTCGCCGATAGGCATGCCGGACATGAAGAGGCTGTCGTTTACATCAGCCCACGATAGTAATGGATGATTGTCTTCGCCGTCGACATCCATTACATAGTATTCTTTGTCCAATTCGTTTGCCGTCATCTGTCATTTTTCTGATTCTCGTTGATACAAAAATAGAGGGCGACGGGTATAATTCCTAATTTCTGCCTCGATTTGACCGAGACAGGAATTTTTTGTAATTAACTGTAAATGATATTTTTAATATTGAGGCAAAGCGCTTTTTTTAAGACATGCCTATTAGGGCAGCCGGGCTAAAGTGCGTAAAGTTTGCTTTGCAGCATTTGTTCGAGGTCTTTTGCACTTTCAAATCCTATTTTTTTATATAGCCGTTGTTTCAGTTTGTAGAGACTTGTCGGTTTGTAGTTCATGATTAGGCAGATGTCGTTTGTCTGGATGTCGAGCAAGAAAAGGCAGCTCCACAGAATGTCGTTGTAGTTGATGTTGGGATATTCGGTTTGTAGTTTGTTCGGGACGCCGTTGAGGATGATATTCATTTTGTTGATAAATTCATTGGGCGATTCGAAAAGCAGCACTTCTTTATAAATACGCAAAGTGATTGCCTCGCGCTGCAAGAAATTGGCATCTTTCCATTCCTCCTGATACCTGCTTTTTGTCTGCTGTAACTCCTGATTCAGCTTGTCTATCAGGCTTTCCTGCTTTTGCAATAATCCCATTTGGTGGAGTTTGTTTTGCTCCTCCGTTTCCTGAAGCTTATTCTTGTAATCTTCGGTATGTTTCTTTTGATGCTTTGTCTTGCGGAAAAAATAGAAAGCACATACGCCCAGAATAAGGATAAGAATGGCGGAGATAATAATAATATTTCGCCGATGTGCTTTGGCTGTTGCTTGCTCTTTCTCCATCTGGTGCATCTTTTCCACATCTTTGACATTCGCCTGCGATTCGATAATGCTTATCGAGTCGAGCGTCTGCTTATACATTCGGGTATACTCCAGCGCTTCTTCCGGGTTCCCTTCGAGATTCTCTATATTGATAAGCATTTGCAGGCATTGCCCGTCGATGTATATGTCGCTGTAGCCGTCCAGCACCTGTTGGCAATATACCTTTGCCGAATCGTACATCTCCATATCGTAATAAGCCATGGCAACATGATAGAGGCGTTTGGTACCGTTAGTCGAATAGTAAGGATAATCCAGACTTTTTTGCGCATAAAAGAGTGCCGAGTCGTTCTGTTCCAGTAAATTATATACATTACTCATCTCTTCGTATGTGTCGCCTAAAAGGGTAGAATCATTGGAGATGCTTATCGCCTCTTTGTAATATTGCATCGCCCAGTCGTAGTTGTCGAGATACATATATATCATGCCCACGTTTCTCTTCGTTTGAGCGACATCGTCGGTAAAACCACCTCTTTGATAGGCTTTGACTGCCTGATCGTAATAATTCAGAGAGACTTCCATTTCTAACTGGTAGCTGCTGACGAGGCCTAAGGCTGCATATAGATTACCTTGTGCATAATTGTCTTTTTTGTCGCAGACGTCTATTCCTTTCAACAGGTTGTTGATAGCCTCGGGATATTTGCGTTGTATGATATGCATATAGCCGAGTTGCAGGTAGCATTTGGCGAGGTTGTTGTCTACGTTTTTGTTTTTCAGGTATTGCAGAGAGAAATCGATGTATGTGGCTTCCGCTTCTATCTCCTGCATGTTGCAGACACGGAGATACGATACGCCGAATACTGCCTTGTCTTCATCGTTGAGCTGGTCGTATTGGTTCTTTACCTCATTCAATAGCGCCTGTGCTGCCTCGGTGTCTTTCTTGGCAATGCGGTCGGCAGTGTCGATTGTCTCGCGTATTTTGTTATTGGCAAGGAGGGTAGCGGATGAACATATAAGTATTAGCAGGCAGAGTATATTTTTCATTGGTGTGTGTAATTTTATACGAAAATAGTAATATTTCTTCAGATGAGCGCTTTCTCGGAAATAGTCAGGTTAGAAAAACGAAAAAAGCGACAAAAAGAAGAAATCTTCCATTTGTCGCTCTCAGTGCGGATGAAGGGACTCGAACCCCCACGCCTCACGGCACCAGATCCTAAGTCTGGCGCGGCTACCAATTACGCCACATCCGCGGCTTTTTGCGTTAGCGGATACAAAGATATAATAAAACTTTTTCTGAGCAAGGTTTATTCCATATTTTTTCTGTTCTTTTATCCGGGGCAGGAATAGAACCTGCTGTGATTTTAAATATTTTTAGACGCTCCGGTAAGGGCAAAATTCCTATATTTCTCGTATCTTTGCAACTCTTTGATTCTTAAATAAACAACTATAAGATGAGATATATCTGTTTTTTCTTACTTGCCTTTCTTGCATTACCACTTTCGGCTCAACAACAAGATATTTCTATTGCGACTGTAAACGGGAAGCCCGTTTACCTTTCCGAATTTGAAACTGCATACAAAAAGAATAGTCTGGATAATTCCACTGACAAGAAGAATCTGGAAGATTTTCTGGATAAATATATCGATTTCAAACTGAATGTAGAGGAGGCATATACCCAGAAGCTCGATACCAACGAGAATTACCGCTACCAATATGATGTGTTTCGTTCGAGCTTGGTTCAGCCATATCTGGACGAAAGTGCTTTTCATGATGAGTATATTGCGATGCTCTATAACCGAATGACGGAGGATGTAGATATCAATCACGCTTTCGTTCCATTCGACACTGAAAGCAATATCGTTTTTGCCGCAGATACGCTCAAAGCCTACAAAAAAGCGATGGAGCTTCGTCAGCAATTGCTGAAAAACGGTTTCAAAGGGAATGCCTATCGCGATTATACGCTTATGCCCGATCTTGTTCCCGATTTTAACAAAGCGAACGGTCATATCGGCTGGATTACGCCTTTTATGTTCAATCTGCAAACCATAAATGTGGCATATTCTATTCCTGTGGGCGAAATCAGTATGCCGGTCAGGGCTGCCGATGGCTATCATATTATTCAGGTTTTGGGTAAAAGGCCGGCTATCGGAACGCGTACAATTGAGCAGGTTGTATTTATGTATCCTTCCATTCCGCCGACTAAACATCAGGTAGACAGTGTGACGCGAGTTGTGCGCGAACTTAAGAAGTCGATAAATACCGATGCTGATTTCCGCGAATTGTGCCGTGCATATACCGAAGCCTATGGTCTGGGCGAGAACGGTTGTAGCTTCGAAGCTGTCACCCTCGATAGTAAACTGCCGCCGAATTTCATACATGCTGTCTTCGACTTGAAAAAAGATGGAGAAATAAGCCTTCCCGTCACAACCATGTTCGGGGTGCATATCATCCAGCTCAAAGGCTCGCAGCCTATCCAACCATTAGCCGAGATGAAGGAGAAATTGTATACGCAAATCTCCAAAAGCGATTATGCCTATTATCTTGCTACGGAGTTTCAGCATTATTTGTTCCGTAAATATCATCTCGAACTGAATGAGCAGGCATATCAAAAATTAGCGGAAGTTGCCGGAAAAATAAATCCCGAGACAACTGATTTCTCTATCAAGATAACCAATAGAAACGATATCCTCTTCGCGATTGACGATACCATCCGCTATACAGTAGGGCAGTTTATGACCTATATGGAAGAACAACAGTTGATAGATAATTCGAACGAAAAATTCCAATTAGAACAGCTATTCGGGCAAAGTTCGAAGAATCCATATAATTTTACTACCGACAGGCTTCAGTACCATATCGATCAATTTGCTGCGCGGCAGCTGCACGGATATGTCACTGCAACAATGGATGAAAGGCAGCCGGATGTCAGGTGGAAATTGCAGGAATTCTCTGACGGATTGCTGGCGTATGCTGTGAAAGAAAAAAATATCTGGAGTAAAAATGAAGTCCTTGATTCGGAACTTGAATCTTTCTATAATAAGCATAAATCGAAATACCACTGGGCTACTCCGCATTACAAAGGCTATATTGTCCGTTCGGTCGATAGAGAAACAAAAGCGGAAGTGGATAACCTCCTGAAAACGGCTAAATACGGGGGTGATATCCGCCAATTGCTGCAAAGTGCCTTCGGCGAAAACTGGAAGGATAAGATTTTTATCAGCAAAGGTGTTTGGGAGAAAGGTGCGAATGCTTATGTAGACAAGGCGATCTTTAAAATGCCGACTACTATTGCGCCGAATAATAAATATCCCGAATACACTGTTTTCGGTAAGCTGTTGAAGAATCCCGAATTATTCGAAGACGTAAGAGGCGAAGTAGAAGCCGATTACCTCGAAAAACGGGAAGCCGATTGGAACAAGTCTTTGCGCGAGAAATATACGGTAGAAATCGATCAGGCATCTATAAAGAAATATCTAAAATGAACAAACTCGTAATAAATACAATACTATTATTCGTAATATTGGCCGGGTTTTCCTGCAAAGAATCGGGCGATAAGAAAATAGACGAGAACAGGGAGCCGATAGTCACGGTGCTTGATCAAACCTTGTATAAGGATCAGGTAGAAGCTGCCCTTCCGTATAAATTATCGGAAAAAGACAGTGCCGATTTTGCAGCACAGTACGTGCAGAGGTGGATTGCCGATGTGCTGATATATGAGAAAGCAAAAAAGAACATCATCGACAACAAAACGATAAACCAACTGGTCGAAGATTACCGCAAGTCGCTCATTATCCATTCCTATCAGGATGAGTTATTGAATAACCTGCTGGCAAATAGTGAGAATCTTTCGGACAAGAAATTAGAAGAGTTTTACGAAGCCAACAAAAAGCAGTTCACCCTGAAGGAGCCAATTATAAAAGGCTTGTACCTGAAGATTCCGGCAGAGTCGTCGCAACTGACAAACTTCCGCAAATGGTATTCGCAGGAAAATGAGAATGCTCTCGGGGATATTGAGAAAAACGCTTTGCAGAATGCTGTCGGGTACGAATATTTTTACAACAAGTGGGTTAACTTCGATCAGATATTTTCGACTATCCCCAAGCAGGTGAGCGATAAAGATCAGTATGTGAAAACGAATAAGTCCGTCGATGTGCAAGACTCCTCTTTTGTCTATCTGCTACACATCAAAGAATATAGGCTGACGGGCGACGAAGCCCCGTTCGAATATGTACGGGATGAAGTTTCGCATATGCTCAAAGAACGCGATCGGGCTCTTTATATGAAACAGATACAGGAAGACCTGTACAACAGGGCTGTTGCCGATAAAGAGATAAATTTTCATAATAAATAGACTATACCCGATTTCTTTACGTTAAGAACAAATAAAGAATGTTATAATAATCGTTATCTTTACGCCACAAAATAAAAATCGTCAACAAATATGATAAAACGGACAAGTAAACTGATCTTATTATTTTTCCTGCTGGCAGCAAATAGCATCAGCGCTCAAGACAATGTCATCGACCAGGTAATATGGGTCGTAGGAGACGAAGCGATCCTCAAATCGGACATCGAGCAGGTTCGTATCGAGATGCTTGCGCGGGGCGAGCGCCTCAATGGCGATCCTTATTGCTTTATACCGGAGCAATTGGCTGTGCAGAAGCTGTTTCTCGATCAGGCAAAAATAGACAGTATCACCGTAACCAATGCCGATATATCCCGTCAGGTTTCTTACTACGAGAATATGTATATAAGCAATATGGGATCGAAAGAGAAGGTTGAAGAATATCTGAAAGCTCCGATGGCAAAGCTGCGCGAAGAGTGGCGCGAGGATATCCGTAATAACTATATGGTAGAGCAGGTACAAGATAATATAACCAAAGATAAAGTCAAACTGACACCATCGGAAGTGCGCCGCTATTACAGCCAGTTGCCACAGGATAGCTTGCCGTATATGCCGACAACGGTCGAAGTGCAGATTATTACGCACGAACCGGTCGTTCCGTTGGACGAGGTGAACCGTATAAAAGCCCGTCTCCGCGAATACTCGGAAAAAATACAATCGGGCAAAGAAGATTTCTCTACACTGGCAATCATTCACTCGGATGATACCGGTTCGGCACTCAATGGAGGTGAATTACCATTCTACGGGCGTGCCGAGTTAGACCCCAGCTTTGCTAATATGGCATTCTCGTTGAATGATCCTACTAAGGTGTCGAATATTGTAGAGACGGAATTCGGATACCATATCATTCAATTAGTGGAGCGTCGCGGCGATCGTATAAAAGTGCGCCACATCCTCCTCCGCCCGAAAATAGCCGATAAAGAACGAAAAGAAGCTACCAACCGGATGGATTCGCTCGTAAGGGATATCCGCGCCGAGAAATTTACATTCGAAGAAGCAACTGTTTTGTCGGCGGACGAAGATACACGCGCCAACAACGGGTTGATGGTTAATAAATCGGAGAGCCGCTCTTATAGCGGAACATCCCGTTTCCGCATGGAAGACCTTCCGCCGGAAGTGAGTAAGGTAGTGGATAAGATGAAAGTAAACGAAATCTCCGAGCCATTCCTGATGAAGCTATCGAATGAGAAGGAAGTCGTTGCCATCGTCAAACTCCGTTCCCGCACCGAAGGGCATGTCGCCAATATTTCGGATGACTATCAGGCACTCAAAGCTATCGTTGAACAACGGAAACGGCAGGAAGTACTCAGCAAGTGGGTAAAAGACAAGATAAACAGTACATATATCTATATCGACAAGAACTGGATGAACTGCGACTTCAAATACGAAGGGTGGGTAAAATAGTCCTTGCCGAAACCGAACCGGCTAAAAATAGCTAATTCTAACGTGATTAATAGAATATTCAAATATCTAAAGCAAAGGCACAGAATACCGGCTCTCGGTGTTTTGTGTCTCATTGCTATATACGCATCGGGGCAAACCTACCTCTCTTCGCGGGCGAAGCTTCCTGTATTTCCGCAGGAAGAATTATACATGGAAGTTCAGGCGCCCGATACCGTCGCACCGGCCAAGCAAACAGATCAATCGAGGGTTATTATTATTAAGCATGCTAAAAAGCTGGACAATAGTTCGGCCCGCAACCCCGATATCAATGTGCTCTTAGACAGCGTAATCCTTACGCATGCAGGAGCTTCCCTTTTTGCTGACAGCGTTTATCTTTACGAGCAGTCTAACAAGATGGAAGCCTATAACAATGTCCGTATGGAGCAGGGCGATACGCTCTTTCTCTATGGCGACTTTATGGACTACAACGGGAATACCTCTATCGTAAAGGTGAGGGATAATGTGCGCCTCGAAAATAGTTCGGTGACGCTCTATACCGACAGCCTCAATTACGACCGTAACCTCAACATGGGGTATTACTTCGACGGAGGAATGCTGGTAGACGAAGAAAACGAACTGACATCCAACTGGGGACAATACGAACCTGACAACAAACGTGCCCTTTTCAGGGACAATGTGAAGGTTGTGAATGCCAAATTTACGCTCGAATCCGACTCGCTGGAATATTATACAGAGACCAAGATAGTTAAGATAGTAAGCCCTACCCGGATAGTTTCCGATAGCGGGGTTATCCATACCTCGAACGGTTGGTACAATACCGTGACCGAAGAATCCGTATTGCTCGACCAGTCTACCGTTTACAGCAATCAGGGCGATAAGATTCTGCGTGGTGATTCTATCGTCTATCACAAAGGGAAAGGATATGGCGAGGTATTCGGGAACATGTTTATGCAGGACACTGTACGCAAAGTCATCCTGCGCGGGCACTATGGCTACTTCAACGATTCCACCGAATATGCTTTCGCAACCGATTCGGCTTATGCCATCGAGTATTCCGAGAAAGACAGCTTATTCTTGCATGCCAACATTCTGGAACTCGAGAAAGACTCGATTTACCGCGTAATGAAAGCCTATCACGAAGTTCGTTTCTACCGCCGCGATTTGCAAGGTGTTTGCGATTCGATGCAGTTTAATTCGCGCGACTCGGTTTTGCACCTCTTCCGCGAACCTGTTTTATGGCACGAATCGAACCAGATATCGGGCGACACGATAGATGTCTTTATGAACGACAGCACCATTGATTATATCCATGTCAAAAGATACAGCTTTTCCATCGAACGGAAAGATTCCCTGATGTACAACCAGATGAAGGGGCGCTCTATGAAAGCCTATATGGCAAACGGGAAAATTAAGCGGATATTTATCGACGGCAACGCCGAATCCATCTATTATCCCGAGGAAGACGACGGAACGGTTTTAGGCTTGAATCACATGACCAGCGGCTACTTCGAAGTCATATTCAACGACGAAACCAAGCTGGAAAAGATGAAAGCATGGCCCGAACCTGTCGCTAAGCTTTCGCCTCCCGACCTGATATTGGATAGCGAACGACGCTTACCAGACTTTGTCTGGCTCGACTATCTCCGCCCGAAAGATAAAATGGATATCTTCCGTAAGGTGAAGAAAAGAGCCGAAGACATCAAAGAACATAAATCAATTATACCCGATAATTTCGAGTTTCCGGTAGAATTCGAATAACGACTTTTCTTGTAATGAGTGATATTATACATCTTTTGCCCGATTCGATAGCCAACCAGATTGCAGCCGGAGAGGTTGTGCAGCGACCTGCTTCTGTTATCAAGGAGTTGGTAGAGAACGCAATAGATGCCGGTGCGGATAGCATACAGGTTATCATCAAGGATGCCGGACGGACACTCATACAGGTAATCGACAATGGAAAAGGAATGTCTCCCACTGATGCCCGCCTCGCTTTCGAGCGGCATGCTACTTCCAAAATCAGCAAAGCTGAAGACCTGTTTGCCTTGCATACAATGGGCTTCCGTGGCGAAGCATTGGCCTCTATTGCTGCCATTTCGCATGTCGAATTGCGGACAAGAAGAGCCGAAGACGAGATTGGTACACTCCTCAAGATAAACGGCTCGGATGTAGAGATGCAGGAGCCTGTAGCTTGTCCCGCGGGGAGCAATTTCTCCATTCGCAACATCTTCTTTAATATACCGGCTCGCCGTAAGTTCCTGAAATCGAACGACACGGAGCGTCGCCATATACTGACCGAATTTGAGCGCATCGTATTGGTCAATCCGCAAGTCGAATTTTCGTTTGTCGATAACGATGTCGAAGCCTTGCATTACCCTGCGAGCAATCTCCGGCAACGTATCGTGAACGTGATAGGCAAAAGCTTCAACCAGCAGCTGATAACCCTCGATATAGATACGTCGCTTGCCAAAATATATGGCTTCATCGGTAAACCCGAGGCGGCACGGAAAGCCCGCGCATTGCAGTACTTCTTTGTCAACGGGCGCTATATGCGGCATCCGTATTTCAACAAAGCCGTGACGTCGGCGTACGCGCATCTTTTGCCCGAAGGGGCGAACCCGAATTATTTCATCTATTTCGACGTTGCGCCCGATACAATCGATGTAAACATACATCCCACCAAAACCGAGATTAAGTTTGAGAACGAACAGCCTATCTGGCAAATCCTTTCGGCAGCGGTGAAAGAAGCGCTTGGCAAATTCAATGCCGTGCCGACAATCGATTTCGATACCGACGGGGCTGTTGAGATTCCGATATATAACCCCGTGCAGAGCAATACACCGCCACAGGTGCATGTCAATCCCGACTATAATCCCTTTAAATCCACTTCGGCTGGAAGCGGAGGAGGACAATCGTATAACCGTCCGAAAGTTGATTGGGAGCAATTTTACCAAGGATTTGAGAAGGAGAAAGAGGTTTCGCAAGATACCGTTCTCCCCGACGATGATAAGACACTCTTTTCTGCTGCTGAAACGAAGCAAGAGAGCGAAGTGTCCGCATTGGATCTCAATATCCATTATCAGTATAAGAACAGGCATATCCTGACCTCTGCCAAATCGGGATTGATGCTGATAGACCAGCACCGGGCGCATACCCGCATCCTGTTCGATCAGTTTATCAGGGAGATACAACAGAAAAAAGGTATCTCACAACGAACGCTTTTCCCCGAAGTAATCGAACTTTCGCCATCAGAAGCAACAATGATTCCGTACCTCACGGATGACCTCGAAGCTGTAGGGTTCGACCTGAGTTTCTTGGGCAACAATTCGTATGCTATCAATGGTGTTCCGTCCGAAATAATGAATGTGGATGCCGTACAGCTTATTCACAACATCATCAACAAAAGCATCGAAACAGGCTGCGACGTGAAAGAGGAGATACAGGAAACATTGGCTCTCTCCATGGCATATGCTGCGGCTATCCCATACGGGCAGAAGCTGACGGATGAGGAGATGAACCGCATTGTGGATCAGTTGTTTGCCTCGCTTTCGCCAAAACATACGCCCGATGGCAAAACGATAATTGCTATGCTCGAGGACGAGAATATCGACCGCATGTTCCGATAACCTATGAGAAACGGATATTACAGAGAATTCGGCGAACTGCTCACCTCGCATTTTCCCTACAAAGTACAAAAGATATCGGTTAATGCCGGTTTCACCTGTCCCAATCGCGATGGTGTAAAAGGGGTAGGAGGTTGTACCTATTGTAATAATCAGAGCTTTAGCCCGGGATATGGGGCTACGGAGAAAAGTGTTACCAAGCAACTCGAAGAGGGTATACGCTTCTTTTCGCACAAATATTCTGCGATGAAGTATCTTGCTTATTTTCAGTCTTATACCAATACGTACGACTCTACGGATAAGCTGATCGAAAAATACGAAGAAGCACTTTCGTATCCGGATGTCGTGGGATTGATAATCGGCACACGCCCCGATTGCATGCCCGACGATTTGCTTGCTTATTTTGCCGGACTGAATAAAAGGACTTTCCTGCTTATTGAATACGGCTTGGAGTCTACGCTCGACCGCACATTGGCATTTGTCAACAGAGGGCATACCTTTGCCGATAGCTGCGAAGCTATCCAAAAGACGGCTTCTGCCGGAATAATGACAGGGGCGCATCTCATTCTTGGGTTACCGCACGAATCGAAAGAGGAGATTCTGGCGCATGCCAACCTTATCTCGCAATTGCCTTTGACTACCATTAAGTTGCACCAACTGCAACTTATTCGGGGGACGGTTATGGCGCGCCAATTCAGAGAGCATCCCGAATGGTTCGACCTTTTCGCAGTAGATGATTATATCGACCTTTGCATCGACTTCGCCGAACGGCTGAATCCTGATTTTTATATCGAGCGCTTTGTTTCGCAGTCGCCCAAAGAGCTGTTGATTGCACCGGATTGGGGATTGAAGAATTTTGAATTTACGGCCAAAATATTAAAAAGATTCAAAGAGCGGGATACGAGACAAGGAAAATATTTCGTATCAAAGTAAGTTTTTCTTATAGATAATTTATTTCCTTTCCGATAACAAAATCCTTACTTTATAGCTAAATAGAGTGTGCGTAAATTGTTGATTTTATGTATTGTAGTTTTTGTTAGGGCTTACTTTTATAGCTTACTCACAAACTAAAATCAGGATATCTGTGTTATTTTTGTGATGATACGCGATATTACATCAAATATAAAACCTTACTGACCATGAATAAATTCTTCCTGTACGCATTGTACATCTTCCTCCCTTTATCATTTATAGCCTGTAGCGATAGCGACAACGATCCGAAACCAACACCACCACCAAGTGGTAGTGTGAGTGATTACCGCGACGGTATAACCCGTATCAGTAACGATTCGCTTGCGTTTGTCCTCTTTGCCCCGAACAAGGGTACGGTGCATCTGATTGGGGACTTCAATAACTGGGCGGTTTCGGACAAGTACAAAATGACGAAGGACGGCGACCGTTTCTGGATAAAGATAGGTGGCCTCCAAAGCAATAAAGAATATGTTTGTCAATACCTTATCGACAGCAAGATCCGCATTGCCGATCCGTATGCCAATAAGATTTCCGATCCGTGGAACGACGGCGAAATCACATCGGACATATATCCTGACCTGATTCAATATCCGACGGGGAAAACAACCGAAATAGCGATGGTAGTAAGCACTGCGCCCAATAATTATTCGTGGCGGGTAGATAACTTCCAGGTGGCTGCTCCCGAAAAATTGACTATCTATGAGATTCTGATTCGTGATTTTACCGAGCAACGGACAATCAAAGGTGTCAAAGGAAAGGTCTCATACCTCAAAGATTTAGGCGTGAATGCTGTCGAGTTGATGCCATTCAACGAGTTCGAAGGAAACGATAGCTGGGGATATAACCCGTCTTTCTATTTCGCTCCCGACAAAGCTTACGGCACATCCAACGATTTCAAGGATTTTGTAGACGAATGCCACGCAAACGGCATCGCCGTCATTATGGATATGGTATTGAATCACAGCTACGGACAAAGCCCGCTGGTACGTATGTATCAGGATACATCTACCGGTCAGCCGACTGCCGATAATCCGTGGTATAACCAACGCTCGAACTTCGACAACCCGGATGCTCAATGGGGGTATGATTTCAATCACGAAAGCACTTATACGCAGCAGTTTGTCGATAGTGTATTCTCTTATTGGATGAGCGAATATAAGATAGACGGCTTCCGCCTCGACTTCACCAAAGGATTTACCAATACGCGCTTCGCTAACAGCGGCGACGAGGCTTGGGGAAGTGTTTACGATGCTGCCCGTATCAATATACTGAAACGCATTCATAATGAGATAAAAAGGCGTAAGCCGGATGCCCTGATGATCTGCGAACACCTCTCGTTCAATGAAGAGGAGAAGGAACTATCCGATGCCGGCATCTTGCTGTGGGGCAATATCAACCATAATTCGTGCGAAGCCACCATGGGCTGGACGCAGGATAATGGTGGCGGCAACTGGAACTCCGATATCTCGTGGGGATCGTATAAAGAAAGAGGCTGGACACAGCCGAATCTCGTCACCTACATGGAAAGCCACGACGAGGAGCGCCTGATGTATAAGACCTCTCAATGGGGAAAAGTGAATGGCACATATGATACTACAGATCCTGTAACGAGAGCCGAACGTGCGTCTGCGGCGGCAGTTATACTGATGTCGATTCCGGGACCGAAAATGATATGGCAATTCGGCGAACTGGGCTACGACTACAAGTTAGGCAGCAGCATGGAAGACGGACGCCTCGATAAAAAGCCTATCCGTTGGGATTACTACAACGAAGCCGAACGACGCGCTTTGCATGATGTGTATGCCCAGATGATAAACCTGCGCAAGACGAATGATGCCTTTGCTGCGTCGGATTACACTATATCCCTTGCCAAGCCGGTTAAATCGGTATTGCTGAAATCGGGAAATACGTATATCTGTGCAATCGCTAACTTCGACACGGAAGCCGTAACGGAGACAGTCAACTTCGGCAAAGCGGCAACATGGAAAGATTATTTTACCGGAACAACATTCGCAACGACCGGGCCAACAGCTTCTATTCCACTGCAACCCGGCGAATATTTGCTCTATATAAGCGAATAACACAGACCAATGACAATGAAAAAGCCTCTTTAGTGAAAGAGGCTTTTCCGTATATGGGTGTTATCGAAGCAGATACTTCTTGAACTCTTCAAAGTCGGCTACCATCTCTATACGCTGCTTAGTGCCTTTCATAAAGGCTTTCAACTTATCGGGGATGCTGACGGGCTGCCCGATAATGGCTTCCACTGTTTCGAGGAACTTGGCAGGATGAGCTGTTTCGAGGAACACACCTGTTTCGTCCTTGTCCAATCCTTCTTTCAATGCCCTGAAACCACATGCACCATGCGGATCTAACAGATAGCCTGTTCTGTTGAAAGTCTCTTTTACGGTCTCGCTTATCTGCTCGTCGGTATAGCTGTAACCGCTGATTTCGTTGACGATAGCTTCGTGCGAATGTCCGTATAAATCGAGTACCCGTGCAAAATTGCTGGGATCGCCTACGTCCATTGCATTGGCTATTGTCTGCACCGATGCGCGAGGGGAGTAGACGCCCGTGCGGAGGTATTGCAGGAATATATCGTTGCGGTTGTTGGCTGCGACAAAGCGCTTCACGGGTAATCCCATACGCTTGGCGATCAATCCCGCCGTTATGTTTCCGAAGTTCCCGCTTGGCACGCAGAATACAACATTTTCGGCTTTTCCTTGCTTTTTCAATTGCGCATAGGCATTGAAATAGTAGAATGCTTGCGGCAGGAAGCGCGCGACATTTATCGAGTTGGCCGATGTCAGGTTCAGCTTGTTGTTGAGGTCGCTGTCGAGAAAGGCTGTTTTGACCAGTGCCTGACAGTCGTCGAATGTACCGTCTATCTCGAGGGCTGTGATGTTCCGCCCTAAAGTAGTGAACTGGCACTCCTGTATGGGGCTTACTTTCCCCTTGGGATAGAGGACATGTACATGAATACCTTCGACCCCTAAGAAGCCATTGGCAACGGCGCTGCCGGTATCGCCCGAAGTGGCGACCAGCACATCGACGTCTTTTTGTCCCTGCTTGCGGATGAAATGGGCTAACAACCGCGCCATAAACCGTCCGCCTACATCCTTGAATGCAAGGGTAGGACCGTGAAACAGTTCGAGGCTATAGATATTATCCTCGACGTGCACCAGCGGAGTTTCGAAATTCAACGTATCGTACACAATCGCTTTGAGCGTTGCGGCATCTATATCTTCCCCGAAAAAGGCATCGGCCACGGTATAGGCGATCTCCTGAAAGGACAGTTTATCGATGCTTTCGAAAAAGGATTGCGGCAAAACCTTTATCTCTTGCGGCATATACAAACCCTTATCCGGCGCAAGCCCTTTGACAACGGCCTCTTGTAGTCCGACTTCGGGTGACTGTTTGTTGGTGCTGTAATATTGCATATTTTCTATTCAATTTCTTGTCAAACGAATTACAAAAATAGCATTTTTTTATGAATGGATTCTATTTTTAATCATTTTGATTGTTGAATAAAAGATCGGATACTTTACAAACTTGACAATTATTACACGATACAGTGTTTTTTTGCCTTGTCATTTTTTATTACTTAACCACGAAGAACGCAAAGATTCTACACAAAGGGCACAAAGTAAAAGAACGGTTCTGTCATGCCGAGCAAAGCGAAGCATCCCGACCAGAGGATGAACAACGTAATGAGCTCCCTCGCATCCGCTCGGGATGACAAAGTATATGTCAACTTGTTTACTCGTCTACTTGTCAACTCTTCTTATATAGATAAAGTTTCTTGTAACTCGTAACTGCCCGAAGGGCGAAGTAACTGTGCGAAGCACATCAGTCTTTTTTGCAACGGACGGAACCGCTATTTGGTCGAGTCCAATCAGATCTTTGTATTCCACCTGTATTAGATATTTGTCTATACCATGCACTATATCCTTCACCACTAGCTGTCATCAAAAAATCCCCTTGCATATACCCATTCTTATAAATAACATTCATCCCAGGACGTAATGTAGATGAGATAATGTTACTTGCAGCATTAGAAATATAATAAGTATGGAGAGGTGCAGGACAAAGGTCATACATCGCATACCCATGAGTAGAACCTCTATAACCTGTTGCAGCTATTGTTATAGATGCATTGGCATCTGCGAGACTACTATATTGACTGGTATTGGTATCCATTTCTATTTCCAGTTGAGTCCACTCCCAGTCGCTCGGCAGATGCCATCCATTTGGGCAAATACCTTGTATCTTATCTACTTGAGGATCTATATTAGGAGTTGCTGCATTTTCGCCATCTGTGATATTAGCCTGCCCTGAATAGTGTAACAAATTTCCATCGACATCGTAATATCCACGGCTATTAGTGGCTGCAGCCCAATTGTAAAGGAGTCCTAAACGTGGATTATTGTTATAGACAGTAGCATTGTCAAAATTGTCAGGGCTGGGGTAGATCCACATAGGTGTAGCCGCATGTATATTGGCGGGGCGACTTGGATAAGTAGGCAGAGGTATATTCACTTGTTTATCATCCCCTGTTCGTCCAGGAAAAGCAAAGCTAATGGCAGCTAAATTATTTAGCATCCAACGCCCGGCAGTTCCAAAATCACCTGATAGAAAAATATTGCCATCTTGATCTTTATGCAGCTGTATACCATTTGCTTTTGTTATCGGATTTACTCCATCATTGTATGTGCCACCTGTTGCAGGTATCGAATTTATATCGGCTACGGCAAAACCCGCTCGGATAGCCCACCCTTCCATGTCTGGCTCATCAGTACAGTTCAAAACAGGAACAGTTATATCTCCGAAGCGTTTAGTTATTTCGGTATCGGCTATAGTAATGTACGAATAACTATACTTAGTGTTGGCTGTTGGCGTGAAAGTAAGGTTATCAGTTGCATTACCACCCAATGTGTTATTTGATCCACCAAGAGTTGGAGTAATTGTAGCTCCTGATACACTTACAATAGAGGCTTGCCATGTTGCGTTACCTCGTACAGGAATAGTTCCGGAGAGATAAGGAATCCAGGTTGGTGTAGCTGAACCGTTGACCCAAAGTGCATAATTGGTTTGATTAAGAACAAGCTCCTTAGTTACAGGAGGACATTCTTCGGAATAAATAGCAAAAGTCACTTTCGATTCCCGCGTACGCCACGGATTATAGATAGTCACCAAGGCGCTGGTCATATCATCCGGATAAACTGATAAAGCTGAAGGGCTTGTTGTCCAACTTGTTGGTGTTATATGCGTATAGGCTTGTGTAAATTGCAGTCCTCCTCCTATCGAACTCGTCAGCGATGACCAAGCTGCGTGCGTACCCCTGTCCCATGTGAAGTTTAACGTTTGCGCGGCCGATGTACGGGCATCCATTCCACTGGGTATATGTAGCGTATCTACCATATATAATTCGGCAGCCGAAAGCACTTCGTTGTCTGTCACCTGTTCCCAGCCGCTTCCCGTCCACACATACAGTCCTTTCGCAAATTGTCCGTCACAGGCAGTTGTATTATATACTGTTAATCCCGTATGCAAAACATCTTCCGCGGCTTTATTTGTTCCGGTATATTCGCTCGATCCGGCAGTAAACATAGGATATAAATTATCAGGATCGGTTAATGAAACGATAGGAAGCTTCATCCCTTTGGTTGTTGTTCCGTTCATTTTCAAATCGAGCAACGCTCCGGGGTTTGGTGTTTGGTCACTCCCTATTGTTACTTGTCCGGTGAGTGTTGTCGCAAAAGTAAAGGCTAAAAGTATTAGCATAGCTTGCGTCAAAGTCTTTTTCATAAAAAAATAGTTTAGTTAGTGTGTAAAATATATTTGTGTTATTAAACGCATGTTGTGTTTAATTCTTAATTTCTGTGCGGCAAAGAAAAGGATTTTTTTTAAAATTAACAAATCTCAGGCAACTAAAACAGAAAAAATATCTGTTAAAAACAGAAAAAAATCAGTTCAACCGGCTGACCTCTTTTACCCCTTTTACGGTTTTCAGTTTTTTGATTAACCCGTTCAATGCAGTAGTGTCACTCAGCATGACCGACATATTTCCCTGAAAAAGCCCGTCGATAGAATCGATGCTGATAGAACGCATGCTGACGCCCGACTCTTTGGATATAATAGAGGTGAGGTTGTTGATAATGCCAATATCGTCCTTGCCGATAATACGCAGCGTAATGATGTAGCCGCTTGCCGATTTTCCCGACCAGCGCGCAGGCACAACCCGGTAAGCAAAGCGCGCGAACATATCCTTGGCGTTCGGGCAATTCTTGCGGTGAATTTTTATTCCTTGTGAAGAGACAAATCCGAATATTTCGTCTCCATAAATCGGGTTGCAGCATTTCGCCAATTTGTAATCGATGCCCGTAAGGTTGTGATCGATAACGAGTTCTTCGCCACTGGACGAATGTTTTTCATCTTCATTCAGATGAGGTATAAATTGATCGGCACTTGTTGTCTCGTGCTTTTCATGCAATTCCGTTTCTTTCTTCCCGAAGTCGAGGTATTGATCGATCACATTGTTGATGTCGAGCGTACCATCTGCTATTTTGATATAGAAGCCCGTTACCGTTTTGAATCCTAATTTCTTGATGAGCCGCATCAGGTTGGGCTCGTAATCTTCTATCTTGCGATTTTTGAAGCGGCGCGCCAATAATTCTTTCGCAATCTCGACCTGTTTGTTCGCTTCCTCTTTCAGTTGCTGGCGGATACGGTTCTTGGCCTTGGAAGTGGTTACGATGTTCAGCCAGTCCTGTTTAGGCGATTGGTTGGGCGATGTCAGTATTTCTATCTGATCCCCGCTTTTCAGTTTGTGGCGGATAGGCACATTCTTTCCGTTCACCAAGCCGGATACGCAGGTAGCCCCTACCTTGGAATGGATAGAAAAGGCAAAATCGAGGACGGTTGCACCTTTCGGCAATTTGTGCAAATCGCCCTTCGGGGTGAAGACGTATATTTCTTCGTCGTAAAGGTCGAGCTTGAACGCTTCCAGCTTCTCGGCCGTGCCGAGCGAATCGTTTTCCAATACTTCGCGCAGATTGGCAAGCCATTCGTCCAGTTTGCTCTGGCTATCTTTCACGCCTTTGTATTTCCAGTGCGCGGCGAATCCTTTTTCGGCTACTTCATCCATCCGCTTTGTGCGGATTTGCACCTCCACCCAACGCGATTCGGGCCCCATGACGGTTGTGTGCAGCGATTCGTAACCATTGCTTTTGGGGATGGAAAGCCAGTCTTTCAGCCGTTTAGGGTTGGGCGTGTAGAGATCGGCAACGACGGAATAGACCTGCCAGCATTCGGCTTTTTCTTTGCTTTCTTCCGAATCGAGGATGATACGGATAGCAAACAAGTCGTAGATATGTTCGAAGTCTACCTGTTGCTTTTTCAGCTTGTTGTTGATGGATGAAATCGATTTTACGCGTCCTTTTATATCATATTTCAATCCCGAATCTTTCAATCGGTTTTCTATCGGCTTGATAAATTCCCTGATATATTTGTCACGGACTTCGCGGCTTTCGCTGATTTTCCGTTCGACGAAAATATAGGAGTCGGGATCGGTATATTTTAAGTAAAGATCTTCAAATTCGGTTTTGATGGCATATAGCCCCAATTTGTGAGCCAGAGGGGTATAAAGATAAGAAACTTCCGTCAGGAGATTCATCCTTATCTTTTCATCGAAGCTCATCGCGTTGCGCATCATATACAGGCGGTTGGCTATCATCAGAAAGATGACACGCATATCTTCAGCCATGGATAGGAGGAGGTTGGCATAGTTCTCGGAGGCGAGTGCCGATTGGGTTGCCTCCATGTCATTTATTTTGATAAGGCCTTTGACAATCTTCGATACGTCCTGCCCGAAAGTTTTCTTTACTTCTGCTTCGGAAATAACATGTTCGGTAACAGGGTTGTACAAAAATACAGCAAGGATGGCCGAGCTTCGCAGCCCCATATATTCCATTGCCACAAGAGCTGTATTGACAATCGATTCCAATAGGCTGAAACTCTTCCGTCCTCTTTGGTATATACCTTTTCGCAGCGATTCTTTCAGTATATTCCGCAGTTTGTCGAATTCTTCAGCAGAAAGGCTATTATGGGCATCCTTCAATAGCCGTTTGGCGATCGAGGGTGTTACGTTATAGTCTTTTTTTATGTCATTTTGCTTATTTAAACTCACATCAAATAGATTTTTGATTTATTATCCGATGATTATTTGCCCTATCGAAATAATATGCTGCAAAGGTATTGCTTTTTTATAATAAAAACGGGATTATAACATCTTTTTACTATTCTTTCTTCTTGCAAACAAAAAGCCGAAATAGGTTGTGTTTTTCGTGAATAATGTGTTTCTTTGTGATGCTAATAAGTATGTAATATCTGATAATGGCAGGTTATAATCGCTTTATATTTATAGATAATTGTCGTTTTATCAACATGATAGTTGAAAAAATGAGACTTCCACACACACACACACACACACACACGGAATATAATGAATATTTCGGGTTAATCCAAGGTTTCAGAGAAGAATTTTCAAAGAAAAGTTACTTCGCCCTACGGGCAGTTACTTCGTGCTTCGCACAGTTACGAGTTACAAGAGATAACTTGCGAACTGCTGTACGGCTTTGCCCCTACTCGTCACTCGTAACTTGTAACTCGTCTACTGAAAAATATGCTTGTGTTAATGTCAGGGGTATTTCCGGCTGCGACAGCCGTGGACACCTCCCCCCAGCCCCCTCCACAAGAGGGGGAGCGAGGGGCAATCTTTCAGTCAACAGTTATCAGTCAACAGTCAACAAAATTAATGTAGGGGCGAAACATCGTTCGGCGAAGCGCAGGCGAGCCAAAAATCTTTCGCCCGCAATATCCGACATATATGGGGCAATGTTTATTGCCCCATACAAAGCTATAACGAGATCTCTCGTAGTCACTCGGGATGACAAGGCTAGCAGTCTAATGTTGCCACGCCTTTTAAGGCGTGGGTATGATTGCATCTTTCAGGAGGTGACTTTAGTCAAAAGATATTTGGCTAAAGCCCTTTTTGAACTAACCCTTCGAGACCTCCACTTAAAAGTGGAGGCAATTAAAAAGGACATACATGCATGTGTGCGCCCGCAAATCGATATATCGGGCAGACACATAGGTCTGCCCCTACACAAAAACCGAAAGAGATCCCTCGTATCCACTCGGGATGACAATAACCGGCCCCCTTTATCCCCCAAAGGGGGAAATGGGTTTACGCCACCATTCAACAAAAAACGAGAATATATCCTTCTCTTAGCCTCCCACACGGGGAGGTTTGGTAGGGCTAAAATACAATCAAACTTATTATTCACTTCATCTTTTCTTGCTCCCCCTCTGTTGGAGGGGGCAGGGGGAGGTGGTTAATTCTTTATATAACATGAAACAGAAAATCTTGACACAGGCTATTATCATATTAGCCTTCTTAACAACAACAATTAACCTGCACTCTCAAGTAACAATAGGAAGTAACCAAGTGCCGAATAAGGGTGCTCTATTGGACTTGAAAATGGATAGCCAAGGGATGTCTACCAAAGGTTTGGGCTTGCCACGGGTGGAACTGAAGGACATCAGAACGAAAACCGATCTTGCCGAAACTATGGGATTGGCAAGTGGTACGCTCAATGCTGCCGATCATGTGGGATTGGTGGTCTATAATATCGGGAAAGAAGAAACGTCTGAGGCAACCCGTTTTTGTCCGGGGGTACATCTCTGGGACGGCTCGGAATGGCAGGCATTGACAAAGTATCCCGATATACAGGAGCAGCTAACGTTTGTCAGTTCCGACGGCCGTAGTTTTGAATACTTAGATGCCAGTAGTCCTGCCAGTGATTGGCCTGCGGGAAAAAGTGCCGCAGACTATCCTCTCGGCTATATCGGGACTTTTACGGATAGTCGCTCTGGCGATACACCTCAGGTTTATCACTATGCCCGCTTCTATGTAGGGTATAAGACGAAGAAAGAAACTTATAATGTGCAAAAGAGCTATTCCTGCAATCCGGCCAGCCCCATTTGGAATGCAGGAACGACAGAGACGCGACAAATACGGGTGTCTTTTGACGATGGCGTATGGATGACAGAAAACCTACGTGCCATTAAATTCTCTGATGGAGGCAATATTACTCAAAAATCCACTTCCGACCACACGTTAAGTCCTTACTACCATTATCCTGCTCTGCAGTCTTCCAATCGCGCTACATTGGGCGTCCTCTACAATTGGTACGCAGCTATCAATATGGGTTCGGGTCCCGGACAAACACCCGACCCCGGATTTGTGATAGAACAAGGTGGTAGTGCTGAAGAGGATGTGCACATACAAGGTATTTGCCCTACCGGGTGGTGTTTGCCAAGCGATCAGGAGTGGACCGATTTGGAAAATGGGATTATTCTGAAAACAGCTACTTTTAGTTCCACCCCTGATATTGGTGGAGCTTTGCTTTCTTATGATGATAGCAGCTTTCGAGGTACCCACGGTACTGCTATGAAAACCATTACTCATTCAGGTAGTAGCAAAACTGCAATGCAAGGTGGCTTCGATGCTATTCCAACAGGTTACGTCGTAAATGGTTCAGCTTTGGGGGGAGGCCTTTCTTATTTTTGGTCATCCAGTGCCCATGGACTTTATTCTCGATGGTGCTGGCATCGCTACTTAGCTCAAGTTCCTACTGGGATGGAAAGGAATGGGAGTACTACCATTTGCATGTTTCCCGTCCGTTGCAAGAAAGACGACTAATCAGTTACTTCGCCCTTCGGGCAGTTACAAGTTACGAGTTACAAGAAACTTTATCTATATAAGAAAAGTTGACAAGTAGACGAGTAAACAAGTTGACATATACTTTGTCATCCCGAGCGGATGCGAGGGAGCTCGTTGCGCTTTGCGCTGTTCGTAGTCGGCGCGAGATGCTTCACTTTGCTCAGCATGACAGGAGAAAAAATGACAAGAAAAAAAACACTGTATCGCGTCAAATTTGAGTCGCCTACGCTCCTCGATTGTTAATTGTCAAGTGTGTCAAGTTTTGACTAAATTTCGATTGATTATCAGTGATGTAGTTTTTTTGCAAAACTTGACTGCTCTATTAGTCCTGTAAAGAAGTTCTCCGTGATCAAAAAAGGCAAAAAAAGTATTTCAAAAAAAATATGTATTGTAAAGTTTTTCGATATTTAAATTATTCATTAACAGGAATAAAAGTGCTTGGCAGGTGTGATGGGTCTAATACGAAAAAGTGACACGTTTGTTCCTTTTACATGCGGATTCTCGTAGGCGGGTTGGTAGATTTTGCTATCTTTGTTATTATTCATTTATAATAAAATAAAATATATACTATGGCAAAAGACATATTAGGGCTTAAACCGGCCAAGCTATGGGAATGCTTTTATGAGCTGACTCAGATTCCCCGTCCGACAGGGCATACCAAAGAGGTAGAAAAATATATAGTAGATTTTGGAAAATCGATGGGTTTAGACACAAAACAGGATGAAGTAGGGAATGTGCTTATCACCAAACCCGCTTCGGCAGGGATGGAAAATGCACCGACCGTAATCCTGCAAAGTCACCTCGATATGGTTCCGCAAAAGAACTCAGATGTACAACACGACTTCTTGAAAGACCCTATCGATGCCCATATCGATGGCAAAGTGGTTCGCGCCAACAAAACTACTTTGGGGGCGGATAATGGTATCGGCGCGGCGGCAGCTATGGCTGTGCTGGCTGATAATTCGCTGAAACATGGAAAGATAGAGGCCTTGTTTACTATCGACGAAGAAGTAGGTATGGTCGGAGCTTTCGGCTTGAAGCCGGGTTTTCTGACTGGTAGTATCTTGCTCAATCTGGATACGGAAGAGTTGGGTGAGTTATGTGTCGGTTGTGCCGGAGGAGCGGATGTGAATGCCGAATGGGAATACAAAGATGTGGAAGTTGCGCCGGGGGATGTTGCCTACAAAGTAAGCCTTACCGGATTGCGCGGAGGTCACTCCGGAACAGAAATTCACTTGGGGCGCGGAAACGCAAACCGTCTGATGTGCCGCTTGCTGAAAGATGCGGTAGCCAATTACGAGGTACGTCTTGCGTCTATAGATGGCGGTTCGTTGCGTAATGCTATCCCGCGCGAGGCATTTGCTGTGGTGACGGTGGCTCCGGAGGATAAAGAGGATTTTCTTGCTTTGGTGAAAGAATATGAGACGACTTATCGCAACGAGTATAAGGCTACCGAAAACAATATCTCATTGGTGGCTGTGCCGGCTGATATGCCAGCGACGCTTATGCCGGAAGAAATACAGGATAGCGTAATCAATGCCGTTGTGGGTTGCCAGAATGGGGTAATCAGTGTGTTGACCGATTCTATCTTTGCCGGAACGGTGGAGACGTCTACTAATCTGGCTTCGGTGAAATCGCAGCCGGGCAAATTGGAGGTGAAGATTCTGACCCGCAGTTCGTCCGAAACACGTAAAGATGAGATTTGCTCTTCGCTCGAAAGTGTGTTTATGCTTGCAGGAGCAAAAGTAAGTATCGAAAATCCTTATCCGGGATGGCAGCCGAATGCCGGTTCGAAGACATTGAAGGTGATGGCAGATTTGTATAAGGATATGTTTGGTGAAGAATCGAAAGTCGTTTCAGTTCATGCCGGATTGGAGTGTGGTATCATTCTTTCCAGCACGCCGGGCTTGGATATTGTATCGTTCGGGCCGACTATCCTGAATGCGCATTCGCCTGACGAGTTTGTCGAAATAGATACAGTTGAGCCTTTCTATAATTACCTGCTGAAAACGTTGGAATTGCTGAAATAACGGTTCTCTTATCATATACAATAACGGGGTTGCTTCTTTATGATAGCAACCCCATTGTTTTCAAGACAGAACCAGCGTTCTTTTTATCTTTTAATAAGCTGATTTTCTACGTAATCTCTTTACTACTGTGACTCTTTCGAAGTTCGTATTCCGTATATCGAAGTAGCTGATGTAGTATTCGGGGTTATTGTTGAAGTTATACTTGTAGTCCCATGTGAGTACCATATCATTCTCCTGAAGTTCCATTTTGCATGCCACAAGAGAGAATAAGATGAAATAGTTTTCGCTACTTGGCGCTCTCATGTTCATCAGCAATTCGTTGTTGGGATATAAATAGAATTTCCCGGTCGTTATGTCGTTGAATATTCTGTTATCCGACTCGCTGTAGTCGATCGTTAATTTACTGTCGGCGGTAAAAGTATAGGTTGCATTGCGGTCGGTCATCAGTCCGAACACGCCGAGTAGTTTGCTATCAGATTCGGATTTGTTACTCTTTATGTCTATCTCGTAGGATGTTACTACCCATTCGCTGATCAATCCTTTAGGAATTGGCAATTCGTTGTTCCCATCATCGCCACATGCGGTGAAAAGACAAATAAGAACGAGTGCGAAAAGCTGCACGAGATATGTGTTTGCTACTTTCATAAAATACTTAATTTTTCTTTTTTGTGTGATTATTCGATTCGTTTATCTATGTATGGAGTACGAAATTAGTGGTAAAAGGCAAAGGTGAATTTTTTTTGAGACGAAATAGAGTGTTTCGTAGACGAATCGGCTCTTTTTGTCGGTAAATCACAATTGTAACTCACTTTTCCTTTCCGTGTCAACGGACAAATATTTCATCCCGTCTGCTATCCGGGTAATGTGTCTGTCGTAATCATCGTTGCTGCAAGTGGGAAAAACAAATAAAGGGGTAATGCGAAAACCGCACAATATTTGTATTCGACACTCTCATACATATTCAATCCTTATTGTTGATACTGGTTTGCCTCACATCGGATTATTTATTCTTACGGGTAAACGTTTTTAAAATAGTCATTGTCTTCGTTTCTATGCCCTCGGGATTTCCTACCCCTGCTTGCCGGTATAAATCGACAAGCTTTTCGCGCGAAAGATTCTTCGCCATATCATACGTGATATGGAGTGTGTTGTCCGAATCGGCCATTTCTATGCTACACATGCCGGGCAGGCCGCCTACCGACAGATTTTTCTCATATACGATATAAATCCCTTCGGTCAACACTTGATCTTCGTTGTCTTTGTAATACGAGTAATGATAATAACGGCCTTTGTATTCTTTGCACGAAAGAATGTTGCCGGTTTCAGTTTCTTCTTGCGTGTTAATGTAATCCTTTAAAAGCTGTGTAGCTTCCGTATTATTGGTCTCTATATTGAATTGAGTGTCTTTGTATTCCCATTCGCCTAACAACTGAACAACATACCCGTCGTAATCATCGTCGCCGCATGCCGAGAAAAGCACAGAGCAGATGAATAAGCATAAGCAGATACGTATTTTGACTTTCACGTTGTTTCGTTAAAATTTACACAAATATACATAAAAAGCAGCGAATGTTAAATGAGATTTTGCGAAAAGGTCTATTTTCATAAAAAAAGAATATAAAAAGTGTATATTTCTTTGATTAATTTATCTATAGAAAAGTGATAGTTATTTTGATATTTTAGTTTCTTTATGATTTTTAGAAGTGTTAATGGTGAAAACGATATTACCTTTGTACATTCAACGACACATAGAAATACCAAAGCAAATAATAAATGTATGCATATGAAAGCTGCTGACTGTGTAAAATTAGAAGATAAAACAATTTTCAAGAAAGAATACCTGAAGCAAACCGGCTGGTGGAAAAATTATTCGTTTATACCTCCCTCTTTATTGCTCTTTTTGGGATTAGCCGGACTGATTTACCTTACTAAGGCTGAAATGCTGGTAACTTTCTACTCCATTCCATTTGTTCTTGTCTTTTTGTTGGGCACGATATGGATGAAGGCGGTAAAAAAACATATACGGGACGCAAAATTTAATCATCCGGAAACCTTCCGGGTATGTCTGGCTCAACCGGTAACTACAATTAACGGTTATACATGCCTGGTGTTTACTCTTGGGCAGAAAAGGCACAATGCATTTTTTGCAAAACAATTGGCTGAAGAAATCAGTGTCGATGAAAATACGCTTTCGCTCTATAAAAATAAGGTGCAAAAACAACACGTCCAATCTGTAGATGCCGATTGTTATGTGATTGCATATCCGACAAGTATTATTCATAAGAAAAATCCTTTGTGGGACGAGAATAAAGAGGTGCTTCCCCTTCTTTATGTGGACGAGAAAAACGTCCTTGTCATAAAGGGGAAAGATCTGAAATAACAGCATTTTACATAACGATAATGCGCCCTTTACATCGTAAAACGTGCACCTATGATTGTATACGTGATTGCGAAATAATTTTTGTAATATTTGTATATTTTATAAAAAAGTCTACCTTTGTAAAGAGTTATTTATTAGAACAGAATATTTGAGATTCAAAGAGAGGTCACAAACGTCTGACTCATAGTACTTCTTATAAAATAGTAACTTTTTATGGATTAAGAAAACAGGTAAAAGAAGAGCTATAGAATAGTAAAAATCATATTTGCAAGAAAAAATGACAATCCAATGTTGAAGATAGAGTAAAAGATGTCTGATTATTCACATACACACCCTAAGGGCATCCGCTTGTTATTCAGTAAATTGTCTTTCAACTTTATGTCTATTCGGGATTATTGCTTGCGAAAGTAGCATTCCTTAAAAAACTGGATACGCGCACTCTTTCGGACACATTGGATTGTTTTTTATTAAATAATAATCAGCAGCTGAAATTATATCTATAAGTTTATCAATATTGAAATAGTTGACGGGGTTATCAGTTACGAGTTATTTCGCACTACGGACAGTAACAAGTTGCGAGAAAAAGTAACCCGACAGAAAACACTCAAAAATAAGTAGAGGTTTGGAGTTTTCTGCGCTCCTCGAAACAACGTCCGACGAACGAAGGTGAGTCAATGTTAATTGAGGCTTTGGGGGAGGTAGAGTTCAATCTATGGATAACCCTCCAGTTTCTTTATGCAAAAAATCGACGGTCCCGCCCGGTTATTTTGGTGTAAATTTTGTATATTTGTACTCGCAAAAAAGAGGAGTCTTTTCCTTCTTGTATCTGCTTATAAATTAATATTTTAAAATAACGTAAGATTATCATGATTACAATTGACAAATTCAACTTTTCAGGTAAGAAAGTCTTTGTCAGAGTAGACTTCAATGTTCCACTCAACGACAAATTCGAAATTACTGACGATACACGTATCCGTGCGGCAATGCCTACATTGAAAAAAATCATAGCTGATGGAGGAAGCCCTATTATCGCTTCGCACCTTGGCCGTCCGAAGGGAGTAGAAAGCAAATACTCTTTGAAACACATATTACCTCGCGTATCGGAACTGTTGGGCGTAGATGTTCAATTTGCTGATGACTGTGTGGGTGAAAGCGCTGGGGTAAAAGCTGCAGCCCTTCAACCGGGAGAGGCTCTTTTGCTCGAAAACCTTCGCTTCTATGCCGAAGAAGAAGGAAAACCTCGCGGATTGGCAGATGATGCAAGCGAAGAAGAAAAAGCTACAGCCAAGAAGGCTATCAAAGAAAGCCAGAAAGATTTTACAAAGAAATTGGCTTCTTATGCAGATGTATATGTAAACGACGCTTTCGGTACTGCGCACCGTGCACACGCATCTACAGCGCTTATCGCAGACTATTTCGATGCCGATCACAAGATGTTCGGATTCCTGATGCAAAAAGAAATAGACGCAGTAGAGAAAATCATGAAAGATCCTGCTCGTCCGTTTACAGCAATCATCGGAGGTTCGAAAGTATCATCCAAAATAGATATTATCGAAAACCTGCTCTCGAAAGTAAATAACCTTATCATCGGTGGTGGTATGGCATTTACATTCGAAAAGGCTAAAGGCGGTAAAATAGGAAACTCACTTTGCGAAGACGACAAGCTCGAATTAGCAAAAGAAATCATGAAGAAGGCCGAAGCAGCAGGCGTAAATCTTGTATTGTCTTCTGACGCTAAAGCCGGAGATTCATTCAGCAACGATGCTAAATCGATTATTGCCGAAGCCAATAATATCCCTGACGGATATATGGGATTGGATATAGGCCCTAAAGGCGAAGACGAATTTGCTGATGTAATAAAAGCATCTAAGACTATCCTTTGGAATGGACCGGTTGGCGTGTTCGAATTCGATAATTTCGCACACGGCTCTCAAGTGGTAGCCAAAGCTATTGTTGATGCTACTGCTGCGGGAGCATTCTCGCTCGTAGGCGGAGGCGACTCGGTTGCATGTGTTAATAAATTCGGTTACGCAGACAAAGTGTCATATGTGTCTACAGGCGGAGGTGCATTACTTGAATTCATTGAAGGTAAAGTCCTTCCGGGTATCAAAGCAATAAGAGGTTATTAATCTTGACAATCAGTATTTAAGCAAAATACATTTAAAATAAAAAAGACCTGAGCAATAACACATGCTCAGGCTTTTTTATTTTATTAATGAGAAAAGATTTCAAAATATAATATTCTGTTGTATATTTGCATATAGGTAAGTTAAATAGATAGATATAAAGTAATATTAAGGCAATTTTAAACTCAATAGAAGTTATGGCACTAAAAATACTTAGTAGAAAAAATCTGAATGTAGCTTTGCGATGTACTCTGCAAGCTAATGGGCGTCTTTGTTTCACAACAGACGCGCTGAGAGAATTGGGCTTAAAGAAAAGCCAGGCAGTCAAATTCTTCGAAGATGAAGAAGGTCAGATGTATCTCTTATTCGAGAAGAAAATTAATAAGGATAACTTTCCTCTCACCGGAGCAGGACGTTACCTGAACCTTAATTCGGCACTGTTCTTCGAGTCATTGGGTGTTGACTTTGTGCGCTATTCCATTACATACGAACTGATTCCTCAATACGAAGAAGAATTGAAGAAGACTGTTTTCAGAATGGAGAAGCAAGTCCTTCCCCGTACCAAAGAAGAGATAGAAAGAATTAAGAAGAACGCGGTTAAGCGCAGAACTACCAAACGCGTCGCCAAAACAGAGAAATAAGCCGAATGTCTGTAATGAAAAAAACTCGGAGGTCCAAATACTTCGAGATGGAAGAAGTAGGCGAACAAGAATTGTACTGTTTTATCAATGTCTCGGGAAATATCCGCTTCAATAAGTATGCGAGCGAGCAGTTGCGGTTAGATAAGTATACTTCGGTTCAGTTTGCATATGACGAAGAGGTCGATGCCCTCTATATGATACCACGTAGAAAGCATAAAAAGGAAGATGACTTCTTCACGCTTAGACGGTTTGAGAGATACCATCAGGTTTATATGATAGAGTTTTTCCTTAATATGCCGGCATTTTCCGATTACAGGAAGTTTCTGTATGTTTTCAAACTCGTTCCCGAATATCGCTCCGAATTGAAAAAGAATATTTGGAAGATGGAGTTCGTACTGAAGAAGGACCGCAAGGATGTATCGAGCCGAAATTCGAAGATGAAACCTCGTATCAAGAATCGTATCAAACAAGCGTCATTGGAGCAGCACAAGAATCCGAAACGTCGCGCCCGCCGGTCATCTGTCAAAACAATCAGCCGGATATGGGAAGACCGGAAACAGAAATTGAAGAGACGTATAAGATAATCTACAGTTAATATGATAGAGTAAGAAGAGGCTATTCCTTATTAGGATAGTCTCTTCTTTTATCTTTTAATCCTTGCAATTGTCTAAAGGTGAGGTGTTTGCTGGCGGTTAAATCTCCTCTCCAAACAAAGTGGCAGAGGTGTTGTCCGTAACGCGGACTTTGACCAATTCGCCTATGCGATGATTTCCTTTATCGAAAATCACGACTTTATTTTGCGATGTCCGCCCGAAAAGCTGTTCCTTCGAACGCTTGGAGAAGCCCTCGACTAATACTTCGAATTCTTTGCCTACATCCTGAGTGTTACTTCTTAGCGAACATTCGTTTTGCAGGTCGATAATCTCCTGCAAACGCCGTATTTTGACTTCTTCGGGTATGTCGTCGGCCAGATGGCGCGATGCATACGTTCCCGGGCGTTCGGAATACTTGAACATAAACGCCGAGTCTAAGCAAACTTCGCGCATCAATGACAGTGTCTCTTGGTGGTCTTCCTCTGTTTCGGAATGATAACCACACATGATGTCGGTCGATAATCCACATCCCGGGATAATACGGCGGATAGCTTCGATGCGGTCGAGATACCAGGCGCGGTCGTAACGGCGTTTCATGATTTCGAGCATGCGTGTGCTTCCGGATTGTACGGGCAGATGAATGAACTTGCACAGGTTGTCATAAGCTGCTATGACTTCCAACGTCTCGTCTACCATGTCGGTAGGGTAGGAGGTCGTAAAGCGGATGCGCATATTAGGGGCTGCTTCGGCAGCCAGACGCAGCAGTTCGGAGAAGTCGACGACTTTTCCTCCTTCTTCGTAGCGATACGAATTGACGTTTTGCCCAAGTAGTGTTACTTCCTTAAATCCTTTGTCGCGCAGGTCGGCAAGCTCGTTCAGGATGCTGCGGGGCTCACGGCTGCGTTCGCGTCCGCGTGTGTATGGGACGATGCAGTACGAGCAAACCTTGTTGCAGCCGCGCATGATGGATATGAAACCCGAAATGTGGTTTCCTCCTATACGCAGCGGAATAACATCTTTATAAGTTTCGGTTTTAGAAAGCTGTACGTTAATGGCCTTTTCGCCACTTTCGGCAGCACCCACCAGATTAGGCAGGTCGAGATAGGCATCGGGGCCGACTACTACGTCGGCGTGATGTTTTTCAATCAGCTCTTCTTTTACACGTTCCGCCATACAGCCCAATACGCCGATAATCATATTTGGCTTCCGCTTGCGACGGATGGCATTGAAATACTCGAGCCGTTGAATAACTCGTTGTTCGGCATTGTCGCGCACCGAACAGGTGTTGACAAAGACTGCATCGGCATCTTCAAACTTATCGGTAACGGTATACCCGCCCATTTGCATGACAGACGCAACGACCTCGGAATCTGCCACATTCATCTGGCATCCGTAAGTCTCGATGAACAGCTTCTTTTCGTCAGTCACGGATTTAAAGTCCGTTTCTTTCTGATTGTTCATTCTGATATATTTTTAGTTTAAAAAGTGTACAAAGGTAACATTTTTAGCTAACCTATGTGTCTTAAATTTTATTAGAAGACTGGCTGGATTATTCAATATTCCAGTTGCCTTATTTCCTCAGTTCTTTCTAACTCTCTGTTATTGCCTATTACATTGAGGAAATTAACCAACTCTTCTGCTTTATCTGGTATTTCAACTGATTTCAGATACTTTTGTTTCCCATTGTAGTAGATGATTAGCGTTGTTTTCGATAAATCCATAATATTACTCTCTGGAAACTCCAATGTATCTAAGTCGCAATTTTTCAATAAATTCAATAGATAAGTGTAATTGCTTTCCGATAATTTTCCTTTGAATCGACCACTGTTCAGTGGGTCTGTTTCGCTTTTTGTCTTGAAATATTCTCTTTCTATATAGATATTTCTTTCATTGTCAATCTCCAAGGAAATGGTTGGGCAAGTTCCGTTACAACGACTTTTATGAAATATGAGTTTCGAAAAATTCATCTGATTGTCTCCTCTGTTTTCTTGGGTTTTGCAAGAAGAAAATGTTAATAATAGAACCAAGATATATAAAATACTACATTTTCCCATTTCTTATTCCTCCATTATTGTCCATCGGAAACTTCCCGCCTCGCGTACAGCCGTTTGCCCCGGCTGCATGTCCGGCAACTTTTTCAATACAGGTTCCATTTCAAGGATTTCTTCTACCGAAACGACATAGGGATTTTCGTCCTCATCAAATTCCTCGTCGCCGAATAATTGCCAGTCGCCATCTTCGTCGTAAACGACATACGTCACTGTCGAACCTTTGGTCAGCACATGCTCGGTTGTCAGTACTGCCTTATGCTTATTTTCTTCTTTTAATTTCATTATGCAAATATAAAGATATATACTATTTCATCCTTTTTCTTCGGGTTAATTGTAAATAAAAAGTAACATACCTCTACTTATTTTCGGGCATTTTCTGTCGGGTTACTTTTTCCCGCAACTTGTATACTCGTATACTTATCAGCTTAATAATTATTTAACCACGAAGAGCACCAAGTTTTTCTAAGAACACTCCCCCAAAAAGTAACAAACCTCTATTTGTTTTGAATGTTTTTCGGCGAGTTACTTTTTATTACTTAACCGCAGAGGCCACAAAGGTTTTACACCAAGTTCACAAAGGAGCAGCCGTGCTCTGTCATGCTGAGCGAAGTGAAGCATCTCGTCGCGTAATCGGAACGAGACCTCTCACATCCATTCGAGGTGACAAAAAAGTAACAAACCTCTACTTATTTTTGAGTGTTTTCTGTCGGGTTACTTTTTCTCGTAACTTGTATACTTATCAGCTTAATAATTATTTAACCACGAAGAATACCAAGTTTTTCTAAGAACACTCCCCCAAAAAGTAACAAACCTCTATTTGTTTTGAATGTTTTTCGGCGAGTTACTTTTTATTACTTAACCGCAGAGGCCACAAAGGTTTTACACCAAGTTCACAAAGGAGCAGCCGTGCTCTGTCATGCTGAGCGAAGTGAAGCATCTCGTCGCGTAATCGGAACGAGACCTCTCACATCCATTCGAGGTGACAAAAAAGTAACAAACCTCTACTTATTTTTGAGTGTTTTCTGTCGGGTTACTTTTTCTCGTAACTTGTATACTTATCAGCTTAATAATTATTTAACCACGAAGAATACCAAGTTTTTCTAAGAACACTCCCCCAAAAAGTAACAAACCTCTATTTGTTTTGAATGTTTTTCGGCGAGTTACTTTTTATTACTTAACCGCAGAGGCCACAAAGGTTTTACACCAAGTTCACAAAGGAGCAGACGCGCTCTGTCATGCTGAGCGAAGTGAAGCATCTCGTCGCGTAATCGGAATGAGACCTCTCGCATCCATTCGAGGTGACAAAAAAGTAACAAACCTCTACTTATTTTCGGGAATTTTTTGGCGAGTTACTTTTTCTCGTAACTGATAACCCCGTCAACTATTTCAATATTGATAAACTTATAGATATTATTTCAACTGCTGATTCACATTCTTTAGAAACAATATTGCACTCCGGCCGTATACCCCATATATAGTTGTTTGTACGAAGGTCCGTCTAAGTCCTGCCACAAATAGAAATGCGGAAATAAAGTTTTATGCGCCTCGTCGTGGGCTAACATATAACTAAGCGTAGGGCCGGCATATATTTCTATCCTGTTGCTCAACCTTAATGTGGGCAATACCCGTAAGCTCGGATTGAAGATATGTTTGTAATTATAATCTTTGTCGTATGGCGTGAAGGGATTGAGGCTAAGCCCTAAACGTAAGCGGGGACTGGCAAGGTGCGTTTTACCCATATAAGTCAGCGCTATTTCATTGTCTATGCGGAATCGTTTGCAGAAGCGTAAATGTACGCCCCAACCGCCCTCGACGACCAGCATATGTTCGCTCGAACGGACATTATATCCCGCTCCGATAATGCCATAGAAGAGCCTTCCACCCGAACGGAAGGTCGTTAAAAGGTTGCCCAGCCTGTCGAAACGCAGACCGAGGCTTTTGTGTCCGCTTTTGGTTATGTTTACCCAGCCTAATTGATAATCGTTTTCCTGAGCGATATTGAGCAACCCGAGCTGAAGACCTTTCCCCTCGCTTCGCTGATTAATCAACCCCAATTGCAGTCCTTGCTGATGCTTTGTCGTATTGAATCCTCCAATCTGGACACCCTGCATATTTTCCTGCGCCAGATTGTATATTCCTATCTGCACGCCACGATGACTGTGCCTGCTGAAATTTATTGCCGAAATGCTAAGTCCGTCGTAATAGTGCGAACGGTTGTATAGCCCGGCAATAGATACACCGCTCCCGTGGCGGTGAATCCGGGTTGCCAGCCCGGAAAGCTGAAAGCCTTTTGCTTCATTTCTCACAGAGCTGAAAATGCCACTGAAAAGAAAGCCGTTTTCGTTGTATGATTTTCCGTAAATCAGATTCAGCGACAAACTGTTTGTGTAAGAAGGAGCCTCCTGTCCTTGCGTATTTACCTTGCCGATAATACCCAATTTCAGGAAATCCTTTTTTATATTCTCTGTCGTTTGCTCTTGGGCAGATAAGTATGCCGTAAATAACGATAGGCAAATGATGCCCAAAAGTCTTTTTGTCATTTTATGGGTTAGCTGTTCTTACAAATTTGTTGTCGTGAGTGATTTGGATGGGATTTGCTGTAAACCAGTTGACAAATCTATCCCATTCCTGCTGATTTTCAGCATGCCATTCGTCGAAGGCATCGAGGTCGCCCTGCATCAATATCCAATGGTTATAGGCGTTCATCAATCCCAAGGCTTGTATCTCTTTCTGGAAAGTGAACAATACATTCGGGTCGGATTCTCCGTATTTTTCCGTGTATATGGTGACGAACTTATTGCGGATAGTATTGAGAGATGTCAAGTCGATTTCTTTTGGGGCGGGGAGTACAGCTTCCTTCATCACAGAATCGTATACACTGCTGTTGTATGCCTGGCTCAAAGCCTTCAACAAATAAGCTGCATCGCCCGACTTTTTCTTGTCTAAATAGATTGTTTGTTCTTTCTTCGTAAACGAAAGGGCAACAGTGGTGTCGTTGACTATTGTTATATTATTCTTGTACGTATCGTAAAGCAATTTGCTTATTTCTTGTGTTCTACGGCTATTCCGTTCGAGGTTCATAAATATCTCGCCGTAAATCATCCCCCAGTTTTTCTCCTCTGTGTCCAGGTTGAACATCTTGGCTGCCCAATAGTAGTTGGATGGGAAAATAGGATCGGCTTCTATACCTTTCTCAAAGATAGCCAATGCTCCATTATAGTCTTCCTGTCGCATAAGAGTTACCCCTTTGTTGAGGTAGAGAATACCTTTTTCGGGGAATTTCTTTAGCGCGTCGTCATAAGTCTTTAATGCTTTTTTAGACTCTCCCAGTTCGTCGTAAGCATTGCCAATCATTCCGTATAACAGGTGGTTGACATCTTTATGCTTTTCGAGCTTTTTCATTATTTTGATAGCCTCCTTGTAATCCTTTTTCAAGTAATAGGCATATCCTAATTCATAGCCTGCAACGTACGAATCCGGTTCTTCCTTGAGTACCTCATTCAGCAGGATTATACTTTCGCCGATATTGCCGCTTTCCATCAGCTGTATGGCTTCTTCTATCTTGTCATTGTTAGTTTGAGCCTGTATCGTTTGGAAGAAAATAACAGACAACAGGCAAAGAAATATCGCTCTTTTCATAAGTTGTATTATTTAAGTGTGTCTGCCGCTAAAGATAATAGATTATTCCGAAAAAAGCGATAGTTTATATTAAGACATAAATAATCTTTTTCGTCTTGAAAAATTCTTCCTCGAAGAACATGGATAAATCATCCGCTTCGGCCGTTTTCTTGAAAGGATGCATTTCGCCGTCCAGATTGCCACCTTTCAGACAGATGATTCCGTTCGGGAGAGCGTTGCGGTTCTCTTTCGATATATTTTTGCGCACTATTTTGACCAAGTCGGGCAGAGGCATTACGGCACGGCTGACAACGAAGTCGAATTTTTCTTTCACCTCTTCGGCACGCGTATGGCGGCATTCGACGTTTGTCAGTCCTATTTCGGATGCGATTGCTCCTGCCACTTTGATGACCTTTTTGCCGATGCTGTCTACCAACAGGAATTTACATTGCGGAAACAGAATAGCCAACGGTATTCCCGGGAATCCGCCGCCGGTGCCCACGTCCATAATGTGCGTTCCGTCAGAGAATTGTATCAGTTTGGCTATGGCAAGCGAGTGCAATATGTGGTGCTCGTAGAGGTTATCTATATCCTTTCGGGAGATAACATTGATTTTGCTGTTCCAGTCGGTATATAACGGGCCTAACGCTGCAAACTGTTCTTTCTGTTTGTCGCTCAGCTCGGGGAAGTATTTCAGAATGATATCGATATCCATCCGTTTAATTATAGAAATGTGAAATAGGAGAATTGTCTTTTAACAGGGAAATTATTTCTTCATACGGCATGTGAATCGTAATAGCACCTACCGATTGAGGGGCTATCTCTCCCTCGTTGAAGGTATAGTCTATCCCCGTTTCGTTGACAATGAAGTTGTTGTTGAACGGGATATCTTCGATGCCGAAAAAGCCTAAATCTTCCATCAGTTGCTGTGTAGACTCGGCTTTGTTTTGCTTCAATATCTCGGCAACGAAAAATTCGCCTAAAGTGTCTTTATATTCAGGGACGAAGATGTCTTCTTCGTTCAAGCGCTTACCTGTTTTCGTGTCGAATACTAAATTTTGATAGTAAGTAGAAGAGTTCGCTCCGCCCTTGTAATCGCGCGATACGATTTGATAAGAAAGAATCCCGCCTTTATCGAACAATACATGTGTATTGATTTTCTTGTAATAAGAGAAATAGTCCATCGTTTCGCCCGACTTTTCCCAGTCAGGGAAGCGCATTACTACATCCTGTTTGTAGTTTTCTACATACGCTTTTTTATATTTCTCCAAAGCCTCCCGCGCAGGCAGCGATAAATAGCTTTCGTCTTCGAAAAGGTAGACGTTCAACTCATTTTGTATCTGCGAAAGGATTTTTTCATCCTCATACTTGTCAGGATAAATATAGGTAACTTGCAATGAGCAAGAAGGTTTGACCGAATCATTGTCGAGATGGTATATCTCTACAACGCTTAGCGTATCGTAAGCGATATTATTCGGTGTTTCGTTGGCTGCTGTCCGTTTGCAGGAAGCGCAGCACAGCAACGTTACTAATAGGCACGGAATCAATCCGTAAATAACTTTTCTCATAAATATATAAATCTACTGGAACTGCAAAGATAGTACAAAATGAGGCAGTAGCCTCTCAAAAAAATCATTCGGCAAACAAAGATTCGTGAAGAATCTCACCCACAGTAGGATGTGGGAATACGATTTTTTGGAACTGGTCTACCGTATATCCTTTTTCGATGGCTATGCCCGCAATGACAATCAATTCCGATGACGGATTGCCAAGCATATGGCAACCGATAATAATATCATCCTTGCTTAGAATCAACTTGCAAAAGCCGTTGCCCAATTCATTTTCTGCGACAAAACGTCCCGAATATGCCATCGGCAGTTTCACGATCTTAGAGCCTTCTATTTCCCCTTCCAAAGCGCCTACTCCGGCTATTTCAGGGTTTGTATAGACCACACCCGGAATAGCATTGTAGGACATCTGATCGGAAGTCCCTGTCAGATGGTTCACGGCAACTTCGGCTTCGCGTACGGCCGTATGCGCCAATAGCGAATAGCCTGTTACGTCGCCACAAGCATAGACCGAAGGATGGGAAGTGTGCATATGCTCGTCGACTTTTACACCTCTGCCATGCAGTTCTATGTTCAACTTTTCTAACCCGAGCCCGGCAATAACCGGCCTCCTTCCCGTACTAAGCAGGAGTTGTCTGGCTTCTATTTCTATCCTTTCTCCGTCTTTCTCGGCAACGACCTTTTCAGCAGTCACCTCTTGCACTTTTGTGTCGAGATAGAATGCGATGCCGGCTTTGGTATATTCGGCACGAAGCATTTCGGCCGATTCCTTATCCATGTTGGCCAATATCTCGGGCAGCATTTCTATCACGCTGACTTTCACACCCAGTGTGTGGTAAAAGTAAGCAAATTCCATCCCGATAACTCCGCCGCCGATAATAGCCAACGATTCGGGTAGTTCTTTGCAATCCAATGCTTCGCGGGATGTCCAATACGAAACCGAATCCAGCCCTTTTATCGGTGGGATTATCGTTTCCGAGCCGGTGCAAAGCAATAGCTTCTTCACTTCATAGGTTTCACCTTCGCAACTGATAAGGATATGCTTATTTTCGTTTTCGCCTTTTATTTCGGCATTACCGTTCACTATTACAGTTTCGTGCGCATTCAGCTTCTGTTTGATTCCGGCAACTAACTTGCGTACGACTTTATTCTTACGGGCTATTATCTTAGCCAGATCTGCCGATGCCTCTCCCGATACATGTATACCGTATTTGGCAGCACTCCGTATAGAGGCTAACGTTTTGGCCGAATACAATAGCGTTTTGGTCGGAATACAACCTTCATTCAGGCACACTCCGCCTAACGCATTTCGCTCGAACAAGATTGTTTTAAGCCCTTTTGCTCCTGCACGTTCTGCGGCTGTATATCCTGCCGGCCCGCCCCCGATAATAGCTAAATCGTAAATCATAGTATTTAGATTTTAAGTCCTTTTTATATTATTACAAATATAAGCATTGTCCGATACCAAGCAAGTTAATCGGCAATAATCTCTTGTATCTTTGGTTTAATGGCAGCCCATTGTTGCTCTGTTATTTTAGGGCCGATGACTTGTATAACATTTTCGGCTAATAGCGCCCCGATTAATCCGCATTTCTCCAACGAAAGGTCGTGGATAAGCCCGTACATAAAGCCTGAAGCATACAAGTCGCCCGCGCCTGTGGTATCTACGCAATCGACTTCCCGGGCAGGGATAAAGACTTTTTCTTTTCCACGTTGTGCCCACGAACCGTTTGCTCCGGCTTTGACAATCGCCACTTCGACCATTTCAGCCAAACGCGAAACAGCTTCTTCCGGCGTAACGTCTTTCCCGTAAAGGGATTTAGCTTCTTCTTCGTTGGCAAAAACAATATCGACCTGAGACGGGATAATTTCCAATAGAAAATCCTTGCTTTCTTCCACCACATTGTAGCTGGCAAAGTCGAGTATCACCTTCAGCCCCGCTTCTTTGGCCATATAGATAGCTTGGCGGATGAGGTCGTAGCTTTGCACGAGATAGCCCTCGATATAGAAATAGTCGTATCCTTCGAATTGTTGTTTATCCAGTTCGTTGGCATGGAGTAGCGCAGCTGCACCCAAATAAGTGCCGAAGGTGCGTTCTCCGTCCTGCGAAATGAAAGTAGTTGCTACGCCCGATGTTTCGTCTACCTCGGAGAGTAGGGGAGCGACGCCGTATTTCAGCAGGTCATCCCGGTAGCGTTTGCCGAAAGTGTCTTTCCCGATACGTCCGATAAACCCTGTTTTGATGTCCAGGCAAGCTAACCCGACTATCGTATTGGCAGCTGAGCCGCCCGATACCACTTCGGCGTTGAGCTTCTGTATTTCATCCGATAATTCGGCAAAACGTTTTTCGTCTATCAATTGCATGCTTCCTTTCGGCAGATTCAATGTTTCGAGCAGTTTATCATCGGCAATACGAGCCAAAACATCTACAAGGGCGTTGCCCATTCCTAATACTTTCATCTACTATGTTTAATTTTTTTGTCAAAGATATTGCATAATTCAGAAATATGCCCTACTTTTGCCTCACTTTTGAGTAATAAAAACATTCTTCCTTAGCTCAGTTGGTTAGAGCACCTGACTGTTAATCAGGGGGTCCTTGGTTCAAGCCCAAGAGGAAGAGCAAAGACAAAAGTATTGCTCAAAAGTATATTCTTCCTTAGCTCAGTTGGTTAGAGCACCTGACTGTTAATCAGGGGGTCCTTGGTTCAAGCCCAAGAGGAAGAGCAAAGACAAAAGTATTGCTCAAAAGTATATTCTTCCTTAGCTCAGTTGGTTAGAGCACCTGACTGTTAATCAGGGGGTCCTTGGTTCAAGCCCAAGAGGAAGAGCAAAGACAAAAGTATTGCTCAAAAGTATATTCTTCCTTAGCTCAGTTGGTTAGAGCACCTGACTGTTAATCAGGGGGTCCTTGGTTCAAGCCCAAGAGGAAGAGCAGAAGCCGCAGAACAGTTTTGTTTTGCGGTTTTTTTGTTTATATTTATAGCCTGAACCTTTATTCTAATGCTATGAGAAAGATTACAATATTCCTTTTTCTTACTTTGCTGGTAACTTGTATCCAGAGTAAGGCGGAGAAAAATGATGCGAGCCTGCCGGAATCCGAAGAATATGTTGAGAATCCAAAGCAGCGGATAATGACGCCCAAACTGAAGATAGCTATAGTTAAAAAGCCGAAAACAACTTCGGAAGGTGTGAAGCTCCCGGAAAATCGTATTTGTACCTGCGAAGATAATGGAGAGCCCAAGCCTCTTTCCTGGCCGAAATATCCTCCTCAATATCCGGGTGGGGAGAAAGCATTGGAAGAGTACATAAAGACGAATTTCAAATATCCGGAACCTTACTTTGAAAAAGAACTTCATGCAAAAATATTGCTCAGGTTCGTAATTAATACTTCTGGAGAGACTGATCAGGTGAGGGTATTGAAAGGCTTTAATCCCACTTATGATAGGGAAGCAGTGAGGGTAATGAAATTTATTACGCAAAAATGGACTCCGGCAAAAGATAAAGGAGAAACCGTATCGGCTTATGTTACGATGGAGATTTCTATAGATATAGACTAATAAATAAAACGAAAAATGATCAAATTTATGAAGAGTTTCTGTGCTGCTTTATTGGTTCTGTTCGCAGCACTTCTCTGTTCATGCAAGACAGAAACTTCTAAAGAGGGAAGTGCTACAACAGCTGACTCTTTAAGTATAGCCTCGATTCAAGATACGATCGAATTTGGTTGCGGAAGCGGCAGGAAACCTTTTGTTACTGGCAATACAAAGTATTTCATTGTCACAAATGCCTTTTTCAATGACGTAAAAATGAAAAGGAAGAATGCGGCAGTTCTCATTATGGACGAAGAGGAGATAGTTGAAAATGAAAATTTGTTTTTCGAGAACCCTAAACGGGCAGTATACCTTTGCGGCTATGAATATGATGTAATCTTCCTTGATAAAGAAAAAGCTGCTATCGAAAGGCTATTGCATAATACGAGATGCCATGATTACTGTTTTGCAAATGATAGCATAAGAGATAGGATGGAAATCTACAAGAATAGGTTGATTGAAGATCCAACTCATTATATCTACGACTTGAAGATCATGGATAATTACACATTGGAAAAAGCTATAACGGAATTGACAGATGCCGGATTTATGATATTTTCCTTATCGGGGAGTAGTGAGCATAAGATACAATTCGGGAGAACATGACGGAGAGAAAGTTCCGGTATATGTCACGTTGGATATTCCTTTTGGTTCTAAGTAAGAGGAGTGAATCTAACAAAAATCACTGCTGCAATATATGCAACAGTGATTTTCTCAATTATAATAAGTGCAATTTACTTTATTTGTTTATATAAGTAAATGTGATTGTTTGCGGATTGTTTGTCTGTTCTCTTTCACTGCTATTGCTTGGAGTGATATGGTCTGTTATTTCAGATACTGTTTTAGATGTTATAACGACTTTCTCTGGAACTCTTTTTGACATTGTGCCGAATGTGAGCATGTGGCTATCTGTTTTTGTAGACAATGAGCTTTCAGATAAAGTTGTTTTAGTACCATCAGTATAAATTTTTCGATCTTGAACTACTACTGTTTTGTCAACGGCATTATCAGAGAAATAAGCGCCTAAACTACATATGCTTCTTGATTCAAGAGCATAAAATTCCACCGGAATCATTTGCCAATAGTTCGCATAAGTGGAGAATGTTGCTGTTGTTTTTGACAGCTGATCTCCAACATCCCAGGTTGAATCCAATTTGTAATCCGGGTTTATATAATAATTTCCTCTATAATATTGAGCAGAATCTGCCATGCTTGGCATTCCCACTGGCATTGTTTTGATTACGCGATCTCCATCCCATGTAATGTTAACATCAACACCTACTTGATAATCTTCTATCTTTGTGATTTTTCCTTTAGTATTATAGTTCAAAGTTGTTGTATAATCTAGGCTCCATACGCTAGGCGCTGTACTGTAACCATAAACTTCAACAACTTTCTTGTTATTTGTTTTTGCCCCAAAAACATATTTTTTGTCGTATGACTTACTACCTGTAGAAGTATAGTAATATGTAATTGCCTCTGTCAATTCATTATTACTATTATAAGTAAAAGAAGCACCGTAGCTGTTTGTGGTATAGTCTATTTTGTACTCCGACAACAGAATCTTCGAATTATCCGGCGTAGGGATTTCGAAATCATCGTCACTGCTACAAGAAGCGAATACAAGAGGAATAGTAATTAACAGCGTTTGTAAAAGAAATTTAAATGTTTTCATAATTCATTTGTTTTAAGTTTTGCATGTTATAATTGTTGTATTGACATTAGCTTGCTTTTTGAAAAAGCGTCTATGTCGAAATTGGAAATTTTTAATTGCGTTGTGAGTTTGTTGAAACTATATGTAAGACGAAAGAAAGTCTAAAACGCTGCATTTAGGACAAAAGAATATTAAAAAAATCACTGCTGCAATATATGCAACAGTGATTTTCTCTATTATAATAAATGCAATTTACCTTATTTTTTCATTAATTTCTTCTGAACTTCGCCATTTTCAGTTTTAATATCGACTACATATACCCCTTTAGGCAATGTTCTGATATCTATTACCTCTGATGTAGGGTTCTTCAGGCTAACATATAATACACCTGTAGAAACACTATAAATTTTCAGTTCCTTTATCGGCTCGTCCGAAGTAACGGTTATCTGGTCATCTGCCGGATTAGGCGATATATAGACATTGTTTTGACTTTCCATTATGCCAAAGGTCTCTGAAGCCAGACTCTTGCTTAGACTGGATGCCGTAGGAATTTCACCTGCTTGATGAGGCGGTCTGTAACCCAATACTTCGTCTTGCACATTGCACGCAAGGTAGGCTACTTCTGCATCTGTTTTGCGAATAGCATCTTTTTCTATATTGTGTTGCACATAGAAACCACGCAGGTAACCCTTTGGCAATTCGGTATAATTAGCATCCGGTGCAGCAACAAAAGGGTCGTCTATTTTAGTGATAGCAATTTTATTTCTGTCAATTCTGTTTTTCCTCAAAGCAATAAGCAGTGGTATTTCATCCCCTGCAACAAGCGATTGCCATTCATCTGAATTTTTATCGATTCCATCTATTTTAATGAATATCTTATATCCCAGCTCTCTGTCTGTCAGTTCCCTGCACCAGCGTACTGTGAACCAATGATACAATCCTTCTCCGCGCGAATCGATGGCATCGTGGATGCGGAAGAAGCGGGGAACACCGGTCCCGGGAGTTGGCTTGACAGCCATTGTAGCTACATAGAATAGTTGTTGAATTTCTCCCATTTGGGCTGGAAATCTTTTGGGAACACCGCATAAGTTGGTATCAAAATAATGGTTGCCATTGAAGCGTTGGCCACTTGGCATCAAACGGAAGTCATACTTTATATCTTCTATTCTTCCAGCACGATCGAACCAATAATCTGTTCCGGCAATTTCCTTATAGCATGGAGAGCCGGGCAAGAAATAAACCCGGTGTTTATCCCATCTCGCCAAAGGGGTTTGTCCGTAGCGTACACCTAACTCGCGCTGAATATCAACCGCCGAGAGTTCGGGGTGCGAAACCATGGGTGACGTCATAGCCATTAATTGACGGTAGTCTTTCAGGTCGGGTAAGCCCCACCAGTTGCGTTTATCTGCGGGGGTGGTCTTTCTTTCTTCGAAGGTGCGGTAATCCAATGGTTGTTTCCATCCTTTTTCGTACATATCAGCCCATGTATTCATAAATTTGTAGGTACTTGAGGCGTAATATTGTCCATAATAATGACGGAAAGTATCGAGGTTCACCTGGAAGTCATTCTTATCGAGCGTTAAATGAGTAAGATAGGTGTCGAACTTGTTCTGGTTCAGGCTCCAATTTATACCACTTACACTTTCATAGTTTTCGTCCTCTTGCCCTGTATGCACTGTGCCGCTTGTCCAATGCTTTCGAAATGGTTCTTGATGCGAAAAGTTCCTGTCCATCCAATAATATTCGCCTATTCTTATCCCTGAATAGTCTGCTTCTAAAAAGCCGGAAGAATGGGCCTCATCTAAATACCCTCCTTGGTTATATTCTTTCGCTATCTTGTATTGCAAATCGACTTTATCAGGTAATTCGCTTCTTTTGGCATATTCTATGGCCTCCTCTTTAGTTCTTGCAAAAATAATACGGCATGTCTTGTGGGTTTCCCCGTATTGGTTCTTGGCTTTGCGCTTGATCCTAAAAATAAAAGGTGTGTCTTCTAATATGCCATTTCGATGGAAGAAATAAATCTGAAAAGGATGGAGTATTTCTGATGTTCCAAAAACATTTCCAGATGTCCCTCCTGAAGTAATAGTGAATAATGGGGTGTAGTTGTATAATTGATCTTGTGCATATAAATTCAAATAATAATTAGAATCCATTCTATAGCATTTTCCATTAGAGAAATAACGGAGAGGCCCACTTATGGGCGAATGAGGGTCGAAAGTAATTGTCATTTTATATTCATTATATTCTCCTACTGCAAATAATCCCATGTTTTCTGTTTTCCAATATATTGGATCTTCTCCTTCTGTATAGTGACTAAAAGATAAGTTACTATTGTCTGTTTTTGGAGCGAAAAAGGTATCTTCTCCAATCTTTTCAAGCGTACGAGAAGAGAAATGGATTTTGGGTTTCAGGTGATCCGTTTGTGCCGGACATAGTAGAAAGGCAATTAAGCCTAAACAGGTCAATAATAATTTTTTCATAAATAATAGTGTTAATTAGTTTATAATTGGTCTTCTTTTCAGAAGTCTTTTCAAAGCAAAGATAAAATATAAAATTATATATTTGATTATTTTAACACTATATTATTTAATAAAAATAAAAATCACTGCTGCAATATATGCAACAGTGATTTTATCAATTATAATAAATGCAATTTACCTTATTTTTTTATGTAAGTAAATTCAATTACATCCTCGAATAAAGTTCCTGCATACTCTGTTACTGTTGCCGGATCTGTTGAGTGATCGGTGTTTATACTTTTTCCCTCCTCTCCTTTCATTATCGCTTTTGAAGGGAAATCTTTTGTCAAAGAAGATGTATAAGAATAAGTATACTCTGTAGTGGTAATATATTGGGATTCATGCTTATTTCCACTTGCGTCGAACCTCTCATTACTTAGTGTTTTTGTATCCTTAACTATATTATTTGTAGAAAAACATCTGAACAAAGGGCAAACCTGTTCATTTATACTATGCTCCATCGCAAAAATATATTCACATGGAATTAGCTGGTAAAAATTAGCTTTATTACCAAACACACTTTCTATAGTATATTCTTGCCCCCAAGCTTCAGTATATGTTGCTCCATTATAGTTTCCATCAATATTATAAGAGAACAATCGATCTTCTGTCGAAGAATTGCTGTTATTTACCTTTGTCAACTTATTTCCACTCCAAGTTAATGAATAGTAATCGGTAGTATAATCATGCTCTACTTTTGTAATTTTATTATTATTAAGAGTCAATGTGACTGTGTTATTTGCTGTAGACATCCAATCCGTCCCATTATGATCGTAAATTTTTACAATAATCTTACCAGAAGTAGATCTATCAAATTCAAATTTTTTCCGAATCATACTCCATGTGAGTGTGTCATTTGTGTTTTTATCATAACCATATGTTTCGGCTTCTTTTAGCTGGTTGTTTTCATCATATCTAAAAATTGTTCCGTATTCTTGATCGGAACTATGCGTCATGGGAGCTCTAAATGATGCCAATAACACCTTGGAATTTTCCGAAGTAGGAACTTTATAATCATCATCGTCGCTGCTACAAGACGCAAATACAAGCGGAACAGCAATTAGTAAAGTTTGTACTAAAAATTTAATTGTTTTCATAAATTCATTTTTTTTAAGTTTGCGTATTATTATCGTATTAACTTTAGTTTGTATTAATCAATAAAAATGTTTGAGCTAAGGTTGGAAACCTTTCTTTGTTGTTTTAGCTGTTTTGTAAGTTTCTGTTAAAACTATATATAAGATGTAAGGAAATCTAAAACGCTGCATGTTGGACAAAAAAATATTGATAAAAAAATCACAGCCTCTTGCGAAAGCTGTGATTATCAGGAAGTATATGGATTAATATTTTTTTATGCTTCGTCTCCGAATTCCATCAGGTATGCCTTGATAAAGTCGTCTAAATCCCCATCCATTACGGCGTTTACGTTCGATGTCTGGTGATTCGTCCGGTGATCCTTTACCCGGCGGTCGTCAAATACGTAACTGCGGATCTGAGAACCCCATTCTATTTTTTTCTTACCTGCTTCGACCTTGGCAACTGCCCGCCTGCGACGTTCCAGCTCCAATTCGTAAAGCTGAGATTTCAGCAAACGGATAGCATTGTCCTTATTCCCGAACTGAGAGCGGCTTTCGGTATTCTCAATAACGATTTCCTTTTCCTCTCCCGTTTCAGGATCTTTGTATTTGTAATGCAGGCGTACACCCGTCTCCACCTTATTTACATTCTGCCCTCCGGCGCCACTCGAACGGAAAGTGTCCCATGTAATATCGCCCTGATTGACTTCTATTTCGATGGTATCGTCCACTAATGGCACAACAAATACCGAAGCAAACGAAGTCATTCGCTTTCCTTGTGCATTGTAAGGAGATACACGCACTAAGCGGTGGACACCATTTTCCGATTTCAGGTAACCGTAGGCATATTCGCCCTCTACCTGCAATGTCGCGGTTTTTATGCCGGCATCGTCGCCATCCTGCCAGTTGGTTATGGTTGTCTTATAGCCTTTCGATTCGCACCAACGTTGATACATACGGAAAAGCATCGATGCCCAGTCCTGGCTTTCAGTCCCACCGGCACCACTGTTTACCTTCAGCACGGCTCCGAGTTTGTCCTCTTCCTTGCGAAGCATATTGCGCAATTCGAGGTCTTCGACCAATGATATAGCCTTGCTGTAAGCTTCGTCTACTTCCTCTTCCGTTGTAATGCCTTCTTTCTGGAAATCAAAAGACAGTTGCAACTCTTCCACGGCATCATGTACCGTGTTGTATCGTTCTATCCATCCTTTCAGTTCGCGGATGATTCTCATTTGCGCTTCGGCTGATTTGGCATCGTCCCAGAACCCGGGAGCCTGTGTGCGCAATTCTTCTTCTTCTAATTGGATTTTCTTGGTATCGATGTCAAAGATACCCCCTCAACGCTTGCTCGCGTTCCAACACTTCTTTTAGTTGGTCTGTTGTGATCATAAATCTGGTTATTTTATTATTATGTTCTGTTTTTGGAATGTCAAAGATAGGAAAAAGTCTTTATTGTACACCGGAATCGGCTTAACTTCCGATTTTATATTTACCTACAACTCGATAACCAAACCGTCGTATGAGAGGGAAACGTCTTGTGGTAAAACCTTCTCTACTTCTTTATGCAGGCCTATCTGATGGCTCATGTGGATGAGGTATGCCGTTTTAGGTTGAATACGTTTTATATATTCCAGCGATTCATTCATTGTGATATGCGAAATATGCTCGGTGTGGCGTAATGCATCGATAACGAGTACCTCCAATCCTTCTAATTTGGCAAGTTCCTCTTCCGGGATATATTTTACATCTGTCAGGTAAGCAAAATGACCGATGCGGTAGCCGAATATGGGCAGTTTGGCATGCATCACCCGGATGGGTATTATCGTCTCTCCGGCAATCCTGAATGCCTCGTCGGGGTTTATAGTATGCAATTCGAACGAAGGTGTGCCCGGATAGCGGTTCTTTGCGAAGCTATACGGAATACGGCGTTGGATGGTCTCTAACACGAAATCTTCGCCATATAAATCGACATCGCCAAACTTGACGAATGGGCGTAAATCATCTAAGCCTCCCACATGATCGTAATGTTCGTGCGTAATCAGTACTCCGTCTATCTTCCGGAAATCGAGCGGCAGCATCTGCTGGCGAAAATCCGGCCCACAATCGATTAATATGCGGGTGTTATCCGTTTCGACGAGGACGGAGGCACGCAACCGCCGGTCGCGGGGATCTTGGGATGTGCAGACTTCGCAACGGCAGCCTATTTCGGGATTTCCTGTCGAAGTTCCTGTGCCTAAAAAGGTTATTCTCATAGCTTATTTTTTGCTCCCCCAAAATTAGATTTTTATCGCCTTAAATCAAAACGATAATCCTATTTTCCCTAAAAAGCTACAAAACTGTCACTTTTTTGTCACCCTGCTGTTACTTTTGTTGCCTCCGTTATCCTCTTGTTGTGAGGTCTTTATCTTTTATTTGCATGCGAAAAGTATATCTTTTTTGTTATATTTTCGTTGAGTTACTTTTTATTACTTAACCACGGAAAACACAAAGGCTCTATAGCAAGTTCACGAAGTAACAAATATTTGTCATATTGAGCGAAGCGAAATATCTCATCGTATTATTGGAACGAGACCTCTCACATTTGCTTGGCATGACAGAAAAAAGTAACACACCTCTACTCATTTTGGATGTTTTTTGCTGAGTTACTTTTTATTACTTAACCACGGAGAACACAAAGGCTCTACACCAAGTTCACGAAGCAACAAATATTTGTCATATTGAGCGAAGCGAAATATCTCGTCGTATTATTCGAACGAGACCTCTCACGTTTGCTTGGCATGACAGAAAAAAGTAACACACCTCTACTCATTTTCGATGTTTTTTGCCGAGTTACCTTTAGCTCTTCCAAGCTTTCCCAAGGGGAGGCCTTTGTACTCCCCTCCCTCGGAGGGGTAGGGGGAGGTGGTTTTCTCGTATTTTGTACACTCGTCTACTATTTCCATATAGATAATTCTGTGGCTATAAAATATATATTAATAAACATTAAATAACAGGTAAAAATATGATTTCTATTCCCTTGCTGCGAAATCCGGCAGAATTTTTACCGACAGAATAATTATCTTTGCACAGCTAAAAAACGACAAAATAAATACTTAAATGAAAGCAATGTTTATCTTAATCATATTATTATATCTGCTTGGTAACTTCTACGTTTTCCATCACTTATGGGTGGCTATGCCGCCAAGCCTGATTGGGCGTATTGTGATTATTGCTTTCGCGGTGATTGCTATTGGTTCGTTCTTTTTGTTTTTTGTTGCGGGCGATTCGTTGCCGATAGGGCTGTCTCAATTTCTGTATATCGTCGGTTCGTCATGGCTGTTTATACTCATCTACTTTGTAATGGTTTTTGCCGTGAAGGATTTGGTCGGTTTATCCAACCGCTTGCTGCATTTTATGCCTGCCGATGCTATCACCCGTTTTACGAAGGACAATTGGGTCGGATTGGCGTTTATGGTCGGATTCATAGCCATGCTGATGATATGCGGCTATCTGAAATATAACTGGAAGGTGCGCGTAGATTTGCCGTTGGAAGTAAACAAGTCGCTGAAAGTAGAAAAACCGTTGAAAATCGTTGCCATCAGCGATTTGCATCTGGGTTACACAATTGGGAAGAAGGAATTCGAAAAATGGATAGACCTTATCAATGCCGAAAATCCCGACATTGTGCTTGTTGGGGGGGATATTATAGATAATAGTACGCGCCCGTTGCTTGCATGGGATATGGCTTCGAGTTTCAAGAAGATTAACGCGCCGGTATATACTTGTGCGGGGAATCACGAATTTATAAGCGGTATCGCCGAGAGTGCCAAGTTTATAGAGAATGCGGGCGTCACACTTTTGCGCGATCAGGTCGTCGAAATAGATAGCGCTTATTACATTGTTGGGCGTGATGATAAGATGAATACGAAGCGTAAATCGTTGGAGGAATTAGTTGCCGGCTTGGACAAGTCGAAGCCGATTATCCTGCTCGACCATCAGCCTTATCACCTCGAAGAAGCCGAACAGGCAGGGATAGACTTCCAATTTTCCGGGCACACCCATCGCGGGCAGGTCTGGCCTGTATCCATGGTGACCGATGCAATGTACGAAGTGTCGCATGGGTATAAGAAGAAAAGCGATACCCACGTCTATGTGAGTTCGGGTATCGGTCTCTGGGGCGGAAAATTCCGCATCGGCACACAATCGGAATATGTCGTAGTAACCATGACAGGCAAACAATGAGAATCTTTCTGAAAGCCATATTCGTACAGGTCATTCTCAACGCTTATGTTATCTGGCGCGGATGGCAGATACTGCCGCCTAAGAAGCGGTACAGGATTCCTTATATCGCATTTTTTGCTGTCGAAATAATCATTTACCTCATAGGCTTTTTCGGTTCTACCGAATTGCCGCTGGAGTTGCGTCACTGGGTGGCGTGGCTGGGTACCACCTGGATGGTTGTGCTTATCTATGGCGGAGGATTGCTGTTGGGGTATGACCTGCTGCGCTTTATCAACAAGCGATGGCAGATATTTCCTTCGCGGATGAACTTAGAATCGATGCGTCTGCGGCGGGTTTATTTCGTCACTGTTTTTGTCTTTATTTTCGGAGTGATGATATACGGGAACTATCGCTTTCATCATCCTACCGTGACGGAAAAAACGCTGATTGTCGACAAAGAAGTGCCCAACCTGAAAGAACTGAAAGTTGTCATGGTGTCCGATGTGCATGCCGGTGTCCTTATCCGCAAGGATATTCTCAGCATGTATGTCGACCGCATTATGGAGCAAAAGCCTGATATAATACTGATTGCCGGCGATATAATCGATTATGACCTCACTTCGGTCGAAGCGCAAAATATGCAGGAAGAGTTTCGTCGCCTAAAAGCGCCTTACGGTGTATATGGCTCGACGGGAAATCACGAATATGTTTGGGTAGAAGATAGCACCGAAATCGATTATAAAGTCAAGTGGCTGAACGATGTGGCGGGCATAACCATGCTGCGCGATACGGCAATGCTGGTAGATAGCGCTTTTTATGTTGTCGGGCGCGAAGATGATAAATGGGAAGGTCGCAAATCCTTGTCCGAAATTATGCAAGGAGTAGATAAAAGCCGTCCGGTGATTGTTATCAATCACGAGCCGAAAAACTTGGGCGAAGAACTGGCGAATGGCGCGGATATCGCCCTCTACGGGCATACGCATAACGGTCAGCTTTTCCCGTACAATTTTGTGATAGCAATGGCTTTCGAGGTAGGTCACGGATACAAAAATAAAGAAGGGATGCATGTCTATGTTTCGTCAGGTCTGGGGCTTGCCGGACCGCAATACCGTATCGGCACCATTTCCGAAATTGTTGTTCTGAATGTTCAGTTCGGAAAAGAAAAATAAGTACATTTGCTTACACTTATGCTAAAATGATATAATGCTCAAATCGCTTTATATAAAAAATTACGCACTGATTGACAGCCTCGAAATCGATTTCGAGCCGGGTTTTTCTGTGATTACGGGAGAAACGGGAGCCGGAAAATCCATTATCCTCGGGGCGCTTTCGCTTATCCTCGGGCAGCGTGCGGATGCCAAAGCCATCAAGCAGGGCGAAAGTAAATGTATTATCGAAGGACAGTTCGAAATATCCGCTTACCACCTCGAAAACTTTTTCGCCGAACGCGAAATCGATTACGATGCCAACTGTTGTATGCGTCGCGAATTGTTGTCGAGTGGGAAATCCCGGGCCTTTATCAACGATACGCCTGTCACGCTCACCGACCTGAAAGAGTTGGGCAGCATGCTCATAGATATTCACTCGCAGCATCAGAATCTGCTGTTGGGCGATAGCCGTTTTCAGATGCAGATAGTCGATGCCTTGGCAGGGAACAGGGACTTGATACGGGATTATCAGCTTTCGTTCCGTCAGTACCGCGAAGTGCAAAAGGCATTGGATGAACTGAAAGAAGCTCTGAAGCAAAGCAAGGAGGAGGAAGATTATCTCCGCTTTCAATACGAAGCACTCAAAGAAGCTGCCTTGACAGAAGGTGAGCAGGAAGAATTGGAGGCTGAACTGGAAACGCTGAATCATGCCGAAGATATAAAATCGGCTTTGTATAAGGTTTATAACCTGTTAGCTGACGATGAACATGGCGCTGTTCCCTCATTGAAGGAGGTGTTGAATACTACTCACCCGTTGAGCAGGATATTTACCAAAGCGGAGGAAATTATTCAGCGTGTCGAAACAGCCTACATCGACCTGAAAGATTTGAGTGCGGAAGTCGAGCGTTTGGCTGGCGATGTGGAGTTCAACCCTGACCGCCTGTCTTTTATCGAATCCCGCTTAGATACAATATATACTTTGCAGAAGAAGCACAACGTTTCGTCTGTTGCGGAGTTAATTACTCTCTATCAGGAGTTAAGCCGTAAAATAGAAGCGATAGAAACTTCGGACGAACAGCTAACTGTTCTCGAAAAAGAATTGCAGCAAAAGACGGAAACAATGCTTGCTCTGGCCAAAAAGCTCACGGCAAGCCGCAAAGCGATTATCCCGCAATTCGAAAAAGATTTGATTGCTAAGGCTGCTTATCTGGGTATGCCGAATATCCGCTTCCAGTGTGAGGTGAATGCGCTCGAACAACCGAATGTTTGCGGTACTGATGATATTGTCTTTCAGTTCTCGGCAAACAAGAATGTGCCATTGCAACCTGTCGCCAATATTGCTTCGGGCGGGGAAATTTCGCGCATTATGCTTTGTCTGAAATCGATGATAGCCGGAGCGTCGGCATTACCGACCATTATTTTTGACGAAATAGATACCGGCGTTTCGGGCGAGATAGCAGATAAGATGGGTTCTATCATGAAGGATATGTCGAAAGATATGCAGGTGCTTGCCATTACCCATTTGCCGCAAATCGCAGCCAAAGGAAATGCTCATTACCTTGTTTATAAGCAGGATGATGATAAGACTACTACGACACATCTTCGCCGTTTGGATGACGGCGAACGCCTGAAAGAAGTTGCGCGGATGCTTAGCGGCTCTGTACTGACCGATGCTGCTATGGAGAATGCGAAAGTGATGCTTGGTTTTTAAAAATAGATATGAAGATACCCTTTTTGAGCCTGAAAAATGAAAACGAACGCTATATAGCCGAATTGCACGAGGCTGTACGGCGCGTGGTGGACTCGGGGTGGTATATTCTGGGAGAGGAAAAACTGGCTTTCGAACAGGAATTTGCCTCGTACTGCGGCGTCGATTCTTGTGTAGGGGTAGGCAACGGATTAGACGCTTTGCGCCTGATACTCGAAGGATATAAAATACTTGGCAGGCTGCAAGACGGCGACGAGGTTATTCTCCCTGCCAATACTTTTATTGCAACGGCGTTAGCCGTTTCCGAAAGTGGTTTGAAGCCTGTTCTGGCCGATTGCGATGCCACTACGTTTAATATCTCTCCGGCTTCGGTCGGGGAAAAGATAACACCCCGGACCAAAGCTATCATCGCAGTACATCTGTATGGTCAGATAGCTCCGATGGACGAGCTGAAAAAGATTGCCCAAAAACATCATCTCCTGCTTATCGAGGATGCAGCACAAGCTCATGGGGCGATGCTGCATGGCGTTCGTGCAGGGAATTTGGGCGATGCGGCAGCATTCAGTTTCTATCCTGTGAAAAATATGGGAGCGATGGGCGATGCCGGAGCGGTGACGACGAATGACAAAGAACTGGCAGAAGTCGTTTCCATCTTGTCGAATTATGGTTCGGATGAGAAATACCTTTACCAATATAAAGGGCTTAACTCTCGTCTGGATGAGATGCAGGCAGCTATTTTGCGTGTGAAGTTACCATATTTGGATGAGGATAACAGAAAACGCCTGCAACTGGTCGGGAATTACACTGAAAACATCCAACACAAGGATATAATCCTTCCTGCTAATATTGCAGATGGCAGCCATGTCTGGCATTTGTATGTGATTCGCTGCAAACGTCGCATGGAATTGCAGGCTTATTTGGCCGAGAAAGGTATCCAGACGCAAATACACTATCCTAAATCTATTCATAAACAAAACACATACAGGGAGTTGGCAGATATTTCTTTGCCTGTTTGCGAGCAATTGCAGGAGGAAGTTTTGAGCTTGCCTCTTTACCTTTCGCTCACAAGCGAAGAACAGGATTTTATCATATCCGCCATAAATGAGTGGAAATAAACGTGTGGATTACATCCTTTTTACTAAATTTGCATTGAAAATTAACAGGTTAGAGAATTTTTTCTGCAAAGAATATATAAATCAATGATACCAAAAGATTTACGGCGAAATAGTTTGAGAGAAGACTGGTTCATGTTGGGCTTGCTTCTTACCTTTACTTTCCTTTTGCTTTTCTTTTGTTCCAAAATGTCGCCATTGTACCCGATAAATGAGTGGTCGGATATAAACCTTTATTTCAATCTGGGCAAAGCGATGTTTAACGGGAAAACGATATATGCCGAGGCTTTCGACCACAAAGGACCGTTGATTTTCTTTATCTATGGCATTGGTTATCTTATTTCCGGGACGTCTTTTCTGGGAGTATTTATTATTCAGTTCGTTGCTTGGGCTGTTATGTGCATTTATATTTATCGCACTGCCGGAATGTTTCTGGATAAACCTTATTCGATGCTCGTTTCTTTGCTGATGCTGATTATGTTATTGACCAAAACGCAGCAGGGAGGCTCGGCAGAAGAATTTGTCCTTGTCAGCGAAATCGTCAGTTTGTTCTACTTTGTCAAATACTTCAACCAGCAAGGCAATACGCCCCATCCGGCTAAATGGATGCTGATACATGGAGCGATGTTCTCGATAACGTTTTTCATCAAACTGAACCTTGTTACATTCTGGTTCTTTCCTGTAGTCTTTATCGGGTTGAACCTGTTGATAAACAGGGAGTACGGAAATTTCTTCCGCAACGTATTGTATTTCCTTCTGGGCGTAGCGATTGTGGCGCTTCCTATCCTTTTGTATTTTATTATCAACGGCGCTTTGGGCGTCGCTTACGATACCTATATCAGCCTGAATCTTGTCTATTCACAGGTGGCATCATTGGGAAGGACACTCGAATTGCTGGCTATCAGATTCTATCAGCAATACCGCTTCGATTTTGTCAATTTCTTCATTGCATCTATCGGTACTGTTATTTTCTCTCTGCTCTGCATCCGTAAATGGATATTTCGCACAGCACTGATATTAGCCTTCTTAAGCTCTTATATCGCTGTGTTTAACGGGCAAGGATATGTGCAGTATTACTCGCTGGCCTACTATGCTTTCATCGCTACGGGACTTATAGGTATATTCTATTGGGTTGAAAAATATATAACGATTGTTTATGCGAAGCGCGTTTGTTTGTTGCTGATGATTTGTATTTTGTTCTTAGGAATAAACAAAAAAGATTTCTTTGGAATGACGCGTGAGCAGCTGCTTCGGGAGGAGGTGCCGGAAGACCTCAATAAAAGGTTCGGAGCGATAATAGCCGAAGAAAAGAATCCGACATTGATGAATGTCAACAACGACAATGGCAATGTGCTGTTTACCAGCCAGAATATTATGCCCAATGTGCGGTATTTCATTACGCCGAATATTGCTTACGAATTGTATGATGAAATGAAGCAGGCGCAAATGGGATATGTGCGCGACGGAAAGATTCAATTTATTGTGCTGAATGACCGTTCGATGAATTACCGCTTTATCGTTGGCATGCCCGAGTTTCATGAGCAATACCAGCGCATGGATTCTGTACCGAGTTCGTTCGGTAATTATTACTTATATAAACGAAAATACTGAAAAGCATATATGCAACCCACTTTATTCCTTATCCCGGTGACTTTGGGCGAAACAACTATCGAACGTGTATTGCCAACGTACAATAAAGAAATAATCGTACAGATAAAACACTTTGTGGTGGAGAATATCCGTTCGGCACGCCGTTTCCTGAAAAAAGTGGATAAAGACATTGACATTGATGTGCTTACCTTTTATGAATTGAATAAGCATACGGACTTAAAACAGCTGGATACATATCTTCTTCCTCTCTCGCGAGGAGAACACGTCGGCGTCATCTCCGAGGCGGGCTGTCCTGCTATTGCCGATCCGGGCAGCGATGTGGTTGCTATTGCCCAAAGCAAGGGTTATCCCGTTGTGCCGCTCGTGGGGCCGTCGTCTATCCTGCTATCGCTGATGGCTTCGGGTTTTAACGGGCAAAGCTTTGCTTTTCAAGGGTATCTGCCTATCGATGGAGGCGAGCGTTTGCGGAAGATTAAGCAGATGGAACAACGCATCTATCAGGAACATCAGACGCAGATTTTTATCGAAACCCCTTACAGGAACGCAAAACTTGTCGAAGACCTGATCCGCAATTGCAATTCTTCTACAAAGCTCTGCATAGCGATGAATATCACCTGCGACGATGAGTATATAAAGACACGGGCAATCAAAGACTGGAAGAAGGATTTACCCGATATACACAAGAAACTCTGCATATTTCTGCTATATAAATAGCTGATTTTGTCTTTATTGGTTTGCAATTTTGCGAAAAAAGCCTATCTTTGTGCCCGCATTTCGATGCAAATTGTATAAAAACTAATTATCAATTTATTACAAATTATGAACAATTACGAAACTGTTTTCATTTTGACTCCCGTTTTGTCTGATGCTCAGATGAAGGAAACAGTAGACAAATTCAAAGGTATTTTAGAAGCCGAAGGCGCTAAAATCACCAATGAAGAAAACTGGGGACTTCGCAAATTGGCTTACCCAATCGAGAAGAAGTCTACAGGATTCTATTCATTTATCGAATTTGAGGCTGAACCTGCTACCATCGCAAAATTGGAATTGAATTACCGTCGCGACGAACGCGTAATCCGCTTCTTGACATTCCGTCAGGATAAGTATGCTCACGAGTATGCACTCAAGAGAAGAGGCCTCAAAAAAGGAGCTAAAGTAGAAAAAACAACCGAAGAAACTAAGGAGGACTAAATCATGGCAGCACAATCAGAAATCAGATATTTAACTCCACCTTCAGTTGAGGTGAAAAAGAAAAAATACTGCCGTTTCAAAAAGAACGGAATCAAGTATATCGACTATAAAGATCCTGAGTTCTTGAAGAAATTCTTGAACGAACAAGGAAAAATTCTGCCTCGTCGTATTACAGGTACTTCATTAAAGTTCCAACGTCGTGTTGCTCAAGCTGTAAAGAGAGCTCGCCATCTGGCTTTGCTTCCTTACCTAACTGACTTAATGAAATAATCTAAAAAAGGAGGAAAAGAATTATGCAAGTTATATTGAAAGAAGACGTTGCGAATCTTGGTTATAAAGATGATGTGGTGACTGTGAAAAGCGGTTACGGACGCAACTACCTTCTCCCGCAAGGAAAAGCTGTGATTGCTACGGAGTCGGCTAAAAAAATGTTGGCTGAAAACCTGAAGCAACGCGCTCACAAGTTGGAGAAAATTAAGAAAGATGCTGAAGCATTCGCTGCTAAACTTGAAGGTGTATCGCTTACTATCGGTGCAAAAACAAGTTCGACAGGAACAATCTTCGGTTCGGTTACTAACATTCAGGTTGCCGAAGCATTGGAAAAACTGGGTTACAATGTAGATCGCAAGACTATCGTAATCAAAGATTCAGTGAAAGAAGTTGGTAGCTACAAAGCATTGGTGAAACTACACAAAGAAGTATCAGTTGAGATACCTTTCGAAGTAGTATCGGAATAAGGAAGTTTTTACACTCTATATGAAAGAGGAATCTGATGAAGATTCCTCTTTTTGTTTGTAATATCCTCTTTATGTTTTATATCTTTGTCTGGAATAGCTAAATTTTGTATACTATGAAAAGAAAATATTTATATCTCACATTCCCCTTAGTTATTTTACTATCATTTCTATTCTCTTTAACTCAATGTAGCAGGGCAAAAGATGCTCGCCTTAAGAAAGAACTGGAAAAGGCCGCACAAAAGGTAAATGAGAGTTGCCCGATTCAAGTGGCTGATGGCGTGGTGGCTGATAGTTGTTCTGTTGTTGGAGACCGATCGCTAAGGTATTATTATACAACAAATCAGTATGATTTTAAGATTCTGAATGGAAGTGACTTTGAAAGAATCCAAAAACCTCACCTTGTCCAACTTTTTAGGAATAAGGCCTCTGATATGCAATTGTTTAAAAAGAATCAGATAACTCTTTTGTTTCTTTATCGGGATATGGAAGGGAATCAGCTCGGAGAAGTGGCTGTTGCCCCGGAGGACTATGATGCTCCGGCTGATACAGATACCTCGAATGGGTATAAGATGATTTCGGATGAGGATATAAACCTCTTACTCCGAAGTATAGCATCGCAGTCGAATAAAGAAACTCCATTCGAATTAGAAGATGGCTGGTATTTAGTTAATAATTCTGTTGAAGGGAAGACACTGACATATACTTATCGCTTGGAGAAAAGAATTGCTTCTGAATTAGAAGAAACAGATTTTCTTGATATAAAGGACGATGTTCTATCAGAGGCTGACCAAGATTTGCTTAATATGCTTGAAGCGGGCGTAAAAATGAGATTTGTTTATAATAATGAAAATGGAAATTATATCAATTCATTCGAAATATCTTCTTCAGATTTGGAATAATCCCTTTGTTATAAATAATAGTTATTGCAGATAAATCGATTGATTATAAGTGTTTTGAAGATGCCTCGAGGGGCATCTTTTTCTTTTTATTTGAAACGGAACCGAATAAGGCTTACTTTCGTTTCAGGTGGAAGGCCTAAAACATTTAGCCCTTGCTATTTGTTAAGACAATGATTATGATCTAAATAATACATTAAATACATATAAATCATGAAAATAGGATTCGTAGGATTAGGAAAGATGGGCGGTAATATGGTGAAACGCTTATTGTTAGCAGGTCATCAGGTAGTAGTGTATAACCTCACACAACCCGAGATAGACGACGCTGTGTCGTCGGGTGCTGTTCCGGCAAAAGATTTAAAAGACCTTGTGGGTAAATTGGATGGGCGAAAACTTGTCTGGCTCATGGTTCCTGCCGGAAAACCCGTAGAAGAAAATATAGCCCAGTTGGTAACTCTCCTCTCCAAAGACGACATCATCGTGGACGGAGGAAACAGCTATTGGCGCGAAACTGTTGAACGTGGCAAAAAAGTTGCAGAAAAAGGGATTCATTACTTGGATTGCGGAACCAGCGGAGGCGTTTGGGGATTGCAAAACGGCTATTGCCTGATGTATGGCGGAAACAAAAATGCATGCGATTTTGCCGAACCTATATTCAAATCCTTGGCCCCCGAAAACGGCTATATGTATTGCGGCGAAAGCGGTGCCGGACACATGGTGAAGATGGTGCACAACGGCATCGAATATGGTATGATGCAGGCTTATGCCGAGGGCTACGAGATAATGAAAAATTCCCCTTACAATGTGGATCTGGAAAAGATTTCACGCGTGTGGATGAATGGCTCTGTGGTGCGTTCGTGGTTGCTCGAACTGATAGGCAATGCCTTGGAAGGCAACGAAAACCTTGACGGAATCAAGGATTATGTGGCCGATAGCGGCGAAGGTCGCTGGACAGTGCAAACGGCAATCGACTTTGATGTACCGGCGCATGTTATCACCGCCTCCTTATTTACCCGCTTCGAATCGAGACAAGAATCCTCATTCGCTATGAAATTGCTGGCAGCCATGCGCAACCAGTTTGGCGGACATGCTATAAAGAAAGAGTAAAATGGGCAAAGAAAAAGTAAAAAATCAGCTATTAGTCATATTCGGCGCTTCCGGTGATTTGACATACCGAAAGTTGGTGCCTGCTCTGTACGACCTGTACAAGCAAGATGCCTTGCCCGAGAATTTTGCTATTCTCGGGGTGGCTCGCAGCTCCTTTACGGACGAATCGTTCAGGGAAAAAATGGAAGACGGTATCCGCCATTTTGCATCGAAGCGCGAGGAGGCTACCGTAGAGGATATAGAAGCATTCAATAAGAAACTTTTTTATCTTTCCATCAATACGGATGAAGCCGGAGATTATGCTATCCTGAAAAAGAAGTTGGATGAACTCAGCGAGGAGTTGAATACAGGAAAGAATTATATCTTTTATCTCTCCACGCCGCCTGCGCTTTATCCCTTAGTGCCTAAGTATTTGGCGGAACAGGGCTTGAACGACGAAGGTGATGGTTTCAAGCGTATTATTATCGAAAAACCTTTCGGTACAGATCTGAAATCGGCCATTGCTTTGAACAAGTCTCTTTTGGAGGACTACGAAGAAGAACAGATATACCGTATCGACCACTATCTGGGAAAAGAAACGGTGCAGAATATGCTGGTTACCCGTTTTGCAAATGGCATATACGAACCGCTTTGGAACAGGAATTATATTCATCATATAGAGATAACAGCAGCTGAGAATATAGGTGTTGAGAACCGGGGAAGCTATTATGATAATTCAGGTGCTATGCGCGATATGGTGCAGAACCATCTGTTGCAGCTTCTTGCATTGGTGGCGATGGAGCCGCCGATGGCTATCGATGCGGATGCTATACGGAACGAAAAAATGAAAGTCTTTCAGGCATTGCGCCCGTTGACGCAGGACGACCTGAAAGTAAATATCATACGCGGACAATATACCGAGGCGCATGTAAGAGGAAAGCTGTTGCCTGCCTATCGGGACGAAAAAGGTGTCGATGCCAATTCCCGTACCGAGACGTATGTTGCGATGAAAGTTTTTATCGACAATTGGCGTTGGGCCGGTGTGCCGTTTTATATCCGCACGGGAAAACGCTTGCCGATCAGGGCTTCGGAAGTGGTGATACATTTTCGTCCTACTCCGCAGAGCCTGTTTATCGACAATGACGAATTCCGCAACGATGGCAACCGCTTGATACTCCGCATTCAGCCCGATGAAGGGATTCTCCTCAAAACCGGTATGAAAGTTCCCGGCAGAGGGTATCAGGTGAAAGAAGTAAATATGGATTTCCATTATAACCAGTTGCATAACACCTATTTGCCCGAAGCATACGAGCGCTTGTTGCTCGATTGTATGATCGGCGACCAGACGCTTTATATCCGTGGCGATGCATTGGAGCAGGCATGGAAATTTGTTCAGCCCATACTGGACTACTGGGGCGAGAATGAAGACGTTCCGCTATATGGTTATCCTTCTGGTTCGTGGGGGCCTTCCGTTGCCGACGATTTGATAGAAGGGGCGGCAATGACTTGGCGCTATCCATGCAAAAATCTTTCGGATGACGGTATTTATTGCGAATTGTAAGAGCGATATTTATTATCTTTGGAGGTAATTAACAAAATAGAGGAATTATGGAAGAAGAAATAAAGATTTATCAGGACTCCGACTCGCTGTGTCAGGGATTTACCAATTTTATACTGAAACTGTTAGAGGTCTATCCACACATGAATATATCCCTTTCGGGAGGAACAACGCCCAAGGCTATATTTGATTATTGGGCTGCACATTCGAGAGATGTGATTCCGTGGGAAAAAATAACCTTCTTCTGGGGCGACGAACGTTGTGTTCCGCCCGAAAATGATATGAATAACTACGGCATGGCACGCGACCACTTGTTCAGCAAAGTGCCGGAGATTATGTCCAAAAATATCCGCCGCATTCATGGCGAGAGCGAACCCGACGAGGAAGCCGAAAGATATGGCTCTATCCTTCAGCGGAAGCTTCTGCAATATGATAATATGCCTTGTTTCGAGCTTGTTATGCTGGGGTTAGGCGACGACGGGCACACGGTTTCTATCTTCCCCGATCAAATAGATCAATGGAATGAAAAAAAAGTTTGCATTGTTACCGAACATCCTGTCAGTAAGATGAAACGGGTAGGATTGAGCGGTACGGTAGTGAATAACGCTCAATATATCGCCTTCCTTGTTATGGGTAAAGGAAAGGCCAAGATGGTCAAAGACATCATCAAAGATCGCGAGTTGTATTACGATAAATATCCGGCAGCCCGCGTTCATCCCAAGCAGGGATACCTCTATTGGTTTATGGATGCCGAAGCGGCGAGCGAACTATAATAAACGATTATACGATGATAAGGTTACCTAAATAAGGTAGCCTTACTTTTTTCTATCCCGGCAGAATCGTTATATTTGTACTTAATATTCAGCACACATGCAACCAATGAAAAAAACGACTATCTCACTTGTCATATTACTTTGCAACTGTTTATTGGGATTTGCACAAACATATACCCGCGAAACAGATGAAAGTGCCGAAAGTTTCGTCGACCGGATAAAACCAAAAGAAAAGACGCTGGCACATCCGGTAATAGAAACAACATGGAACAGTCCCGACGGACGTAAAGTTATTTTTGCCTTTTGGGATATGGATATTACAGGCGATGACGGGAAATACATCGAAACCTGTATTGTAGGCAAACTGCTAGTACCTGCCGATGAATCATCCGACTACAAGATGATAGAGATTGACAAGTTCCACCAGAATCCATCCACCCCCGAAATCCTATCGGTATTCTTTTACGACTGCGACAATGATGGTGTGCGCGAGCTAGGCATCCTTTACAGTTCCGACTACCAGCACTATATGATGGCAGGGACATTCTATCAAGGAGCTTTATACGCGGCGCTCGACTACGACAGCTTACCCGAACAGCTTTTCTGCCTACAAGACATCTATGGCGGAGCTCTAGGGAACAATGATTCGGGAGACACATATCCCGAATTTTCGAACACTTCCGAACTTCGGGCTTATCTCAAGAAACAAGGGACACCCCGGAAGTGGCAGTTGAACTTTATCAAAAATTTCGAGGGGACTATCGGAACTACAAAGATATACGCCCACCTCGAAAAACGGGGTAGCGAATTGGAAGGATTCTATTTCGAAGAAGAATCGGGAATCGAGACTAGCATAAGAGGTTCTATCAATCAGCAAGACGGAACAATCAGCATTGGTGCATGGAACAAAAAGGAAGGGCATACGATCAAGATAGAAGGGCTGTTGAAAGATGGCGGATTCGCAGGAGAATGGACTGACCGGAGAACGGATGAAAAAGCCCCGGTAAAGCTAAAAGAAATTGAAACCAACTTCACATCTTCCTCCGAGATAGTAGGAATATATACAATCTCTAACGAAGAATATTCCGAATCAGGGAATTGCCCTGTCAGAGCCAAAATTGAGCGAAAGGACGGCAAATACCTTTATACATTGACCATCGACCGAACTCAATATCGCGGCGATGTTAGCTTCACGCGCGAAATAGGCAGATATGGAGAGATAGCGTACATAACGTTCGAAGGGTTTAAATGGGCTGAAAACCTAGGTGATATTTCGGACGAAGATGCCGAACATATAGCGACCGATACATACGGGCTGGAAGGAGTATGGGAGAAGAAAGGCATTTCCATCCAAAACTATGGAAACTCGATGAACTATTATGTGAAGATAAGAGAATGCGACTGTAAATTCATCTTTCTAAAGAAAGAGAAGTGACTAAGATAGAAGTAAGATTATGAGAACCTTATTTTGCCTGTTTTTACTGTCTGTTATATGTTTTTCGCTATCAGCCCAAAATAAAAAAGACATCCCTAAGAAAGGCGAAGGGTTAAACGCATTCCTTAAACGAAACGGATGCACAACGGCAGAATGCTACAATCAATTTTTGGAACTGAATAAGAGTAAACTAGGGAAAAATAATACCCTGTTGAAAGGCGTTAGTTACGAATTTCCGTCAATATCAACAAGCACCGTCGTAACCTCAACCGCATCGGTAAATACAAGTGTTGGTGCTACACGAAAAAATAAGCTGTTCGGGAGTAAGTATGAGGAATATACCATAAAGTCGGATCGGCTGAAAGGTGCTTGCTTCTTCCTGTCGAGCGGGCATGGAGGCCCCGATCCCGGGGCAATAGGGAAGGCCGACGGAAAAAGCCTTCACGAAGATGAATATGCTTACGATATAACGTTGCGGCTTGCCCTGAAATTATTACAGGAAGGGGCGACTGTGCACATGATAATACAAGACGCGAATGATGGTATTCGTGATGGTAAATACCTGACAAATAGTAAGACCGAGACTTGCATGGGAGATGCTATCCCGTTGAATCAGGTAGATAGGCTGAAACAGCGGGTGATTAAAGTTAACACGTTGAATAAATCGGCAAAGGAAAAATATAAACGGGCAGTTTTCATCCATCTGGATAGCCGGAGTAAGAAACAGCAATTGGATGTTTTCTTCTATCATGCCAAAAACAGTTCGAAGGGAGAAAAGCTTGCCAAAACGATGAAAGAGACTTTTCGCAGCCATTACGATAAGCATCAGCCAAACAGGGGCTTTACCGGGACGGTTAGTCCTCGGAATCTCTATGTGCTGACGAATACAGCTCCCGTAGCCCTTTTTGCCGAACTGGGGAATATTCAGAATAAGTTTGACCAGCGACGTTTTTTGCAGTCCAACAATCGCGAAGCTCTGGCCAACTGGATGTGTCGTGGTTTCATTGCGGATTATGAAAATTGGAAAAAAGAACAAAAATAATGGTGAGGCAGGTTTATGTGTGATGCTAAAAGCTTTGATTAATACACTATCGCACGGAAATGTCTTTGTTTTCAAGGAAAAAATATCTACATTTGTAGGCTTGAAAATATACAGACCTATTTTGGTGAAAAATACGCATTTTTAAGCGTTTCAATAGTATCTGAACTTATATTATAGAGGAATTCAATGCAGACAATAACTTCCTCTGTAAGTTTATATAATGATTTATGAAAAGACTTATTTTACTTTCTTTTATTCTATTCCTATCTGCTACTTTCCTTCAGGCACAGATGTCTGATAGTCAGGTTTTACAGTATGTTCAGTCCGAAATGGCCAAGGGTACGTCTCAGCAGGTAATCGGTATTGAATTGACAAAGAGGGGAGTTACCCAATCGCAAGTAGAGAGAATAAAAAAACAAGTAGAGAAGGAAAAAGCAAAAGGAGGTACATCTGTTTCTTCCACGTCTGCTCAATCGAGAGCACATACGCTTCCTGCTAATATGCAGAAGGTTGATAGTTTGAACTATCCGTCAGCAGCACAAATGGCTAACCAAAAGGGTATTACGGGACGAGAAATTTTCGGAAAAAATATATTCAATCAGAAGAATTTATCATTTACACCCAGTGCTAATCTGCCGACTCCGGAGAATTATATCTTAGGCCCGGGAGACGAAGTTATTATTGATATTTGGGGTGCATCACAGGTGACATTCAGAGAAACGATTTCTCCGGAAGGGGATATCGTGATCGATAGAATTGGGCCTGTCCATCTGAATGGGATGTCTATAAAAGCAGCTAATGCATATGTACAGCAGAAATTTTCGTCCGTTTATTCCGGTGTCTCGGGAATGGATGATACGAATATGGGAGGAGCCTCTCAGATAAAGCTGACATTGGGGCAAATCCGTACCATTCAGATTGATGTTATGGGAGAAGTGGTAACTCCGGGGACATATTCGTTGTCTTCATTGTCTTCTGTTTTTCATGCATTGTATACCGCCGGAGGGGTAAACGATATTGGTTCGATGAGAGAGATCCAACTCTACCGGAACGGAAAACTGGTCGAATCGGTCGATATATACCAACATATAATGTACGGGAAATCGTCCGGGAATATCCGTCTTTCGGATGGAGATATTATAATCGTTCCTCCGTATATCTCATTGGTAGGAATTTCGGGAAAAGTAAAGCGTCCGATGTTTTATGAAATGAATTCGGATGAAACGATAACTGATTTAATAAATTATGCCGGCGGTTTCACAGGCGATGCCTATCTTGACGAGATAACATTGAACAGGAAAACAGGCGGGTATAATAAAGTATTCACCTTGCCCTCAACAGATTTCGGTAACTTTATCTTACAAGATGAGGATAGTATAACCGTTGGTACAGGGTTGAATCTCTATGAAAATGAAGCGGTTGTTATGGGTGCGGTTTTCCGTCCGGGAAGTTATGGTATAGGGGGTGATATTAAGACAATAAAAGAACTTATCGATAAAGCAGGCGGTCTTAAAGAAGATGCTTTTGTAAACCGTGCTGTCCTTTCACGGGAAAAAGATGACTTAACGCGGGAAGTTGTTGCTATTAATTTGGCGAATCTGCTGTCCGGCAAGTCGAGTGATATTGTCCTTCGGAAAAATGATACGTTGAATATTGCCTTTAATACAGTTCTTTTAGATTTAGGTAATTTAGAGATATTTGGAGAGGTAAACTATCCGGGTACTTATAGCTATGGAGAGAAAACGAGCATCGAGGATCTTATCATAATGGCAGGTGGGCTTAAAGGCTCTGCATCGACGGTTAAGGTAGATGTTTCGAGACGGATTATAAACCCTGCCAGTACGGAGGCTTCTAATCAGATTGCAAAAATCTTTACTTTCGAGATGAAGAATGGTTTGATAGTCGATGGTAATTCCGAATTTGAGTTGAAGCCATATGATCAGGTTTTTGTAAGAAGAAGTCCCGGATACATAGAACAGCGCAATGTGATTCTGGACGGTGAGGTTTTATTCCCGGGAGCCTATGCCTTGGAGGAAAAAGACGAAAGGCTATCCGATGTTGTGAGGAGAGCCGGCAATCTGACAAAATATGCCTATACACAAGGTGCCCGTTTGGTAAGAACCCGTACGGAAGAAGAATTAGCTCAATACAGGAAGACGATGCAGGATATAGCAGCAAGAAATGCGAAAGATTCTATATCGGACGAATTGGCTGAATTTGAGAAGTATTATGCCGTCGGGATAGAATTGGATAAGGCGATTGCAAATCCAAGGTCGGAATATGATTTGGTCTTGAAGCCGGGCGATAAATTAATAATCCCAGAATATGATAATACAATAACAATCATCGGAGAAGTCATGTATCCGAATACTGTTTTGTATAAAAAAGGCGAAAAGGTTTCTTATTATATAGACTTAGCCGGAGGGTATAGCGATCAGGCTCAGAAAAAGAAAGCTTATATCGTATATATGAATGGGCGGGTTACGAAAGTAAAAGGCTCGAATAAAGACGCTATACAACCCGGATGTAGCATAATTGTACCTTCAAAAGAAAAGAGGAACAGAATGTCTGTCGGGGAAATGGTCAGCATAGGGACGAGTGTAACTTCTATGGCTTCGGTTGTTGCTTTGCTTATAAATAGTTTAACTAATTAAAGGTTTAGAGATGAGTAACAATTCTGAAAAAACGAAGGGTGAAATTGAAATAGACCTATTGGCATTAGGCAATAAGGTCTGGTCCAAAAAGAAGTTTATATTCAAGGTCGTAGGTGTTGGCATTATCCTGGGATTAATAATAGCATTTAGCATCCCTAAAGAATACACTACAACGGTAATACTAACGCCGGAATCGCAGGCCTCAGGCGTATCGGGCTCTATGAGCTCTTTAGCATCTTTGGCAGGTATCAACCTGAATGCAGCCGGAGGGCAAGATGCATTAGCTTCGCCGGATCTCTATCCGGATGTTATTCGTTCGACGCCTTTTCTTAGAGGTTTGTTTGATGTTGAGGTAACAGATTCGGAGCAGGGAATAGATATGACATTATATGATTATCTTACAGAACATCAAAAAGCTCCTTGGTGGTCATATATATTGAAAGCGCCGGGATTGCTGCTTAAAGTTTTTTCATCATCTGACGAAGATAGCGCAATGGCAGTTCGACCTAATGGACGAATCCTGACTCAAAAAGAAATGATGGCTATCGGAATTCTTGCTGAAAGAATATTTATCGCTTCGGATAAAAAGACGAATGTTACGACCGTTGAGGTAACCATGCAAAGCCCTGAAATATCAGCTTATCTTGCCGATACCATAACATCCTATTTACAGGATTACATTATAAGTTACCGTACGCAGAAAGCACGTAAAGATCTCGAATATGCAGAGAACTTATTCGAAGAATCGAAAAAAGATTATTATCAGGCACAAAAGAATTTAGCATCTTTTATCGATGCTAACATGAACGTTGTTTCAGCAAAATATCAAACCAGACAGGAGCAGTTGCAAAATGAAGCGAATTTAGCTTATTCTGTGTACAACCAGACAGCTCAACAACTGCAATTGGCAAAGATAAAAGTTCAAAATAATACCCCTGTTTTCACCGTTATTCAACCGGCAGTGCAGCCTTTAATTCCAGCTAAGCCATCAAAGAAACTGATATTAGTCGGATTTGTGTTTTTGAGCTTTGTAGGGGCTGTATTTTGGATTTTAAAGAAAGACCTTTGGAATGTATTATTGAGAAATACTCAAAAGTATTAACATAAAAGATTTTTTACATTTTAAAAATATAGAATGTCTTTACGAATTTCAATATTGTCACGTCCTTTAATTAAGAACTCTTTTATATATGTTGTAACAGATGGAATAAACAAGGCTATTCCATTTCTGTTATTGCCTATTATAACTTATTATATAATACCATCAGAATATGGTTTAATTACTAATTTTAATGTACTTGTTCAGATTTTATCTGTTTTTTGTTATTCCTCTACTCTAGCGGCTCTTCCTGCGAGATTTTACAGATTAGATGGAGAACAAATAAAAAAGTATGTTTCAAATATGCTTATTCTAAATACTCTGATAACAATTTTGGTTCTGTTCTTATTGTTATTGTTTAATCAATTTATTGAGGTAAAATTGAAAATATCACTCCTTTTCCAAATAGGAGCTATTATTCTTGTTTGGTCTGCATCAATTACAAATGTTAACTTAGTTTTATGGAGGTGTGAAGAAAGAGCTTTTGCCTTTGGGAAGTATCAAATTTCTCAATCTCTATTAAATGCCATTACGACTATTGTCTTTGTTATAATCTGTTTATTAGGATGGAAAGGCCGCGTTTATAGTTATATTTTCTCATCTTTTGTATTTGGACTATTTAGTCTGTTTCTACTAAGAAGAAAGGGATATTTAGAATTGAGTATATCTAAAGACTATATAAAACAGATATTATATTTTGGAATTCCGCTAATTCCTCTAGCCATTTCCTATTGGTTTAAAAGCGGGTTTGATAAAATAATAATCACGGACCTGTGTGGGATGGCTGAAAATGGATTATATTCTGTAGCAATGACTTTAGGCGCGATTGTAACAATGGTACTATCTTCATTTAATGGTGCATATGGGCCTTATGTTTTTAAAAAACTGGCTTATTTCGATGAGAGTACTAACAGTCTCACCAATGAGAAACGACAATTGGTTAAGCTTACCTATGGCTTTATTGCATTGATGATATTGCTTATTTTTATTATATATTGGATATCTTATGCAATTATATATTTTGTTTATGATTTTTCTTATAGAGAATCAGTGAAGTATTTACCATATATTATGATATCTCAATTTTTTTATGGCGGATATTTAATGTTTGTACATTATTTTTACCATTGTTCAAAAACCAAAATTTTAGGTATAGTCACATTCCTTTTGAGTGTTGCCCAGATATTATTGGCTTATTTCTTGATAAAGAATATAGGTGCAGTAGGTGTAGTTATTGCTTCAGCTTTAATTTCATTTTTAACATTCGTTTTTGTGATGGTTTATGCTATGCGTATATATAAGTTACCATGGTTAAATTTTAAAGCAGGTAAGATATACAAATAGATATGTATTGGATAGAGATGATCCAAGAATTATTTTTAAATATTTCGGATGGACTGGAAAAGAGAAAAAATAAGATTTAACTAAAAGAGAGAGCAGAAATAGAATATTATCTCTCAAAAACCGATAATAATGAATATTGGAATTGCAGGGCCTATTGAGGTTTATTCACTAAAAGAGCACTTAAATAATTTGTCAGACGATGATCTAACGTTAGGGTTAGGGGGAACTGCTATTAATACATTAATTGATGGCTTTATAAAAGCCGGACATAATGTTATAGTCTTTACATTAGATCGTAGAGTTAAGGAAAAATATATACTTCAAGGAGATAATCTTAAAATAATTTTCGGCTATTTTAGGACTTCTACCAAGTTGAAGATGTTAGATTTTGACAGAAATGAGTATAAACAGATAGCGCAATTCATAAAGGAGGAAGAGAATAATATTGATATTGTAAATGCACATTGGAGCTACGAATTTGCTATTGGTACTATATTATCAGATGTTCCACATCTGATAACTTTTAGAGATCATGCCCAAACAATATTAAGAGTTGTTAAGCGTCCATATTTAATTACCCGTTTACTGATGAATACATGGGTGAAAAGTAAAGCAAAGAATGTAATGTTTAATTCGCCTGTTTTAAAAGAAAGAATAGGTTTGGAAGGGTTTATAATCCCAAATCCTATAAAAGATACATATATAACCACTTCACGCAAATTTCCAAAAGATAAAAACATTTTTTATATCTGCTTTATTGCTAATAGTAGTTATTATTTGAAGAATCCCATAAATGCATTAAAAGCGTTTTCTATTTTTCAAAAAAAAAATGATATCCGCGCTGAATTACATTTCATTGGTAACGAATACTCTCCTGAAAGCAAGATAGCACAAATAGCGAAGAATAATAATTGGGATAAAAATGTTATATTTAAAGGCGATATTAAATTCGAACAAATGATGGAAGCACTAGATTTCTATGATTTATTATTACACACTTCACGAGAGGAGAGTTTTGGGAATACTTTAATAGAAGCTATGGCAAAAGGAATTCCTGTAATAGGTGGAGTTAAATCTGGAGCTGTTCCATGGGTACTTGATAATGGAGAGGCAGGTTGTTTGGTTGATGTCGAAGATGTAAATAATATCGCAGAGGCATTGGCATGCATATTATCAAATCCTCTATATTATGAGCAATTAAGCTCTAGCGGTATAAATAATTTAAAAAACAGATTTTCTCAAAAATCCATTTGTTCTCTATATGTGGATATATACAATAAAATAATCAACACATATAAGTAACTAAATATAGATTAAATAGACTATGAATGAGTTCGATGTTGTAATCTGTACTGCACTTAAAGACTGTAATGTTTTAAAAAAAAGTATTTTTTATATAAGAAAAAATATATCCCCTCAAAACATATATATCATCACTGATGTTCGGAATTTTCGTAGATTTAATCTCATAAAAGATATTATTCTTATAGATGAAAACAAACTATTGCCAGATTTAACATTTAGCAAAGTAAAGGCTACTATTGATGATCACCTTATAAATAAAGGGTATGGTTGGTATTTTCAGCAATTTCTAAAAATGGGATTTGCATTAAGTGAATATGCAAAAAAGAAGTATTTAATTTGGGATGCAGATACAATTCCCTTAAATGAAATCACTTTTTTTAAAGATGATAGACATATATTTACAGCGAAAAAAGAATATCATAGAGCTTATTTTGATACCTTAGAAAGATTAATTGGCTATAAAAAAGAATTTGTGAAATCATTTATTAGCGAACATATGATGGTTGATGTTGATATAATGAAAGAATTAATTGCTCAAATAGAAAATAATAAACAAATAAAAGGAGAGAAATGGTTTGATAAATGTATTTATGCTATAGATAAAGAGGAGAAAAATGGTTTTAGTGAATTTGAAACTTATGGAACTTATTGTATTGTAAATTATCCGTCACTTATCGAAACTAGAACAATCCAAACATACAGAGGTGGTAGTAAAATTTTTAGTATTTACTTTAATTCTGACAATTTGGATGAATTGGCAAAAGAATTTGATACAATTTCTTTCGAAGTTAATCAATTTCCTATTGGGGGGGTGAAAAGAATAAGACAGAAAATACATTATTTTAGATGTAAAATTATTATGAAACTTAGGTATTCGACAAAGTTTCTTTTTTTTAAATAATCTATTCGAAAGAAAAGGTGCTTATTATAAACTATAAATATAGTTAATTGATATTTGAAGCAATTTATTATTTATGAATTAAAAGTTTTCTTTATAAGATAGGATTATATAATGAGCGTATTTATAGTAAACTTTATAAGGCAAGAAAAGAGTGATCGTATAGATTCAAAGTCATTGAAAATAATAAGTACTTTTATATTTCTGTTCGTTTTTATGAATAATAACTGAAAGAATGTATAATATATCAATTATTGTAGCTACATATAACGCTGAAAAATATATAGAACGTTGTCTCTTAAGTATAATTTCTAATAAAAGTGAAATCGTAGAACTAGTTATAATAGATGGAGGTTCCACGGATGAGACGACGAAGATTATAGGGAAATATAAGCCACATATAGATTATTTTATATCAGAGAAAGATAATGGAATCTATGATGCATGGAATAAAGCATTAAAAGTAGTTAAAGGGAAGTGGATTCAATTTATTGGAGCTGATGATATCATGTTTTCTGATGCCTTGAATAAGATGTTAGCATTTGCCGATACAGCTGAAGTTGACGAAATAGATTTAATTTTGGGAAAAGAAGAGTTAGTAGATGCTTCTGGAAAATTATTGAAATATTATGGAGCTCCTTTCTCGTGGTCTATTTTTCGTAACTACATGAATATTGCTCATGGAGCTTCTTTCCATAATAGAAAATTATTTGATGAAGTTGGCTTTTTTGACACTTCTTACAAATCTAGTGCAGATTACGAATTGTTACTAAGAAAGAGAAATACTCTTAATTGTATTTTCATGGATGAAATAATTATTAAAATGCAAATAGGAGGTACGAGTTTTTCTATAAAAGGACTTATTGAAACATTTAAGGTAAAGCAACAACATAAGTCGAATAATTTGCTAATGAATTCTTATTATTTAATCAAGGGAATACTAGGATTGGCCTTTAAAAGACTAATATGGAAAATATGATATAATGATATTGAAAATCAAAATAATAGATTTGACCCAATGGCTTGTATTATTAGGTATAGTTCTAGGGGTTCTCACGGAGTTTTTAGCAGCGATAAGTATTCTAGTGCTCATTTTGGGTGCGCGAAAAAAACTATACAATACTTCTAAAGTATTTATAGGATTATTTGTCGTAAGTATATTATCTGTTGTTCTTATATATTCAAATGGTTATCATATAAATAAATTTATTCAACAAATAGTGTTGCTGTCGGTCATATTCATAGCATATGGACAATTTTTTGAGTTTAATAAAGAATCTTTAGATAAATTGTTTTATCGTTATTTAAAAATATCTTACATTGTCTCTTTACTAGGATTAATTCAATTCATTGTTTGTTTTATATTTGTCATTGACATTTTTCCTTATACTTTGGATGGAAGTAGTTATCCAGCTCCTATAGAAAGAATAATGCCAATTCATAGCATCCTTTCCGAAGGAGGTTATTTAGGAACTTTCTTAACTCCGGCAATTGCTTTCATGCTCTTTAATATATCCTATTTTAAAGAAAATAAATTGAAATGTATTTTAATTTTGGTTATATATTTGTTGACTTTCGCTACCGTAAGTTATGTTATGTTGCTATTGATTGTATTTTCAAAGCTTTTATCTAAATTTAAATATGCAAAGTACTTCTTAATATGTGCTACACTTTTGCTTATACCCATTCTACTTTCTGTTATGGAAGGAAGTTTAGAGGGGAAAGAGTATGATAATCAGAGGTATGGAGAAACAATGATACGGAAGGTGACTCAGACACTTACCGTTTTTGAATTAAGTACAATAGAAGATTATGAGTTACTGAATCCGAGTTCATATGCACTACTTACAAATTACTATATTGCAACAAATGCGACTTCTCGGCTTATTGGTACGGGGTTAGGAACTCATTCGGAAAACTATTCCCGTATATATCCACAAAATAATTATTATTTATGGGGGCTTAATAGTGAAGATGGATATTCTTTGTTTAATAGAATATTGTCGGAATTTGGTTTATTCGGGATTGTTTCTTTTATAATATTTGTAATATTTAATTATAGAAGAAATAATATTATTAATATGGCTATTTTATTTGTTATAATGGCATATACAATAAGAGGGGGACATTATACATTGTATGGTACCTCATTTTTTTTGTTCTTTTATTATTATACATCGAGGAAAGGATATTATAACATTGAGTATTCAAAACAAAATGACAATTAGCAATTATGCTGAAATCAATCATAATAATAAATGACTATGCATATATTAATGGCGGAGCTGGGTCTGTGGCGATAAGAAGTGCTATTGACCTGGCAAAAAACAGTCCATATGATACTTATTTTGTCTCGTCTGTAGGTCCGGTATCGGAAGAGCTAAAAGAAGCAGGATTTAAAGGTATTATTTGCCTTGACCAGTATGACATTCTGAATAATCCGTCTAGCCCGGCTGCATTTATGCAAGGGCTATGGAATAAAAAGGCTAAAAATAGCATTTATTCCTTTTTAGAAAAGTTCGATAAAAAGACAACAATTATTCATGTTCACACATGGACAAAAGCTCTTTCAAGTTCCATTTTCTCGGCTATAAACGAACTGGATTTTAGTGTAATAATAACCTTACATGATTATTTTATAAATTGCCCTAATGGAGGATATTACAATTATCCTAAAGCGCGGATCTGCGAATTGAAACCCATGTCGGCGAAATGTATTCTTTCCAATTGCGATAGTAGAAAATATTATTTCAAATTATGGAGGGTGGTACGGCAATATATACAAAACAGTGAGCTAAAATGTACTGAAAATATATCCTATATAGGAGTATCCGATTTTTCTAAGAAACAAATCTTATTACGTTCTCCTGAATTAGGAAATATTTCGATCATAGACAATCCGGTAGAGCTTTTGTGTAAAGATAAGGTTAACGTAAGTGATAATAAGGTATATACTTATTTAGGCCGACTATCGGAAGAAAAAGGAATAAGGTTGTTTTGTGACATAGCAGAAAAAATGGCTATAGATGCTATTGTTATCGGAGATGGGCCATTAAAAAAGGAATTGGAAGAAAAATATGGTACTAAAATCAAATTCACGGGATGGTTGGCCCCAAAAGAAATAGATAAGTATTTAAAACAAACAAGATGTTTAATATTTCCATCGTTATGGTATGAAACTTTAGGTTTGACAGTCTTAGAAGCTCAAAGTTATGGCATTCCCTGTATAGTCTCAGCCCAATCGGCCGCTGCCGATTTAATAACTGATAATGAAAACGGATTATTATTCAATGTCGAGAATCCAGATTCTTTGGAAAGAACCATACAGAAAACTGTTGATGATAATTATATTGATTTACTTTCCGAAAATTCTTTTCAAAGTTTTAATGCATCTAAGTATAGCATTAGAAATCATGTTCGATCTTTATTGAATTTTTATTTAAAGACATTAGAAAATGAAAATAGCAATAGTTCACGATGAGCTAGTAAGAAGAGGAGGTGCGGAGCAGGCAACTTTACGCTTACATGAAGCATTTCCTACAGCACCAATATATACGAGTTGTTATAACCCTCAAAATACATATGACGAATTCAAGAAGTGTGACATCAGACCTAGCTGGTTTTCTAAATTTGTAAAGGATGAAAAGTGGCTTAAGCGCTTGTTTTATCCTTTTAGTATTTGGGCTATGCGAAGTATTAATTTGAGAGAATATGATGTTGTGTTAATATCTACAACTAATTGTGCTAAATATGTAAATACGAATCCGGAGAATCTTTTTATCGCATTTTGTCATTATCCATTCAGATTAGCCTGGTTTCCGGAAAGTTATTCAGAAGTGGTAAATAGTAATGGCCTAAAGAATAGATTATATAAGTTTGTCATAAATAGGTTGAAAAAAATCGATTATAATGCAGCTCAAAATATTGACTGGTTTATAACAAACACACCTGAGATTTCAGAAAAAATAAAAGTATGCTATAATCCTCGAAATGAAATCTCAGTTATTAAGTCATCAATACCGTGCTCTAATTTCTTTGTATCAGATACTCCTCGCCTTGATTATTATTTGGTGATATCTCGGATTGAGTATTATAAAAAAGTAGATCTAGTGGTAGATGCATTTTTAAAAATGCCAGATAAGAAAGTTATAATAGTAGGGACAGGATCAAAGAAAAGAGAACTACAAGCCAAAGCTACATCAAATATTGAATTTAGAGAAGGACTCTCTAAAAATGAAATAGCTGATTTATATGCGAATTGTAAAGCTTTTATTTTCCCGCAGGAAGAGGATTATGGATTAACTCCTCTTGAAGCGAATGCTTCGGGAAGGCCTGTTATCGCTTACGGAAAAGGAGGCGTAACTCAGACAATGATCCCTTACAATGGGAATAATGCAAAAAAGTGTACTGCTTATTTTTTTTACCGTCAGACCAGTGATTGCTTGATTGATGGAATAAAAAAGATGGATATGATAGATTTTGATCACACATTTATTCGTGAGCATGCAGAAACATTTGATCAAGATGTATTTGTAAATAATATTCGAAAATTTGTTTTAGAAAAATACGATTTGAAAGAAAATAAAGAGTAATAATTTAATATTCATATATGATGGAATTAAAAGACTGTAGACTAGCTGTTATAGGATTAGGCTATGTCGGATTGCCACTAGCATTAGAATTTGCGAAAAAATATAGTGTTGTAGGGTTCGACATTAATAAGGAGCGTATTAATGAACTTGCTTCAGGAAAAGATCATACTCTAGAAGCAGATGAACATTTATTACATGAAGTAATTCAGTTAGGGCAAATGAATAACGCTAAAGGACTGCAATTCTCATCAGATAAAGATTCTCTGCGTAATTGTAATGTTTATATTGTAACTGTGCCGACTCCTATTGATAGATTTAATAATCCGGATTTAATACCTCTTGTCAAAGCAAGTAAAATGCTGGGGGAAGTTATTACAAAAGGTAGTATTGTAATATATGAATCCACAGTGTTTCCGGGATGTACCGAAGAAGTTTGTGTCCCGGCATTGGAGCAAGCTTCCGGTTTGATCTTTAATCGGGATTTTTATTGTGGTTATTCTCCCGAAAGAATTAATCCTGGAGACAAAGTAAATACCCTTACAAAGATTAAAAAAGTCACATCAGGTTCTACTGAAAATATATCTATATTGGTCGATAGCCTATATTCTTCAATTATTGAAGCCGGCACGCACAGAGCTCCTAATATAAAGGTTGCAGAAGCTTCTAAGGCAATAGAAAATGCTCAGCGGGATCTCAATATTTCATTTGTAAATGAGTTAGCTATTATATTCGATAAAATAGGTATAGATACTAATGATGTACTGGATGCTGCCGGTACAAAATGGAATTTTTTGAAATATAAACCAGGGCTTGTCGGTGGGCATTGCATAAGTGTAGATCCCTATTATCTTGTTCAGAAAGCAATAGAAGTAGGTTATTATCCAGAAGTTATATCATCGGGGCGAAGAGTTAATAATAGTATTGCTTCATTTATAGCGAATAAGACAGTGAAACTCATGATAGAAAAAGGTCATACGATAAAAGGGGCTACTGTTTTAATTATGGGCATTACTTTCAAAGAAAATTGTCCTGATATTCGAAACACTAAAGTTGTAGATATATATAAGGAACTAGTTGAATTTGGAATTAATGTCGAGATTTATGATCCTTGGGTAGATATAAATGAAGTCAAAGAAGAATATAATATATATGCCGAAAATGAAATCGATCCTAATAAGAAGTATGAAGCATTAATTGTTACTGTTGCTCATGATCAGTTTTATCATTTTGATTTTAAAAAACACAAAGCCGATAATACTGTTATATTTGATGTCAAAGCATTTATTGACAGAGAGATTGTTGATGCTCGTCTGTGAAATATATTTAATACAGAAATATGGAATATAGAAAAGATATTCAGGGATTAAGAGCCATTGCTGTATTGTCTGTTTGGATTTTTCATCTGAATGAAAATATCTTACCCGGCGGCTTTATAGGGGTTGATATATTTTTTGTCATATCAGGTTTTTTAATAAGTTCAATAATTTTACATCAAAAGGAAAATAATAAATTCACCTTTCAAAACTTTTATATTAGCCGTATAAAAAGAATTATTCCGGCATATTATGTCTTTCTTATTGTAATAACTGTAGCCACAATACTCGTTTACCTGCCTGCCGATCTGTTATTTAATTATCGATTAAAGTTTTTGCATTCATTTATATTCAATAGTAACAATTATTTTGCGACTCTCGATAATTATTTTGGAGCCGCCAGTACTGAAAATCCACTTTTACATACTTGGACACTGGCAATAGAAATGCAATTTTATTTATTTCTGCCCTTGCTGGTGTTTTTGTTAAATAGGAAGAGATGTCTCTACATTGCAATTATTATATGTGTTTTATTATATAGTTACGCTCAATATCAAATTTTATCAGGGTACCAGAACTTAATGTATTTTTCACTTCCGGCTCGTATTCCGGAATTTCTATTGGGTGTTATACTCAGTTTGATAAAATGGGAAAATAAACTCAGCGATTTGTTTCAATCGATCTTGGGAGGGATAGGTTTTTTGCTTATTGTTTTAAGTACAATATTTTTTAATTCAGATACACTATTCCCTGGTTTAACAACTTTAATCCCTTGTTTTGGGGCTATCCTTATTCTTGCTAATAAAAAAGGGGGTGTTAATAAGATATTGTCTAATAAGGTAATGGTTTATATAGGTGAATTATCATATTCAATATATCTTTGGCATTGGGGGATATTAGCTCTAATGAGATACTACTATGTCGAATATGAATTAACTTTCGCTCAATACTTATTTGCCATTTTATTAACATTCTTCCTTTCATATATATCATATCAGTATATAGAAAATAAATTTAGGAAGTTGAATCTTAAACAGTTCCTGATTTACTTCTCAGTTGTACCTGTAACTATCATAATACTGGGATTATCGATGAAAGCGATAAACCTTTTTATTCATAATAACAACTATCCAGCACACCTTGTTAGTTCTGAACCGATGGGGCTAAATAATCATGCTCAATTTATTAAAGATGATATTCTTGGAGACACAAGTTCAAAGGATACGTTGTTATTGCTAGGACATAGCCATGCACTCGTAATGAAACCTTTTTTAGATAGTATTGGCAAACTAAATCATTTTTGTTTTAGAAGCATTACGAATAATCGTTATGCGGACATACCTGGATATCAACTATCGTATTTCTCTAATAAAACAGACTATGATAAATATATCGGGTTAACCGATATTGTACGAGATAAAATAAAAAATACACCTCTTGTTATTGTATGTACTACATTTGAAATGGGAGAACTGTCAGATCATCTTACTGCTTTCGAAACTTTACATTCGATGATTAATAATAATCAACATATAATACTTTTGGCTGATTTCCCGACTTTGGATAGAAATCCGATAAGAGTTAATAGAGGAGTTTTAAGAAATAGCGAAAAAAATGCTAAATTCGAAATTAAATATGACAAACCTCCAAAAGAGTTGTTGGATTATATGAATAAGTATCCTAATTTTCATTTTCTTGATATTTCGGATTCTCCAGCCTTTAAAGATTCTCCATATTATCAAGATACTATTATGTATTATGATGCAGGACATTTAAACATATATGGATCCCTTACCTATGCTAAATATTCAGGACATCAATTATCCGAATTGATTGATTCTATTTTACATCGTTGAAATGAAAATTTACGTAAGCTATTTGTAAGGGCAAAAGCAAAAAAGAACGAAAAAGCGGATTTTCGACCATTCATGCGTTTAAGCTTCCTTTTCACTTGGGCACTTAACACCCAGTTAACATGTAACTCGCATTTTGTACGATTCAATTCATTACATCATTTGCTCTTTTTCCCTTTTAAGCTATTATGAATAAATGGATTAATGTATTTTTAATATTTTGTCTTTTTGTACTTTTCTTTTTTTACCCCCTGTATATAGAAAATATCCGTAACTTTGTAATAGAAAAATATAAGGATTGGGCCAAAAATAAAAATCATGTCTAAGAATATTATAACAAACCAGATAAAATCCTCTATTGAGGTCAAACAAGCTATTTTGCATGACCCACGATTGATAGAGGATATAGAGAAAGCCGCCGAAGTAGTGACGAAGGCTTATCAGAATGGGAAGAAAACCTTACTCGCCGGAAATGGTGGTAGTGCAGCAGATGCGCAGCATATTGCCGGAGAGTTTGTGAGTCGTTTCTATTTTGACCGCCCGGGAATCCCGTCAATCGCACTTACAACAGACACTTCGATTCTTACGGCTATAGGAAATGACTATGGATATGAGAAACTTTTCTCTCGTCAGGTACAAGCTTTAGGCAACGAAGGCGATATCTTTATCGGGATATCTACCTCCGGTAATTCGCCGAATGTTATTGCGGCACTCGAAGAATGCAAGAAGAAAGGTATCTATACAATCGGATTAACAGGACAAGCTGGAGGAAAAATGGCTGAACTATGTGATATCACGATCAAAGTTCCGTCTATGGAAACGCCTCGTATCCAAGAATCACATATTCTTATCGGGCATATTATATGCTGCATAGTTGAGGATATTATTTTTAATCACCTAAAGCCTCAGAAATAGCTATGATAATACGTTCAAAAGCCCCACTGCGATTAGGTTTAGCCGGAGGAGGAAGTGATGTCTCCCCCTATAGCGACGAATATGGTGGTTCCATCTTGAATGCGACAATCAGTCTGTATGCATATTGTACGATCGAAGAGACCGAAGATGGGAAAGTTTCCTTAAATGCTCCGGATATAAATACTTCGGCTACTTATCCGGTAGCATCACAACTTCCGATAGATGGTTGCCTGGATTTGCATAAGGCTGTCTACAACCGTATTGTCAGAGATTATAATATAGACCCTTGTTCGTTCGCAATAACTACCTATTCCGATGCACCTCCGGGAAGCGGTCTGGGTTCTTCCTCAACTATGGTCGTTGCCATTATAAAAGCTTTCTGTGAGTGGTTTAACCTGCCTCTTGGAGAATATGAAATGGCTCGTCTCGCATACGAGGTAGAACGTATCGACCTAAAGTTGAGTGGAGGGAAACAAGACCAATATGCGGCCACATTTGGTGGATTCAATTTTATGGAGTTCAAAAAAGATGATCAGGTTATTGTCAATCCTCTTCGGATTAAGCAATGGGTTATAGATGAACTCGAATCTTCTATTATTCTGTATTATACGGGAGCTTCGCGCGAATCGGCTAAGATTATAGATGAACAGAAAAAGAATACCGAATCGAAGAATGTTATTGCCATTGAAGCTATGCACCGTATTAAGCAAAGCTCAATAGATATGAAGGAAGCAATACTCAAAGGAGATATCGCCAGCTTTGCCCGGATATTGGGGCAAGCTTGGGAAGATAAGAAGAAAATGGCTTCGTCGATATCTAACAGTCATATAGACGACATCTTTCGGGTGGCTATCGATGCCGGAGCCATAACCGGTAAAATATCAGGTGCAGGTGGTGGCGGATTCATTATCTTTGTGGTGGAACCAACGAAAAGGATAAATGTAATTAATGCCTTAAACCGTCTTGATGGAAGGGTGGTTGATTTCCTCTTCACAAAAGGTGGTTGCCACGGCTGGAAACTATATCAGAAAAGCCTTTGCTAAATAAGATAGCATGATATATAAGACAGGAGGAGGCTAAGCGGTCTCCTTTAATCTTTTTTACAAAATAAACTTTTACTCATCATTGATGTTTCCTTATCTTTGCATTAACAAAGACGCTAATTAACAAGAATATCTATGACACTATCAACCATCTTCTCACCGATGAACATTACGCTAATCATCCTTGTGCTGACGGCTTTTTTCTTTATGCGGGGAAAAGTTCGTTCCGATTTGGTTGCGATTTGTTCAATGCTCGCCTTAGTAATATTCGGTATTATCTCTCCAACCCAAGCTTTGGAAGGATTCTCCAGCTCGGTAGTTATTATGATGGTAGGGCTTTTTGTTGTAGGAGCTGCGATCTTCCGGACGGGTTTGGCCAAAATGATTAGTAGCCGTATCCTCCGTCTGGCAGGGAATAGCGAGAACAAGCTTTTTATACTTGTTATGCTCGTCACAGCTGCAGTAGGTGCATTTGTGAGTAATACGGGAACGGTCGCAGTTATGATGCCGATAGTGGTCAGTATGGCTGCCAGCGCTAATATCGACTCGCGCCGTTATCTGATGCCTTTGGCTTTTGCCAGTAGTATGGGGCTATTTACTTTGATCAGTACTCCGCCCAACCTTGTGATTCAGGAAACCCTTACGAGCAATAATCAGGAGCCTTTGGCTTTCTTTTCTTTTGCTCCTGTGGGATTTGTTTGCCTCACGGTAGGTGTTGTGGTATTGTTCTTCCTCAGTAAGCTATTGGTGTCGAAGAAAGATACTTCGGTAAACAAGGATAAGAAAGGCCGTTCATTGGCCGACTTAGTTGCATCTTATAATCTGGCACAACAATCGTATAGGATTGATGTGACTTCCGATTCTTCATTGCTGAATAAGACGCTTGCCGAATCAAGAATTGCATCCCTGTACAATATCTCGATTGTGAAGATTGTCCGTAGAGACAAAGCATATCGTTTCCGGAAAGTCTATATCGAAGAGGTTGCCGGGCCGAAATCGGTAATCATGAAAGATGATATTCTCTATTGTCAGGGAGATAAGGAGAATATCGACCGTTTCGTATCAGACAATAACTTTTCTATCAACCAGGATCCTGCCCGCGAAGGCTTTACTGGTTTCCAGGAATCGGGAATTGCCGAAGTGTTTATTATGCCTAACTCCCGCTTGATAAACCGTACGATTGCCGAGATACAGTTTCGCGAGGAGTATAATGTAAATGTGTTGGGTATCCAACATGACAGGGAGTATCAGATGAACGAGATCAAAGATGTAAAGCTGAAATCAGGCGATGCTCTCTTGGTGCAGGGTACTTGGGAAGACCTTGCCCGCTTAGATGACAGGCAAAGCGATCTTGTATTGGTTGGCCAACCTTTGCAGGAGGCTTCTAAAGTGACTTTAGACCAAAAAGCTCCTATCGCAGCGGCTATCATGGTCTTGATGATTACTGCAATGGTGACCAATGTTGTAGCTCCCGTAATAGCCGTGCTTGTGGCTGCCGTACTGATGGTTGTTACGGGCTGCCTGCGAAACATGAAGGAGGCATACGATAATATCAACTGGGAAAGTATTGTACTCATCGGTGCTATGATGCCGATGGCTGCTGCATTCTCCAATACGGGGGTAGATAAACTCATCTCTGGGGCATTGGTAACTTATCTGGGCGATGTCAGCCCTTATGCCCTGCTTGCCGGTATCTATTTCTGTACATCCATACTCACCTTGTTTATCAGTAATACCGCTACGGCTATTCTTTTCGCGCCGATTGCCATGCAGGCTGCTCTTACGATGAAAGTGAGTCCATTGCCGATGCTCTTTGCTGTGGCAGTAGCTGCGAGTATGTGCTTTGCATCGCCGTTCTCCACGCCGCCGAATGCTTTGGTGATGTCAGCCGGAAGGTATACCTTTTCGGATTATATCAAAGTCGGGTTGCCTCTACAGATAATTATGGGGATAGTAATGGTATTGGTGCTGCCGCTTATCTTCCCTTTCTAAACGCTGTATTTATCCAGATTGGCTTCGATGATGCAGGCTAATATTTCTAAGTAGCCTCCGTCTATCTCGTCAAAATGGGCTAAGTGTTCGCTGTCAATATCTAAGATGGCAACTACCTTGCTGTTTCTGCGTATGGGTACGACTATTTCCGAACGGGAGGCGCTATCGCACGCAATGTGTCCTTCGAACTGCTCGACATCGGGGACGATAATTGTTCTGTTTTCTTTCCATGCCGTTCCGCAAACACCTTTTCCGTATTTGATTCGGGTGCAGGCAATTGTCCCCTGAAAAGGGCCTAAGACCAGTTCTTCGCCTTTGGCAAAATAGAACCCCACCCAGAAGAAGCCGAATGTCTGCTTCAAAGCGGCGGCTATATTGGCATAGTTGGCAATTGCATCCGGTTCCCCTTCGATTAAAGCCTTTAACTGTGGGAGAAGATGCTGATATTGTTCCTCGCGGGAGGAAGCCGTTAATGTAGATAGATGTTCTGCCATTATTTGATATTGAATTCCTTTGATATTTTGAACTGTACACCTAAGTTTTTGCCTATAAACATGTTGGAGTTGTCATACGCTACTCCGCCACAGAATTTCCAGCCATCCAGACTTGGATTCGAATATCGCAATTCGACGGAAGACATAAAGTCTTTAGCTTTTTTAGGTAGTTTTCGCAAAGGTGTTCCATAGCCCTGCGAGTAGGTAACGAGCGCCTTGTACGATAAATTCTCGTGTAGCCAACCTTCCGCTCCTAAGTGATAAGCGGCTATTTGGCTATTCAATATCGCGAGACTTTTACCTTTATAATACACAGGCGAGGTCAGTAGCGGATTTCCGGTCACAAAACCGTGGTGCTGGTTAGAGATATAGCTCCAGTTATTATAGTAATCGTCTGCCGTACTGATATGTATCCAGTTCCCGTCTTCGTCGTATTCCCTTGGTCCGGATTGATGTCTGGTATAAACAAATTCGAACAGGATAGTCGATAACAGTTGCTTTTTATTGAAGTTGTATTCTACTCCGTATGTCCCGTCCGGATAGTTCATATACTCGATTCCCGAACGATCGTCGAAGAAGTGTTCGTAGAAAATCCGAAGACTGGAATTGTTTTTGAAGTTATAATTGAATACTAAGTGGTAGCTCCCCCAAGTCTCGCCCAATCTGTTTATCTGGTCTTCGTCTCTTGCATCTCCTCCTCCCGAACGGTGTGTAAACACCTTGAACATATCTTTCAAACTATGCGGATTAGAATAGCTCAGGGTATCGTTGTCATATCTGTCTCCGCCCCATTGGGTAGCAATCTCGACACCGGCAATCAGGTTCCATGCCGATTGTGGCTTTTCGAGTTTCATATACAGGTATTTATGATGGAACAGGGCATTTTTCAGATAAGTGCCATTTCCGGCTTTATTCCTGTAATCATTGTCGGTATAGAAGCCGTACGAAACACCGCCCATAAACGACAAGCTATTTTTGGTAAAAGGAAGCGGAATAAATTCCTTTGTCGAAAGTTCGGCTTGCGGGATTGGTCTGTAATTGTTGGAAAGGCTTAACCCACCAGTCGAAAGGCTGTTGTTTCGGAAAAGCATTTTTCGTTCTTTTTGTCCCAAGGATAATCCGATTTTCTGATATTTCAGGTCGAGATACAGCTGCTGCACAAATACATCCGATTCCAGGTTATTGGCTATAATGAAATCCCCTCCTGCCGAAACGCCTATTTTCGAGATAGACTTGTCTACGAAAATTCCGGCGCGCAGGTATTGGTTGTTCCGTTCGTGCCAGCCGATTCCATATTGGTTGTTGATCATCCAGAAAGGTGCATTATCGCCTGTGGTAAAGATACCCGAAGCTTCTGTCTTTATCAGGATTTCATTATCCGGCTCTTTGTCGAGAAACTGCGCATGAATGGACGCAAAAGGAAAAAACAATAACAGTATCGATAGTTTCAAATATTTGTTCATAAGTTATAATTATAGAGGTCGATTGGCATATTCTCTTGGTCGAGATTCGTATGTAATGGATTGATGCACAAAAGTAAGATTTCTTCTTGCTTCGAGCAAGTATATTGACTATTAATTTTATCAACCGAAAAAGTGACAATCGTGTCCATATTTTGTATTAGACTTGTTGTTTTTTTTATGAGTCGTATTTTTCTGCTTTTTGACCACGAAGCCTACAACGTTTTTAAAGAAATGCTTTTCTCATCAGTTGTTAACTTGCCTAATCGCCTACCTGTCAACCGATAAATAAATATAGATAAATTTGCAACTATAATTCGACAGCTAATTCACATTTTTAACTCTTTTATAAGGGCTTTTTTGTTTTTCCGATTCGTCGAAAAGTGATATATTTGTACTATGGAATATCAGATTGCGGATTATATCAACTACTTGCTTTTCTCGCACGATTGTGTGATTGTTCCCGGATTCGGGGGCTTTATTCTCAATCGCGAAGAGGCTGTGTATGAGGGTAAACGATTAACCGCACCTAAACTGTCGATAACGTTTAATCAGGAGCTCCGGCACAACGACGGCATATTGGTAACTCATTGCCAGACAAAGGAAAATATATCGTACGATGCTGCGTATAAAAAGATAAAGGCTGCTGTTGCAAAAATCAATCTCGATCTGAAACAGGGCAACAGGGTTGTGATGGGCAAAGTAGGTGTCTTTTATCTGAATGATAATCAAGCAGTCTCATTCGAGCCGAACAGTGCTTATATCCATCCCGATTATATAGGATTGAGCGAAGTGCGTCTGAATCCGCTTGCTTTTATGGTGGAAGAAGATACACCTTTGAGAAAGAGAAGCCGTTGGAGCTATATCGCTGCGGCAGCAGTAGTTGCGTTGTTCTTTATTTCGCCTTCCCTTCATATTGGCGAACAGAATGTTTCTGTGGGACAGCAGGCCGATTTTTCCCATTTGCTGATGACTACTTCTCCGGCAAATACAGCTAAAGATGCGGAAGTACCATCCGAAACAGCTGCCGTAACCTCCACTCTTGTGGAAAACGTTTCAGTCGAAATGCCTCAGGCGCAAAAAACGTCGTTGCGGACATATTATATTGTGGTTGCGAGCGAGACATCGAAGCGAAGAACAGATATCCTGCTGAATAAGATACAAAAAGACTTTCCTGACGCGGCTATGCTGAAATCGTCCGAACGGTACCGCTTGTATGCCGCTTCGTTTGATGATAAGGATATGGCAGAAGATTATCTGCAGACTTTTCGAAAAGAATATCCCAAATACAAAAATGCCTGGCTGCTTTCGCTGCGGAACAGATAAGAAGAAAGCCGGAATAATCCGGCTTTTATTTTTTATTGCTTGCAGCGATTAGGAATCCTTCTCACCGTAGGCTAAATCTCCTGCATCCCCTAATCCGGGAACGATGTATGCATGGCTGTCCAGTTCGGGATCGATAGCAGCCGCCCAGATAGTTGTCTTTGCCTGTGGGAAGTTTTTAGCGCAATAGTCGATTGCCTGCTGGCTGGCTATGATGGTTGCTATATGGATATGCTTGGGCTGCCCTTTGGTCAGGATAGCCTGATAAGATAAATCCATACTTCCTCCCGTTGCCAACATCGGGTCGGTGAGGATAAGTACTTTTCCTTCTACCTTTGGCGAGGCGATGTATTCGATGTGGATATGGAAACTCTCATGGTTTTCCCTATACTTGCGGTATGCCGATACAAAAGCATTCTCGGCATTGTCGAAGCAATTGATAAACCCATGATGGAATGCCAGTCCCGCACGCAGGATTGTGCCAATGACGATGGCATCCGTCGGAACATTAGTAACAGATGTTCCGAGTGGAGTCTGTGTTTCGAGTGGAGTATATTCTAATCTTTTGCTTATTTCGTAAGCCATAACTTCGCCTATCCGCTCTATGTTTCGGCGGAAGCGCATGCTGTCTTTCTGGATGTGGATATCGCGTAGTTCGCTCACAAATTTGTTGAGTATCGTGTTTTGTTCCGATAAATTGATAATTTCCATGTAGTATTTCTTTATAATTTTGTCTATTATAGTAATTTCAATATAGCCGATTGAAATAGGCAATACAAAAATAGGTATTTTTGCACAAAATATTGTTATATGAACCTACCTTCTGATTTTATAGGGCGCACAAAAAAAATATTAGGCGACGAATGGGAAGTTTTCCTTTCGGCGCTTTCCGAAGAATCTCCTGTCAGTATCCGCTTGAATAAAAGGAAGTACCACGCGGGCGATTTATCCTGCAATGCTGTTCCGTGGTCTGAGGGAGGCTATTATTTGCCGTCGCGTCCCTCGTTTACTTTCGATCCCTTATTTCATGCAGGATGCTATTATGTGCAGGAAGCCTCGTCTATGTTTATCGGTCAAGCTTTCAGTCAATACGTCAAAGGAGAGGTAAAAGTTCTGGACTTGTGCGCTGCCCCCGGAGGCAAATCGACGTTGATAGCCGATGCTATTCCCGAAGGTAGTTTGCTGGTTGCGAACGAAGTAATCCGTTCGCGGGCGAATATCTTGTCGGAGAATATAACCAAGTGGGGCAATGAGCATGTTGTGGCAACGAATAACGATCCGGCGAAGATAGGTGAACTGACGCACTTTTTCGATGTCGTATTGGTCGATGCTCCATGCTCGGGCGAAGGTATGTTCCGCAAAGATGAGATTGCCATAAAAGAATGGTCGGTAGCCAATGTGCAATTGTGCAAAGAGCGCCAGCAGCGCATTGTAGCCGATGTATGGGCTGCCCTCAAACCGGGCGGACTGCTGATATATAGCACCTGCACCTATAATACGGATGAAAACGAAGATAATGTACAATGGATTGCAGACGAGTTCGGCGCAGAGGTATTACCCGTGCAAACGGAGGTAGAGTGGGGGATAAGTGGTGCTAAAAAAGGGAATCTCCCTGTTTACCGTTTCTTTCCGCACCGAACAAAAGGCGAAGGCTTCTTTATGGCACTACTCCGTAAGCCGGAAGGCGAAACTTATCAGCGGAGGGCGAAGAAAGATAAAGGCAAGGCAAAAGCCTCTGCCCCTCAATCGGTAAAGGGATATGTAGAGACTCCCGATAGTTTTGATTTTCTGCAAAGAAGAAATGACTGGTATGCTATCCCGAAGGCATACACCGAAGATATTCACTTCTTATTGCAGGAGCTAAATGTCATTTCGATGGGCATTCACTTGGGTGAGGAGAAGGGCAAAGATTTCCTGCCGGCTCATGGGTTGGCTATCTCAAACAAATTGAATAGGACGGCTTTTCCTGCTTATGAGGTGGACTGGCGGACAGCCATCGCGTACCTGAAAAGAGAACCGTTGTTGCTCGATGATCAGCCGAAAGGGTATATCCTGCTTACTTATAAGGGGATAGCTTTGGGTTTTGTGAAGAATATCGGGAACAGGGCTAATAACCTTTACCCGCAAGAGTGGCGTATCCGTTCGAATAACCTGCCGGCGAGCGAAATCACGGTCCTGTGATATAAGCTATTCCAATACAAAATTTATTGTTACTACAACTTCCGAGTACGTTGCGAATCCGTCTTTATCCTTAGATGGTACCCAATTGTTGGGTAAAGCCGACATTGCCCGGATGATTTCTTTATTAAACGAAGAATCGGTTGTCCGGAGGTATTTCACGTTTCCGGTAAGTTCTCCTCTCAGTCCTATTTCGAATGCCAATATAGTTCGCCCTCGTATGCCGTTTTCGATGGCTGTTGTGGGATATACGATTCTCTCTTCTATCTGGGCTTTTAGTATTTTGTTGCTGCCCTCTTTGTATCGGGGTAGGGTAGCCCCTTCTTCGACTTTATAAATAACAGTATCTACTTCTATAGGTGCTGCTCTCCATGTGCCTAAATCGCGGGTTGATTCGATAAATCGCGGTTTACAGGATGTTGTTAGGACTATGACAATGAAAAAAGCGGAAACGAGTAGCAGTGGGATTATTTTTTTCATCCGGGTCGTTATTTAGCTAATCCAATGGAACGAAGTATCTTGCGGAAGGCATGAAAGCCATAATAAATCCATTTGCGCGAATGGACAAAGTCTATAATGTAACTGTCTGCTTCCAGATGCTTTAATCTGTCGTACCGCTTGAGTAAGGCAGCAGGCATATATTGCTCTGCAATAGCCCGCCTTTCTTTTTGTATAGCCACTCCGCCGATGGTCGAACTAAGTCCTTCCATATTGTAGATGACAATGTTTACATCTTTGTAAAGCACAGTTTCGCGCTTCATCCCGATGGCAATGAAGAACAACTTCCAGTCAGCTGTTATTCGGAGGCTTTCGTCGTATAAGCCGTATTTTGCAAAATTATCCGTTTTGATAAAGAATGCCTGATGGCACAGGTCGCCACTGTATATGTCGTATAGCGGCTCGCTCCAGTCGCGCTCCTTATACGATTCGTTGAGGGTATATTGTTCGCCTTTCTCTTCTACGAAGTTTCCGCAAATAAAGCTTTCGTGCGGATTACCTTCAAAGATTTTTTTATACACTTCGTCCGATACCAGCCGGTCGCCTGTATTCAGAAAATGCAGGTATTCACCTTTGGCGGCCTTTATACCTTTATTCATCGCATTGTAAATGCCTGTGTCGGGCTCGCTTATCCAATACGATATCTTATCGGCATATTGTTGTATCACCTCCACGCTGCCATCGGTAGAACCGCCGTCTATGATAATAAATTCATAGTCGGTAAAGGACTGGAAAATAACACTCTCGATAGTTTTTATCAAGCCGTCCTTGTTATTCAAGTTGATGGTGATGACCGATAGTTTCATGGCTATTTTCGGAGATTTCTGATTAAAAATGGAGCAAAAGGGCGCAGGAAATTGTAAAAAGACAACTTGACTATTGCCCTGCGCATATTGTAATCTTTGGCAAAGGATAACTGATTCTTATATAGTCTTTTAACTTTGTTTGTTATCGCTTTGTGGAATTTCCTGTTGGTGTACTGGTCAAAATGGTATAGCAGATAAGTCATCCAGGCTGCTTGATTGACAGGTTGCAACTTGTGCGAAATACCCCCTTCGTGCCTTCTGTAAACAGACATTGCATCGGGCAGTATTTTCAGTTTCCCTTTTAGCGAGGTCAAAAGCTGTAGTCCATAATCACCATTAACGATTGTGCCATACCAATCGGGAATTTCGAAAGCCTCTTTCCGGTATACGATCGAAGCCGTCATTATTCCCCAGTCCTGAAGAATGACATCTGTTGTGGTCAGTTCGGTTTGCTTTGGCAATTTCCCTTTCTCAAAGATACCGTTATTCAAAACATCGGACACATTTGCACATAAAGAAAAATCGGGATGGCTATCTAAGAAATCTACTTGTTTCTGCAGTTTATGCGGGTCTGTCCAATAGTCGTCGCCTTCGCAAAAGGCGATGTATTTGCCTTGGCAAGCTTCTATATTGGCTATCCAATTGGACATAGAACCCATATTCTTTTCGGGCAACCTCAACCTGATAAGGTCGGGATACTTCTCTTTATATTCAATGCAGATAGTACGCGTTTTGTCTGTCGAACAATCGTCTCCTACAACAATTTCGATAGGAAATGTTGTTTTCTGGGCAATAATATTGTCCAGAGTCTGGGCAATATATTGCTCTTGATTGTAGGTTATAACAGAAACACTAACTATAATATTCACGACTTTCTTTTTTTAATTTTCAAGTAAAGACTCTACCATATCGGGGCTGAATACCGGGATGCCCAAATTAGCATGTACCTCATTCCGTTCAGCGAAAGAATCGTCTATGAAAATGGCAGATCGTGTTGTAATATGCTGAAATTTCTTATCTGATTGGGCGATATGAATTATTTTATCAAACAACCCATCTACACGGAATTTTTTTAACGAATCGGCTATGTTTTTACTGTGTTTTGTCAAAAGAATGACTTTCTTACCATTCGCAATACATTGATAAACAAACGCGATAAGTTGACGGTTTACTTTGTTCTCAATAATCAGGCAGTCGTCGAAATCTATGTATGCTTCGTCATATTCTATGCCAATTTTGTAGCGATTATCCAAGGCTCTGTCCAATTCGATATCGTAATCGTTTTCGGTGATGTTCAGATTGTATCCAAAGGCATCGAAAATGCTTAATAAAGCAAAATTTACACCCTTATTTCTGTATAAGGCCGAAGAACCTCCCATTCGCGAAGCTACTTCCATTAATACTAATTCGTTATCTGCATTCTCCTTTACCTGAAAAAACCATGCTCCTTGGAATTGTAAGGCGTCATTTATTTTTCTGGCATATTCACCGAAACGTTTATCTTTGACCGTTGTTGTATTTACACTTATACCATTGCTTATTCGTTGACGAACGCGTGCGCCAGAAAATAGCAACTTACCGTCTTTATCTGAAAAGCAGTCTATTGTATATTCCTTTCCGGGAAGATATTCCATAACTAAGCTGTCGGGATACTCTTCGAACTGGATATTCATTTTTTCGCGATCATTTATTTTCTTCGCCCCTCTCGATCCATATCCTATTCTGGGTTTCATAAACACAGGATATTGGCTTACCTGCTCAGGGTTGCTGAAAACACGCGGAATTGGTATTAGGCCATTTAATACATTGTATGTTTTCTCTTTCGATAAACATATCTTGGTCGTTTCAATTGGAGAAGATATAACCTTACAACCAAGATAAGCTTCATTTTCTTTCAAAATAGTCACCACACTGTCCATTGCAGGGTATATTGCGTCTATTTTCAGCGATTCTATTATGGATTTTAGTTGAGGAAGGAAATCCTTTTCTGTGACAAAAGGTAAGTCTCCAATGTATTGCTCGAAAACAAAGCGGCCATGATCTGGAACACTGTTTGCCCCAAACAACCTTACGTGTGCCGAATAACGAAGTGATCGATGAATTTCAAGCGCAACTTCCGAACCGCAAGGGAAAATTAATATGTTGAAAGGTGTCATCTAAGTTTATTTTTTATCAACGTACAGATTCTTGTTACATCCTCTGCCGATAAATTCGGATAAATCGGTAAACAGATAACCTCTTTGGCTGCCTGCGTAGAAACAGGGATGTTGCTTGCCGAAGATGATGGTAATCCCTTGTACGTCGGGAAATCGCTGATAAGCGGATAGAAATAGCGGCGTCCCATAATATCATGCTTTTGCATGCCGAAGTACAGGTCGTCGCGCGTCATACCATATTCCAATGCGTTGACGCGTATCGGGAAGTAAGCATAGCAATGTTCTACCCCTTCCATATCATCCAGATAGCTGATTCCTTCAACACCCTTCAGCAGCTTGCGATAGAGGTCGGCAATTTCTTTACGTTTAGCGATATAGTTATCGACATGCTTCAATTGAAGTAAGCCGTATGCCGCCTGCAATTCGTTCATTTTGGCGTTGATTCCCGGCTCTATAACTGTCACTTCGTCTTTGAATCCGAAGTTTTTCAATAAGTCGATACGTTGCTTTGTCTTCTCGTCCTGACAGATAATAGCACCACCTTCGATGGTGTTGTATGTCTTGGTCGCATGAAAGCTGAGGATAGACAGGTCGCCCCAGTTGAGGATGGATTGACCATCCTTTTTCACCCCGAAGGCGTGGGCAGCATCGTATATCACCCGCAACCCGTAAATGTCGGCAATGCGTTGTATTTCCTCTACCTGACACGGATTTCCGTATACATGTACAGGCATAATGGCTGTCGTTTGCGGGGTGATGGCAGCTTCAATCTTTTTAGGATCAAGGTTGAAATACTCATCTTCGATGTCGACAAACACCGGTTTGATATTGTTCCACCACAGCGAATGCGTCGTCGCAACAAAACTGAACGGCGTAGTAATCACTTCGCCAGTGATGCGTAGTGCCTGCAAAGCCGTAATCAGCGCCAACGTTCCGTTCGAAAAGACAGATAAGTATTTCACTCCGAGATAATCGGCCAGTTCTTTTTCGAAATCTACATGGAAAGGCCCGTTATTGGTCAGCCATTTGTTGTCCCATATCTGTTGCAGGTAAGGGATGAATTCTTCCAGTGGCGGCAAAGCCGGTTGTGTGACGAATATCTTTTTATTGCTCATATTTTTTTACTTTTTAAGTCGTCTGTATAATTTGCGTAGCGGGAGCGGAGTCATATGCTTGATTTTGTCCCGGAATCCCAGTTCGCCGAATATACCGGCGCGTATTCTTCTTTTATGTTCCTTAAATGCCTCGGTATATTTGTAATCGAGGAATTTATCGTAATTATCTATCAGTATAATCATTTCGCGCCCTTGCTCCTCCAATGTCATCTTCGACCATTGTCCGTCGGGCTGGATGCGATAAGCGGACGTTACTTCTTTCAGATACGCTTGATAACCATATTCTCCCATCACCATGCCCAGTAACCAATCGGCAAACACCATCTCGAATATGCTATTGTTGAGTTTCTGGATATTCTCGAGGCGGAAAGTGCAACATGAGAGTGTCCCTATCTGGTTTTTCAACGCAAGGCGTTCACTGGTGAAAAGTTCGTAATCTTCCGGCAATTTCCAGTCGTATATTTCTTCGCGGTTTTCCTCGATAAATAACCGAAGATGGCGATTGAATGCCATCGAACATTCGGGATGTTCTTCGAGAAACGAAACATGCGATTGCAGATGGTTCGTCAACCAGTAGTCATCCCCTTCGAGGATAGAGATATACTTTCCTGTACAGGCGGCGTATGCCCGCTTATAGTTTTTGATATAGCCCATGTTAGGCTCTTTCGGCAGGAAATTGAAGGTGAAGCCTTTTGGCGCTTTTGTAGCATATTCTTCTATAATAGCCAAAGTATTGTCGGGCGAACTATCGTCGGCAACAATAATTTCCACATCGGCGTCTACCTGCTGCATAAGGATACTTTCTACCGTCTGGCGAATGTATCCTTCTTGTTTATAGGTGATTAATATGACGCTTATTTTCATCTACGTTTCTTTTTGCCAACTATTTTTTTCCAAGCTTTTCCTATTAATTCAAAAGGCTTGTATACGATGCTTCCTATCCTCCATTGAGGTTGTTCTTTGAGCCATATGACTTCTCTTTTGAATTGATCTGCTTCGATATGATCCCGTAAAGGGTTGAAATATCTCAGATATTTTTCCTGATGGTTTCTGAATAGTTGTATCAGCAATTTTTCATTTTTTTCCCTATCGACAAGAGTGGAACGGGATATTTCTTTGATCCGGTAGTACAGATGGAAGTCATTTAATTTGACAACTTTCGTCTTGTCATCTATTATCGACAACCAAAAATCCCAATCCTCCAAGCCGTCTCTCATGTTTTCGTTATATCCCGATGGAGGAAAAACGTCTCTACGGAACATGGATGAATTTGTAATGGGGTTTTTCAAAAACATATTCTCGAATTTGTATTCGGGAGAGATGTGTTTGCCTTCTTTTACTCCAAAGAATATAGTATTACAATATATAATTTTTACATCCGCATCTTTTTCAAATATATCGACGGCTTCGCTGATGTAAGATTGACTGATTTTGTCGTCGCCATCCAAGGGTAATATGTATTTTCCTTCAGATTGGTTGAATGCAAAGTTTCGGGTTGCCGATACACCGCTGTTTTCTTTATAGAAATATTTGAAGCGTTTATTTTTCTCTACCCATTTCAAAGCGACTTCCTCCGAATTATCAGCTGAGCCATCGTTAACTATAATACATTCCCAATTACTGTATTCTTGGTCTAATACAGATTGCAGTGCTTCATCCAGATAGGGTGCCTGATTGTAACACGGGACAATTATAGATACTAACGGTTGCATAATAATATTATAGTTTAAGCCACTTTAAGAATCCTACCTTCTTTAACAGTTTAACACTAAAGGATGTTTTTATTTTATAGAGTTCCAACATATTACTATACCATTCTGTGTATATCTTATAATATGCAGGGAATGAGAATTCTATATGTTTGCTTCTTTCTTTATGTATCAACTTTTGGCTTTCCGGCAGGGAACTGATGCCATTGGTAAAGAAAATCACATATGATTCGTTGACATGCTTGAATGTAGCATTATTTTTCAATATGCTATCCATGAAAAAAGCCCAATCGGACACAATTTTGAAATCTTCGTTGTAGTAGCCGTATTGTACTAATTGTTCGCGCTTTATAAAGGCTCCTGCGTGAGGAAGACTGTCGGTTGCGAAATAATAAAAATCAGGATGGTCGGAGTATGTTTTAATATAAGCATCTGTGTTATCCTCATTTCTTATTTCGAGATCGAAATAGATAATATCCTCACCTTCGATATGAGCTATGGCTTTATTGAAATCTATATCCTGTAACAGGATGTCGCCGCTATTTATAAAAGTGACATACTCGCCATTAGCCGCTTTAATTCCCTTATTCATAGCGTTGTAAACGCCCGAATCCGGTTCGCTTACCCAGTATGTTATCTTGTCGGCATATTTCTCAATAACCTTTACGCTGTCATCGGTCGATGCACCGTCGATAACAATATATTCTATGTTATCAAAATCCTGATTGATAACACTTTTGATTGTCTTTTCGAGACCAGCGGAGTTATTGTAGTTTATTGTTATGACCGAAAGTTTCTTCATGCTTTAAAAGCGAAACCCGAAAAACTGTTTAAATCCTAAGTTTCGTAGTGTAAAGGTAAATAATTTGCTCCGAAATAAGTTATATTTGATGCAAAAGAGGAAAAAAGAGGCTTTTTTGTAATCTCCTTTGCTGATAAGATGGTGTTCGAGAAAGAAGCTGTTCAATTCTTTTATAGCAGGGATATTGACTTTAATATCTTCGGTTGCGGAAGTCGTGACATGCGAATAGATATTGTCGTAGAATTTAGCAATCGCTTTGTTGCATTCGTCTTTATCCGCTCGTTCCTGAACCACAGGATAAAAAGTTTCCAGATATAATTTACTCCCTTGCAGGAAAAACTTCATATTAGCTTTCTTGTATTCAACGCGATAAGAGCAATCGGGTGCGGCATTCGGGAAAACTTTGAATACTACATCCTTTACAAGCAAAGCCCGCGTATGAAACTCCGGATCTTGCAATCGTGGGAAGCGTTCGTCAAAACCTTTCAACTGCTCTTTCAGAAACTTATTATTCCAGAACGGACAGGTGATAGCCCAAGGCAGATTATGCGCTAAAAGAGCATGCAAGTAATTGGGATATTCGTTTGTCAGTAAACGCCTTTCTGTATCTCCGTTCGGAGTAAATGCATCCATCTGAAAGACGGCAAAGTCCAACTCTTGGTGTCTCTGCATCGTTTCCACTCTCTTCTCCAGACAGGTTGGGTATAATAAATCATCCGAATCGAGAAACATCAGATAGTCTCCGGTCGATTTCTCTATCCCGATGTTTCGGCATACAGTCCCGCCTTTTGGCATCCGGTCACGTGAAAACAGTTTGATGCGTTCATCTTTTTCGGCGTATCGATTAACTATCGAGCAGGAACTATCCGTCGAACCGTCGTCTACAATCACCATTTCCCAATGCGGATACGTCTGCGCCAAAACACTTTCTATTGTTTCGGAGACATATTGCTCTGTATTGAACAGCGGAGTTATAATGGAGATTAAAGGATTCATCTTTTATAATCTGGCATCGACAAGTTCGCGGTCGACAAATGCTTTAACATCGAAAATGACCGCACCTGCCTCTTTATATTTCTTATAGTCGAACGACTTGAACTCGTCGTGCATGACACATACAATAATTGCTTGATAATCTTGGTTCTTGTCGAATGCGGGGAGGATATCCAAATTATATTCCTCTTTCACTTCTTCTGCATTAACCCACGGATCGTATAAGTCCACAGAGATTCCGAATTCAGTTAATTCCCGATGTATATCAAATACCTTTGAGTTACGGATATCGGGGCAGTTCTCCTTGAATGTCACTCCCATAATGAGTGCTTTGCTGCCACTAATTTTAATGCCTTTTTGTATCATCATTTTGATGGTCTTGTTGGCAATAAATGGTGCGATACTGTTATTAACTCGCCTACCCGATAAAATAACATCAGGATGATATCCGACCGAAATGGCTTTTTGTGCCAAATAGTATGGGTCGACGCTGATACAGTGTCCCCCAACCAATCCGGGTTTATATTTCAAAAAATTCCATTTCGTAGCGGCAGCTTCCAATACGTCGTTGGTGTCGATACCTATTTTGTCAAAGATGATAGCCAGTTCGTTCATAAAGGATATATTGATATCCCGCTGGGTATTTTCGATGACTTTAGAAGCTTCGGCAACCTTCATGCTTGGAGCGCAATGCGTACCGGCTTCAATGATAGAAGCATATAGGTTATCAACAAATATGGATATTTCCCCAGTTGAGCCCGAGGTTACTTTTTTTATCTTGGTCAGGGTATTTATTTTGTCGCCGGGATTAATCCGTTCAGGCGAATAACCGCAGTAGAAATCCTGATTGAATTTCATGCCCGAAGTTTTTTCCAGTTCAGGTACACAAATTTCTTCCGTACATCCAGGGAAAACCGTGGATTCATAAATAACAACATCACCTTTAGACAAAGTCTTCCCTATCATCTGGCTCGCCTTGATAAGCGGGTTCAGATCAGGGCTGTTGAATTTGTCGATGGGGGTAGGAACGGTAACGATATATATGTTATACGCTTTCAGATCTTCCGGGTTGTGAGAAAACCGTAGGCCATTCTCGTCCTTCTCACCCAAAGCTATCATTTCACAAAGCTCTTTCACATCCGCTTCGCGGGTATGATCTTCTCCTTTGCAAAGTTCTTGTATCCGTTGCTCGTTTATGTCAAAGCCAAGAACCGGATATTTCTTTGCAAATTCTATTGCAAGGGGCAATCCTACATATCCCAATCCAATGACAGCTATTTTTATATTTTTATTCATTTTAATTGATATTGTTACAATAATGTACCCCAATTTTAGCTTTATAGGCTAAAATATTAGCCTATAAATTGCTTATAATCTTTTTTATTGCCCAGATCGGGAAATAGAAAAAATTCTTCACAGTATATCTTTCTGCTCGTCTCTTTTTCTCCCACTCCTTTTGTCTTGTTTCTAAATATTGATTTCTAAGAACAACATAATGGCAAGGAACAGTAATTAGTTCGAGGTATTTATATTCTATTAGAGCTTCGAAATATTCTTTATATAGAATATACAAATCAGAGCCTTCTGTTAGTTGGTAACGATTCTGGTGCTTCGAAATCTCCAATGGCATATTCGGTTTAAATGAGCTGAAATGAAAAAATGTCAGAGGAATATCTTTATTGATATAATACTTACCCTGTTGAAAAGAGATTTCTCTTTCGTGAAAGTTCCAATAAGCAACGTTGTATCCCAAATTAGAAGATATCTGTACATTCTCAAAAAAGAGAGGAGCATAATTCATTGGCAGTTGATCGACAAAGAATCCATCGCATGCACGGTCGAAGCATTTTGTCTTAAGTTTGTTCTGCCACCACTTTAATAATTTTATACTCTCGTCACAAGGGCGTATAGCGAAAAATCCCAGATTGTATATCCCATAATTCAAAAAAACATTCTCTCCCGGGATTTTATCATCAATATCCAGTGGTGTCAGGATGTGAGGCGTTAATATTGCACTATGTCCCTTTAAATCATTTTCTATACTTGTAAGCTTATCGAAAATTTTGATATCTGGATCAAAATATATAATTGTTTCAGCTTCCGGATAGGTATTTATAAAATGTAGGAAGAATGACGGTTTTACGGCTGTATTCAGTTCGATGATATTATAATTGTAAATCATCCAATCGAAATTTTCGACACCAATATTTTCTACTTCAATAATCTCGAAAGTATCGAAAGGGCTGTAATCTACAGCATCATTCCTTTTGTCACATAATCCGATAATGAATTTATAATCAGGATTATTAGTTGTTAATGAATCGCCAAGTACTTTAGCTTGTGATAGATAATTATTGGAGCAGACAGTGAAGGCTATTTTCATAATCTATAAGCAAATATATTCAACTGTAAATCATAATGAGATTGATGGCTATCGACAAAAGGCATAGGCATATTGTTCCATGCTTCTTTTATATAATATTTGAATCCTGCTTTTTTGAGAACCAGAAGTATTTCATCTAATTTTTGTTCATTGTTCAAGAAACTATGATATTCGATAAAAAGATTCTTTACATTAATAAGTTTGTCAGCACAATCTTTGAGAATATCATACTCTACTCCTTCTATATCTATTTTCAGAAAATCAACTTCTTTCTCTAAATAATCCCTTAATCTTATAGCTTCTATCTTGGTAGAGCCTTCTCTTCCTTCTACGATCTGGCCACCAACAGCCCCGTCAGACATAAACTCTAATGTTGTGTTGGCTGTCCATACAGCTTTGGATACAATCTCCACATCATCAAACCCAAAGCTATGTAGATTGGATGATAGAGTTTTTGCAATATCTTGATCTGCTTCAAAAGCAATTACCTGTGCCTTTGGGTATAATCTTTTAAAATAAATGGCACTCAACCCGACATTTGCTCCGCAGTCAAGGATTAATGGGGTTTCTTTTTTTGAGTGAAACCGGTAAGTCTCATCAAGAAAGATCTCATTCAATCCATGTATATACCAAAAGAAATTAGTTATATCTATTTTTTTTCCGAAAAGGAATGTGCTCAAAGGCCCACTCTCTTTTCTTAGGCGATTCATTTCAGAACTGTTTATTCCTAATTTCTTTTTATATGGTTTGTTTGTCTTTATATTGACTGCAAACTTGTAAAAAGGATATATTATCTTATTTATTTTACTCATGATTTACGTTTATCCATTTTTTTTGTTCCAAAGAATATGTTTTTATTAAACGTGCAGGGATGCCTGCAACCATAGAATAATCAGGGAACGATTTAGTTACAACAGAATTTGCTCCTACAACACAATGTTTACCAAGTGTAACTCCTGGTAATATACTTGCACGATAACCAACAAATGTGTTTTTGCCGATTTTGACAGGCCCTTTAGAGTATAAATCCTGATCTTTAGGCGAGATTTCTTTTTCAGCATCTATTCCGTGTGCATGGTCTGATATATAAATATATTCGCTAAACAAACATCCATCCCCGATTTCTATATTATCGATGGCTGTTATGCAAGCATAATTTCCTATACGTACATTATTACCTATTGTTATCGAAGGGGAAAATTGTTGTCTGTTGTAAGATAAGAAAGTTCCTAACCATGCATATCGTCCAATAGAAGAGTTATCTCCAATGCGAATAAATTCGCCTCCATCTATTTGCATAGGGTTGTCTATGTAAGAGTGTAGTCCAAAAGAAATTTTCTTAGCTTCTTGCAAGGCATACAGTATATCCGGAGGGGAACCTAAAAATATAGCCTTTAGCCGTTTGTACACTTTCTTTATCATTTGAAATTCTTACTTATCAGTTTTTAAAATGAAATATGCAATGATTTAATGATTATTAGTTACTAACTGTTCTTTTATATCGTCATCGGCGAACCTAAACCAGCTTTTTTTCTGAATACTTATAACCTTATCGAAAGGCATTGCCATCCCCAGGAATAAACCTACATTTGTGGTATAAGTTCCCAAAAATAAATCGGATTTTTTAATAATTTCTATAGATGAAAATAATTTTATCAATTTTGCTTTCTTTTTATCTTTCGAAATCGCACTGAATTCTTTATGGTTATAGCCTCTTTCATCAGGTGTTGTCAAAGTTTTAACATTCCATTCAGGATAGTTTGAGCTCACTACCTCTATGATATCATAATCATCGGTGAGTATAAAGAGATCCTTTGTTTTTGAGTACTTTGCAGCTGCATCGAAGTATTTTTCTATAGGGCAAGGTAAGCATTCAATAATTTTATCGCCTCTTCTTATTTGCATAGAAGTATAATGCGTAGGAAGGCTTAGTTTATTTATATGAGATTGAATTTGTTCTATTGTCTGATCATTGTATCGATAAATCATTTTTAATATTACAGAGGCTGCTTCCCTTATATCTCCGTGGATACCTAACGACGGGATATCAAAAATCTCGCCATCAAATTCCTTGCTAAAATATTTATGCCACAATTGATACGTCCAAGAAGTGTTTCTATTAAATAATTTATAGATAACCCATATTGGATAGTGCCTTTTTTTTATCTTTTGAGGTTTTGTATATCTATCATTATAAAAATGATGTAGAAAAAAAGTTGTTTCTTTGCAAAAAGGAAGAAAAAAATCTCTCCAACCTTTTTGATAGGCAAAATTAGCATCTTCAGAATATAAAATAAATTGATATTCGTATTTGAGGCAGTATAAAATAGCAAAGATCATATTAGACACCTCTGAATAGAATCCTGCGTCGGCTCCTAAGTGAAATACATATTTCTTCTTGAAAGAATTATTTAATAATTGATATTCTTTTAAAAGATCTTTATCCATTTTTATAGAATTAAGAAACCATTGTCTTTATACTCAAATTCCAAGCCTGTAGCACCAGTCTTGCCTTTTGATATTATTTGAACAAAATAAGGTATATTCATAAATAGTTCTATATTGGGTTGATGAAGTGAAATTCCCAAGTAAAACTCTCCTTTAGTCATATTAGAAGGCAAATGAAGGGTTTCTTCTATTCTGAATTTTCCTTTTTCAAATTTTGAATTCGATGCTTTTACATGCCCGGGACTGAATATCCCTAATCTGACCTTTCTATAATCATACAAAACAAGCCCCAAAGACATGTTTTTCTCCGATATATTTTCTCCTTCTATGACTATATGTATGTCTGAATTATTTTCGTCGATACAAACAACATTACTTTCAGAGTCGTTTATCGATATGTTGTTTATAATGATATTGTTGGATAGGTATTCAATCCCATTTATAATTCTTTCTTCCGAAAAAGTTTCATCTTTTAGATATTCATCGATAGAGTCTTTTACGCTTCCTTGAAACGAAAGTTGTCCATCTTTCAATACTATGCCTTTTGTGCAAAGGGTCTCTACAGCTCCCATATTATGGCTCACAAAAAGTACCGTTCTACCGCCTTTTTGCGAAACATCCTGCATCTTACCGATAGCTTTTTTCTGGAACTCAGCGTCACCGACAGCAAGAACCTCATCAACAACAAGAATTTCCGGTTCGAGGTGGGCAGCGATAGCAAACCCCAAGCGGACAGTCATACCCGATGAATAACGTTTAACGGGTGTGTCGATGTACTTCTCAACTCCGGCAAAAGCAACTATCTCATCGAGCTTTTGGGTGATTTCCGCTTTTGTCATCCCCATAATAGCGCCATTCATATAGATGTTTTCACGGCCTGTCATCTCAGGATGAAAACCTGTCCCGACTTCGAGGAGAGAAGCGATTCGCCCTTTCGCCTTGATACTTCCAAGGGTGGGAGAGGTAACACGTGAAAGAAGTTTAAGAAGCGTCGATTTTCCTGCCCCATTCTTCCCGATAATACCTATGACATCGCCTTGTTTTACATCGAATGATATATCCCGCAAAGCCCATACATACTCGCTTGTTGCTTTGGCTGATCGGTCGTTTGTTTCGCCGATTTTGAGATAAGGATCTTCTTTTCCGCGAACTAAGTGCCACCATCTGTTCAGGTCGTGGCTGATTGTTCCCGTACCGATAACACCTAATCTGTATTGCTTGGATACCCCTTCGAATTTTATTGCTATATCTGACATATAATTTGTCTTTGTGTTCTTATTCCTTGTTATACGATATCTATGAAACGTCTTTCTATCTTGTTGAAAGTAATGATACCGATAAGCATAATAACCACTGTAAATACAAAACTGTACAATAATGATGCCCAAGTGAATGTTCCCACTCCCATAAAGGCATATCGCGTAGTTTCGACAATGGAAGTCATTGGGTTCAGTTGGATAATCCACATATACTTGGCATAATTCTCTTCCATAATGGATAATGGATATATAACAGGAGTTACATACATCCATAACTGTACGATAAATGTAAAGAGAATGGCTAAGTCCCTGTATTTAGTTGTAAGAGAAGAAACGATTATACCGATACCGAATCCTAATCCTGCCGACATCATAATCAGTACAGGGAAGAGGAAGATGTATTCCGTAAAATGGACTTTCGCTCCGTTCAAGTAAAAATAGAGGTAGATACCTAAAAACAACAGCAACTGTATTCCGAGTTTTACAAGATTGGAGATGATGCTCGAAATAGGAACGACTAACCGGGGGAAGTAGACCTTGCTGAATACACCGGCATTCGAGGAGAATGTACCGGATGACTTATTCAAGCAATCGGCAAAATAAGTCCAGGTTAATATCCCGGATAAGTAGAAAAGCATCTGCGGTAATCCGTCTGTCGATATTTGAGCTACCCCACCAAAGACAAACATGAATAAAATCGATGTGAAAAGCGGTTGTATTACAAACCACAAAGGTCCCAATATCGTCTGCTTATACATCGTTACGATATCGCGCCGGATATACATCTGCACTAAATCGCGATAGGTCCAAACTTCTTTGAGATTGAGTGTGAAAAGTTTGCTTTGAGGTTTGATGACTAAGTCCCAATGTTCCTTATTCGAATCTGTCATTATACTAAATTATGTTGTTACCGTAAAAACGCTGCAAAGATAGTAAATTTGCTTGGAACAATATCTTAATAGAAGTCAAATATATCATTAAGATTCATAAAGATAGCGTTTGATGCTCCTTTTAGGTGTCTTTTCAAATTCTTCAGAGACAATTTCAATCGCCGCTACCTTCTCATAATTAGCCAGCCTGTTATTCAATTGGGTGAGATTCTTCTTCATTATCTCTGACAACTTGGCATGTTTTACTTTGTCCGAATCTAATTGCTCATAATCAGGATGTACCAGTGCTATCAGCTTCTTGTCTCGCTGAACTACCAGGCATTCCGCTACATAAGGCATATTACTCAATTTAGTCTCGATTTCTTCCGGATAGATATTTTGCCCGCTCGGGCCGAGCAGCATGGCTTTGCTCCGTCCTCTGATAAAGATATGTTTCTTCTCGTCGATAGTGCCGAGGTCTCCCGTCCGCAGCCATCCGTCGTGTGTGAAAGCCGCTTGTGTAGCCTCCTCATTCTTGTAATATCCTTTCATTACATTCTCGCCTCTTACCTGTATTTCGCCTACAATGTTGTAAGGGTCTTCCGAATCGATACGGACTTCCATGATGTTGTCGAGTACGTGCCCGCAAGATGCAGGGACGAAATCGAAATAATGATCGTACGAAATCAAAGGCCCGCACTCCGTCATTCCATAACCGACCGTGAACGGGAATTTGATTTTATGGAAGAATGCTTCCACTTCCTGATTCAACGCTGCCCCTCCGATTATCACTTCGTAGAAGTTGCCCCCTAAAGCTTCGATTAATCCATCCCGCATTTTCTTGTAGACAAGATTGCGTATGATTGGCAATTTCAAGGCGAGCCGGATAGAAGATTGCTCCAGTTTGGGTTGTATGGCTTTCTTGTATATCTTTTCGATGATAAGCGGCACGCAAACTATCAATGTCGGCTTGATTTCGGTAAATGCCTGAAGCAATAATTGCGGCGAAGGTTTCTTTCCTAACAGGGTGACATGGCATCCTTCGGAAAGAGCGAACAGGAACTCGAACGCTGCTCCGTAGGCATGTGCCAATGGGAGGAATGAGATTATATCCTGCCCCGGGAATAAAAGCTCCAAATGATGGGCATAGCCGATATTGCCCGTCAGGTTGTTGGCTGTAAGCATCACGCCTTTGCTGGCGCCCATTGTCCCCGACGTGTAATTGATAAGGACAACCTCGCTGTTGTGCACATACGCATATCGGATGTCCTCTTTCCTATATCCCTCCGGATAAAGGGTTTGCATGCGTTCCTCCAAAGAAGAAACGACAGCAGACAAAGAATTGTCCTTGTCGTACAAACAAGCGAAGTCCAAAGTGTCGGTCGATAATGCTGCTTTGACCTGTGGAATCGCTTCTGTATTAAATTGCTTAAACAGCGACTCTTCGGCAAATAGCAGTTTAGCATCCGAGTGGTTGATGATATACTGGATATTATCAGGATGAAAGTCCTGTAATATCGGTATTATAACCGCACCGTAAGTAAAGGTTGCCAGATATACCACGCACCAGGGGATATTGTTTTTGCCGACGAGGGCTACTTTATCGCCTTGTGTTATGCCGGCCTCTTTCAATAGAATGTGTACGCGGGCTATCTCGCGGGCAAGATCTTTATAGTACAATCTCTCCTTTGTCGAAAAGTCCGACAAAGCGGGCAGTTCCCAGTTCTTGCGAAACCCTGTTTCATATGTCTTTACAAAGTTCTGTACCAGCATACACTATTGCTTTGATGACTTTCTAATAGTAAATATACACATTAGAAAGGTTCGATTGTTTTAATAATCCTTAAAATTGATACTGCTACGCACCTCTTACCTTGTAACGAAAGCCAGTAGCTTGTCGATATAGTCGCGGTTATTCGCCAGACGCGGGACTTTGTTCTGCCCGCCCAATTTTCCCAGCGATGCAAGGAATGCATTGAATGTCCCTTTCGGCAGGCTTTGCACAAGCGGCATACCAAGCGAAAGATTGTACGACCGTTTGGCTTCGTAGTCGGAGTTGACCTTTTTCAGGTGCTCATCCAATAGCTCGGTGAAGCGTGCCAAGTCGTTCGGCTCGACGGCAAACTCTATCAGCCACTGATGCGCCCCCGAATTATTGTCTCCGAAGTAAACCGGAGCGGCTGTATATTCCGATACCTGAGCATTCGTCTGCTTGCAGGCTTCTGCCAAAGCCTTTTCGGCATTGTCGATAATCACTTCCTCGCCGAAAGCGTTGATAAAGCTTTTCGTCCGCCCTGTGATGCGGAACAGGTATGGCGAGGTCGATGAGAACTCGATGGTATCGCCTATCATATACCGCCACAATCCGCCATTGGTGGAAATGACGATGGCGTAATTTTGTCCCGTCTCTACCTCGTCCAATGTCAATGTGCGCGGATGCTCGGCATCCCATTCGCTCATCGGGATGAACTCGTAATAGATATTGCTGTCGAGCATGAGCAGCATGTCCTTCGAGTCATTAGAGAATTGTACTCCGAAATAACCTTCGGATGCATTATAGGTTTCCCAATAGTACATATCGGGTTTCTGTATCAGCTTGCGGTACTGCTCCTCGAAAGGAGTGAAGGCTACCCCTCCATGAAAGAAGACCTCGAGGTTAGGCCAAAGGTCGGTCAGTTCCTTTCCGCTCTCTTCCCGTATCTTTTTCAGCAGGACGAGCAACCATGACGGAACGCCCATCAATGCACGGATGTCGTGTGTAGTCGCATAGTCGGTCATCGCGCGTAGCTTGTCTTCCCAATCGGGTAGGAGAGAGATGCTCTCCGGTGTACGGCTGCGCTTTGCCCAGAAATAGACGTTCTTGATGAGGATGGCGGAGATGTCGCCCGTGAAGATGCCGTCTCCTATGCTGTTTATCTGCTTACTGCCTCCCAAGAGCAATGTCTTGCCGAAGAAGAAGCGCGATTGGCGGTTGGCCTGCCCATAGATGGCTAACATCTGCTCGCCGCATTTGTAGTGCCCCTTGGTCAGCGATTCGCGGGTGACGGGGATGTATTTACTCTTGTCTTCGGTCGTCCCCGACGACATGGCGAACCATTCGACAGGTTTGTTCCAAAGGATATTTTGTTTCCGCTCGACCAGTATCTTATCCAGATAAGGACGCAAGTCCTCGTAATGGAAGATAGGGATATGGCGGCGATAGTCGTCTTTGTTTTTTATCTTGTCAAAGCCAAGCTGTTGTCCTATATACGTGTTCCGCCCGTTTGCCAGCAGATAGTTCAGTATCCGCTCCTGCGTTTCGACGGGATGTTCTATAAACCGCGCCACTTCGCGGTATTTGTGGTCGAGGTATTTCTGGAAGATTCCCCGTATCATCCTATCCGGCTTATTTTGCGCAATGTCTCGGCATCACGGATTTTTATCTTCCGCCCGTCTAATGCGATGAGGTGTTCATCGACAAAGTTCGACAAGGTGCGGATGGCATTGGACGTTGTCATGTTCGACAGATTGGCCAGATCCTCGCGCGAGAGATATATGCTTATCGTGACGCCGTCCTCTTCCAACCCGTAGTTGTCCATCAGGAATAATAGCGATTCGGCAAGCCGCCCGCGTATATGTTTCTGCGTGAGGTTGACGACGCGTTCGTCGGCAATCCCTAAATCCGTCGACAGTTCGCGGATAAAGAATAAGCCGAGCTTTGCATTATTCACCACCAGGCTCTCGATGATATTCATCGGGATGAAGCATACCGTCGACGGTTCGAATGCCGCTGCTGCCGTGACGTAAGGTTCTTTGGCGAAATAGGCGCGGTATCCGAAATATTGCGTAGGGCGTATCATACGTATAATCTGGCTGCGTCCACCTACACCATCTTTGTAGATTTTTACTTTTCCTCGACAAAGGCACATCAGGTCTTGAGGTATTTCCTCCTCGTCGTATATAACCTGGTTTTTCTTAAATTCTACAATACGCGTATTGATGGTGACTTTTTCGCGATCCTTGTCATTCAATAAGTTCCAGATCTCCGGGATGCTTTCAGATAAACTTATCACACTGTTTTTTGTCATAACAACTGTATCAATAGTCATACAAAGTTAATATTTTTTTGATACAACTGCCGATACGCCGCATAAAATCAGCGAGCCGCAGGATGACAGGATAAAAAAGACAAACTTGGCAAATGTGTCATTTTTTTTGTCGCGCTGTATTTTGGGTTTTATGCGTTTATTATCTGTGAGTTAATACCCCAAAACTTGACAAAACAGGATGTGTTTTATAATAAGACACTTGTCAAATTCTGTCAAAAAACTTAGTTCGTTGATTATCAATCGAAATTTAGTTAAAACTTGACACTCTTGACAAATATTACGCGATACAGTGTTTTTCGTCTTGTCATTTTTTCTTTTTAACCACAGAGATTCACGGAGTCTTTCACGGAGTACCACGAAGTAAAACAACGATTCTATCTTGCTGAGCCTTTGGCGAAGCATCCCGACCCGGGGATGAACAGCGCAAAGCGCAACGAGCTCCCTCGCATTTGCCCGGGATGACAATCTATATGTCAACTTATTTACTCGTCTACTTGTCTACTTTTCTTATATCGATAAAGTTTCTTGTAACTCGTAACTTGTAACTACCCGAAGGGCGAAGTAACTGTGCGAAGCACATTAGTCCTTTTTGCAACGGACAGAAGCTAAAATCATCCGGCTAAGTTTAGCCCGCTCAACCTGAGCGTGATTAAAATCAACTCTCCGCACCCACCCGGAAGACGCAGTTTCTCCACTGGCTGACCAAAATGTTGCACCATAGCCATAATTAGAAGCGATACCGGAAGCGATACCTGCAAACATAGCATTGAATCCGCCATAGTGTGAGGAAGAATAAATATTTGATCGGCCACCAGTTTCAGCTGTTATGTCGGGTGTGACACAAGCATCCGCCATAGCCGCACCATGCCCGTCGATGGCATTTCCTCGCCATCCCGTGTTCCCGGGAGTGATGGTGCCATTTGCATCACCGAGGCTGCTGTATTTGCTGGTATTGTTGTTGATTTCCTCCTCCAGCTCGGTCCATTCTTTATCGCTCGGCAAGTGCCAGCCGGCAGGACAAATACCCTGTACTTTATTATGGTTTTCGTCAGCCGATGTTTCACCTTCTATGAAGCTGTCTGTGCCTGCTGCTCCTCCTTTTTTCATCGTGGCTGCAGCCCAGTTGTAGATGCGCCCCAGACGCTCGGATTTGTTGTACTTGCTTGCATCATTAGCGCCGGTTATGGTTATTCCGGTACCACCGGGATATCCCATGTGCGGGTCGGGATAGAGACCCTGATAGCTCATCGTGATGCTGTTGGGGCTGATAACGGTTGTTCCATCCGTACGGTTAGTGTCAAAATTAGTAGCTCTTACATTGTGCAACATCCAGCGATTCCGTCCGTCACTGCTTTTGCTGTCTGCCCCAAAATCCCCTGAAATAAACAAGTTGTTGTTCTGGTCTCTATGCAACTGGTAACCTTTCTTAATCGACGATGGGAGACTTTGGGTTACGGCAGTGATTTCGGAAGTGGTGAAGCCTATTACTGCTGCCCACTGGATGATTGTCGGATCTTTTTGTGTATTAATGCAATTCAATATGCTGACTGTGACATCCTTGAAGCGTTTAGGCGTTTCAGTGTCGGCAAAAGTGATATTGGTGTAATCGTACTTGCTTCCTGCTGAGGTTGAGTAATTTATTGTAGTTCCTCCGTCATTTCCTCCGTTCTTTATGGTCATTCCTCCCGATGTGGGAGTAACCGTTCCTGCCCCTATTGTTCCTACCACAGTGGTTCCCCAAGTGGCGTTGCTGTATACGTCGAATGTCCCGCTTGTTGAGGTTGTATAAACAATCTGGTTGTTGGTGAGCGACGTTTTCAGTGCATAGTTGGTTTGGTTTAGAGTAACGGTTTTGGTCTGTCCGCATTCGGTGTAGGTAAATGTCAGATCGGTCTGTTTACTTGCCCAAGGCGAAGCCGGGTTGATTGTCATGGCATCGGGCAATAGTGTCATGTCGGTAGGAGAAGCAGTCAGAGTTGTAGGGGCTAACGGTGTCCCGGTGAAATCGATAGCGCTTAATCCTCCGGATGCAGCCCCTATCCAAGTAGGTACAATTCCTCCCTTCCAGGTTATTTTTAAGTTCTGCGCTGCTAACGGGCGGGCGTCGTGTCCGCTGGGTAAGTCAAAGTAATCCTGATTGAAATTCAGTCCTGCCGGCGTGTCGTCTCCTACTTTGTTCCATACGCTGCCTGTCCATACATAGACGCCTTTTCCGCTCATCGTGCATTTGTCGCCGTGATAGACGACCAATCCTGTGTGTAAGGCATCTTCGGCTGCGTTGTATCCGGACGAAAGCATGGGGTACAGTTTGTCCTTGTCGGTTAGCGTTACGCGGGGTAAGGCTAAGCCTTTGGTCGTTGTTCCGTCCATCTTCAGGTCGAGCAAAGCTCCAGTAACAGGAGGTTGGGCGCTTCCCATTGTTACTTGTGCTTGCAGGTTGATTGCTGTTGTGAATAAGGCTACTGTGATAATAGCCAGTGTTAAGATTCTTTTTTTCATGTTATAAAAGAATAAGCCACCTCCCCCTGCCCCCCCTCCACAAGAGGGGGTAACAGAAAAAGATGATGTGAATAAATAGTTGATTTATAGCTTTTAGCCGTTAGCCGATAGCTATTAGCTTTATTGTCATGCTGAGCGAAAGCGAAGCATCTCTTTCGGTCTTTGTGTAGGGGCAGACCTATGTGTCTGCCCGATATATCGATTTGCGGGCACACACGCAGGTGCGCCCCTACAAGGGCTCTATTGTTGATAGAAGAGGATGATATACTTCCCCCTTCGGGGGATTGAGGGGACCTGCTGTTAACTGAAATATTGCCCCTCGCTCCCTCTCTTGTGGAGGGGGCTAGGGGGAGGTAGGTGCGGCTGTCGCAGCCGGAAATACCCCTGACATTAACACAAGCAATTTGGCACCCCCTCCCTGCCTCCCCCACGAGGGGAGGAGATAGGAAAAGAGTATATATTTTTACTCCCTCTTTGTTGGAGGGGGACGGGGGGAGGTGACTTTTTCCTCTAAAAAACTTCCTAAAACCTTGGATTAGTCCGAAATATTTACTATATTTCGTGTGTGTGTGTGTGTGTGTGGAAACCGTAATTTTCGATTTATCCTATTGATAAATAGCATAAATGATGAAAATGTATGGTTATTTGTATAGAATAATATCACGGTTGGATTCTATGTTTACATCTGCAAAGAAAAGAAGTTTCCCCGAAAAACACAATTTATTTCTTATATTTTTGCTTATTTGTCACGGACAGGTTAAATTTGTGCGGTTAAGCAATTTTAATTTACAAACCATATTTTTTAATTTATGCAAAGAGCACAAAACAAAAAACCGGGAGCAAAACATGTTATTCTCATTATTTTAATGGTCGCTTTGTCGGTTGCGATTTATCTTTTCAAAGATGATTTCCTACCCAATGCTAATGCCGCTTATCAGGCAGAGTATGCCAAGTTCGAAAGAGCCGAAGCTGTCATTGTCGATCGGGACATCCATCGTGGAAGAAAGGGCTCGAATACGACATGGATCGTAGAATTTAAGGACAAGGAAGGCAATACCCATACCGGAAGGATTTTGCAAACGAATACTTTAGGGAAAGAAAACGGCGAAATAATTATTATCTATTACAATCCGGCCGACCCTTCAGGAAGCGCTGTCAGCGAAGAAACATATAAGGAAGTGATGAGGTAATGAAATCTGCTATAACGAATTGCAGACGGCAAAATAACCTCTCCTTCTTGTCGTGTTAGGAATAAATTATACCCTTTTCGTTTTGATTATTGCAAGAATAAGACTATTTTTGCACCTCCAAAAAGAAGGCTCTTGCGTGAAGAGGCTTATTTTGTTCATGTCTGAAAGTAGAAACCAAAAATAATAATAAAACTTCGTTAAGATGAACATATCTCTAACCAGTGTTGATAGCGTAAATGCTATTATAGAAGTAAGCATCGCAAAAAGCGACTATCAGGAGAAAGTGGAAGGTTCGTTGAAAAACTTCCGCAAAAAAGCAAATATCCCGGGATTCCGTCCGGGCACAGTCCCAATGGGAATGGTGAAGAAAATGTATGGTAAATCAATCATGGCCGAAGAGATAAACAAACTCGTAGGCGAAGGGTTGTATAACTATATCAAAGAAAATAACCTGAATGTTTTGGGCGAGCCGCTTCCGAACGAAGAAAAGCAACAGCCTGTCGATTTTGCAGTGGAAGGGGATTATAATTTCTTCTTTGACGTAGCATTGGCGCCGGAAATAAAATTGTCATTGTCTAAAAAAGACAAAATCAACTATTATAAAATAGATGTAGCCGAAGATTTGGTTGAAAAACAAATCGATTCGTACAAAGCGAATTACGGCAAATATGAAGCTATAACCGAAGCTGCTGCCGAAACAGACCTTGTAAGAGGTAAGATTTCGGAGATGGACGGCAAAAAAGTGAAGAAAGACGGCATCTTTGTTGAAGCCGGTGTGGTGATGGCATCTTATATCAAAGATGAAGGCGAGAAAAAGAAATTCGTCGGCGTTAAACCGGGCGATGTAATCGTTTTCAATCCGGGCAAAGCATACGAAGGCAACGAAGCCGAGATAGCAGCATTGCTTCATATCGAAAAAGATGGAGTTGAGGCGATTGCTCCGGAATTCCAGTTCGAGGTAACAGAAGTGACCCGTTATAAGGAAGCCGGTTTGGATCAGGAGTTGTTCGATAAAGTTTTTGGCGAAGGAACAGTAAAGACCGAAGCCGATTTCCGCACGAAAGTGAAAGAAACGATTTCGACACAATTTGCGCCGGACAGCGACTACAAATTCCTGTTAGATGCCAAAGAATTGCTTGAGAAGAAAGCTGGCGATTTGCAATTCCCTGATGCCTTCCTGAAAAGATGGCTGGTAGAATCGAACAAGAATAATAATGCGGAAAATATCGATGAGAATTATCCGAAGATTATCGAAGACCTGAAATTCCACCTCATCAAAGAGCAAATCGTAAAAGATAATGAACTGAAGCTGGAAGAGGCCGATGTAAAGGCTGTTGCGATGAATGCGGCACGTGCACAATTTGCGCAGTATGGTATGATGGGATTGCCTGATTCGATGGTGGAAAATTATGCCAACGATATGCTCAAAAATCAGGAAAGCGCCCGCAACTTGGTAGACCGTGCGATGGAAATGAAAATCATCGACCACCTGAAAAATACATTAGGCGTAAAAGAAGAAGTGATTTCGTTGGATGAATTCAAAAAATTCTTTGAGCAGCCGGCAGAAGCTTCGGAAGAAGTAGAAGTTGCCGAAAAAGCAGAAAAGAAAGCAGCTAAAACGACTAAGAAAACTACGGCTAAAAAAACAAAGAAAGACGAGTAAATCCTTTTCGTTAAGATATCAGAGCGGACAGTAACATTTGATTGTTATTGTCCGTTTTTTTGTGTTTTTATTATTGCTTATCTTATTATTTTTATGTTCCTTTGCAATGAATATAGTATCATTGCAATACCACAACCGTGTATAAAACAAGTAAAGTACGACCTGGATTTACATTCAACCGGCTAATTATCAATTTGATGGTTGGTGAGTTCTTTACACACACACACACACACACACACGAAATATAATGAATATTTCGGACTAATCCAAGGTTTTAGGAAGTTTTTTAGAGGAAAAAGTCACCTCCCCCCGTCCCCCTCCAACAGAGAGGGAGTAAAAATATATACTCTTTTCCTATCTCCTCCCCTCGTGGGGGAGGCAGGGAGGGGGTGCCCGAATGCTTGTGTTAATGTCAGGGGTATTTCCGGCTGCGACAGCCGTACCTACCTCCNATGCTTGTGTTAATGTCAGGGGTATTTCCGGCTGCGACAGCCGTACCTACCTCCCCCCAGCCCCCTCCACAAGAGGGGGAGCGAGGGGCTGTCTTTCAGTCAGCAGTTATCAATCAACAGTGAACAACAATACTTTGTCATGCCGAACCTTGTGTGAGGCATCCCGCCCCGTTATCGGAAAGAGATCCCTCGTATCCACTCGGGATGACAATAAAACTAACAGCTATCAGTCAACGGATAACAGTCTAATGTTGCCACGCCTTTTAAGGCGTGGATATGATTGCATCTTTCAGGAGATGACTTTAGTCAAAAAGGATTTGGCTAAAGCCCCTTGTTTGCTGCTCTTCTTGTTCCTCCACTTAAAAGTGGAGGCAATTAGTAAGAACGCAGCGAGCTGCCTCGCTCCGTTTCAGGATGATACTTTCATGCGGAATGATATAATGCGAACCTTCAAACACACTTCTATATATCTCACAGGCTGCCCCGTACCGACGCCCTTTTGTCCGTTCA
>NZ_QVMN01000049.1 GCF_010501075.1 Dysgonomonas sp. 25
CGCCGCAAAATGAACGGCTACAAAACCGTAGAAACCAAATACGTCTACGTACCTGACAAACACTACCCCGACCGTCTCGTTCTGAAAGAAAAGATAGTGAAAGAGAAAGACCATGCTCCCGACACTGCCACCATCAATGCCGTACTGAAACGTGAAGATGAGCGCCTGCGCCACGAAGCTTCCCAACAACGCGAGCGCGAGAAAGAAGAAAAACGACACCACATCACCCGCCAACCGCTCATCATCGAAGTTATCAACGAAGAAACGAAACGCGAATTAGAAAAGCTGGATCGGGGCGAACGGGATGAGCTTACTCCCGAAGC
>NZ_QVMN01000050.1 GCF_010501075.1 Dysgonomonas sp. 25
CGGATATTTTCAAGTTGTTTTGATATATGTTTTTCTCTTAATAAATCACTGCTTACATGAATAATTTGGATATTGATTTCGTTAGAATTTTCAGCCATAAATTAGGTATAGTTACAAGTGTTTTTTATTTACAATTCGCAGATTTACGATTTTACAAAGATGCTTACTTATATAATTGTCAACTATTTGAAATCTACTTTATGCCAATAAGTAGTTTGATTCGTAAGATTCAAAACAGTTTCTTAGAATCTCTCAATTTTTTCTACTCTGCGTTCGTGTCTTCCTCCTTCGTAATCGGTGGAGAAAAAAGCATCTATTA
>NZ_QVMN01000051.1:0-315 GCF_010501075.1 Dysgonomonas sp. 25
CAGACACGTTTGTCATGCCGACGATAGGAGGCATCTCGCCTTGTGGATGGAAAGAGACTTCTCACATTCGTTCGAAGTGACAATGAAAAAGGAACAGACCTCTACTCGTTTTTGCTAAGCAATATTATTGGTTTTCGCGGGCTAATATTTATTAGCCCCTACACCAAAAGCAGCAAAGCATCCCATTCCATCATTGCGTAAGGGCAGACACGTTTGTCATGCCGACGATAGGAGGCATCTCGCCTTGTGGATGGAAAGAGACTTCTCACATTCGTTCGAAGTGACAATGAAAAAGGAACAGACCTCTACTCGTTT
>NZ_QVMN01000051.1:358-673 GCF_010501075.1 Dysgonomonas sp. 25
CAGACACGTTTGTCATGCCGACGATAGGAGGCATCTCGCCTTGTGGATGGAAAGAGACTTCTCACATTCGTCCGAAGTGACAATGAAAAAGTAACAGACCTCTACTCGTTTTTGCTAAGCAATATCGTTGGTTTTCGCGGGCTAATATTTATTAGCCCCTACACCAAAAGCAGCAAAGTATCCCATTCCATCATTGCGTAGGGGCAGACACGTTTGTCATGCCGACGACAGGAGGCATCTCGCCTTGTGGATGGAAAGAGACTTCTCACATTCGTTCGAAGTGACAATGAAAAAGGAACAGACCTCTACTCGTTT
>NZ_QVMN01000052.1 GCF_010501075.1 Dysgonomonas sp. 25
AATTGCACCATTCCTTAAATTGGTTTTCCCATCGCCAATTATAAGATTCTTTGCTGTTAATAACATTATAATTCTTCTCCTCTCTCTGACAAATATTTTAACCACATATTAACATAAATATCTAACCGACCGCCACTAGTGCCTTTGCTTTCTTCATACACAGGGCTGCCACCAAAATGACAACGCCGGTGACAATCAAGAGAATCTCTACGGAAATCACGTCTGCCATCGGTCCAAAGATTACCATTCCTAGTGGCATCATCGCGGTATTAATCATGGTCATTACGCCGAACACCCTTCCCATATACTCT
>NZ_QVMN01000053.1 GCF_010501075.1 Dysgonomonas sp. 25
AACCAAATCAGTGGCTATACAAAAGCGATGGATCTGCAGGCGATGCGAGATGTGATGACACCTGTCTATGCAGGCAAATTGCGGGTGAAGTTACTGCCTTATGAAAATACCTTAACAAAATTGAAATACAGTATCTATACCAGAAATGGCGAGGAAGAGCTTGAAAGCGCGGAAATCAAAAATCCTGGCGAAGAGGAAAGTCTTGATCTCTCCAGTGAAGGGCTGTTAGAGGAGGAGCGAATTATGAAAATTCAGCTCTTCACTCAGGCAGATGAGCCAATCAACTTTTACACAAGGCTTGTAGACGG
>NZ_QVMN01000054.1 GCF_010501075.1 Dysgonomonas sp. 25
GCCTGAACCGTTACGTAAACCCAGTTATCCTCCCCTTCTGTAATCTTTATTTTTCCGTTCGCTGACTCCTCTTTTGTCACTTTGAACACTGTCTTATCTTCTGCCTTTACCTGTGATGTCATAACTAGGGTCAAAAGCATCATCACCACTCCTACTAAGGTCAGTAACCGTTTCTTTACTTTCTTCATATTTGAGTTCTACTCCTTTTCTTTTTGCTAAAAATAAGCATCAGGTTTCCCTCATGCTTAGCTTCAAATCCCTATCCTCTTGTCTTCTATACCCTCAATAAAATCACCTCCCTTAT
>NZ_QVMN01000055.1 GCF_010501075.1 Dysgonomonas sp. 25
TTCTTAACTCACTGTTTGCATAGACGTTGCTACTTGCGGCAAAACGATGTGCTCCTATAAGATATTTCGTTGTGACTAACGCATTGCCATTACCATCTTTCCCGATAATAATCCAATCCCATCCGCTAGCCGAAAATTCTTCACCAACTTCTCCTGTAACATCACTCCAGTCACCTGTATTTGCTACTACTGTTAGCGTGTATGATGTCGTCACTTCACTATTATCTGCATTCTTTACAGTGGCTGTAATAGTTGCTGTACCTTCTGCTACACCTGTTACTTCACCTGTCTCCGCGTCAACTG
>NZ_QVMN01000056.1 GCF_010501075.1 Dysgonomonas sp. 25
GGTGCCCACTGAAAGGGGGTAAAGGGTTTGGGGATAAAGAACGAGGAAGAGGCGGTAATCTGACACTTACCTACCCGTTCATCCTTAGGGATTTCGTAATAGCGTCTAGCGATGGCATCGGCTAGTTCGGAAATCGCCTCCATATCTTCTGTGGTCTCCGTCGGTAGTCCTAACATAAAGTAAAGCTTAACCTTCGTCCAGCCGCCGGCAAAAGCCTCACCGGCACCGTTTAGGATATCGTCCCTTGTAAGCCCTTTATTAATCACGTCCCGAAGTCTCTGAGAACCCGCTTCCGGTGCAAAG
>NZ_QVMN01000057.1 GCF_010501075.1 Dysgonomonas sp. 25
GCTCCCATTCGTTCATTAAAAAGCCCTTCGTCACGCCAATATCAATTAAGTCCCAAGGAAAGATTTCATCACTTCCGCGTTCTCGGCGGTTATAAAAGTCAATGGTCAATCCTTGACGGGTGATTTCCTCATCCCAGACCTGATAATCAAAGTGTTCGGTCCATGATTCAAATAGACATCCTCGGCGGTAAACCCCTTCAATTACCTTGCTTAAGCGACGATCGCCACGAGCGAGAACGCCTTCGATAATCGTGGTCTCCGGATCGTGATATTGATAACGGAGACTCTTGCGATTCAGTTG
>NZ_QVMN01000058.1 GCF_010501075.1 Dysgonomonas sp. 25
AGATTTCTCTTATGTCTAGCAATCGCATCCGCTAAGATAATCTCATAGGTGTTACCGATATGAGGTTTTCCCGAGGTATATGCAATTGCTGTCGTAATATAATATTTTTTATTTTCCATAATTACCATCCCTTTTCTTCGCTAACGTACCGATTATTATAGCACAAAACCACGGGCTCTGGCAAATACTGCCACCCGTGGTCAGCTCTGAAAGGTAAATCTTTTTATAGTCATTGATTAATGGGATTTTTTAAAAAAATATCGTTATCCACAGATTAGCTAAATAACAGCTCCTTAGAAG
>NZ_QVMN01000005.1:0-9708 GCF_010501075.1 Dysgonomonas sp. 25
ATTGATACTTGTCGATTATTTATACCGAAATACAAACAATCTGTACTACACGCTTAAATCTATCTCTTTTCTAATATGTCAATGAACTCATTCTTTTCGCCTCCTTCATTCTGGAAGCGGCTGCAAAGATATAAACTTCTTTTGAATGCGCAAGCATTATGAGCAAACTTTTTCAAGTTTTTTTTTCAAAAGATAGAAAACATATTCGTTTTGATGGATATTCCGGCTCTTATACGTTGTCTATATTCCTTATAATCAAGCATCGACTCGCCATAGCCATCGTAATACTCGACATATAAATAAATATCTTCGTTGCTGAACATACGAACCGAAAAATTCAGCATAACATTGGCATCGAAGAATGCTCCTGCTCGTTTGGTCACCACGCAACTGATATTATACTTCCTTTGCAGGCTCGAGTAAGTTAATGCTGCAAAGCCATAGCCCATGTATTGGGTTATGTCGGGGTTGCTGTCGCCATCAACTATAGGAATCCACAATTTTGACTGAAAAACCCATCTGTCGCGAAAGACAAAGAGGCTATTAGCCGATATTTTGTTCCAACTGCGGGAGGCATCCTGATCTTTTCCGTTCGATTCGTGCTCAAATTCCAGTCCAATTGTCCCTAAAAGCCTGTTATTGTGAATCAACGGGCGACCGATACCGATAGTAGGGTTAAAATTGAGATCGCGGAAAGGGAAGGATTCGCGATATATATCCCAAAAGGCTTTCTGCGTATAAGTCAGGTATATATGCGTATTGAACGGCAGGGTACTATTGGTCAGCCGCTGGCGGATACTTACCTGAAACTTACAGTCCGAATTCCATCGGTTTGTCCTCGAAAAAGCTTCTGTACCAGTGATAACGTAATTATCTTTATACATCCCGAACGAGGGCTGGTTATCGAAGGCACGCAGAAGGCTATCGGCATTCGACAATTGGCGCGATTCGCCAAATAAAGAGCCTATTACACGCCTTGCTGCTTCCCGTATCGCGGGCACGGAATCGTTCTTTTCGTCCGCAAAAACTTTCCCCCGCCTTCTCACAGGAGATGTCCCGTCCAATTGATGCTTGAGCTGGGCAAGGTCATGTATTTTCTTATGCAACAGGGCTATGGAATCGTCTACGGCCTTTATCGAATCTTGCTTTGTCATTATCTGCGAGTGCGCATCGACAAAGAACAGGAATAAAAGGCTTGTCAGGAAAAGCAGTCTTTTCATCTTCGTGTATTGGGCTGTTATTTTTTAACCAACTGTTTCAGTACCTCGTATGCAATAGGGCATGTAGCCGTATTTTTCACCGTGAGTTTGTATATCTGGACAAACTTCTTACGGTCGGTGTGAGGATACTCCCTGCATGCTTTGGGACGATGTTCGTATATCGAACAATAATTGTCCGGCATGAGGAAAGGGCAAGGCATCGATTGGAAAACGTAATCGCCGTCTTCGTCGATTTTCAGATATTGCGCAACGACTTCCGACGGCTTCACCCGCAGGGCTTTCGCTATGCGGTCGATATCCTTGTCGTATATGGCAGGGCCTAATGTTTTGCAACAATTGGCACATGCAAGGCAATCGACCTTCTCCGAAACTTCCTCATGAAGCTGGTGTACAAATATATCCAGTTTTTCGAGATGTTTCTTATTTTTCTTATAATATTGTAGGAATTCTGCCCTCGATTTTTCTGCCAAGAGGGGAAGATTGTCATATTCTTTCATTGATTCTTTCTTCGGGACGGGTTATTTCTCCGACTAAAGGCACACGCATACGCACCTTTATATCCTCCTTTTCGTAGCTATGCCCTATGAGGAACATTAATTTGGCAATAGCGGCTTCTGCTGTGGAATCGAATCCACTTATAACACCGGCTTTCAGCAATTCCAGCCCTGTCTCGTAGCGTTGCATATCCACACTTCCTATTTCGCATTGAGTGACATTGACAATGATAACGCCCCGTTTGACGGCATCGCGGATAGCATCGAGAAACCATGTCGTGAGCGGGGCATTGCCCGAACCATAGGTTTCGAGGACAACGGCTTTTATCCCGTCTATATTCAATATGGCTTCGACTGTCGTCTGGTCGATACCCGGGAAGAGCCGCAGGACAACGATGCGCGAATCGAGGTGGTAGTGGAAGCGTGTTTTCTTTTCATTATTAACAGGCAGAATCGCTTTCTTATCGTACCAGATATGTACTCCCGATTTAGCCAGATAAGGATAGTTAAACGAGCGGAAAGCATTGAAATTATCGGCATTTATCTTCGATGCCCTATTCCCCCGAATCAGGTAGTTCTGGAAAAAGATACATACTTCGGGCACAATAGGTAAGCCTATCAGGTCTTTATCGGCAGCTATCTCCAGTGCTGTGATAAGGTTTTCTTTGGCATCGGTGCGGAGTTTACCGATAGGCAGCTGCGAGCCTGTGAGCACAACGGGCTTACTTAGGTTCTCTATCATAAAACTCAATGCCGATGCTGTGTAAGCCATCGTATCGGTTCCGTGCAGAATGACAAACCCGTCGTAATCTTCGTAATTGTCTTCGATGGTACGTACCATCTTCTGCCAATGCTCGGGGCGGATATTGGATGAATCGATTACGGGATCGAAAACTATGTGATCGACCTGAAAACGAAAGCGTTGCAATTCGGGTATATGGCTATTGAGGTGCTCGAAATTGAACGATTCGAGAAATCCCGTTTCCGGATTCTCGACCATCCCGATCGTACCTCCTGTATATATTAATAATACCCTTGAACTGTCGTCAATCATTCCGCAATGGTTTTATCTTACAAAAATAACGTTGTTTTTCTAAATATAACTAATGTGAAGCAAAAAAATCTTACAAATTGAAAGCATTTTTTACATTTACGCCAATGTTTTCAATTAGATATTCTATACAAACATCTGATTCCCGTGATACATTTTGACAAATAGACAAAACAGGAGTATCAGACATATCCGTTTCGCAAAAAAGCGAATCGAGCGGTATTCTTTTGATTGTTTCGGGATTGAATACTTCTCCTACGGAAATCTTAAAACCGGCATGCAGTAATTGTTCGGCTTGCTGCGGCTTCCCTCTGAAGCCATGCACAATCCATGCATTGTCGGGCTGATACTCTTTCCGCAGGGCGATGAGTTCGTCCCATGCCTTTACGCAGTGGATGATAAGCGGTTTCTGCACCTCTATGGACAGTTCTATCTGCTTGCGGAAGTAGTGTTCCTGCAATTCCCATTCAGCGCCTTTCAGCTTATCCAATCCAGCTTCGCCGATAGCGACCACCCGCCTGTCGAGGGCTATTTCTTCGAGCCGCTGGAATTGCTCGGCTGCCTTGTCCATATACCACGGATGGATGCCACACGAATAATATACGCCTTCCTTATCCTGCAAATCAGCTTCGAGGGGATAAGTATTCAGGATACTTACCACCTGATAGCCTTGGGGCATATCGGTCGGAAGATGATGTGTATGTATATCGTATAACTTCATAACAAACAGTATATAAAAATAAAACGAGGTCTTTTCAGAACCTCGTTTCAATCAGTTTTTTCCGCGAATCAGATTGATAAACTCTTCTCTGGTCTTGGCTTGATTGAAAACTCCGGTGAAATCGGATGTTGTGGTCGTCGAGTTCTGTTTCTCCACTCCCCGCATCTGCATACACATATGCTGTGCTTCTATAACAACCATCACCCCCAACGGGTTTAGTGTGTTATGGATGCATTCCTTTATCTGGGTTGTCAGGCGCTCCTGCACCTGCAAACGTCTGGCAAAGACATCCACTACGCGCGGAATCTTGCTCAGCCCGGTTATATAGCCATTGGGGATGTATGCCACATGTGCCTTTCCCCAGAAGGGAAGCATGTGATGTTCGCAAAGTGAGTAAAAATCAATGTCTTTGACGATAACCATCTGGCTGTAATCTTCTTTGAAAAGCGCCTGTTTCAGTATCGCTTCAGGGTTTTCGCCATAGCCTTTGGTCAGATAAGTCATAGCCTTCGCTACACGTTCCGGCGTCTGCAACAGTCCCTCACGGTTTACATCTTCGCCCAATAGTTCTATTACCTTTTTGTAATGCTCCGATAACGAAGCTATATCTTTTTCGTTGTGCATCCTCTACGATGAATATTGATGTATAATATCAGTATGTCGGGCGTTTCACGTTCACGTTGTCGACGACATACATTTCTTTCCCGAACGATGGAAATTTACGCTTCATTTGCTTCAATATTTCCGTTGCCTCGGGACGGGTGATAAAATTGCCCGCATGTACCCGCCAGAAAGGAGCTTCGTAAGTCATTGTCACCTCCTGATCGGGAAAAGCGTTGCGAACCTGACTCATTTTCTGTTGAGCTTCGGTTTTCGATTTAGACTGGTTGTTGCCCGAAAATACGAGAATCTTATACCCTTTCACAATGGTGTAGTTGGTATGCAACAAGCCTTGAGCCAAGGCTACACTATCTACTTCGTGATAAGTCCCCAGCATCCCGTCGATTGTTTCGTCCTGCATGACAGTCACCCTGCCTTGTCCGTTTACAGGTGAATTTATATCATCTATAATGGACTTGCTTTCTTGGGCTGCAAGGCATCCGAAACCAACGAACAATGCCAACAATGTACATAACAACTTTCTCATACGCTGCGTTTTAGGGATAGATAAATATAGTATTAATTGAAAACATTCTTTTAAATTGTACTCTTTCTGCCACACCTTTACTGCGCGGAATTGCTACTCAATTCCTTGCTTCGTTCATTTTGCCATTGCGCAAAACGAACCAAAAGGCTAGTGCTGCGTTCCTTGTTGACCCGTCAGTCGGTTTGCCGGCTAAATGAAATAAGGAATACTTCGTATTCTGGAATTTCATTTTACGCCATCTACACCGGACGGGTACCCCAACTGCGGAACTGATGCACGTCTTTTTTTTCAAAGACTCCGACATTGCCGGATAGGCGGGGTACCCACACAGCGTCAGTGAGCGTTAAGAGCAAAACGTGTCTGAGCTACGAAGTAGCGAGTTTTTTGCTCAGCGAACAAGCTGCCTGTGGGTCGTCGTAAACGGCTAAGTCGTGACTTTTTGAATACTTTTTGGTCAAGCAAAAAGTATTGAAGGCAAGCAACGACAGTTGCGCGACAGTACAATTTAAAAGAACGTTCCTATAGATTTTATTACTCCATTCCTGCGATAACGCCCATGAAATCGGCAACTTTCAATGAAGCTCCACCGATAAGGCCTCCGTCGATGTCAGGGCAAGAGAACAATTCTTTTGCATTACCCGGATTACAGCTACCACCATAAAGGATAGAAGTGTTATCAGCAACTTCTTTGCCGTATTTATCAGCAATCGTTTTACGGATGAACGCGTGCATTTCCTGTGCCTGAGCCGATGTAGCAGTCAAGCCTGTACCAATAGCCCAAACCGGTTCGTAAGCAAGTACGATTTTACCGAAATCGGCAGCAGACAGTTCGAACAAAGCATTTTCGATTTGCGTTTTCACTACATCGAAGTGCTTGTTTGATTCTCTTTCCTCTTTTGTTTCGCCGATGCAGAAGATAGGTTTCAATTCGTTAGCCAATGCCAATACTGTTTTCTCTTTCAGGATAGCATCTGTTTCGCCATAATACGAACGGCGCTCAGAGTGTCCGAGGATTACATATTTAGCTCCTGTAGAAGCAACCATAGCAGCCGAAACTTCGCCTGTGTAAGCACCTGAAGCTTTGTCGGCACAGTTTTGAGCAGCAACATTGATTTTCTTTGTATCGATAGCGGCCGAAACACTGGCTAAATGGATAAACGGAGTAGAAATAATCACTTCGCATTTCACTTTATCGTTATCGGCAATTGCCACTTGTAATTCCTGAGCAAAGGCAATACCTTCCTGAAGATTCTTATTCATCTTCCAGTTTCCAGCTACAATATTCTTTCTCATTGTTTGAAATTGGTTTAATTTAATTATATGATTAAAAATTAGTTATCTTTCTTTTTCGTCTTTCGTTCTCTCAATTCCTCCTCGCGGCGGCGGAATAATCCGAAGTCGAACCCTTTTATCAGCAGCAAAGGTAATATGAAAATAGCACTTACCCATAAGATATTCTTTATATCTTCCTCCTTTTGGTCTATCATCTTGCTGTAAGGCAACGATTGAAGGGGAGCTGTCAGGTTTTCTTCGGCTGGAACGTACACATCCGCCCATTTATTGATAATAACCCCGTTGCGGATAAGCAACAAGCCCGGATTGGTACGTATAATCGTTTTCAGGGCACGTTCATCGGTGCGGCAGAAGTTGAGGTCTACGGCATTTTCCTTCTCCCACGCCCGGATGTCGTTGACGGTGGAAGAGGTCAGGCAATAGAACTTATAATGGTAGTCGTTGGAATAGTTCAACACATCCTCGAAATGGCTGATATAGCTCTGGCTCATATCCTGCAGCACAGGCGAAATCATCAAGAAGACATAGCCCGTATCGGCCAGAACTTCTTCGGTTATATCCGCCTCGGCATAGGCATCCGATGTATCGTCGTCGAAGAGCAGTTCTACGATTTTGAAGTCGGCGATAGGCGGTTCGTCACCCTCCTGAATCGTTTTAGTATCCATGCGGACAAACGTCCACGATTCATCCTCCCACGGATAGTTTTCTTCGGTAAACTCCTGCTCTACCCCATCCTTTTCGTATACGAGGACGCTCTGCGCAATATGCTGCTTGGCATCCGGCGGCAGCTTCATCAGCTCGGGGATGTTATTCCCTATGCGGTAGGGACGGAAATCAACAACCGGATCGTAGCGGTAATTATATATAAGGAAAGCCACCGTAAAGAGAAGGGTATAGAGGAAAGCCATCCAATAGGTTTTGCCCGTAAAGATGTTCTTTATGCGCTCGTGATAGACAAAGACAATGATTGCAAATGCCAGCAACACAATGTTTTTATAGAACGTCTGCCAGTTAGTCAGCTTGACAGCATCGCCAAAGCATCCGCAATCCTTCACGGGATTGGCTATGGCAAGATAAAGCGTCAAGATAGTCATAAAAACCATGACAACCAGCATCAACCGCGAGTTCCATTTGCGGTACAAGCCCAACAGCATGCAGACACCCATCACAAATTCGAGGCCGCACAGAAAGAAGGCCACCGGAACGGCCATCGGCAACAGCGCCGACAGGTGAAAGGCTATCAGGTAATCTTCTATCTGATAGACTGTTCCCATAGGATCAACCGACTTCACAAATCCGGAAAAGACAAAAGTCGCCCCCAGCAAAACGCGGGCAACCTCTACCAATATCTTCATTCCTACACCTGATTTTTCCTTTTCCATAATCGCAATTACAGCTATAACCTACTCATCTTCGGGAAATTCCATCTTTATCAATCCGAAGAGCGAGTAGTTAACCATATCCATATAGTTGGCATCTATCCCTTCGGAGACAAGCGTTTCGCCTTTGTTCTCTTCTATTTGTTTGGTACGATATATCTTCGTCAGAATCAGGTCAGTATAAGAGCTGATACGCATCGCCCGCCACGCCTCGTCGTAATCGTGATTCTTAGCGAACATCAATTCCTTCGTTTCGGTCATATGCTTGTCATACAACGCCAACGCTTTGCCGGCATCTATATCTATCTCGTCCGAAAACCCTAATTCTAACTGAATCAAGCCAATAATACCATAATTGACGATAGCGATAAATTCGGGCTCGATGCCTTCCCCTACCTTGCTGACGCCCTTTTCCTCGAGGCTACGGATACGCTTCGCCTTGATAAGTATCTGGTCGGTAACCGATTGGGGGCGCAGAATACGCCACGAGGCACCATAGTCGGATAGTTTTTTAACAAAAAGGCTGCGGCATAGGTCGATAACCTGCTCGAATTGTTGTTTAGTATCTGCCATATCTTTGGTTTACTTGATTCTATTATCGGAATCACAAAGATAGCTATTTTTCGGAAAAATTCTTTGATATAGTACAGGGAAATAATCCGTATAGATTATTTCCCTGTTATGGATAAAGTTCTTTACATTTTGTTTTCCTCTTCTTTTAGAGAGGAGGCGAGTTAGTTGTCTTTCATGCAGCGAACAGATAAGAGATTGGCACCATAGACTCCCGCCCGGTACACTGGCGCAGCCGTTCTGTACAAGTATCGATACCACGCGTTGCCATTATTTTTACTGGCCGACCAATAGCGAGCATTGCTACCGTAAGTATTGGATAAGCCACTACCGGCACCGCCGGCAAGATAGCCATCGAAACCACCTTGTGAGGAAGGTTTACTCGTTCCACCAGCACCGTTGGTTGTTTTCATGGCGGTGCCGTGGGTGGTTCCGCGGTAGCCGGTATCAGAATAGTCGACTTTATTGGCAGCGCCAATATCAGGAGTAGTACTGAATGTAGCAGTTTTGAGAATAATGCCATTCTCTAAGTCAACCCACTCTTGATCAGATGGCAAATGCCATCCATCGGGACATACACCCTGTATATGGACATCAAAATGACCGGGACCACCTTGTTCTACATAGCTTGGATCAGGAGTTGTGCCATTTGTGCCATCGCCCATATTGATAGCTGCTGCCCAGTTGTAGAGCACCCCCTGTATAGCGCGATTAGATACTTGCAAGTCTGGATAGTGATAGTAAGGAACAGTCGTGCTATTATTGGCACTCTGAATAATATTCTCTCCGTTGGGCATCACAATAGCGCGTAGATTATCAGTCATCCATATACCATCTTCGAAAGTACGTAGATTTTCTACTTCATAGCCTTCGGATATCCAATTAGGAGCCGTGTTAGAATCGCAATTATAGCTACGTTGGATATTGTAAGTAACTATACCCGTTTTATAACCCACATAAAAACGTGCATGATAATAGGTTTGCGGCGCATCATTAGGCCGGTTGTCGATAAATGTTCCCAAAGAGCCCAAGTTGTACTTTCCAAGTAGACGATCGCTCTCTTTATCCGCAGGCCAACCGACCGGACTATCAGGATCGAGATACTCAAAATCACGTTTCACAATTGCCATAGCAACCTTTTGCTCCAATGGTTCGGGGTAGGCTATCAACGACTGCCATTCAGCGCCATCCCAAATATGGATACCCGGACATATACGGTTCGCTTTGGTTTCAACTTTAGCTGTGTTGTAAACCATTAACCCTACATGGTCTTGCCATAGGGTTCCTGCATTGGGTATGGCATTTGTACCCATAGTCAGCGTAGTCAGATCCACAAGTTCTACCCGTGGCAGCGCCAACCCTTTTGTTGTTATACTTCCTTCACTCAGCTCAAGTAGCGCACCCGCAACAGGTGGTGTCGTATCGCCTATTTTTACCTGAGCACATAAGTTGATTGTTGTTAATAACGCTAAGGCTAATATAGTTATAGCCTGTGTCAAGATTGTTCTTTTCATAACAAAAAATAATTAGTTAATATGATAATGAGATAATATGCTGATAATTTATAGCTGTTAGCCGTTAGCTGATAGCTATTAGTCTTGTCATCCCGAGCGAAGGCGAGGGATCTCTTGCCGATAACGGGGCGGGATGCCTCACACAAGGTTCGGCATGACAGCGTATATTGATTTTCTCCCACAAGGATTTTGTTGTTGACTGTTGACTGCTCACTGTTAACTGAAATATTGCCCCTCGCTCCCCCTCTTGTGGAGGGGGCTGGGGGGAGGTAGGTACGGCTGTCGCAGCCGGAAATACCCCTGACATTAACACAAGCAT
>NZ_QVMN01000005.1:9713-265731 GCF_010501075.1 Dysgonomonas sp. 25
CCTGACATTAACACAAGCATATTTTTTAGTAGACGAGTTACAAGTTACGAGTGACGAGTAGGGGCAAAGCCGTACAGCAGTTCGCAAGTTATCTCTTGTAACTCGTAACTGTGCGAAGCACGAAGTAACTGCCCGTAGGGCGAAGTAACTTTTCTTTGAAAAAACTACCCTGAAACCTTGGATTATTCCGAAATATTGACTATATTTCGTGTGTGTGTGTGTGTGTGTGGATATCCAATTTTCCAAATTATCATATTGATAAAACGGAAGTTAGATAAAAATATGGTCGAATTATACCGCATTGTTCCTGTAATTGTATTTTGCAAAGGAACGAAAAAAAAGACAAATAATACAATTTCATTTATATTTTTCAGCCTCAAGCTGATATATTACTGAAAAAAAGACTAAAAATGCTTTTTTCTCCAATACGTTGACCTAAGTCGGGTTATTTTATTAATTTTGCCGATTAAGAAATCTTGCTTAAATCGGCTATGCCTTTATAAGCTATTCTTATCAACGAGCGGATGAGTAATTGGGTAAAAAAAACAGTCAGAACCATCAATAGCAAAAACGGATTTTTTACGTTTTTACGCGCTCAATTCTCTTCGCAGGTATCGAGCCAGGTTGACTTCTTGACCAGTATTCTGTGTGTCAATGTATTCGGGATTTACTATGGTTTGTCTACCTTGCTCGGGAATGTTGCAGGAGGTTTGCTCAATTGCTTTATCAATTATAAGTGGACGTTTAAAGCAAAAGGGTTGTATGTCCCGCATGTGTTGATTAAGTTCATCCTTGTCTGGTTTGGGAGTATTTTTCTCAATACGCAGGGAACGATATTATTCACAGAATTCGTGATGAAGTGGATTCCGCTCGAGAGTATGCCGAATCTCTTTATCGAAAATGTATTTTTAATACCTAAAATTGTAGTTTCTATCATCGTGGGGCTTGTCTGGAATTATAATATGCAGCGAATATTTGTCTATAAAGACATCAATTTCAGGAAATACTTAGCTAAGGTAGGCGTGCATTGGTTCGATAAAGCCGATGGATACCGGAAGTCTGACGACGATGATAATCAAAAAAATATGCAATAAAGTTTAACTGATTGACTATGAGTGATACAAAAAGCAAAAATGAGGAAGCGTTATCAAAGATAACGAAAGACCGTAGCCGGACAAATATCCTTCGGAATTCAGAGCAAAAGACATTGGCCTTTCTTGTTCAGCGCGTTCCCTCGTGGATAAGTTCGGATATGCTTACAGGCATTGGCTTCTTCGGGAGCATTCTCACCTTTGCCAGCTTTGTCTTGGCTGCATATGTTCATCCATACTGTTTGTTGCTTGGGGTTGTGGGATTTGCTGTTAACTGGTTTGGCGATTCGCTCGACGGGCGTGTAGCCTATTACCGCAATACCCCCCGCAAATGGTACGGCTTTTCGCTGGATATCACAGTCGATTGGCTGACGGATATACTGATAGGCCTCGGATTTCTGCTTTATGCCGAAGGCTACTGGCAGTTGGTAGGCTTTGCTTTTGTTACGCTCTACGGGTGGGCGATGATAATTGCTTTGTTACGCTATAAGATTGTAAACAAATATACCATCGATTCCAACCTGTTCGGGCCGACCGAAGTGCGCATATTACTATGCCTGTTTTTGATTGCCGAAGTGCTGTTCAGGGGCAGTTTGATGTATGTCGGTGCAGCCGCCTGTGTTGTATTGCTTATCATTAATATTATAGACTTTACTAAATTGCTGAAGATGGCCGATCAGCGCGACAAGGATGAGCGTGCAGGCAAAGAATCTTTGTGAAGTATCGCTCGCGATGCTATTATTTGACTGTTATTTATGAAAGAAAAATTAGTAAGCAAAGATATGATACGGGGTATACATCCCGTATTCAGAGGCCGTTTCGGCGAGACGCTGATAAAAATGGTCTCCAGTATTTCCGGCATTAACAAAGCCAATAAGATATACGACGATTCGAAGCATCTGACGGGATTACCTTTTGTGACCGATATGCTCGATAGATTAGAGATTGAGCGCAGATATGAAAATATAGAAGTCCTCGACCAGTTCGAAGGCAAACCATTTATCACCACATCCAATCACCCTTACGGGCACATCGACGGAATCATCGAGATAGAAACAATCGCTTCCAAATTCAAGGATTTCAAAGTGATGGTCAACTGGATATTGAGCCAGATAGATACCATGGATGAATTCTTTATCGGGGTGAATCCTTTCCCCAAAGGCAACAAAATGTCAGCAGTCAAATCCAGTGTGGCAGGCGTAAAGCAATGTCTGGATCACTTGTCGCAAGGGCATCCGTTGGGGTTGTTCCCTGCGGGAGGAATTTCGCTTCCGAGCCTTACTGGAAAGGTTGTCGATCGCGAGTGGCAAGCTTCTACGGTGAAGCTTATCAAACGGGCACGTGTTCCTGTTGTTCCTGTCTTCATATCGGGCTGCAATTCGTTGTTGTACCAGATATTGGGATATATCAGCTGGCAGGTGCGCACGGTGCGTCTGGTGCACGAGATAAACAACAAAAAAGGCAAGGTTGTTACCGTTCACTTCGGCGAGCCTATCTCTGTGGAGGAACAGGACCAATACGACGATATAAAGGCATTCGGAGAATTCCTGAAATCGAAGACTTACGCTTTGAGGAAATAAGCTAATATTTCAGATTCTTGAACAAAATGCGGCATTCGCGTGCCTCTTTCAGGTAGTTGATAAGCGAATTGCGGTCTAACGATTCACCTGCTTCATTTTCGTAAATCAGCCGGAAAAGGGATTCCAGTTCGTAGTCGCTCATGCTGTCTAATAATTCGTTGAATTCGGCAGCATTGTCCAGTTCGAAGTAGAGGAGTACCAACCGTTGTTTCGCCGGCAGGCTGTGCGGTTCCATGTCTAACAGTTCCTTGCTGTATTCCAATGCTTTCTCGAAGTCCTCTTTCTTGATGTTGATAATTGCCAGCCGATCGACCGTTTCGGGGTTGTCGGGATTCAATTCATAAGCTTTCAACAGGAATTGTTCGGCCTCGTCGTAGCTTTCCAACCGGTATTTTATCTCGCCCAGCATCAGGTTTACTTCTGCCGAACCGGGATGTTCTTTGTAGGCTTCTTCCATGATGGACAGCGCCTCTTCGTATTGATCCAGTTCGAGGTAGATAGTTGCCTTTTTGGTCAAGGCTTCGAGCATATTGCTGCCTTCGCGCTCCTGAAAATCGTCTAAGTATTTCAACGCTTCGTCGTACATGTCGAGCGTGAAATAGCACTCGGCGAGCAGGAAGTAGAGCGTGGTATCGTCAGGCTCTTTTTCGAGCAACTGCTTAAATATGGGGACAGCTTCTTCGGCTTGCCCGTTCAGCGTGAGGCAATGTGCTTTCAGTTTCCAAACGGTTGTGTCTTCGTCGTTTATCGTCAGTGCGAAGTCGAAGGCATCTATGGCTTTGGCATAGTCCGAATTCATCGAATAGAGGCGCCCCAGATTGATCCATGCGTTGTACGAATACGAGTCTATATCGAGGATGCGGTTGTTGGTCGTTATTGCTTTTTCGAAATTGTCGGTCATTTCGTAAGCATAAGCGAGGTCGCTCAAAACTTCTAAATTCTCGGGCGTGTATTCGAGGCTCCTCTCGAAGTAGAGGATGGCGGCCTCGTAGTTGTCGGTGTCTAAATAGACGAATCCTATTTCGGCGAGCGCATTGTCTAAGAAATCGCTTTCGGATTCTAATATCTCTTTCACCTGTTCGTATGCTTCGGCCGGCAGGTCGAGTTGCAGGAACGATTCCATTTTGAGCAGGTTGGTTTCGAGGTTGTATTCGGTTGCTATCTTGCCCAGCAGTTCCAGCGCTTGTTTGTATTCGCCGTCGTAGACAAAATAGCGTGCCTGTCGGAGCAGTAGCGAATCATTCTCGGGGTGGATACGCAACCCGTCGCTGATTACCTGCTTGACACGTTCGAAGTTTTCGCTCTGGTCGTAGTAATCGGCCAGATCCTCGAACTGGTCGGCATCGAAGTAAATACTTTTCCCCGATGCCAACTGTTCTTCATATTTTTTTACTAAATCTGTAATGTCTTTTTCCAATGCTTAAGAGTGGCTTATTGCTTTTTCTGCTCTTTGCTCCACGAGTCTTTTAGTGCAACGGTGCGGTTGAAAATAAGCTTGTCTGCAGTCGAATCCGTATCGACACAGAAATAGCCTAAACGTTGGAATTGGAATTTGTCCATCGGTTTGGCCTCTTTCAGGTAAGATTCGAGCTTACAGTTTTTCAGCACTTTCAACGAATCGGGGTTCAACAGCTCGCGGAAATCCTTGTCTTTTTCTTCCGACGGGTTTTCTACCGCGAACAGGCGATCGTATACGCGTACTTCGGCATCGATACAATCTTCGGTCGATACCCAGTGTATAGTCCCTTTCACCTTGCGGTTGCTGTCGGGCATTCCGCTGCGGGTGTTGGCATCGTACTCGGCATATACCTCGACAATGTTGCCGTTCTCGTCCTTTTTGCAGCCGGTGCATTTTACGATGTAAGCGTTTTTGAGGCGCACCTCGTTGCCCGGTGTGAGACGGAAGTATTTCTTCGGCGCATCTTCCATGAAATCGTCGCGTTCGATATACAGTTCGCGCGAGAACAGGATATTGTGGCTTCCGGCGTTTTCGTCTTCCGGATTGTTTTGAGCTTCCATTTGTTCGGTCTGCCCTTCGGGATAATTGGTCAGTACCAGCTTTACGGGATCGAGTACGGCCGAGACGCGTGTGACGCGCTTGTTCAGGTCTTCGCGCACGGCAAATTCCAGTAAGCCTATATCGTTTACGCCGTCGTATTTGGTATAGCCGATGCGGTCGATAAAGTTATGAATCGATTCGGGTGTGTAGCCTCTGCGGCGCAATCCGCAAATGGTAGGCATACGCGGATCGTCCCATCCCGACACAAGCCCTTCCTGAACTAATTGCAGTAGCTTACGCTTGCTCATCACGGTATAAGTGAGGTTCAGGCGGTTGAATTCGTACTGATGCGGTCGGTAAGCGTTGGTAGCCAACTGGTCGATAAACCAGTCGTAGAGCGGGCGATGCACCACAAATTCGAGCGTACAAAGCGAGTGTGTAACTCCTTCGAAATAATCGGACTGCCCATGTGCAAAGTCATACATCGGGTAAGCCTTCCACGTGGTGCCTGTGCGGTGGTGAGGATGGTCGATGATACGGTAAATAATCGGGTCGCGCATGTGCATATTCGACGAGGCCATGTCTATCTTTGCCCGCAACACCATCGAGCCTTCGGGGAATGCTCCTTCGTTCATTTTCTTGAACAGGTCGAGGTTTTCTTCCATCGGGCGGTTGCGGAACGGGCTGTCTGTCCCGGCTTGCGTAGGCGTTCCTTTCTGCTGGGCGATGACTTCTGCCGATTGCTCGTCTACATAGGCTTTCCCTTCTTTTATCAATTGCACGGCAAAATCGTACAGCTGAGGGAAGTAGTCGGATGCATAAAACACATTCTCCCATTGATAACCGAGCCATTGGATGTCCTCCATGATGGCGTCTACGTATTCTACATCTTCTTTCGACGGGTTGGTGTCATCGAAACGCAGATTACATAAGCCTCCGTATTGCTGTGCTATGCCGAAGTCCATACAGATAGCTTTGGCATGCCCGATGTGGAGGTAGCCGTTCGGTTCGGGTGGGAAACGCGTCTGTATGCGTCCGTCGTTCAAGCCTTCTTTTATATCGTTTTCTACGATAGCCTCGATAAAATTGAGGCTTCGTTTATTTTCTTCGTTTACAGTATTTTCGTTCATGACAAATTATTGTTGCAGATATAGGGTTATTCTTTAGCTGAAATATATTGTTGATATGCTTCGCGGAAGGGGATGTATTCATCGGTTCCCTGATAGCGGGCATCGATGTTTTTGTATATTTTGTAGTATTCTTCCGCCTTGTCTAATTTGCCTTCGGCAGTGTACGCTATTGATTTCTGCACTGCTTCGGCTGCCTCTTTAGCGTCGCTGTCGACCCGAGAGCATGAAAGCAATAGTGTGGAGCATATAAAAATGATGCATAACGTTATTTTCTTCATGAGAATTAATTAGCAGACAAAGGTATAAAATTTAGTAATAGGGTGAATGGATAGTGTAATATATAATTATAAGTTTATCAATGATGAAATACTTGACGAGTAAACAAGTGTACAAGTTGACGAGTTTGTCATGCCGGCAGCAGGAGGCGTCCCGTTCCGATTATACGAGGAAGAAAGGGTTACACTGAGCTCCACAGAGGAGGCATTGAGGTACACTGAGAAAAAGTAACCTCAACAAAAAACACTCGAAAAAGAGTAGAGAAATGTTACTTTTTTTGTCGCTTCGAACGAAAGTGAGAAGTCTCTTTCCGATAAAGTGACGAGATGCTTCATTTCACTCAGCATGACAAGTTAGAGAGGGTAGGAGTTACCTCCATTTCCATTGCGGATTGTAGATGAACGGGACGTCGTATCTGGCAGCATAGTGCCTTAGCTTGTCCTCTACATAGTCGGGGTCGCTCAATGTTGCTTTGGGAATGATGATGTAGGACGTATTGCCGAGTTTGAGGTATATATACTCTTTCACGTCGCTTATCTCCTCTAAGTCGGCTATCCTGACCTGCTGTCCCAGTCCGCGCTCGTGATAGTCTATCGTCTCTTCGTTTATTATCCTTAAAGAAACGTCGCGGGGAGTACTTTTCCGATAGAGCGCTGCGACGTGGTTTCGCAGGGAGAATTTGTATAGTAGCTTGGCATAGAAAGCGCAAAGGAAGTATGACGGAACTGCACACAACAGCAGGACTATGCCGGAGAATGTATTTCCTCTTATCAGGAAAAATGCCCCCATCACGGCAGCTACTACAGCCACAATGATTTGGGTGTTGCGGCGCTGCTTCCTTACGGCTTTATCCATAGAGGTATGATAGAGCTGAAAGTTGAGATAGTCTTTTTCTGTCAGTTGATAATGTAATTCCATAATGGGCGGTGGGCTTGATATTCCAAATCCACTATGAAGATAGTGATTTTTACCGGATAAGTTCCTCTATATCGATTTTTTCCCAGAAGACGTCTAAGTAATTTTCGTTCTCGATGCCATCGTAATAGCCGAATTCTTCTGCATCATAGACAGGATCTTCCTGATACCATTCGAGGGATATGCCTTCTGCGGCATCGTTGCTGAATACGCGTATGAGGGTGACTAACCCGTCGGGATAGATGCCGAATCCGAATGCTTCGAGGGCAAGTGCCAGTATTTTGGCAACCTTTGTCACGAGAGGTTTTGTCGGGAATCCATTGCTGTTGGCAAGGTAATAGTCGCCTATCTGTTGCTGCAGGGCAAAGAACAATTCCGCCCGTAGGCTATGGTTTTTTGCCAGTTTCTCTTTGATAGCCAGTTTATGTGTTAATTTCTGCAATTCTTTCTTGCTGTCACGGCGAGGGATGCTGCATATCAGGGCTAACAATTCTACGGTGCCGTTTTGGGTTGATAAAGGCCATCTTTCGAGTACTTTTCCGGCTTCTTCCCACAGTTTAGGATATTTCTCGGCTTCTGCCCTGTGCTGCCGTATGCTGTCTATGTAATCGGTGATTTTGTTCTTGTTTTCCACGGCAGCCCGGTAAATACCTCTTTCTTCCTCCACTTTGAGGGCATGAAGGCCGCGCAGGATCTGGGCGATGTATTTCAGCAGTTTCTTGTATTCCTTCAGGTTGTCGACGTCGAGGTGAGCTGTCATATAACCGTCGGCAGATGGGGCATTCACCCCGAAGGAGTAGGAATTGTACAGGGCTTCGTCTATTTGTCCTATCCGTTTTGAGAGGTAGTGTGCCCACCAGAAGTTCTTTTTCCGTTTGGTATATCCGTCTTCGGCTATGCTGTCCTCGATGTATTTCTCCAGCTCCCCGAAAAAGTTGTCATTGGCATGTATCATTACCTCATATTTGAGGTATTTCTCGCCTTTCTTGTTCTCGGTAGGGGCGATGCTTAACACTATCCCCTCGTCGGAAGGCATCCGCCAGTAGTTGTGGTGGTGACCTCTGGTAAAGCCTTGCAGCTTTTGTTCGTTTGTTAGCTTTTCTCTGTTTTCGCTAAGGATAACTTCTTCATAATCTTTGGGGATTATTACTTTTTCGATTTGCAGGTTTTTAAGTGCCATAGATACCGGTTTGGGTTGTGTGCTTAATTATTGAATGATTTTGCGGCTACAAATATAAAAATTATTCTCAGAAACCATAATTATCCGCAAAAATATTGGGGATACGGAATATTAGTGTTATTTTGCAGTCTGAATACTTGCTTTACGTATATTTGAGATATTTATGACAATGACATTCATTGAACAGCTTATCGAGAAAGACAAGGAATTGTTCCTTTGGATAAATGACAAGCACTTGTCATGGTTAGACCCTATTATGCTGTTTATCAGCTCCAGCTATACATGGGCCGTGGTTTGTGTGCTGGTTATCGCTTTCCTTGTCTACAAGAAAGGACGAATAGGTATCTGGGGTTCGGCGTTCCTGGTTCTTTCGTTGGGAATGAACAGTATTGTCAACTACATCGTAAAGGTTATTGTTGCCCGTCCGCGCCCGATCAATAACGAACTGTTCGATGATGTTATTCACGCCATACAGAACCATGAGCATTCTTATAGCTTCTATTCGTCGCACTCATCCAATTCGTTCTGTCTGGTGATATTTACTGCTCTTTTCCTGCGCAATAAGTATTATACGGTGTTGATGTCCTTCTGGGCGGTTGTTGTAGCTTATAGCCGTGTTTATGTAGGTAAGCACTATCCGCTGGATATCCTCGTGGGCACGATTATGGGCTGTGTCTTTGGTTATATCGGCTACCGCATATACAAAGAATTGGATGATAATAAACTGATTCCGAAATTGTAATTAATGCCTGATTATTCGGGTTGTAACTGGTCCTGATTGTATTTTAAAACTGATAGGTATTGTATACGTATCAGTTACATTCTCTCCATTACGAGTTGCCGGAATCCACTTTGGCATTAATTTCGTTACTCTTACGGCTTCAGCGATAAGCAGCCGACTTGGTCCTTCTAATACTTTGATATTTTCTATATTGCCATCTTCTGCTATTGTAAGCAAAATTTTCACAACACCTTGTTCGTCTCTTTTCAAAGCTTCGAGGGGATAACGCATATTTTTGATTATAAACTCATTCATAGCCTTTTCTCCTCCAAAGAAATGAGGTGGTGTATAGTTTGTCGTGTCTGTTAGAAGTTCTGTTGCAGTAATATCTTCTACGCCGAAATTTATTGGTAACTCGTAGAAAGCTGCAGCGTTTTGCTTTCCCCATTTAGCCGGAATCCAATTGGGCATGGATTTTATCAGCCGCTTGACTTCCTTATCATAATCTTTCCCAAGGCTTTTTATGATTTTTATATCCTTGATCTCCCCTTTCTCGGTGATGGTGAAGGATGTCCAAGCAATCCCTTTTACGTCCGACTTCGCTGGATAACGAAGATTTGTCTGTATAAAATCAAGCAAGGCTTGCTCTCCTCCCGGAAATTGAGGATTGCTAAGTGCTGCGAGTCCGTTCTCGGGAACTATTTTTCCTATTCCGAAATTAACAGGAAGGCGGAAGGGAGATGCTATATTCTTTCCATTTCGTTGTGCCGGCTCCCATTCAGGCATACGCCTGATGAGGTTTATAACTTCATCGTCGCATGGTTTGCCAATGCTTTCTTCTATTGTAATATTTTCTATTTTTCCGTCTTCCCTTATTGTGAAAGAGGCTACTACCTTTCCTTGAATACCCGCTTCATGTGCTTTGATAGGGTATACAAGATTATTTCTTATAAACATGTTTAGCTTACTTTCTCCTCCAGGGAATTGTGCTTCTTTATAATTCGCTGTGCTGTCTATTTGGGCTGAAAGAGCCGAAAAACCTAATAAGATAAAAATCAATGATGTTATTATTGTTTTCATAATAGTTATATGTTTAAACTTGACAAAAATGACGCGATACAGTGTTGTTTTTTTTTGAACTTGTCGTTTCGTTTATCAGTCAACATGTTTTAGATATAAATAAAACTTTGATAAAAATATCCTCAGGCTAACAGGCTGGAATATGCCTGAGGATTGGTCTCTTAATCTTTGACCGTCTATTTGTTTTATAATGTCCTATCTCCCAAAAGAGAATAGTTAGTTTTGTCGTTTTCATCTTGGGTAAGTCATTAATGGATGACTATATCTGCAAAAATAGTTAATATTATTACATAATAGCCTTTTTATCCGTTTTTATTTTAAATTTTTGCTAAAAAAATATCAATATAAATGCTTTATTTGAGATATCAAAGAAATATATAGCGAAAGAACAAAGTGTTCAGTAAAATTGAATAATTATTCTATGCGACAAAAAATAAGCTTCGTGTAACCAAATAAAATAAGAATATCGTATCTTCGGCAAAACCTTTTGTCTGTTTCAGACATTATAATAGAGTTATGATAGAGAAGATTACCAACTTTATAAAGAAGATAATCCGTTTCCTGACGCACGATATATGGCGCTTTACGGGAGACGAGCTTTCGGCGCGGAGGATGAGTTTGTATAACATTATCAAGTCATTTGTCCTCGTCATCCGCAATATCGACAGTTCCGAAATCAATACGCGTGCGGCGGCGCTGACCTATAAAACGTTGTTGTCTATTGTGCCTCTTCTGGCGGTGTTGTTTGGCATTGCACGCGGTTTTGGTATCCAGGGAGTGGTAGAAACAGAGTTGAAAAAATACTTCGAAGGGCAGGTCGATATGATTGACCGGGTGATGGGATTTATCGATTCATCCCTCGAATATGCCAAAGGAGGCGTCTTTTTGGGGGTCGGTATCATCATGTTGCTCTATACGGTTGTTTCGTTGCTGGGCTCTATCGAAGACAATTTCAATACGATTTGGCGGATAAAAAAGGGGCGTAGCTATTACCGCCAATTCACCGATTATCTGGCACTGTTTATTATAGCGCCCGTCTTTCTCGTGTGCAATGCTGGGTTGTCTATTGTGTTGAATATGACTACCGAATTCGAATTGGTAGACTTCGTCCTCAGTCCTGTTATCAAGCTGTTGCCTGTTGCTATTACCATTATGCTTTTTACCTTTTTGTATAGCTATATTCCTAATACAAAAGTGAAATTCAGCGCGGCTTTTTTGGCGGGAATTGTTTCGGGACTTGCCTTTCAAGGGTTTCAGTGGCTTTATATCAGCGGGCAGATATGGATTTCGAAGTATAATGCTATCTATGGTAGCTTTGCCGCTTTGCCTCTCTTGTTGCTGTGGATGCAGCTTTCGTGGTTTATCTTCCTCATAGGGGTAGAGCTTTCGTTTGCTTATCAGAATGTCTCCAAGTTCAGTTTCGAACACGAAACGAAAAATATCAGCCGCCGCTACAAGGATTTCATCTTGTTGGCCGTATCCTCCATTATTGTCAAACGCTTTGCTGATGGCGAAAAGGCTATCACTGCCGACGAAATATCGACTACTTATAAGATTCCGACTACGCTGATGAGCGATGTGATATATTATCTTCAGAATATCGGAATTATAATCGAAACGCCGAGCGATGATAACGGCCTCATACCGGCGTATGTACCGGCGTTGGATATTAACAAATTATCCGTAAGCTATTTGATAGAAAAGATGAACCTATATGGTTCCGAAGATTTTGTCATAGATAAAGAAGGGGCTTTGAAAGGGGTATGGAACCAAATGATTAAGATGCAGGATATATTGATGGCTGCCGAAAAAGATACTTTGATAAAAGATTTGTAGAAGTGACGCATAATTAAATGTTAAATTATTGGTCTATTACATTTTAAATCTTACCTTTGTATGCAATTATTTGAAGTAGGTAGTATAAAAACTTGATACAAACAGAAACTGTCACAAGTGATCGATATAAGATACTAAGTTTTTCTATTACTGAAATTTATTTAACAGTTTTAATGATTTCTTGCTCAATATTTGGGTGTAAGGGGTTCTTTGTATAATATTAACATATTCATGATTATGAATTTGGGGCAAAAAAAATGGGTGATAGCCTTCTTGTTAGGGGCTTTAGTTATTACATCAGGATATGCACAAGTAACAATCGGAAGCGGCGACACTCCGCTTCCCGGAGCTATTCTTGATTTGAAAGAGAGTGGTACAACCACCAAAGGCTTAGGTCTTCCGCGCGTAGCACTTTCGGCGGTCGACAAGTTGAAAATGGGTACAGCACCCGAAATTACCAACGCCACGGAGAAGCAGGATCACATCGGGTTGGTAGTCTACAACATCCAGCAAACAGGCGACCTGTGCAAGGGTATGCATGTGTGGACGGGTGACAAATGGGAAGCTTTGGTGCCTCTTAAAACGGCAGAGAAAAGGGCGTTGGCCGACCCGAATTCCAATGCTTTCCTGATAAAGCCTAACCAAAGCATCGACATTCCTGTGCAGAAAGCTTACGACATGTGGGCAAACGAAGCATTGCTCGATAACCTCACGCTGACAGGCCCGGTAACAGCTGAAGTTTATTGGTCTGATACCGAAGATTTAATCGAAGTCACTTTGTCAGGAGGAGACCAAGGCGCTAATTCTGTTATCACGGTATATCCGAAATCTATCTGTTCGTATGAATCGTTCAAGAGTGGTAATGCTGTAGTAGCTGTGCGTGTCAATAGTGTAATTCGTTGGAGTTGGCATATCTGGATGACGGACTACGACCCTGATGGCGGCGGAAAGACATATACCTATAACAATGGAACATACTCAACCACCTTTATGGATCGTAATCTGGGTGCGCTAAGTGCCGACCCTGCCGATGGTATACTTGCTATGGGTAATACCTATCAATGGGGGCGCAAAGATCCATTCCCGCATCCGGCGGATGTGGAAGGAACTGGGCTCATGGGGGCGGCAGCGGAGATACCATTGTATGGAACAGCTTCAGCCATCGTGAACGACCCTCGTAACTCTGGAACAACAACTCATAACCTGAACCTGCAGAGCACAATAACAGATCCGATTGCTTATGGGGGTGGAGTTGCATGGTTTGCCTGGGATTCGCATCTCACTTATTTTAGTCAGGATGCCGACTTCTGGGGAGGCGTGTCCGGCACAAAAGGAGCATATGATCCTTGTCCCGAAGGATGGATGGTGCCTCACGAAACAGTGGCGGGTGTTACCCCTTGGGATGGCATATCTATATCGGATGGGACATATGTGCCTATTACCGGAGATCTGGTTAATGCATACGATTTTTCTTCCACTATCGGGACGTATCCTTTATCCGGCGGCCGCTGGAATATGGAACCTACGTTCCAGGGAAATCAAAGAATAGGTGAACAAGGTAGCTATTGGTCGGCAAAAAATGTGGATATGCATACGGGAATGATTATGACGATTAGGCATGACCCTCTCACTCCAATGATGGCGTCTGGCCAATTTCATAGAAAAGGTTATGCCCTCAGCGTCCGCTGCGTGAAGCAATAATCATACTACTAAATACAACTACTACATAAGAATTATTATGCGACAATTACTGTCTATTATGCTCTTGTTGTTTTGGGCTGTATCGTCACATGCACAAGTAACAATCGGAAGCGGCGAAGCTCCGCTTCCGGGAGCTATTCTCGATTTGAAAGAGAGTGGTTCAACCACCAAAGGTTTAGGTCTTCCGCGCGTAGCTCTTTCGGCGGCTGACAAGTTGAAAATGGGTTCAGCGCCCGAAATGGCTACTGCTGCCGAAAGGGCAGAGCACATTGGGTTGCTCGTGTATAATACTCAAAAAGCAGGAGGGCTATGCAAGGGTATACATGTGTGGTCGGGCGATAGCTGGGAACCATTGATACCTTTGCGGACAGCCGAGGAAAAGGCTTTGACCGACCCTAACTCCAATACTTTCTTGTTGAAGCCTAACCAGCGTATCAGCATCCCTGTACAGAAAGCCTATGATGTGTGGGCAAATGAAGCTTTGCTTGACAACCTCGCACTGATAGGCCCGTTGACAGCCGAAGTCTATTGGTCTGACACCGAAGATTTAGTAGAAGCTTACCTTCAAGGGGGAGATCAGGGGGCTAACTCAATTATCTCCGTGTATCCGGCTGCTATTTGTGCGGGCGAGTCATTCAAGAGCGGCAACGCCGTGGTAGCTGTGCGTGTCAATGGTATTATCCGTTGGAGTTGGCATATCTGGATGACAGACTATGACCCTGATGATAGCGGGGCGACACACACGTATAACAATGGTACATACTCGACTACCTTTATGGATCGCAACTTGGGTGCGTTAAGTGCCGACCCAACCGATGGCTTATTGGCAATGGGCAACACCTATGAATGGGGGCGTAAAGACCCTTTCCCGCATCCGGCAGGAAGAGTAGTTGATGGAGGGGGCTTAGGATATGCGCCCGAGATACCATTGTATGGGGTTAAAACCGCTATTACGCAGCAGGTTACAAATGCCGATCCTAAAGTGAATCTACAGGCGACTATCACAGACCCATTGATGTATGTATCTCGGTCAGGATGGCTTTATGATGGCATAGCACCTTATGCCAATCAAGATGCAGACTTCTGGGGAGGTGTGTCCGGCACAAAAGGCATATACGATCCTTGTCCCGAAGGCTGGAAAGTCCCTCATACGGTAGGAAATGTATCTCCATGGGATGGGCTCACACCCTCTGGTATGATAGCTGTGTCTGTTCCCGGGGATTTGATCAATTCGCTCAACTTTTCAACGACAGTGGGGATGTATCCTTTAGCGGGAGGCCGCTTCAATGGGAGCGGTTCCAGCGGAGGCCGTTATCAAATGAATTTTAATATTGGGCAGAAAGCCGGATATTGGGCTTCTACCAGCCAAAGCTATAATGGAGCAGATGTCTTAGAGATAGCTTTTCCTCCTATTTCTATTCAGACGACAAATACAACAAGGAAGGCTTATGGCCTCAGCGTCCGCTGTGCGAAACAGTAGGCCTGTTTGTTAAAACATACAGAAAAGCCGGAGAACCTTATATTCTCCGGCTTTTATTGTTTTTCAGAAATTCTGACAACTCTGTGTATTATTCATTGCTAAATGAATATGGTGTGTCCGATGCCTGTGTGCCCCTTGTTGTATTAGGGTTTGCCGACATATTGAACTGGATATTCGCACCCTTCATCAGATCGTCATGTGTTAAAAAGGTCTTCGTGTAATTCTTTCCATTCAATCGCATCGAAGATACATAGCGGTTGGCTTTGCTGTTGTTGTTCGAGCGGATAGTGATTGTTTTGCCATTTTCCAGTTTCACCTTGACCGACTTAAACAACGGCGAGCCTAAAGCGTATTGATCCGAACCCGGGCAGACGGTATAGAATCCCATTGCCGAGAATACGTACCAGGCCGACGTTTGCCCATTGTCCTCGTCGCCGCAATAGGCATCCGCATTCGGGTTGTAGAGCTTATCCATGATTTCGCGTGCCCAGTATTGCGTTTTCCACGGCTGCCCCGACCAGTTGTACATGTAAACCATGTGCTGTATCGGCTGGTTTCCGTGCGCATATTGTCCCATATCCATCACCTGCATTTCGCGCATCTCGTGTATCATCGAACGGCTGGTCATTCCCTTATAGCTTGGGATGATAAATACCGAATCCATCATCGTGTTGAACTCTTTTTTGCCGCCCATCAGGTCTATCAGCCCCTGCGGATCGTGGAACACGCAGAAGCTCCAGTGCCAGCTGTTTCCTTCGGTGAAGTCGTTGCTCCAGTCTTCGGGTACGAATTTAGGATTGAAAACACCCTTGTCGTCGCGACCTACCATCAGCTTATGTTTGGGGTCGTAGACGTTTTTATAGTTCATAGCACGCTTCTTGAACACCTCCAATTCGCTTGTCGGTTTTCCGATTGCTTTACCGAACTGGTAAATCGTCCAGTCGTTGTATGCATATTCCAATGTGCGGGCAACGCTCTGGCTGATGCCTACATTGCTCGGGATGTAACCCATGCGATTGTAATAATCGTGTCCTACACGCCCCGACGCCGAACCTTTCAGGTGTTGAGTAGTCGCATTCATCATCGCGCTCCACAGGCTTGCAGTATCGTCTACACGTACCCCTTTGATATATGCGTCGGCTACGACCGAAGCCGAGTTGTTCCCTATCATACAATCGCGATGCCCCGGGCTCGACCATTCGGGCAGGAATCCGCTTTCTTTCGAAGCATTCACGAGCCACTCCTGCATTTTCTCGTTCATAGAAGGATAAACCATGTTGAGGAACGGGAACAGGCAGCGGAAGGTATCCCAGAAACCGGTATCGGCAAACATATATCCCGGCAATACCTGTCCGTTGAACGGGCTATAGTGTACGATTTGCCCATTGGCATCGTATTCGTAGAAAGTACGCGGGAAAAGCACCGAGCGATACAGGCACGAGTAGAACGTGCGCAGGTTGTCGATGTTGTCGTCTTCCACCTCGATGCGTCCGAGGACTTCGTTCCATTCGTTGCGTCCTTCGGTGCTTATCTGGTCGAACGATTTGCTTCCTAATTCCTGCAGATTGCGTTCGGCTTGTTCGTGGCTGATAAACGAAGATGCTACGCGGGCATGCACCACTTCGCCGCGTTTGGTCGCAAAGCCGATGATGGCGCCTGTGTGGTTTTCCTGCACTTCCAGCTCGTTTTTGCGTATTTCGCTGTCGCCTACGGTCGCTTTGTAGGTGAATGGTTTGTCGAATTGTACGACAAAATAATTCTTGAAGTTCTCTGGCACGCCGCCGCTGTTGCGTGTGGTGTAACCGATTATTTTATTCTCTTCGGGGATGATTTTAACAAATGAACCGCGATCGAAAGCATCTACAATAACATACGATTTGTCATTCTCGGGGAAAGTGAACCGGAACATGGCTGCGCGCGATGTAGGTGCAATTTCGGTGGTGATGTCGTAATCGGCCAGATAGACGCGGTAATAATACGGTTTGGCAGTTTCGGATTTGTGCGAGAACCAGCTGGCACGTTTCTCCTGGTCGAATGTTACCTTGCCTGTGATAGGCATAATAGAAAACTGACCGTAATCGTTCATCCATGGGCTGGGTTGATGCGTCTGCTTGAAACCGCGGATTTTGTCGGCGGTATAGGTATACTGCCACCCGTCACCCATCTTGCCGCTCTGTGGTGTCCAGAAATTCATTCCCCACGGACGGGCGATGGCGGGGTAGTTGTTTCCTGTCGATAATTCGTACTTCGATAACGTTCCTGTCAACGGGTTAACATAATCGACAGGCTCTGTTTTGTTCTGGGCTTGCACGGCAAATAACGAACTCATCATGAGCGTAATGATGCCGGCAATCAATAACTTACTTTTAAGCATAATCATTAAAATAATTTATGAGATAGTTTTTAATATATATGAAATCAATGGTATTTCGATTCTTATAGTATACTGAGAGAAAAGGTTAATATCGGTTTGACAAAGATGTCGAAAAAAATCATACAAATCAAATCATTAAGATTTATTAGCGTTTAATAATTCCACTATTCCATTCCTCCCTAAAAAGCCTCTAAAGTGTCGCTTTTCTGTACCACTTTTTGTCCCGTTTTTTCTATGCTAAATTATATTTATATTGCTTAAATCCAATTGTTTAATTTTATTTTCCGGTACAAAAAAATAGCGTTTTTTATCGAATTACTTTTTCTGTTACTTAACCACAGAGTTCGCGAAGCATCTCGTCACAGCGTGCATTGTCCTCAGTGTATCTCAGTGCCTCCTCTGTGTACCTCAGTGTTACCTTTTTCTTCCTCGTATTATCGGAACGAGATGCCTCCTGCTGTCGGCATGACAAACTTGTAACTAAACATTGATAAACTTATGATTATTATTTACATAATTTTCTTATTTTTGCTGCTGATAACTTTACAAAACTTATTGAATCTGATATTATGATACTATTTGGCTGGTACACTTTTCTCATCAAGTCGTATATGTTCGAAGAACTGGGCATACCGACGGAAGATATTCAGGAAAATATGCGTGTAGAAGTGCGGCAGAAATGCTTCCATTTGTTTTGGATTCCATTTTTCAGCATTGGCAAGCTCTATGCGCTTCGCCGGGGCGACGGCAAATTGTATGAACTTCCGGCTGAAATGGAAAACTTTCTTCGCACACAGACTGTACACAAAACACCTTGGTATACCTATATCGGTTTGATGTTGGTTGCAGCGGTTTGTCTCTTCTTTTGGGTAAATGGTAAATATGAAAGCTATCAGAGCAATAAACAATTGGAACAATTTTACGAGAAAAAGCACGAAGTAACTAATAATCCGCAGATAAAAGATGAATACATACTTTGGACTAATACCTTTTCGAATATTTTTGTAGCAGAGGTGGTAGATGTTAAATCAGACTCGGTGCAGATCAGCCTGTTAAAGAAAAAAGGACATGGTGAAGCGTCTGACGTGCTGTACGAACCTCAATGGGTGACCAAAGAAGAAATCGCTAATGCAGTACCAATAAGAGAAATCCACTGCAAAGACAGCCTGCAATTGTATATCCCCGAATTAGGCGGTGTAACCTCTTATTCGATATACAGGATTCTACGAGGAATAGATAAATATTGACAGGTGCTCCGGTTAAATCCGGATATTATCCAATTCTTTCATCCACAAGGCTGCCGAAGCGTCGCTCACCATGCGCCAGTCGCCGCGAGGCGACAGGTTGACCGAGCCCACTTTAGGTCCGTCGGGCAGGCACGAGCGTTTGAACTGCTGCGAGAAGAATCGGCGGAAAAAGGCTTTCAGCCATTTCAGGATGGTTTCCTTATCATATTCGTTGCCGAAAGCATGTTGCGCCAGGAAAAATATTTTTGCCGGACTGAATCCGCAACGCAGCACGTTATATAAAAAGAAGTCGTGCAGGACGTAAGGGCCTACTACATCTTCCGTTTTTTGTGCGATTTCCCCATTCTCATCGGCAGGGAGCAGTTCGGGGCTGACGGGGGTATCTACCACATCGTGCAATATCGTTTTCGACTGTTCGTCCATTTGCGTATCTGCCACCCATTTCACCAAGGTGCGGACTAATGTTTTCGGGATACCCGTATTCACGGCATACATCGACATGTGGTCGCCGTTGTAGGTGCACCACCCGAGTGCCAGTTCCGACAGGTCGCCCGTGCCGATAACCAATCCGTTCACCTTGTTGGCATAATCCATCAATATCTGGGTGCGTTCGCGCGCCTGGCTGTTTTCGTAGGTGATGTCATGCCTATTCGCGTCTTGATCTATATCCTTGAAATGCTGGTTGACGGCATCGACAATAGATATCTCCACCGAAGTGATGCCTAACGATTTCATCAATTGTATGGCATTGCCGTATGTACGGTCGGTAGTCCCGAATCCGGGCATAGTGATGCCGATAATATTTTCGCGCGAAATGCCCAGTTTGTCATACGCTTTCACCATCACCAAGAGGGCGAGAGTAGAATCCAGTCCGCCCGATACGCCTACCACAGCCTTTTGGATGCTGGTATGCAACAGCCGCTTAGCCAATCCGCCGATTTGTATAGCGAATATCTCCTCGCAGCGCTCGTTCAGCAAAGCATCTTCGGTGGGTACAAACGGGGTAGGGTTGATATATCTGTTCAGCTCGATTTTCTTTTCAGGCTGCTCTATACGGATATAGCGGTAGCTGTTTTTCTCCTGCAAGTGGTATTCAGACAAAGAGAACGACTTGTTTTTCAGGCGGTCGTTCCGCAAGCGGTCGACGTCTATGTCGGCTGTTATCATCCGGTTCTCGAAAGAGAAACGTTCACCTTCCGACAGGATAGCGCCATTCTCGGCAATCAGGCTGCTGCCGCCGAAAACAACGTCGGTGGTGGATTCGCCATTGCCTGCCGCCGCATACACATAGCCTGCGATGCAACGTGCCGATTGCTGGCTGACAAGCGATTTGCGGTACAGGTGTTTGCCTGCCGTCTCGTTACTTGCCGAAAGGTTGAAAATAATATCCGCACCGAACAGCGAAGCATAGGATGATGGTGGAATCGGTGTCCATAGGTCTTCGCAGATATCGAGCGCAAAGTTGAACTCCGGCGTTTCGAAGATTAAATCTATCCCCACCGGAATTTCTTTTCCGAAGATTTCGACCGATTTGCGGCTCAATTCGGCAGAAGAAGCAAACCAGCGTTTATCGTAAAACTCGTTATAGTTCGGCAGGAATGTTTTCGGGACAATCCCTCTGATTTCGCCACGATAGATGACTACGCCCGTGTTGTACAGCCTGTTGGCTATCTCGATGGGCGAGCCGGCGACGATGATGATATTCAGGTTCTTTGTTTCCTCACAGATTTGCTTCAACGCAGCCAGAGCCCCGTCGATGAGCGGGCGCTGGTTGAATAAATCGTTGGCAGTGTAAGACGTTATGCCCATTTCGGGGAAAACGGCCGCTGATACGCCCTGCTTGTCGGCGCGGGTCGCCATATCGATTATCTGTCGGGCATTATAGTCGCAATCGGCAACCTTCACGCTCGGTGTTGCTGCTGCAACGCGTACAAATCCGTAATTTATCATCTTCTTATCGAACTACGTTGTTTTTTCATTAGCAAATTAGCTTTTGGGCTAATTAGCCTATTAATTTTTACAAACTTACAAAAAACCTTTCACCGAACTATGAAAAATTGCTTACCTTTGTATAGAACGGTTTTCAATATAACAATCGATTGGAATCATGAGTTTAAGTCTGACCAACATCCTGAGCGCTTTTATGGTACTTTTCGCCCTGATAGATATTCTGGGTTCGGTGCCTATTTTCCTTAATTTTACGCGCGACGGGCGAAAGGTGGAACCGCTGAAAGCAGCCATTTATGCTTTCGTTATTATGACTATTTTTCTCTTCGTGGGCGAATGGGTACTGAAACTGTTCAATGTGGATGTGTCGTCGTTTGCCATTGCCGGGGCGCTGGTCATCTTTATCATTTCCATCGAAATGGTGTTCGGTATCGAGATTTTCCGCAACGACGCGCCGGGAGGTTCGGCTACGCTTGTCCCTATCGTTTTTCCGCTGGTGGCCGGCCCGGGAACGTTTACGGCACTGCTTTCGATGCGTGCCGAGTATTCGTCGCCCGACATAATTATCGCTCTCTTTGCCAATCTGGTTATTGTATATTTCGTGCTGAAATACCTGAAAGTCGTCCAGCGGATTATTGGTATAGGCGGGGTATATGTTTTGCGCAAATTCTTCGGAATAATCCTGATGGCTTTATCCGTAAAGCTGTTTACCTCTAATATATCTGTTCTTTGGGCAAGTCTTACAGGAAGTTAAATTCTGCGGATACATACTATCCCGTAAACTTTGACGTTCAAAGACAAAGGAATATCTTTACCGGATGAATTTCTCTAACAACAAGGCGTTATATAAGTATATCTTTGCGGCGATGGCAATCGTTATCGCATTCGGTTCGCTTATTATATCCAACATGCTGGTAGGAGATTTGTCCGAAGAGGAACGCAATAAAATGACCATCTGGGCAGAAGCAACCAAAGATTTGGCAAGCAATTCCGAGGGGAGCAGCATGGAATTGATTTTTTTGATTCTCAACAGCAACAAGACCATCCCTGTTATCCATTACGACAAAAAGACCGATCACTTCGATTCGGCTAATATAGACCTGCCCGCAGAAGGGCAGCAGGATTTCCTCCGTAAAGAGGCGATGAAATTCAGCAAAAAGCACGAGCCGATTATTATCGAAGCCGAAGATTTCGAGCAGTTTGTCTATTACGACGATTCCTATACGCTCAAGCGCTTACAGGCTTTTCCTTATATTCAGTTAGGCGTGATGTTTGTCTTTGTGGCAACCTCTTTTCTGGCATTGCTTACGACCAAGCGTGCCGAGCAGGATCGCCTGTGGGTGGGGCTGACGAAAGAGACGGCTCACCAGTTGGGGACGCCTATCTCGTCACTCATCGCATGGGTGGAATATTTGCGGATGAAGGAGGTGGATGCGGATATTACCGATAACATGGAGAAGGATATCGATCGCCTGCAGATAATCACCGATCGTTTTTCGAAGGTCGGTTCGGAAGCTACACTGGAAAAGAAAGACATTGCCGACGCTATCCATCGGATAGTCAACTACCTGAGCGTGCGCATATCGAAGAAAGTGACTTTCACCTTCAACTTCCCCGACCAACCGCTATATGCCAACATCAACGAAATCCTGTTCAGCTGGGTGATCGAAAACCTGACGAAGAATGCCGTAGACGCGATGAGCGGTCAGGGCGGTATCTCGTACACTATATTCGAAAAGAACCAGATAATCTATATCGACATCGAAGATTCGGGGAAGGGTATTCCGAAATCGAAATTCAAAGATATCTTTTCGCCGGGCTTCACCACCAAAACACGGGGCTGGGGGCTTGGGCTGTCGCTTGCCAAGCGCATTATCGAGAAATACCACAAAGGCAAAATATACGTCAAATCCTCGGATATAAATGTGGGGACGATTTTCCGCATAGAGTTGAAAAGGACGGAGTAATTTTGCTATATTTAGAGGTGAAGATCATTTAGCACACTGTGATATGGGTTTATATTGCTGTATGTCATTTTTTATAATAAGGGAGAAGCTGATAACCCGATAATAGTAGGCAAAATATTTAAAATAATTATTATGGCACAATTTAGTGTAAAACTCAAAAACAGTTTCAACCATAAAGGAATTCGTTTTGAAAAAGGAATGGGAGTCGAACTATTGTCTAATCAGACAAGTGCACCAAACTTATTGAGTGCGGGAAAACAAGAGATTGTTAATGCGTTTCATAGGAAATATGGAGTTACTTTAGAAAGTATTCATATTTCAAATAACTATCTGGAAGTGGTAAAGCTTTAGTATTGATATGGGCAGGGGAATATTCTCCTGCTTATTTGTTTAGAAATATGGCAAATGAAAACATTAGAAATATTCAAAAATAAATGTAATACAATTTCTAAACAAATTGAGCAGATAGGGTTGGATAACGATAGTTATTTTGTTATTGATGGTATAATCGAACTTGAGAAATATCTTCAAGCACAATATCATATTTTGTAGGTACTGAAGGAGGCAAATTCAGAAATTGACTCGTGGAGTTATTCCGAAAAATTCAAGGATAAAGAATGGCTATATCGTTGCGGAAAAAGTGTCCCGACATTGAGAAGACTAATTTATACAACTTATGGTATTTTGAGAAATTGTGAATGGAGTGAAATTCCAGATGCAAGCAACGAAGCATCTTTTGAACCATTGCAGGAAATTGCAATAATCAACATTAAGAAAATACCCGGAAGTAGTGTTTCTGAAAGCAATGTGATACAACAAGCCTATTATGATAATCAAGGATTGCTGAAGCGACAAATCGAAACATATAACCCGAATATCATAATATTTGGAAACACATTGCAATATTTTCACAAATCAGATTTTGACGGACTGGAAACGGCAGAAAAGCAAAATACAACGTATGGAAATGCTTTTTATGACATTGGAGATAGATTGTATATTCATACTTGGCATCCGGCTATTCGAGGAGCAGGGTTTACAGATGAGAATTATGTTATGGATATTGTAAATATTGTAAGAAACTGGGAGAAAGAGTGAAACTCAATCGACAAAAATAAAAATATAGCTATTACAAAACCTCAAACGTCAAGCGATAATAATAAAAAGGCAATATTTCCAAATGTGACCTCTCTTTACGAGAATCTTCTTATATTTGCTTAATATCATTTACACATCACACCATAAAACTTACACACATGAAAAAGCTGCTATTTATCCTTTGTTTACTTCCTTTATTGTCATTGACATGTTGTGCCCAAAAGGCATCAGCTCCACCTTCACGCGAACTACCTGCGCAGGTCGATTCTGTTGTTTTCGACGGGGGACGGGGATACAAATATGTCGAAAAGCCCCTGTATATCAAAAATAAAACGAATGTTATCTTTCAACATTTCAATACCCGCAAGATATTTTATCCTGACATGAAATCGTTCCGGGTACTCAATCAGGTTGACGATAGCGGCCTTGCCGTCGACAAGAATGGTATCTACTTTCAGGGTACATTTATCAAAGCCGATACGGCAGGAATCAAGATCATAGGGCGCGACAATAACTATTCCAACTATCAATGGCTGTGGAAAAACAAGGAGAAGGTTTTTAAGAATATGAAAGAAGTGCCGGACGTTGATGCCGCAAGCTTCGAAACAATCGAATGCCTCAACGGAATGTATTTCAAGGATAAAAACTATGTCTATTACTTCGACAAGAAGCTGAAAGGCTCCGATGGACCGAGTGTGAGTAAATCGTGCGAAGGTATGTGCTATGACAAGAATCAGGTATATGTCGACGGGAAGATAGCCCAGTATAAAGGCAAAAAGCTGCAACCTGTAAACGATGCCTTGGCAAAGACCGATACGGAAGTTATCAATGTGCCGACAATGAAGCCCGTAGCAGGCATCGACGCTGCTTCGTTGAAAAAACTGTCGCGCCAGTATTCGATGGACAAATACCATGTATATTACGGCACGACAAAACTGCCTGTTCCTACGGCTCGCCTGAAAAATGTAAAGGTGTGGGATCAGGTCAATCGCGCCTATGTGAGCGACGGTGTAAAGGTATATATAACCGATGCCAAGTATCACGACGGAACACTGGAAGATAAGCTCGACGCCAAGAGCTTCGGCATGCTTCCTCATTCCGATTTCTGTTTCGACAAAAACGGAGTATACGAAAGAGAATATATCGAAAAAGAACAGAAAGTTATTCTGAAGAAATTCCCTTTTAAATACACCGTTCCGCTGACGACCGAAAACACTTTTATCACCGACCACAATTATTATATAGTCTATGTCAATCAGGCCTATAACCCGTGGGATGATAAAATATACTTCGACCTGACCGACAAAGAAATAGAGCACGTTAAACAGGGCGGTTTCCTTTCCGATAAAAAGAATGTTGACGTTGATGAAGAAGCGACTTCGCTCGGATATTATTACAGCCGCAAAGGGAATACTGTTTGGTACATGGGGCGATCGGAGCTATCGGGTATCGAAGACGTAGACAGCTTCGAGCCGATAAACTATCACTATTCGAAAGATAAGAAGAATGTTTATTTCCTCGTTCAGGATTATTATGGAGACAACGGTTGGGTATATCAAATGCATCCTATACCCGGCGCAGATCCGGCCACGTTCGAGGTAGGTGTGCTGACATACGACAAAGAGAATGTGTATGTAGGCACCGAAAATCTGACAAATATCAGCAGCAGAGGGATAGAATTTCTGGCGGTATTTAGCGGCTATCGTCCCGGATGCGGTATGGACACGACGCCTTCTTCTAATTATATTTTCCTGCGGAATGAAGATGGTTTTTGGGTTGTTGCAAGTACATATAGGATGAACGAAAAACAGCATATTTACTATCTGGGCAAAACATTCAACCCTAAATGGAACAAGGTGTTCGAGGATTTTGAATTTCCTGCCCGATAAAAGCCCGATTTTGTAGCGAAGCAATATTTTCCTATTTTTGCAGGCAACGAATCTTCCTGTAAACAATTAAACAACCATAATGGCAAAATTTTCAAGAGCTTTCTGGGTTGCCAATTCGGTCGAATTACTCGAGCGGTTGGCTTACTATGCAGTATTTATTTCGCTTACGCTTTACCTATCGGATATATGGAGCTTCAAAGATTCAACGGCTGCTATCATAGCCGGATCATTCTCGGCACTCCTCTATTTTCTCCCTACCTTCTTAGGCGCTTATTCCGATAAGATCGGTTTCCGCAGAGCGATAATGCTGGCATTTACTCTCCTTTCCATCGGTTATTTGGGATTGGCTATTTTGCCTACCATGCTCGAGAGTGCCGGATTGGTGACCTACGGTGCGGCCAATGCTTCGGTGTTGAATCCCGACAGCGTAATGGATCAGATAATAGGGGCATGTAAAGACTTCTTCGTTTCCATCGGCGTAGGAGATTTCGGACGGCATACCCAGTTTACGGGCTTGGAAAGCAGCATACAACGCTGGACAATTGTGCCTGTCTTGTTGTTTATCGTTTTGGGAGGCGCCTTTATCAAGTCCGTTATTTCGGGTACGGTTGCCAAAGAAACAACTGCCGATACCCGTGCGCGTGGCTTTGCTATTTTCTATATGATGGTCAATATCGGAGCTTTCACGGGGAAAACATTCGTCGATCCCTTGCGTAAAGCTTTGGGCGATCAGGGGATGATTTATCTGAATTACTGCTCGGCAACTGCTACCATATTAGCCCTTGTATTGGTGTTTTTCTTTTATAAATCGGCAAAGACGGACGGACAAGGAAAATCTTTCTCCGAGATATGGACAGCTTTCCTCAAAGTATGCAGCAACGGACGCCTTATCGCGCTCATCCTCATAACGAGTGGTTTCTGGATGGTGCAACAGCAGATGTACGCTTCGATGCCAAAATATGTTATTCGTATGGTAGGCCCGGATGCTTCGCCCGGATGGATTGCCAATGTGAATCCTTTAGTGGTTTTCCTGCTGGTGAATCTGGTGACAAGTATTATGAAAAAACGTTCGGCTCTGTCGTCTATCATGGTGGGGATGTTTATTATACCCATTTCGGCACTTATCATGGCAGGAGGTAACCTGTTGCCCGCGGGAGATATACTGGGGCTTCACCCTGTTACCTTTATGATGATTGTGGGGATTGCCTTTCAGGCAATTGCCGAATGTTTTATTTCGCCACGTTTCCTCGAATACTTTTCGTTGCAGTCGCCGAAAGGAGAAGAGGGGCTTTATCTCGGATTCAGCCACCTGCACTCATTCTTTTCATCTATTATAGGATTCTTTATTTCGGGATTCCTGCTCGAAGCCTTTTGTCCCGATCCGAAAACGCTTCCTCCGGGAACGGATTATGCGGCCGCTACGGCACATGCACACTATCTCTGGTTAGTCTTCTTCGGTATCGGATTGGTCTCAGCTATCGCGCTGATTATCTATGGGCGCGTCGTGAAAGGAATAGACAAAAGAAAGGGGCTGATAAAATCATAATTGCTCCAGATACCTGTCCACTAAACGCGATATAGCATACTTTTCCAAGTCGGCAGTTTTTACTTGTAGGTAATCACCTTGTAATTCATTCTCTATTTCGATGGAGTAGAAGGTCGCATATATTGTTTGATGCGAAAGGATATGCTTCGCCTGAAAAGCCGGTTTTATAGTGACCTTTCCCGCTCGAGCAAATATTTCACGAAAGCGGCTATCCTGTTGCAGTTCGTCGATGGAAAGCTGATTTTCCGATTCAACCAAACCCAATTCGTACAGGTTGTGCCAGATATCTTTCGCCGTTCGTTTGTGCAGGTATATATAATCTTTGTATCGTATATCCAGATAATTGAAGTAGCGGTTTCTGGTCTTTACCTTACCTGCTTTCTTCGGATATTCTCCTATTTTCTGCTCGGCATAAGCCATACACATATCCGAAAGGGGGCATCGCCCGCAATCGGGGTTGGCAGGCGTACATTGCAAAGCGCCGAACTCCATTATCGCCTGATTGTATGTCCCGGGATTCTTCCGGTCTAATAGTTCATCTGCCAATTCAGCGAATTCGCGCTTGCCCTGTGGTGTATCTATCGGTGTAGCTATACCAAAGATACGCGAAAGCACTCGGTACACATTTCCGTCCACTACGGCATAAGGCATATTATAGGCAAACGATGTAATGGCTGCCGCCGTATATTCGCCCACCCCTTTGAGCGAGAGCACATCTTTATATTCCGTCGGGAAAACACCTTTGTATTGCTCGGCAACGATTCGGGCGGTAGCGTGCAGATTGCGCGCACGGCTGTAGTAACCCAATCCCTGCCACAATTTCAATACTTCATCTTCGCTGGCAGCCGCCAAATCTGTTATCGTGGGGTAGTGCTGCACAAACCTGACAAAATAACTATATCCCTGATCGACGCGCGTTTGCTGCAAAATGATCTCCGACAGCCAGATAAGATATGGATCGGCAGTATCGCGCCACGGAAGGTCGCGCTTATGATCTTCGTACCACGAAATAAGCGTAGAAGCAAAACGATTATGGATATAGTTGCTCATGAAGTCCTATAAGGTAGTTAGTTGACGATGTCAAAGGTAGTGAAAATAGTTTTACGAGATTGTTAAGCGGGTGCGTCTTGGTAATTTGTAGCGGGAGAAACAGTCGGAAAAACCTCTTTCGGGCAGCTGCATAGCCTTGTAAAGCAATAATTACAAAGATTTTAAGTAAAAAAATGAACATTTGTTTCCGAAGTGAATAAAAAAGCTATATATTTGCAGTCCAAAAAATTAATTAAACAGAACTTAAAAAAATAGAAACAAAATGACAAAAGCGGATATCGTTAATGAGATCTCGAAAACAACGGGCATAGACAAGGCCACAGTATTGAGAACAGTTGAAACTTTTATGGATGTCGTAAAAGATTCTTTGAGCAAAAATGAAAATGTATACCTTAGAGGATTCGGTAGCTTTATCGTGAAAACTCGCGCACAAAAGACTGCACGCAACATCTCTAAAAATACAACTATCATCATTCCGGCTCACAATATCCCGGCATTCAAACCGGCTAAAACTTTCGTTACTCAAGTAAGAAAGTAATTGACTGTTTTTAACGGATCCAATCGATTTTAAACAATATAAATCAAAATATTATGCCAAGCGGAAAAAAAAGAAAAAGACATAAAATGTCTACACATAAACGTAAGAAAAGACTTAGAAAAAATAGACACAAAAAGAAAAAATAAGTAACGTCTGTTTTTTCCGGGAATGAAAAAGTATGAGAACAAACTTATAAAATTTCTTTTTTTGATATTTTAGGGTTTGTTCTTACTGTTTTTTGGAAGGAAAGGATATTTATTTATCCTTTGCCACAATGCTCTTTGAAAAATTTATTTAATACATAATGTTATGAATAGCGAACTAATTGTCAATGTTCAGCCCGACGAAGTGTCGATAGCTGTGCTTGCCGACCGCAAACTAGTCGAATTGCAACGCGAAGGCCGGGACGTTTCGTACGCGGTGGGCAACATTTATGCCGGTAAGGTCAAAAAACTGATGCCGGGACTGAATGCTGCATTCGTAGACATAGGATACAAAAAGGACGCATTTCTTCATTATTTGGATCTCGGACCACAATACAAGTCGGTAGACAAATTTTACAAACAAGCCTTAGCCGACAAAAAGAAGTTTCCGAATATCTCCAAAATGGCGCTCGAACCCGATATCGAAAAGAATGGTTCGATCAGCGACGTACTCAAAGTGGGGCAGGAGATATTGGTGCAGGTAGCTAAAGAGCCTATTTCGACCAAAGGGCCGCGCCTGACATCCGAACTTTCTTTTGCCGGACGATTTCTTGTACTTATTCCATTTAACGACAAAGTATCGGTATCACAAAAAATTAAATCCAGAGAAGAACGTATCAGGCTGAAACAGCTGATACAGAGTATTAAACCTAAAAACTTCGGCGTGATTGTACGTACTGTTGCCGAAGGAAAAAAGGTGATAGAACTGGATACTGAACTGAAAGCCTTAGTGAAACGATGGGATGATAATATGCCCAAGATACAAAAGGTGAACAAGCTTCCAACGCTTGTGTATGAAGAGACAGGAAGGGTGGTAGCCCTGCTGAGGGATATATTCAGTCCTTCGTTTCAAGCGATACACGTCAACGATAAGGAGACGATGGAACAGATCAAAGATTACATTACCATCATCGCGCCGGAGAAGCGGAATGTTGTGAAACTCTACAGCGGTGATATTTCTATCTTTGATAATTTCGGAATAACCAAACAGACGAAAGCACTCTTCGGAAGAACAGTAACTTTCCGTAATGGGGCTTACCTTATCATTGAACACACCGAGGCTTTGCATGTAATTGATGTGAATAGTGGAAACCGTTCGAAAAATCCCGAAGCAGGACAGGAAAACAATGCCTTCGAGGTGAATTGTGCTGCTGCCGACGAGATTGCCCGCCAGCTAAGATTGAGAGATATGGGGGGGATTATTGTTATCGACTTTATCGACATGACCAAAAACGAGCATCGCGCCGCCCTGCTGACCAAAATGCAGGAGGCAATGACCGAAGACCGGGCAAAACATAATATTTTGCCGCTGAGTAAATTCGGATTGATGCAGATTACGCGTCAACGTGTCCGTCCCGAAATGGAAATCTCGACAACGGAAACTTGTCCGACATGCTTTGGCAAGGGAGAAATGAGACCATCTATTTTGTTTACCGATTCCTTACGGTCGAAGATAAGCTATCTGGTAAACGATCTGAAAGTGAAGAAATTTACATTGCGCGTGCATCCTTATGTAGCAGCGTTTATCAATCAGGGAATCTTTTCGCTCAAATTTAAATGGAGATGGCGTTATGGCCGTGGGGTAAAAATTGTCCCCGATCAAGGCTTGGCTTATCTCGAATATCATTTTTATGATGAGCAGGGAGAGGAACTGGATATGAAACAAAAATACGAAGTGAAATAATGAAAGCGGGAAATCTGAAAGGGTTTCCCGCTTTTGTTTTTTTATGGTGGTGATATGCAATATCAAGATATATTATCTTTGTAGCTCTTGATAATATCTCATTCTTTCAGTAATCTTAAGTATACTATCATTTTTGGCAATTACACTTATACTATCTAAGCATAATATAGAGGGTTCTCCACTTGGCATTTCAAATTGCAAAGAGTTAGATGTGTCATCTATCTCAATTAAAAAACTGCCCGTGTTACCGGTAGATTTGATATCCGGATTTGAGTGATGGTAGTTCAATAGATATTTCTTTATTTCCATATATAATGAATCATCTATAAATGCTATATTTTGAGGTCTGTAACCAATGCCATTTACAAAAAGAGCATATATTGAAAAAAGCTCATAATCTTTATATTTCAGATAGGTTGTATCATTATTGGTTGCAATAATAAAAGGGTCGATTGGTTTATCCTGTTCCCCAATATGTAAAAAAACAATATGCCCAGCGCATTCTTCATCCGAGATAGCAGTATTATGACCACCACAAGAGGATAAAAAGAACAGGATAATAATTACAGGTATCAGTGCTTTCATCTTTTTATTTTTTATCTACCGCCAGCAATTTCAGATTCTTATCCAATACGATAGAGAGGTTGAATTTTACAGTCTCTTGTTTCTTTTTGCGGTCTTTGTAAACGATTTTCTTGCTTACGGCGATGTCTATAGCGTAAGCTCCGCTGCTGTCTTTGGTCACTTTCGCCGAAGCAGTCTGAGGCGTATACGTTACCGTCTTGATGCCGTTCTTGTTGATAGTATTTCTCAAATCTTCGGTAACGAACATCGGGGTTTTATCCTTTTGTCCCAGATAGTCGACTTTGGCGTTCATCAACGTCCGCGATTTGGTATATTGGTATGTCGACAGCAATTTTGCCAGCTCGTTGATGCGCGACCGTACCCGGGTTAACTCATTGCCCGATACGGTTTTTATCTTCTCTGCCTTCTTCGATTCTTCGAGCGCCTTTTCTTCGAGTGCTTTGTTGGCAGCCACTTGGGCTAATGAGTCCAGACGGGCAGCTTCCTGTTCGGCAAGAGTTTTTAGTTCCACCATCTTGTCGGAGGCATTTTTAGCGTATAATCCCTGTGGGTATTCTTCCAGATATTTGACATACACATCCTGCGTATTTGTTTCGGCGCAGAGATTCCAGAAAGCCGTTTCTGCCTTCTTCCTTTCCCCAAGGCTCTTCTCCCGCTCCCAGAACATTCCCCCTGTAAATCCTGCAACAGCCAGCAATAGTGCCAGCAACGAAAAACAGACGTATAGCTTCTTATTCGACTTGGTTGGCGGAGTATCGAGGTATTCCTCATCGGAATCTTCTTTTTCCTCTGTTTCTTCTTCCGTAAGGCTTGTTGGCAAAGGCTCATCCTTTTCGGCTTCGGGCGAAGGGGTAGGCTCTTCTTCTTCGGGGGGCAATATCGGTTCGGACTGGCTTTCCGGCCGGGCTTCGTCATTGAAAAACAGTTGGTCATTTGCCAGTTGCCGGCAATCTCCACAGAATGTTTCGTCGTCTTTCAGGCTCTTACCGCAAAGCGGGCAAATTCTTGTCATATCCATATTGTTAAAACCCCTTTTTACAAAGATAGTTCTTTTAGGCAAAGAAAAAAACTGTATTAATTTTCATGCACTTATGCTACGTATTTCGATAAATTTTACTAAACTTGTAGAAACCTATTTTTACAGGTCACGATTAGACAGAAGATTCAAGTTATGAAAAAATCCGTATTATTTACCTCCATCTTGTTATGTTCGTTTTTGTTTTTCACACATTGCTCGACAAAATCTGCTGACCAGCAGTTGCTCGAAGCTATGCAGCGGGAAGCCGCTACCGTGAATGCGCAATGCCCTGTGGTAGACGGAAGCCTGATTCTCGACAGCTGTTCGGTATCGTCAGACAAAGCGTTCAATTACCACTATACGATGACAGATACTTCGATAGCTTCCGACACGGCCGCAATAGCATCCGAAAACAAAAAGATTATGCTGGGCGTCATCAACAACAATCCGGCAATGAACGAATACAAGCAATTGGGTGTTTCTTTTGTATACCGTTTCGGCGACAAGGCAGGAAATAATGTTTATAGTTTCCGCATAACTCCCGAAGATTATCAATAATTTTTTTAATCGTACTCAATAACAGATGTTATGATAATAGACAGCTTAAAAAATACAAAACCATACGAACATATTCATCCGCTCATCAAGAAAGCGTTTGACTATATCAAATCCGTAGATTTTTCTATTACTCCCGTCGGGCGTATCGAACTCGAAGGCGACCGCTTGTATATCATGGTGAGCGACAGCGACCTGAAAACGGAAACGGAAGCCAAACTCGAAGTGCACAACGAATATATCGACATCCAGATACCGGTGAGCAAGCCCGAACGTTTCGGGTGGTCTTCGCGGGCAGCGTTGACCGAGCCGATAGGCGCATTCGATACGAATAAGGATATTCTCTTTTTCGAGGATAAGCCCGAAAGCTATATTACCGTATCTCCGGGGAAATTCCTCATCTTCTTTACAGGCGATGCACACGCGCCCTGTATCGGTACGGGCAGCATCCGCAAGGCTGTTGTCAAAATAAAATTATAAACATTAACACCTTAATATCTCATGCTGAAACTGATAAAAAACGATCCCTGGCTCAAACCTTATGCCGAGGCAATAGAAGGACGACACAATTACGTGCTGAAAAAAGAAAACGATTTGACCGGGGACGGGAAAATCTCTCTCTCCGACTTTGCCGGCGGACACCTATACTTCGGGCTGCATAAGACGGCTAAGAACTGGGTTTTCCGCGAGTGGGCGCCTAATGCAACCGAGATATACCTGATTGGCGACTTCAACGGTTGGCAGCGCGACGAGAAGTTCCTGCTGAAACGTATCGAAAACGGACAATGGGAATTGAAACTTCCGCTGAAAGCCATTAAGCATGGCGACCTGTTCAAGATGTACGTCCGTTGGGATGGTGGCGAAGGCGAACGCATTCCGGCATGGGCAACCCGTGTGGTGCAGGACGATCAGACAAAGATATTCAGCGCGCAGGTATGGGATCCGGCAGAACCGTACCAATTCAAGAAAAGCAAATTCAAACCGAATGTAGATCCCCTGCTCATTTATGAGTGCCATATCGGTATGGCGACGGAAGAATACCGCGTGGGGACATATAACGAATTCCGGCAGAACGTTCTGCCCCGCATCAAAGAGGACGGCTACAATGCCATTCAGATTATGGCGATACAAGAGCACCCGTATTACGGATCGTTCGGGTATCACGTATCCAGTTTCTTTGCGCCCTCTTCCCGCTATGGTACGCCCGACGAGCTGAAACAGCTTATCGATGAGGCTCACCAGCTGGGAATAGCCGTGATAATGGATATTGTACATTCGCATGCCGTGAAAAACGAAGTCGAAGGACTTGGACGTTTAGATGGTTCGTACGACCTCTACTTCCATGGCGGCGAACGTCGCGAACATAAACTGTGGGATTCGCTCACATTCAACTATGGCAAAAATGAAGTAGTGCATTTCCTGCTCTCTAACTGTAAATATTGGATGGAAGAATTCCGCTTCGACGGATTCCGCTTCGACGGGGTAACTTCTATGCTCTATTACAGCCACGGTTTAGGGGATAATTTCACCGGCTACGACGACTATTACAACGGAAACGAAGACGACGATGCCATTGCCTATCTCACACTGGCTAACAAGCTGATTCACGAAGTCAATCCGCATGCCATCACCATTGCCGAGGAAGTAAGCGGCATGCCCGGACTGGCGGCTAAGATAAAAGACGGAGGCTATGGTTTCGACTACCGCATGGCCATGAATGTCCCCGATTATTGGATAAAGCTGATAAAGGAACGCAAAGACGAAGACTGGCATCCGACTGGCATTTTCTGGGAGCTGACCAACCGCCGCGAAGACGAAAAAACAATCTCTTATGCCGAGAGCCACGATCAGGCATTGGTAGGAGATAAGACGATTATTTTCCGCTTGATAGACGCCGATATGTATTGGTTTATGTCACGTTTGGGCGAAAGCTCCTATTCGGTGGATAGAGGTATCGCTTTGCACAAAATGATTCGCTTGATTACGCTGACAACGATAAACGGCGGCTATCTGAACTTTATGGGAAATGAATTCGGGCATCCCGAATGGATTGATTTTCCGCGCGAAGGAAATGGCTGGTCGTACCAATATGCACGCCGCCAGTGGAATCTGGCCGATGACGAGAACCTTAAATACAAATATCTGGGCGATTTTGATAAGGCGATGATAAACCTTGTCAGCCATGTCCGAAAATTTCAGAAAACACCCGTTATACGCCTGTGGGATAAGGACGAAGATCAGGTCTTGTCTTATATGCGGGGCGATTACATCTTCGTATTCAATTTCAATCCGTGGCAATCGTTCTTCGACTACGGCTTCCTCGCCCCCGAAGGGAAGTATGAAGTGGTGTTGAATACCGATAACAGTGCCTTCGGAGGAAATAGCCTGTCGGACGATAGCATCCCGCATTTTACCCATTACGACGGATTGTACCACAAAGATGGCAAAGGCTGGCTCAAATTGTACCTTCCTGCCCGCACGGCTTTTGTGTTGAAGAAAGTGGAGTAAAAAGATGAAGTATATTTTCTTTTTGCCGATCATTATTTTGATTGTCTACCCTTTAATCGGGCTATGGCTTGTCAACTTAACTGAGCGTAAACCGAAGGCAAAAAAAAGATTACTTGTTGTGCTGTTTTCAGTCTCTTTTTTTGGTATAGCAGGTTTTCTGACGGGTATTTCTACAATATCACTTTTGGTTGACCTTTTATTCCTTTCGGCTTTATATATGGTCATTCCCGTATTATTGTGGAAAATATCATATTCCAAAAAGAAGTGGCTGGGGATATTGGGCATTCTAAGCTTTGTCGGGTTCTATATCGTTTCTTTCTTTGTCGGCTTTGTCGCCCTTATTGCAATGGTAGCAGGGAATTATATTCCCGACCTGGACAGAAAAATAAATGGTGGGTATTCATATAAAGAAACTCATTTAGGAGCAGCCGTTTCCAATTATCGGGGCAGGCGTATAGAGATTTATAAGACAATCCCCTTTCTGCCATTTCTGGAGAGAAAGGTTGCAGAGAAAGAATATTATACTAATTCTTCTTTTTCAGATAGTTTTCCTTTGTCTGAAGATATGATAATAGAATATGATGCCCGGAGAGAAGAATTTCATCTATCGGTATCTCCGGAAGATAAAGAATCGGAATATTCGAACTGGAAGGATACGATTCCTTTACATAAATAGTATTTGACCTTTTCAGGGACATCAAAATAAATAGAAATATGTCGGAAGTCGGCACTATATGGTGGTTTGTTGTATTGCTTTTTTATCCTTTGTTGGGGATATTTCTGGCTAAGATAATGCAATCGAAACCCGTAATACGGAAGATTGTTCCGGTTGTCTTAGCTGCCTTGTCTGTTCTGGGTATTCTGGGATGTCTGACCGGTATCACGACGACTTCTCTTTTGCTGGATTTCTTTATCCTGTCGTCTCCGTACCTGCTTGTCTTTTGTCTTCTTTGGTGGACGTTTTTTACCAAACGAAACTATGCAAGATGGTTGAGCCTGATAAGCGTGGTTGCTATATCGCTTATCGGCATTGTGTGCGATGTTTTTTTGTATGCCGCGGCAGCAATGGGCGAAAGCATTATGAAAACGACAGACAAGGAAATAAACCCTCCATATTCGTATAAAGAAACGTTTTATATAAAGAACAATATGGGAGGCTCACCTCCCGACTACAGATACCGGATTGAGATATACAAAACAATTCCACATCTGCCTATCCTCGAAAAGAAGATAGCGGAAAGGAATTATAGCGATACACTCCTTTTCAAGAAAAAGAACGAGGTGAAAGTCGAATATAAGCCGGATAAGGAAGTGTTTTATTTATCTGTGCCTCCCGGTGGGCACGATGGCTGGTCAGATGTGATAGTTATTGAAATGTCCTCTTAATTAGATGTCGATTCGATAGTGAATGAATTGTTATAAAAATAGGACTGCTAAATGAATAACAGCCCCATTTTATTATTTAGAATCTTCTCTTTTTTTTACAAAAAATATAATAGCGAATATAATACCAATTATTACGAAATATATTCCAGATGAAATAAGACTGTCATATAATTGTTCTCCAGTGAGTATGTTGATAAGGAAATAGAGTATTGGAGAAAGTATTAAAAAAAATATAAAGAACTTTTTCATATCTCAATTAGAAATATCTATCCCAAATATTATCAAGCATAGCACCAACAGATCCTGCGCAGCCACCAATTAATGCGCCTCCTATTGCCCCAGGTACTGCGCCTACACCACCTACTAATATTCCGCCTAATCCTCCCGCAATTCCGCCTGTTATAGCTCCAGTTACATCACATTTGACTAATCCGTCCATAATCCAATGATCATAAGGATTAGTTGATTTAGTTATGTTTTCCTCTCCTGTTATCGTTTGATACCATAAAGACGCATTTTCACTCCAGTATTTGTGTGATGCACAAGCTACTGATGTCCCAGATAAGAATATGATAAGGTCATTATCAGTTAGCACTTCGAATGCTTCTTCTTCTAATTCTTTAATTTTACTATTAAATTCCGATTCTGGTAATGTATATTGCCCACAAACTTCAAATAATTTTAGAACTAATATATTCAGTTCTTCAGATATATGAAATTCTTCAATAGCTTTTTGTCTATTGTTTGTAAATAGATGGCCAAAGTTCTTATCCACAGAAAAGAAATCTTTAAGAGTATATGAATTAGTCGCAGATTTTAAGATGTTAGATTCTTCTTCTATATTTAAGACTGTACAAGTTTTTGAATATGCAATATCTTTTACATTGTCTTTATTAAAAGAATATTTAGCGTCTTTTAGGCTTTCTAATATTTTGTCCATATTCTCATTGTGCTCTTTTCCAACAATGGCAGTTTTTTCTAAGAAAGCGGTCTTTTCTTCAATTGTTCTTTTGGGTGGAGATGATGGCTCATTCTCAGTGCTACAAGATTGATTGAAAATAAATAAAATAGAAATAATTGTTGATAAGGTAATGAATGCGAAAAGTTTGAAAGTTTTCATAATTGTGTCTTCTTAATATTAATAATTGTGCAAATATATGATTTTTTAAAAAAAAATAGCTGCAAAAGAAAAAAATATAGATTCTGTTTTTGTTTAGGCTTAAATAGGTCTAATTTATCATATATAAAAAATAAGTATCTTTGTTATCTCAAGAAACCAATTTAAATACAAAATCAGATGAAATTATATCCGCTAAAATTTGAACCCATCCTCAAGTCTATTATCTGGGGAGGCGATGAAATATGCCAGTTCAAGGGCATAACACCCGAGCAAAAAGGTATCGGCGAGAGTTGGGAAGTATCAGGTGTCGAAGGCAATATCTCGGTGGTAGCCAATGGCGAACTCAAAGGGCAGCCGCTCGACAAACTGATCGAAGAATATAAAGGGCAGTTGGTCGGTAAGCGTGTCTTTGATGCATTCGGCGCTACTTTTCCGTTGCTGATTAAGTTTATCGATGCCCGCGACGACTTGTCTATTCAGGTGCACCCCGATGACGAACTTGCCAAAAAACGCCATAACTCGTTCGGTAAAACGGAAATGTGGTATGTCGTGAATGCCAGTCAGGGAGCAACCCTTTATTCGGGTTTTGCCAAACAAATGACGCCTGATAGCTATGTGAAAAGCATCGGGGATAATACCTTTATGGATTATCTGAAAAAATATGAGGTGAAGAAAGGCGACGTATTTTTCCTGCCTGCCGGACGTGTACATGCTATCGGCGCGGGAACATTTGTAGCCGAAATTCAGCAGACATCGAATATCACTTATCGCATCTACGATTACAACCGTTTGGGTGTAGACGGCAAACCGCGCGAACTGCACACCGAGGAGGCGAAAGATGCTATCGACTATACGATGCATGACGATTACCGTACGCATTACGAAAAGAAAGAAAACCTGCCGGTAGAACTTGTCGAGTGTAAATACTTCACGACAGATTTACTGGAACTGACCAAAAATCTTTCGCGCGATTATTCGGCAATAGATTCGTTCGTTATCTTTATCTGTATGGGTGGCGCTTGTACGATACGGGACAACAAAGGCAACGAACTGAGCGTTAAACAAGGAGAATCAGTTTTGATTCCTGCCGATACGGAAAATGTAACTATCGAGCCTCAGGGCAATGTGCTTCTACTCGAAACGCATGCCTGATACGCTTATCGGTCAACAGTTATCAGTCAATATTACTCTTTGTTACCCAAGGGGGGATTGCTTTATTCTGAAGTATAAATGATTGCGAAAAACGATGCAAGGAATATTACTGGTAAATACGGGCAGCCCCCGAAGTAAGCATCGCAAAGATGTAGCGGCGTTTGTCACCGCTATGCTTTCCGATCCCTTGCTGATGACTGTGCCCGACTGGTTTCGTCCTATTCTGGTCAAAGGGCTGATTGTCCCTTTCCGCCAGTTTGCATCTGCCCGGAAATATTCGTTAATTTGGGACGAGGAGCATCATGCAGCCCCTTTGCTCTATCATATGCAACAGCTTGCCGCTAAATTGGAGAAGCGGACGGAGATGCCCGTGCGGGTAGCCATGCGCTATGGCGAACCGGATATAGCTTCGGCATTGAAGTCGTTCGAAGAAGCCGGAAGCGATATTCACGAGGTGATTGTTGTGCCGCTGTTTCCTCAATATGCCGAATCGTCGTACCAGACAACGGTGGATGAGATAGGGCGGATTTTTATGGATAAGCCTTATCCTTTCCGCTTGAATTTTATAAAGCCTTATTATAGTCATCCTGCCTATATCGAAGCCCTTTGCAGTAGTTTATCGCCTTTCTTGCAAAAGCGATACGATATGCTTTTGTTCAACTATCACAGCCTCCCGCTTAGCCATGTGGAAAAAGGCTGGAAGAAAGGCAAGGAGTTCGATTATGTGTACCAGTTGAAAGAGACGGTTATGCTCGTGCAGAAGCAGTTGGGGTTGGATATGTTGCATAACAGGATTGTTTTTTCTTCGGCTGTCGGAAGCAAATGGCTGCAACCCTTTCTGGACGAGACGATGAAAGAAATCGCCTCCGAAGGGGTGAAGGATATTCTGATAGTCAGCCCCGGATTTGCCTGCGACAATCTGGAAACACTCTACGATATAAAGATTGCTGCCCGCGAGATTTTTCTCCGCAACGGAGGCAAATCGCTCACCTATGTGCCTTGCCTCAATAGCGAGGATTATTGGATAGACGGGCTAATCAAGATAATAACCCAATAAACTATACAGCCGATGAAGCGGATACTGATATTCAACGATAGCCTCGAGATGGGAGGAACTGAAAAACTCCTTGTCGATTTATTGAATCATCTGGTAGCTAAGGGATGCGAAGTTACGCTTCTTCTGCCACAGCAATCGGAGAAAAATGTCCTTCTTTCGCAGGTCGGTTCAGCCGTGAAAATCCGCTATATATACGCATCTGCCTCTTCGCGGATGAAGCGGAAAATAGGCGAGACTTTGATGGTCTTTTATCCGCGGCTATTCAATTGGCTGAAAGGTATCAAAGCGAGCGATTACGACCATGTTATTTGTTTTAAGGAGACTTTTTATGCCCGCATTTTCAGTAAGATGAAAGTGCCTAAATTGCTCTGGATACACAATATCCTCTATCGCAGGCAGTATGAAATCCGTTCGTTAAAAGAGCGTCTGGCAGTCTGGCTGAATAAGTGGCAATTGCGGACGGTGCAACGTTCGTATGACCGTTTCGATACGGTCGTTTGTGTCTCGCAGGCTGCTCTCAATGCTTATTTGGATGTGTTGCACGACGGCAAAATGCCTAAGCAGGATATCCGTATCATATACAATGCGATAGACCTGTCGCAGATAACGGAAAAGGCGAAAGAGCCGATAGTGCCTCTGCCGCAAAGCCGGACTAATTTTATCCTGATTACGCGCCTTTCACCCGAAAAACGTACCGACCGCCTGTTGCGTGCTGCTGACCGCCTGAAACAGGATGGTTATGATTTTCATGTGTACATCTTGGGGGAAGGATTGGATAGTCCCGAAATGAAGCAAACATTGCAACAGCAAGGTTTGGGCGAGACTGTCTCTTTGCTTGGGCGGGTAGATAATCCGTTTCCTTATATCTTGCAGAGTAACTGGCTGTTGTGCGTCTCGGAACGCGAAAGCTTTTCGCTGACGCTGCTCGAGGCAATGGCTTTGAAAACGCCTGTTATTGCGACCGATTGTGGAGGCCCTGCCGATATTGTGGATGGTGGCAAGTATGGAATTTTGGTTGCCAATAGTGGCGAAGGGGTGTATGAAGGAATGAAATCGGTGCTCGTCGACCCTACGTTGAGCGTCCGTTATAGTGCCCACTTGGATGAGGCGGTCGTCCGTTTCGATTATTCGGGTTGGCATCGGAAAATAGATGAATTATTATCTATTGAGTGAAAAGGTTCTGTTTTTTATTTTGTCGATTCGAAAGAATATAGTTACATTTGCGGTGTTATCACTTCATTATAAGATTGATGAAAGCATTAGAATTATATGCTACTTTTTTAGTCAACTTGCTTTCTACCAGTATGCTTGCTGGTAGCGAAATTCCAACACACACACACACACACACACACGTAATATAACGTTTTCGTGGGATTTATCCAAATTTCCAGATAAGAATTTTTTTAGAAAAAGTTACTTCGCCCTTCGGGCAGTTACTTCGTGCTTTGCACAGTTACGAGTTACAAGGGATAGCTTGCGAACTGCTGCATGGCTTTGCCTCTACTCGTCACTCGTAACTTGTAACTCGTCTACTGAAAAATATGCTTGTGTTAATGTCAGGGGTATTTCCGGCTGCGACAGCCATACCTACCTCCCCCCAGCCCCCTCCACAAGAGGGGGAGCGAGGGGCTGTCTTTCAGTCAGCAGTTATCAGTCAACAGTGAACAAAATTAATGTAGGGGCGAAACATCGTTCGGCGAAGCGTAGGCGAGCCAATAAATATTCGCCCGTGAAAACAGAATATATGCCTGCTCAAGCGGGTATATACGGGGCAATATTTATTGCCCCCTACAAAGCTATAACGAGCTCCCTCGCCTTCGCTCGGGATGACAAAGTTAACAGCAAGCAGTCGACGGATAACAGTCTAATGTTGCCACGTCTTTTAAGGCGTGGGTATAGAGCATATGCCCTAACTATGACTTTAGTCAAAAGGGATTTGGCTAAAGCCCTTTGTATCCTGCTCTTCTTGTCCCTCCACTTAAAAGTGAAGGCAATTAAAAAGGATATACATGTATGTGTGCGCTCGCAAACCGATATATCGGGCGGACACACAGGTCTGCCCCTACACAAAAAACGAAAGAGCTCCCTCGTATCCACTCGGGATGACAATAACCAGCCCCCTTTATCCCCCAGAGGGGGAAATGGGTTTGCACCACCATTCAATAAAAAACGAAAATATATCCTTCCCTTAGCCTCCCCCACGGGGAGGTTTGGTGGGGCTCAATCAAACTTATTATTCACTTCATCTTTTTCTGTTACCCCCTCTATAGGAGGGGGCAGGGGGAGGTGGTTAATTCTTTATATAACATGAAACAGAAAATCTTGACACAGGCTATCATTCTGTTAGCCTTATTCACAACAGCAACCGCCCTGCAAGCGCAGGTGACGATCGGGAGCAGTACACCTCCTCGTGTCGGCGCATTATTAGACCTCACGGAAGGAGCAACGACCACTCACGGATTGAATATGCCACGGGTGGAGTTAATTAAACTGAAGCCCACCAATGGAGCGGAACTGGCGGCATCCATCGGCGGAACAGGCAACTGGATACTGGCTGATCATACGGCACTGGCCGTATACAATACCAAGGCTGACAAATGCGCCATGCCTGAACCTATCTACAAAGGCCTCTATGTTTTCGATGGTGCGGAATGGCAATACTTGGGCAAGAAGCCTGAGCCTTCTCCGGAAGTACATACCTTCACCGACCCACGCGACAACAATACCTACCGTTACCGCAACTTCGGCGCAATAGCCGGCGACTGGATGTTGGAGAACCTGCGCTATATTCCCAAAGCAGCTGATGGCTTCACTGGGTTTACGCATACAGCCGTAGCAGCTCCCGCTCCTTACACTGCTAAATACTGGTGCTACCCATGGAAGGGCGACGGCTCCGCAAACCCACCCTACAATGCTCTGCAAGCAGAAGCCGACTGGGAGCCTCGCATAGGTATCGCCTACAACTGGCCTGCCGCGACTAATGGAGAGAACACTTCGACAGTCGATCAGGGGCAAGTATCGGGTAGCACACCCGGTGCAAATGAGGTGGAAACTGTGAAAGAATCGTCGCTGAACGCAAAAGATGGAAAAATCCGGGGTATTTGCCCTGTCAACTGGCATGTCCCTTCGGATAGAGAATGGAACGAATTGGAAAAAGAACTCTACAACAATGCACACCTGTACAGCCAGTACAAAGACGATGGTAGCGACGATTTCGCACCAACCATCTGGCAGAGCAGTTGGGAGACAATTCCCAGCTGGCGAGGTTCTACCAGCGCTAAAGGCCACGGTGTAGTGATGAAAAGCGAATGCGCTCCCCCTGGCAGTACTCTCGGTTCCCCTGGCGGAAAAAGTCTTTCTGCGGCGCAAGGGGGATTTGATGCTCTGCTTGTAGGCGCCAATGGCTCGGCCGGCACGTTTGGTGAGATTGCACCTTTCTGGTCAGCAAGTGCCGGCGACAACACTCATGGTTGGTGCCGAAGCACCGCGCCCATCTCCATCTCCAGTCTGATCATGCAGGTCGGCCGGATTAAGGCAGGGAAAGTTCCCCTCTACCCAGTTCGCTGCAAGAAAGACTAACCCACCTCCCCCTGCCCCCTCCCATAAGAGGGGGTGAAATAAAAAGTAAATAACTTTATCTATATAATAGCCTCCCCTTGTGGGGGAGGTTGGAGGGGGTGGTGATACAGTTAACAGAGAGCAGTTATCAGTCAACAACATAGACGACACGAGATGCTTCGCCAAAGGCTCAGCATGACAAAAATGCTATGGTAAGAAAATAAAAAGTAACCACAGTAAAAAAATGCTATTTTGCATGTATACCTTTTTCTTTAATTGGTTCATAATGAATCTGATTCCGGGGTACAAAGGTGACAGTAGGGTAACACGAAAGTAACACGAATGTTTCCTTTATTATTTTTTATAAAAACTTGGAGTTAAAAGAATTAAACTGTATATTTGCACCCCGAAAAATAGAAGGGAGGTTTAATGATCTTTTGAACAATACATAGGATATAATTTGTCAGATGTCGCTCACGTAGCGGTGTTCAGGAGATTTCATTTAAACAGTTAACTTGTGATTTTTGTGGAGTATCCACACGGTTTTTTTTAATTTAGAAAATAAGTAAAACAAAATAAAAATACATTTAAACTATGATTATTGTACCTTTGAAAGAGGGCGAAAATATCGAAAAAGCCCTAAAAAAATTTAAAAGAAAATACGAAAAAACAGGTGTTGTAAAAGAATTGCGTCGTCGTCAGGCATTCGAAAAGCCTTCGGTAACAAACCGTAAGAAAAGATTGCATGCTATTTACGTTCAACAAATGCACCGTTCGGAAGAACAATAAATTTATTGCGCATTTAGAATTTATTCCTTAACTTCGTCAGAGGGCTATTAATCATAGAGACGCGATGACGCAGTTAATAGAAAAATATCTCAGATATCTCCGTTATGAGAGGAATTACTCCCCCCGTACGGAGATTTCTTATTCAGAAGACCTGCGCCAGTTTTCGGTCTTTGTCGAGTCCGAACTCGGGCAGTCCGATGTGGCTGCTGTCGATGGCGACATTGTCCGCCGTTGGATTGTCTCGCTGATGGAGGCGGGTTTATCCGCCCGTTCTGTCAACCGGAAGCTTAGCGCGCTGAAATCCTTTATCCGCTATCTGCTGCGCATAGGGGAGTTGAAAGCCAACCCTTTGCGGAAAGTAGTAGGCCCTAAGGCTAAAAAGCCTATCCCTTCCTTTGTCAACGACGGGGATATGGAACACTTGCTGGACGAAGAAGATGCGGAAAATACCTTCGAGTCTATCCGCAACCGCCTGATGATGGAGCTTTTCTATGACACAGGTATGCGGCGGGCCGAATTGATAGGCTTGCAGGATGTAGATGTCGACTTCTCGGCGCGAATGCTGAAAGTCACAGGAAAGCGGAACAAGCAGCGGCTGATTCCGATGAGTGATAAGCTTGTAGCCCAGATAATGGAATATATGCAGGTGCGCGACAGCGAAGTAGAAAACCTTTCGGGTTATCTCTTTGTTAGGACTAATGGCGGGCAACTCTATCCGATGCTTGTGCACAGAATAGTGACAGGTGTACTGGAGTCGGTTCCGACCTTGTCGAAAACAAGCCCGCACGTGTTGCGGCACTCGTTTGCTACGGGTATGCTGAATAACGGGGCGGATATTAATGCAGTAAAAGAATTGCTCGGTCATTCGAGCTTAGCCTCGACGGAGGTTTATACACATACATCATTCGAAGAACTAAAGAAAATATATAAACAGGCTCATCCACGAGCCAAAAAATGAAAAAGGAGGACCAAACTATGAACATTCAGATTCAGTCAGTGCACTTTGAAGCTGCATCACATTTGAAGGAGTTTATTGAAAAGAAGGTAAACAAGCTCGGTAAATATTCGGATTCTATCTTGGATGCCGAAGTTATCTTGAAAGTCGTAAAGCCCGAAGTGGCTAATAACAAAGATGCTTCGGTGAAGCTGAATATTAAAAACGGAGAACTGTTTGCCAATAAAGTGGCCGACACCTTCGAAGAAGCTATCACCCATTGCGTCGAAGCATTGGAAAAACAGGTTGTAAAAGCAAAAGAAAAAGAGCGGAACTGATTACCGCTTAACCATATAGTTTAGTGCTTACGGATTCTGTGTATATCGGAATCCGTTTGCATTTGCAACAGATAATACTCTTAAAAGTTCGGGATGGACAAAAATAAATACCTAAAGTGTTGTGATTGTAAAAAATAATTCCTAATTTTGTCGCCGTTTCGCTCCGTAAAAAAGCGTAATAACGACAGAATTAGGAGTTTATGCCTCTTTAGCTCAGCTGGCCAGAGCACGTGATTTGTAATCTCGGGGTCGTTGGTTCGAATCCGACAAGAGGCTCAGAAAGTAGCGAAACAAGCCAATGTAGCTCAGGGGTAGAGCACTTCCTTGGTAAGGAAGAGGTCACGGGTTCAAATCCCGTCATGGGCTCTATTTTTGATTAAAAAGAATTTATTAAACATATTCTAACTAAATAATAAAAAGTAATTATGGCAAAAGAACATTTTAACCGGTCGAAACCACACGTAAATATCGGTACAATCGGTCACGTTGACCACGGTAAAACTACTTTGACTGCAGCTATTACTAAAGTATTGGCAGACAAAGGTCTTTCTGAAGCAAGATCATTTGATCAAATCGATAACGCTCCGGAAGAAAAGGAACGTGGTATCACAATCAACACTTCACACGTAGAATATGAGACAGCTAACCGTCACTACGCACACGTTGACTGTCCGGGACACGCCGACTATGTGAAAAACATGGTTACCGGTGCTGCTCAAATGGACGGTGCTATCATCGTTGTTGCAGCTACAGATGGTCCGATGCCTCAAACTCGTGAGCACATCCTTCTTGCACGTCAGGTAAACGTACCTCGTCTGGTTGTGTTTATGAACAAATGCGATATCGTTGAAGACGAAGAAATGTTGGAATTGGTAGAAATGGAAATGCGTGAGCTTCTTTCATTCTACGATTTCGATGGCGACAATACTCCTGTTATCCGCGGTTCTGCTCTTGGAGCATTGAACGGTGTTGAACAATGGGTTGAGCAAGTAATGGAATTGATGAACAATGTTGATACTTGGATTCCACTTCCACAACGCGACGTTGACAAACCATTCCTTATGCCGGTTGAAGACGTGTTCTCTATCACAGGTCGTGGTACAGTAGCAACAGGTCGTATCGAAACAGGTATCATCAAAACTGGTGAAGAAGTTGCTATCATCGGTCTTGGAGCAGAAAATAAAAAATCAGTTGTTACAGGAGTAGAAATGTTCCGTAAAATCCTTGACGAAGGTCAGGCTGGTGACAACGTAGGTCTTTTGCTTCGTGGTATCGACAAAGAAGAAATCAAACGTGGTATGGTAATCACTCACCCAGGAAAAGTAACTCCTCACACTAAAGTGAAAGCTGAGGTTTATATCCTGAAAAAAGAAGAAGGTGGACGTCACACTCCATTCCACAACAAATACCGTCCTCAGTTCTACCTCCGTACATTGGACGTGACTGGTGAAATCACTTTGCCGGAAGGAACTGACATGGTAATGCCAGGTGATAACTTGACTATCACAGTTGAGCTTATCTACCCTGTAGCATGTAACGTAGGTCTCCGTTTCGCTATCCGCGAAGGTGGACGTACAGTAGGTGCTGGTCAGATTACAGAAATTCTTGACTAATACTCAATGTCAAAAGCCGGTTCGGTAAAACAAACCGGCTTTATTTACGGGCGTAGTTCAGTGGTAGAGCGTTGGTCTCCAAAACCAAATGTCGGGAGTTCGAATCTCTCCGCCCGTGCAATAAATCTCAATGACTGAATATCAGAAACAGAGTCAATGAAAAAAATAATTAATTACGTAAAAGATTCTTATAACGAACTTGTATATAAGGTAACTTGGCCTTCCAGGGCCGAACTCACCAATAGCGCGGTTCTTGTCCTGATTGCTTCCATCATTATGGCATTAATCGTTTGGGGAGTCGATTCTGCATTTGAGGCTATTCTGAAATTTTTCTACGGGCTTCTGCAAACCAAAAACTAAGTTATGTCTGAAATCGAAAAAAAATGGTATGTTTTGCGTGCTGTTAGCGGCAAAGAAACCAAGGTGAAGGAATATCTTGAAATGGAGATGCGGAAATCCGAACTGGGAAAATATATTTCTCAAGTTCTTATTCCGACAGAGAAAACTTATACCATGCGTAACGGAAAGAAAGTGCTCAAAGAGCGTGCTTACCTTCCCGGTTACATATTGATAGAAGCTGCTCTGACGGGAGACGTCATTCATGAACTCCGCAACATCAACTTTGTTGCCGGATTTTTGCCTGATACACAAAACCCGCAACCGCTACGCCAGTCGGAAGTGAACCGTATCCTCGGTACTATGGACGAATTGGACGAGCAAGATGCCGAAATGGACATCGAGTACATTGTGGGCGAAAATGTGAAGGTGACCAACGGTCCTTTCTCGGGATTCTCGGGTATCATTGAAGAGGTGAACGCAGAGAAGAAGAAACTCAAAGTAATGGTAAAGATATTCGGACGGAAAACTCCGCTCGAATTGAATTACATGCAGGTCGAAAAAGAACAATAATAACTGGTTACGCGGTTAGGTTGTTCATCGTTTAAAATTTTTAAACTCAAAAATTAGAAACAAAATGGCTAAAGAAATTGCTGGACAATTAAAATTACAAATTAAAGGCGGTGCAGCAAATCCATCACCTCCCGTAGGACCTGCATTGGGTTCGAAAGGAATCAACATCATGGATTTCTGCAAGCAATTCAATGCCAGAACTCAAGACAAAGCAGGTAAAGTATTGCCAGTGGTGATTACTTACTATGCTGATAAGTCTTTCGATTTTATCGTAAAACAATCGCCAGTTCCGGTGATGTTGCTCGAAGCTTCTAAAGTTAAAGGCGGTTCGGCAGAACCTAACCGTAAAAAAGTAGCTGAGATAACATGGGATCAGGTGAAAGCAATTGCCGAAGAAAAAATGTCGGATTTGAACTGCTTTACGATGGAATCAGCTATGAAAATGGTTGCTGGTACAGCAAGGAGTATGGGTGTCGCCGTGAAAGGTGAATTTCCTGATGTTAAATAATTAAACTTCAATTGAGACAATGGGTAAACTTACAAAAAATCAGAAGTTAGCATTCAGCAAGATTGAAGCAGGGAAGCAATATACTCTAAGCGAAGCTGCTGCGTTGGTAAAAGAGATTACGACAACCAAATTCGACGCATCTGTCGATATTGATGTTCGTCTCGGTGTAGACCCGCGCAAAGCTAACCAGATGGTGAGAGGTGTAGTATCACTTCCTCACGGAACAGGAAAGCAAGTAAGAGTTTTGGTATTATGTTCCCCTGACGCCGAAGCGGCAGCTAAAGAAGCTGGAGCTGACTACGTTGGATTGGATGAATATATTGAAAAGATCAAAAGCGGTTGGACTGATATCGATGTTATCATCACTCAGCCTGCTATCATGGGTAAAGTAGGTGCTCTTGGACGTGTATTAGGACCTCGTGGCCTGATGCCTAACCCTAAGAGTGGTACTGTAACTGTGGATGTAGCAAAAGCTGTACAGGAAGTAAAATCAGGTAAGATTGACTTCAAAGTTGACAAAGCTGGTATCGTTCACACTTCAATAGGTAAAATATCTTTCACTCCGGAGCAGTTAAAAGATAACGCGAAAGAGTTTATAGCAACACTTATGAAGTTGAAACCGTCTTCTGCAAAAGGAACTTATGTTAAGAGCATCGCCCTTTCGAGTACTATGAGTCCGGGTATTAAAATCGACCCTAAATCAGTTGAAAACTAATTAAGAATTGGAATTATGAGAAAGGAAGAAAAAGGCGCTATTATAGAAACTATTGCAGAAACTATCAAGCAATACGACAACTTTTATCTGACAAATATCGAATCGCTTAATGCAGTGAAAACAAGCGACCTCAGACGCGAATGCGCTAAGCAGGAAGTGCAACTGATGGTAGTGAAGAATACACTGCTCAAAAAAGCCTTGGAATCGCTCGAAGGAGACTATTCGGAACTATATACAGCACTGAAAGGTAATACTGCTATCATGTTTTCGAATGTCGCTAATGCACCTGCCAAAATCATCAAGCAGTTTGCAGGAAAAGACGCTGAAATTCCGGCTTTGAAAGCGGCATATGTTCAGGAAAGTTTCTATGTAGGAAAAGAACAACTACCGGCATTGGTAAATATCAAGAGCAAGACAGAACTCCTCGGAGAAGTTATCGGATTGCTTCAATCGCCAATCAAGAACGTTGTTTCGGCTCTACAATCGGGTGGAAATACCATCCATGGAGTTTTGGAAACTCTATCTAAAAAATAATCAAGTAAAAATAAATTCAATAACATTTTAAATTATAAAAAAATGGCAGATATCAAAGCTATTGCAGAACAACTAGTAAACTTGACAGTAAAAGAGGTAAGCGAACTTGCTGAAGTTCTTAAGACTGAATACGGTATCGAACCAGCAGCGGCAGCAGTTGCAGTTGCAGGACCAGCAGCTGGTGGTGCAGCAGAAGCGGCAGAAGAAAAATCTTCATTCGATGTAGTATTGAAGTCAGCTGGTGCTAACAAATTGGCTGTTGTAAAAGCAGTTAAAGAAGCAGCAGGACTTGGTTTGAAAGAAGCTAAAGATCTAGTAGATGCAGCTCCGGGTGAAATCAAAAAAGGAGTGAGCAAAGACGAGGCTGAAGCATTGAAAAAATCATTGGAAGAAGCAGGAGCTGAAGTTGAACTTAAGTAAGCAAAGTCCTCTAAACTAGGATACTATGGTTAAGAATCTTCCTCAACGAGGATTCTTAACCTTTTCGCGTCAAATATCATTAGGTTCAATAAAATTGGTTTTTCCATGTCTTCAACAAAAACAAATCAAAGAGTTAATTTTGCCTCAATCAAGAATCCGCTTCCTTATCCGGATTTCCTTGAAGTGCAGTTAAAGTCGTTCAGAGACTTTTTACAACTTGATACTCCACCAGAAAAAAGAAAAAAGGAAGGACTATATGAAGTTTTCGCCGAAAACTTCCCAATTGCCGATACACGAAACAACTTCGTGCTCGAGTTCTTGGATTACTTTATAGACCCCCCACGTTATACAATAGAAGAATGTCTCGAAAGAGGATTGACATATAGTGTTCCGTTAAAAGCGAAACTAAAACTGTATTGTACCGACCCTGACCACGAAGACTTCGACACCGTTATACAGGATGTGTATTTAGGATTGATTCCGTACATGACCGAAAAAGGTACGTTTGTGATAAACGGAGCCGAGCGTGTCGTAGTATCGCAATTGCACCGTTCGCCCGGTGTATTCTTCGGTCAGACGATGCATGCCAATGGTACCAAGCTTTATTCGGCACGTATAATACCTTTCAAAGGGTCATGGATCGAATTCGCAACCGACATCAACAATGTGATGTATGCTTATATCGACCGTAAAAAGAAATTACCTGTAACAACGCTTCTCCGTGCCATCGGTTACGAGAGCGACAGGGATATATTGGAGATTTTCGATTTAGCCGAAGAATTCAAGGTTACTAAACAAAGTATCAAGAAGGCTGAAAACCGGAAACTTGCTGCGCGTATTCTGCGCACGTGGATGGAAGACTTTGTTGACGAAGATACCGGCGAGGTAACGTCTATTGAACGTAATGAGGTTATTCTCGAACGCGAAACTGTGTTATCGAAAGACCATTTCGATTTGATTCTCGAATCGGGTGTTTCTACTATATTATTGCACAAAGAAGCTCAGAACCAATCGGATTTTGCGATTATCTACAATACATTGCAAAAAGACCCGAGCAACTCTGAGATTGATGCAGTGCGCCATATCTACCGTCAGCTTCGCAGCGCCGAACCTGCCGACGATACCAGTGCACGCGAGGTGATAAACAATCTCTTCTTCTCCGAAAAACGTTACGATTTGGGAGAAGTAGGACGTTATCGCCTGAACAAAAAACTGAGTTTGTCTACACCGGATGACATCCGCGTATTGACAAAAGAAGATATCATCGAAATCATCAAATACCTTATCGAGTTGATTAACTCGAAAGCGATTGTCGACGATATCGACCACTTGAGCAACCGTCGTGTGCGTACCGTAGGTGAGCAATTGTACAACCAGTTTGGTGTAGGATTGAACCGTATGGCACGTATCATCCGCGAACGTATGAACGTGCGTGATAACGAGGTGTTTACGCCAATAGACTTGATTAATGCAAAAACAATATCTTCGGTTGTAAATACATTCTTCGGTACGAATGCGCTTTCTCAATTCATGGATCAAACCAATCCACTGGCTGAGATTACGCACAAACGCCGTATGTCGGCACTCGGACCGGGCGGTCTTTCGCGCGAAAGAGCAGGTTTCGAGGTGCGTGACGTTCACTATACACACTATGGTCGTCTTTGTCCGATTGAAACGCCGGAAGGTCCGAATATCGGTCTGATTTCGTCTCTTTGCGTGTATGCGAAAATAAATGACCTCGGATTTATCGAAACACCTTACCGTAAGGTTGCTAACAAAAAAGTTGACCTCTCGGAAAATGGTATCGTTTATCTGGCTGCCGAAGAAGAAGAAGACAAGATCATAGCACAAGGTAATGCGCCGTTGAACGATAACGGAACATTTATCAATTCGCGTGTAAAAGCCCGTCAGGATGCAGACTATCCGGTTGTATCGCCTGACGAAGTAGAATTGATGGACGTATCGCCTACACAGATTGCATCCATTGCCGCTTCGTTGATTCCATTCCTGGAACATGACGATGCCAACCGTGCATTGATGGGATCGAATATGATGCGTCAGGCAGTTCCTTTGTTGCGTACCGAAGCGCCTATCGTAGGTACAGGTATCGAAGGACAGCTGATCCGCGACTCGCGCACACAAATCGTGTCCGAAGGAGCAGGAGAAGTTGTGTATGTAGATGCAAGTACAATCAAAATCAAATATGATCGTACGGATGATGAAGAATTTGTAAGCTTCGACGATGCTGTCAAGACTTATGAAATCCCTAAATTCCGTAAGACGAACCAGAATACAACAATTGACCTTCGCCCTGTTTGCGCCAAAGGCGACAGAGTAGTGGCAGGTCAAATCCTTACCGAAGGTTATTCGACAGAAGACGGAGAATTGGCCATCGGTAAGAACCTGAAAGTAGCCTTCATGCCTTGGAAAGGATACAACTTCGAGGATGCGATTGTGCTGAATGAGCGCATCGTTCGCGAAGATATCTTTACTTCGGTACACGTCGAAGAGTTCTCGCTCGAAGTACGTGATACGAAGCGTGGGGTAGAGGAATTGACTTCCGACATCCCGAACGTGAGCGAAGAAGCTACAAAAGATTTGGACGAAAGAGGAATTATCCGCATCGGTGCGCGTGTTGCTCCGGGCGATATCCTTATCGGTAAGATTACACCTAAAGGAGAATCTGATCCGTCGCCGGAAGAAAAATTGCTTCGTGCAATCTTCGGTGATAAAGCAGGGGATGTGAAAGACGCTTCGTTGAAAGCCTCTCCATCGCTCAAAGGGGTAGTAATCGGAACAAATCTCTTCTCTAAAGCCAATAAGAAAGGTAAAACAAAACTTTCGAGCAAAGCATTGCTTCCTAAATTGGACGAAGAGTACGATGAGAAGTTTGCAGCAGTGAAAACCGTATTGGTTGACAAGCTGTTGAAACTGACCGAAGGTAAAACTTCGCAAGGTGTAAAAGACTATCTCAATGTAGACATCATACCGAAAGGTTCGAAATTTGCCAAAGGAGCGTTGGAAAACATCGACTACGAAACAATCCAAGTGAGCGGCTGGACAACAGACGAGCACAAAAACGGTTTGATTCGCGATGTGATCGTAAACTTCCTGCGCAAATATAAAGAACTCGATGCCGAGTTGAAACGTAAACGTTTCGACCTGACTATCGGAGACGAATTGCCATCAGGTATCGTACAGATTGCCAAAGTATATATCGCTAAGAAACGTAAGATACAGGTAGGTGATAAAATGGCAGGACGTCACGGTAACAAAGGTATCGTTTCGCGTATCGTCCGTCAGGAAGATATGCCGTTCTTACCGGACGGAACACCTGTCGACATCGTGTTGAACCCACTCGGGGTGCCTTCGCGTATGAACCTTGGTCAGATTTTCGAAACCGTATTGGGATGGGCAGGTAAAGAACTTGGAGTGAAGTTTGCAACCCCTATCTTCGACGGAGCAAGCCTCGACGATTTGAATGCCTGGACAGACAAAGCCAACGTTCCGCGTTACGGTAAAGTTCGTTTATTCGACGGTGGCTCGGGCGACCAGTTCGACCAGCACGCAACAGTAGGTATTATCTACATGCTGAAACTCGGTCACATGGTCGAAGACAAGATGCACGCACGTTCTATCGGTCCTTACTCGCTCATTACGCAACAACCTCTTGGAGGTAAGGCGCAATTCGGGGGACAACGTTTCGGAGAGATGGAGGTTTGGGCACTCGAAGCATTCGGTGCGGCCAATATCCTTCGCGAGATATTGACTATCAAATCCGACGACGTGAACGGACGTTCGAAAGCATACGAAGCAATCGTGAAAGGCGAGCCTATGCCACAGCCGGGTATCCCTGAATCGTTGAACGTGTTGCTCCACGAAATGCGTGGTCTCTGCTTGAGCGTAACACTCGACTAAAATAATGAGTTAATATGAAAATGTGCCAATGTGCTAATGGCATTACAGAAATTAGCACATTAGCATATTAGCTCATCAGCACATTAAAATAAAATAACTCTTTATACAACAAAATATAAGATGGCTTTTAGAAAAGATAATAAAGTAAAGAGTAGCTTTTCAAAATTGACAATCAGTCTGGCATCTCCCGAAGAAATTCTGGAGGCATCCAGCGGTGAAGTTTTGAAGCCCGAAACAATCAACTACCGTACATACAAGCCTGAGCGCGACGGTCTTTTCTGCGAACGCATTTTCGGTCCTGTAAAGGATTACGAATGCCATTGTGGTAAATACAAAAGAATCCGTTACAAAGGCATTGTCTGCGACCGATGCGGTGTTGAAGTAACAGAAAAGAAAGTACGCCGCGAGCGTACAGGACACATCCATTTGGTTGTTCCTGTGGCTCACATCTGGTACTTCCGTTCGTTACCGAACAAAATCGGTTATCTGTTGGGTATCCCGACTAAAAAACTCGATTCAATTATTTATTACGAGCGTTATGTCGTTATCCAGGCAGGTATCATGGCTGAAGAAGGAGTTGCTGAAAAAGACCTCCTGACCGAAGATGAATACCTGAACATCTTGGATAAACTGCCGAAGGAAAACCAATTATTAGACGATGCAGACCCTAACAAGTTCATCGCTAAAATGGGTGCCGAAGGTGTTTACGAACTATTGTCCCGTATTAATCTGGATAAACTGGCTAATAACTTGCGCCACAAAGCAAGTACCGATACATCTCAACAACGCAAGAACGAAGCGTTGAAACAACTTCAGGTTGTAGAAGCGTTCCGCGGTGCAAAAGGAAAGAATAAACCGGAATGGATGATCGTTAAGATTGTTCCTGTTATTCCGCCTGAATTGCGCCCGTTGGTTCCACTCGATGGAGGACGTTTCGCCACTTCGGACTTGAATGACCTGTATCGCCGTGTGATTATCCGTAACAACCGTCTGAAAAGACTAATCGACATCAAAGCGCCGGAAGTAATCTTGCGTAACGAAAAACGTATGCTTCAGGAAGCTGTCGATTCATTATTCGATAACTCGCGTAAATCGAGCGCTGTTAAGACAGATGCTAACCGTCCGTTGAAATCACTTTCGGATAGTTTGAAAGGTAAACAAGGACGTTTCCGTCAGAACTTGCTCGGTAAACGTGTCGACTATTCGGCTCGTTCGGTAATTGTCGTTGGCCCTGAGTTGAAGATGCACGAATGTGGTATCCCTCAGGATATGGCAGCCGAACTTTACAAACCGTTTATCATCCGTAAGTTGATAGAACGCGGTATTGTTAAGACCGTAAAATCGGCGAAGAAAATAGTAGACCGCAAGGAGCCTGTAGTATGGGATATCCTCGAGCATGTGATGAAAGGACACCCTGTATTGCTCAACCGTGCCCCTACGCTTCACCGTTTGGGTATTCAGGCGTTCCAGCCTAAGATGATCGGCGGTAAAGCCATCCAGTTGCACCCGTTAGCATGTACGGCCTTCAATGCCGACTTCGACGGTGACCAGATGGCGGTACACTTGCCATTGGGTAACGAGGCTATCCTCGAAGCTCAGATTCTGATGCTCGGATCGCATAATATCCTGAACCCTGCCAATGGTGCGCCTATTACAGTGCCATCTCAGGACATGGTTCTCGGATTATATTATATCACTAAAATCCGTAAAGGAGCTAAGGGCGAAGGTTTGACATTCTACGGGCCGGAAGAAGCGATTATCGCTTACAACGAAGGCCAGTTGGATATCCATGCCCTTATCAAAGTATATGTTCGCGACCTGAATGAGAATGGCGAAGCTGTGAAAGTGATGAAAGAAACCACAGTGGGACGTCTCATGGTGAACGAATTTACACCGGAAGAAGTAGGTTATATCAACGAAGTGCTTTCTAAGAAATCGCTCCGCGACATTATCGGAATGGTTATCAAAGAAGCCGGAGTTGCTAAAACCGCTCAATATCTGGATGCAATCAAGGATTTGGGTTATACTATGGCCTTCAAGGGAGGTCTGTCGTTTAACCTCGAAGATGTGATTATTCCGGAGCAAAAAGATGAATTGGTGAAAGAAGGTTATGACGAAGTAGAACAAATCATGGCCAACTACAACATGGGATTCATCACTTACAACGAGCGTTACAACCAGATTATCGATACATGGACGCACGTTAACTCGCGTTTGTCTAACATCCTGATGAAACAATTATCGGAAGACAACGACGGATTCAACTCGGTATATATGATGTTGGATTCGGGAGCCCGTGGTTCGAAAGAACAGATTCGCCAGTTGTCGGGTATGCGTGGTTTGATGGCTAAACCGCAGAAAAGTGGTGCCGAAGGTGGACAAATTATCGAGAATCCGATCCTTTCCAACTTTAAGGAAGGACTGTCGGTACTCGAATACTTTATCTCTACCCACGGTGCGCGTAAAGGTCTTGCCGATACCGCCTTGAAGACAGCCGATGCCGGATACTTGACTCGTCGTCTGGTAGACGTTTCGCAAGATGTTATCATCAACGAAGAAGACTGTGGAACACTCCGCGGATTGGTTTGTACAGAGCTGAAAAACAACGAAGAAGTTGTTGCATCGCTCTACGAACGTATCCTGGGACGTGTTTCGGTACACGATATTCAACACCCGCTTACAGGAGAAATCATTGTGAATGCAGGGGAAGAAATCACTGAAAAAGAAGCTGAAGCTATCCAGAAATCACCTATCGAGCGCGTTGAAATCCGTTCGGTACTGACTTGCGAATCGAAGAAAGGTGTTTGTGCTAAATGTTACGGACGTAACCTTGCATCGGCACGCATGGTACAGAGAGGTGAGGCAGTGGGTGTTATCGCAGCACAGTCTATCGGTGAGCCGGGTACACAGTTGACACTCCGTACGTTCCACGTTGGGGGTATCGCTTCCAACATTGCTACCGAAAACAGCATTGTGGCGAAGTATGACGGTATTCTCGAAATAGACGACCTACGTGTAGTAGATACGACCGACGAAGCAGGCAAGAAAGTAATGATTGTTGTCAGCCGTTTGGTTGAGCTTCGCTTAGTTGATCCGAATACGAAGATTGTTCTTCAAACGCATAATATACCTTACGGTTCTAAGCTTTACTTCAAAGACGGAGCTAAAGTGAAGAAAGATGACCGTGTGTGTGAGTGGGATCCATTCAACGCCGTTATCATCTCCGAGGCGACAGGTAAGATCCGTTTCGTGAATGTTATTGAAAACGTAACATTCAAAGTGGAGTCAGACGAACAAACAGGTTTGAAAGAGAAAATCATTATCGAATCGCGTGATAAGACAAAAGCTCCTGAGGCTGAAGTCTTGGACGAAAAAGGTAATGTAATCAAGACATACAGTTTGCCGTTGGGCGCACACATCGTGAAAGACGAGAACGACACCATCAAGGCGGGAGATATCCTCGTGAAAATCCCTCGTGCTGTAGGTAAGGCCGGTGACATCACTGGAGGTCTTCCGCGTGTGACCGAGTTGTTCGAAGCTCGTAACCCGTCTAACCCTGCTGTAGTATCTGAAATAGATGGTGAGGTATCATTTGGCAAAATCAAACGTGGTAACCGCGAAATCATTGTTACCTCGAAATTGGGTGAAGTGAAGAAATACCTTGTTCCGCTATCGAAGCAAATCCTTGTACAGGAAAACGACTTTGTGCGTGCCGGTATGCCGCTTTCGGACGGAGCTATCACGCCATCGGATATTCTTGCTATCATGGGGCCTACTGCGGTTCAGGAATATATCGTGAACGAAGTTCAGGATGTATACCGCCTGCAAGGGGTGAAAATCAACGACAAGCACTTCGAAGTAATTGTACGTCAGATGATGCGCAAGGTAGAAGTGATCGATCCGGGAGACACTCGCTTCCTGGAACAGCAAATCGTTGACAAATACGATGTGATGGAAGAAAACGACCGTATCTGGGGTAAAAAGGTTGTTATCGATGCCGGAGATTCTGCCGTGTTCGAAGCCGGACAGATTGTTACTGCCCGCAAACTGCGCGACGAAAACTCTATGCTGAAACGTAGAGACTTGCGTCCTGTTGAAGTGCGCGATGCAGTTCCTGCAACAGCCAACCAGATATTGCAAGGTATCACCCGTGCAGCATTGCAGACAACAAGCTTCATGTCGGCAGCTTCGTTCCAGGAAACAACGAAAGTGTTGAACGATGCAGCTATCAACGCGAAATCAGACAGATTGGAAGGTTTGAAAGAGAACGTTATTTGCGGTCACTTGATACCTGCCGGTACAGGTCAGCGCGATTTCGACAAAATCATCGTCGGTACGAAAGAAGATTTTGAACGAATGAATGCGAATCGCCGTACAGTAGTCGATTTCGACGCAGTTGAGTAAGATTGAACTTATATAATTTGGTAAAGGGAGTAAATGATTATTTGCTCCCTTTATTTTTGTTTGTTAACTATTAGTTAATACCTTTGCGAATAATTAAAATAGCAACCAGCTTAGCACAAAGTAATACACTCACATATTTAATTCTTTGTCGGTTGATTCTGTTAATACTCACTTGATTACAAAATGATTATGAAAAAAGCAACACTTCTTTTGACATTTTTTGCCTGTATGGCAATGTTATTTACCGCCTGTTCGGATGATGATAAAACATCTGAATATGCTATTACCCTAACTGCAAATAATGATGGCACCGTTTCAACGAATATTGGCGGAACTGTAGATGCAGAAAAAGCTAAGGCAGGGGACGCTATAACCCTTACTGCGACAGCGGCTGATGGTTACAAATTTTCCCGTTGGGTAGTGACCAGTGCTAATCTGACATTGGAAGATGCAACGGCTAACCCGTTAACTTTTACCATGCCTGCTTCGGATGTAGCTATCCGTGCCGAATTTGCTGAAGAAAATTATACAGTATATATAGCCGGATCGGATTATGATGGCTCTAAACATTATCCATGTATATGGGTGGATGGCGTGAAACAAAGACTGCCTTCTGCCGGCATTTCTACAGCAGCTTATGCTGTTTATGTGTCGGATAATAAGGTCTATGTAGCAGGAGACGACCGTGAAGCAACAGGTAAGGTTGCCTGTTTGTGGGTCGATGGCGTTAAACAGGTTTTACCGTCGAATGGTACTGATGCAACAGCCAATTCGGTTTTTGTTTCAGACGGAAAGGTTTATGTTGCCGGTTGTGACCTTGGTCAGCCATGTCTGTGGGTGGATGGCGTGAAGCAAACGCTTCCTTCTACAGTGGCGATGTTTGGTAGCCAGGCTTATAAAGTGTCTGTTCTGGACGGAAAAGTTTATGTAGTCGGAGACGCTTATGACGGAGCCGTTTGGAGAGCATGCCTTTGGGTAGATGGTGTGGCGCAAGTACTTCCTTCATCATCTGCATTGTCTGCTTCTGCTATTTCTGTATCTGTTGTAGATGGCAAAGTATATGTAGTAGGAGAAGAAAGTGATATGTATACAGCTATTGCCTGCTTGTGGGTAGATGGCGTGAAAGAGGACCTTGACTCGGATGGTTGGGCAGTAGCTTATTCAGGTTATGCTTCTAACAATAAGTTCTATATAGCAGGTGGAACTACTTCTACTTCGGGGTATAATCCATGCTTATGGGTTGATGGTGTGAGACAGATGCTTCCTGTAGAGGGAACTTTTTACAGTGCAGTCGCAACAGATGTTTGCGTTGCCGGAGGAAAAGTTTATGCGGTGGGAGATGTAGAAGTAAATTCCCATTCGGTATCAGCTTGTCTATGGGTCGACGGAGTGAAGCAAGATCTTCCTTCGGAGCAAAGAGCGTATGCTTATTCTATATTTGTAACTCCTGCACAATAAGATATATGAATTTTCTTTATCTTTGAACATTACTAAATTCAAAGAAGAAAATGGAAACGAATACCCCCAATACGAAGATGTGTCCTCGCTGCGGAGAGGAAGTGGATTTGAACGCTCAGTTTTGTCCTAAGTGCGGATTTGCTTTTTATCAACAACAATATCAGCAACCGCAGCAACCTCCTTATGCGCCGCCCTACGATCCTACGAGATCGGACAAGGACTTCCTCACAACGTTGCTCTTAGCTATATTTCTGGGGTATCTGGGTGTCCATCGCTTCTATACCAACAATACGGCTATCGGGGTTATCCAGTTGGTGACCTTGGGCGGTTGTGGAGTATGGGTGCTTATAGATATTATCATGCTTGTCACCGGCAGCTATAAAGACGGTGACGGCAAAATTGTGAAAAACGACAGGTAAGATATAGACTGAAATATAATAGAAACCCCGAGAGCCTGAACAGCTTTCGGGGTTTTCTTCTTTATAGTGGCGATAGCATTGCTTCTTTCGGCTTTTTCTTTTCGTAATAGGCAATTATAGCCAATGTGCCTATGATGCAAAGGACGGAGCAGATAACCGAGCCTTCGAACCCGAAAGCGCCTCCGTTGAGGATATTATTCTCGGGATAAGAGAGGCTCAGGATAGGCGTATTTTGTGTCCCGCTCACATTGTAACCCAATACCGGCCCTTGAACGAAGTTCCAGAACAGGTGCATACCCACCGGCAGCCACAGGTTGCGTGTGTACATATATGCCGCACCCAATAGCAATCCGGCTAAGAATAAATTAAGCATAGGCAGCATTCCTAAATTCGGATTAAACAAGTGCATGGCTGCGAAGAATGCAGAGCTAATAATCAACGCAGTAAATTTGTTGGTTACCTTCATCAGGCTGCCGAGCATATAGCCGCGACATAAGATTTCTTCCGATAGCGATACCAGAATGAACAAGATAAAATAACCTATAAACTCGGAGGGTACGAACTGTGTAGATTCTATGACGATGTTGTTTGTCAATAAAAGCACTACGAAGCCGATTCCCATTACGGCGGCAGCAATCAGGCTGCCTGCCCAGAACTCCGAAATATGGCCTTTCAGCTTGAAGCCGAGCGATAGCATACTCTGCTTATCCCAAAGCCTCCAGAAGAGGAACACCAGGGCCAAAGTAGTTAGCAATGATGCGGCGGTCATTGCGATATGCAGCCATACAGATTCGGTACTGGTATTTAAAGCAGCCAGATCTACAGTTCCGGTGGTAATAACTGAATGTAATATATATATCCCCCCTTGGATAAAAGAGGAAATAATAATGAACCCGATAAGAAACAGGATAATTTTTCCAAGTGCGATTAATAGCTTTTTCATAGTCATAATAATTGAATGTTGTTAAATCATGTTTATTCTATATGACGACAAGTGATCGCTAAAAATCACACAAAAGATTAAAATATGTAAAAAAAAAATTAGAACGGTTTGAATCCCATAATCTGACGCACCTCTTTCACTATCTTAGACGCACTCTCGCGAGCTTTTTCCGCACCCATCTTAGTTACCTTATGCAAGTATGCTTCGTCGTTCTGAATGTCGATAATGCGTTCGCGGATAGGGTTCGTCGTCTTAATCATATCCTCGGCAAGCTGTTTTTTGAGGTCGCCGTAGCGGATTTCGCACGTATTCCATTTCTCTTCGAAGTGGTCGACAACTTCTTGCGTAGAAACAACCTTTAGCAAGGTGAACAGGTTTTCGATATAATCGGGCTTTTCCGAATTAGGAGCTTTCGGCCCTTCGTCGGTCAGTGCGCGCTTTACTTTCTTTTCTATTGTTTTGGGATCGTCAATCAGGTAGATACAGTTTCCTTCCGATTTTCCCATTTTGCCGCTTCCGTCCAATCCGGGTATCTTGATCAATTCCTGTCCTTCTTCCACGTACACCTTCGGCTCTTTGAAAAGCTCCACATTGTACAGGTTGTTGAAACGGCGTGCAAATTTGCGCGTCATCTCCAAGTGTTGCTCCTGGTCTTTTCCCACTGGCACGCGGTCGGCATTGTGCATCAGTATGTCGGCAGCCATCAGTGTAGGGTAGGTGAGCAGCCCGGCATTGACATTTTCCGGATTCTTACGTGCCTTATCTTTGAACGAAGCCGTTTTCGACAACTCGCCCATATAAGCATGCATATTCAACAGCAGGTAGAGTTCGCACACCTCAGGCACGTCGCTTTGCACATAGATGGTCGATATTTCGGGATCGATTCCGGCAGCCAGATACTCGGTCAGTACATTCTTAACGTTCCCGTGAAGCATTTTCGGATCAGGATGCGTCGTAAGCGAATGATAATCGGCAATGAAGAAGAAGCAATTGTTCTCCTTTTGCATCTTAACGAAATTGCGCAAAGCTCCGTAATAATTTCCCAAGTGAAGGTTTCCTGTCGAGCGGATACCGCTAACTACTGTTTCCATATGTTGTTTTCTTTATTATTCAGTTGTCTAAAAAATTGAAGAACAAAGATAATGAAAAATACACGAAAGCATGGAAACGGAAGTTTTTAATATATATAACATGCTAAATTGACATTTGCATTGTATATGGAATAATATTTAGACTAATTAATGCAATAATCTCGGTATTTCTTACAAAGAATAAACTATCTTTGTACTCCGGTACCATTACTCAACTAAATATCATGGCAATTATCTATCAGGCGGAAGACGTAAAGATGCCGCCATTGAAAAAACGCGAAACAACTAACTGGATAAAATCCGTCGCTGCTTCTTATGGCAAGAAAGTAGGCGACGTAGCTTACATATTCTGTTCCGATGCCAAGATATTGGAAGTAAATAACCAGTATTTGCAGCACGATTATTATACCGATATCATTACGTTCGACTATACGGAAGGCGATACCATTTCGGGCGATATTTTCATCAGCCTCGATACGGTGAAGAGCAATTCCGAACAGTTCAATACGGATTATATCGACGAACTGCATCGCATCATCATCCACGGAGTCCTGCACCTGTGCGGTATAAATGACAAATCTGCCGGCGAGCGCAAACAGATGACCGAATGCGAAAATAAGGCGCTGGCGATGTTAGGCGGTTTAGCTAAATAAAATAACAATAGATGAAAGTGTTGCGTATTTTTTATATGGCTTTTTCCTTTCTGCTTGCCGTCCTTGTATCGGCATGCAGCACGACGGCTTCGTTCAAAGGGCATGCATATAGAGGCGACAATGCCGCGTCTGTTAAAGAGGCAATGCGAGCCTCCTTACGTAATACTTCTCTGTCCGAAGGGTTCGGGATTCTTGGGGAATGGCAGGAATATATAGAAACGACCGGAACGATTAAACCGGAATATAAACCTTTCATTCAATCGGAGGTTTTCCGCTATCGGGGAGATTTATATACAGCCGGAGCGGATTATATGCAGGCGTGGGACAATTATAATACGGCAATCTCGTTGGATGCGAATAATATAAATGCCCTCAGCAACAGGGTAGCCTTATATGCCAACAACCTGAAAGAATATGAATGGGCAAAGGAGGGTTTGAAGGATATTTTGAAAAAAAGGCCGGATTTTGCTGATGCTTATTTTGCTATGGGGCAGATTCATGACGAACAGAAACAATATAAGGAGGCTATATCTTATTACCATAAGGCAATAGCCCTCGATGGCAAGAATGAGCAATATAAAGCCAATAAGAGTGGAGCTTATGCCCGTTTATACCAATTCGAAACCGTAAGGGAAGATGCGGAAGAGCTTGTAGGGAAATATCCCGGAGACATAGATGCTTATAAGCTCAGGGCTACTTTTTATTATACGGATGGAAAGTATCAGGAAGCTATCGACGATTATACCGAGGCGATAAATGTCTTCAAGCTTCCGGAATATTATGAGAAGCGCGCCGGAGCATATCGCAAATCAGGAGACGAAGAAAAAGCAGCAGAAGATGAGAAGCTTGCTGTTGCAGAGAGAGATAAGATGAAATGATACATTCCTTGTTCGTGGAAGAAAAAGAGATAAAAAAGAAGGTAGATTATGATGTCGTTGCGATTCTGAAAACAGCAGGTATTTTGTTTTTAGTACTTGTGGTAGAATTTATATGTATCAGTTTTATCACTTCGCGTAGTTCCGAACTTTGGTTTTATGGCTGGCTATTTGCCGTTCCGAGCATTTTATTACTTATGATTATCATTTCCTTTTTTGCCCAAAAAGGTACCGGTTATCGTATTTTTTATAGATGGGCAGGTTTTATCTTATTGCTGTTATATCTAATAACTCTGCCGGTTACTTTCATCATGCTCGTCATGGCTTCTCCTCCCTATCGTTGATAGGCAGGTTGGTGGCTTTTCAGTGAAATAATAATGGAAAATAGAATAATTGTATCAACTAATAAAAACGCAAGAGATATATCGAAATATGGACATAAAGGCTAAGGAAAGCATAAATGTTGTAGTTTTTGCTTACTTTTGTTTTTTTGGTTGTATTATGTTAGAAAATTTCAGATTGCAGGAGAAATTTATTAAGTAAATGAATAAAATTGTAGACAAAGAGTACTTTTCGGCGAATGTGGTGAAATTCGAAGTAGAAGCGCCGCTAATAGCCAAAAGCCGTAAGGCCGGGCACTTTGTGATTGTCCGTGTCGGTCAGAAGGGAGAACGTATCCCGTTGACGATTGCGTCATCCAATATCGAAAAAGGGACGATAACCATCGTTATACAGGCAGTTGGAGCTTCATCGAAGAAGATTTGCGACCTCAACATCGGCGATTACATCGACGATGTTGTCGGCCCGTTGGGACAAGCCACGCATATCGAAAAATACGGAACTGTTATCTGTGCCGGCGGAGGGGTGGGCGTTGCGCCCATGTTGCCTATCATCGAAGCGATGAAGAAAGCCGGAAACCGTGTGATTTCCGTATTGGCCGCCCGTACCAAGGATTTGGTCATACTCGAAGAGCAGGTAGCCGAATATTCGGATGAGGTGGTAGTGATGACCGACGACGGTTCGTACGGCAAGCAAGGCTTGATAACAAACGGTATAGAAGACGTTATTAACCGCGAGAAGGTAGACCTTTGCGTGACCATAGGGCCTGCCATTATGATGAAATTCGTATCTATCCTGACGAAGAAATACAATATCCCTACAATGGCATCCCTCAACACCATCATGGTAGACGGAACGGGGATGTGCGGCGCATGCCGCATAACCGTAGGCGGACAAACAAAATTCGTTTGTGTAGACGGGCCTGAATTCAATGCCCACGAAGTGGACTTCGACGAAATGTTGATGAGATTGAAGGCATACAACTAACCAGCTAAAGAAAGAACAATGGAAGAACAAGATAAAATCAAAGAACGCCGCAACGAGGCTTGGCGCGACGAATTGCGCCGCAGCATGAAGGCGAAAGAGCGTACCGACCGCCCCCGGGTGCATATGCCGGAATTAGACCCCGAATACCGTAGCCACGAGCTGAAAAAAGAGGTGAATCTGGGATTGAGCGACGAGCAGGCTGTTTACGAGGCTGCCCGCTGTCTGGATTGCCCTACGCCGACGTGTATGAGCGGTTGCCCGGTGAGCATTAATATTCCGACGTTTATCAAAAATATCGAGCGAGGCGAATTCCTCGAAGCAGCTAAGGTATTGAAGGAAACAAGCGCATTGCCTGCCGTGTGTGGACGTGTTTGCCCACAGGAGAAACAGTGCGAAGCGCAATGTATTTATACCTTGAAAATGAAGAAAGAGCCGGTAGCTATCGGCTATCTCGAACGCTTTGCTGCCGACTACGAACGCTTATCGGGAAATGTTTCTATCCCCGAATTAGCTCCTGCCAACGGTATCAAAATTGCTGTTGTGGGTTCAGGCCCAGCCGGATTGACTTTTGCAGTGGATATGGCTAAAAAAGGCTATGATATTACCGTTTTCGAAGCATTGCACGAAATAGGCGGTGTGTTGAAATATGGTATTCCCGAATTCCGTTTGCCAAACGAAATCGTAGAAACTGAAATCGACGTCCTTCGCAAGATGGGTGTGAAATTCGAAAAAGATTGTATCGTCGGTAAAACCATTTCGCAGGAAGACTTGCACGAAGAAGGCTTCAAAGGCATCTTTGTTGCCAGCGGAGCAGGATTGCCGAACTTTATGAATATACCGGGCGAAAACCTGATAGGGGTCATGTCCTGCAACGAATTCCTGACACGTGTCAACCTGATGGATGCTGCAAGCGACGACAGCGATACGCCTGTTCAGAAAGGGAAGAAAGTAGCCGTTATCGGTGCCGGAAATACCGCTATGGATGCTGTGCGTACTGCCCGCCGTCTGGGTGCGGAAAAAGCGATTATCGTTTACCGCCGCTCCGAAGAAGAAATGCCTGCCCGTATCGAAGAAGTGAAACATGCCAAAGAAGAAGGTGTCGACTTCCTTACATTGCATAACCCGCTGAAATATGAAGGCGACGAAAACGGACGTGTACAGCGTATGCTCCTCCAGAAGATGGAATTGGGAGAACCTGATGCTTCGGGGCGTCGCAAGCCGGTGCCTATCGAAGGTGCTACCGAATGGGTAGACGTCGATCAGGTGATTGTCAGTGTGGGCGTGTCGCCGAATCCGCTTATCCCTTCATCCTTCAACGGGTTGCAGGTAAGCAAATGGGGTACGATTATCGTCAACCAAGATACAATGCAAAGCGATTTGCCGGAAGTTTACGCCGGGGGAGACATTGTGCGCGGAGGTGCAACGGTTATTCTCGCCATGGGTGACGGACGCCGTGCTGCCGCTGCTATGGACAAGGCATTGCAAGAGAATAAATAATCTACTATATGATTTTAGGAAAGAGGTGTCGTTAGCGATGCCTCTTTTTGTATATTTGCGGTAGACAACGAATCGGATTATCGGAAAAGGCTGATACCAATGAATAAAAGAATAACCGTAAGTATCTTAAAATACGGGCTGATACTTATCTGCCTTTTGCTGTTTGTGGCAATCGGCGGATTGCTGATTGTCGGCTATGATACATTCTTTGGCTCACTGATAAATAAGATAGCCCTCCCCGAAAGCAAACATGTCGATTTGAAGCTCTTATTATCTCCCGAACGGAAATTGGCTGTCTGGGGAATCCTCATTGCTTCATTTGCAGCTTCTGCTATTGCCTTGTATTTCAGGGATAAATTGAGTGACTTTTTAATTCGTTTCGGGCGTGATGTGAAGCAGGCATTCCGGCATATATTCTCCGACGTCTGCACCGCTAAGGGGTTGGCTATTATGCTGATATCGTTTTCCTTGTCGGTCTATCTCGGCTTGACGGTTCCCGTCTCGTACGACGAAGCGTATACCTATCTGACCTTTGTCAACAAGCCGTTTTATTACAGTGCTACGTTCTACCCGAGCCCGAATAATCATGTCTTGTATTCCCTTCTCGCCAACGCAACAGAAATGCTTCCGTTCTTATCCGAACTGTTTTGTTTGCGTTTGCCTGCTATCCTGCTCTCTCTATTGAGTTGGATAGTTATCTATTCTTTTATAAAGCGAGATTTCGCCGAATCGTTGTCGGTGTTGGCGACTGGTATTGTTTCCGTCCTGTTCATGTCTGTTTATTATAGCTTTATGGCGAGGGGCTACAGCTGCGTAGTCTTGCTATTCGTCGTGTGCTTCTGGGCATCGTATAATATTATAAACAAAGGCAGCCGGACGAAAGACTGGATGTTTTTTATGATAAGCAGCATATTGGGCGTTTACACAGTACCCTCGTTCGTCTATCCGTTAATATCGCTCAATGCCCTGATTCTGATATGTAATTATCGGAATATCAGGCAGCAAATAGCCTATAATCTGGTGGCAGTTGCGAGTGTAGGTATGCTCTATGCCCCTATAATCCTATTGCAGAAACAAGGATTGGCCGCCATTACGAATAATCGCTTTGTTGCGCCTATTGACAGGTTCGAGGTAATTGAGAGGCTTCCGTCTTTTATCGCTAATACCATTTTCGAGATATTCGGCATACCGTCTCTCATCATTGGTGGAGTTGTTATCGTAGCTTTTGTGATGACATGCATACGGAAAAATAAGCAACTGATACTGACATGGATTGTATTCCTTGCCTCGCCCGTGTTATTGTTAATATTACATTCGGTAATACCTTTCCCTCGGACTTTTATTTACTACGGCTTTGTGTTGGTCTTTTTAATATGCCTATCGTTTCGCCCTTATATCGAGAAGCTGAAAACTACTTATCTACTTATTGCTGTCATTATTATACAGGTGGCTGCTGCGATAAATTTTACGAACAAAATAGATGCATACGAGGGGTATAATACGGCAGCCAAGCAAGTGAATGAATATGTATTGAAAGGGGAAGGTAAAAAATATTATCTGGCAAATTCTTTGTGTAACATTCATTTCGAATACGAATACTCGATTCGAGGCTACGATTCTGCAAATGTTAAATATGACAGCTATACTGTTATCAATGCCGACACTATCTCGGGTTATGATTATGTTATCATTGACAAAGGCAACGATGCAACGATGCATAAAACCCCTCTATACGAGAATGCATATCAGGTTGTTTACTCCGGCGAGGTGGCAGTAACCGAGACCGTCCGTTAACCAGTGTATCCCCTCCGCAAATGAAAGCTAATCACAACTTAATTCTTCTCATATCAATAATTTATTTTATTGATATTTTCATTAACTTTACAAAAAAAGCATGAAGAAAAATATAATAATATATTTAGTGTTGGCTGTTGCTATTTTTAGTTTTCCATCGTGTGATGTTTGGTTGGGAGTACGGGGTACAGTTGTTGATTCTGAAACAAGCGAACCCCTAAAAGGTGTAAAAGTTTTTATAAATAATGAGAAAGGATTTACTACCACTGATTCAATTGGAAACTTTTATATTTTAAGTGAAAAAAATTATGCTTTTAAAAAGGTAAAGAATGCTTCTTTAGAACTTAGATTTGAGTTAGATGATTATAAACTTTTAGATAGGAATATGTTTGTAAATAAAAAAGATAGTATTTTTTATCTCGAAAAAATAAAATAAAAGCAGGTAATGAATCTGCTTAACTTCTTCAATATTTATGTATGATATTCAATTATAATCTATAATGGTTGTACCTCACACATAGTGTTCGGACATCTTGATGTCCTTCCCATATCCGCTGTTGTATATCCTCACAGGATGAAAGCTAATTACAACGTCTATTTGAAGTGAATCTATTTGATACGAGTTGTATATCCTCACAGGATGAAAGCTAATTACAACTCGAGCTGTGAGCCTTGTAGCCTGTTGTCGGTTGTATATCCTCACAGGATGAAAGCTAATTACAACGTCGTTGCGGAGAATGTTCGCGGACTTATTGTTGTATATCCTCACAGGATGCAAGCTAATCACAACGTCTATTTGAAGTGAATCTATTTGATACGGTTGTATATCCTCACAGGATGCAAGCTAATCACAACTCGCACGAGAATGACGCCGCAGAAGACTAGTTGTATATCCTCACAGAATGAAAGTTGCCCATAACGGCTCGCTTGCCGTCCGATACGACAAATACCTGTCTCTCGCTGCTAATATACAAATTTAGAATGGAGAATTATATAATCTTCCCGAAGGATTTTTATCTATAATCCTGCTTTATTCGGATATAAAGTTTAAATTTACAAGTAATAAAAGTAGTATACAAACACATTAAAACACACACAAAATGAAAGCAATGAATTTATTAAAGGCTTCACTCGCCCTTTTTTCTGCATTTCTTATCGCTTGCGGAGGGAATGATTCTCACCAGAAAGTAGATACGCCGAAGGTTTCGGAGCCGCTTGCAGAAACAAAAACAACACAAGAGACACAAGAAACACCGCCGCCTGCTTCTGTTAATGGCGTTGTAAACTATCTCGGCGCGCAAGCATCTATCACTTTCGACGGAGTAGCCTATAAACTGGCTTGGAGTAATCCGCCACAGATGAAAGGAATGTATTATATTCAGGAGTATATGCCTGCCGGACAGACGATAGAGCAGTACGAAGATATCTTTATACTCGATCTGTATAGAAATCCGGAAACGACGATAGTAGATGAGGTAAAAAAAAAGGTTACCTTTCTCCAAAACCGCAAAAAGACAGACCCTACTACAACTTATAAAGTTTTTCAGAATGAAGAAGTTAACGAATATATGGTAGACATTATCGTAAGTGACGGGAATGTTGTCGAATGGAATGTTATCCGCTATACTGCTTACGAAGAGGATGGTCAATTTGCCGGCGTTAAGTCATTCACAATGAGTAAGCGAGGGTATAACGGCATGAGTGCTTTTGTAGATAAAATGCACCCAGTTAAATCCAAATTGAAAAAAGAATTTTTGTCACTTCCTTTTCCAGAGGTTAAGCCGCAAAAATAAAAGCTGTATTTGGACGGTAAAATTGCTCACTTTTCGTCTGAATGTGCAGTATTTAGGCGAATGAATCATAAAAAAAACGAACTTATTTTTTTTTATGTCAAAATGCTATTTTTTCCTGTAGGAATATTCTGTTTTTTCGAATTTAAAAGGCTAAATTTGTGAGGAAATAGAATAAATTATTGACGAAATTAACCGATTTGCAAAATGTGAGGGGGCGAAAAACCCTTATTTTTTGAGACTTACAAGATACAATTAAACTATGGGAAAAGAAATTAAATTTAGCCTTGTCTACCGTGATATGTGGCAATCTTCGGGTAAATACCAGCCGCGTGTTGACCAGTTAGTCCGGATTGCACCTGTTATCGTCGATATGGGATGTTTTGCCCGCGTCGAGACAAACGGAGGTGCTTTTGAGCAGGTAAACCTAATGTACGGAGAAAATCCGAACGCATCGGTACGCCAATGGACTGATCCTTTTAATAAGGTGGGTATTCAGACACATATGCTCGAACGAGGCTTGAATGCATTGCGTATGTTCCCCGTGCCGAAGGATGTGCGCCAATTGATGTTTAAAGTGAAGAAGGCACAAGGGACAGATATTTCCCGCTCGTTCGACGGATTGAACGATGCCCGCAACCTCGAGTTGTCGGTTAAATACGCCAAAGAGGCCGGTATGATTTCCCAGACAGCCCTTTGTATAACACATTCGCCAATCCACACCGTAGATTATTATGTGAACTTTGCAGACAAGTTGGTCGATTTCGGTGCCGACGAATTTTGCTTGAAAGATATGGCGGGTATCGGCCGTCCGGCTTTCTTAGGTAAGCTGGTAAAAGCCCTGAAAGACCGTCACCCGAATATACCGGTTGAATATCACGGACATACAGGACCGGGATTTTCGGTAGCTTCTATGCTGGAAGTTGCCCGTGCCGGAGCCGACTACCTCGATGCGGCCATCGAACCGCTGGCGTGGGGTATGGTGCATCCCGATATTATCACGTTGCAGGCTATGCTCAAAGACGCAGGCTTCAGCGTGCCGGACATCAACATGAAAGCTTATATGGAAGCCCGTGCGCTGACACAGGAGTTTATAGACGACTTCCTGGGCTACTTTATCGACCCGTCCAACAAATTCCTGAACTCGCTGCTTGTCGGTTGCGGATTACCGGGAGGTATGATGGGGTCGATGATGGCCGACTTGCGCACCATGCATCCGGCTATCAATATGGCGCTTCGCAATAACGGAAAAGCGGAAGTTTCGCTGGATGAGTTAGTCGTTCAATTGTTCGAAGAAGTAGAATATATCTGGCCTAAGCTCGGTTATCCACCATTGGTGACGCCGTTCAGCCAGTATACGAAAAATATCGCCTTGATGAATATCTTTGCTATGGCGCAGGGACAACCTCGCTTCTCGAATATCGACAAGGACAGCTGGGGTATGATTCTCGGCCGTTCGGGACAATTGCCGGGTAAACTGGATGACGAAATTATCGAACTGGCTAAATCGAAAGGCTTCGAATTCTATACAGGTAACCCGCAAGACGAATATCCTGATGCCCTCGACCAATACCGTAAGGAAATGGACGAGCTCGGATGGGAGTATGGCGAAGATGACGAAGAACTCTTCGAATTTGCTATGCACGACCGTCAGTATCGCGACTATAAATCGGGCTTGGCGAAAGAGCGCTTCAATAAAGAACTGGAAGCAGCTAAAGAAAAGGCGGGAGCACCTATCATCGTTCAACGCGAAATAGTTGAAGTTCCGCGCTTCGATGCAGAGGCTATCCAGCAGAAATATCCTGATGCATTGTCATTGCAGGCTACTGTCAGCGGGCAGTTAATATGGCAGATAGATGTAGCAGACCCTTCTACGGCACCGGTTATCGGTACGAAAGTCGAAGAAGGTGATGTAATATGTCACATCCAGACATACTACGGCATCGAGGATGTGAAAGCGCTTGCTTCGGGAACAATTGTTCAGACCGAAGTGAAACAAGGCGAAATGGTTCAGAAGAATCAGGTATTAGCTTATATAAACAAATAAGATCAGCTATTTATTATATGTGAAAGGGAAAGGGGTTTGTATACTCTTTCCCTTTTTGCTATGCTTTGGAGTCTTATTGAAGGAAAAGGCGGATAAAATAATTTGTGGATGTTAATTATTCTGTTATCTTTGCGGCAGATTAACTTATTTTTAATTTTATTAATCAACAAACTTTAAAACTTATGAAATTAAACAAACTTTTCTTTATTCTTTTATCAGTAGCCTTGATGGCAGGTTTTTCTTCTTGTAGTGATGATGATGATTATTCAGCAAATGATTTAGTAGGTACATGGAAATGTATAGAAAATGCAGAAAGAGTTACAACAAGTAATAGTAAGGCGACAGCATTAGTTAATGCTCTACTTATGGTTGATGATAACGATGATGATGATCGTATTACATTTAATGAAGATCTTACCTTTGTAGATGAAGAGTCTTCTACATATCAAAGTGGAGGAACATATCGCGTAAGTGGGAATAAAATATATTTGAAATATACAGGAGAGTCAGAAGGAGAGCCAGTTAAGATTACTTCTCTTTCTAAAACGAATTTTAGCATTCTGTTTACTGCAGACTTGAATGAGACTCTTGTTGATTATTTGAATTACAATTTTTCATCAAGAGTAGTTGATGAATTAACGGCTTCATTACAGGCTGTAGGAGTAGATATTACTACTATTACTGTGAAAAGTGTGAAATACACTTCTACTTACACCAAAGTAACTGCTCAATAATATTTTTTGCAGAAATATAAAGAAAGCAAACTCCATCGTGGGTTTGCTTTTCTTAGCATATTGAATACTATTTAAAAACAAAATCAAACCCTTATGAAATTAAACAAACTTTTCTTTATTCTTTTGTCCGTAGCCTTGATGGCTGGTTTTGCATCTTGTAGTAGCGACGATGATGATCTTTCACAAGAATCGATTGTTGGAGCTTGGATAGAAACTTCTTCCGAAGTGGAATACAAAACAAGCAACAGCACAATAACATCGCTTATAAACGATTTCTTCAAAGAAAATGGAGGTGTAGAAGAAGGCGATGAAGAGATTTATAAATTTGATGTGAATGGTACTTATATAAAAGCATATGGGGTTGACGACATTTATCCCGGAAGTGGTATTTATACGATTTCAGGAAGCAAACTTACATTAACCGACGATGATGGAGATGTAAATATTGTTACAGCTTCTGTTTCCGGTGATAAGTTAACATTTAAAGGCTCTGTAAATATAGATGAAACAGTTCAAACATACTTTGGTTCTACTCTGCTTACATATCTCAGAACTAAGTTAGCAGAAAAAGGACAAACGATAGACCTTTCAACTGTAACGCTGAAAAGTGTTTCGGGAAAGCGAACTTTTAGAAGAACTAATTGGGAACCTATTACCAAAGCACAATTGATCGTTGGTGCATGGACAGAACAGTATTGGGCATTGGAAGGAACAACTGATAATGAAACTGCAACAACTATCCTCAATAGTTACCTGAGCGAATTGAGCTATCAAAGTTTAGACACTTATACATTTTATTCAAATGGTAGAATGAATTCTGTAGAATATGCAACAGGCCTTGAAAATATGACAGCTACTTATCGCATTTCGGGAGATATGCTGTATGTTTTGCCTACAGGAGAATCTACGGAAAGCCCAGTGTTGATAGACTATCTCACAAACTATTCGATGAGCCTGTCGGCTACTCAAACACAAGGTGTTTCATGTTTAAGTTATTTGACTTCGCTTGGCCTTGGTTCATCTTTTATCTCGCGCGTTGCAGCAGACTTCACGGCAGAGGGATTGGATATTTCGACTGTACAGGTAAATGAGTCAACGGTAACTACTCACTTCTCAAAAGCAGACTGATAATTTATTTGTCATAATCTGGTAAATATACACGATTGGGCTCCTTATTCTGGAGCCCTTTCTTTATTCCCTATTTTTTTGTTTCTTTGCACTATGCTTTACCTCACCCAACAGATAGGAGAGACCATTTTAGGACTTTGGAAGATTGAAGAATCCAAAGACGCACTGCTTGCCATGTTGCAGCAACGGGCTTGGTTGGAGAATATTCTCCCTATTAAGGCACAAAACCGTCTGATTGAGAAACTGGCAGTCCGTGTCCTGCTGAAAGAATTGGCCGGTGAAGAAAAAGAAGTCCTTTACCGTCCGTCGGGATGTCCTTATCTGCCCGATAAATCCTATTATATCAGCGTTTCGCATACCGAAGGATATGCCGCCGTTGCATTGAATAGGCGGTCGCCGGTGGGGGTAGATGTGGAGTATTTTTCGGATAGGGTGAAGCGTGTGCGCTCGCGGCTGATGAGGGAGGACGAATATGTCGACCCCAAAGACGAAATAACCCATCTGCTATTGCATTTCTCGGCAAAGGAGTCCATGTTCAAGTATTTAGGCTACGAAGGAGTAGACTTCTTGAAGCACTTGCAAGTGCAACCTTTCGATGTATCGGACGAGGGTTTCTTCCGTATGTCGGAAACAAAAACCGAACGTCGGCAGAATCTGGAAGTGTATTACAAAGTTGGGCCGGATTTTGTATTGACCTGTCTGACCGGCGAAGAGTAGCTATCCGAAGAAGAATTCAAATTCGAATGTAATGTTGTTATATGCTTCCTGTTTCAGCGGGTTTGCACTTCCCTTAAAATCAACAATCTTCGCTAAAATATTATCTGCCTCCTGCTTCGATTGCCTTCCCGTATGCTTCAATACAAGTAGTGCTGCATTCCGCAAAAATAAATCATCCGCATATATGTCGTCCCATACAAACGGAAACCGGTTTACATCCAGCGTTTCTTTTATTCCCTTGCGAAGGATCAATCGTGCCAACAGCCAATACCCTGTGATGCGGGTTTCGGGCGAGGAACTACCTACCCATTCCATCGCTTTGTTTTCGGCAAAGGGAAGCCGTTGGAAAAGATTGATACAAACCTGTTCGCGTATCTCCTGATTCGGTATTTCTGCAAGCCAGCGATCGGCCGTCTCTTCTGTAAATTTTTCGGTCGGGTAGAGGAGTGTCGCAAAGATTTTCAACTCACGGGTTTCTTCCTGCCAAAGCAATTCGGCAAGTTGGCTGTCGGGTGCATACTCTCCTGCAATGCGCTTGATTTGCTCCTGCATCAGTCCGAAATTGAGTTTGTATGTTAATCCCTTTTCGCGCATGCTCGACGAAGCTACGCCATTCATCGCAAGGCGACATTCCTTGCGGATTTGTTGTATGGTCTCTTGTAAGGTCATATTTCGAAATCTACGGCTTTGCGGTCTGTTACGGCTTCGCGGATAAAAGGTAAGGTTGCCTGATGTAGCGGATGATTCTGGTAAGTGTCGAGCGCTTCGCGGGAGGATAGTTCGGAATACAGAACGACATCGAAGTTGCCGTTTCCCAGAAAGTCGATTCCTACTTCTATTTTTACTACCCCGTCGATTTTGCCATTTAGGTTCTCGAGGCTCTTCTTGATAAGCTTGGCGTTTGTAGCCTTATCGTTTCCGTGGGCCGACTCTTTCAGCTTCCACATCACTATATGTTTTACCATTGTTCTTTATTAATAATAAAAGATAAAATAGGAGCTATCCTTTTGAGACAGCTCCTTTCTATATTTGGTTGAAGGATGATTATCCGTTCACTTTCTTCATTGCAGCGATAAGTTCGAGCACTTTGTTTGAATATCCCCACTCGTTGTCGTACCAAGATACAACTTTAACGAATGTAGGGCTCAATTGGATACCTGCTTTCGCGTCGAAGATAGATGTGCGTGGGTCGCCGATGAAGTCAGAAGATACAACTTCGTCTTCAGTGTATCCGAGGATACCTTTCAATGGACCTGCAGCAGCTTCTTTCATAGCAGCACAGATTTCTGCGTAAGTAGTTTCTTTAGCCAAACGAGCTGTACAGTCAACCACTGAAACGTCCAATGTAGGAACGCGGAATGACATACCTGTCAATTTTCCGTTCAATTCAGGGATAACTTTACCTACAGCTTTAGCAGCACCTGTTGATGAAGGGATGATGTTGCCGGCAGCAGCGCGTCCGCCTCTCCAATCTTTAGCCGATGGGCCGTCAACTGTTTTCTGAGTAGCAGTAGTAGCGTGTACTGTTGTCATCAACGCTTCGAGGATACCGAATTTGTCGTGTAATACTTTAGCGATAGGAGCAAGACAGTTAGTTGTACAAGATGCGTTAGAAACGATTTGAGTTCCTTTTACATATTTATCATCGTTCACTCCGCAAACGAACATAGGAGTATCGTCTTTAGAAGGAGCAGACATTACTACATATTTCGCACCAGCTTCGATGTGAGCCTGAGCTTTTGATTTTTCGAGGAAAAGGCCGGTAGATTCTACTACGTATTCAGCGCCTACATCACCCCATTTAAGGTCAGCAGGATTTCTTTCGGCAGTTACGCGGATAGCTTTTCCGTTTACAACCAATTTACCGTCTTTGATTTCAACTGTTCCGTCGAAACGACCGTGAATTGTATCGTAACGCAACATGTAAGCCATGTATTCTACGTCGATAAGGTCATTGATACCTACTACTTCGATGTCATTTCTGGTTTGAGCAGCACGGAAAACCAAACGTCCGATACGTCCAAAACCGTTAATACCTACTTTAATCATTTTTTTTAATTTTATTAGTTAGAAAATTGAGTTAGTTGTTGTTGTCTTAATCTTTATTCGCACTCAAAAGCCGGAGATATGTTGCATAACATATAAATCGAACTCTTTTTTTGAGCCACACAAAGATAGCAAAAAATATAATCAACAACTTTATAGCGAGGGTTATTTTATGACAAATTAGCTGATTTTTATATAAATAATCCTCATTTTGCGCATTTTGTAAACTGTAGTTTACGTTTTGTCGTTTTTTGATGGGAAGGCTATTTTTCTAATTGGTATGCTATCGAATACTTTGTTATTTTATCCACCTCTTCTTCCGGTACCATTTCACCGATTCTTCCAAGCCTTTTCTTAAATTATAGCGCGGCGAAAAGTTAAAGTCTTCCTTTAGCGGAGCAATGTCGCATTCCCAGTTACGCTGGCTCATTATTTTGTACTTATCGCGGTTGAGGGTCGAAGGCTTCCCTGTTGCTTTAGCTAAAAGTTCGGCAGCAACCGATACCCCTTTGAGCAGCCAGAGCGGTATTTTTATATTGATTGTACGCTTCTTGCCGAGTACCTCTTTGGCTATTTGCGTATATTCGCTGTCGGTGTGTACGTCGCCATCGGCAACAAAGTATGTCTTGTCCTTTATCGGGCTTTCTATCGCGTCGAAGATTATGTCTGCCAAGTCCTTCACATAAATAAAGGTGAGGTGTTGCGCACGGAATCCCGCGCCCGCATTCAGCCCCGATTGAATCGTTTTCAGCATCAGCAGATAATCCTTTTCGCGCGGGCCATATACCCCCGTCGGACGAAAAATAAGGTAAGGAACGTTCTCCTGCGAACGGATATACTCCTCCGCCTGCCACTTGCTCTTCCCGTAAGCCGTATCCGGGTGGGGTGTATCGGTTGTGGCAAACGGCGTGTAGCTCTTCTCATCGCCTTTCCCCATCACGCTGAGGCTGCTCATGAAAATGAATTTCTCGGGGATACAATCCGCTTCGCGAAGCGCCTCGACGAAGTTGACGGTATTCCCGTAGTTTATCCTCTCAAAATCTTGTTGGTCGAGACACTTCGTAACGCCTGCATTGTGGATGATGTAGTCAAATTTTCCGTGCTCCTTCGCAAAAACGCTCAATTGCTCCGTAAGTTTTTCTTTGTCGGCAAAACAGAGGTCTATAAACCGGATTTGCTCATCCTGCAAAAATTCGCGGCTACTGCTTTTGCGTATTCCCGCCCATGTATCGTATCCCTTCGCCAGCGCTTTCTCTGTCAGGAAGCTTCCGATAAAGCCGCTGGCACCTGTTATAAGGATTGATTTTGCTTTGCACATATTCTTGTTTTGCTGTTTTTCGAAGACATGTTTTCTCGTAACCCGTAACTCCCCGCAGGGCAAGGTAACGCGTAACTATTATATCATACAAAGATAGCCATTAACTTAAAAAGAAAATAAATTAGCACTTTAATCATATAAATATTTGTTCTTTCAAAAAATATCTCTAAATTTGCAACCCAATTTGCGGATGAAATAACTAAAAATAAACATATATAAAGCGATATAGCAATGTCCAAGATTTGTGAAATAACAGGAAAAAAGACAATGGTTGGTAACAATGTTTCTCACTCGAACAAGAAAACGAAGAGAACATTCGATGTTAACCTGTTCAGAAAAAAATTCTACTGGGTAGAAGAAGATTGCTGGATTACGTTACGTATCTCGGCTGCCGGTTTGCGTACGATTAATAAAATCGGATTAGATGCCGCCATCAAAAAAGCAGCAGACGCCGGACACCTTTCAATGATAAAAGTATTATAATTTAAGGAGGACCTTGAGAAATGGCAAAGAAAGCAAAAGGAAACAGAATTCAGGTGATATTGGAATGCACCGAACACAAAGAAAGTGGTATGCCGGGTACTTCTCGTTACATCACAACGAAAAATAGAAAAAATACAACTGAGCGTCTCGAGTTGAAAAAATACAACCCGGTACTCAGAAGAATGACAGTTCATAAAGAAATTAAGTAAAAAAACATATAAACCATGGCAAAGAAAACAGTCGCAGGTTATCGTGACCCATCTTCGAAAGACGGTCGTAACTATGCTAAAGTAATCAAAATGGAGAAATCACCTAAGACAGGTGCTTACACATTTAAAGAAGAAATGGTTCCTAACGAATCTGTAAAAGAATACTTAGCTAAGTAATTCTGTTAAAAATATTTAAAAGACCTCCAGCATTCCCATGTGTGGAGGTTTTTTGTTATCCATTTTGTAGCTTTGCAGAGAGGCTCTAATTGTCAGTTAAATAGTTTTTTGCTTTGGATCCCGTAACAAATTTTTAATAATTAAGCACACACTAATTGTAAGATATGGCACTCTTCGGATTATTCTCAAAACAGAAAAAAGAAACATTAGATAAAGGTTTGGAGAAAACAAAGGAATCGATGTTTTCCAAACTATCGCGTGCAGTAGCAGGGAAATCGAAAGTCGACGACGATGTACTCGACGAACTGGAAGAAATACTGATAACTTCCGATGTAGGTGTAGATACGACGTTGAAAGTTATCGAGCGCATCGAGAAACGTGCTGCCAGAGACAAATATGTCAACTCAGCCGAGTTGAACCGTATCCTGCGCGAAGAGATAACCGACCTGTTGACCGAAAACAATACGCATGATACCGAAAACTTCGACCTGCCTGCCGATCGCAAACCCTATGTTATCATGGTGGTTGGCGTAAACGGGGTGGGGAAGACGACCACCATAGGCAAACTTGCCAACCAGTTCAAAAAAGCAGGCAAAAAAGTATATCTCGGGGCGGCCGATACATTCCGTGCCGCAGCCGTCGAGCAACTTGTTATCTGGGGCGAGCGCGTAGGCGTGCCCGTTATCAAGCAGTCGATGGGTTCCGATCCCGCTTCGGTGGCTTACGATACACTAAGTTCCGCCAAGGCGAACGAAGCCGATGTGGTTATCATCGACACAGCAGGACGCTTGCACAATAAAATCGGACTGATGAACGAGTTGACCAAGATAAAAAAAGTAATGGAAAAAATCGTTCCCGGAGCGCCGGACGAAGTGTTGCTCGTCTTAGATGGCTCGACAGGGCAAAATGCCTTCGAACAGGCTAAGCAATTCACGGCGGCAACGGACGTAACGGCATTGGCTGTGACAAAGCTCGACGGGACGGCTAAAGGCGGCGTCGTAATCGGTATATCCGACCAATTCAAGATTCCGGTGAAATATATCGGGCTGGGTGAAGGTATAGACGATTTCCAGCTTTTCCGCCGCAAAGAATTTGTCGATAGTTTGTTTGGGGAGTAAGTACATAAATGAAGAAAAACAGAATAGACGTCATTACACTCGGATGCTCCAAAAATCTGGTCGATTCCGAGATGCTGATGAAGCAACTTTTAGCGAACGGCTACACCGTAAAGCACGATCCCGAAAAGCCGGAGGGTGAAATTGCCGTTATCAATACCTGCGGATTCATCGGCGATGCCAAAGAAGAATCCATCAATATGATTCTCGAATTTGCCGAAGCAAAGAAAGACCGCAAGCTCAATAAACTTTTTGTAATGGGTTGCCTCACAGAACGCTACATGGAGGAGCTACGCATGGAGATCCCCGAAGTAGATGCTTTCTATGGCAAATTCAACTGGAAACAACTGATAACCGATTTAGGCAAATCTTATCAGCAGGATTTGGCGCTGGAGCGTAGCATTACGACTCCCGCTCACTATGCCTATCTCAAGATATCCGAAGGCTGCAACCGCACGTGCTCCTACTGTTCCATCCCTATTATGACGGGCAAACATCAATCCCGCGCGATAGAGGAAATAGAGGACGAAGTGCGGGGCTTAGTCGCTTCGGGCGTAAAAGAATTTCAGTTGATAGCGCAAGATTTATCTTTCTATGGATTAGATAAATACAAAGCGATGAAATTGCCCGAACTTGTCGAGCGCCTTGCCCGGATAGAAGGAGTAGAATGGCTTCGCCTGCATTATGCCTATCCCGCCAATTTTCCATTTGATTTATTGCGCGTTATGCGCGAAAACGATAATGTCTGCAACTACCTCGATATTGCTTTGCAGCATGTCAGCGATAATATGCTGAAAATGATGCGCCGCAACATCACTAAAGCGCAAACCCTCGAACTGATACGCCGTATCAGGGAAGAAGTTCCCGGCATTCATTTGCGCACCACACTGATGGTGGGGCATCCGGGTGAAACGGAGCAGGATTTTGAGGAGCTGATGGATTTCGTCCGCGAAGCGCGTTTCGAGCGTATGGGAGCATTCCCGTATTCGCACGAGGACGGTACGTATGCTTACGAAAACTACGAAGACAGCATCGACGACGAAGTAAAGCAAGCGCGTATGGACGAGCTGATGTCCTTGCAGGAACGCATTGCGCTGGAAACAAATGAGGCCAAAATAGGCAAAGTTTTGCGCGTAATCCTTGATAAAGAGGAAGAAGATTACTATATTGGCAGGTCGGAATTCGATTCTCCCGAGGTCGATCCGGAAGTTTTGATTGAAAAAGCACAAAAATTGAAAATAGGAGAGTTCTATCAGGTAGAAGTGACAGGTGCCCAGCCGTTCGATTTATACGGACGGGTTATCTTATCTGAATAACCGGCTCTTTCAAAAATAAAATATATGACAAATCAGGAACTTATAGCAGCATTGGCCAAGAGGCTCGATTGGACGCAGCGCCAGACAGCAGACCTGCTCGAAGGGTTCGTCGGGTTGCTGAATAGCCGCTTAGAAGCCGGCGATACGGTGAACGTTCAAGGGTTCGGCTTGTTCGAAACGAAGAAGAAGAACGAACGCGTATCCGTGAATCCTACGACAAAGCAGCGCTTTTTGGTGCCCCCTAAAATTACTATATCGTTCCGTCCGGGACAGACTGTGAAAGATAACCTGAAAAAAATAGAAGTCGATGAGTGAACGATTGAGCTTACAGGATTTGACTGACCTGCTTGCCGAAAAGCAAGGGTTGACGAAGAAAGATGCCGAACTTTTCCTGCGGGAGCTGTTCGATTTGATAATGCAGACAATCGAGCAAAAAGACTCGGTGAAGATAAAGGAATTCGGTACGTTCAAACTCGTTAAAGTCAACAGCCGCAAGAGCGTGGATGTGAATACGGGCGAGGATATCGAGATTCCTGCCCATTACAAATTGTCGTTTACGCCCGACAAAACACTCAAAGACCTTATAAACGCCCCTTTTGCACACTTCGAAAGTGTTGTGTTGGAAGATGGTGTTTCGTTCGAAAATATTACCTTTGATGCAGAAAACGAATCGGAGGATCAGGATACGGAAGAAGAAGCTGTTCCTGAGACCATTATAACAGAAATCGAAATGAAAGAAGAACAGGAAGAAAATATCGAAAAAGAAATAAACGATGCGGTGGAGCATCCCGAAGAATTATCGGCTGAAATCGAGCCTGCCGAAGTTGAATTGACAGAGGAAACTGAATCTGTTGCCGATGCGCCGGTTTCTGTCGCCGAAGAAGCGGCAGATGAAACAGAGGAAGACGACGACGACGACGACGATGATGACGACGAATATGAGCCCGAATTGGAAGAGAGCAAAACAACGCGGAATGTAATCATTGTCCTTGCCATTCTTTTACTCGTGATTCTTGGCTACCTTTTCAAAGACGATATAATGGGAGCCTTCAATGGTGGAAGCGGAAGCGATACAACGCCGGTTACTACCGAACAGGTAGATCAGCCGGATGAAGATGCACTTCCGTCCGATTCGCTCATGGTAGAGAATGATAGCATTGCAGAGGAAAGTGTAGAGAATGTTTCTGCTTTGCCGGAGCAAAATACGACTACCCCATCCACAGCGACAACCACTCCGGCGAAGGAATACAAGCCTAAAGCGACTATCACCCTCAAGAGTGGCGATACGTTGCGCAAACTGGCTCTGACGCATTACGGCGATAAAACCTTCTGGGTGTATATCTATCAGGAGAATATAGATAAGATAAAGAATTTCAATAACATCCCTATCGGTACGAAGTTGGTTATTCCTGCTCCTGAAAAATATGATATAGATGTGAAAAATGCCCAATCGCTTTCCAAAGCAAAAGCGTTGGAGGATAAATATTTTGCAAAATAACGACGTATGGCATTTAATCTGAATGACTTTCTCTCCAAAAAGCTTGCGCTTGTGGTGGTTGCCTTGCTGATAGCAGCGGCTGTGATTACCTATAAACTATATAAAGAAGGGGTATTATTTTCCAGTGCCCCTCCCATAGACAATATCTACCAGAACAATGACGGCTTGATTATCTCGGATACGATAGCCGTAGGAGATACGGCGAATGTTATCGAACCCGGTAACTTGTAGAAGAAATCAGAGATAAGTCACTTTCATAAAGTGTGTCGCCCTTTTGTCTTTGGGCGGAATGTGCATATAATCCCCATATTGTTTGCTCAGGTAAGTTTCCGGCTCTTTCGGGGCTGAAAACGATCGGCCTTCGAAGGTTACTTTCGACGTCGGGAACATATACGATGCGTTGTGATTGGTCGTATTCCCTATGCCGTAGCTGTGCAGGATATTATCCGGCTTAGTGATGGCGCATAAGGCGCGAGCCATGTATTTCAGCGCGATGCCGATGGGGTAGAGGAATAAAGAAATCGTGTATTCGTAGAAATAGCGGAACGAGTGGAAAGGATGCCCCCGCTTTAGCCGTCTGAAAGCCCGCCCATAAAAGAAATCGACAAAGCTTTTCAGCCATTTGTAGCTTCTTTCCTCCACAAAGAGGTCGATATATACCCCTTTCTCCGTATACCTTGCCATATTATCCTCTTCCGAATCGATGCGCGAATTTCTGTCCCTCACCTTCGAGAAAAGCATGCGGTAACTCTTCTCCTTCGGCGTTTGCAGGTACATATCCGCAGGCAGTTCCTTGGGGAGTATCTTGAGCAATTTCTTGTAGTCGCTCCACATCAGTTCTATATCCACATCGTCGTCCCACGGGATAAACCCGCCGTGGCGGATAGCCCCGAGCAGCGTTCCCCCGCTCAACCAATACTGTATGCCGTGTTTGTCGCAAATATCGGTGACCTTGATGAGTATGTCGAGCATCTTCATTTGTAGGTTGCGAAGCTCCGAACCTTCGGGGTTGTATTCTTTTCGTAATTCTTCGGTCTGTGGATGTATCATAATCTTATATTCTGGAAACCAGTATCTTTGTTAATTTGACGAAAGCCTTGAAGCTTAACGCGACAGGAAAAGACAATACCTTGCCGTATGCCTTTCGGGCGGTGCAGGCAAATATCCAGCGAAAGCCGGAGACAGCCTTCCACGTATCGGCGTCGTATCTGCCCGATGCAATCGCATGTTCGGCAAGCTTCTTCATCCAGACGCGCAATTTGGCAAAATAGTCAGCATCCGGGATGGTACAAGCCTCTTTGTTGGTGATGCCAGCATGGATGTACAATTCTTCGTCGGTAGGCTCTATGCCTATATATCGCAGTTCGCGGCGGTGTATCTCGTTTACGAGGTCTTCCAAAGCCGCTTTCTTCGATTGGCTTATGTTCGTCCCGTGATAACGGTATTCCGTCAGTTTGCGGGGGATGTTGTATAGCTTGTATTCTCTCGACAAACGGCACCACAACTCATAATCCTCAGCAAGCGGGAAGTCCTTGTCATACGGATGCTCCTTCAGTACTTTCTTGCGAATCATAACACTCGACTGGATGAAGGTGTTGGTATAGAGCAATGTGCATTTTATCTCCTCGTCGCCAACCGAGAGGTTCATCTTTCTCAACACCCTTTCGTCGTCTATCGTGCGTCCCCATGTGCCGCACATGGCATAATCGGGATGCTTGTCCAGAAAGTTGACTTGCGCCTCGAGGCGCTTGGGTGCTGCCAAATCGTCGCAGTCGAGAAAAGCGATATATTCGCCCGAAGCTAACTCTATCAGCCGGTTGCGCGTATATATCAGTCCTTCGTTCTTCGCATTTTTCAGGTAGTAGATGCGGTTGTCGCGATAGCGTGCTGCAATTTCGCGGCTGCTGTCGGTGGAGCCGTCGTCGACGATAATCAACTCCCAATCGGTAAACGACTGGAAACCGATGCTTTCGATGGCTTGCGCCAGATACTTCTCGCCGTTATAGACGGGCATTAATACCGAAACTTTCGTCATGCTTCCTTCTCCTTTCCCCGTTTAGTAAACCGTTTGGCAAAATCGATAGCTTCCTGCAGAATAACTGCCCCGGATAGCTTTATTATCAGTAAATATAAGATTCCTCCTGCAAGGAGTTGCAATATCCCCGCAAGATAAATATGTATATCCGGCAACAAGTAAGGGATGAGTGCGGTCGGGGCGAAAGCTATAAACGCTATTCCGAGGAAAGGGATAATATCGACAAATAACTCTTTTGCTGTGTAGCCGATTTTTCGTCCGACAACGATTAACTCGATGGAGTAGAAAAGCATATTTACGGCGGATAGTCCCCATATCAGCCCTTCTACGCCCCAATGCACCGACAGGAGGATGGAGGCAAGGATGCCGAAATTCTGGCATGCCGCCAATGTGAGTATCATTTGGGATTTGCCCAATGCCTGCAATAAAGGGCTTGTCATCGTGTGCAGCGGATATAAGACCGCTCCGGCTGCAAGTATCTGCAAGAGGGGAATCACACCCACCCATTTGTCGGATAAAGCAAAGATGATGATGGGCTCGGCTAACAAGATAAGTATCATCGTCACGGGAAAACTAATAAAGCCGGTGATACGCATTATCTTACGGAAAGCCCTTTTGCGGCGCTCGTGGTCTTCGTTTACCTGCGAGAGCATCGGCAGGGCGACATTCTTTATTCCGTCGCTGATGACAACTTGCGGTATATCGTTGAATTTCTTTGCCTGCGAATAATAGCCGGCTTGCGAGAATCCGAACAATTTACTGATAATGGTGGGGTAAATATTTCCGCAAATCTGATTCAGGATATTGGTTGCCATTAGCTTGGCACTGTACGAATACATCCCCCGCAGGTCGGATAGCCTGAATTGCGGAATCGGTTTCCACCGAACGAATACCCATAAGAGGACGTTGCGGACAAAGCTAAGCACTACTATCTGCGATGCAATAGCCCATACTTTCAGCCCGAAACAGGCCAAAATGATGGCAACAATACCGGATATAATACCGGCGATAAGGGTAATCCTCGTGTTGGTCTTGAAGTTGAGTGTGCGTACCAGATTGATATTCTGTATGATGCCGAATGCATTGAAAACGAATGCGAGAAACACAAACCGCGATAGATTGGTCAGTACAGGCTTCTCGTAAAACCACCCTAACAATGGCGCGCTAAAGAAGAAGATAAGGTAAATCAGGAGGCTTACGGAGATATTGAAGTAGAAAACAGACGACTGCTCGGACGGGATTGCCTCTTTCCGGCGTATCAGGACGGACGAAAACCCGCTCTCCTGCATGATGCTCGCAATGGCCGAGAAAATGGATAATACGGCAACCGTACCCATTTCGTCGGGTTCGACCAATCGTGCCATGACAAACATAATCAGCAATTGGATGAACTGCTGCCCGCCTTTGTCTATCAGGCTCCAGAAGAAAGCTATGCCTGTCTTATGTTTTAGATTGTCTGTCATTCAGGATATAAAGGTACAATTTTTATTTTGACTCTTGCATTATTCATTCTCATACCTATTCTTAGGAGGCTTTACTGCGCGGAATAGGGTAAGCACAAGACAATAAAACAACCCTCGTAACTTGTAACTGTGCGAAGCACGAAGTAACTTGTAATATAATTAACATCAATTATAGATGAGGATAACAACAATTCATAACTCATAATTCTTCATTCATTATTAATATATTATCTTTGCAGCCCTCAAAATCCCGAAAGTGGTATGAATAACTGGAAAAAGACATTTGCGATTATCTGGACAGGGCAGCTGTTTTCTACGCTCAGTAGTTCGGTTGCCGGCTATGCCGTTGTCTTCTGGCTCAGTCTCAAGACCGAGTCGGCAGAGGTATTGGCCTATGCGATGATAGCGACACTTCTTCCGCAAATTGTTCTGGGACTATTCACAGGGGTGTTTGTCGACCGTTGGAACCGGAAACAGGTGATGATTGCCGCCGATACCTTTATCGCCCTTATTACGGGGATGCTGTGTCTGATGTTTTACTTCGACATGGTAGCAATATGGCAGATATATATCCTGCTTGCTTTGCGGTCGGTGGGGAGCGCTTTCCATGTTCCCGCTATGCAGGCGAGTATCCCGCTGCTCGCCCCCGAGTCGCAGCTGATGCGCGTGGCAGGTGTCAACCAGATGATACAGGCTATCAGTAATATTGCGGGGCCTGCGCTGGCGGCTTTGCTTATCAGCCTCTTGGAGATGACCTATGTGCTGATGTTCGACATTCTGGGAGCGGTTATCGCATGTGTTTCCCTTTTGTTCGTGACCATTCCGAATCCGGAGAGGAAGACCGAAGAACGCCATGTCTTCAGGGAGATGAAAGAAGGATTGAAGGCTATTTTCGGGCAACGGGGACTGGGCTGGCTGCTTACGTTCGATATCATCGTGCTGTTCTTTATCATCCCTGTATCGGCGCTTTTCCCGCTGATGACGATTAAATACTTCCTTGGCGAGGCTTTCCACATGAGCGTAGTCGAAATAGCTTGGGGTGTGGGTACCCTGCTCGGAGGGGTAATTATCGGAACTTCGGCGATGAACCGCTTCGATAAAATCATCCTTATCATTATTACCAACTCGATTATCGGGCTGACTTTCCTTTTCTCGGGAGTATTGCCTCAATCGGGTCTTATGTGGTTTGCCATTTTCACGGGGATTGGCGGGCTTGCGGGTTCCATCTGGAACAGCTCGTTTGTGGTTATCCTGCAAACGAAGATAGACAATTCCGTCCTCGGGCGCGCTTTCTCTACCTACGACAGCCTTATCCTGCTGCCTTCTATACCCGGATTGCTGGCGACGGGCTATATTGCCGATGTGATAGGGCTTTCCGATGCTTTTGTTATTGCGGGAGGGGCTATTTGCCTGTGCAGCATCTTGTTGCTGCTTATTCCTTCGGTGAGGGAGCTGGGTAAGAGTACAAAAGGCGTTGGCAGTAAGGATATCTTCTGATTTTTTTATTACCTTTCCTTTCTAAATAGTACTATTATGAGAAAACTATTCTATTTATTCCCTGTTTTACTCTGTCTTTGTGCGTTTTATTCCTGTTTTGGATTAAGTGGAGGAACATATTATGGGCAAGCATTGAGAGAGGAGCGGCCGGGAGATAATCCGTCTTATAGAGTGGAATATTTGTTCGAACACGATGGTTGCAAGGTTTATCGTTTCTATGATAGGGGCAATTATGTCTATTTCACTAATTGCAAAGGGAATATAACCGCTATCGCTAATGATTCTACACAAACGCGCATCCAGACAGTAACTAATGTAGAAGATTGAAAAAGCGGACAACAACCGTTATCCGCTTAGTATATAAAGCATTGCGAGAAATTACTTCTTCTTACCGCCTTCTATCTTTTTCTTCGGCGAGAACATCGACCGCAGTTTGCCGACAATAACCCCTACAACAATCGGTTGCACAAACTCCTTGATGTAAGGATAGGTTATCTGCAATCCGTTCATTACGGTTTGTTTGATAGTCGACGATGGAGGCGTTTCAGCGTCGGCGTCTTGCGTAGTCTGCGATTTGGGCTTCTGGGTAACAAACCCGAAGCGTTTGGTTATATCATGCAAAAGGGCGCTTCCGATAATGGCTCCCAGATTCTCATATATATACGAGAACCGCGAAGTCATCTCTTTCTCCTGAACCGCACATTCCTCCTTTAGTTCGGCTTTCTCGATACGTAGTTTCTCGAGTGGAGATAATTTTTTGTCAGAAGTCTTCATTCGCCTCTATTTTGCGTAATATAACAATCACCTTATTCATAATAAAGGCTCTTAGCCGGCGGTGGAAAATCATTATCAGGATTAGGACAACCATGATGAAGCCGAACAGGATGCCAAAGCCTCCTGCGAACGAGCCGAGCATTTCGCCAAGGAAAAATGCTGCGCCAAACAGCCCGAAAAACAAAAGCCCCACGGCCAGCACCAGTACGATGGTGGCATAAGCGATGAGCGAAAAGATAAACGATATCTTCTCGTATGCTTCGAGCTTGAAATAGCGGAACTTCTTATCGGCATAAGCCATCACTTCCACTTTCAACGACTCGAAGAGCTCGCCCAGGTCTTTGTCTTTCAGATTGTTATTGTTTTGCATTCATTTTTTCTGTTACACCTTCTACAACTTCTTCTACTACTTCTTTCAACTCTTCTTTTCTTTCCTCGGCTATGCCTTGCACGCTGTCTTTGATTTTGTATGCATAATCAACGATATCCTGCAACAATTCGTTGCGTTTGTCATATGCTGCAATGTAGCCTACAGCAGCTCCGATGGCTGCGCCTACGGCCAAGAATACTAAGTTTGAACTTGCCTTACTCATAATCGTATTTTTTAGTGTTAGTAATCTGTTTTGGGTATGCTAAGCACTATATCGTTCGATACAGTCTTTATAACAACCACATAAATGTAATTGTTTTCGACCATACGAGCAAAAAAATGAAATCTTTTTTAACAAATAAAGCCGGCAGGCATTACAATGTTTTCAATTTCAGATTGCGCCACAATACTTTGATACCTCCGCCATCGTGTATCTGCAAGGCGATGCGTCCCTGACCTTTGCCGATGATTTCGTCTTTCAGGTCGACCATCTGTTCGCCGTTGAGCCATGTGGTTACCTGATCGCCTTTCACGAGGATGCGCATTGTATTCCATTCCCTTTCTTTGAGGAACTTCTCTTTTTCTTTCGGAATTTCTATCAGCCATCCGCGACCATACGATTCGTAGATGCCGCCTGTGCCTTTGCCTTTAGGCGCTACCTCTACCTGCCAGCCGTTCACCTTTACGCCTTCCTCGATGAATGAGCGGATGAACACGCCCGAATTGCCGTCGGCTTCCTGCTTAAATTCCACGGTCAGGTCGAAATCGTCGTAATACTCGCGCGTAGCCAGATAGCCATATCCTTTGTCGGGGCCGCTTTCGCAAATCAATAATCCGTCTTTTACATACCATTTCTCTGTTCCGTACACTTCCCATCCGTGTAAGTCGTTGCTGTTGAATAGGTTTACTTCCTGCTCTTTGCGTGGCAATTCTTTTATTTTGATGTTGCGGAACGAAGCCGGATAGCCATGATCCTGCAAACAGATTACCCCTTTGTGTGCCAATCCGTATTCAGGGGCATTCTCCCATTTGCCGCTGTTTTTGCGTTTGAACCAATCGTCGGTCCATGCCTCAAATTCGAGTATCTTCACCCCATTCAGCCAATGCTCGACATGCCCGTTGTCGAAAACGATTTTCGAGTTGTTCCATTCGCCCTGAGGGTTCACTTTCATCACACTCTTGTCGGGAATGTACATCGCATAATCGGCTCCCATATCCTGCCAATCGTGCAGTTTTTCGGGGAAGTTGGGCGTATCTATCAACTGATATTCAGGCCCTGTGATATATGGAACGGCAAATTGCGGACGTTCGACCACATGATACAACATGCCGCTGTTGCCACCCTTCGATAGCTTCCAGTTCCACGACAATTCGAAGTTTTCGAACTGGCGGTCGGTCACGATGTAGCCGCTGGCATCGTTGCCGTCGCCTTTGGCCTGTATGCATCCGTCGACTACGTGCCACGGCTGCGTGAGCGTTGCGCCATTATAGTCGCGCCATCCGTCGAGAGTTTTTCCGTCGAAGAGGAGTTGCCATCCTTCGGCTTTCTCCGTTTCAGTCAAGACGTTTTGTTGTGCGCTTTCGCACGAAGAAAATAAAGTTGCCGCTGCCAATAATGATGCGAGCATACCTTTTCCAACTGTTTTCATGTTATTCGATTCTTTTGGTTTATAGATTGCTTAGATTTACTTTCTGGTAATTGATTTTCTGACAGATAAAGATAGTAAAAATCAATAAGTTCGGGCGATCTTTTACCAAATTCTTACAACTGTCAAGTTCTGTTAAAAACCTTACTTTGTTGATAATCAATCGAAATTTAGTTAAAACTTGACACTCTTGACAGATTTGACGCGATACAGTGTTTTTTTGTCTTGTCATTTTTTGTCATGCCGAGCAAAGCGAAGCATCTCGCCCCCGACTATGAACAGCGCAAGGCGCAACGAGCTCCCTCACTGCGTTTCGGGATGACAAAGTTGTTGACTGCTCACTGTTGACCATATCACTTCTCCCTGTATAGATAAATTAGTAGATAACTGTTGATTGATTATGTTATTTGTATTCAATTCCCCCAAAAATAGATATAGCAAAAAAGAATATCCGAAAAACATATTTTAAAACATAAAAAATATTTTTGCAGGTAAATTGTCTTTTATTTCCGTAAAAGATTTTTTATATTTGAGAATCATGGACTTTAGAGGCAGCCCGTGATGTTGACCAGACGAGATAAGAAACCCATATATCTTTAAATTCTTAAAAAATCTAAGTATCATGAAAACGTATCAAAACAGCGAAATCAGGAACATTGCTATTGTCGGTAGTTCCGGATCTGGGAAAACCACTCTTGCTGAAGCTATGCTTTACGAGAGTGGAGTTATAAAACGCCGCGGACGTGTAGAAGACGGAAATACGGTTTCGGACTATTTCCCGGTGGAAAAGGAGTACGGATACTCGGTCTTTTCGAGCATTATCTCGGTAGAGTGGAAAGACCGCAAACTGAATCTTATCGATTGCCCGGGAAGCGACGACTTTGCAGGTAATATAGTGACTGCCCTCAACGTGACCGATACGGCGCTGATGGTGTTGAATGCCCAATACGGGCTCGAAGTAGGCACAGTCAACCAGTTGAGGATTATCAACCGCCTCGAAAAGCCGGTTATATTCATCGTCAATCAACTCGATCATCCTAAGGCTAATTTCGACAATGTGGTATCGCAACTGCAATCGAAGTACGGAAGTAAAGCTGTTTTGGTACAATATCCCGTTAATGTGGGCGAAGGATTTAATGCCGTAGTAGACGTATTAATGAATAAAATGTTCCGTTGGAAAGCCGAAGGAGGAACGCCCGAGGTGTTAGATATCCCTGATGATCAGAAAGAAAAAGCAGCCGAATTGCATCAGAAACTGGTGGAAGCTGCAGCCGAAAACGAAGAATCGCTGATGGAAAAATTCTTCGAACAAGGCACTCTCACACAAGACGAAATGCGTATGGGAATCCGTTGGGGATTGGTGCATCACGATATATACCCTGTTTTTTGCGTCAGCGCCGGAAAGGATATGTGCGTGCGCCGTACGATGGAGTTCCTTGGCAATGTGGTGCCCTATGTGCGCGACATGCCTGCGCCTAAAAATACCGAAGGTAAAGAGGTGAAACCCGAAGCCGATGGCCCTACCAGCCTGTTCTTCTTCAAAACGTCGATGGAGCCGCACGTAGGCGAAGTTTCCTACTTCAAGGTGATGAGCGGAAAGGTACGTGTAGGCGACGACTTGCTGAATGCCGATCGCGGATCAAAAGAGCGTATCGGGCAGCTTTTCTGTGTGGCCGGACAGCAACGCACGCCGGTGGAAGAACTCGTAGCGGGCGACATCGGTGCAACCGTCAAGCTGAAAGATGTGCGCACAGGGAATACCCTCAACGGGAAAGGCACGGATAACCGTTTCGACTTTATCCGTTATCCCGAACCGAAATTCCGTCGCGCCATAAAGGCAGTGAACGAGAAAGACAGCGAAAAGCTGAGCGAAATCCTGCAACGCATGCACGAGGAAGATCCTACGTGGCAGATAGAGAACTCGAAAGAATTGAAGCAAATTATCGTCTCGGGGCAAGGAGAATTCCACCTGAAAACACTTAGGTGGCGCATCGAGAATAATGACAAGATACAAATAGAATACATCGAACCGAAAATACCGTATCGCGAAACGATTACCCGTGCTTCCCGTGCCGACTACCGCCACAAGAAACAATCGGGTGGGGCAGGACAATTCGGCGAGGTGCACATGATTGTAGAGCCTTATATGGAGGGGATGGAAATGCCTTCTTCGTACCGCTTCGATGGGCAGGAGTATAAGGTGCAGGCACGTGATGTGCAGACGTTCGACCTCGAATGGGGCGGCAAGCTCGTCTTTGTGAACAGTATCGTGGGCGGTTCTATCGATGCCCGCTTTATGCCGGCTATTATCAAAGGAATCATGTCGCGCCTCGAGCAAGGCCCTCTGACCGGTTCGTATGCCCGCGACGTGCGCGTAGTGGTGTACGATGGCAAGATGCACCCGGTAGATTCGAACGAAATTTCGTTTATGCTGGCAGGGCGTAACGCATTCAGCCAAGCCTTCAAGAATGCAGGGCCGAAAATCCTCGAACCTATCTATGATGTTACGGTTTACGTGCCGAGCGACAAGATGGGTGACGTGATGAGCGATCTGCAAAACCGTCGCGGAATGATTCTCGGTATGGAGAGCGACCGCGATATCGATGTGCTGAAAGCCAAAGTGCCGCTAAAAGAAATGTCGAGCTACTCCATCAGTCTCAGTTCTATGACGGGCGGAAGGGCATCGTTCTCGATGAAATTCGCCGGCTACGAATTGGTGCCTTCGGATGTACAGGACAAACTATTGAAAGAATATGCTGCCAGCCAGTCCGAAGAGGATTGATTGCAGCATAGTATGGAAGTTTTTTTTTGTTAATGATGAAAAAAATATTATTTTTGCCTTGGTTAAAAAAAAGTTTTTTTCATAAATAAATACTTTGGGTCATTCAATTTGAACTTTTTAAATTAAAATTTGGGTCTCACAATTAAAATTTTAGTTTTAAGTTTTTTAGAAAATTGAATTTGGGTCTTTTAATTGAAGTTTTTTAATTAATACTGAAGAGGACACCTTGCGATAAGGCGTCCTCTTTTTTTATTTATCTGGTTGGGTTGTTGCTTTCTTGTTGATATCTTACAGCTTTTTCTTCCCTATTTCTCTGAAAAAATGCTCTGCTACTGTGTATTCGCGGATAAGCCCCACGGTGATGACGGCTCCCCAGATGAGCAATGCCGAGAGCAATAATATAAAGACCGAGCTGGTTATCGTTTCGGGCAGAAAGAAATTGAAAAGTACCGCTTCCAGTGCTGCGATAGAGCAAAGCAGCCAGTATGCCCACCAGCGTTTGAGCCGGCCCGTATCTAACCGGATATGCCTTGTAGACGAGTTGCGCGAGAAAAGGATGTTCGTCTCCTCAAAAAGCTCCCGCCATATACGGTAAGGGATAAACCAGTTGGCAAAAGGAATGAACCAGCACCACACCGCCCATGTGTGCGTGTACACCAGGTCGGGATTGTAATCGTGCAGATTGCGGTAGAGCGGCCAGAACCACCGGATGAATGTGACAGCCGAAATAAGGAACACCGTGCAGACGCCTGCTATCGAAAATAACCGGAAGTAAACCAGAAAGATTTCCCAATTCCCATTCCAGTCGGCATCGGGAGCATTATAATCGATAAAGCCCAGCAAGCCCAATACCTCCGAAAGAAGCAGTGCTGATGCGAAAAATGCTACTATCCATATCATCGTAATCGCCGTTCTTGCCTTTTTCGAAGTTGGATATAGTGTATTCATAATAACTTACGTTTGTTTGTTTCGGATTAAAAGATTAACAACTATTTATCGTATCTTGCAGCAAATATAAGAACTTAATTTTTTTTAACGCCTATTTATAGCAATTACGATTTAACATTTTTATTTTTGTCTACCACTTTAGACTGTCGAAGTCTCTGTGTGTATGAAAATACTGAATAAAATAAAACAATATAAATAACAAACTTTTAGTAGACTAATAAAAAAATTATGAGTCAAGTAGATATTCGTGAATTAACTGAGAAAATTCAGAACAAAAGCACCTTTGTAGAGGCGCTTACGATGGGAATGGACAAAATAATCGTAGGGCAAAAGCACCTCGTAGAATCGTTACTCATCGGTTTGCTTGCCGACGGGCATATCCTCCTCGAAGGGGTTCCCGGATTGGCAAAAACATTGGCTATTAAAACATTGGCTTCGCTTATCGATGCCGATTACAGCCGCATACAATTTACGCCCGACCTCTTGCCTGCCGACGTCATCGGTACGATGATTTACAGCCAGAAGAATGAAGAATTTCAGGTAAAACACGGTCCTATCTTCGCCAACTTCGTATTGGCGGACGAAATCAACCGTGCTCCGGCAAAGGTACAGAGTGCCCTGCTCGAAGCCATGCAGGAACGTCAGGTGACCATCGGCGAAAAGACTTACAAGCTGCCGGCACCATTCCTCGTGATGGCAACGCAGAACCCGGTGGAGCAGGAAGGTACATACCCGCTGCCCGAAGCACAGGTCGACCGTTTCATGCTGAAAGTCGTTATCAACTACCCACGCAAGGACGAGGAACAGCAAATCCTCCGCGACAACCTGAAAGGGGCTTATCCGAAACTCGATCCGGTGATGAAAGCCGAAGAGATTATCGCTGCCCGCGATGTGGTGCGCGAAGTATATTTGGACGAAAAAATAGAGAAATACATTGTCGACATCGTATTTGCATCCCGTTTCCCGGAAGAAAACGGACTGGCTAACCTGCAAGGCATGATTGGATTCGGGGCATCGCCTCGTGCCACTATCAGCTTGGCATTGGCATCGCGTGCTTACGCCTTTATCAAACGTCGCGGATATGTTATACCGGAAGATGTGCGTGCTGTTTGCCACGATGTTATGCGCCACCGTATCGGCTTGACTTACGAAGCGGAAGCTACGAATACGACTTCGGACGAAATCATCAGCGAAATACTTAATAAAGTAGAAGTACCGTAAATACAGTCAACAGTGAGCAGTCAACAGTCAACAACTGCAATGCTCACAATCAAGATTGTAAGAGGATTAATTGGCGATAAGATGATAACAAAAAGTAAAGTTTACGAAAAAGCATATTCCTTTTCTATCAGAATAATCAATGCTTATAAATATTTGAGAGAAAAATAGGAATTCGTCTTATCGAAGCAATTATTACGAAGCGGAACCTCAATAGGTGCTAACATTGCCGAAGCAAACGGTGCGATATCCGAACCTGATTTTACAGCGCGTCTAAGCATTGCTTATAAAGAAGTTCTGGAAACGAAGTACTGGCTTTCATTGTTGAAAGATACCGGATATATAGAAGAGGATATCTATGTTAGTATATACAACGATGCTGATGAGTTGGCAAAAATGCTTTATGCGATTATTAAGAAAGTAAGAATAGATAAAACGAATGTCGATGGAAAACAGGAAACAAAAAATGTTGACTGTTGACTGTTGACTGATGACTGAACGAAGTGGAGACATCTGAATTATTAAAAAAAGTCCGTCATATTGAAATCAAAGCGCGGGGACTGTCGAGCAATATCTTTGCCGGGCAATACCATTCGGCTTTCAAGGGGCGCGGTATGTCCTTTGCCGAAGTACGCAGCTATCAATTTGGCGACGATATACGCGACATCGACTGGAACGTGACAGCGCGCTACAATGCACCGTTCGTCAAGGTGTTCGAAGAAGAACGCGAACTGACCGTGATGCTGCTTGTCGATATGTCGGGCAGTCAGGACACCGGTACACACGTGAACATGAAGCGTGATATGGTGACCGAGATGGCGGCAACCATTGCCTTTTCGGCTATCCAGAATAACGATAAAATCGGTGTCATTTTCTTCTCGGACAAGATAGAGAAATTCATCCCTCCCAAGAAAGGGAAAAAGCATATCCTCTACATCATCCGCGAACTGATTAGTTTTCAGCCCGAAAGTGACAAAACCGACATCAGTATGGCATTGAAGTACCTGACAAACGTCATCAAAAAGCGTTGCACAACCTTTATGATTTCGGACTTTGTAGACAAAAACGACTACAAAAACGCACTGACCATCGCCAACCGCAAGCACGACGTAGTAGCTCTGCAAGTCTACGATTCGCTGGAAGTGATGCTGCCGAAAGTGGGGCTGATGAAGATACGCGATGCCGAAACAGGCCACGAGCAATGGATAGACACCTCCTCGAAGAAACTGCGCGATGCATACCATCGCTATTGGGACGAACGGCAGGTGCGCATGAAGGATACCTTCAACCGCAGCCGTGTCGACAGCGTTTCGGTGCGTACCGATGAGGACTATGTAAAAGCATTGATGACTATCTTTAAGATGCGCAGCTGATAATTAATGCGTTAATGAGATAATATGCTAATGTGCTAATTGAAAATACTTGTAACTCGTAACTCGTTTACTTGTAACTGAATAATATGGTAAAACTTAAACAACTTATACTCTTTACGCTGCTTTTCGCCGCCGGCCTATCGCTGTACGGGCAGAAAGCATCGGTGAGGGCGACTATCGAACCGGCAGATATACTTATCGGCGAACAAGCTGTCATAAGCGTCTATGTTACTGCGCCGAAGGATATGAACGTCTTCTTCCCCGTCTTTAACGATTCCATCGTGAAAGGCGTCGAAGTATTAGGCATGATTCAGCCCGATACTACCATGACCGAAGTGATGACCATCCGCCAACAATACGTCATTACCTCCTTCGATTCCACCCTGTATCACATACCGGGGCTGCCCGTGCTGGCCGACAACGACACCCTCTACACCAACACACTGGGCTTGAAGGTGACAGCGCCCGACCTGAACGACAGTACACTCGTCTATCTCGAAGTGATAAAGAATGGACAAGCCGCCAATATCGACTTCAACAAGCTGGGAGTAAACGACATCAAAGACATACAGGCCGTCAAATGGTCGTTTTTGGATATGGTTGTGGACTTCGTAATCACCTTCTATCCATACGTGCTGCTGTTTATCGGGCTGGTTATCGTAGCCGGATTGGTTATCTTCTTCCTCTATCGCAAGAAGAAGAAAGGCTATTACTTCAAAGCCGAAGTAATAAAACCGCCGCACGTTATTGCCCTGAATGAACTCGATAAGCTGAAAAACAGTAAGATATGGCAGAAAGGACAGACCAAGGAATACTATACCCGCCTGACCGACATCCTGCGTAACTATATCGACGGACGTTTCGGTATCGACGCACCCGAAATGACTTCGGACGAGATAATCGAAGCCGTACACCGCGTGACCGATACAGCCTCGTCGACTGTCAATCTGGAGCAGATACTACGCCTTGCCGACCTTGTCAAGTTTGCCCGGTATACCCCGCTCACCGACGAGGACGACCTGAGCATGATGAACGCCTACCTCTTTGTTAACCAGACGAAAATAGAAGAAGTGGTAACAACTAAAGAAGGTGAAATCTATCAGCCCGTTCAGGCAAGTGAAGAAGTGAATACTAACAATGACGCTAACAGCAAAAAAGAAATACAATAAATGGAATACGCTAATCCGCATTATTTATATTTTCTACTCTTACTCATCCCCCTCATCGGGTGGTACATATATAAATTGAGGAGAATGCAGGCAAGCTTCAAAATGTCGTCGGCAGAACCGTTTCGCGGCATATCGCCGGGCATACGCACCTACCTGCGCCATTTCCCTTTTGTCCTGAGGCTTGCAGCTATAACATTGCTTATTATCGTACTGGCGCGCCCACAGAGTGTAGACTCTTCCGAAATCTCCAAGACCGAAGGTATCGATATCATGCTGGCGCTCGACGTATCGGGTTCCATGCTCGGGCAGGACTTCAAACCTACCCGTCTGGAAGCTGCCAAAAAAGTAGCTGCCGAGTTTATCAACAGCCGCCCCAACGACAAGATAGGATTGGTCGTTTTTGCTGGCGAAAGCTTTACGCAATGCCCGCTGACCACCGACCACCGTATACTGCTCAACCTGTTGAACGAAGTTCAGTTCGGGCTGATAGAAGACGGTACAGCCATCGGGATGGGATTGGCAAACTGCGTCAACCGGCTGAAAGACAGCGATTCCAAGTCGCGTGTTGTTATCCTGCTGACGGATGGCGAAAACAACGCCGGACAGATAGCCCCCCAGACGGCAGCCGAAACGGCCGAATCGTACGGCATACGCGTGCATACGATTGCTGTCGGTTCCAAAGGGCGGATACCATTCCGCAACCCTTACACGGGAAGAACCGACTATCAGGAATTTTCGATGGATACAAAAATTCTCGAAAAAATAGCCGAAATGACAGGCGGCGAGTTCTTCGAAGCGACGAACAATGCTAAGCTGAAAGAAGTTTACGACGAGATAGATAAAATGGAAAAATACAATATCAGCACCAATACCGTGACGCGGCGCAAGGAATTATATTTCCCCTTTGCACTGGCTGCGCTTTGTGTAGTGGCGTTCGAATTGTTTTTGAGGCGGACGATGTTCCGTACCATTCCATAAGGTCACCTCTCCCCAGCCCTCTCCTTCAGAGAGGGGGTATGAAAGAGAAGGCTATATTATTGATAATAAAAATACAAACCTCTTGCTCCTCCCCCTTGTGGGGGAGGTCGGGAGGGGGTAGTTAACTAATAAAAAACTATGTTTAGATTCGCAAACCCTGAATATTTATACCTGTTTCTGGCAGCGCCCGTATTCATCATCGGCTTCATCCTGTTGAATATAGCCAAGAAACGCAACGTGCTGAAACTGGGCGACCTGAAATTGGTGAAACTGATGATGCCCGCATTGTCGCTTAAACGGTCGTACCTCAAATTCTGGTTGACGCTCGCGGCACTCGGATTCGGCGTCATTGTGCTTGCCCGTCCGCAATTCGGGACGAAACCCGAAAAGATAGAACGCAAAGGAATCGAACTGGCCATCGCCATCGACGTATCCAACTCGATGATGGCAAACGATGTAGCTCCGAACCGGCTGGAAAAGGCAAAACAGATATTGACACGCATCATCAACGAAAGACGAGACGATAAAGTCGCGATTGTGGTCTTTGCCGGAGACGCCTACGTACAGATGCCGATGACTGCCGACAACATGTCCGCCAAGCTCTTCCTCGAAACGATAGACCCTTCGCTCGTACCTGTGCAGGGAACGGCGATAGGGACTGCCATAGATATGTGTATGCGTTGCTTCTCGAGCGACGAAACATCCGATAAAGCCATCGTCCTCATTACCGACGGCGAAGGGCACGAAGGCAGCGCGGAAGATGCCGCCAAGCGTGCTGCCGATAAAGGGATACACGTCAATGTGGTAGGTATCGGTTCCACGCAGGGCTCGTTTATTCCTCTGGGGCGAAAACTGAACAATGTGAAGCACGACAGTCAGGGAAACCCTGTGGTGACGAAGCTCAACGAAGATATGTGCCGTAAGATAGCCGAGGCAGGACGCGGGCTTTATACGCACGCCGACAACTCCAATAGCGCGCTGAAAGACCTTCAGAACGAATTGGAAAAATTAGAAAAAGGAGAAGTAGAAGGCATGGTATTCTCCGATTACGACGAAAAGTTCGAATGGTTTGCATGGGCTATGCTCCTGCTTATTCTGATTGAAGTATGCGTATTCGATAAGAAAAACAAACTATTCAAAAATGTCAGACTTTTTAAATAGAAAGCACTAAAACAGGATTATGAAAAGATTCATTATCATACTTATATGTTCCGTCGTATGTGTTTCAGCCGTACAAGCTCAGCGCAAAGTCCGCAAAGAAACGCATAAGGGCGACAATAACTATGGCGGCCAGCAATACGGAAAAGCCGAAGAACGCTACAAGAAAGCCATAGAATTGTATAACGAGGCCGAAACTAAAGACCGCAAAAAAGAGGTGAAAGAAGAAGATAAGAACAAAGAAGCCTTCTTCAATCTGGCGAATACCTATTACCGTCAGAATCGCTGGGACGAGGCAATCAAGGCCTATCAGGACTACAACATCATCGAAGCCGACGAAGCCAGGCAAAGCCGCTCGTGGAGCAATATAGGCAATAGCTATCTGCACAAAGCCATCGAGCCGAAACAGGAAGATCCGTCTAAAGCGTCGAGCCAGAAACAACCCGACAAGCTTCCGCGCATGGAGGATCTGAACAAGTCGATGGATGCTTACAAAAATGCCCTTCGCCGCAATCCGTTGGATGACGAAGCACGCTATAATCTGGCTGTGGTACAGAAAATGATACAAGACCAGAAAGACAACGAAGGCGATGGCGGCGGACAGGATAACCAGCAGAAGGATCAACAAAAAGATCAAGAAGAACAACAAAAAGATCAGCAGGATAAAAACGAGAATGATCAGAACGACAACCAAGAAAATCAGGATAAACAGGATCAGAATCAGGATCCGCAGGATCAGCGCAACGAAAACCAGATGTCGCGCGAAAGTATCGAACAGATTCTGAAAGCCTTGGAGCAGGAAGAAAAAGAAACTCAAGCCCGCGTTCAGCAGCAGAAAGCGAATGAACAAAAGCGTAAGAACAGCCAGAACAGACAACAAGATAAGGACTGGTAATGCGATGAAACATTTACAAAACACATTGAAACACACATTGTTGATTCTCGCTTTGATGGCAATAGTTATCGGGGCGAAAGGGCAGGGCGTGACGCTGAAAGTAGACGCGCCCGACAAAGTAGAGGTAGGCGAAATATTCTATGTCAGATATGTTGCAAAAACAAGCGAGAACATCGACCTGAAAATAGAAGTGCCCGAGGATTTTGGGAAATTAGAGGTCAGGTATGGCCCTTCTATCGCTAATTCGACGAGCATGATAACCAAGGAGGGGAAGACTACGACCGAAAAAGCGGTCACTTATTCCTACTCCGTAGTAGCCAATAAGGGAGGGAAATATACGCTCCCGATTGGGAAAGTCACAGTAGGCGGAAAGGTCTACAAATCGGATAAAAAGACGATTGAGGCCGAAGGCGGCGACGACGAGCAGGTGATGAAAAGCCCTGCCAAAACACAGAAAAAAGATACTCCGGCCAAATCGGAAAAAGTAGACGCCTTTGTGCGGACAATCGTTTCGAAGGACAAAGCCGCTACCACCGATACGCTGACGTTAACCTACCGCCTATATACCACCGCCCCGTCCGTAAATGCCGTGACGGATGTCAATTACCCTTATCTGAAGGGCGATTTTTACTCGCGCAACATCACGCCGAAGCAGATTGATGTCAAAACAGAGACATATAAAGGCAAAAAATACCATGTTTTTGATATTTATAAGTTAATTTTGCAACCACGTACCGAGGGGACGAAAAAAATAGCAGAAGGATCGATAGTAGTCGGCTTTCAGATTCCGACAGGGGAGAAAGTACGCGATCCGTTCTGGGGTGAGTATGATGCTTATAAAACCGAGAACCATACGCTCAAGCTCGAAGGGGTGACCATCGAGGTGATGAATCTGGTAGGCATATAGAATGAAATAAACGAAAGGCAGTTAAATGGCTGAAAAGAAAAAAAAGAATATCCGGCGCCTGTTGCCCATATTGTTGAATGCATTGATAATAATCGGCGTATTCCTGATATTGGTTTTTATTACACTTTTTGCGTTGGACAGATATACCCGCCACAACGAATCGGTGGCAGTGCCTGCTTTGCAGGGCTTTCAGGTGGAAGATGCCGCCCGGGTATTGAAGACAAAAGAACTATCTTACGAAGTAATAGACTCCGTTTATTACACCAATGCCCTTCCCGGGGCGATTATCGATCAGGTGCCGAAGGATGGTTCGCACGTGAAAAAAGGGCGTACGATTTACCTGACGATAAAAGCCAAAGGCAAGGAAATGGTTACTATCCCGTCGCTCAAGGACTATTCGCGCCGTCAGGCCGAAGCGCAATTGCAGGCGTTGGGCTTCGACAAGATAACCATCACCGAAGTGCCTTCGCGCTTCAAAGGGTTGGTCGTGAGATTAGAATATCAAGGGAAAGAACTGGAGCCGGGCAAACGTTTGCCCAAAGGTACTCCTATCCGTATGGTGATTGGTGCAGGAGGCGCTCTGTACGATGCTGATGAAGCGCCCGAAGCAGAAGTAGACCAAACCTTTTTCGAATAGATGACAGAAGATATTTTTGAAGAAATAGACGACGATATAGTCGGTGAAGAAATAGAGCAGGGCGATAGTGAGGGCGGGGAACTGCACGAGCATTATCGTTTTGTCGCAGATAAGGGGCAAAGCCTCATCCGTGTGGATAAGTACCTCACGATGCATATCGTGGGCATCTCGCGGAACCGCATACAACAAGCTGCCGATGCGGGAAACATCTTTGTGAACGACACCCCCGTAAAATCCAATTACAAGGTGAAGCCCAACGATGTGGTGACGGTGATGATGGAACGCCCGCGCCGCGAGCTGGAAATTATCCCCGAAGATATTCCGTTGGATATAATATACGAAGACGACGACCTGATGGTTATCAATAAACAGCCGGGGTTGGTTGTCCATCCGGGCTTCGGCAACTGGCAGGGTACGCTGGTCAATGCCATTGCTTTCCGCCTGAAAGATACGCCGGGCTACGATCCCAAAGATCCGCGATTCGGGTTGGTACACCGCATCGACAAAGACACATCGGGACTGCTTGTCATTGCCAAGAACGAATTGACGAAGGCACATTTAGCCTCCCAATTTTTCCATAAAACATCCAAACGCGAATACATAGCTCTCGTTTGGGGGCAGGTAGCCGAAGATAGTGGCCGCATAGAAGGGAATATCGGGCGCAGCCTGAAAGATCGCCTGCAAATGGTTGTCTTCCCCGAAGGCGATTATGGCAAAGCTGCCGTCACCAACTACGAGGTTGTGGAGCGGCTGGGCTATGTCACACTGGTTCGCTGTCGTTTGGAGACGGGACGTACGCACCAGATACGCGTACACATGAAATATATAGGGCATACCCTTTTCAACGATGCCCGTTATGGCGGGAACGAGATACTGAAAGGTACACGTTTTACGAAATACAAACAGTTTGTACAGAACTGTTTCGCTATATGTCCCCGTCAGGCACTACACGCGCGCACATTGGGTTTTGTGCATCCGCGCACAGGCGAGGAAATGCTTTTCGAATCGCCTCTGGCAGAGGATATGGTGCAGCTCGTTGATAAATGGAGGGGCTATATTGCCAGCCGCGATACGAACAGTTAACATTTGCTTAACTTGCAATATTAATTTTTATAGTTAACTTAGTAAAGCAATAGCTGGCTTAATTTGAATATGGAATGAAATTATAATAAGATATACATGAGTGATAAGAATGCTTATTTTGATGACATCAGGCCTCTTTACGACAGTGAGGTGCGCGAGGCCATACAGACATTGTTAGCTGACCCCGGCTTTCAGCATGCGGTGGGTTATATCCTGCCGGATGTAGACTGGGAACAATTTTCGGCAGTGATGTCGGGCTATAAAACACGTTCCGAATTTCAACACGAAATGGTGTTTCAGACGGTGACACTCTTGGCAAGCCGTGTTACGGCAGGCCTCCGTGGCGATAACTGGGAGAATATAGACAAGGATAAATCACATGTATTCCTTTCTAACCATCGCGATATTGTGCTGGATGCTTCTTTCCTGAATATCCTTCTTTCGGGCAACGGCTTCGATACGACCGAGATTGCCATCGGCGACAACCTTCTCATTCATCCGTGGATAGATACGCTTGTGAGGCTCAACAAGAGCTTTATCGTACGCCGTGGAGTTTCGGTGCGGCAGATGCTGATGGTGTCGAAACATCTGTCCGAATATGTGCACTATGCCATTACGCAGAAGCACGAATCCATCTGGATGGCACAACGCGAAGGGCGCGCCAAAGATGGCAACGACCGTACGCAAGACAGCCTTTTGAAGATGCTTGCCCTTGCGCCGGAGGATAAATCGTTCATCGAAAGCCTGAAAGAGTTGAACCTCATACCGTTGGCTATATCGTACGAATTTGATCCGTGCGACTACCTCAAAGCAAGAGAGTTCCAATTGAAGCGCGACAATCCGGATCATAAAAAAATTCCGTGGGATGACCTGATAAGCATGGAGACGGGAATGCTCGGGCAGAAGGGACATGTCGTTTTCCGTTTCGGGACATGTATAAATCCCGAATTGGACAAGATTGCCGCAGCCGAGCCGGACAAGCGTCTGCAGGTGGATATGGTTACGTCATGCATCGATAATCAAATCTACCGCAATTATGAGATATATCCGTGCAATTACATTGCTTACGACTTAGTGGAGGCGGGCAACCGTTTTGCTGATAAATATACGAAAGAGCAGCAAACTGCTTTCGAACAATACGTTACGGGGCAGATAGCAAAGATAACCGATGTGCCTGACAAGGATGAGGCGTACTTGCGTACGAAGATATACGAAATGTATTGCAATCCGCTGAAAAACCATCTGGAGGCAACAGGGAAATAGATAATGTACAGATGATATATAAGAATGAGGCTGAACCATTGCGGGGTAGCCTCATTTCTATTTTGTTGTAGCTATATTTTCTTCTCTCGGCACAAACAGCCTTCCAAGTGGTCATTCACAAACCCTGCGGCCTGCAAATGGGCATAGCAAATGGTAGAGCCGAAGAATTTGAATCCTCGTTTTTTCATATCCTTGCTCATGGCATCCGATTCGGGCGATGTGGCAGGAATCTCGCTTAGCGATTTAAAGTTGTTTACGATTGGTTGCTGTCCGGGGAAGAATGATAGCGTATACTGGTAGAAGCTGCCGAATTCCTTCTGAATTGCTATAAAGCATCGGGCATTGGTGATGGTGGATGCGATTTTCAGCCGGTTTCTGACAATTCCTTCAAACTGCATCAGCCGGTCGATATCCTCCGGCGTCATTGCGGCCACTTTCTCAATATCGAAGTTGCAGAAAGCTTCTCTGTATCCTTCGCGCTTGCGAAGAATCGTAATCCATGCTAATCCGGCCTGAGCGCTTTCGAGCACCAGAAATTCGAATAATGTTTTATCATCGGTGACCAATCGTCCCCATTCTTCGTCGTGATACTTCACATACAAATCGTCCGTTCCGGCCCAACCACAGCGTTTGTTTATAATGCTTTCCATACTGATCTGGTATTTATTGTTTTTTTGGAAGTGATGAATACACAAAGAGGCCATCTAAGCATTTTTAGACAGCCTCTTTGTTTTATACATTTAGTCTGCGGGGAGCTTACTCTCCTTTGACAATCGGTATCTGGCGTTTCACACCTTGGCTGAGCGAAATCATCGTTTCGGTAGCCACTACACCCGGTATATCCTGAATCTTGTTGTTCAGCAAATCCATGAGGTGTTCGTTGTCGCGGGCATATAGTTTTACCAGAATGGTATAAGGCCCTGTTGTAAAGTGAGACTCTACAATTTCAGGAATCTTGTCCAGTTCGGGTATCACTTCTTTATACATCGAGCCTCTTTCGAGTTTTATCCCGATATAAGTGCAAGTGTTATAGCCCAATACCTTAGGGTTGATGAAATATCCCGAGCCCACAATTACGTTCATCTCTATCATCCGTTGCACGCGCTGATGGATAGCTGCGCGCGATACGCCACACTCAAGCGCTACGTCTTTGAAAGGGATGCGTGCGTTCTGTGAGATTATCTCAAGAATTTTCTTGTCAAGTTTATCAATTTTCTGCATAACTTACAGTTTTTCTGTTATTATGAATCAAATATAATATTTTATTTGAAAAAAACCTCTATATGGCTCCGAAAAATAAATATTATATATCAAAATAACAGATGTAAGGGTATTATTCCTTTAGTTTATTTTCAATAACTCTATTTCGAATATCAATGTCGAGTTGCCCGGTATACGTGCATTTCCGTGAGAGCCGTATGCCAATTCCGAAGGAATATACAATTCCCATTTAGAACCTTCTGGCATCAATTGCAAAGCTTCCGTCCAACCTTTGATTACCTGCGTAACGCCGAATGTAGCCGGATTGTCGGCATTTTCGGCACTGTCGAATACGCTTCCGTCGAGGAGTGTACCTTTATACAACACGCTCACCCGGTCGGTCGATTTCGGTTTTGCGCCGTTTCCTTGTGTCAGCACTTTATATTGCAATCCGCTCGGGAGTGTCACAACGCCGCTTTTTTTAGCATTCTCGGCAAGGAAAACTTTTTCTTCTTCCGCACGTTTCACCGCCTGAGCTTGTCTTTCGGCTTCTTCTGCTTCTCTTTTCGCAGCTTGTGCTTTTTGAAGCTTATCCATTTTAGAGTTCATATAAATAGGAGCATTCGGCATAGCAGGTTTTGCATGTGTCATACCTGTTGCCACACCCGATGCAATCAGCTCTCTGCTGAGTTTGCCTTCGGGAGTACCCTCGAATAGCTGATCTTCCAGACGTGGCAGCATTTGATCTGCAATCTGCTTACCTATGGCTACCCCTTGAACATATGGTTCTTTTGCTTTGTTGTCATCCAGTCCTTCATGTAATCCGCGAATAAATTCGGCAACATTTTTGCGTCCGGCAATCTGTGCAGAATCCACCGCAGCTTCCATTTGTTTCTGTAGCTTAGCTTTAGCGGCCTCATCCTTTTCGTTTGCGATTTTGTACAAGTATGGACTTTTTACCGCATTCGTATCGGCTACGATGCCTGCTCTTTTCAGGTAGTCACCCAATCCCGATTCGTAGAGGTTGACCCCATAAGCGTAAGACAATGAATCGCTTTCTGTAGCCAGTGAAGGGCGTGTAGAAACCGCGTTTTCGCACGATGTGAATAGTGCTCCGGCCGAAATAAGTACGCCAAGTGAAAAAATACAAAGTTTCTTCATTTTTCTCAATGTTTTTTACGTTGTTATATTAAATTGTTTAGTTACACAATCTCTATTAATTCTACTTCGAAAATGAGCGTCGAATTAGGTTCGATGGAATTGCCTGCACCCTGTGTGCCGTATGCCAGTTCCGAAGGGATGAATAGTTTCCATTTAGAGCCGACAGGCATCAGCTGTAGGGCTTCTGTCCATCCTTTGATAACCTGCGTAACGCCGAATTGGGCAGGTGTTCCGCGTTGGATAGAGCTGTCGAATACGTGTCCGTCTATCAATGTACCTTCGTAATGCACTTTTACCGTATCGGTAGCAGCAGGGATTTTACCTTCTCCTTTTTGCAGAATCAGGTATTGCAATCCGCTTGGCAGTGTCACAACTCCGGGTTTGTTCTTGTTGATTTCGAGGAATTCTTCTCCGGCAAGCTTATTGATTTTCAACCGTTCGTCTTGCAACTGCCCGAAGAAATCGTTCAGTACCTGTTGTGCTTCGTCGTATTCTAATTCGGGCTTTTGACCTTCCAATACCGCCGAAATAGCATCTGTAAACGATTTGACGTCTAACTTATTAATACCCGATGCTTTGAAGTTGTTACCAATGCTTAGTCCTAATGCATAACTGATTTTATCCATAGTTGCTTTTTCTTGTTTTTTGATTGTTTTCGAATTGCACAAAAGTAATTCTTTTCGCTTGAATAACACTGTTTTTAGCCTCGAAAAAACTATATTTGTATCATACGTACCATTTAAAAAGTGTAAAAATGAAACATGTTGTCGTACTTACCGGTGCCGGCATGAGTGCCGAAAGCGGAATTGCCACTTTCCGGGATTCGGGAGGATTGTGGGAGCAGTATAAGATAGAAGATGTTGCGACGCCCGAAGGGTTTGCCCGTAATCCGCAATTAGTGCTCGATTTTTACAATCAGCGGCGAAAGGACGCTTTCGTTGCCCGCCCCAACGAGGGGCATATAGGGCTTGCACAGATGGAGGCGGAGTATAAAATGAGCATCATCACGCAGAATGTGGATGACTTGCACGAACGTGCCGGAAGCAGCCGCGTATTGCATTTGCATGGCGAACTGGCAAAGGTGCGCTCGACCGCTAATCCGGGCTTAATTTACGAGTTGACGCCCGATAAGGCGGAAATCCATCTGGGAGATAAGGCCGAGGACGGTTCGCAGTTGCGTCCGCATATTGTCTGGTTCGGCGAGGCTGTGCCGATGATAGAGGAAGCGATGAACATAGTGCAGACGGCCGACATTCTGGTGGTGATAGGCACTTCGCTGAATGTTTATCCGGCGGCGGGATTGCTGCAATATGCTCCTACGCGTACGCCTGTGTACCTGATAGACCCGAATGAGGTGAGGACTTCGCAGTCTTACGTGCATTTTATTCGCAAGGGGGCGTCGGAAGGGGTGCGCGAGCTAAGGCGGTTGCTGCGGAATGCGTTGTGAGGGAGATGGTGCAATAGGCTGACTTTGTCATATGGAGTAAAACGAACTATTCCCCTCTCCGCTAAATTGTCGGCCTTTTTGCAGATTCATTTTGGCTATTTAGGCAAAACGACTTACCTTTGTCCGAGTTGAAGACGAACAATGCTTTTTTTAGGAATAACTTATGGAAACAAATTTATTGTATTATATTATACAACCGGAAGACAGTAATTTTTATCCGCGGTTGAGGGCCGAAAAGAATGAAGATTATGAGTACGAAAATGCCTTTATCGAGAAAGCCGGAACAATCGAATATTCATTGGACAAACCCGCACCCAATCAGCCGATAATGGTTGATTATCACGCATCGCCTTATTCCGTATTTTCGGATAAAGTGGCCGATGTGCTGAAAGCGATGAAGATAGCAGGTACGCAGCTGATTCCTGCCAAAGTCGTCTGGGAAGACGGCACAGAATTTGCGCATTACAGGCTTCTGAATGTTTATAACATCCTGTCCGTTTTGGATATGGATAAGTCGCATTACAGGTGGCACAGAGCCTCCAAAGTGGCCAATCCTCTCTTGGATATCGTGCTGAAGGAAGATTGCCTTTCTGCCATACCACTCGAAAAGCGGCTTATTTTCCGTCTTGCCGAAAACTCTACATTCGAACTCTATCACCAATCGGTAGTCGATGCCATCCGCGCAACGAAGCCCGACGGAATAGAATTTATCAAGGTAGAGGACTGGGACTACAGGCCATAAAAAAAAATCTCCGGCCCGCCGGCAAGAGATTTTAATTGTTTGCGCTAATTTGTTCAAACTTAAACTAATTAACATGAGTTATGAAAAAAGCTATTTGCCATTGCAAACAGTATCGTCGTCATCTAACACCTCGGCGTGTCTGCAAGAGAAAAACAGCGCTGCTGCATAGATGATATATCCTATTATTGCTATTATATATTTTGCTTCCATTTTTCTTCTTCTTTGTGTTCTTGTTACACATTGTATATCAAAGTTACGTAATTCTCTGTGAAACAACAAGAAAAGTAGGTCTTATTTAGGATTAATTGACGTGCTTTAGGATATATGTGTATATTTTACACAAAAGAATCTTTCTATACTGAATTTATGTTTATAAATCGGAAAGAAAAAAAATGCTTATATTTATAAACGATATTTACATACACACACCGAATTTATACTTAATACATCATGAAAAGCCCGTTGCTGATAGCTTTATTAATGCTGCTGCCACTCCTCGTCCCGGCGCAAAGCGAAGGTATGCCCTATACGGTAGAAGGTAAGAAGAAAGACGATGGCTATTTTTACCTCTATGCAAAGAGGAAGAAAAGCAAAACTATCGAGCTCGATAAATTAGGCTTACCTGCGAGAAAAGTAAGTAGCAATCTTCTGCAACAGCCCCTTCCCGAACGCATGGAATTGGAAGAGAATATGTGGGCACCGCCGATACAATACGATCTGATTGGTTATTATAGTCAGGATAGTGTGATATATGCGCTGGTCGCTTTTGCCGGGGAGATTGCATTGTATGAGTTCCAAGTCGGGAAAAACAACGTAAAAGATAAAAAGACTTATTTTGTCGACCACCATCATTTGATTTCCCAAGCGAATGGGGCAGGGGTAGCGTATAGTAGCAAGATGGAAAGAATAGACGACACCTTGTATCTATATATCAATGGCGGGCAGCTGTATGGCGGAAAGGTAGATGCCCTATACACATTCGGTCTGTTGCCGGAAGACGAAAAACAGCTATATAAAGTCATAATCGGCGAACCTCGCCGACGGATATGGATGTATCATGTAGCAGAAAAGGATAGAAACTACTACAAGCAAGAAAAAGGAGAGCTGGCATGGTATGAACAGAAAATAGAAGACGAAAAACGGAAGAAAAAAAAGAAGTCGTTGGAAGAAAGCCTGTCGCGGAAAAAGGAATGGGTGTCTGTTGTCGAAGAACATTTAGCTCAGCCATACTATTATCTGGAAGTGAGCAATGACAAAGAAGAACGGGAAGTCGAAAAACGACGGTGGCTGCATAATCGTCTCACACCTTACAATCCTTTTGATGGGTGCGACTTTAGTCTTTCCGTCGATAATCCGTTCGATTTCGATAGCATCCGTCCCTATCTGAAAGAAGTATTAGCCTATGCCGAAAGTATCTATGACGCCGAACCGATAACTTATTTTCTGCTTGGCAACCGCTCGGAAATCGGATTCTTCTACAAACACAATGGCGAACTGAAACTGCTGAAATACCATCTGGGGCAGCAGGAATGGCATCTGCTCGATTACACGCAGGAAGTCTCCCAACCCCGTCAATTGTGGTTCAAAGCGAGTGATAAGAAAAAATAAATGCCGAATGAAAACGATAATATATATACTCCTTTTTGCAGTGATTGCCTTGCAGGCATCCTGCTCGGGGAAAGAAGAACCCGAAATGCATACCAAGCTGCACTATATCATCACAGGCGACGAAAAGGACGATGCCTTTCTCTCCCTCTTATTAAGGTATTTAAAGTTTTTTATTATAGAACATTAAAACGTTTTATTTAAATTTGCAGATTATACAATAATCCATGCCTGAGAATTATCTCGCCACAAAGCTATAATATGACAAAGAATACGGAAGAAAAGAAAAATAAGTCGAAGAAGAAGAAAAAGAAGAAAATCAATGTGAAAAAGGTTGTCCGCGTCATGTGGATGACGTTTCTGGGAGGGATAGTCGCGCTTATCCTCATCTTTGTGCTTATCGCCAATGGCATTATAGGATACATGCCCGACCTGAAAGACATGGAAAACCCTATCGACAAATACGCTTCGCAGGTCTATTCCGCCGATGGCGAGTTGCTGGGAACTTTTTCGCAGGCCAAGAACAACCGTATATATTCCGATTATAGCGATTTGCCCCAACATATAGTAGATGCCTTGGTATCCACCGAAGATGTGCGCTATTACAGTCACTCCGGCGTCGATGGCTATGCTTTGGGACGTGTTCTGGGAAAAACTATCCTGACCGGCAAATCCAGCGGAGGGGGTAGTACCATCTCGCAACAGTTGGCAAAACTGCTCTACACCAAAGAAAGGGCTTCTAATATTATCGAAAGGGGATTGCAAAAACCTATCGAATGGGTGATTGCCGTCCGCCTCGAACGCAGTTATACCAAAGAAGAAATTATCAACTTCTATTTCAATCAGTTCGACTTCCTCAACAATGCCGTAGGCATCAAGTCGGCAGCGCAAGTCTATTTCGGGAAAGAACCGAAAGACCTGACGATAGAAGAAGCCGCTACGCTGGTCGGTATGTGCCAGAATCCGGCGATGCATAACCCCGCAAGTAAAAATCCGAAACGTGTGGAGGCTGCCCTTACACGTCGCAATGTGGTCATGTTTCAGATGTTCAACAATGGCAAACTCACCCGTCAGGAATACGATTCGTTGAAACAGATTCCGATGAAGCTGAATTTCAGGCGCGTCGACCATAAAGACGGATTAGCACCTTACTTCCGCGAATACCTGCGCACCACGATGCAGGCTTCCAAACCCGACAAATCGCGCTATGGCGACTGGCAGGCAGAGCAATACGTGCGCGATTCGGCACGCTGGGAGGGCGACCCGCTATATGGCTGGTGCAACAAAAACGTAAAACCCGACGGAACGAAATACAACCTGACAACAGACGGGCTGAAGATATATACCACTATCGATTCGCGCATGCAACGCTATGCCGAGGAATCGCTCGTAGAGCATATGAGCAAGACGGTGCAGCCGCAATTCGATAAGGAGAAGAAAGGACGCGACTACGCTCCGTTTGCCTACCGTGCCCGCAAAGATGTGGACAAAATCCTTGCGCGTGCCATGAAGCAGACCGACCGCTACCGCAACATGAAAAAAGCCGGTCACTCCGAAAAGGAAATAGAAAAAGCCTTCAAAGAGCCGGTGGAAATGAAAGTCTTTTCATACGCCGGACAAATAGATACTACCATGACGCCGATGGACTCGATACGCTACCATATGAAGTTTATGCGTTCGGGCTTTATGGCGATGGATACCTACACGGGGCACGTCAAGTCCTATGTGGGCGGAATAGATTTCTCTTACTTCCAATACGATATGGTCAACCGCGGACGCCGTCAGGTGGGTTCCACTATCAAGCCGTTCCTCTACTCCCTGTCGATGGAAGAAGGGGCTACCCCTTGCGACGAAATGCTGTATCAGCAGCAAACCATCATCACCGAAACAGGCGAACCATGGACGCCGCGAGGCATTAAAGAAGCTAAAGTTGGCGAGATGGTTTCTATCAAATGGGGCTTGCAAAACTCCGACAATATGGTCACCGTCTACCTGATGGGGCGCACCTCGCCTTATTCCTTTGCGCGCCTGCTGCGCTCGTTCGGAATCACAGGACATATCGACCCCGTTCCGTCTATGGCATTGGGAGCGACCGACGTGACGGTTGCCGAAATGGCTGCCGCATACACCGCTTTTGCCAATAAAGGAATCCGCTCGAAACCGCTATACGTCACCCGCGTCGAAAATTCGCACGGGAATGTTATCACCGATTTCACGCCCGAAACACATGAAGTATTCAGCGAAAAAACATACGTCAAAATGCTCGATATGCTTCGCGCCGTAGTGGACGGAGGTACAGGCTACCGCATGCGCCGCTTAGGTGTGGAAGGGCCGATGGGCGGTAAAACGGGTACGACCAACTACAATGCCGACGGATGGTTTATGGCCTTCTCGCCGCGCTTGTCTACTGCTTGCTGGGTAGGTGGCGAAGACATCAATATCCATTTCGACCGCATGGCCGAAGGGCAGGGAGCAGCTATGGCGCTGCCTATTACGGGCAACTTCTTCAAGAAAGTATATGCCGATAAACAGACAGGCTACAGTCCCGAAGATGAGTTCGAGAAAGTAGAAGGATTCAACAACCCTTGCGCCGAGAAGAATGCCGAAGAGCCGACTTCGACGGTCACTATCGACAACATGTTCAACTAATATTCAGGGGTGGGCAGTATGAAAAAATATTCTGTTATAGCTTTCTTACTTGCTTTCACTTGGGGATTACTCCCTCTCTCGGCACAAGAAGGAGAGCCGGAGTTGAAATCTTTCGTCCTCAGCGATACTACTTTTCTGTACAGGGAACATTCCACTGCGTGCGGTTGGCATCGCATCTATATAGAGCACAACCGAAAGAATGACAATTACGAGGCGTTGGAGGAATATAGCATATCCGGATACCGGAAGGACGGATATGACAGGCAGATAGAAGACATAAAAGAAGGATACCCTAATCGCCTGAAAAAGTTCGCTTTGGGAGACTTGCCACGCGATTGGCTACCTTTGCGTCTGTTCGAAGGCAAATATTATATTTATGCCCCTTCGGAATGGACATACGCAGACCATAGGGTTATTACTGATGTTGCATTTGTAGAGCAGATGATGGACGGACCATGGCCTTCAGCTCTTAAAAGCTTCAAAAAAACGGGTGACCGCTATGATATCGAATACTATACTTATGCTGATGGGGTTCGCTCGTTGGCCATCCACATGATTGACACGGTCAACAAAATAGCCGTGTGGGAATATAAAAACAATGAAGGGGAGCCTGTGGGCTACGAATTGCGTGTTGCTTCCTCCAATGTCCGCCTTTTTCCTCTGGTTGTGAACGACTGGGGGTGCCGTGCACTATTCGAAGTTGTCTTCGACAGGCCGGATTGTAAAGCTATTCTGGCAGGAACTCAAAAACCGGTTTTTATTTGCAAAAACAAGGAATAACCTATAAACTTTAATATAAAAAACCTCAAAAACCTCTTAATCATGAAAAAAGCTATTTTAATCCTCCTTTTTTTTACAACTATGATTGCATGCATAAATGCCCAGTTCAATAAAGAAATCAACTTGCAGAAATATGCGCAGGCGAATGCCGGACTTCCAGCCCCGGAGAAAAAGGAAAAACGGGTCGTTTTCATCGGCAATTCCATCACCGAAGCATGGGTATCCAACAGCCCCGATTTTTTTGCGAAGAACAATTACGTAGGACGCGGTATCAGCGGACAGACTACGCTGCAGATGCTTTTGCGCTTCCGCCAGGATGTTATCAAACTGCAACCGAAAGCCGTCGTTATCTGCGCGGGCACAAACGATATAGCCGAAAACACCGGCACGTACGATCCCGAATTTACATTCGGAAACATCGTCTCGATGGTCGAACTGGCCAAGGCTAATAAAATAAAAGTGATTATAGCCTCGGTGCACCCTGCGGGCGCTATGCCTTGGCATCCGCATGTGACAGACGTTCCGGCAAAGATACACGCCTTGAATTATGTGCTGAAAGATTATGCCAAAACGAATAAAATCCCTTATATCGACTATCATGCCGCTATGGAAGACGGCAGCGGAGCAATGCGCAAAGAGCTTAGCGCAGACGGCGTACACCCCAACAAGGAAGGCTATGCCATCATGGAAAGCCTTGCCAAACCGATTGTCGACAAGGTCGTTAAATAATATTCACAAACCGCAGAGGTGGATTACACACTAATTTAACTATTTTTGTCGTTCAATTCATGTAACATACGTGTAACTCGTAACGAATAACTTGTAACTATTAATTAGACATATGAAAAAGTATCTGATAGCATTCTTACTATCATTTGTTGGCGTAGTAAACTTTTATGCACAAGAGGTTACCTATTCCATCAGTGCGCCCAATTCGACCGTGGAAGGGGCACAGATACAGCTGCGCTATGTTTTGCGTGTGACAGGTGACGCAGGAAAGGTAGACCTTCCTGTGCTCGACGAGAACGAACTCGATGGCTTTGTCGTCCTCTATGGGCCGGCTTACAGTGTGTCGCAAAGTATGAGAACGATAAACGGGCAGACCACATCCGAAGGCAACTGGACGTTTACCTATACCCTCACGGCTAACAAGCAGGGGACATTTACTTTCCCGCCAACAACAATCAAGGTCAACGGTAAGACGTATACGTCCAACACTTCCACTATCAAGGTGTTGCCTCCTGACAAGGATGCCCAGACGACCAACGGCAAGCCTACGCAGGAAACGACATCTACTTCCACTTCCAAAAATATCAGCCCGAATGATGCCTTTATCAGGGCTATTTTCTCCAAGAAAAAAGGAATGGAGCAGGAAGCCTATGTTGTTACGTTCCGCCTCTATTCGGTATTGAGTATCCGCCAGCTCGATAAGATTCAATTCCCTGAATTCGAAGGATTCATGGTCGAAGATTTAGATATCCCCGAATCATTGCAGGGGCGTCTGGAAAATTATAACGGCAAAAATTATGTGACCTACAACCTGCGTAAGATGCTGATATTCCCGCAGCGTTCGGGCAAAATGACGATACCTTCGGGCTCGATAGATATTGTCTTTTATGTGAAGTCGGGGCAAATCATTATGGACCCTTTCTGGGGGCCGCAGGAAGGGATGACCGACGTGAAGCGTACACTCAAGACCAAGCCCGAAACGATGGATATATCTCCTTATCCGGCGGACGGAAAACCGCTCGGCTTCTCGGGTGCGGTGGGGTCATTCGATTTCGAACCGACTATATCCAAGACCGATGTGGTGGCAAACGACGGTATCACCATTACCCTGAAAATAAAAGGTACGGGGAATATGAAGCTCATCAAGAACCCGGAAATTCAATTCCCGACCGAATTTGAGACATACGATGCCAAAGTGACAAACGACCTCAAGGTAACCGAAAACGGATTGTCGGGGACACGTACTATCGAGTACCTGTTCATCCCGCGCTATCCGGGCAAATACACCATTCCGCCGATAAACTTCACCTATTACGACACCAAGGCGAAGGAATATAAAACACTCTCGTCGGAAGAATATACCATCAACGTAGCCAAAGACCCGAATGCATCTGCAACCAACTCGGGAACAAGCTACAGCAGCCAGCGCGAAGTGCAGATAGACCAGGATATCCGCTATCTGAAAACGGATGATTATGATTTCAGAGATACCGAAGACTTCCTTTTCGGTTCGGCGAAGTATATCCTCCTGTACTACCTTGCGCCGTTGCTGATATTTGTGGCGCTCGCCATCTACTACCGCAAGCGGATAAAAGCGAATGCCGACGTGGTGCGCATGCGGACGAAGAAAGCGAATAAGGTGGCTTCGAAACGTCTCAAACTGGCGAAGAAATACCTTGCCGCCCACAACAAAGACAGCTTCTACGAAGAAGTATTGCGCGCTGTATGGGGCTACCTGAGCGATAAGCTGGTTATTCCGGTAGCCGACCTCAACCGCGAGAATATCGAAACCGAACTGACCGGCTACGGCGTAGACGAATCGCTGATAAAGCAATTTATCTCGATACTCGATACCTGCGAATTTGCCCGCTATGCTCCGAGCGAATCGGACGAGGCAATGGATCGCACCTATGCCGAAACGGTAGATGCAATAGGTAAAATGGAAAATGTGATTAAAAAGTAACCGATTATGAAACGGATTATATTATCCCTGTTTATCATTCTTTGCACCGGTGCAGTATACGCTCAGGAGGTACAGCCTGCCGACTCGCTGGCGCAAGCCGCCCCTGTTGTAACGGAATATGCGAGCGAATTGCAGCGTAAGTTTATCGAAGCATACAACGCAGGCGAATACCCCAAAGCTATCGCCTTACTCGAAAAAGAGAAAGAAGAGCAGCTTGCCAAAGGCATGGAGTCTGCCGACCTGTACTATAATCTGGGCAATGCCTATTTCCGCGACAACGAAGTAGCCAAAGCCATCCTCTATTACGAGCGTGCCCTGCTGCTCAAGCCGGGCGATAAGGACATACAGCACAACATATTGTATGCCAATACACGGATAGAGGACAAAATAGCCAAGGCAGGGACGTTTTTCCTTAGCGAATGGATGAAAAGCTTGCAGGAAACAAACAGTTCGGACGGCTGGGCTGTTTTTGCCGGAGTATGTTTTATACTGCTCGTCGGCGTATTGTTCCTGTTCTTTTTCAGCCGTAAGATAGCCTTCAAACAGCTCTCTTTTTATCTTGGCATCCTGCTTGTGGTGCTGGTCATCGTAGGCAATGTGTTTGCCTACCGCCAGAAAGTCGATATACAGCAACGCGACTATGCCATTGTTATGTCGCCTACGGCCACCGTACGCAGTTCGCCCGATAAGAATAGCAATCAGGTATTTACCCTCCATTCGGGTACGAAAGTGAAAATTACGAAAGACGACCGCGACTGGTGCGAAATAGAAATTATCAGCGGCAATGTCGGTTGGATAGAGAAGTCGCGTATAGAAGTTATTTGAACCAAAAGATAAATATATATCGAATCCGGCAACTATTTGTCGGATTTATTTTTTTGTTTTTTGCCGATATGGAAGAATATGTGTATATTTGTGTTGTAGTATAATTGATTGCAATGTTGATGAGTAAGGTGAAATTCTGCATGTTTTTTTTAATCAACTTCTTTTTTATCAATGAGATAATTGGTGGAAAATTAATGCACACACACACACACACACACGAAATATAGTCAATATTTCGGAATAATCCAAGGTTTCAGGGTAGTTTTTTTTAAAAAGAGTCACCTCCCCCCAGCCCCCTCCAACAGAGGGGGAGCGAGGGGCTGTCTTTCAGTTAACAGTGAGCAGTTATCAGTCAACAATAGAACCCATGTAGGGGCGCACCTGTGTGTGCGCCCGCGAATCCATATATACGAGGCAATATTTATTGCCCCCTACAAAGCTATAACGAGATCCCTCGTAGTCACTCGGGATGACAAAGCTAACAGCTATCAGCTAATGGCTTACAAAAATAATGAGCTAATTAGCCAATGTGCCAATATGCAGATAAAAATCATTACACTGAGAACCATTGAGAATGCATTGAGGACCACTGAGAATAAACTCAGTGTCTCTCAGTGTGTCTCAGTGTCTCCTTTGTGTAACTCAGTGTTATAAAATTTTCGAATATGCTAATTTACTAATTTTCAAATTGATATTATTATGAACAAAACTTTGACACAGGCTATTATCATATTAGCCTTACTTACAGCAATCAACCTGCATGGACAGGTGACTATCGGTAGCGACCAAGCTCCGAACAAAGGGGCTTTGCTCGACTTGAAAGAACATGCACCCGATGCTAATAACGCAACAGCAACACGAGGGCTTGGACTACCAAAAGTAGAACTTTCAGATTTAAGCAAACTAATAATAGGCACCGCCCCTGAAATAACGGGGGCAGACGCATTGAGTCATGCAGGACTGATAGTCTACAACACAAAAGCTTCGATGTGTTTTTCCGAAGGAATGTATGTCTGGAATGGCACGCAATGGGATCAATTGGCTGGAGTGGGAATTGGCAGCTACCAATCGGATGTAGAAGCGCTGAAAACGCTCTATAATGCTAATCCGGGCAATACTTTAGGGTGGAATCTAGCTCTCGATCCAAGTACTTTTGCCGGAGTGATATGGGCTACTGTGTGTGGCGAAACCAGAGTGATAAAACTGGATGTAAACAGTAAAAATTTAACTTCTTCAGCGGGAATCGAAAAGTTGTATATGCTGACCGAGTTGAACTGTTGGTTTAATTCGCTGACGACGCTGGATGTTTCGGGGGCTAAATCTTTAACACATTTGTATTGTGGTGAAAATCAGCTGACCAGTTTGGACGTTTCCAAGAATACAGCACTGACACATCTGTATACCGGCTTTAATAAATTAACATCTTTAGATGTCTCCAAAAATCCAGCATTGGTGCTTATGGAATGCTACGCTAATCAGCTAACATCTTTAGATGTCTCCAAAAATACGGCATTAGTAACCTTATTTTGCCATCGCAATAAGCTGGCATCATTGGATGTCTCGGGTGCTACGGCATTGGAAACACTGTATTGTCTTGAGAATAAACTTATGACATTGGATGTCTCCAATAATATGGCGTTGACATCCATCACATGCGGTGATAACCTATTAACTACTTTAGATGTTTCCAATAATACACTCTTAAACTATTTGGAGCTCTATAATAATTCACTCACCACATTGAATATTTCCAACAATACAGCACTAACAAGTTTGAATTGCTCAGATAATAAATTCACTACTTTGAATATTTTCAACAACACAGCATTGATGAGTCTAAATTGCAATAATAACAAGCTCACCGCTTTGGATATTTCCAACAATGCGGCATTGATAGCTGTGTGGTGCTCCGGCAATTGGCTTACACAAACGGAAATAGATAAATTCAAGCTTCACCCGAACTATTGTACTTCCTCTTTTATGCGAAACAATCTCTTACCTCAGTATATCTACGGAACAACAACCGTAAATGCTTCTATAACAGCGCCTACCTGCCCGTAACGAAATAAAAGATATTTTTATCTATTCCATAAGAGGCGAGCCCAGCAGGTTCGCCTCTCTGCTTATAAAAAAGACACCTTATATCAAACAAAAAGCCCTTGTAAACGTTTAACCGAAAGAGAAAAGCGTCTCTCTCCCGAAAGGTATATTTCGTTATTTTGTTAATGAGTTTAGGATTTTTTTAGAAAAAAGATTTGCGTATTTCATTGTTATTATTAAAAGTATTACATAACTTTAAAAGCACAATCAGTTATGCGTGATATCGAGATATTACGATTAAGTCTAACCCATAATACCATTAAACATTATGACAAAAGTGATAACATTTCAGGAGTTGCGCAGAATAAAAGATACTCTGCCCGACGGAAGCGTTCACCGTATCGCCGAGGAATTACAGATTCCAGTAGAGACCGTATGGAATTACTTCGGTGGATACAGTTACAAAGAAGGTCAAAGTTGTGGTGTGCACATCGAACCCGGTCCTAATGGCGGATACGTATCGCTCGACGATACCACTATCCTCGAAATGGCACTGGACATAATCGACGCCAGTAGCGCCAACTGAAAAAGAAACTGAAATTGTCGGAGCAGAAAAGGCTATACAAACATAATTCGATTATAAAATATGGAAGCAGAAAAACTGGTTACACTCGCGATACATACGCCGCAAAAAGCTAAGATACTCGAAGCCGTTCTCGAAAAAGAACACATCACCGTGTACACATCCCCCGTAGGGAATGATGAGCTGACGGAAATGAAAGGTATCCGCATCCGTATCCGCGAAGCCGACCTTCCGCGCGCATTGAGCGTTGTCGAAAGCCGTCACCTGTTCAGCTACGACGAAGAAGAAACTTATCGTGTGGACGATGGACGTCCGCGCATCCTTATCCCCGTCGATTTCTCCGACTATTCTATCAAAGCCTGCCGCATAGCCTTCAATATGGCGCGCGACCTGAATGCCAAAGTCAAAATACTGCACGTCTATTTCAACCCCTATTACCCTACGGCTTTGCCCATCGCAGATGCCTTTGCCTATCAGGGTAAGGAAGAAAAAGAGTTCCAGAATATAATCAATAAGGTAAAAAACGACATTCAGAAACTGTGCAATATCATTGACGAAAAGATAGCATCAGGCGAATTTCCTTCGGTCAACTACTCCTACGTCCTGCGCGAAGGGCTGCCCGAAGAAGAAATAGTCGGCTTTGCCAAAGAATACAAGCCCGCTGTCATCATCATGGGCACGCGCGGCAAAGACCAGAAAGATGCCGACCTGATAGGAAGCGTTACGGCCGAAGTGATAGAAATGACAAAGATTCCTATCGTCACCGTTCCACAAGATGCACATTTTACCGATTTGAAAGAAATAAAGCACGTATCTTTCCTTACCAATTTCAGCGAACGCGACTTGATGTCGTTCAGCCAATTGACCACTCTGCTCGCTCCGTACGATGTGCCTTATACCATTGTGCACATCAACGAGAAAAAGAGCGGAACATGGACAGAAATCAAACTGGAAGGAATCAAGGCCTACTTCAGCAAACAATATCCGACACTCAAAATCGACTATCAGTTGATCAACACCAATGATATGCTGAAAAGCCTCGACGAATACGTGCAGGAAGACCATGTGGACATGCTTGCCCTGACTACCAGCAAACGAAACGTATTTGCCCGTATGTTCAGCCCGAGCATTCCGCGCAAAATGCTCTTCCACTCCGACACCCCGATGTTTGTATTGAGGGGGTAACTTTACGAGAACAAAAGAATGGATTAAAGGCGGATTTTACAGGTGTAGGATTCGCTTTTTTCTATAAAAAAAGCTAAATAGTAATAACACTTACTATTTGTCTTTGTATCTTTGATAAGAAAATAAAAAGACTGTTATGGAAGAGGAAAAATTAGTAACATTAGCGGTTCATACCAACAAGAAAGCCCAGATTTTGAAAGACTTTCTTGAAGAAAAAGGAATCGAAGTACACATCGACAGCATCAACGGGAAAAGCCTTACGGACGTGACGCCGGGCGTACGCGTGCGTGTCATGGAGCAGGATTTGGCACATGCATTGGCATTGGTCGAGAGCGTGCACCTTTTCAGCTACAACAAAGAAGAAACCTACCGCGTGGATGACGGAAAACCCCGCATCCTTGTGCCGGTCGACTTCTCCGACTATTCGCTCAATGCCTGCCGTGTAGCCTTCAATATAGCCAAACTACGCGATGCCAAAGTCAAGATATTTAATGCCTACTACAACCCCTATTACCCGGTCGATCTGCCTTTTGCCGATATACTCTACGGGAGCGATGAGGAAGAAAAGAAAGAGGCAACCAACATTATCGACAAAGTAAAATCCAAAATGCAGGAGCTGGTTTCGGAAATCGGCAAGCGCGTCGAGAGCGGCGACTTTCCCTCGGTCAACTATTCCTACTCCTTCCGCGAAGGCGTAGCCGAAGAAGAGATAGCCGAATATGCCCGGCAATATAAACCCCGCCTGATTGTGATGGGGACGAAAGGTGCCGACGACCAATCGGATAACATGCTCGGTAGCGTTACGGCCGAAGTGATAGAAATGACCAATGTAGCTACGCTGGCCATCCCTAAGGATTCGCTGCTGAGAGATCCGTTGGCTATCAGGCATATCGCTTTTTCCACCAACTTCAGTCAGCGCGACCTTATCACGTTCGATACCCTGTACCAGTTTGCTAAACCCTATGGCAAAGACCTTAGGATTACGCTGTTGCACGTGAATATCCTCGACAAGAAAGGCGCTAAGTGGAGCGAAGAAAATGTGCAGAAAATTCTGACCTATATCAAGGAGCATTACCCCGAACTGAATATCGGATATAAACAGATAGACACCGATAACGAGAATATGTATTCCGAAATCGGACAATTCATCACGGACGAACATGTCGAAGTGGTGACGGTCAACACCCGCCGACGCAATGCATTTACCCGCCTGTTCGTGCCGAGTGTTTCGCGCAAGATACTTGCCCGTTCCAAAGCGGCATTGCTCGTCTTGAGAGAAAATTAGTTATATGTAGCGCAAATTAAGAGGCAAATCCTTTCGTCAGATGGAATGGATTTGCTTTTTTTGTATATGTAAAATAAATAAGTATTTAAATGATAAATAGATGAAAAAAATCGTATTGGGAGCAACATTTGCTCTTGCAGCATTGTTTACAGCATGCGACGGAGAAAAGAAAGGACAACCGGAAACGAATCAAAATTTTACGTACGAAGTGGAAGAATTTGCAGATATACAAGTCCTGCGGTACAAGGTACCCGGATTTGAAGACCTCACATTGCAGGAGAAAACATTGATATACTACCTCTCGCAGGCAGCACTCGAAGGGCGCGATATACTCTACGACCAGAACAACAGATACAATCTGGCTATCAGGCGCACGCTCGAGGCTATCTACGAAAACTATCAGGGCGACAAGGAAAGCGCCGACTACAAAGAGTTTGTCGTTTACCTCAAACGCGTCTGGTTCTCCAACGGTATTCACCACCATTACGGCGAGGAAAAATTCCTGCCCGGCTTTTCGAAAGACTTTTTCAAAGAGCAGGTAAAAGCCCTTCCGGCCGATAAAGTGCCTGCCAAAGAGGGACAAACCGTAGACCAGTTCATCGCCATGATGGAACCTGTCATGTTCGACCCGAATGTGATGGCAAAGAAAGTAGACAAATCGGCGAAAGACAAAATACTGGCATCCGCCAACAACTACTACGGCGAAGGCGTGACGCAGAGCGAAGTAGAGGCATTCTACGAAGCCATGAAAAAACCGGACGATGCGACGCCTGTTTCTTACGGCCTGAACAGCCGACTGGTAAAAGAAAACGGCAAGCTGCAGGAAAAAGTATGGAAAGAAAACGGCCTTTATTCGCCCGCCATCAAACGGATTGTTTACTGGCTCGAAAAATCGCTTCCGGCAGTGCACAACTATGATAAGTCTCAGGAAGAAACCATCTCCAAGCTTATCTTCTACTACAAGACAGGCGACCTGAAAATGTTCGACGATTACGCCATTGCTTGGGTAAGCGATAATGCCCGTGTGGATTTCGTAAACGGATTCACCGAAACATACGGCGATGCCTTGGGCATCAAAGCCAGCTGGGAGTCTATCGTGAACTTCCGCAACGAAGAAGCGACCAAACGCACCCAGACGATAAGCAGCAATGCCCAGTGGTTCGAAGACCATTCGCCGGTGGACAACCGCTTCAAGAAGGAAGAAGTGAAAGGTGTGACAGCCAAAGTGATTACCGTTACCCAGTTGGGTGGCGATTGCTATCCCGCTACGCCGATAGGCATCAACTTGCCCAATGCCGATTGGATTCGCGCGGATTATGGCTCTAAATCGGTTACTATCGAAAATATAATGGAGGCATACGACCAAGCTTCGCTACATACAGGATTCAACGACGAATTTGTGTGGAGCGAAAACGAAATCAATCTTATCAAAGAATATGGCTTCATGACGGACGTATTGCATACCGACCTACACGAATGCCTCGGACACGGTTCGGGTAAGCTCATGCCGGGAACAGACCCGAATGCTTTGGGCGAATACAGTTCCGAGATAGAGGAAACCCGCGCCGACCTTTTCGGGTTGTACTATTGTGCCGATCCTAAAATTGTAGAATTGGGCTTGTTGCCGAACGCTGATGCTTACAAGTCAGAGTATTATCGCTTTATGATGAACGGGCTGTTGACGCAGCTTGTCCGCATCGAACCGGGTAAGAATATCGAAGAGGCACATATGGTCAACCGCCAACTGATAGCCAAGTGGGTATTGGAACACGGCAAAGCCGACAATGTAGTCGAATATAAAGTTCGCGATGGCAAAACGTATGTGGTGGTGAACGACTACGAAAAACTGCGCGACTTATTCGGACAATTATTAGCCGAAATACAACGCATCAAGTCGGAAGGCGACTTTGCCGCCGGAAAAGCATTGGTGGAGAAATATGGCATCAAGGTAGACCCGAAACTTCATCAGGAAGTATTGGAACGCTACAAAAAGCTGAATATGAAACCATACAGAGGCTTTGTGAATCCTGTCTTTACAGCCGAAACGGACGATAAAGGTAAAATCACGGATGTCAAGGTTTCGTACGACGAAAGCTATATCGATCAGATGCTTCGCTACTCGAAAGAGTATTCGACTTTGCCGACATACAACGATTGATTTCTTGTTGAAACAGATACCAAACGGAGTTCTCTCACAGGGAGCTCCGTTTCTTTTTTACTGAAAAGTTATTTTATCCAGGAACTTGCTCTTGAAATCGAGCCGTTTGGTAAAGCTAAGCTGCACAAGCCCCGAAGAAAGATTCAGCTTGTCCTCTTTCGTCTTTATCAGGCTGGAATTGTAAAAGACGCCCGACACGCTCACCGTCCAGTCGTCGCCGTAATAGCCGGCCGCTATGCGTGGCAGGACGGAAGGATAGACATTTACCTTGCTGCGGTAGAACTCCGAAATATTGTCCGTCCCGAGATTCACACCCGCCGTCAGCGATGCCGTGATATACCATCTTTTGATAAACCACGAATGTGTGTATCCGCCCACGATGCCTACCTGTAGGTTCTTTTGCTTATAATTGTCTTTATATACGAGCGAACTGTCCGATGTTATGCGCGTGTAGAATACATTTCCTCCGAGGTGGAAACTGCCTGCCGAACGTATCTGTCGGGCATTGTTGTTGAAGGCGGCCGTGTACGAAAAGCGTTTGTTGTTGAATATATATTGCCCCGATCCTCCGTATCGGGTAACATTTATATCGGGACAGATGGCTAAGACGTCATTCGTTTCGTCATCCTTCTGGTAAAAGCCTTCGTAGTGCTGGACGAATATGTCGGATACGAACTTCTGCCCATAATAGTGATGCTGGAAATCGAACGATTTGGTCTTTCCCCGTTTTTTGTCGCGCAAAGGCGAAATACTGACCGAGCCGCTCACCGAAACTTTTTTCCACGTGATACCCACTCCGACGGACATAGGATTGTTAGAGTTGAACGAATCTTCGATTTTACCATATTGATGCTCCAGCTCCATAAACTTATACTGCGTATATACTTTTATGGAAAGGGGATGGTTGTAGCGCTCCACATAGCTGCTATCGACCTGTGCAGCCACATTGGTCTGTACAAGAAAAAGGAGCGCCCCCGCAAAAATACTTAAAATGGCAGATCTCGGCATGTTAATAGAACGCAGCTATCGGTAAATAATTATTGCAGGATGGCGAAAAGAAGCTCGGGGTGTTTTCGTGCCTACTTTTTATCTTCCTCTTCCTCTCCGAAAGAGAGCGGATAGGCAACCTGATTGATTATCTCGCCACCGGACAGATAAATATAAGTGGTGAAAAACGGCTTGCTATCCCACAATTCTATCACGCGGCAACCGTTCTTGCCGAGGTTGTTGTATACCGTATTACCGCCCGAATAGCGTCCGTATGCCAATGCAATATCGTAATACGAACCGATGTAGTCGTTGTCGTGGTCGTGTCCGGCAAAAATGCCTATCACATCGCCCGACTCGCGCATCGCCGTATACATGCCCGTATTGAGTATCCCGTTGCACTCGTTTTCGCGGCGTTCGCCGAGCAGATTTGCATTCTCTTTTGTCGCCATCGTATGATATTCGGGCAGCGGAATATGCAGAAATGCCAGTGCAGGCAGCGGGCTTCCGTTGTTGTTGGCGGTGTATGCAGCGCTCTTTTGGCGGTACCAGTTCACTTGCGAAAAATCGAGCCAGTTGTATGTCCCGATGCCTTTAACCGGGCTGTAAGCACCCGAATCGAAGAAGTACAGAACCGATTTTACCTTTGTCTTGTCATGGTCTTTCAGTTCGATGATGAAGTTACCCACCCCTTTTACATGCTCTTCTCCCGCACGTGACAGGCAATAAGGCATCTGCACCAAAGAGTCCATCAGTTGCTGGCGCGACATATCCGATTCGTCGTCGTGGTTGCCAAAGACCATCGCCCACGGAATCTTTCTTTCTATGACAGGTGCCAGAACGGCATCCAGCGCCTCTTTAGCGGGCTTTCCCCAAACGATGTCTCCTGTGAAAACTACCAAATCGGGCTTTTCGGCATCCAGTGCCTCGTTGACTAATTTTATCCCTCTCAGCGAAGCCGTATCGCCGGGACGGTAGTGCATGTCCGTGAACTGGATGATTTTAAATTTCCCATCTTCGTTGAAAGCAAGCGCTTCGGGCGAAGTTGCGGGAGCCTCATTGTTGCAGGCCGAAAAGAGTAACGATGCTGCTATAACGAGCAAGCCGATGATGTAGGATAGTTTTTTCATAGTCGTTTAGATTTAATAAAAAGTAGCTGTAAAGATAAAAAAAACAGTTCAGAATTTGGCAGATTGAATTTTTTTATATCTTTGTAATATCAAAAAGATAATAGAATGCAATTTCAATTAGTAAATATATATTGGTGGTGGCGCTTACGAAACAAAAAGTCGTGAGTTTATTGCTGCGTATTTACACAATGATATAAGAATACTAAGCCTATCGTAACTCACGGTAGGCTTTTTTCTTGTTAATATCATAAAAACGCTCTTTACTCGTAACTTGTAACTGCCTGAAAGGCGAAGTAACTCGTAACTAATAAAATATAATTAAAATGGGAAAATTCGATGTTGATGAAAATGGTTTTTACGGAGATTTCGGCGGTGCCTATATCCCCGAGATACTCTACGACAATGTAGAAAACCTGAAAAATAATTACCTGAAAATACTGGAAGAGCCGTCTTTTCAGCAGGAGTACCGCGATTTGTTGCGCGACTATGCGGGGCGTCCGTCGCCGCTGTATCTGGCAAAAAGGCTGTCGGAAAGGTATGGTTGCAAAATCTATCTCAAGCGCGAAGACCTCAACCATACAGGCTCGCACAAAATCAACAATGCGCTGGGGCAGATTCTCGTTGCCCGCCGCATGGGCAAAACCCGCATCATTGCCGAAACGGGTGCAGGGCAGCACGGCGTGGCTACGGCAACCGTCTGTGCGCTGATGAATATGGAATGTATCGTCTACATGGGCAAAACGGACGTGGAGCGGCAGGCATTGAATGTGCAGAAGATGGAGATGCTGGGGGCGAAAGTCGTACCCGTTACCAGCGGCAATATGACGCTGAAAGATGCGACCAACGAGGCTATCCGCGACTGGTGCTGTAATCCGGCTGATACGTTCTATATCATCGGCTCAACGATTGGTCCGCATCCTTATCCCGATATGGTAGCCCGCCTGCAATCGGTTATCAGCGAAGAAATACGCCACCAACTGAAAGAGAAGGAGGGACGTGAAACGCCCGACTACCTCGTGGCTTGCGTGGGTGGCGGTAGCAATGCTGCCGGAACGATTTACCATTTTGTGGACGAGCCGCAGGTAAAAATCATCCTTGCCGAAGCAGGAGGAAAAGGTGTAGATACAGGAGAGTCGGCGGCAACTATCCACCTCGGCAGGCTGGGTATTATTCACGGTTGCAAGACATTGATAATGCAATCGGAAGACGGACAAATAGAAGAGCCGTATTCTATCTCGGCGGGACTGGATTATCCGGGCATCGGGCCTGTGCATGCCTATCATGCCAGCATCGGGCGCACCGATGTAGTTGCCGTGAACGACGATGAGGCTATGGAAGCTGCCTTCGAACTGACACGCTTGGAGGGAATTATTCCGGCTATCGAATCGGCTCACGCCTTGGGAGCGCTCAATCATAAGCAATTCAAACCAGATGATGTGGTCGTGCTTTGCCTCTCGGGGCGCGGCGATAAGGATATGGAGACGTTTATACAATATAAAGCTATTAGCTGTTAGCTATTAGCTGATAGTATTGTCATTTCGAGCGGATGCGAGAAATCTCGAGATTCTTCGTTACACTCAGAATGACAAATTAAAATAATAGAATATGAAGACAAGTCTTACTGTTCAAACTAAAACCCTCCTTGCCGACCTGCAAACGCCGGTAGGGTTATACCTGAAAGTGAGGGATGTATATCCCGAATCCGCTTTGCTGGAAAGCTCCGATTATCACGGCGGAGAGGATAGCTATTCCTTTATAGGCGTAGATCCCATTGCCCGCTTCAAGGTAGAAGACAGGACGATAACCCGTTCCTATCCCGATAATACCTTCGAAACGGAGCTACTCGGCGAAGATGAAAAGTTAGTGGATAATTTCCAGCAATTTATACAGGAGTTCGACGTAAAAGGCGGAGCAGGTGCTAAATTTAACGGCTTTTTCGGTTATACCTCGTACGATGCTATCCGCTATTTCGAGGCGGTAGATCCCGTGAACGAGAAGAAAAGCAACGCCGATATTCCCGAGTTTTATTATATCCTCTATCGTTTTACGCTGGCTATCAACCACCTGAAAAACGAGTTGGTGATAGTAGAAAATATTGTCGGCGACGACCAACCGAAGGTGGAAGAATTAGAAGCCATCTTGGCCAATAATAACTTTGCCTCGTACAATTTCACGGCTATCGGCGACGAAGTGTCGCAAATAACAGATGACGAGCATAAGGGGATGATAAACAAGGGAATCGCTCACTGCAAGCGCGGCGATGTGTTCCAGATTGTCCTTTCGCGCTGTTTCTCGCAACGCTTTGCAGGCGACGACTTCAAAGTGTACCGCTCGTTGCGATCCATCAACCCGTCGCCCTATCTCTTTTATTTCGATTTCGGCTCGTACCGCATCTTCGGTTCTTCGCCCGAGACGCATTGCCGCATACACAAAGGCAAAGCTTATATCGATCCCATCGCAGGAACGTATTTCCGTACGGGTGACGACGAAAAAGACCGCATCCTCTCCGAAAACCTGCTGAAAGACGAGAAAGAAAATGCCGAGCATGTGATGCTGGTCGATTTGGCACGCAACGACCTCAGCCGCAACTGCCACAATGTGCAAGTCGAATTTTACAAAAATGTCCAGTTCTATTCGCACGTTATCCATCTGGTTTCGCGGGTGAGCGGCATTGTCAATGCAGACCGCAGCAGCATATCGGTCTATGCCGATACCTTTCCCGCCGGAACGCTTTCGGGTGCGCCCAAAGTGCGTGCAATGCAGCTGATTCGCGACATCGAACATCAGATGCGCGGCGTATATGGCGGCTGCATCGGCTATATCGGTTTCGATGGCGAACTGAATCAGGCGATTACGATACGTACGTTTCTCAGCAAAGACAATACGCTGTATTATCAGGCGGGCGGAGGCATTGTTGCCAAATCCAATCCCGATACCGAAGTGCTGGAAGTGAAAAATAAATTGGGCGCTCTGACGAAAGCTGTTAAATTTGCAGATAAACTAAAAAACTAAACACACATGAAAAAAGCATTAATCATTATCGGAGTCATCGTCTTAGCTGTTGCCGTCGGGTTGTACGTCTATTCGCAAGGCGGTTATCAGGATATTCACGTAGCCAAAGGCGAACATTTGGACGAGGCAGAACTTAAACCCGTAAAAGACCTGATAGATATGGAATTTGAAGGGAAGATACAGGAATACGATCTCGAATCGGACTCGACAAAAGGCTTTTTTACCAAAATATGGCATAAATGGAACTATCAATACCCATCTAAGGTATTCTATACCGACGACGAGTATGTCTACTGGGGGCGCGTCCGGTACGACTTTTTGCGCAGCGAGGTTATAGAGCTCAACAAAACCAAAAAGGAGAAATATGAGCAGGTGATGCAGAAATTCAACCATATTACGTTGGACAAAAGCCGCGAAATATTAGCCCAATATTATAATCAACGGCGGTTTCAGGAATCGAACGGCGACATAAAACCCTCCGCAGTTTATTTATATTGGATACAGCTCAGCGAAGGATACACTCCTGAACTGGTATTCCTGATAAGGATCGATAGCCATATATATCGTGCGACTTCCAGAAATGGGACAGAAATAGATTATATGTATGCCAGCAGCTTGACAGGTTTTTAAAAGAGATAACATGAAGATATTAGTTTTTGACAATTACGACTCGTTCACCTATAACCTCGTTCACCTCATCCGTGAGTTTGGATATAGCGATGTAGAGGTGCACCGCAACGACAGGATAGCATTGGCGGACGTTGCCCGCTACGACAAGATAATCCTTTCGCCCGGGCCGGGCATTCCGTCCGAAGCCGGATTATTGTTGCCGCTGATAAAGGAATATGCCGATAAAAAGCCTATCTTAGGCGTATGCCTCGGGCATCAGGCTATCGGCGAAGCATTCGGCGCGAAATTATCGAATCTGGAAGACGTCTATCATGGCGTATCCACCGAGATAAAAATCATCGAGGCCGATTATATCTTCCACGATGTGAATCCCACTATCGAAGTCGGACGTTACCATTCGTGGGTTGTCAGCCGCGAAGAGATACCTGCCTGCCTCGAGATTACCGCCGAAGACCGCAACGGGCAGATTATGGCGCTGCGCCACAAGGAATTAGATATTCATGGCGTACAGTTTCACCCCGAATCGGTTCTGACGCCGAGAGGAGCGGCTATTGTGAAGAATTTTCTGGCACACTAAAAATAGATTGCTATGAGACACTTGTTATTGCTTCTTACACTTTTGTCGACGCTCTCGCTCGCAGGGCAGGGATATGTAACCGCCGACCCCGATGGATATACCAACGTCCGCGAACTGCCCGGCTCCCGGTCGCCGCTTTTGGGACGGGTTACGGCGTGCCTATATTCTACCATCCGGAGGTCGTCTGCGGGTTCGAAGACTACGCAGAATCCGACTCCATCGTTATGGATAACCCTGACTGGATGCCTGTCCTTATCTCCGAATATCCTTTTAAGGTGGGTTATATATACAAGAAATATCTCCATTCGCTTGATGAATTTCCTGCTCTCGGCTACGCACTCAAAAGCGATAATCAGATAGCGTTCGCCGATGAAGATATAGAGGTTATGGTAGAAACGCAGCTTTTTGATGCGACGAACCATATAGTAGAGAACGATTCCGAAGGGATATTGCTCGTAGACGGCGAACGTACTAACATAAGCGGCGATTATGAAGAATATTATGAGTTGAAGCGGGTGTCGGTAATGTATAAAGGAAAAAAATACCAGCTTCCGGAGGTGAGGATAAATGACGTCTTCTTTCTGAATAATCCGGTGCGGGTTGAACGTTATACTCCGGAAGATGTATATTGCCCTATCCGTGTGCAAAAAGGGATGGACGATATTTATTATCTCTCTATCAATGGGGGAGATGGCGCCGAAAGCTTCGCGGCGATATGGGTATTGAAAGACGGAGAACTTTGCCGGCGCTATATTACCTATGTGTGTGGCGCGCCGGATTTGGATTTGGTTTTTTAGATAAACTTAAAAGAAGATATTTCGATGAAACACATCCTTACATTCAAAAATGCTTTGCTCGCACTGCTTTTGCTTTGCAGTTTGCCCGCATTTTCGCAGCAGGAGACGATAACAATAGAAGGTACTGTTGTGGACGAAATGGGAGAGCCTTTAATTGGAGTTGCTGTTTATCATAAAATGGATGAAGAAACGAAAGTATATACCGACATAGATGGTAAATTTACTATTCAGTCTCCCTCACCGACCGATAATGTATTAAGATTTGATTATGTGACATTAAAAGATATAGAACTAAATGTTGCTGATGTAAAAAGCCAGCCTATAACGGTGGTTTTCGACTTTAGGGATATAAACTCTATAGAGTTTTATGCTTCCTACCCCGAGCATCGGATGCGGGAAGATGATGATGAAGCTTTCTACATCAACACTTATAAATTTGATTTGAGGAGGAAAGAGATCGGACGTTTTGTATCATATCCAGTCCATTCGGGTAATATGGCGAAAAAAACACCTTTTGTCCCTTTCGAGAATATCGATTATGATAAACGGAAACTGATAGTTGTCGGAAATGAAAACTTCTTCGTAGATAAAAACTTCGACCATGAACTTTTATTCCGATTAAGAGAAAACAGAGACAATGCCTTTGAATACGCCGAAGAGCAAACCGACCGATTGCAAGGAGGGCAGGACAAAATAGAAGGATATGAGTATATCGCACCCTTTCTCTACGAAAAAAATGACTATCTTTTTCTCTGCGATGAACAAAAGAATATGTCTGCTACAGGTTTACGATACAATGAGCCGCTAAAATACGTAGCGGATAATGTTTACATATCAGCGCACCATATATATATCTTTACCCCTCATTGTTGGTACACGCGTATAAATTACAAGGGAGAGAACGGCAATTACAACGATGGCTCTTTATTTGTTTTTACAAATCTGTTGCAAAATGATTATTCAAAAGAAAAAGAATCGGACGAGTATGAAACTATAAAAGATGACCTCGGCCGAAATACCTACTACACCACCGACGGCTACCATCTGTTATATAAAAACCAGCTCATCGACAAAGGCATAAACCCGAAAAAGCTAAAAGCCGTCAATGCCCACTTTATCCGCTCGGGCGATACCTACTATCTGAAAGAGAAGAAAATAAACAAAAAAGATATATTCATCGAAATTGTATGTCCGTAAAAAAAGTATGAAACATATATTAAATAGACTATTCGAGCACCAGTACCTCACCCGCGACGAGGCGAGGGAAATACTGACCAAGATGTCGGCAGGCGAGTATAACGAATCGCAGATAGCCGCCTTTATGACCGTATTCCTTATGCGCAGTATCACTATCGAGGAATTCTGGGGATTTGCCGATGCCCTGCTCGAACTGCGAGCCGATGTGACGCCCCTCGCAGCCTACAATCCGATTGATATTGTGGGCACGGGAGGAGACAATAAAAATACGTTCAACATCTCCACGCTGGCATGCTTCGTGGTGGCGGCGGCAGGATATAAAGTCGCCAAACATGGCAACTACGGCGCATCCTCCGTCAGTGGTGCGTCTACCGTAATGGAGCAGCAAGGCGTAAAATTCACGAACGATGTAGGCAAACTGGAAAAATCATTAGCCGAAGCCAATATCGCCTTCCTCCATGCACCTATGTTCAACAGCGCCATGAAGGCCGTCGCCCCCGTCCGCAAAGCATTGGGCGTGCGCACGTTCTTCAATATGCTGGGGCCTGTCGTCAACCCCATCCGCCCCAAGCGTACCGTTCTGGGCGTATTCAACCTGAAAATGGCGCGTATGTATTTCTATACCTATCAGTTGACCGATGTCGATTACTCCATCGTGCACAGCATCGACGGATACGACGAGGTATCGCTTACCGACGCCTTCAAGGTCGTAAGCCCGCAGGGAGAGCGCATCTATACACCCGAACAGTTAGGCTTTCGCCGGTGCGCACAGGACGAACTGTCGGGGGGCGAAACAGCCGAAGATGCTTCGCGCATTTTCAGCGATGTCATCTACAACAGGGCAACCGAAGCCCAGAAAAATGCGGTCGTCATCAACGCTGCCATCGCTATCAATACCATCGACCACGCCAAGCCGCTGACGGACTGCATAGCAGAGGCGCGCAAGGTGATAGAGAGCGGAAAATTAAAAGAAACCTTTGCCCGTTTTCTGGCTTTAAATAGCTAATTTTGTAGTATGAATACAGTCCCAACAAACAATACATTGCCGCCTGCACCCAAGCCCCGAAAGAAAAAAATGTCCGGCTGCATAAAAACTTTTCTTATCGCGTTGCTTGTGGGATTCCTTGTATTTGTCGGAGTTGTTATATATGCAGTCGATTATTTTTCTTCCGGTCCGAAAAAAAGGCGCGAAGCCAAGATAAACAAGGAGTTGGCGAAAGAAGAAATTCCTTTGAAATATCAGTCGTACCAATATCTGTATGAGACCGAAAGCTCGGATGCTTTTAGTATTACGATCATAAACAGGTATTGCTCGTCAGCCTATCTCTTGCCCGACAGCACATTGATATTGAACATCCCTTCGCATGATAGCATCAGTTATTTCTACAAAATCAATACCAGCGGAAACGTTACGGGGATTTATAAGAGTAATGATTTGCACTTTTACGGCACTTCGCTGATGGGCTATATCGCCCCGCCGAATGAAGAGCCCGAAGAGGAAGATGTAACGGCTAATGATACCGAAAATGAGGAAGGCGGCGATCACGAGGATGACCTGAAATTGGTTACTACTGTACATTTTGTCCCACCGGTAATAAGAAAAGCCGAAACAGACTATTATTATTCCGATTGGCCGCTCACCGGAGATACGGCACTGCACCGGGTAGAATATATCGGCAGCACAGGCAAAACAGGAGATGAGATATATGATCAGTCTGATATTGTATTGATTCCCACCGATAGAAATGCGAATAAAGAAAAAGAAAGACTTATGCACTACAACGGATCGTGGTATATGGCATCTTGCGGAAAAGAAGTAAAAAACTCCTACAAATCACCCCTTTATAAATTATTAGAGAAGGAAAGGCTTGCATTGAAGTACAGCTATAAGAAGCAGACAAGATATTACCGGTCAATACGTGAGTACCGTATAGGAAACTGGAATTCAAGAGGTACTACTTATCATCAACCGGAATATTGGGATGTCGATTACTATTTCGACCTAAAAGCCGGACAGACGCTTATTTCGTTCAAAGTATCTGGAAGTGAGGAAAAAAGAGAAGAAAGTTATTCGTTGAGAATCTATAATCTCGGGAAATATTTTATAATAGAGGCTGGTCGCAATAAAACGTATCTTGTACGGCTTAAAAAATAGAAAACAGAAAAGAAATGACCATCGCACCAATAACTTCTTCGTTGAAACGCATACGCTACGCCGTGTTTGCGTTCTACTTTATGCAGGGATTATGCTTTTCCAGCTGGGCGAGCCGCATCCCCGATATTAAAAACTCGCTGGGCATGGACGATGCCGCATGGGGCACTATCCTGCTGATGATTCCCGTGGGACAGATATGCGGGATGAGCCTTTCGGGCTTACTCGTTTCGCGCATCGGCAGCAAGCGTATACTCCCCATTGCCAATATAGGCTATGCCGCCACCCTGCTCCTCGTGGGGCTGGCAAGTAGCGAATATGCCCTTATAATGAGCCTGATAGTTTTCGGGTTCTTCGGCAACTTCTGCAATATATCGGTCAACACGCAGGCGGTCAACGTAGAACGTATGTACGACAAACCCATTATGGCATCCTTCCACGGCGGATGGAGTGCCGCAGGCTTGACGGGAGCGTCCATCGGGCTGCTGATGTCGTCGCTCGAAGTGAATCCTTTCATGCACTTCTGCGTAGTAGCCGCATTGGTGGTCACCAACCTCATCGTCAACCTCAAATATTTGCAGGAAGATGTAAAAGTGCAGAAATCACCCGAAGAAAGAGCTGCCCGTAAGAAGAACAAACCCGAAAAATTTCTCTTTCTGCTCGGCATAGTCGCCTTTTGCGGGATGGCTGCCGAAGGAGCTATGTCCGACTGGAGCGGGTTGTATTTGCAGGACATCGTAGGCGTTCCCGCGCATTTGGCGCCTCTGGGACTGACAGCCTATATGATAACGATGGCTACAGGGCGTTTCTTTGCCGACAAAGCATCGTCCCGCTTCGGGCAGAAACGCGTTGTACAGGCAGGCGGACTGTTGATTTCGGCAGGCTTGCTTCTTGCCGTTGCCTTGCCTCATGTCGTCACCACGCTGATAGCCTTTATGATTATCGGTTTCGGCACATGCAGCATCGTACCCACCGTGTATAGCGTGGCCGGCAAAAAGACGAAAATCTCCACCGGCATGGCACTCACCATCGTGTCCAGCATCAGCTTCACCGGCTTCCTGATGGGACCGCCGCTTATCGGCTACATTTCGCATCTCACCAACCTGCGCTATTCGTATGCCTTTATCGCGCTGTTCGGTATTTGTATAATTTTGCTATCTTCACAAATCAAAGTGTTTAAGAAGGATTAGGCATTTTATTTACATACACTAAAAACTAATTATTATGGCAAAAAGAGCATTTACATTCAAGGACGATAAATCAGACAAATTCTGGTGGATAGAATGTGGAGGAACAGATTTTGTTGTTAATTACGGAAAAACCGGCACAGCAGGAAAATATCAAATCAAGGAATTCGATAGTGAAGAATTATGCTTGAAAGAAGCGGTAAAGATGATTGCTCAAAAACAAAAGAAAGGTTACAAAGAAGCTCCGGATTTTGACTTCGACAAACACCTTTATTTCGACGATGAAGAAATCGGCTTGCATCTGTTGACATCGCACCCGAATTTCCGCGAATATTTCACAGATGAACTATATTATAATTGTGGAGATGAAGAAGCGCCATTTGGAAGTGATGAGGGGAACGACACGCTATACGAACTTGTAGAAGCCGTCCGTAAAAAGAGTAAAGTAAATTTTGCAGGTTTCCCGCAATACCTGATTGAAAATATCTGGGGTATGACATATATCGCTCCCGGCAAACTGGATGAGGAGACTGTAAAAGGACTGATTGAAACGGACGAAATGAACCTCACACAGAGCGATATGATAACGTATGCTTCGGCCTTCGGGCAGATAAAAATAACGGGTTATGTGGATAAATCCCTGAAAGAAGCTGGTATAATGGCTCTGCAACGGGCACAGGTGTGGGCAAAACTACAAGGATATAATTTTTCCGAAATAACGGAAATGCTGATTAAAGACTTATCGGCTTTCGAGAAATATGCCGATTAATGCATAAAATGTCAATATGGAAAATATTTTAGACAAGATAATAGCCAACAAGAAGAAAGAGATAGAGCAGGAAAAATCGCTTATCTCTATCGCGCAGATGGAGCAAAGCTTCACAGATGCTACCATCCGCTCTTTCCGGGAGGCGCTGGCAACATCGCCTACAGGTATCATCGCCGAGTTTAAGCGTCGATCGCCCTCGCGCGACTGGATTTTCAAGGATGCCAAAGTAGAAGATGTTATCCCCCTCTATTCGCAGAACGGGGCGGCGGCTATCTCCGTGCTGACGGATATAGACTTTTTCGGCGGCAGCCTGACCGATTTGGCGCAGGCGCGCGAACTGACTGATACCCCTCTGTTGCGGAAAGACTTTGTCGTGGACGAGTACCAACTCTATCAGGCACGGTTGTCCGAAGCGAGCGTCATTCTCTTGATTGCATCGGCACTGTCTGTCGAAGAAACCAAGCGGCTGGCATCCGAAGCGCAAAGCCTTGGGCTGGAAGTGCTGCTCGAAATACATAACGAGCAGGAATTGGGGCACATCAATGAGTACGTAGATGTAGTAGGCATCAACAACCGCAACTTGGGCACATTCGTTACCGATGTGCAGGTTTCGTTCGATTTGGGCGACAAGATACCCGCCGAATTCCTCAAAATCTCCGAAAGCGGCATATCCGATCCGCAGACAGTGAAAGACTTGCGTCAGGCAGGATTCCGAGGTTTCCTGATGGGCGAGAATTTTATGAAAACCGCCGATCCGGGGCAGGCATTGAAGGAGTTTATAACGCAATTGATATGAGAATAAAAGTCTGCGGGATGAGAGAGCCCGACAATATAGAAGAACTGGCGGAATTGCCTATCGATATGATGGGGCTGATTTTCTATGAGAAATCGCCGCGATATGTAGGGAATATTTCGAAAAGTAACCGTCAGGCTATCGGCAAAGCAACTACCGAACAGGGAATAGACAGGGTAGGGGTGTTCGTGGACGAAAGCCTCATGACCATCCTTCAGGCGGTGGATAGCTATATGCTCGACATGGTGCAGTTGCATGGCGACGAATCGCCCGATTTCTGCCGCGAGCTGAACAAAACCCTCCCCGTCATCAAGGCATTCAGCATAGCCGAAGCCGCCGATCTGGAACAGACAACCGCCTACGAAGGGCTTTTCGGCTATTTCCTATTCGATACCAAAACCCCTCAACGGGGAGGCTCCGGCCAGCAATTCGACTGGACGCTGCTCGACCGTTACACGGGACGTACCCCTTTCCTGCTGAGCGGAGGTATATCCGTGGATGATGCGGCGGCCATCCGTGCCATAAAGCACCCTAAATTCTACGGCGTAGACCTCAACAGCCGATTCGAAGTAGAACCGGGATTAAAAGATATCAGATTACTTGAACAATTTATAAAAGCATTGAAACAATGAACAGGATAAACGAACTATTCACCCGCAAACCGAAAAATATACTTTCTATCTATTTCACGGCGGGATTTCCGCATCTGAACGATACATGCGAAGTAATCAAAGACTTGGAAGCCAACGGCATCGACCTGATAGAAGTCGGCATTCCTTTCTCCGACCCGATGGCCGACGGACCTACCATTCAGGAGAGCGGGACAATCGCCCTGAACAACGGTATGACGCTCAAAATCCTGTTCGATCAGCTGAAAGATATACGCCGGACGGTCAACATCCCGCTGATAATGATGGGCTACCTCAACCCGATGATGCAATACGGGTTCGATAAGTTTTGCCGCGACTGCCAAACGGTTGGCATAGACGGGATTATCATCCCCGATTTGCCTTTCAAGGATTATATGGAGGAGTACAAAGCCATTGCCGAGAAATATGACATCAAGATTATTATGCTCATCACGCCCGAAACTTCGGAAGAGCGTATCCGCCTCATCGACGAACATACCGACGGCTTCATCTATATGGTTTCTTCGGCGGCGACAACAGGTGCACAGAAGGATTTTGACGAACAGAAGCGAGCCTATTTCCGCAAAATCAACGGCATGAACCTCCGCAATCCGCGCCTTATCGGCTTTGGCATCTCGAACAAAGCCACCTTAGAAGCCGCCCAAGCCAATTCGAGCGGAGCCATTATCGGCAGCAAATTCATCACCTTGCTGAAAGAATCGCCGTCGATAAAAGAGGCTGTAAGCCGCCTGAAAGAAGCGTTGAGCAAGTAGAATAGTTTCTTGTGGCTTCTTGGTTTTTCTTTCACTTCCTGATAGACGACATTTAGGGAGTGTGGATTATATATTTGTTAAAAAAAGTAATTCTATGTATAGAAAAAATCTTATATTTGAGCCTTAAAATAAATTCGCCCCACTCAATAGGCGTCCAAAAGATTAAAGCAATTTATAACTTAAAGTTACACAAATTATGAACTTGAAAAAAACAATGACCCTTAACATCTCTTCCATATTCAGGAAAGCAGCTTTTTTATGTGCCGTTATAGGCATCAGTACCTTAACCCTCTTCTCGTGCGGCAGCGACGACGACGATACGCCACCACCTCCAACAGAAATCGCCAACGGATCGGCCGGCCCGCTCACATGGATATTGATGAGCGACGGCGTATTGACTATCAGTGGCGAAGGCAAAATGCCGAGCTATGAAACTACAACCGCTCCGTGGGATGCATATCGCAGTTCTATCAAGAAAGTTGTTGCCGAAGATGGCGTAGCCTCCATTGGCAAGGGAGCTTTTAAGAATTATACAAACATCACAGAGATGGCTATCGCTCAATCGGTAGATAGCATCCATACGTCAGCTTTTGCTGGCTGTGGCTTGACCAGCATCGTATTTCCAGAAGGGATGACAGATATAGGCGAATATGCCTTTACTGATTGTACAGACTTAGAAGATGTTACATTTCCTTCTTCTTTATTAGGAATACATGAATCAGCCTTTGCCGGTTGTACCTCCTTGAATAATTTTACGCTTCCTGCTCTCGAATATATGGGACATGAAGCTTTTGCGGGTTGTACCAGTTTGACACAGGTAACATTCGATAAAGATATATTTGATTCGAGTCTTATGCCCGGGGTGAACGATTTCTTTATTGGTTGTACCAATTTGCAGTCTATAGATGTTCAGTCGGGTGGAGTCAGTGCTTATACTTCTGTAGATGGTGTACTTCTTTCTAAAAGTAAGTATTCTTTACTGGAGTGTCCAGCTGGAAAAGCTGGAAGTTATGTAGTTCCGGATGAAGTAACAATAATATGGTTAGGTGCTTTTTATGACTGCTCTAAACTAACAAGTATTACACTTCCTGATGCTTTGGAAACGATACGAATCCAAGCTTTTATGGGCTGTACCGGTTTGACAGAGATTACTATTCCTGCGAATGTGAACTATATAAATGTAGAAGCCTTTAAAGATTGCTCTAAACTAACAAAAGTAACTGTGATGGCAACGGCTCCTCCATCTCTTAAAAGAGATAATTTCACTGCAGCGAATGACGTCCTTTACGTACCTGCCACCTCTTTGAGTGCTTATCAGGCTGATCCCGATTGGAGTGCGGCATTCTCGGATATAAAAGGTTTCTAAATTCTCCGAAACTATATCAAAATAAAAATCCTCTGTCTTTCGGTAGGCAGAGGATTTTCTTTATTTTATTTCTCTATCGAGCCTCCTCCTTTGGGGGAGGTTTGGAGGGGGTGGCTACTTGTTTGACTGTTTCTTCACCCATTCGCGGGCATTGACAAAAGCTTCCATCCAAGGCGATACATCATCGCGGCGATGCTCGAACGGATAATACGCATTCTGCCAAGGGAAGATAGCACGTTCGGGGTGCGGCATGATGGCTAAGTGGCGGCCATTGTCCGACACCACAGCTGCCGTACTGAAATCCGAACCGTTCGGGTTGCCCGGATACTCGTCGTATACATATTTGGCTACGATGTTGTATTTGTCTTCGCCTTCGGGCAAAGCGAATTTTCCTTCGCCGTGAGCTACCCAAACTCCTAATTTGCTGCCCGACAACGAGCTGAACATCACCGAGTTATTTTGCGGAATAACCAAGCTCAGGTAGGTCGATTCAAATTTGTGCGAATCGTTGTGCAACATCACCGGTTTCAGCGTACGGTGCGGATAAATCAGGCCGAGCTCCATCACCAGCTGGCAACCGTTACACACTCCCAAACTCAACGTATCGTCGCGCTCGTAGAAGCGGCGGAGCGATTCCTTAGCCCGTTCGTTGTACATAAAGCTACCCGCCCAGCCTTTGGCCGAACCCAGTACGTCCGAGTTGGAGAACCCGCCACAGAAGACGATAAAGTTCACATCTTCCAGTGTTTCGCGTCCCGAAGCCAGGTCGGTCATGTGTACATCTTTCACGTCGAAGCCTGCAAGGTGCAGTGTATAAGCCATTTCGCGCTCGCCGTTCGTTCCCTTTTCGCGGATAATCGCGGCACGGATGCCCGACTTTTCTTTGCGCTCGGGGTCGATGCCCAAGGAGGAGAATTTACCGTTGAATTCCGGCTTGAACTGGAATTGAAGCGGTTGTTTTTTATAGTTGTCGAAGCGGTCTTTCGCCAGCTTCTCGCCGCTTTGTTTGCGGTCGAGCAGGTATGACGATTCGAACCATACATCGCGCAGGGCGTCTATATCAAATTCTTCGCGGAACGTATCTTTTTGTATAATCAGTTTGCGCTCTTCGATAGGGCGCGCAACAATGGCAAAGCCTACGCCGTAATCGTCCAGAATCTTCTCTACCAGATGATGGTGTTTCACCTGAATGAGGATACCCGGATTTTCGGCGAACAATATCTTCATCAGGTCTGAATGGTGCAACTTATCCAAACGCGCTTCCAATCCACCTTGCGGATTCGAGAAACACATTTCGAGCATGGCGGTAATCATCCCTCCTGCCGAAATATCGTGTCCGGCGAGGATTAATCCCCTGTCTATCAGTTCCTGTACGGCTATAAAAGCATTCTTGAAATATTCGGGATCGGTCACCGTCGGCACTTCTTCGCCTAATGCGTTGAGTGTCTGTGCGAATGCCGAACCGCCCAATTTGAAGGTGTCGAACGAGAAGTCGATATAATAGAGGTAAGTACCTTTGATATAAGCCAGTGTAGGCGATACAATCTTGCGGATGTTTTTCACCTCTCCGGCGGCTGAAATAATAACCGTTCCCGGCGAATAAACTTTATCCTGACCGTATTTCTGCGTCATCGAAAGCGAATCTTTACCCGTAGGGATGTTGATTCCCAAGGCGCAGGCAAAGTCCGAACAAGCCTCAACGGCACGGTAGAGACGCGAATCTTCGCCCGGATTCTTGCAAGGCCACATCCAGTTGGCGCTGAGCGAGATACTCTTCAATCCTTCTTCGAACGGAGCAAAAACGATGTTTGTCAACGCTTCGGCAATCGACAATACCGAACCGGCAGCCGGATCGACCATCGCCGCTTGCGGAGCGTGTCCGATAGACGTGGCGATACCCGTGCGCCCGTGATAGTCGAGGGCAACTGCACCCAAGTCGCTGAGTGGTAGCTGTATTTCTCCCTGCGTTTGCTGGCGGGCTACCTTACCTGTCACCGAACGGTCGACCTTGTTGGTGAGCCAGTCTTTACAGGCCACAGCTTCGAGTTGAAGCACATCTTTCAGATAGGTTTCGAGATGCTCTATGCTATATTCAGGATTCTGATAAGTATCATCCTGTGTTTCGTCTTTGATGATGGTTTTCGGCGCTTTTCCGAAGAAATCTTCCAGTTTCAGGTCGATAGGCTTTTCGCCATTTTCTTTGCGGAAAACAAGTTTGGAATCGGTGGTCGTTTCACCTACCACATACATCGGCGAGCGTTCGCGGTCGGCAATGCGTCGGATACGTTCGGTAGCCGATTCGGGAACGAGCAAGCCCATGCGCTCCTGACTTTCGTTTCCTACGATTTCCTTGGCCGATAGGGTAGGGTCTCCCACAGGCAGTTTGTCTACGTCGATAACGCCTCCCGTCGCCTCAACCAATTCGGACAAACAGTTGAGGTGTCCGCCTGCACCGTGGTCGTGGATAGACACAATCGGGTTGTCATCCGATTCGGCAAGGGCACGGATAACGTTGGCGGCGCGTTTTTGCATTTCGGGATTGGCACGTTGTACGGCGTTCAGTTCGATACCGCTCGAATATTGTCCTGTATCGACCGAAGAAACAGCTCCTCCACCCATACCGATGCGGTAGTTGTCGCCTCCTAAGAGTACGACTTTTTCGCCGGCTTCGGGTGTGCCTTTCAGCGCATCGCGTTTGTTGGCAAATCCCACCCCTCCGGCAAGCATGATGACTTTGTCGAAGGCGAATTTCTTCTGGTTTTCCTGATGTTCGAATGTCAGTAGCGAACCGCAGATAAGCGGCTGCCCGTATTTGTTTCCGAAGTCCGATGCTCCGTTAGATGCTTTGATGAGGATTTCTTCCGGCGTCTGGTATAGCCAGTCGCGCTCGGCCATTGCCTGCTCCCATGCACGTCCTTTTTTGGTGCGCGGATAGGCGGTCATATAAACGGCTGTTCCGGCAATCGGAAGCGATGCCTTTCCTCCGCCCAGACGGTCGCGGATTTCTCCCCCCGAACCTGTTGCAGCCCCGTTGAACGGCTCTACGGTGGTGGGGAAGTTATGCGTTTCGGCTTTCAGCGAAAGCACGGATTTTATTTTCTTCGTCTCGAAGTAGCTCGGTTTGTCGGCTTCTGCCGGAGCGAATTGTTCTATTTCGGGCCCGATGTTGAAGGCTACATTGTCTTTGTAAGCCGAAATCAATTTGTTCGGGTTGACCTGCGATGTTTTCTTGATGAGTTTGAAGAGTGAACTTTCCTTCTCTTCGCCGTCGATGATGTATGTCCCGTTGAATATTTTGTGGCGGCAGTGTTCGGAGTTGACCTGCGAGAATCCGAAAACTTCGCTGTCGGTCAGTTTGCGTCCGAGGCGCTCGCTCACATTGTTGAGGTATTCTATTTCGTCTTCGCTCAATGCCAATCCTTCCTGCACGTTGTAGGCAGCTATATCGGCTATTTCGAGTATCGGCTCGGGTTGGTGGTCGATGGTGAAGATCTCCTGGCTTAGCCCGTCGTATACGCGTTGTAGCATGGGGTCGTGGTCGGCATCTTTGCCCGAAGCGGCAAAAAACTCCTCGATGCGTACAATGCCTTCCACACCCATATTCTGGGCTATTTCTACGGCATTGGTACTCCACGGGGTAATCATTTCGCGGCGCGGACCAACAAAAAAGCCTGAAACGGTTTCGGTCTCAAGCAGTCCGGCTCCACTGAAAGCCCAAGTAAGTCGTTCGATACTTTCGGCGCTCAAAGGCGCGTTTGTTTGTACGGCAATAATGTCTTTGGATGCGGTTTGGAAGAAAGAAATCATACGTTTATCAACAGATTAAGGTCGCAGACCTATTTATTACTTTGTAAGTATAACAGTTAAAGTTCATTATGGCTCAAAAAAGCTCATTAAAAACTTTTGTTACTGATATTTCTAAATTCTCCCACAAAGGTAATGAATAGTTACGAGTTACAAGTTACAAGTTACAAGAAAATAGTTGCGAGTTATGAATGATGAGTTACAAATTAGAACAAGCGCATCGAAATCCACTTACCATACCGCATGCATATGTAGGGGCGAATAAACATTCGCCCTCTATATCGCTATTTGCACAAGTAAAAAAAACGTTATAATTCAGATATGCCGCTTCGCCGGGAATTATAGATTCAGGTCGTTCTTTTTGCAGCGTACCGGCATGAGAATACTTTTGCTCAGAACACTTCTGCTAACACCTACTGTCGCACTTTTCATATCTCTGGCTCTTATGGTGTTACTTGATGTCTGAGAGGCAGATGCTAAATAGGCAGCGCTTTTTCGCGATGCTTTACCGTTTGATCCATATATGTAACCTACGAGCGGTAGATCAAAACCTCCATTTTTTGCTGACAGGCTTTTGCCGTTCGGGGTTCCTCCGTCGACAGGGCAGATCGATTTCATTGCTGCTCCGTGAGCTGCTGTCACAGTAGAAGCCGGTCTCACTGCGCTGGGCTGAATTTCCCAGTTCGGATCCCAGGGAAGTGCAGTATTCCATGCCGAAACTTCGGCGGCAGTGTATGTACTGTATTGGGCTGCGTTTTGATATATTTCTTTTTCCAGCTCGTTCCATTCCCTGTCGCTCGGCAGATGCCAGCCATCGGGGCAGATTCCCTGCACGATATGACGTCCCCGGTAGTCAGTGTCAGGAAGCGTTGCGTCTTTTTCAACTTCATTCGCTCCCGGTTCGCTGCTTGTGGTGGTTTGCTCAGAGTTTGACGCACCCGCATAATAATTTGTATAGGCCGGATAGTTGTAACATACACCATATCCCTTTTTCCACGAAGCAGGTTTCACATCCCAATTGGGACTGGTAGCATCCGAGTATCCATACATGGCTTTAGTAGGGTTCGAGATCGCTTCGTCATGTACATCCAAAGGTGTTCCGTCGGGGAAGACAATTGCTCTCAGGTGCTGTGTCATCCAGATGCCTGCGTCGCCGAATTTGCGATAAGTGTATGTCTCGCCATCGCGTGGGTCTGTGAAAATATGGACTTCGGAGTTTCCGCCTAAAGGCTGCCATTCTTCTCCGTCCCAGACGTATAGCCCTTGTGAAATGTCAGGATTGGTACAATGATCTTCGAAGCTGTTGTATACCAATAGCCCTATATGGTCGCTCAGTCCCCAGTTGCCGCTCGCTCCAATGGAGGCGGACAATGTTGCCGGAGTGGTCGGTTTCAGATCCGTTAATTTAACTCTTGGAAGCCCGAATCCTTTGGTTGCATTTGCGTCCGAACTTGCATTTTCTTTCAGGTCGAGTAAACTTCCTTTATTTGGTTTATGGTCACTCCCCACCGTTATCTGGGAATGAGCTTGTCCCGCGAAAAATAACCCTCCAAATATCAATAATATTATTACTTGTTTAGCTGTCATATCTTACTCTATGCTCTATTAGATAATACCCTTCTGTCAAGCAGCAAAGATAAACTAAATTTATATAATGGCAAAATGCAAGCTTTCAGCGACTTCTATATTAACGGATTTATAGCATTTATTGTGCTTATTTAATAGGGAAATACAACTCTCCTTTTTCGTCGAGGTATAATAAAACACAATCGCAGGGGCTGCCGAAGCGTGTAAGCATTTATTTCGTAGTCGTAGGCTATATCGTTGCCTTTGCGGTCGAAATAGCTGGAGAAGATATACCAGTCCCCCGAAAGGGGTATATCCTCGATATGAAACGTCATTTCGGACAAAACAATAATCGTGGTATCCGCATCGGTGATGAAATTGAGTTGGGCATAAGGATGCAGCGATGATTCGGAGTATCTGAAATATCCGGTTTCGTCATTATACACGAACTTTTTTCTGTGAAAACCTGATGCCTGCAGCCGTACCTTTCCACTCCAAAAATCTTCGGGGGTTATCTTCGTACCTTCCTTATCCGTCAGGGTAAAATTAAGTCTGAAGGAAAAACTCTTCTGCCCCCACAGAGGTGGGATTGTAAAAAGAGATAATAAAAAGAATAGAAAAGCCGTTTTTTTCATGTGCCGATAGCTTCAATAGCCGTAAAGGTATAGTAAATTCTTTCAAAGCAGAAAAAGAAATTGTATTTTTGATTCCACTATGAGCCGACCGAAAATAAGCGTTATCATCCCCGTCTATAATCCGGGCAAGCATTTCGAGAAATGCCTCGATTCGCTCGTCAATCAGACACTGAAGGAGATAGAAATCATCATTATCCTCGATTGCCCCACCGACGGCAGCGACCGGGTAGCCGAACGTTTTGCCGCTGCCGACAGCCGCATCAACGTATTGCACAATACCGAAAAGCTGCATATCGGTTTCAGCCGCAACCGAGGACTGGCGATAGCACAGGGCGAATATATCGGCTTCCACGATTCGGACGACTATGCCGAACCGCAAATGTACGAATGGCTATACGGACAGGCAGAGCGCGACCATGCCGATATCGCACGGTGCAACTTCTATTGCGTCTATACGCAGCAGGCGGGCGGCAACATAGAACAATACCGCTATCCCGAAGCCTCATCGGCGGTAGGAGCGCGCGACTGGCTCTACGAGTACGTCAGCGGCGACAAGGTGTCGTGTGTCCTCTGGAATCATATTTTCAGCGCCGATTTGCTGAAAAAGAACAATATCACCTTCCACGATACGCGGACGCTTTGCTCCGAAGACAGTATCTTCTTCCTCGAAGCCTATCACGCCGCCTCAGAGCTGGCTGTCGCGGACGGATATTTGTATCACCACATATTCCACACCACCAACACGGGTAAAGCATACAGCTATCGCTCGATAGGGAATAACATCCGCTACTTCGAGGCGCTGTACCGTTTTATGGAAGCCAACGGCGTGGACGAAGATAAGCGCCTTGCCTACCTCTCGCGCAACGTAGCCCGTTCGCTATATAGCAGCGCCCGCAAGGCATTGATTGCCTTTCCGCTGAAAAAAGCATTGGCCGAGATAGGGCAGATAGGCGGCAGCGACGTCGTGCTGAAATGTGTCGCTTTCCTCTACCGCAAAGCGAACCGCAAGGAACGGAAATCGCTGAAACCGACTATCCGCATTTTTCTGCGCCTGATAAAAGCAAAATTTTAAAATCTTTCTCTATCGGAGCGAACAAAAGCAATTCCTTTTTTGTTAAAAAAAATAGAGAAAACATAATGAAATTGATAAAAAATATATTATATTCGAAGTGTGATACACTTGTTACGTAAAATTTAAACCATTAAATATTGAAGATTATGAAAAAGTACCTATTAATTTGCCTTACCGTGATTCTTGCAGCATTTACATTCTCGTCTTGTGGCCCTACTGATGCCGAAGTACAAGGAAATGCCAAACAAGTATTGCTGATGACAGCTCCAAGTACAGACTGTACCGTGCGTAACGGAATTGTTACTATCACCGGAACAGTAGAGTCTGAAGCTATCAAAACCGAACTGGAAACGAAAGTTGCCGAACTGGACGGAGTGAAAAGAGTATACAACGACGTACAGGTAGTAGAACCTGCTCCTGTTCTTTCGGAAGACGATACATTGCGCGCTGCGGTTATCATGGCTATCGAAGAAGCTAAGTTCAAAGACGTAGACGTTATGGTAAAAGACAAAGTAGTGACATTGAAAGGTAAATTCAGCAAAGCCGACCAAAACAAGATCGTTGCTGCTGCCAAAACTATCGATGTGGCGAAAGTAGTGAATGAAATGACAACAAAATAAAAATACTCTTTTCATAAGTAGAGCAGCCCGCAAGATTGACTTTGCGGGCTGCTTTCGTTTGTTAACGGTGTATTTGCCGTTCGAAACGCTCCTGATCCTCTTCCGCCCTCATCTTGTCGGAGCGGTAGAGTAGGAATCCGAAAACTTCGACAACCGTTTTTTGAGTGATTTCATCAAAAAGGTATATTTTATCCTCTGCCAGATCGGCAATCGTTTTGTACCACCCCCACTTTGCACTAAATGCTCTATATCCCTGACAAACCGGTTTGCTTGCGTGACGGTTGTTGAATAAAGGTTCGAAATCTTGCAGAAGCTTTGATTTCTGTGCAAAAAAAAAGCCAGCAGCGGAAGCACTTGCGAGCAAGGCAAGCCGCGAAAGACGGCGCTCCTCGCTTCTGTATTGTCGGGGTTGTATTTCTCACCCACAGGGCGGCAAAGGATAGCCAGCACTTCCGACAGGCGGTTTTCGCGCTCCCCCTCGAAGCAGTTTTCCACGTCCACCCATTCGCCCAGCGTCAGCTTGTCGCCATAGGAAACGGCATACTTCTCGCCCGCAATGCTTACGCTCTCCGACGGGGCGATACTGTCTTCGAACATAAAACCGAGGCTGCCGGCAATGCTCTCGAAAAGCTGGGGTGGGGCACTCATCAGCCAAGCCTCGTCTACCTTGCACAGTTGCGCGATAAACTCGATGTGTTCGCTTTGCGTTTTGGGTTGTTGGAAGTACCATTTCTCGTACTCGCCGAAAAGGATTTCGTCCCAGCTTTGGGGGACATTAATCGTTTTACCTTCAAATTCAATCTTAGTCATAATATTCTTGTTTTTAGTATTCTGAATATTGATAAAACAGGAGGCGGAGCGCTTACTTTTTTAACAAAAAAGAAAATAATACGGCAAATACTTTTTAAAATATTTTAAAAACAGTAATTTTGTAATTCTTCGGAATTTATAAATCTATCAAAATGAAAAAATATCCTATTGGTGCACTCATTATTATTCTATTCATCATTTTCTTCGCAGCTATGTCGAATAGTAAAAATAAAGAAGTAAACGTAGGCGGAGAACAACTACCGCACATCATCGCCCATCGCGGGCATTGGGACACCGAAGGCTCGGCACAGAATTCGCGCAAAGCGCTCGAACTCGCTATCGCACACGGTTTCTACGGATGCGAATTTGATGTACACCTGACCAAAGACAACCGTGTCGTTGTTTTTCACGACCACGACATACAGGGCATCAACATCCAGACGACCGATTATGCCGACCTGAAAGACCTCAAACTCCCGAATGGCGAAACGCTCCCCACGCTCGATGAATACCTCGAAATAGCCTCGAAGCAGAAAGGCACCAAACTGATACTCGAAATCAAGGGGCATCAGGGGGCTGAACGTAACCGCGAGGCTGCACGCGAAGTGCATAAACTGGTAAAGCAATACGGTGTGGAAGGCATCACCGAATATATATCCTTCAGCATGGATGTCTGCAAAGAGCTTATCGCTATGGATGACAAGCATAAGGTGTTCTTCCTCCATTGGGACAAGGATGCCCCTTCGCCCAAGGAGTTGAAGGCTGCCGGATTCTACGGGCTGGACTATGCGTGGGGCGCTATGAAAGAACGTCCCGAGTGGATAACCGAAGCACGCGAGGTAGGGCTGAAAGTCAATATCTGGACGGTGAACGATGAGGCTGATATGCGCCATTTTGTAGAGGCGGGAGCCGATTTCATTACGACCGATGCCCCCGAATTGCTGAAAAAAGTTATAGACGAAAAGAAAAAGAAATAATCCTCGATGACTAAGACATTTTACTACTTAACACTGTTGTGCCTTGCTGTCCTTTTAGCCGGAGCGGGCTGCGGGGGCAAGAAAAAGGAGAGCGACGAACCTGTGCAATACATCCCGCCCAAACCGAAAGGCAAAACAATGGATGAGGTACGTGCCGAACTGAAAAAACACATTGTCGATGCGATAGATAGGTGGGTGGATGAAGACCGCAGCGGACGGAAATACGGAGCAGTTGCCGAGTATTATCAGGATTTCAACAACGACGGGCGCACGGATTATCTGCTTGTCTTCGAATACGCAGAAAAGGGAGAATACGTCAATAATATATGGCACGAAGATGCTGCTTATGGCGTAGGCTATGTGCTCTCGAACAAGGAGACGAAAGACTATGATGCAAGGGTGGTTTACGACGTTTTGCCCTCCATCAGTGAAGCAAGTAAAAGATATGGCGACAAGGAAAAATATGCCTATACCCTCGTAGGGGTGGAAAGCCCGAAGAATAATACACTTACGCTCAAATACACCGATTATTACTTCGATGGCGACGAATATGAGGAGGTGAAAGAAGCCGCCCGCAAAAAGAAAATGGAATCTTTCTGGGCAGAAATGACCTTCGAGTGCGATACGGAACAGAACTTTTTCCGGCTTGTAAAGTTTGGCGGGCTGAATGTATATGGCAAGGGCGAACAATATATCGATTTCAACGATTCGCAGTATACGCCTCTCTATCTGATAGACTGGAGTTGGAAGTGGTATGCTCCGCTCAAATTTATGACAGTAAACAATACGCCTGAAAAGGAGAAAACTATATATGTAACCGACGAAGTAGAATTTGTGGAGGCCATAGGCAGCGACAGAACCATTATTATTCAAGTAGATGAACTGAATCTGACATCTGACACCATCGAGGCGAAAATGCGTGAAAAGAATGACCAATACAAAATTTCCGAATTTTATGATTCGCTGTATGGGCTAAAAAATCTTACCATCATCGGTAGATCGGGAGCAGGCGAATATGAGGAGGAGTATAGTACAAGGCTTGTCAGTGATGAGACAAGTGATATTATTTTCTTCGTTTCTTATTCCAGCAACATCACGCTGCGCAATCTGCATATGACGCACGATGTCCCTCCGGGCGGTTGCGAAGAAGGCGTGTTTTCGGCTTTCAAGTGTCAAAACCTGCATATCCGCAACTGCACGTTCGATGGGTCGGGTATTGTAGGCATCGCCTTAGATAGTGTTACGAATGCCGTTATAGAATCCTCCTATTTCCTCAATAATTCGGATAATGCTATCAAGGTGCGCGATTCGGAAAATATCCATTTCTTCCAATGCTCGGTATATCAAAACAAAACAGCTTACCCCACTGTCAGTGTCAACAACTCGTCTGTCCGCTTCGGGCGATGCTATCTAAGCAGCAATGTACTTCCTGACGAAGAAGATGCGCTTATCTCTTTTACCGTGCGCGACCATGAAAAGACGATGCAGAAAGAAGAGAACCCGATAAACGGCCGGTTGGAATTCTTCGATATGCACATCGACGAAAACGAAGGGGAAAGCGGTTGCTATCTGATGTGTGTAAAAGAATGGGAAGCTTACACGTCGTTAGACTCAACTTATATGGAGACACAAAACTGGAGAATACCGTTTACCCCAATCAATCCGGGCGAAATTGCGTATGAATCGTATGACATCAATATAGATGATGGAAGGTAAATAGATAAATTTATCTATAATTAATAGAGTAAAAATGTTCTTTTATTTTATACTTATTCTTTCGCGTCTTGGCTGCGCGGAATCGTTTTCGCGATTCCTTGCGTTCCTTTTGCCCAAAGCCGCAAAAGGAACCAAAAACACATTCCGCCACACTTCTCGGCGACCCGTCGTAGGCTCAATGGCGAAATGAAATAAAGGAATGCTTCGCATTCTGGCATTTCATTTTACGCCATACATCGCCTGTCGGGTTCCCCGCCTGCGAAGTTGGGGGCGGGAGATTTCTTTTTCATTGCATGGCGCTCCCCTGATTCCGACATTGCCGGATAGACGGGGCACCCACACAGCGCCAGTGAGCGATATGAGCAAAACGTGTTTGAGCGCAGCGAGTTTTTTGCTCAGCGAACAAGCTGATTGTGGGTCGTCGTAGACGGCTAAGTCGTGAAAAGCTTTAGCTTTCGGCCTTAGCCAATTTGCAGGTTCGTTTTTGGTCAAGCAAAAATGAACGAAGGCAAGCAACGACAGTTGCGCGGCAGTATAAAATAAAAGAACATTAAAGAATATTGCTGCTGAAATTTAATAAAAAAGCAAAAATGCTTAAAGAAAATAAAGCGTATTACCCATCGCGGGCGATACGCTTTCGTTGTATAAACACAAACTAAATATGAAAATGAAGAAAGTATTTTTTATTTTCCGAAATAGAAGCCGCTATCGTACGATTTCTCGTCCGAACCCTGTTCGCCTGCATGTTTTGCACATCCCTCCGACGGTTGCCACAACGGGTAATTGGCGCGGCATTTGCCGAGGAAATCAATCAACTGCGTGCGTAGCGTGTCGGCGTCATCCTTTATCCATCGGCGGAGTTGAGCAATGTCTTTGATGTCTACGCTTTTGCTGTTCTCGCTCTCGCGAATGGTAATCCCTTTATTCACAATGCTTGCCCAGTGGAAAGGCAATGCCTGATAGACCGCATAGAAAGAGAGTGCCGGAGCGATGCGCACAATCAGGTCGCTGTTGGCAGGCGTGAGTGTGTCCGAGGCGATTTGCTCCTTCAATTCGGCAGTAAGCGGTTGCCCTAAGACGGTTTCGATATACAACTCCTGCGCGATGCAGATATAAGGCACGAAATCGGTTATATCGGTCGATTGCGTCACAGGAGAATGGAGCTTGAAAAGTTCTTCGCTGATAAGTGGGGTTTGCATGTATTCGTTCATAATCTTTTTCGTTATAGATAAATACCCTCCGCCCGCAAACATTTTATTAACATATTAATGATAGTTACAAGTTACAAGTTACGAGTTACAAGGCTTGATTTTTGTTTTCTTGTAACTTGTAACTGCCCGTAGGGCGAAGTAACTTGTAACTTTTTTAACAAAATATACTTATTTTTGCAGATGCCAATAAGAAAGTTGCCTAAACATCGTTATGTTGTTTAGTAAGCATGCTTATAAATTATGTCTGACAATTAAAAACTCACTGAATACTGTATGAAACAACTTGTTTTTCCTATACTGACTATACTATTCACCCTCTCTTCGACCGCATTAGTGGCGCAAAGTAGCCATCTGGAAGACGATATCTTATTAGACAAAAAGTTCGATGGCTTCAAAGCCCTCGACATACAATACGAATACCTCTCCCCGTCGGACTATCGCATGAAAATGGATAAGGAAAACAAGCAATACGAAAAAGGGCGTATCAATTCGATACAGCGCTTCAATGCTGCCGCTACGATGCCCATTATCGCAAAAAAGACTTTCGTTTTCTCCCTCTCGGGAAAATATAACTATCAGGCAGTCGATTTCGGTAAAGTGCAAACCGTGAATATCGGCGTGCCTACACCTCCGCACCATTATAGCGAAGAACTGCACGGATATGCCGTGGGCGCTTCGGCCGTGATGAACGGTAAACTATTCGGCAAGCATATGCTATATGTGGCCAGCATAGTAGCCGACGGTTCGCACGGATTCGAGACTGTGACAGGGATGATGGTGGCGACCATGGTGCTGAAAAAGAACGAAACCACCAGCATGTCGGTCGGGCTGTACGGAAGCACGGCACGCTCGTCTATCTTCCCCTTCTTCCCCATCTTTGCCTATACACACCGCTTTGCATCGGGGTGGACGTTCGATTCCGTATTGCCGCAACGTGCCCACATGCGCAAGGTGATAGGGCGCAACGGACGCTTTTCGGGAGGATTCACCCTCGACAGCAACACGTTTTATATCTACCCGTCGGACAGGCAGAATTTCCCGCACAACTATACCTACAACCGGATAGATGCGCGCCTCGATGTGGAATACGAGCACTTTATGACGAAGCACATCCTTTTCAATGCCAAGGCGGGATTCAACAAATGCTACGAAGGGGCGTTGAGGCAGAAATATAAAACCAAAGATATTGTGATATTCAAGCAGGATGCCAACTTCTTTATGAATGTGGGAGTAGCTTACAAACTATAAAAGAGAAGTTATAGGATACAAAAAAAACCGGATATATATCCGGTTTTTTGTTCCTTAGCCCTAATAGCTTGGTTTATTGACGTGTGTAAGTATATATATCAGTTGCATGGGTTTGGTCTGTCAATTGTACAGTCAATACATTTCCGCTGATAGTGTACAACCAGATAGAAAGGGGTTTGTCTTTTTCGTCGTAAAGCATATACGCTTCATCGTTGATACCATAGCGGCTGGTACGTTCAGGAGTAAGGCCTCCGTTTTCGCCACGGTTAGCATAGAAATCCATATATAGCTTACCGTCTTCGCCTCTTCTGCATATCATCCATTTGAAAGGGTTGGTGTCGCGTACCCATTTGCCTTCTATCGGATTAAACGATGCTCTGTATCCCGGATCGAGCGGATCGTTATAGTCACCTTTCCATTCATGTGCTAATGAACCAGTGGGCTTGCTATCGTCATCATCGTCGCTACAACTATTGAATCCTACTAAACATGGTGTCAGAAACAACACAAGCATAAGTAATTTTTTCATTGAGTTTAGTTTTTATTAGTTTGGTTATGTTTTTGTATAAATATAATACGCTGTACTAATCAAATTTTCCTCAAAAATAATATCTTTTTCTCTTTTATCATATTTTTAACGGCAAAAAATGTAACCTTAACATCTCGCCACCCCTTAATATCCTTTTCCCGATGCGCTTTTTTCCGATTGTGATTTGTATATTTGCAATATGTTAATTTCTCGTAATACTATCGATATATGATGAAAATATACCTTTTCGCACTCTGCTGCCTGCTGTGTCTGCCTGCCTGTAACAGCAAAAAGGCCGAAACAACCGAAGCAGCACCCGAAAATACCGAGAACACCGAAAACACCGAAGAGCCGGCGCCACAGGCTGCATATACCGAAAAAGCCGATACCTTGGCAGAGTATGTGTACAGCAACTATTACCGGGTAGACGACCTGTTCGACCAATCCACCCCGTTTGCACCTGCCAAAGAGGAGACTGACATGATGAAAACGCCTGCCGATGGCAGTTATGCAGTCCTGCGGATGAATGTCAACTACACAGCCGGAATACACTCGCGCATCGTCTCCTATGTCAAAAGCGACAGTTCGGATATGCGCCTGTTCTGGATGAATTACGATGCCGGCAACACGCCACTCTATGCAAAAGAAATCTCGCAGTTGGCAGGAGATAACCGGTACGACTTTTCATTCAATGCCAAATCGAGAATAATGAAATTGCAGTACGAGCAGAAAGAAGGATTTTCTGACTATAAGTATTACAAGCTGGGCGACGACGCCCGATTCCATCAACTGCCGACGCCCGTACTCTATCAGGTGAAAGAGGATAAGGTAATGAATTGCAGCCTGCGCGGAGGAACGGAGCTCACTGTTTTCAGCCCCGATTGCGATTCGCGGGGAGCAGAAGATTGCAGCTTTGTTGCCACGCTCAAAGCATCCGCTCCGCCCCACAAAGAAATATACGAACATAGCGTTGCCGAAGACGGCCGCCTCTATCTGGCGATAGAAGGCGCGAAAAGATATGCCTGCCAACCTGATTTGCAGGAAGTTCCTGAAACGCAAGAGCGGCTCGATTGGCTGCGCCAACGGCTGATAGACCAGTACATGAAAGACGATGCCACAGCCGCCTTTATCAGCGACGAAGTGGTAGCGCACAAAATACCCTTTGGAGATAATACATATCAAGTCTATACCATCGATTCCTCCTTCCGCTATGGCTCATACAAATGGTTCTTTGCGGCGGTAGACGAAGATTTGGACAATCTCTACTATATCGGCTCTGTGCCGGGGACGATTCTCGGAGGGATTAAAGTTTTTGCCCTCGACGAGCATCTGTTCTTATATATGCGCAACGAATGGTACACGGCCGATAGCGAACTCTACACGGGCGTGCAGATGAGTTACCTCAGCCCCGAAATCTGCTTCGACCTTTCGATGCTTGGTTTAATGCAGGAGAAAAACAGTGATTCGGGCGAAGAAGAAGAAGTTGTAGAGTATGATGATAGCGACCGGTATGCATATTAATCTGAATCTATTGAGGATATGAAAAAGTTAAAGGCGGACGGCATGAAAGTATTGAAAATCTTTCATCTGATATTTGTAATGATGTGGGTTGTGGGCGTGGCTACGCTGGCGATTATCAGTGCGCTGACCTATTACTCGGGCGACGAATTATACACGGCGTTGAGGCTTAGTCGTATAGTAGACGATGTGCTGGTGATACCCGGGGCAACGCTGACCGTGCTGACGGCAATCGTGTATGGCGTGTGGACGAACTGGGGATTCTTCAAACATCGCTGGATAACTGTCAAGTGGATTATTTCCTTGACTATCGTCCTGTTGGGCACTTTCTATTTCAGCCCTCATCTGGATAACAGCCTCTACATTGCCGACACCACGCGTGACGCTGCCCTGACAAATGCCGAGGTGACAGACGGCATACGCATCTCGCTGATAGGGGGTATTGCACAAGGGAGCGCCCTTGTCTTTCTGGTGGTGATTTCGGTATTGAAACCGTGGAAAGCAAAGAAGAAATAGCTGATAACATTGTAGGGGGCAATAAATATTGCCCCGCGAAAACCGAGTAGCTTGTAACTCTCTAAACAACAATTATAACGATATTGGCGACGGGTTTTGACCGAATTTTCATACTTTTACACTTTCAATAAAACGACAATATACAATATACATGAAACGAAATAGCATTCTTCTCGGCGCATTGTGCGTAGTCATCCTGCTGCTTTCCTCGTGCCGTACGACCCAACGCCTGCAAGTCCTTCCCCCTTCCGAAGCCGAAATCAGGCATCCGAAGCGCGAGTTCCGCGGAGCATGGATAAGCACCGCCTGGCAAAGCCGCTACAAGGAAATGAACAGCGAGCAGATGAAACAGTATTTCAGCCGTGCCCTCGACGAATTGCAGGCAGTCGGCATCAATGCTGTTATCTTCCAAGCCCGCCCGCATGCCGATGCTTTCTATCAATCGGGCATAGAGCCGTGGAGCGCCTTGCTCACAGGCACACAGGGCAAAGCGCCTGACAATGGCTTCGATCCGTTGGCATATCTTGTTGAGGAATGCCACAAACGCAATATGGAGCTGCATGCATGGCTCAATCCCTATCGTGTGACGGCAGGGGTAAACGACGTACTCGCGCCCAATCACCTCTACTATCGCGAACCGCAACGCTTTGTGACGTATGGCGGCAAAATCTATTTCGATCCCGGGCTACCCGAAAACGAAGCCTATATCTGCCGCATAGTGAAGGATATTGTGGCGCGCTACGATGTAGATGCCATCCACATGGACGACTATTTCTATCCCTATCCCGTGGCAGGGGAAGCCTTCCCCGACGATGCCAGCTTTGCGCGCTACGCAGCGGCGCAGGGTTTCGGAGCCGAACAGCGTGCCGATTGGCGGCGCAACAATGTCAACAAGCTCGTCAGGGAGATAAAATACACCATCGCCGCTACCAAGCCGTGGGTGCGCTTCGGGATAAGCCCCTTCGGCATCTACCGCAACAAGAAGAATACGCCCGACGGTTCGGGCAGCGACACGAATGGTTTGCAGAATTACGACGACCTCTACGCCGATGTATTGCTCTGGGCGAAAGAGGGTTGGATAGATTACAATATGCCCCAGCTATACTGGGAGATAGGGCATCCGGCTGCCGATTACGAAACGCTGATCCGCTGGTGGTCGAACAAGCGCGACGACAGCCACCTCTATATAGGGCAGGATGTGAAGCGCACGATGGATGCCACGCAACCTTCTGGTGAATCGCAATTGGAGCAAAAAATGGTGCTTGCGCGCCGGATGAGCGGAGGTAGCTGCTTCTGGCCGGCATACGAATTGCTGGACGATTACAAGGAGGTTTCTACTGACCTGTTGCTCAACTATTACCGCTATCCGGCTCTGATTCCGGCATATACGCACATGCACGGCAGAGCGCCCAAAAAAGTGAAGAAGATTTGGGAAGAATATACCGAAAAAGAGCATTTGCTCCGCTGGACGGCAGACGTAGATCCGTCCGACCCCGAAAAGGCGAAGTATTATGTCGTTTACCGTTTTGCCAAATCGGAGAAAGAGAACACAGACGATGCTTCGCGAATCGTTTCCATCACACGCCAACCGCAATACGTATTGCCGTATGAGGGTGGGAGAGGAAGCGAATACAAATATGTGGTGACGGCTGTGGATGCCTTTCACAACGAATCGAAAGGGCGCACGAAGAAGGTGAAGCTATGAAAAAATCGCGTTTCTCGCTGATAGCGCTCGCCTGCTATTTTATTACTTGTCCGCCTGCCTTTTTTATGGCGGGGCTGGCTTACGGAGGCTCTGCTGCGAGGTTGATAGAAGAAGAGCCCGACTATGCTCTGTTTGTGCAGATTGGCGGTTTTGCGATACCTGTGTTTCTATTGGCTGCTATCATCTTCTCTGTCCTTGCCTATAAGAGAAACGAGCCGTGGCGCCCATTGTCCATTGTAGGCGGTGCTTTCTCGCTCGGCTTCAATGCGATGATGTTCCCCTTTTGGAGCCGCCTGTTTTTTGACATTCTGCATGCAACATAAAAGCCCCCGATTATTTTCCGGAGGCTGTATTTTGATAACTGATAACTGATAACTGTGTGTCAGTTTTTCTTGCAGCGCACACTCATTAGCGAGCGATGATAGTATACATCTGATTTCTCTACACTATCTTTATTGTAGGGTAATATCCTGAACCATGCATTTATAGGACTGTTATTACTTGCTGTCCAGATGTAGGCTACTTCTCCGTATTCTTGGGTGTATGAGACATCTACTTGCCCTACTAATAGCGTATTGAATCCCCCTTTTGAGAGCGATAAACTATTTCCTCCTGCCGGATATGTACTGTTGGGCAGAGGGCATTGGCTTTTCATAACCGCCCCATGGGTTCCTCGGAGTGCCCAGGTAGCATTTTCCCAAATGGTGTTCCATACGCTATTTGCTGTGGATTCGCTATAGAGCGAAGCATTTTCGGTCAGTTCTTTTTCCAATACATTCCATTCCCTGTCGTTAGGTAAGTGCCATCCTTTCGGGCAAATACCCTGTATTCCTTCCGAATCGGATTCGTCTGCCTGTCCCTGTCCTTCGCTGCCCACAGGTGTCGTCCCATCGCTACCTTTGCGCGATTTGGTAGCCGCCTGCCAATTGTAGAGTATTCCCTGCTCGAGCCTCCAAGTGGAAGGTATTACACTGAAGTCAACACTCCCGTAGGGTATTGAACCATTTTCATTTGCATTGGGATAAGCTATAAGCGGATCCACCAGTTCGTCTCCCGAGTAGTATGATTGCGTAAACGGTATCGGGTTGTCCGTATCGGCCGTTCCGTCGGGTTTGGCATAGTGCTTTGCCGCGAGGTTCTGCGTCATCCATGTGCCCGCATTCCCGAACTGGCGTGCATAAAACGCATTTCCGTCCTGATCGGTATAGGTTTCTACCGGCCCGAAAGGATCTGATCCTATCGGCTGCCATTCGCTGCCATTCCATACGTATAGCCCCGATGGTATGGCGGCACAATACGGGTTGCTCTCGTCAGCTACGTTGTAGACAAGTAATCCCGTATGGTCGCCCGGATATGCTCCTGCGGCCACGCCGTTGATGGTTGTCGAAATGTCGCTGTCGACGCGTTTGACTAATTTCACGCGAGGCAAACCTAATCCTTTGGTTGTTGTACCTGCTTGTTTCAGATCGAGGATAGCTCCGGATGCCGGAGTTTCGGTACTTCCTATGGTGACCTGAGCATGCAAATTGACTGATAAGAATAATGATAAAGTCAGTGCCAGTGCTGTCGTTAATGTTTTCATTTGTTTATTTTATAGTTGCTTTATATAATATGTTAATGTGCTGATGTGCTGCTTGTAAGTGCAAAGGTAATATTTTTTTACAAATTGCAAAATCTAATTGCGATCAATCGACTCATTTAGGTGGCTGCATGCAATGCAAAAGCCCCCGGTTATTTTCCGGAGGCTGTATTTGATAACTGTTAACTGATAGCTGTGTGTCAGTCTTTCTTGCAGCGCACGCTCATCAGCGCGCGGCGGTAATAGTAGCCTGCACGTGCTACACCATCGGACAGCCACGAATTGTTGGTAACCTCCCTATAGCATGAACCAGCTGCAGAATCTCCACTGGCTGAACTCAGAAATGCATTTGTCCCATATTCCGACGGAGAGTCCTGATCGATTATCCCCACTAATAACACCTCGAATCCTCCTTGCCCGAGAGAGAGGCTCTTGCCGCCCGTAGGAGTTGCATTCGGACTCCCTTTGACGATACAAGGGCTTTTTATCACTTTGCCATGTTGCCCGCGCCAATTTCCGGCATCCTGTTCCCAATAAGTATTCCATGCCGAGTTGGCTACATCTTCGGCATAAGAAGTCGCGTTCTCGGTCAGTTCCTTTTCCAGCACATTCCATTCCCTGTCGGTCGGCAGATGCCAGCCTTTGGGGCAGATACCTTGTACATTGGCTGCGTTGTATTCGTCGGTAGATCCTTGACTTTCGTTCAAATAATCGAATCCATCTGTATTACCACCTCTTCTGTTTGTTGCCGCCGCCCAATTATATAACAATCCCTGTGCTATCGTCCACGTAGAAGGCGCCCTGTCGTATTGTATAGGGTATATCGTTCCGTTTTCGTCTACGTTCGGATACGAGTAGCGGGGCTCGCGGATATTTTCGTCATTCGATACCGAAGGATCCGGCACTAACAGCGGATTGTCCGTGTCGGCTGTCCCGTCGGGTCTGGCATAGTGCTTCGCTGCCAAATTCTGTATCATCCATGTGCCTGCATCTCCGAATTGGCGGGCGTAAAACTCGTTCCCATCCTGATCGGTGTAGCTTTCTATCGGCCCGAGAGGTTCTCCGCCTACCGGCTGCCATTTGCTGCCATCCCATACGTATAGCCCCGATGGTATGGCGGCGCAGCGCTCATTGGCTTCGCCCGATACATGATAGACAAGCAATCCCGTATGGTCGCCCGGATATGCTCCTGCGGCGACGCCGTCGATGGTTGTCGAGATGTCGCTATTGAAGCGTTTGACTAATTTCACGCGAGGCAAACCTAACCCTTTGGTGGTTGTACCCACTTGTTTCAGGTCGAGGATGGCTCCTGCGGCAGGTGGCTCGCTACTCCCTATGGTGACTTGCGAATGTAAGTTTGTCGATAAGAATATAGCCACTGACAAGAATAGGGCTGTTGTTAATGTTTTCATTTAATAGTATGCATATTTGTTAATAATCTTATTTTTAATTCGTGTCGGTAAGCAAAAATAAGATGATGAGATATGCCGATATCAAAAAGTAGACAAACAGCCCCAATTTTGCGACAAGTGGGCTTGTGGCTGAGATAAATGTTTTTATCGCCGGGATTTTTTTTTGTGTAGTTTCCGTTTCTTATTCCATAAATCAGTAGATTTGTAGAATCGAAAACAACTTCAAATACAACACACGATGAAAAAGCTTTGTGCTATGCCTTTCGTATTTCTGTTCCTGTTTCTTTTTTCCTGTTCCCAATCGAAGAAAGAATTCCGCATGCCCCGTATCCCTGTGGACTATGTCATAGCAGGCGTGTTGGATGTCGACCGCAAAGGACAGACAGATGCTTTCTACGAGCCGTTGTACTTCGGCAAGTGCGATACGCCCGAAATCTATCCCAACTTTGGGTTGTATCTCGATTCGCGCCTATGGAGACAAGTGTCTGATACTACTATCCGTCGCGACGAAGAAGTTGTTGCCGACTTCGACCGTAAAATTGTTTCGCGCGATATGCCTCTCCATCTCCCTGTTGCTACGGGATTGGGTTTGTATGTCGATACGGCGCAATACTTTTTAGGCGAAGCCCGCCATTGGAGCCGTCAGGATAAGATGCAGATATGGCACCCTTTCGAGGCAGTGGTGCGTCCGGCAGCCCTTGTCAACCATTCGGCGGACAGCCTTGCCATCTGGATAGATAATGACAACCTGCCGCTATTGCTGGAGGCTAAGGACAAAGAGGGCAAATGGAAAGCGATAGAAATATTGAACCGGGGGCGCGAACGCGAATTGGAATATCTCTATACAAACAGGACTATCTGGTATTATCCCTTACCACCCGATGAAATGATACTGACTGCCGTGCCTATATTGAGCGGTGAGTTCGAAACCAAATTGCGCCTTTGCTATCGGTGCGATTCGGTGCGCATCTATTCCAATGAATTTATGGGGAAAGTGAATCCCGAACAATTCGGTCAGGAAGAGGAGTAAAAAACAAACGGCGATTATCCTTTCGGGGGATAACCGCCATTTAACTTCTTCTTTCACTTGGGGCTTTTTTCCTTTATCTTAATTCAAGCTTTGGGCATTGTTGTTGCAATTCCTATTCTGTTCCATGCATTGATGATGACAATGACCATAATTATTTCGGCGAGTTTCTCCTTCCCGAACATCGCTTCGGCCTTGTGATACCTTTCGTCGGATATCCCGTGCTTGGCGATTTTTGTAATGTCTTCGGTGAGAGCCAACATCATTTTTTCCTCTTCGGAGAATAAATCCGATTCCTTCCAGACGTTCAGCATATATATGCGTTGCTCGGTTTCGCCGTGCTGGCGGGCTATCTTGGTGTGCATATCCAGACAATAGGCGCATCCGTTGATTTGCGATGCCCGTATCATCATTATGCCCTGTTCGATGGGTGTGAGTGATATTTTCTGCAAGTAACCTTGTAGCCCCTGTATTCTTTTCAGTGCATCAGGAGCTACATCCATCAGGTTTATTCTTTTCGATTCCATTTTTTATACTTTATTGATATTCCTTTCTACAACTTAAACAAGATGGAATAGAAATAGTTCATTCTTTTTATAAAAAACTTGCTTGCGCAATTAATTGAATCGCGACGTTGTTGTGATTGTGTCCTGTAAAATAATGGCTTATGTATTCTTTTTTGCAAAAGGGAGAATCCCGTTAATCCGATTATATTTCCTACATTTGCAGCAAATTAATCCGAAAAAGCGTATGTATAGCAACGAGTATGCAATGATAGCCAAAACAATGGCGGGGCTCGAAGAGGTATTGGCCTCGGAACTGATAGCATTGGGGGCGAACGATATAGAGATTGGGCGGCGGATGGTTTCGTTCACCGGCAACAAATCGCTTATGTACAAAGCCAATGTGTGTTGCCGTACGGCGTTGCGCATCCTCAAGCCGATACATACCTTCAAGGCGAAAACGACGGACGAGATATATAAGGAAGTGAAAAAACTGCCTTGGTTCGACTACCTCACGCCCGAAAGCACATTTGCCATCGACGCGGTGACTTTCTCGGATTACTTTACTCACTCCAAATTTGTGGCATACCGCACCAAGGACGCGATAGCCGACTATTTCACCCAGCGCACGGGCAACCGCCCTTCGGTGGATGTGCGTAATCCCGATTTGCTGATAAATATCCATATCGCGCAGGATAAATGCACCCTTTCGTTCGATTCGTCGGGCGAATCGTTGCACAAGCGCGGTTATAGGGTGGGGCAGACCGAAGCTCCGCTGAACGAGGTGCTGGCGGCGGGCATGATAATGCTCACCGGGTGGCGCGGCGAATCGGATTTTGTAGACCCCATGTGTGGTTCGGGGACGTTGCTCATCGAGGCGGCGCTCATAGCGCGCAACATTTCGCCGGGGATATACCGCAGCAACTTTGCCTTCGAAAAGTGGAAAGATTTCGATAGCGAGCTTTTTGAGGAGATATACAACGACGATAGTGGCGAACGCGATTTCGAGCACAAAATCTACGGCTCGGATATCGACCCCAAAGCGGTGGATGTAGCCATTTCGAACGTGAAAAGCGCCGGGTTGTCGGACTGTATCGACCTCAAAATAAAGCCGATGGAGCGATACGATGCTGCTCCTGCTCCTGCCGAAAAGGGTATACTCGTCACGAATCCGCCTTATGGCGAACGGCTGAATCCCGACGACCTGTTCGGGCTGTACGAGATGATAGGCGAACGCCTGAAACATGTTTTCACAGGCTATCAGGCGTGGATATTGAGCTATAAGAAAGAATGTTTCGACAAGATAGGCCTCAAGCCGTCGAAGAAAATCAAGCTGATAAACGGTTCGCTGCCCTGCGAATTCCGCCGCTACGATATTTTCTCCGGCAAACGCAAGGAACAGGGGTAAGCCTTATTCGAGGCTGTACACATATTCCAGCATGCGGGCGATATCCCCTTGCTGTTTGAAGTTGATTTTGTTCTCTTTGGCAAACTGTTCTATTTCCGTCTTTTGCGATTTATATATTTTCGTTAATGCTTTTGGCGAAGTAATCCGGACGAATTTATCGTTGCTTTTGATGTAATACATCGGCTGCAACTCCTCTTTGATGCGATGCTCGTGCTCCTCCTTCGCTTCGGCAACCGGCAGGTGCGACGAATCCAATATCGGCGTCACATTTTTGGTCGATGTGGAAGGCGAATAAAATCCGTAGCCTACATGAGCCCCTTGCAGGTTATTATTAGATTTCCAGCGGATATAGTATTCCCCACCGGTGATTTCTATCTTCTCATAAAACGCTTCCTTTTCGCCTTGCACAAATCTTCGTCCGTTGATGTCGATATGGGAAAGCCGTTCGGGATTTGTGAGCGCAAGGATTATTTTATCCTCGCCAACAAAGGTAATCTTCTCTGTTTCGAAGTTGTAATTGAACTTCGACTGGAGCGTATTGCCTGTTTTGGTGGTTGCCGTTCCGTCGAGGAAGTCGTAGAAGAGATAACTTCCGGGCGAATCCTGTGCACGTGCGTTAAGGAGTAAAATAAATCCGGCAAATAATAGCAATGTGATTCTTTTTTTCATAATAGTATTTTTTTCTTTCAAAATAGGTTGAATATGACTTGCAATTTAACAAAAAAACTATTTGAAGTCATGCTTTTGTCGAAAAAAAGAATTTTTTTGCCTTGTTTTGTGCTACTCCTTAGTCCTGTACGCAGCTATAATTAATACTCCTACAAACTATATGCGTATTCCGATATACAGGTAATATCCTTTCATTTTTTTATTCCCAATATTTTGTAAACATAAAATATATATTAACTTTGTATTTCAAAGTTCTTTTTGTATATGAAAGTAAAAATGATTCTCCCCTCATTAGTTGAGGCAGACAGTATATTCTGGCGACCGATAAAGTATTCGCTTTTCCCACCTTTGGGATTGGCAACCTTGGCAGCATACCTTTCGCCCGACGACGAAATCGATTTGCAAGACCAGCATGTCGAAAGGCTGAAACTGGACGACGACCCCGATTTGGTTGTTATACAGGTCTATATCACCAACGCTTTCCGGGCATACCGGATTGCCGATCATTACAGGGCAAAAGGCGCTTTTGTCATTCTGGGCGGCTTGCATGTCACCTCGTTGCCCGAAGAGGCTGCCCGCCATGCCGATGCCATCTTCATCGGTCCTGCCGAAGAATCGTTTCCCCGTTTCCTGTCCGATTTCCGCAATGGCAGGCCTCAAAAGATATATACCTCATCCGTGCGCACGTTGACGGATTTGCCTTTCCCCCGCAGGGATTTGATTAAACGGAGCCGCTATCTCGTTCCCAATTCGCTGGTTGTCAGCCGTGGATGCCCTCACCATTGCGATTTCTGCTACAAAGACGCTTTTTTCGGCAACGGGAAATCGTTCTACACAGAGCAGGTAGACAGGGCGTTGGCAGAGATAGACAGCCTGCCGGGACGGCATCTCTATTTTCTGGACGATCATTTGCTTGGAAGCAAGCGTTTTGCAGCCGAATTGTTCGAAGGAATGAAAGGCATGAACCGTGTATTCCAGTGTGCGGCGACTATCGACTCCATTCTCGATGGCGACCTGATAGAGCGTGCTGCCGAAGCGGGATTGAGGAGTGTATTTGTAGGATTCGAAACCTTTTCGCCCGAAAATCTTCGGCAGAGCAATAAAAAGCAAAATATGGCCCGCAGCTATACCGAGGCGGTCAACCGCCTGCACGGGTTGGGCATTATGATAAACGGCAGCTTTGTTTTCGGTTTAGACCACGACGACCGTGATGTTTTCCGCCGCACGGTAGATTGGGGCGTGGAGCATGCCATCACTACGGCAACCTATCACGTACTGACGCCTTATCCGGGTACGCGCCTGTTCGATGCTATGGAGGCTTCGGGGCGTATCGCCACCCGCAACTGGGATTTGTACGATACCCGCCATGTGGTCTACAAAACGCAGGGACTTTGCGCCGAAGAACTGAAAGAGGGCTACGATTGGGCATACCGCGAATTCTATCGCTGGTCGAATATCGGCAAGGCGGCTTTTTCGCATCCATCTGTCAAGCATCAGTTGAAGCACCTTTTCTACACGGGTGGCTGGAAAAAGTTCGAGCCGTTGTGGAATGTGCTTATCAAGGCGGGCGGGCTGACGCATATGCTGCCCTTGCTGGAGTCGCTGCTCAGCCAAGTAAACTATGGAGTAGGGAGAAAAGAAATAGCAAACGAATCTGTTATTTTAGAGAAATGAATGATATAACCCGCAATATAATCCGTTGCATACTGTTTGCATTCAGCCTGTTGATTGCTTTGGCAGCTTGTCTCTTAACCTTTTCATTGGATAGGATGTTGCCGCTATTTCTTAATTCCGTATTTTTTGTTTTTGCAGTTATCGTATTGGTTTTGTTGTTGATAACTGTGTTGATTCTCAATCTTATACTCAAGTGTCAAGGGGCAAAGAAACGGTTGTTCCCGCTGTATCCCCTTTTTGCCGGGGTGCTGGGCATAGCAGGCATAATAATATATCAGAATACCTTGGATAGTAGCCCCCTTGTGATGTCGGCAAAGCATTATGAAGATATTGCCGGAAATGTGTATATGGAATTCGGGGAAGATGGGCGATATCGTTTAGATTATTACGGCTTTTTAGATGGCATGCGTTATCGGGGAAAATACACGATAGCCGGCGATACTATTTTTTTGAGCGAAGATACGCCAATAGCAGAGAACAAAGAATATATGACCAACAAGCTGCTGATAGAGGAAGATTATATCTATTTCCAGCTCGATAGTGTCGGAAACTATGACAAATATTTCAAAATGCACATTTATAAACCATTAGAATATGAAAGCAATTAAAGACGAAAAACAACTGCTGCGCATTATCCGCGCCATTACTCTATTCTTCATTCTGGCGCTCGTGGTGTCGGGTGCAACCGCCTTCCCTCTCGAAACGGAGTTGTCGATAATAACCGGATTTCTCGAAGGCTCGACGGGCGTGATGGGTGATTTATATGCTTGGTTTGCACGCATATACGAAGGCATATTGCACACCAATGCCAACTATCCCTTCATCATGTACGGCTGCGACTGGCTTGCCTTTGCGCATATTGTCATAGCCATTGCCTTTGTGGGTGTACTGCGCAAGCCGGTGACCAACCGCTGGATTGTTTCGTGGGCGATGATAGCCTGTGTGGGCGTTATTCCCGCCGTGATTATCTGCGGATTTGTGCGCGAAATTCCGATTTTCTGGCAATTGGTCGATAGCTCGTTCGGTATATTCGGGCTTATTCCCTTGCTCGTTTTGCGACACTATATCAGGCAGTTGGCAAAAGTCAGCAACTACGTCGAACAGCCATACTGAAGCGTGTGCCTTTCACCTTTGCACATCCGGCGATTGTTTTGCCGTTGGTCAAATACCTCCGGCGCTATGTGTCGGCTACAGGGCTGATTATCGGGACGATGCTGCCCGACTTCGAATATTTTATCCGCATGCACCTGCAGAGCGATTACAGCCATACGGTTTGGGGCGTTTTCCTGTTCGATTTGCCATTGGGCGTTGCGTTGGCTTTTATTTTCCATAACCTTGTGCGCGACAGCCTTATCGGGCAATTGCCCGCTTACTTTCACCATCGCTTTGCCCGTTTCGCGGGCTTCGACTGGAACGGCTATTTTGCACGCAACAAGCTTGTAGTTGTGATTTCTTTCCTCATCGGGATATTTTCGCACATACTCTGGGACTCGTTTACACATGTCTCGGGGTTCTTTGCCGGGCATATTCCTCTCCTGCAAAGCGCGGTGATGGATATTCCCGTCTACAAGCTGCTGCAACACGCGAGCACACTTCTCGGGTTTATTTTTATTTTGCTTTATATCCACAAATTGACTACTTTAGAGCATCGGAAACATCATCGTCCCGATATTCGTTATTGGGCGGTATGGGCGAATATGGCTCTGTTTATCCTCGGCGTATGGTATGTCTTGCAGCCGGCTTTCTATGTAGGGCATTTTATTGCAGCGGCTATCTCGGCTGTGTTGTTGTCGCTTATCCTTGTTTCGTTGTTGTGGAAGTTCAGGTAGTTTGTTTATAGAAAGCGTTCTTTTCTACTGCCGCGCCTCTTATAGAGGCTTGCCTTCAATACTTTTTGCTTGACCAAAAAGTATTCAAAAAGTCACGACTTAGCCGTCTATCCGACCCACAGGCAACTTGTTCGCTGAGCAAAAAACTCGCTTTGCTCAAACACGTTTTGCTCTGATCGCTCACTGGCGCTGTGTGGGTACCCCGGTTATCCGGCAATGTCGGAGTCTTTGAAAAAAGGACGTGCATTAGTTTCGTAGTTGGGTACCCGTCCGGTGCAGGCGGCGAAGAATGAAATTCTAGAATACGAAGTATTCCTTTATTTCATTCAGCCGACAAACCGACTGACGGGTCAACAAGAAACGTAGCACTAGCCTTTTGGTTCGTTTTGGGCAATGCCAAAATGAACGAAGCAAGAAGCCAAAGGCTTCGCGCAGAAAAGATACAAAAGTATATGTATAAATAAGAATCAGATTAATTAACTAAAAATACCAATCGATGAAAAAAGCATTTATATTCCTATTCATTCTCTTTGCCGCGATGGCAACCGAATTGCAGGCGCAACAGGTGACGGTGACTACCTCTGTCTCCGACGGCGTCATTATCGTAGAAAATATACTGGCACGCCGAAGCATTCGCAAATATACGCCTCAACAAGTTTCGCGTCAGGATTTGGACATTATCATGGAATGTGCTATCAATGCTCCGAGTGCGATGAACAAGCAGCCGTGGCAGATACGCGTGGTGCAGAATGCCGATCTGCTGGCGAAGATTAAGGATTTGGGCGGCAACTTCCACGGAGCGCCTACGCTGATTGTGATAGCCAAGGACAAAACCAACGGCAGCAGCGACCTCGATTGCGGCTTGCTGGCGCAGAATATCATGTTGAGCGCACAGGCGTTGGATTTGGGGACATGCGCATTGGGTTCAGTTGCCCGCACTTTGTGCACGGATAAGGCAAAAGATGTGACTGCCAAACTGGATCTTCCTGCGAACTACGAGCCGGTACTTTGCATTGCCCTCGGACACCCCGACCAATCGCCCGATGCTAAGCCGCGCGACGCGAAGAAGGTCAAATATATCGACTGATTATCCCATCGAAGCATAAAAAAACAGAAAAGCATTTCCCCCGAAAAAGGAAATGCTTTCTTTGTATCTTTTCTTGCGGAAATTATTCTTTTTCGCAACGCACAGGGAGCGCAAAGGCGCTGTTTCTCAAAGCCAGCGGAGCAACATACGCCTGCCCGTAGCTATTGTCCTGAAATTCGAAGGCATACGCCATTGTCGATGTGCCTCCCCACATCCATTTCTCCGACGAGGCCGTCCAGAAACTGCCGACATGCTCTATTCCTGCCGAAAGGCTGCTCGCTCCTTCGCCTGCTGCGGGATAATAGCCTACGGCCGCGCTCTCGCGTCCCTTACCGGCAGCAGACCATGGCAGGTTGGTATCGGTGTCGGAGTTGTAGTATAGCCCATCCCATGGCGACGTCCCTGTTCCGTGTTCCACAGCCGGCACACGCCACCCTTTAGGACAAGGATCGAAATACGATTTGGCTTCGGTCTGAGGTGTCCACAACCTCGAGGTGAAGTCGCTTGTCCATGCCGCTTCGCCTGCCCCGTAAAACATATCGGGTAGCCTTATCACCTTGGATAATGGCTGGTTGCCCGATGTCTGAAGCATCCCTATCGGGCTTATCACCGAACCGTCTATTTCGCGCAAGGTGTAGAACGATTTATTCCAGTCTTTATAGGTCGGTATAGGGTCTTTGCGTCCCCATTGGTAATACATGCCTATTGTTCCCGCATCGCCCGGGATAGCATTTTTTGCTCCCAGATTCCTGTCCATAAACACATGGTCGAACATCCCGTCGTTGTATTTGTAAACGCTGCCTTTGGTTGCAGTATTTGCACCATAACTCGTTGCCGATGCCGTATTCGGATTGTAGTCGGTCACCCAGATATGCCAGCTCCAGCGGACGGTGGAGCCGCCTATCAGGATGGCGACGGATGCATTTCCTCCTCCGCAATAGTCGCCGTTGGCTTTCACGCGTATAACCGACTTGGTTGCATCGGTTGTGTTTTTTACGAGCTCCACGCTTTCAATAAGTGTCTCAGCATCTTCCCACAAGAACAGTACCCTCAAATCGTCGGGGTTAGTCGAGAGCGTTACATTGCCCAGGATGTCGCCGTATTCGGCCGAATGCCAAACGGTATAGGCCTTGGTTATGGGAAACTCGATGGTCGCTCCCGGAGGAAGGATAAACGTATTGGATTCGGCATCGTTGGTCTTGATTATCTCTGTCGATCTCTTTTGCATAGATACCCATTCGCTGCCGTTCCAGATATAAACGCCCGGGCAGGTCGCCTGATTGATGTTGTAGACTAACATGCCGGTATGCGCTGTCTTGTCTGTCTGGCTCGCCCCGGTCACCAGCGGCGCCAAATCGTCTAATTGTTCCAGCTTTACACGCGGAAGCATTAAGCCTTTGTCGGCATTAGCGTTGCCGCTGTATGTTCCGCTGCCTTTGAGCTGGAGCAGTGTTCCCGGAAGAGGCGGAGAATCTGTCCCGATTGTTACTTGTGCTATCGACGCACCTTGGAAGGATGCACATAGTACACCCATTATACACACCCTTAAAATCAATTTCATGTCTATATTACTATTTGCTTTATCTAAATTTAGTGCAAAAGTAATTAAATGATTTTTTTATTAATCAAAATAATGTTAAGCAGTCGTGGTTTTAACTATTAATAAGAACCAGTGTTTAAAAAATGTTTTTTTTCTGTTCGATAGCATTTTTTCTGCGCGGAATTGTTTTACAGTTGCGTGGCAGTATAAAAAAGCATTTATTAATAAGGAGGCGCAACAGGTATTTCCATCAAAATGTGGATTGTACGAAAATTTCGTCGAAGAGTGTTTTCAATTTGTCTTTCACGGCTTCCTCATCCACTTCTCGGCCCAGCTCCTGCTGCATGGAGGTCACTCCCTTATCCACAAATCCGCAGGGATTGATGAGGCTGAAATAGGACAAATCCGTATTCACATTCAGCGCGAAGCCGTGCATCGTGACAAAGCGGCTGCACCGCACACCGATAGCGGCTATTTTGCGTGTACGCGCGGGATTGTCTACGTCTAACCATACGCCTGCCGCCCTCTCGAGGCGGGTTGCCGCGATGTTGTAGAGCGCCAGAAGGCGGATAATCGCTTCTTCGAGGAGGTAGATATATTGCTTCAAACCGATGTTGTACGTCTCGAGGTCGAAGATGGGGTAGCCTACCACCTGTCCCGGGCCGTGATAGGTGACGTCGCCGCCCCTGTCGATACGGAAAAGGGCTACTCCCCGCTCCGAGAGGAAGGTTTCGTTGAATAGCAGGTTGTTTTCGTGCGCATTCCTGCCGAGTGTGATGGTATGCGGATGTTCGCACAAAAGCAAGGTGTTTTGCACGGGTTCGCCTATCTGTTTCTGCTGCAAAGCGTTATCGAACAGTTGCTGCTGATAGCGCCATGCTTCGGCGTATGCTGTATTTCCTAAATCTTCGACGCGCATATCATTATTTCTTTACCTTGCCCGGATTTTTGTGCATATAATCCTTCCAGCTGGTGAATTTCTTTTCCTGACGCGGGTTATTCGTCTCGAAGTAGTGGCAGACAGCCGCTGCCAGTCCGTCCGTGGCGTCCAGTTGTTTGGGCATATCGTCGGCGGGTATTTTCAGCATTTGTTGCAGCATGTAGGCAACCTGTTCCTTGGCGGCTTTTCCGTTTCCGGTAATCGCCATTTTTATCTTTAGCGGAGCATATTCGAAGATGGGGATATCCCGCGAAAGGGCGGCAGCCATGGCTACACCCTGTGCCCGTCCCAGTTTGAGCATACTCTGTACGTTCTTGCCGAAGAAGGGGGCTTCGATGGCCAGTTCGTCGGGCAGGTATTCCTCGATGATGCCTATCACCCGCTCGAAGATGCGTCGCAGGCGCAAATAGTGATCGTCGTACTTGTTGAGTTGCAACACACCCATTGCCAGCAATTCGGGCTTATTGTTCACCACCCGCAGGATGCCGTATCCCATGACCTGCGTGCCGGGGTCGATGCCCATGATTATGCGTTCTTTTTGTATCATATCTCAAAGGCAAAGGTAGTGAAATTTGTCATTGACTACACTTCGTTTCGTCGAACGTTGCCATTCCGAGTGATAACGAGGAATCCCGCATCCTTTTATGCCGTGTCGGGATATTTCGCATCCGCTCAGCATGACATGTCTGTCATTCCGAACGCATGTGAGGAATCTCTTGTCGTCTATGTATCTCTAATGCGAAGCCGTGTCGAGATGCTTCGCTTCGCTCAGCATGACAAAGAGATTATTCTACTTCATCATTCAAAAACACCCATTCGGGGTTAAATTCAGAAATCAATTTTTCTTTTTTGGAGCGTCGCCAACCTTTTATTTCTTTTTCGCGAGCGATGGCTTGTTGTATATCGCCGAAGCGCTCCCAATAGATGAGGTAATGAGTTTTGTATTTATGTGTAAAATGCTGGTTATCTTCAGCTATACTTCCGTCAAATTCATGTTCGTATAACCTTCGCCTTAAATTATTCGTAACACCGATATATAAAACATATTTATTTTTATTGGTTACGATATAAACAAAATAGTTGTGCATACCTAAAGGACGAGGCATATTTCTGATTGTTAAAATTGAAGGGTAAAGATAGTATATTTCATTAAATGTTATTCCGAGTCTATGTGAGGAATCTCATTTCCTTTTTATGTCGTGTCGAGATGCTTCGCTAACGCTCAGCATGACATGTTTGTCATTCCGAACGCATGTGAGGAATCTCTTTTCGTCTACGTACTCTCTAATGAAAAGTCGCGTCGAGATGCTTCGCTAACGCTCAGCATGACAAAGCTTGTCCTTCCGAACGTATGTGAGGAATCTCATGTCATCATGTCGTCTCTAATGAAAAGTCGTATCAAGATGCTTTGCTAACGCTCAGCATGACAAAAGCTTACCACACCTTTATCCCCTCGTGTTTGCGGACGGGAGCGTTTACGAAGCTGGCTTTAATCAGTGGGTTGAGTTGGTTGATAATATCCTCGTTCTCCCCCTCGAAGATGTTTTTGGGGATGTATATCTTCTCTTTATCGGACGATTGGATGAGTTTCGTCTGCTGCCATTTTATTTTGCCGCGACCCTCGTAGTTGCCGCTGATGTGGACGCTCAGTTTCTTTTGGCGGTCTATCTCCAAATTCGTAGCGACTAAGATGCTCGCGATGGTATGGTATTTATTATCCAGAAAATAGTGGATTCGGAAATCGCCTTCGGGCATCTCCCCTTTGTAGTAGGGCGACCTTTCTTCCCATTTCAGGTCGGTTCTCGAACGCTCGTCCGCGTAGTAGCCCCATGCCTCGACGTAAATATTTCCATCGGTCACGGTGCGGTTGCGGCGCAGCACTCTTTTGCCTGCATATCTGACAGGCTTTTCGAGGCTGTAGATGAACGGGATATAATAGTCCGCATCTTCCCCTATATCCGGCTGATAAGTGCCGTAAATATCGGAGAAAAAGAACTGAAAAAAGCAATCGTTCTGCAAACGCTCTGTCATATCTCGCTGCTCGCTGAATGCCACGTCGTTGAGCCTGAAAAACTCTTCCAGCCCATCGCCCGTATAGGTCTTGGACAATTCTTTTTTCAATTTCTCCCAACGCAGTTGTATTTCGGCAAAATTGACAATATCCTTTATCTTCCCATCTTCGACGGAAACGTCTGCCAGCATCGGGAATATGACACCCGACGTGTGCACCGACAGGTTGTAAGCCACATTCAGGTTCGATTGCTTGCTGTCGACAAAGACGTCCGAGAGGCGGTCGAGCTGTATGCGGAAAGTCTTATCTTCCTCATCTGCCGAGAGGTATGTGACCGACATGGCATATCTTATACTATGTTCTTTCCCCCGGTCGATAAAATCGTCCTGCAAGGTCACATCGACGTAATATTCTTGCGGTTCGGGGTTTGCCGCCGGCGCGAGGGTGACTAACTGCGCGTTGCCATAGGCAGCCGACAGAAAGAAAAGGCTAAGGAATGTAACCGTTTTCATTGTTTTGTGTGTTTTTATGTGCGTTTGCTTTAGAGCGAAATTTCTTCCAGTACGGTCACAAAGCCGAGCATCTTGTTGCCGAAACGTTGTGCCAGTTGCTGCTGCAAGGCGTGCCCGTCGGTCGTGAGCCAATGGTTGAGCACGTCGACATTCTTGACGTGGAATTGCAGTGAATAGCTCACACCGCCCTCCTCGTGCTGCCGGTGGATGCGTGCCAGCCGTGGTTGTAGCAGGAATCCGCTTCCCGCAGCCGAAGGGATATACGTTTGGCGGAGGAAAGCCAGTCCTTCGTCGTGTATCTCGTCTTCGAGGTGGAATGTCGTATTGAATATAATCATATAGGCAAAGGTAGAGATTTCGGTAAGTTATGCAAACCTGAAACGGTATTTTTATTAAAAATCGTCAGCCTGTTTCTCCGACGTGCGAAGATTGAGCGCGATGGTTTTATATTCCGCGCAGTTTTTCTTTTCATCGGGCAATCGGCTGTACAGGGCGAATACCAGTTCGCGGTAGGGGTAATCCGGGTTGTGGTGGCACTTCTCGGAATATTGTTGCAACAAATCCATCCAGCAGGCACTGTAGGAAGGATATCTTTTCATCACTTCGAGGTCTTTTTTCTCTATCAGCAGGTCTACCGAATCCTGTTGGGTGTGCAATGCGTTTATTTGCCTGCGCAGCTCCGTCTCTTTTTCGGGAGATTCTTCTATTTCGGCGGATAAAGTATTGATTTCGCACAGCAAAACCTGCAGACGGTGGAGGTTGCGGGTGCTTTCGCGAACGTATTTGTTTTGCTCGTTTTGCTCCTTCACTGTGCTCTTTGTGTTCCATGTGCGGAGTAATTTGCCATCGCCTTTTATTATTGTCCTGCTGCCCGGGCGCACCCATAGTGTGAGGTGCGATGGAGGGAATCCTTCGCCCCGGCATATCAGTTTTATTCTTTTCAGGGCGGGCACCGTGTCGGTGTAAGAGATGCTTATTTTGCCGTCGCGGATGGTGTCGCTGATAAATGGCTTGGCAGCCTTATCGTCCGGTTGGCAGAGGGATACGATGGCGCCATCTTCTATATTCGTAAACTGGCCGGTGATGGATATTACGTTGCTCTCTTGTTGGTCTGTGCAGGCAGGTAGGATGCATAGCGACAACAAGATGAAAAAAAGTATTTGTTCAGATTTCATTTCTTCTCTGAAAATTTCCGTATTTGCTTCGATAATAAAGAACAAATATACGCAAAAAGAATTGGAATGGTGCAACCCGTTTCTGCAAAAAAAATATCGTCCCCCGTGAAGGAGACGATATCCGATTCTGTATTTTTCCGAATGTTTTTACCTTTGTGTATCGCGGTAGTATGGATTCGGTATACGTTCGCGCGTCCAATTATCGAGGCGTCCGTCTACAAGCCTGATAATGTATCTCCAATCGTCGTCGATAGCAACTGACAGCGTTTCCACACGTCCGCCCGAAGCATCGCTTTCGAGGCTCATAGGAGTATACGATTTGCCCAAAATTTCAGTTACCTGTTTTTTGGTCATACCTAATTCCAGCTGCTTCACTCTTTCTTCCGGTGTCTTGTTGAAAACAGACTGGACACTGCTACAAGAGAATAGCGCGCATGATACGGTGATAATCATCAAAATAAATAGCTTTTTCATAGATTTCTAAAATTTGTGTTCTACCTTATTATTTATAAAACCGAGCGAAAGGTAGGAATTTTTTTTTGATTCTTCAAACATTAATAATTATAAGTTATGAGTTGTGAATTATGAATTACAAAGCGCTGTCAGACACTACTGCAATACAATCTGTTAGTTCATCGCTCATCATTCATAATTTATCATTCATCATTCATCATTCATAATTCATCATTCATAATTCATCATTCTTTTACGCTGCCACCTCCCTGTATTCGTCTACGAAGCGTTTTTGTGCGCGCAAATCGCTCATTATCTTGGAGATAATCCGCTGGATGATATACGGCTTCGTCCCGGTGATTTCGGCTAAGGTCTTGTAATTGACGGCCGGTTTCAGGGTGATGTACATTTTGAAGAGTTCGAATTCGCGCACATAATAATGGTCGTGCACATAGTTGTAAATCTCGTTTTCGAGTATCATCTGCCGCCGTTCGCGCTCGGCCTGATTGCCGTTGTCGGCGATGCGCAGGTCGTATTTCAGCGGGTCTCCGTAGCGGTTTTCGTGTGCGCGCTGCTGGATATAATTGGTGTAGTAGGCGCGGTGGAAATAGGCTCTCCTGTCGTCTATCTCCAATCCTGTGTACAGTATTTTCTCGTACATGCGCAGGTAGGTTTCGGCAAAAGCATCTTCGTCGTAACTGTTCTTCATAATCAGGAAATTGATAATATCCGTGCGGTTGTCGACTATCCATTGGCTGAAATCGTCCGCCTTGCGCCGGTTCTTTTCCGAAGGGACAATCGTCCCCAGTTCTTTGCGTAAGAAATACTTTTTGCCTCTGTTGTTTCCGTTGCTGTTTCCTAATCTCATAATTTGTTGATTATAAAATGTTATTATTACAGTAATTTTTTTGTGCTTTTGCCGCTTCCTTTTCTTTGTCATCCTGAGCGGAGTGAAGGATCTCTTTTTCTTCGTGACGAGATTCTTCGTTTCACTCAGAATGACAGAGAAGCGTCTTCATGCCTGCCGTTTATAACTCTTTGTCAATCTTCCCCTTTCGGGGATAAGGGGACTAAAACGGTACGCTCTCGTCCGTCGTGAAGAAGTCGGCAGGCTGTTGCTCCCTTTCCTTGCGGGTGAGGTAGTTGTCGTTATCCCAGTCGGCGCTTCCCTCGTCGTTGCACGGCACATAGCGCCCGTTGTTGATGTTGTAGCGGAAGCTTGCCGAGCCGCATTCGCCCAAGTGGCGGAATTTCACCTTCTGCACATACACCTCTACGCGGTCGTTGGCAAAGTCGCGGTAGACGGCGATGCCGTAATCCGTTTTGTTATAGAAGTTTGCCGAACCGTTGATGTCGTACAGCGTAGGCACTTCGAATGTCATTTCGCCCTGTTTCTTTTGCATTTTGCGCGGATGGGCGACCAGCAGTATCAGGATGTCGTTCTTCTGCGCGAAAGCGATAAGGCGGTCGAGAATCATCGAGATATAATTGGTTTCGGGCATCCCCGGCGGAATCTGATGTTCTATCTTGTTGTAAGGGTCTATCACCAACCCTTTTACGCCGCGCCGGCGGATGAGGTATTGCGCCTTGCCCAGTATCTCGTCCAGCGTGAAATTGTCCGACGGGTAGATGAACGAGAAGTTTTTGTTCAGGTACTCCTTTGCCTGCGTGTACTCCATCCGGTTGAGGTGCGCCTTGTCGAAGCGTTTTCCGGTGAGCTTCGACGTGAGCTTCGACAACAGGTAGGCGGTGGGATGGTTTTCGGGCGAAAAGTAGGCGAATTTCATCCCGTAACGCATATTGAGGAGCACCGTTATTTCGTCTACAAATTCGCTCTTTCCGTGTCCGGGTATGCCCGTGACGATGGCAAGGCGTCCCGTCTCGAAGCTGCACAGGGCGTCGAAATTGGGGTGTCCGATGGTATGCCCCTTCGGCATGCCGTTGAGGTAGAGATTGTCGAGGTCGTCGGCAAAATCGTTCAGTCCGTACACGCCGTCTATCTTCACGTCCTCGGCCTCGCGGATGCGGGCGGCAAGCGAGTGCTGCCCGTATTTCACCAGATGCTCGTTGGCATCCTTGCATCCCTCGCCATAGCTCACGATGCGGCAGCGTTCTGCCCCGAAGCGGGCGATGAGGTTGTTGCGCAGGGCGATGCCTTTGCTGTCGTTGTCGGAGGCGATGAAAATCGTTTCCTTGTCGTCGAAATAGGCTTCGAGGTAGTTGTCGAGATACTCCGTCCCGTTGGCGCCGTTGGGCACGGAAACGGTGTGGTCGAAGCCGCATTCGATAAAGGACAGGGCATCTATCTCGCCTTCGGTGACGATGCATTCCGGCTGCCCTTTGATGGCGTCGATGTTCCACACGACCAGTTCGGCACCCGATACCAGTTTGAAGCATTTGTCGCCCGTGCGGTATTTCACGTTGACCAAGCGGTCGTCTACGAAGTAGTTGAACTGCACGGTGTTGCACTTCTTCCCTTTCTGCGGCATAAACTCCTCTCCCTCGCTGATGCGCATCTTTTTCAGCGTGTACTGGCTAATCCGGCGCGCTTCGAACCACTTCACCAGACGGTCGCTCAAGGTGGTATTGTTGTGCCACTCGGGACGCTTGTACACCTTGTCGCTCTTTTCGCCCTTCCGCTTGCGCACGCTGCCCGACCAACCGCAATAGTGGCAGTTGTAGAGCCCTTTGCCTATGTCGACGGACAATGCCCTGTCGAGCCTGTTCTGGCGCTGGTCGCAACACTTGGGGCAAATCACTTTCACTTTGCCGTCGGTGCGTCCGTAGGGGAGGTGTATTCCGAGTTTCTCGAGAGCGGTTTTCATTGATTTTTTGTTTTATTTTTTCTTTTTTTGCTGCGCGGAATTGCTTTTCGCTGCATTGCGGCAAGATGTGCATCAGTTTCGCCGTTGGGGTACCCGTCCGGTGCAGGAGGCGTAGAATGAAATGTCAGAATGCGTAGCATTCCTTTATTTCATTCAGCCGACAAACCGACTGACGGGTCAACAAGAAACGAAGCACTAGCCTTTTGGTTCGTTTTGCCTCGCATTCGCTTCGGCGAACGTTGTTTGGGCGATGCCAATTAACAATCGAGGAGCGCAGGCGACTCAAAATGAACGAAGCAAGAAGCCAGAGGCTTCGCGCAGGAAAAGAGCGCGGCAGTAAAAACAAGAAAGAACTTTTACTTGTAAACTTGTCTACTGGTTTACTTGTTTACTCGTTTACTCGTAACTACTTACGATAGCTTCACCAATCGCACAGCTTGAGGGGTGTTTGCCGATTGCCTGTCGAGATATTCGCAATTGCGGCGATATCGGCGATACGATTCGTGCAGGTGGATAAGGAATTTTTGCAGTTCGGTGAGTTCATATACCGATTCGCGGATGTAGCGGTTGGTATATTCAAACTCGTTGTCGAGGCTGTCGCACGTCTCGCCCGCGCCTTTGTTCACCACTTCCTGCAACGACGAGGCGATGAGCGCCATCTGCTTTTCGAATCCGCCTGCCCGGAAGAAATCTTCCACTACCTGTTGCATTTCCTGTTTTGATTTAGATAAATTTTCGAGTCCGTTTTTCAATTTTGCTGTTTCCATCTTGTTTCGTGATTAATTTTTAATTTAACTTTGGGTTAATATTTTACTATCGGGTAAATTCCCAGACTATTCAGCTGGTCGCGCCGTATCTGTCGCGCCTGACGGATAGCCTCGCACCGGTCGCTGTTGAAATCCCTGAGCAGGCTTTGTAAGCGGGATGTGAGCACGGCGGAATCTTCGTATAGGGTCTCCCAGTCACTGTCCTGTACCTCTGCCGATTTCAGCCTGATGGTATCCATAAAGACTTCGAAATCGACGCATACGCGCATGTCTGCTATTTCCTCGTCGATGTCGCCCAAGGTGTAGCGGTCGGTTTGGTACAGGTAATCGGCTATGTGTCCGATGATAGTGTCCATCTGGCTTTCGTCGCAATGACAATTGATTTTTAATACTCCCATAGTCTTTTTTTGTTAGTTACAAGGTCAATTATTTAAGTCTTGTTTCATGATTCAAAATTAAACCAATTTTATGTAATAGTCAAATTATTTACCTAAATAATTCAATTTTGAACCAAATTTAGACAAGAATAAAAATAAGGGGAGACATACTGTACCTACTATCAGTTTATTACCTCTTGACAGGGGCAAAAAGTGTTTTTCTTATATTGCTAATTCACTGTTGTATAGGTGTTTGGTGTTTGCTTTGTGAAAAATAAAAAGTTAATTTGCCGGATAATCAGCCTGTTTTTGAAAATAAGATTTATCTTTGTCTTATCATTTACAAATACTAATTACAAAACGTATGAAAACTCCATTAAACAAATTATTGTGCTTTGTTGGCATATTTCTGCTGGTCGCAGTTGCGGCGACGTCGTGCGGCCCGAGTAGCTATAACCTGAAAAATGCAGAGGAAATGCAGCAGGTGGGCGAAATCCTTAAAAAACATATCACCGAGGACATGGTGATAACAGGCATCGACCTGAAATACTCGGACAGCAAGACGTTCACTTTCGTAGTCGATGAGGCTCAGATTGTTTATGTCGACCCCGAAAATAACAAGCGCGAATGCGCGTTGGACGTAGACCTGAAAACGGGCGAAGCCACCGAAAGCGAGTGGTATAAGAAGAAACCCGACCACCACAGGGTTTATAAAGGGCTGACCTTGCCCGAAGATTTCGACTTCGCGGCCATATCTACGGCGGTCAATGCGGGATTGGAGCTCGCAGCCGAAGAGGATTACAAAATAAACGGGATAGGGACGTACTCGATTACGTTCGGCACCGGAAAGCTGGCGGATGCACATATGTACTTCAAAATGCAGCACATAACCGGCACGACTACTGTCGGCCGCACCAGACGGACAAGCTATGAAGAAGTTTCGATGAAAGCCAAACTCGATGGCGAGTTGAAAGATTAGCTTCCTTTATACAAATATATCTATCTAAAACCTGAGAAATCCCGTATTGTTGCCAACTTTACGGGATTTTTCCTATTTGCACCCGGCAGCCAGATAGCTCATGTCGCCCATGGAGTGGACGGTGAACCGGCCATCTTCGTAGGTCACTTTGCAGACGGCGGCATTCTCGAGGTGACCGTTGAGCAATGCCTTCCCGCCGAGGTTGTAGAGCAGGCACAGGATGCTCATTCCGTGCGCTACGACGAGGATGTTGCCTTCGCCTTTGAGCGTTTCCGCTTGTGCAATCTCGAGCAGTGTCTCCTGCGTGCGGGCTTCCACTTCCGAAAATCCTTCGGCCATATCCATCGTGTCCAGCGTCTTTACGGCATCCAGCACGTCGCCCGAAGATATGCGGCGTTCCATAACGGCGCGGTACATCGCCTCGGACGAGGTAAATTGCAGGTAAAGGGCGGCCTCTTTCCACATGGTGGCGTTTGCTCCCGATTCGTAACTGCCGAAGCAGGCTTCGCGGAATCCGGCGCACTCGGCGAGGGGGATGTCTCCTTCGCCTTTCGCCCCGAGTATGATTTGGGCGGTTTGGCGCGTACGGCGCAGGTCGCTGCAATAGGCGGAGCGGAAGTGTATCCCTTTCTCGTCGAAGCCGTAGCCGAGGTGGCGGGCTACTTCTATTCCTTCTTTGGTGAGGGGCGAATCGCACCAGCCTTGTACGCGGTCGAGGGCGTTCATCATTGTCTGCCCGTGACGGACGATGTAGAGTGTTATTGTAGACATATTAGTTACAAGTTACAAGTTACAAGTTACGAGTTACGAGTTGAAAAAACTCGCGATGACAAAGGTATAACTATTTGCCGGACGAAAGGTTCAAAAAAGGAAAGGAAAATAGCAAGAATAGTCAACTCCATAGCCGCTACTTGTCGTATATTTGCACATAATCTATGACTACAACAGCGACCAGCCAGCGCAGCCGCCGCGAATATATGGCACGTATCAACCGCGTTATCGACTTCATCGAGGAGCATATCGCCCAGCCCCTCGATTTGCAGACGATTGCGGGGGTGGCAAACTTTTCACCGTTCCATTTTCACCGTATATTCAGTTTCGTGATGGGCGAAACGCCGAACGATTTCATCCAGCGCCTGCGGCTCGAGAAGGCTGCTTTTATCCTCCTCCGCGACAAGGACGTGACCGTCACCGAGATTGCCTATGCCTGCGGATTCAGCAGTATATCGCTTTTCAGCCGTACGTTCAGCCGCTACTTCGGTGTGTCGCCGAGCCGCTTTGCCCGTACCGAGAAAGGCGTTTACCTGAAAGATGGCGAATATTTCAGCAAGAACGGTCAACCGCTTAGCAAGAATGTGCAAAAGTGTCTCGATTTGAATGCCGAATTTTGTTCCGTCGAATGTTTAAATTTAGTTATTATGGATGCAAAAATCGAAATTATGCAGTTGCCTGATATGAAGGCTGTTTATTGCCGTCACATGGGGGCTTTTCACGAAATTCACCGAGCCTACGAAAAGGTTATCAAATGGGCTGTTCCGCGCGGATTGTACGACCCGGCTGTCACCAAAACGGCGACGGTGGTACACGACGACCCCACCATTACCGGGCAGGACAAGGTGCGCCAGAGTGCCTGCGTCATCGTGAACGAGGATGTGAAGGTGGAAGGCGAAATAGGCAAGATGACCATTGCGGGCGGGAAGTATGTTGTCGGACACTTCGAAATCGGTATGGACGGTTTCCAGGATGCGTGGAACACGATGTGCCACTGGTTCACCGAAAGCGGCTACCAGCAAGGCGACGGATATACGTTCGAGTTGTACCACAACTTCTACCAGCTTCACCCCGAAAAGAAACATATCGTAGATATCTGCATTCCGGTGAAGCCGTTGTAACGGGTGATGGCAAACAAAGAAGAGATACCCTGCCAAGGTATCTCTTTTATTTTGTTATCCGTGCGGCGGACTTATTCTACTTCGATAAACATGTGGTCGAAACTGATGGTTACTTTCTCGAACAGCCTGATGAAGCCCATTCCCAGTGCACCTTCTTCGCCACCCAATTGCAGTGTATTTTCGAGAGGAGTGGTGTCGATATAGATGTCTTTTATCTCAAAATTGTGGCTGCCTATACGCAGCGGAAGGGCAGGGTAGGTGTAGAACTGCTTGGTGTTGACTCCTCCGTAACCGCCTGTGAGAAAGGATTCTTTCTTTCCGTCGCGTTCGATTGCCTCCTTATACCTGTGATAGTAACTGCTGTTCAATCCCGCGTTGGAGTCGCCCGTGTCTAATAGCATAATAAGCCTTTCGTTGCCCGAATATGCTTTCACGAAGAAGCTGTCGCCGGAAGTTTTCATCATATTGCGTCCTGTGGCGGGGAGCGGTGTTTTGTGAATCGGGAAAACGATTTTTCCCTTGTTTGGGAAGATTTGCACTTCTCCTGCCAGCTTCATAATGTCGGTTCCCAAAACGGCATCGACCTTGAAGACGCTATCTACTGCGGGATTGGACGGGACGACAACCACCACCAGATTTTTTAGTATCATATCTCCTATGGCTACGCTATCCAGTATACCCATCTTGCCCATACCCGAACCTCCTGTGCCTGATACCCCCAGCGAATCGAAGGTGATTCTGACACCATAGCGGGTTGCATATTCCTCCGAAAGAAATACGCCGCCCGGGCAACCTGTGTCGAAGATGAAGCGTTCTTCTTTGCCGTTCACCGTCACAGGCACATAGGGCAGATATCCTCTGCGGATGTTCTGCTTCGATTTCAAAGACTCTATGTATAAGGGTATTGCACAATCTTGGGCAGGGCGGATGAGTTCCGTTTTCTTCTGCCCGCACATCGAATGGTAATACTTGTAGAGCGATTGCAGGCCGTTTACCGTTTCGTCGTCGAGGTGTGGCGCTACCAGGTCGAGAAAGCTTTTAGTCTCTTCCGAGGCTTCGCAATACGCTCCCATGCGGAAGCGGATAGCGTTTTGGCACAGCAGCATATTCATTGTACTCTCGAAACCTATCTCGTCCTGATAGAACAAAATGAGCGAGTCGATAGAAGATATGGCTTCGTGTTGACGGTCAAAGACGGCATCGAGCAGCGATTGCGATAAGCATTTCAGCACGGGCGATTGCATCTCGTGTTGGAGTTGCGAATATCTTTCGTCCAGCAGGAAAAAATCGCTGGCACTGAGGGCTTCGCCTATCTGTTCGTCAGGCGATTGGGCTAAGGCACTCCCTAAAGAAAAGCACAACAGGAGCGAGAGCAGTATTCTTTTCATGGTATTTCTTTTTTTAGTATGGGGTGAAGATAGCTATTTTTTGCAAAAAAAATCAAGGCATCCACTCTATTACCGCATTTGCCGGATTATTTTTGCGCCATTCCACCAGTTCGGCGTATGTTTTTATGCCGTCGCGCAATACCGCCTGATAGTATTCGATGCCCATTATCGGTTCCGTTTCGGGCGTATCGTATTTCAGTTGCAGGATAGTCAGGCGCGTTTCGGGTGTCAGTATGGCTTTTATCCTGTCGCGCACACGCTCCATGTGTCCGTCGAATTTCGAGCCTTTCACGATGTGTATCATATCCATTTTCCACGTTTCGCCGTTCTGCGCTTCGTAGATGGCGTGCCACTCGAGGCATTCCTCTTCGGTGTCGAGCAGGTTGCCGTACTGTATTTGCCTGATGCCGGGCTTCTGTGCCAGCCGGTTCATCGCCTCGAAGCTGTCGGCTACCCGCAGGGGAGACGAGTAGATGTGGAAGTCGAGGTCTTTGTTTTTCATTATCAGTCCCATACTTGCCGAGCCGATAAGGTTGGGCTGTGCCCCTACCGATTGCCAGATGTTGATAATGTCCGTTTCGCGGATGATTTCCTGTGCGCGTCGAGCGGCTTTGTCCGATAGTTCGAGCAGATTTTCCATACGTTATTCTTTTTAGATAGATAATTGGGGGGCGCAAAGATAGATAATTTTGGAATATTTTTCTTTTCTTTATCGGCAAATAATGCAAAAATGAAAAAAAGCTACTCAAAAGGTTGCCTGATTACGGGCATTGCCTGTATCGCCTTTTGCGCTTTCGTGGTCTGGAAATGCTCTCAATCCTCCTTTTTCAAGACTTACGACAAGAAAGACCTGACCGAAAACTACGACACGCACGAAGCCGAAATGAAGCAACTGATAGCGTATTTCCGCGCCAAGACGCCTTCGTATATCCATGTCGATATCGAGATTAACGACATCAAAAATATAGACATCTTCCACGTCGTACTCAACGAGCAGAATTATGGCGGCTGGGATATCGATGTCGATTCGCCCAAGGCCGACACTATTTTCAACCTGCTGAATTGGGACAAAAGCGAAATCAAAACCCTGAAAAAGAAACTCGATGCCGTCAATTGCATTTCGATTGACAACCGTAATCCTGCTCGCATCGGCTTTCAGCGAAGCGTTATGAGCAAGTTTTTGTATGTGATTTTCGACGAACCCATAACCGAAAACGATTCGTTGATGAAAATCTACGATACCAAATGCATCTATATCCACTATCGTGACAATGTTGTCCTCGAATATGGCAGCGGAGCTACCGGCTCGCTCTGTTTCCCCGAACGGTTTTTAGAATAAAGGCGATTGTGCCGCTTCGTCTTATTCTTCACCCGGGCTGACTAAAAGATAATCAGTAAGAGTATGCCTGCATTTTTTTAACATTTTTCTTCAAAAAGAAAGAAAAGTAGCAAAAGAAAGAAAACTTTTATAGGATATTTTCTTTGTCTTTCCCCAAAGAAAGAAAAAAGAAAATATATAAAAGAAAAAAGAAAGAAAGTTTTCTGTCTTCAGAGACGCAGCCGAGAGGTATGGACGAGCGAGATATGAGACGGCGACTACCACATCAGCCGTCCGGCTTCATGCGGAGATGCTTTGCTTGGGTGCGCCGCATCCCGCCGAAGCCGCGAAAAACGATGTGCCGGAAGCTGGAATGAAAAATAAAATGTTAAAATTCTGTATCGATGTCGGGCGCAGTTATCATTAAGTCAAAAAGCGCTATGAATCAGACGTCGACAAACAACATGCAATATTCGGTTATCCACCTGAGCGAAACAGTAAAATCGTATCCCACTTTCCGTCGTAATGTAAGGGGATGGATAAATTACGACACCGACAATTTATTGCCTCAACGTATTATCGAACTAAACAACGAATCGGCTGTAAACAAAGCCGTTATCGAAAACAAAGTGACCTACATCTGCGGAGCCGGCGTAGACGATGCCGCCTACTACGGCCAACCGAATCCGCAGGATGACTGGGATGTGCTTATCGAGCGATTGGCGAAAGATTATGTGACCTTTGGCGGATTTTGCTTTCAGGTCATAGCCAATGAAGACGGGCGGAGTGTGAGCCTCTACCATACGGATTTCAGCAAGATTCGTGTAGGACAAACGAACGAATTCGGAGGATATTTGTCGTTTTTCCTGTCCAACGACTGGCGAAAAACAACCGGGAAATATGCGCCGGTGGAGCTGAAAGCGTATGGCAGCGAGCAGCCGCAAAAAGGTGAAGCGTATCTTTTCTACCACAAGGATTATGAGCCGAGCCTCGACTATTATCCTGTGCCACAGTATTATTCGGCATTGAATTATATCGAAGCCGACGGCTTGTTGGGGCGTTTCTACCGCAACTCGATTAATAATGGTTTTGTGCCGTCGACCATTATCACTATGCCGAGCAACCCGACCAATGCGCAGAAGGAGCAGTTCCAGCACGACATAGAGCGGAGTTATGCCGGGGCTAACGGGGCTAACAGCATCGTGGTGCTTTGGGGCGAAAGCCAAGAGGTGAAGCCTGTGGTGACATCGTACACGGCGAGCAACAATGCGGATTTGTACAACAAAGTGGACGAGATTATTTTCCAGAAGATTATTTCGGCGCACCGCCTCACATCGCCTACTTTGGCGGGATTGTCGGGCTCGGGCAATCTGGCGGGCAATGCCAACGAGATTATCAATTCGTATGTCTTGTACAATCAGACGGTTATCCAAAAGCTTCGCCGCAAAATCCTCGACACGCTGAATCCGTTTGTGGTGGCCAATGGCTATATGACACCGCTCGTTATCCGCGACTTAGATATTGTGAGCGAGGTGAAGTAGCTACACTCCTTGCTTCGGCCTCTCCCTCGGAATGGGAGAGGTTTTTTTTGGAAAATATGTTAAAGAATATATATTTTCTTAACAATTACTTCCCGACTTTGATATATCTTTGTTTATTGGGCAAAAGACCTGAATAATCTAACTATATTATTTATTATTAATCTAAAACTAAATAAAAAAATGAAAAAGACTCTTTTGTTTATCCTGTTCGCTATCAGCGCGACCTGTTTACTGCATGCGCAAGACCAAACGGTAAATGGATTTTTGAGTGTAACAAAGAATGCAACCATTATGCAAAATCTGTTCGTTGGAGATTGGAATGTTGCCGGAAAAACGGGATATGGATCTAAACTATTTTTAGCAGGAAACGATTTTCATACAGATGAACTATGGTTGAGTAAGTTTGTCAAAGGAGAAGGGGTGTCCGAATTAAGGATCAATATTGGAGATGATACAAATCAAGATAGGCTCTCGATCGGCAACATAAAGTGGAATGCTAACGGAGCTTGGACTGATTGGTTTGTTGTTTCGGAATTAGGAGTAGGCATTAAAACTTCAACTCCAAATTATACCCTCGACGTCAACGGTACTATTCATGCCAAAGAAGTGAAAATTGACAATAACGGCTGGGCTGATTTTGTTTTCGACAAAGGCTATAAGTTGCCTACCCTTGCCGAAGTAGAAGCACATATCCAGGAGCATAAACGCCTGCCCGAAATTCCATCCGAAGCAGAAGTGAAAGAAAACGGCGTTGATGTAGGAGAGATGCAAGTCAAGCTATTGCAGAAAGTTGAGGAATTGACACTATACGTAATTCAGCAACAAAAAGAACTGGAAGAAGTAAAGAAAGAAAATCAAGAACTAAGAGAATTAATAAATAACAAATAATAATAATAATAATAATAATAATAATATGAAGAAAATTCTATTTTCAATACTTTTTCTATCGCTTTGTTGGATAGGAGCTAATGCGCAAACAAAAGTATTTGAACAAAACCCAGTTAGCGGAGATATTATCTATTATAATAAAGATAGAGGCACAGGGGGACGAGCTTTTGTCCATGACACTAATAATAGATTAACAATAAATTTTGGAAACGATTTTGCTGGAGGTATTAAACTTGGAACCCATGTACATGTAAGGCCACCCGGAACAACTCCGTATGAATTCTATGTGGAAGGAAATCTTCTAGCCCAAACTCTTACCCTTTCCCGAGGTATATTACTAAGTGACCTTATATTACAGAGTGATGGGAATGAGGTTCTTTATAATACTTGGGGCAGACGATTATATTTTGGAACGCCCAGAGAAAGTACGGACGATATGTTTATTGCCCGTTATAACACAGGGTTTAATGCCTCAGAATTAAGAGTGTGTATAGGAGACGATAATTTGGAGAATGCCCCTTATGATCTATGCGAGAAGTTTCGTATAGGAATTATCAGGGGTAATGATTTTGCTGGTGTATTTACCGTAACAGGCACAGGAAGTGTCGGCATCGGAGTTGATAATCCTCAAAATGCCCTCGACGTCAACGGCACCGTTCATGCCAAAGAAGTGAAAATTGACAATAACGGCTGGGCTGATTTTGTCTTCGAAACAGGCTATAAGTTGCCTACCCTTGCCGAAGTAGAAGCACATATCCAGGAGCATAAACGCCTGCCCGAAATTCCATCCGAAGCAGAAGTGAAAGAAAAAGGCGTCGATGTAGGCGAGATGCAGGTCAAGCTATTGCAGAAAATTGAAGAGTTGACGTTGTACACCATTCAATTGGAAAAACGAATAAAAGAATTGGAAAACAATAAATAATAATTGAAAAATGAAAAGACTTATTTTAACTATTCTTTTAGCAATCAGCGCCATCTGTTTATTGCATGCACAAAACCAAACGGTGAATGGTAATTTGACGGTAACAACTTCAGCTACTCCTACGGATGGAGGTATCACTATTGGAAAGGTTGGTTATGCGGGGATTTTAGATGTACCTAAAGGAGGCGTCTCTCTTCAATACAATATCGATTTTCAAGGTTATAGGGATATTGTTCATAACCAGATTGCAGCTCGCATTTCAGCTTTAAGAACCAACAGATGTAGAGATGGTTTCTCTGCAGTTCAGAGTACAGCTTTACTTTTTTATACAAATGAATTAGGCGTGAATGCTGGTACGACCGATTTGTTTGAGCGCATGCGTATTGCTCCTAATGGCAATGTTGGTATTGGCATGACTAACCCGACTCACAAACTCGACGTCAACGGCACCATTCATGCCAAAGAAGTGAAAATCGACAATAACGGCTGGGCTGATTTTGTCTTCGAAACAGGCTATAAGTTGCCTACCCTTTCCGAAGTAGAAGCACATATCCAGGAGCATAAACGCTTACCCGAAATTCCATCCGAAGCGGAAGTGAAAGAAAAAGGTGTCGATGTAGGCGAGATGCAGGTCAAGCTATTGCAGAAAGTTGAGGAATTGACACTATATGTAATAGAATTAGAGAAGAAACTGCAAAAGCAGGATGCCACTATTCAGGAGTTACAAAATCAAAATAAATGAATTATGACAAGAATGAAAAATATATTAATTATATTACTTTTTTTGCCAACAGTTGGCTTTCTGCATGCACAGAACAGAGATATAATATTAAATTCGCCTAATACAACAGGTGGAATAATAGAGGCATGTAATAGCATTACGTTACTACCTGATTTCTCTTTTAAATCAGAGGAAAATAGATTCTTACAATTAAGAATTAACGAAGATGCATGTATACCTCAGCTACCTACTCAAGTCGACCTTCATTACAAGATGGCTGTAAGGTACTCCTATGGCAACAACTGGTTAGTCGAAGATCATCCTTTAGGTTTTGTAGAATCCGATTACAAGGGTATCAGAATAGGTGAATATTACTGGATGGACAGGAATTTCTCGCACTTTGAGCCGCAACGCATGCGCTCCCCTGACAATGATCTTGTTACAGGACGAGAAAACTACACTTACGAGGACATCACCAATTGGGGAGTAACGCAAGAGAAAATTAATACTTACTTAGACCACCTAACACTCGACAAGAACGACTTTCAGGTGAATCTCGATACCTTTAAGTATTATTACGGAGAATACTATACTCCTAATACCTATAAATTCATGAATACATGGGCTGATATGTACGAAGACGGTCAGAAGAACCCGCTGGATCTCAGATCTTTTGAAGAAAGAAAGACCATTCCCGCAGATAAGCGCAACTGGTGGGGCTTACCTGACCTGAAAGACTATCGCCAACTAATGGCTATGACGTCACCCATGGTTTCGCACCCCGAACTCTCGGCGGTTGATATTCAACGCGAGTTAGGTGTACGCTACGGACAAACCCCTTTGGCAGGATGGGATAGACACAGGGTTTATTTCTTGCCCGGCTCTCCATGCTATAAGGAAATTGCCGGAACAGATTATTGGTTCGATCGTGCTGGAAGAATAGAAGATATAAAGTATGACTTCCGTTTGATGCCAAGTGGACAACGCTTCAATGGTGATCATTATTTTGATACTGACTTATGTGGTGTATCCAAAAGATTTCCAGCCAAGATAGGAGAAATACAACAACTATTCTATGTAGCTACAATGGCTGTCAAACCAATTCCCGGGACCGGTGCTCCCCGCTTCTTCCGCATACATGATGCCCTCGATTCGCGCGGAGAAGAATTGTATCATTGGCTTACAGTACGCTGGTGTAGGGAATTGACAGATGCAGAATTGGGATATAAGATATTCATCAAAATAGATGGAATCGATAAAAATTCAGATGAATGGCAATCGCTTGTTGCAGGAGATGAAATACCACTGCTTATTGCTTTGAGGAATAACAGAATTGACAGGAATAAAATTGCTATCACCAAAATAGACGACCCTTTAGCTGCCACACCGGATGCTAATTATACCGAATTGCCAAAGGGTTACCTGCGCGGTTTCTATGTGCAATACAATATAGAAAAAGATGCTATTCGCAAAGCAGATGCAGAAGTAGCCTACCTTGCGTGCAATGTGCAAGACGAAGTATTGGGTTACAGACCCCCTCATCAAGCAGGTGCAATTCCTACGGTATCCAGTCTGAGCAAGAGTTTGGCTTCAGATACCTTTGGCATGCTAGAAAGTCAGAACAATGTCTATATATCGCCTAATCCGGCAGATGACCAGATAACCGTTACTTCTGACGAGCCGATAAAGGAACTTAAGATTTACAGTGTTTCTACGGGTGTATTATATGTTAGCCTGAAGAACCCCGCATCAGAGGTGATAGATATCAGAACATTACCTAAAGGAGCGTATGTAGTTGATATTAAAACTGAAAAAGGGGATGTTCAGAAGAAACTCATGAAGAAATAAGGTAAATTACCCTTATTATAACAGAAATCATAGAATAGAGTACAAGTGATATTTTTTTACTTGTACTCTATTTTATACTTGATACTTTTCAGGTACGCCTCGCTGAGGGGGATGGTATCGCGGCGGAGAATCATATTTTCGCGGCGGACGACATGCCATGTGTGCTTCTGTATCGTGTCTAAGCTCACAACCGTGGTGAAGAGCGTGTCGTAATGCTGGAAATCGGGATAGATGTACTCGGTGAACGACTGGAACCGCCCGCTTTTGTAGAACGGGTAGATAACCCGCCCCAAGTATTCCTCGCCGGGTGGAAGTATCTGTTCGGCTGAATAGGTCTTATAGATGTAGATGCTTTGGTCGGATTTGTTTACATACGACAAGGTGTCGTCGTCCACATCGCATGCAACCAAGAATAATCCGGCAAAAACCGTTGCCAGCACCGAAAGTCTTTTCTTCATATCGTATTTGTATAAGCCCTCTACGACCGGTAGCGGGTAAGCAGGCCGTCGAAGCGTTTATCGTCGCGGATATTGGCAAAATCGGGCTCTACTTCGATAAACTCGCGTGTGACGCTGGTCGTCGCAAGCATCTTTTCCAGCCAGTCGAATGCTTTATCCTTCTCCCCCGTGAGCGCATAGAGGCATGCAAGATTGTATGCCGCCTTACGCGAATTGAGTTCGTATGTCTTTAAAAATCGTTTCTCTATCTCGTCTTTGTAAGTATCGATGTCGTTTTCGGCCTTTGCCAGCGCCAGCATATCCAGTGCCATATTGAAGCGCGCCTTGATGGAATCGGGGCGAAGTTCGATAGCCCGTTCGTATTTCCCGAAGCTTTCGAGCATAAGCGATTTGTCCTGTTTGAAGCGTGCGTAGCCCGATAAGGCTATCGCCCAGTTGTTGTATATCTCGGCTTCGTCGGGGTTGAGTTCGGCGGCTTTGGCGTACTTGTCGATGCAAAGCTCGTAATGCTTTTCGTCCTTTTTCAGGTCGGCGAGGGCGAGCAATGCATTGGCCCAACTGTAATAGATATCGGCGTCGTTGGGGCTGAATTTGGCTGCCTGACGGTATTTCTCCACGCTCTCGGCATACATCTGCGGGTCGTCGAATACTTCGCCCAAATCCGACAGCAAGTTTGCCCAGTTGTAGTAGGCCATCGCATAATCGGGCTTGACCTGTGTGGCTTTGCGGTACTTGTCTACGGCCTCGGCAAAGTAATGCTCGGTACCTGTCTGGTCGAGCAGGTCGGACAAGGCAACTCCCCAGTCGTTGTAGGCTTGCGCAAAGTGCGGATCTAAGTCGGTCGCTTTGCGGAAACAATCGCAGGCGTCCTGGTATTCGTTATCGCGATAGTGTTCAGCTCCTCTTTTGAACCAATCTTCTGCCGAGTAATTGTTGGGTGTCATAATACTTCAGAATTAAGCCAATAAATCAGGTTTTAGTCTTATGTAAATATAGCTATATTTTTTTCTTTTTGCTACGAAAAAAACGCTTTTTTTATCATATATTATACAAATAAGAACGAAAAATGTTCAATTACTTGTCCTTTTTCGTGTGTTATGTTATGCGTCAGCTGGTTGCGGAGGGTGCTTGTGTGAGGAATCCCACCCCTTGAAAACAGTGGGGAGCGGGATGCCTCGGTTAAACTCAGGACAATGGTTTAAGAAAACCTTTCCATTTTAATAATTTGTCAATTACTCGTTTCATCTTTTAAGACAGCAAAACTTCCTGTACGTTTAATCCCTGCTCCTGCCTTTTTGTAATTTTAACATAATTTCACCCCTGCAAGCACACCCTGCTACCGCCTGAAAATCAATATTAGTTACTTCGTTGTAAGTGTCTTACAAGCAGGTAAGTTCTTGTTTTTACCGATGCGGATGATTAGCTTTGCTATCAATACGTAATAAACTTACTAATGGTAACTGATTGTCTTTTGTAAAAGCGGTCTTTTATTTTGTACTGTCGCTCACTTGCGTTGCGTGAGTACTTCGTCTATCCGGCAATGTCGGAGTTGTTGAAAAAGGACGTGCATTAGTTCCGTAGTTGGGGCACCCGTCCGGTGCAGGCGGCGGTAGAATGAAATACCAGAATACGAAGTATTCCTTTATTTCATTCAGCCGGCAAACTGAATGGCGGGTCAACGAGGAACGAAGCACTAGCCTTTTGGTTCGTTTTGCGCAATGGCAAAATGAACGAAGCAAGGAATTGTTTTACAATTCCGCGCAGCAAAGAAAAGTGGTAGTGAAAATAATAAAACATATCTGAATTGCAGATGTATAATAATAACTAAAAAAAGGATTGAGTTATGTCGAAAAAAGTAGCCATTTTAGCCGTAAACCCTGTGAATGGGATGGGATTGTTCCAATACCTCGAAGCCTTCTTCGAAAATGGAATCGAATACAAAACCTTTGCCGTAGCCGATAGCAAAGAAATCAAAACCAATTCGGGTGTAACGCTCATACTCGACGACGTGATTGCCCACCTGAAAGGCAAAGAAGACGAATACGATGCCGTGGTATTCGGTTGCGGCGATGCCGTTCCCGTCTTCCGCGACAATGCCGATAAGGCCTATAATCAGGATATGATGGCCGTGTTGAAAGCCTTTGGCGACAAGGGAAAGCTGCTTATCGGGCACTGTGCGGCAGCCATGTTCTTCGACCAATTGGGCATTGCCGACGGAAAGCGTGTAGCCCAGCATCCACTTGCCAAGCCGGCTATACAAAAGGCTAAGGCGACCGATGAGAAGGTCGAAGTAGACGGAAATATCTACACCGCGCAAGACGAAAATGCTATCTGGATGATGATGCCGGAAGTGTTGAAAGCGCTCAAGTAACGAAAGCAAAAAGAGAGGTTTTTTACGACCTCTCTTTCTGTTTATGTGCCTGCGGATTTTTATGTTCTGCCGAAAGTAATATCGTCATCCCGAACGGCGGATAGCTTGTCATGCTGAGTGAAACGAAGCATCTCGCCACTGAATGAGAAAGAGATTCCTCATATCATTGAGTCGCCTATGCTCCTCAATTTCCAATTCGGAATGACAAATTATAGCCCTACAACATCTTCCTGATTAATTTTAGTGTCGTCTTGCGCATCCCGAGCGGATCGTAGCCCTCCACCTCGGCGGCATGGTACAAGTCGCCATTGAAGCGGATGAGGCAATGCTCGAGCATATCGTACTCCTCGGGCGAGAGGTAGCATTCGACCTGCGTATAGCAATTCTGCGCATCGGCCAGAATGGTGAAATAGTTGCGCAAGATACTGTCGGGCTTGTCTTTGTAGTCGAGCTCCATCCGTTGCCCCTTGTCGAAAGTATCGGTCACCAGGGCAGCATCCACCTCCACTTTATTGTTGATTTTTACGCGGTAACTGCCATCCGCTTTGTACCAGAAGCGTTGCGCCTTGTCCGTATAACTTTTCATCATCATTTCGGCATAATCGCTCGAATCGCTGCCCCAAACCTCCTTGTCGGAAATAACCGGGAAAACGCCGTCCTTGTAGAAGTTGCTGTCTTCGGATTTTATCGCTTTCATCCAGTTGTACGAGAAATTGGAAGTCTGCTTCACCACGTTGCTTTCGGGGCTTCCCGTCTCGAAACGCCCGCCACCGTCGTTCCCTTCGAAGGCTTTTATCTCGCCCATCGGGTCGCGCTCGTAGTCGCCGTCGGCAGCCAAGCGGCGGGTGCTTTCCACAAATCCTATCTCGTCCTTATCCACGGTGAATCCTATTTCGTATGCTTTGGGCAGCCCGAACGGTATATTCTGGCGGTTGACGTTGACGTCCGCCTTCTGGTCGAGGTCGAGGATAAGCGATGTATTGCCCGACAGTTTTTTGCGGATGTTGAGCTCGAAATTCTTGTCATTGTGCTGAATCAGCTCTAAATTGAACGCCTTGCAGAAATTATCTATCCATTCGTCCACTTTCACTTCGGACGGAAGGAATCTGATGACATCTACTGTATCTTTCGGGAAATCGTAGTCTTTCTCGGGTTTGCTGTTCCAATCCAATTCGGCTATACTGCTGCCTGTGAACTCGTTGATTTGCGCCCATCCTTTGTCGCGGCGATAAGGTTCTATCGACAATTCGAAGTCTATTTTATGCCATAGCCAATAATTGGAACCACCTTTGGCGGTGTCGCTTGTAGAAATGAGCGTCACCCGTTCTCCTTTCTCGAACCAGACAATAGCATTCATTTCGCCATCGCCGTACCAATTGACGGGGCGGTCTTTGTGGGACGCATCGATAATAGGTTTTGCCTCTCCTTTGTAGTATCCTCTGCGTGCGTAATTGACAGGAGCGTTTTTTAATACGATTTTGTGCATCCTCGTTTCTTCGAGTACGAAATCCTCTTGATTGGCATTCCCATTTTCGCTGGGGTCTATACATTTTATGTATGGTGTAGGCTGATTGACAAGAACATAAGAAAGCGTCTTGTCTTTATAATTATTATTCCATGAGTGACACGATTTGGCGGCCAATGTGCGTGCCCATACAGGATTTAGGTGGCGTTTCGGGTTTTCGTCATTATCGTAGCCGTCAACCCTTCCTTTTGCCCTGTCAAATGGTGTTCCAGCCCGATACCGACCATTTTCGAAAGCTCCCCATGCAATCCCTATAACCAGTTTGTCGTTTTGCGCCGGATCGACAAATACGGTCTGGTTCGGTTTGAAGTTCAAGGGGTAATTTTCGTTAAACACGGGAATCTGAATAGGTGGGTATACATAACCGTCTGTTTTTCCGGCTTGATCATCTTTAATTTTTAGACCTTCCTGTGTTTGCTCTTGATTATTTTGGTAATATATTCCATCTATTGTTATTCCATCAAGTGTGAAATCTCCTTCGCCTCTGTCGCGGATCAGTTTGAGTTCGAAGCGCTTATCGTTCAGATAGTCGTCGTTGTCGCTCTTATGATCACCTGAAGCAAAAATGTATCCTGTGTTACCATCTGTGATATGAAAATGGGAAAAGTCGAAAAAATCGGGGTCTGACCGCCTCGGGATGTAGATGTCTCCTTTCAACGAAACTTTGTAATACCCCGACATTGGGATGCGGATAGAATGGTGATATTTCTTTCGCGGATAAACTACATTGTTGACTTTATAGTCTTTTATATCCTCTGTATAAGAGGTTATGTTTTCGCCCAGGTCTTCGAGTACTGTCAGCTTTTTCAAGTTGGTCGAATTGAGCATGTTGGCTGTATATGCCCCCCTGTTATCCCCGTCTGTTGTAGAAAGGAATCCGGTTGTCTCGAAAAGCTTAGGCTGCTTCTTGTTTACACCTTCGTCTTCCGGCAGAAACCAGCAATTATCCCACTGTCCTTTTATCTTTATCGTCCCCAAATCGCCGTAATTCCACGGCATATCGAAATTCGACGGGTTTTTGTAGCTCATATACAGGTTTTTGAGCCGTTCGTCCGAGAAAGCCGTTCCCGTGATGTTTAGCTTGTGGCTTTTAAAGATATTCTTCAGCGTGTCCAAGCAGTTGAGCGAAGGCGGGAAGTCCTCGAGCCCGAAACGCACATTGTCGCTTATCCCGTCTTTTGCCCCATACAAGCCACTTCCGGCAGGCACTTTGGGCAATAGTCCGTACATGACCAGCGGAAAGAAGAAGCGCATATCCGCAGCCCCTTGGCTCTGGTTGTATTGGCTTATCATTGCCAGATTGGGGAAGGGGACAGGGTAGGAACCGGCCTTGTTCATCGTTTTGTCGCCGAATATCTCTTTGATGGTTCTTGCGGGTGGAGTGCCCAGATTCCCTTTGTAGGCGCGCGAAGTGACTTCCGTCAGCTTGAAATAGCCGTCGAGTATTTTCACGCCTCCCATGATGAGTTGTGCCGGGTAAAGGGTTGCGAACTTGCCTTTTACCTCCTCGGTGTTGATGTAGCCGAAAATGGCGTTGTTGGCATTGGATGCGGGCAGCGTTATCTCGTACGAGCGCTGCGTATCTTTGGCGCTGACCTCTACGGGCGAGATAAACTGCCGCTTGAGGTAGACCGCGAAGTCTTTTGCTTCGCCTATGTCGCACAGTTGGTGGTTGATATACAATTCTATTTGTTTCATAAGAAATAATTAAAATGTTGTTGGTGTTTTCTTGTATAGATAAATATTTGGTAAAAGGGTAATGGTTCGTTTTTGTGTATTAATCTTCTTATATTTGTGCTGTAATATTGTGAATTAGTATGGCAAAGAATAATAAATTAATCGTTCAAAATACAGAAATATCTTTCATAAGTCAGGCAAATGAAGATTATATCTGTCTTACGGATATGGCGAAAGCAGCATCTGACGATGCTCGGGCTGCAGATATTATCAAAAACTGGATAAGGGGTAGAGGAACTATTGAATTCTTAGGGACTTGGGAAACTATTTATAATCCAAATTTTAAAGTGGTCGAATTTGACCACTTTAAAAAAGAGGCTGGTTTACCGACGTTTACGATGAGTGTAAGTAGTTGGGTTGAAAAAACTGATGCTATCGGTATTTTCTCAAAAGCAGGGAAGTATGGTGGAACCTATGCACACAAAGATATTGCTTTTGAGTTTGGAGCAGCTATAAGTCCAATGTTCAAGCTTTATTTGATAAAGGAATATCAAAGATTAAAAGAGGCTGAAACGAATCAATACGGCTTAGAATGGAATGTTAGGCGTGTTTTGAGCAAAGCTAATTATAGGATACATACAGATGCTATAAAGGAACACATTATTCCCCAGTCAGGATATGCAAAAAGCAAAGAATGGTTACTTTATGCTGATGAAGCCGACATGTTAAATGTCGCATTGTTTGGTTGTACAGCGAAAGATTGGAGAGAAGCGAATATGGGTAGGGCTTTATCGGGTGAAAACATTAGGGATATGGCGAGCATAAACGAATTAGCTATATTATCAAATTTAGAATCTCTCAATTCAACATTAATAAAAAATGGAGTAGCTAAAAAAGATAGGTTTAAAATATTGAGCCAGACTGCAGCAGAGCAAAAACACTCCTTAGATAGAATGGATATCCTTAAGTCTATAAAGAAAGAATCTACATTAACCTATGTAAATGCACAGAAACAACCTCAATTATCTACTTTCAAACAAAATGTAGAAAAGAAAGAGAACTATAATCTTAATGAGGGTAAAGAGGATAATGACACATAAATAGAACATCGTCTCTGATGTGGTCGAATTTGACCACTTTAAAAATAAAAAATGTTAAATTAAGTAAAACAAATGGAGTGGGATTAAACAATCGCTTAGTTTCGCTGTCTTATAATAAAACCAATAATTATTCTGATTATGAAGAAAATTACATTAATTGCCATTTTTGCCCTAACCGGCATATTATTTTCAGCAAATATTTCAGCGCAGACAGTGAAAGCAACAGATGAAGCGATAAAGAACCTGAAACCATATCCCGAAAAAATGGGCGATATGGAACGACATGTTATCTTCCTCGAACCGAGGGCGGACGAAAGCCTGTACAAGATAGAAATCATTGCGGGCATGTACAAAGAGGTAGACTGCAACCGCCACACGCTGGCAGGTGCGTTCAACGAAGGCACTGTGGAAGGCTGGGGATACAGCTATTACACATTCGAAACGAACGGGCAGATTGCCTCTACCATGATGATGTGCCACGATCCTAAGACGACTAAGTTCGTATCGGGAAAGGGCGAAGTTGTACGCTACAACAGCCGTTTGCCGTTGGTTGTTTACCTTCCTCAAGGCGTGGAATTGAAATACCGCGTGTGGACGGCAGGCGAAATGTTGCCTGAATAAAGGAAACTACTTCCTGCCCGCGATAACCGAATAGCTGAGCGCGTTGTTCCGTTCGAGCAACTTGTTGAGGCACACATAGCGTTGTGCGTCTATCGAGTGGTTGAACTTATCCTCGGGGCGGTTGACAAAGCGTCCGTGCTGGTCGGTTTGCCAGCGGTAATTGCGATATTCTTCGATGATATTCAGGCTGCGGCTTGTGACATTTTTGTGGTAACGGTTGAGGATGGATATGCCGGCTATGATGCTGTCTTTACCCTTCTTTGCCGCCTCCACATGCCATCCTTGTGTCGTTATCTCTTTGATGCTTTTCGGCTCGGCGCTGTCGGCAATGATAGGCGTATCGCGCGGAACAGCCATCTCGACAAGGTGGTCGGCTATCATCATATTGTCGTAGCCCTTGGCAAAGAGTAGTTCGTCTATCCACAATTCACCGCCCGACAGGCGTACGTCGACGATTGCCGTGGGGTCGTTCGTGAAGCCGAAATCGATGCCTATCCAGCGGCTTTTGTATAGCTCCGGCATATCGGCTGTTATATCCCAGTTGCGGATGATAGCCCCTTCGAGCATGCCGGTGACGCCTTCGCCGTAGATGCGCCACCAGTTTTCGTCGTCGCGGTTCGATTCTATCTCCTTCACCTGTGCCGCGCTCAGAAACTCGTTGTCTTTGTAGGTGGAATGGATGAGGAAAGCGTCCTCTTTGCCCAATACTTTCTCGTCGAGCCAAAAGGCATGCGAAGGGTTGCAGTCGAGGAATACATTCTTGGTGGTGCGGATAGCGAGCTGGCGGAATATCTCGTAGTCGATATTGATGCACTCGTTGATGTAGAGGATATTGCGCGATGGCCCATGCACTTTGCCGGCATTGTCGGCGGAGAAGAATTCTATCATCGATTTGTTGATGGAGTAAATCTTTTCGGTGGCGTTCCAGCTGTGCGCATCCCAGCGTTCTTCGCGCAGAAGCATATCGCGGAAGTCGCGTATACAACCACGTTTCAGATGGGGGAGTGATTCGGATACGACCGATATAACCAGCGGCTCATCCGAGCGTTCGGCTAAGGAATAGAGTAATTGCAGGATGCTGTATGTCTTGGACGAGCGCGTCGAACCTTTGTTCACTATATAGCGATAACCGGCGTTGTATGCTGCCAGATTGCGCGCAAATACGGAAGTCGTCTTCATCTTTTTTTGTATAGATAAAGAAGTGGGTAAGTGGTGAATGGTTCGGAATATGTTCTTTTATATAATACTTGTTCTATTGTTCCAATCCTGCGCGAAGCCTTTGGCTTCTTGCTTCGTTCATTTTGCCATTGCGCAAAACGAACCAAAAGGCTAGTGCTACGTTTCTTGTTGACCCGTCAAACGGTTTGTCAGCTAAATGAAATAAGGAATACTTCGTATTCTGGAATTTCATTTTACGCCGCCTGCACCGGACGGATACCCCAACTACGAAACTAATGCACGTCCTTTATTCAAAGACTCCGACATTGCCGGATAGACGGGGTACCCACACAACGCCAGTGAGCGGCGAGAGCAAAACGTGTTTGAGCGCAGCGAGTTTTTTGCTCTGCGAACAAGTTGCCTGTGGGTCGTCTTAGACGGCTAAGTCGTGACTTTTTGGTTCGTTTTTGGTCAAGCAAAAATGAACAAAGGCAAGCAACGACAGTTGCGCGGCAGTCAAAATAAATAATACACAGAAATATATCTAATAATAAATAATTGCATTCATTTAACTTGTTACGTATGAAAAAATATTTACCTGTAATATCTCTGTTCGTAGCCCTCGTGGCTACCTCCTGTGCCAGCATAACGCACTATATCGGCTACGATGTGAAGAATCTCGATTTCGAATACAAAGAGCGTCGCCAGCCCGAGAAAATGCTCTATCCGGCATTCTTTTACTACAATACGCAGGTTACCCTGCCTGCCGCCTACAAGGGTGTAATAGACCAGCAAAGCCTTTCGAAGCAGATACAGATTGAGGGGCAACGCTATACCGATAATTCGCGCACGAAAGACTTTACGGTGGCCGTTTCGTACGGTGTGCTGACGACGTCGGAAGTAAACGTCAGGAATGGCGTGACAAAGACGCTGGACGAGCGTACGCGCGATACTATCTATACCCCGTCTTATTGGATTGAGTGCCAATACCAGATGAATATAGATGCGTCGCTGCTGAAAGGGGAGAGCAAAGTCAGAAATTACGATCTGGGCAAGGCGCTTGCGTCGCAGCCATTCGAGACAAAGACCTTTGCCAACCGTCGCGAGGCGCTGGACTATTGGGAGTTGAATAAGGAAACCCTTACGGCCGAATTTGTGAAGGGGCTTTCGTCGAAGGCAATTCAGTTGCTATCGCGCGAGCTGTCAAAAGATTATGGTTACCCCATATATCAGCGGATAGGTATTTTGGTTGCGATTGATAATAAGAAGATTGAGGAAAGCGTAACTTTCCGCACCAGATGCGAAGAACTGATGCCTAAACTTTCTGCGTTGAACGGGACAACTCCATTGAGGCAGAGCGATGTGCAGGCGTATATCGATTATTTCAATTCCCTTCCCGAGAAATATGCGACATTGGAAAGTAAGGAGGAAATGCGTATTCGCTTTGCGGCCTACTACAATCTGGCGCAAATCTATATCCTGCTGGAGAAACCTGCCGAAGCGGCATTCTATGCCCAAAAGGTAGCGGAGAACGGTTATGCCGGAACGGTGGGGAATGACCTTATGAGCGAAGTAGAAGAAATGCAGGCCTATTTCGAGAGCCATTCGATAAAGACTTTCCAGTTCTCGACCGACAGCTATTTTAAAAAGTAGGGAATATCTTTAATCGGAAATCGTTCTTTTCACAAAGAATTTATTTGTTAATAATCTGCTTCTTTTCGGTAGCCTTTTATTAATAAGGTAAATATTATTAACTATAGGGATTCATTTTTTAGCATGCAAATTTGTATATTTGCATTGTTAATTAAATAAAGAAAACCATTGAATATATAAAAATGGCTAAACTTTCTTTCAAAGCAGAATTGGAAAATTCATCTAATAACAAGATATTTGTTTCGTTAGAATTATATGAATTTATCGAGGATGGGATGAATATTATTTACTGCCCTGCATTAGACCTGTCTTCTTACGGAAGAAACGAAGATGAGGCTAAAAAAGGATTTCAGGAAACATTCGAAATATATATAAATTATTGCATGAGCAAAAAGACGCTCGTGAAAGATTTGCAGCGACATGGATGGAATGTGAAAAGCGCAAAGCAAAAGAAAATGAAGGCTCCGAGTACAAAGGATTTACTCAATTCGAATGATACGTTGCAAGATATAATTTATAATAAAGATTATGTAAAAATGAGTGAAAAAGTAGCTTTTCCTGCATTGGCATAATTATAATATATATCGGAAATGTCTACCAGAAAGCTTAAAAATGTCAAATTAGCGGATTACAGGGAATTTCTGAGCAAATGCGGATGCAAACATATCCGAACGGAAGGCGGGCATGAAATATGGAGCAGAAATGATTTGACAAGGCCTATTACTTTCCAGACACATATAGAACCTGTCCCCGAATTTATTATTAAGAATGCCCTTCGGCAATTGAATCTTACAAAGAAAGATTTTTTCAATATCCTTTTCGATTGTAATACATAAAATAATCCCCCTCGGTAGCCGCTAAGGGGGATAAACATTTATAGGAATGAAGGATTAAGATTTCGCTTCGGAATTGTAGGTGTCGGAATAATGATACTTCATATCCACCCGCACCTGTGTATCCTTGGTCGAATGCTTGATTGTGAGGTCGTCCACTACAATATAGCGTCCCGTCGCAACCTCGTATACCGCCGGCGAAACGCTCATCTCTTTCAGCCAGTCGGCAAGCTCGTGGCGGATAGCCATCGTCTGCACCGTAAAGGTTTCCTCTGCCGATTTATATTGCACGCCTTCCATCACGCTGCTTGTCGTGTAGCGCGGTTGCTGTGTGCGGTTGAAGGTTTTACCCGACGATTTGAAATCCGTTTGCGACGATTCGGAGAAATTGAACGTCGACCATCCACCCAGCGAATTGAGGAAAGCAAAATCGCGTACGGCATAGAGGTGCGACGGCAATATGTTGTATATCTGCGGGCTGCTCACCACCTGACCGTCGCGTGTGAGGCAGACCTTTACGATTCCCGTATTCGAATGGAGCGCAAGCAAAGAATCGATATCGAGGCGGATAGTATTCGCAATCGCCAAATCCTTGCACGACTGCTCGTGCGCCGTCACGCGTGTAATCAGCGTCCCCGACTGCGTAAGCAGTTCGTATCGGATACCTATCGTGCAGCCGTTTGCCGCTTGATGATGGTATTTGTCCGACAAGAGGAAGTTGAAATACTGCGCCTGCCCCGCGATATGCGGCAACTCGGGCTGTCGCGTCAGCGGACGGATGGTATTATTTGCCATTACATCGTAGATGTAATCCGTCAGGTCATTCGCTTCGAGGTTGCGGTCGTAGCCTGTGATGGTGTACAAAACGTCCGACATATAAAAGACATCGTTCGTGTAGAACTGCTCGTCGTTGATGAGGCGTTTCCCGATAAAACGGTAATCCTGCACCGTTCCCGTATCGCACCAATCCGCCGCCGTGAGGAACGTATCGGAATATTTTACGGGCTTCACCGCATTCAGGTCGAACCATACGGGAGCGTCGAGGTAGGCTTTAGAAAGGGTTGTGACAAACGTTCCCGGCACGCCGTTGTTGGTCGGGTCTTCGCCCAGAAAGATGCCTGTGTCCTTGTACATATCCATCTGTATCTCTATCTCGCTGTAACCTTGGCTGATAGCGTCGGTGGAAGCGGAAATCTCCGAAATCGGCTTCACATCGAGGAAATGGCTGTACAGGGCATTGTCCTTCGGCTTGATAGTGAAATTGTATTTCTGCCCGAAGCCTTTCGATACGATGCGGATAGCCGTCCCCATGCCCAGATTGCCGCTCATATCCGTCTGGAAAGGGAGCGAAATGTCGAAGTTCGATTTCAGGTAACTGTTTCGCAATAAGCATTCTTTCAGGCTGTTGGCTATCTCCTGCAAAGACCACGAAGGATAGTCGTCGCCCCCCTTAGCACCCAGATAGAATGTGCTGCTGTTCATCTCTTTGGGCTCCATTGTCCCGCGAAAGGTGTGTATTGTTCCGCTGTTTGTTTCGACGAGATTGAATTCCGTCACATTCTTCTTATCGCTGTCCAAGCCTTTGCCTGTCACCGTCAGCACGATTTCGAGGCGTTTATCTTCTTGCGGAGTTTGCTGGGGAACAGGATCTTTGGGATTGCCGAAGACGTGTACAAACGTGTTCCATAGCGTGCTGTCGGGTTCGATGGTGAAAGCATAATCGTCCGTAAAGCCGCGCGGAGTGAGGTATATCGATTTGTAAGGGTATCTGCCGTCTTCCAGAATAGGGCCTCCGATGGCGATGGAGAGATGGAAATTGTCTTTGAGGAACGTGTTTTGCTGCAGGCAGGCAAAAAAGGTGTCGGCAGCCTGTCCCGGTCCCCATTGAGGCACGCCCGAAGATGAGATAGGGCCTGTGTAAAACAGATTCTCGGTCGTAGAAGTTTCCGATGGATTGCTTGTTGCCCTGAAAATGTGCCTGATACCTGTTTTCTTCTCCACCACCGTAAATTTGGAGATGTTGTCGTAGATAGAGGGCGAGCTTCCTGCACGATAATGGTAGCCGTTGCCCACGATGCCGAAAATGGTTTGTGCTTTCTCGCGAATATCGGTGGTCTTGAAAAACTTCACGTCATTGTAGCCATCGGTGTGGAAGTCGAGGCAGTAATCGTTTCCCGGCACTTTGGCTTTGATGTGGACAAATATGCCGGTCACTTCCTCGGGATTGGCCGGATTCTCTTTTTTCAGTACCAGGTTGGTATTATACCTCTCCTTGAAGTAGTCACGATTGGCAATACAATCCGCTACTGCCCTTCCCATTTGCTGTTCAGACCATTTAGGCTTTATCCCTCCCCAGTTGAAAGCCATTTCGAATGTTGTGTCTGTACCTGTATACGACTCCCCTATGTCTAATCCTCTGAATCCAAACTTCTTACCTGTTGCAACTTCGGTAATCGTAAACGGAGAAATGTTCTTGTACTTGTTCCATATAATAGTCTTGATATAAGCATTATTCAGAATCTCCATATACACCTCGAAGTAAACATCATCCGCCGTATCGGGTGGCAGCGGCTCGGATTCGAACTCGATGAAATTCGGATTGTTAGCCATCGAAACCTTAACGGGCGAAACACTCTCTTTTGCAATCTCTTTGTTTTTGATAAAAAATCCCATGTTATAATTTTTTTTTGTTTATGTCAATCAGTTGTATTCTTTTCTTTAGAAATGTTCTTTTCTGCGCGAAGCCTTTGGCTTCTTGCTTCGTTCATTTTGCCATTGCGCAAAACGAACCAAAAGGCTAGTGCTTCGTTTCTTGTTGACCCGTCAGTCGGTTTGTCGGCTAAATGAAATAAGGAATACTTCGTATTCTGGAATTTCATTCTATCGCCGCCTGCACCGGACGGGTACCCCAACTACGAAACTAATGCACGTCCTTTATTCAAAGATTCCGACATTGCCGGATAGACGGGGTACCCACACAACGCCAGTGAGCGGCAAGAGCAAAACGTGTTTGAGCGCAGCGAGTTTTTTGCTCAGCGAACAAGTTGCTTGTGGGTCGTCGTAGACGGCTAAGTCGTGACTTTTTGAATACTTTTTGGTCAAGCAAAAAGTATTGAAGGCAAGCCTCAGTAAGAGGCGCGGCAGTAGTAAATTTTAAAGAACGATTTATTAAAAAAGCAGAACAACTGATTAACATCAATTTATGAATTAAAATACTTAATCAAATCATCTGTCAAAGCTTCGAAGAGCATCTCCGCCCATCTCGTCTCGAACTGTTTGCCGATACGTTCTTCGAGTGTTGCCATAATGGGGCGCGGTTCGATGCCGTCGCGCCAGATAGCCTCCGCAATGGCAAAAAGCGTATCGTTGTCCGGCTCTATGCCTTTGCCTATCGCCCATTCGCGCAGCGCGTCTATTGGCGGGCGTTTGCCTTGCCTCGGTGCACGCCCGTTTTCGATATACTCGATGTAGTTGTCGAACAAGAGGCTGATAACCACGCTGTCGCTTTCCGTTTGCACCTGCGTGCGGATTGTCTCGCGGAGGTGGCTGCCCGAGAGGCTTCCCCCATCCGTCTCGGCGACAATGATTTGCGCCAGAGCGAGCATTTCGGTGGCTATCACTTCGGCAACCTTTTTCAAGCGGGTGCTCATCATTTCGAGGTTTTGAGGGTGAATACGGGGAATTGCTTGCTATACACCTCGCAATTGCTGGCGGGAGATACGGCAAAGCCTTGCAATGCGGAGCTCTGCTCAAAGTCTCCGTTCTCATCGAACTGCTCGTCTATCAGGCAGAGGTTCTGCATATTGACTTGCGTAAACGAGAGCGAGAAGCGGCATCCGCAGGCGTTGTTGTCGTAGTAGTCGCAAAGGGTGATATACGACCAGTCGGGGCGGATGGAGATGCTTTCCTCCTGCTGTTTGATGCGTTCGATGATGTTCAGCCCGATGGAGAAGGCGAGGTTTTGCAGCTCGCTCACGCTATGCTCCTCATCGGGCAGGAAAAGGATGGCGAAATTGACCGAATTGCTGAATACATGGTTCTGGTTGCTACCGTAAATCGGGTCTTCGAGCCAGAGGAGGGGATGCTGTTCGCGTCCGCTACCGAGTTCGTAGCTGCGGTTGTAGTAGAAAGCCCTGATGGCTTTGTGCTGCCGTGCCTGACGGCGGAAAATGTCGATAATCGTTGTAATCATAATTCCGTTTTCTTTATATAGATAAAGTCAAGGGATTATGATTGAAGGTTTTTAACGGAGGGCTATCAATTCACTTTTTAAGGTGTCAGATCGGTTATCAAATTGTTGAAATGGGATAATACTTCCTCTTTTTCGGGGTGGTCGGCATGGATGAAAAGAGAGGCATACATATCATAATAATTTCCTTTTTGGGCGATATCTTTCTTCAGTATTTTGTTGTTAGGATGGCATTGGTATTCTTTATACCATTTATCGAATAGCTTTTTCCGTCCCGAGTGACGCCCATCGCTGCTGTCGCAGACATAAATCATTGATTGTTTGTTGTTTCTGAAAAATGCTTCCAGGATATATATAATTGTGTGTTTTACAAAAGGGTCATGGTTTTTCAGTATTTCTGTCCCTTCGTGCTCAAAGTTGAACATATATGTATGTGTCAGGGCGGGATTATAGTAATCGCAACAAATAAAATAAGCGATATATTTGATACCGCTTCTTGTTGTGAAAATATATTTTCCTTCCTCTATGTCTATGTTATAGAGGTGTTGCGAGCTTGATTTTTCTTTCATCCAGAACGTTGGCTATATTGCCTTTTTCTCTAATGCATTTAGATAAGGCTTTTTTATCTTCAAGCATCTTCTCCAGCGTATTAGCTTTTTTATTTTGCTGCTTTTTCATCTGCTATCATCTTGATATTACGTTGTAAAGATATATTATTTTTATTTAATTGATAAATTTATTTTTCTATTTATATTATTATTAACCGATTTCAACTTTGTTTGCAATTCTTAGCCGAAAGTTGTATTATTGCACCCTGTTTCGCCGGAAATTTGAAAATAATAGGATGAATATCGAAGAATTCAGAGAATATTGCCTGACAATAAAAGGAGCTGCCGAATCATTTCCTTTCAAACAAAATATTTTGGTTTTCAAGGTTATGGATAAGATGTTCGCATACATCCATCTGGAACCTAAAGACGGAATATTCAAAGCGGATATGAAATGTGATCCCGAAAAATCCGCTAATTTGAGGAATAGGTACGAAGGTGTTAATCGCGGTACCCATACCACCTATCTGACATGGAATACGGTCATGTTGGAGAATGATGTGCCTGATAAATTAATCAAGCAGCTGATACAGCATTCTGTAGAAGAGGTTATCAAACAGCTCCCGAAAAAGAAACAGCAGGAATACAACGAAATGTAAAATCACACTCGCCTCTGCCCTTGAAAGGAAAGAACAGCCCGAGTAAAAAAACAAAAGACTGCTTCCTACAAGAGAAAACAGTCTTTCGCTATAAATTCTGAAAATATATCACCCCGTATTGCGCATACCTGCGGCAATACCGGAAATCGTTATCATCAGTGCCATTTCGAGGTCGCTGGAATGTATTTCGTCCTTACGTGTACGCGACAAGAGTTCGACCTGCAACAGGTTGAGCGGGTCGGTATAGATAGAACGCATACCCACATTGCTGGCAATCTCGGGCTGGCTTTCGAGCAGATACTTGTCTTCCGAAATGGTGAGTATCGTTTCGATGTCTTTGGCGAGCATATCGCGCAACATCTTACCGAACTTGCGCAATTTAGGTTCAACCAGATGCTCGTCGTAATACTCCGACATGCGTGTGTCCGATTTGGCAAATACCATCTCAAGCATACTGATGCGGGTGTTGAAGAACGGCCATTCTTTCTCCATGGAACGGAGCAAATCCATTTTGCCCTCGTCGATAGCCTTTTGCAGGGCAGTACCTGTGCCCAGCCAAGCCGGAAGCATCAGGCGGTTTTGCGTCCACCCGAAAATCCACGGGATAGCGCGCAAGCTCTCCACACCACCCGTCGGGCGACGTTTGGCAGGTCGCGAGCCTAACGGCAGCTTGCCCAGTTCCGTTTCGGGGGTTGCCTGATAGAAATATGGTACAAAATCGGGTTCTTCGCGTACGATGCCTTGATATACCTGACGCGACTGGTCGGCCATCTCGTCCATCAGTGCGCGCCATTCGGCTTTCGGCACAGGTGGCGGCACCAGGTTGGCTTCGAGTATGGCATCGGTATAGAGCGACAATGTTTTGGCGGCTACGTCGGGTATACCCAGTTTGAAACGTATCATTTCGCCCTGTTCGGTTACGCGCAAACCGTGTTTGAGCGAACCCGGAGGTTGCGAGAATAAGGCGAATTTGGCAGGGCCTCCGCCACGACCGACAGTTCCGCCGCGTCCGTGGAAAAGGGTGAGGGCGATGTTATGCGCTTCGCATGTTTTCAGCAATGCTTCCTGCGCACGGTATTGTGCCCATCCGGCTGCCAGCGAACCGGCATCTTTGGCCGAATCGGAGTAGCCTATCATTATCATTTGTTTGCCTGCGACAGCGCCTTTGTACCATTCGATATTGAAGAGGTCTTCCATTATGCTGTTGGAATTGTTGAGGTCGTTCAATGTTTCGAACAATGGCGTCACGGGCATGGTATAAGGGCATTCGGCTTCTTTCAGCAGCAGGTGTACGGCCAGAATGTCGGATGCCGAGCGTGTCATCGAGATGATGTATGTCGGGATAACGCCTTCGGGTGTGTTGGCTATTACGCGGCAGGTGTCGAGCAATTCTTTTGTTGCCGGCGAAGGCTCCCAGTTGCGCGGGATAAGCGGGCGGTTGGAGTTCAGCTCTTTCACAAGGAAAGCCACTTTGTCGGCTTCGTCCCACACTTCGTAGTCGCCCATGCCGAGATATTTGGTTATTTCGGCCAAGGCTTCGGTGTGTATGGTACTTTCCTGACGGACATCCATTTGCACGAGCGTCACGCCGAAACATTTTACGCGGCGCATGGTATCGAGCAGCTTATCGTTGGCGATGATTTCCATTTTGCAGGCAACGAGCGACTTATAGCATTCGAGCAACGGTTCCCACAACTGGTCGTTGTTGAGGATAATATCTGCCGTCGGGTTCGGATGGTCGCCTTTGGCGATGGCATCGAGGTAAGCGATTGTCTGTTTCAACTGCGAACGCAGGCGTTTCGCCAGTTCGCGGTATGGCTCTTGCACGTCGAAATCGCCGAGATATACACGGAAATCCTGTGTACAGTTCGACATCGACAATTCGCGCACCAGTACTTCTATGTCTTCGAGGAAGAGTTTGGCGGCGCGTTTGCGGCTTTCTATCAATACGTCGCTGGTCACTTTGGCCGTTACATTCGGGTTGCCGTCGCGGTCGCCACCCATCCACGAGGAGAAGTGTATCGGACGCGCGTCTATCGGTATGCGGTGCGACAGGGTTTTCTGTACTTGGCTGTCAAACTCGCGGATGTAATCGGGTACGGCGCGCCACAGGCTGTTTGCTACTACTTCGAATCCCCATTTGGCTTCGTCGTTAGGCGTCGGGCGGCTCTGGCGAATCTCGTCGGTGTACCAGTATTGGGCGACTAACTGCTTCAGGCGCTCGATGACGTGTACTTTGCGGTAATCGGCAAGGTCGTCGTGGTCGAGATAGGCGAGGCAGCTGTCTACCTGATTGAGGTTGTTGATAAGCGAACGGCGGTTGATTTCGGTAGGGTGTGCTGTGAGCACTAAGTCGATGGAGATGTTATCGACTGCCTTGATGATGTCTTCGTCGCTTACGTTTTCTTCTTTCAGTTTCTTATATACTTCGGGGAAGTCTACCGGGTTTTCGGCTCCCAAAGCGTGCGGCGAAACGCTGTTGTATTGTTCCGCTGTATTGGTAAGATTCAGAAATTGGTTGAAGGCACGTGCTACGGGCAGGAATTGGTCGTCCCTCAGATTCTGAAGGGTAGCGACAAGCACTTCGTGTGCTCCTTCTTCGCCCTGATGCATGGCTTTGGACAGGCGGCGGATAGATTCCACCAAGTTGAGGGTTTCTTGCCCTTCGGCTTGCTTGATAGTCTCGCCCAGCATGTCGCCTAACATCTTGATGTTTTCGTGCATCAACGATTGTTTTTGCTCATTCATAAGCTATTGTTATTTAGTTACAAGTTACAAGTTACAAGTTACGAGTTACAAGTTACAAGTTACAAGTTACGAGTTACAAGTGCTAAATTACAAATAGGCAGCAACTTGTCTTTTGTCTGTCTACTTGTAACTGCCCGAAGGGCGAAGTAACCTGTAACTTGTAACTTAATTCTACTCATTGATTAGTGTGAACATTTCCTCCGCCGCTTCGCGAGGGCCGTCTTTGGCGCGTCCGTCGATGGCCAGCGAAGTGTGCATCTCGCCGATATGCGTTCCGTTTTTCTGCATGGCGGCAAAGTATTGACGGACAAGTTTTTCGGCTAACGGGCGTTCCTGCACAGGGCCGAACGGGTTGGCAAAGTATGATTTCACCAAGCCTTCTTCGGTAGTCGTACCTTTGGCTTTGCGCGCTCCGTCTTCGAATATCTTGATGACGGCGTCGAGGTCGTCGTATATTTTTATTTTCTTATCCGTATCGGTATAGTTATTGGCATAGAGCATGTAATCGACCGGATAGCCTTTGGAAATGACTTCGTACGTACTGATAGGTATCGTCACGCGGGCATTTATCTTGTCGGGGTTGGAATAGATTCCGTAGTCGAGCTGCTCGTAGGCATAGGAAGGGTCGAGGTCGTCGATGCGGACGAATGCGCCCACTTCTGTTCCGTAAGCTTTGATTTTGCCTTCTTTGTCGAGGGCGAGGAATCCCATGTCGTCGAAGATGACACGCATGTGGCGGATATATTTGGCATTCAGCGTACGGAAGGCTTCGAGGCTTTCGGATTTTCCTGCACCGCTGTCGCCCATGATGACGATGTTGGCTTCTTTGCCGTTGTTGAGGAGGATGTTGACCATGGCACCGTGTATCGGCAGGCGTCCTTCTTCCATCTGTTTCACGTTGTGGAGGGTGAGGAGCATTTTCTTCATGTAGCCGAAGTAGTCGATTTCGTCGTTGTGGTTGGCATAGCCGATGAGGATATCGTTCTTCTTGTCTTTGTAGTAGAAGGTACGTTTTTCGTCGTGTCCGTCAGGGTAACCGTAGATGTAGATGATATCCGGTTTTTTGCCGATATATTGGTTTTCTTTGGCTATCTCGAACAGGTTGCACAGGCCGAATCCCTGATCCATATAGTCGGTATGGAAGTATACGAACGTTAGCATGCTTCCTACCCAGATAGGGAATAGGAACCACTCGTCTTCGTTGAGGACGATGTTTTCGATAGGGTTCACATCGTGCTCCTGAAAGATTCCGTCGCGCTTGTTACGCTTGGTATAAGTGATGAACGGAGGTTCGAAAGATACGGATGTGATGAATGGGATAGGGGTGAGGCCGTAGTATTCGATAGGGCAGTTCCAGCTGATATCGCTGAGCATCAGTCCGGCATTTACGCCGGCTGTGAGTTCGCGGTATACGCGGTGCTGGTAGCCCATCACTGTTTCTTTGATGCGGCGGTAGAGGCTCAATACCAACTCGTTGAACAATCCGCTGGCTTGCATGAAGCGCACATTCTGCAATCCTTCGGCAATGGTAGTGTTGCGCACGATGGCAAAGCGCTCGAGGCGACGCCAGTAGTTGAACAGGAGGTCGATAAGTTCGAGGAAAAGATCCTTTTCGTCGAAGAATATTTTGTATTTATTGTTTACGTTTACAATTTCGTCGGTGTTTCCTACCGAGAGCCATTTGAATACTTCGATAAGTGATTTTGCCAATTCATCTTCCGTAGCGAATTCTTTCGAATAGTAGTTGTAGATAATTGGCTGTTCTTTTTTGATTTTCTGTACAAATGTTTCGATGACGCGCTTGAATCCGTAGCTGTTCAGAATCTTTTGGCGGTTGTCGCAGAATTTGACAGAAAAGTTTAGTATTGCCTTTCCTTCATTTAATGAAAATTCTTGTAACATATTGTTTTAAATATTATATGGTTATATATTTATCTTATTCTTAGGCCGATAGGTCTTCTTGCCTGTTAAATCGGGGGCGGGTTGTACACGCTTGCATTTCCCGAACCCCAAATTTAACGAAACTTACCTATACAATTAAACTATTTGGCGATTAAATTTCACCCGAATCAAAAAATATATTAACCTCACTTCCTTTGTAGACACAAAGTATAGGCCTGCCCTCCGGCAGCCAGCGACCATATATTGCCCGGACATAGCGATGCCCTGTTTCCTGCAAAAAACGTTTTGTATCTCAATCGTTGATCTGTACCGACAGTGCCCCTTGAAAATCGCGAAAGGCAGCATTGTTTTCTATTCTGGCAGGTCTTCTGACTTACTCCCGATTGTATCACCTTCCCATCTACAGTTATCAGATAACAGTTATCAGTATTTTATGCGTGTTAACTGATCACTGTTGACTGTTCACTGGCTCAATGGTGGCCTGAGATTTATACAATCGTTTGGCGTAGAGTTTACAGCAGCGCGTCTGTTCAGGCTTTTCACCTGATTCCCTTTTCATTGCGCATCCGAGGCAAGTGGATGGCGCAACACCAAAACTGGGGTAAAGGTATATAATATTTGGGGAAAATATGGGGCGATGAAAGAAAAAAAAATGTAAATAATGGATGGGTTTGATTAGTAGTTTTTTATAGTATACCTTTCAGTTCTTCACGTATAATCTCGAGCCATTTCTTTCTGAAAGGCAGCCTTTTTTTTGGATTTTTCTCGTAGAAGGTGATGGTGTTGCCGTATTCGAAATAGAATTCGACTTTGTTGTCGTGGTAGAATAAACTCTCTGTATCGCTTTCGTGGCATAGAAAGGGAGGTGTAAATTTTACCTTTTCTGTTTCCTTCTCGAAAACGCCTGTTTCTAAATAATCTTTGTAGCCGAATATCGTGTGGCTTTGCAATATTCCTGCTTCGACGAGATTCTCTTTGAAACACCAATATTTCACAGAATCGGCACTTTCGATAATCAGAATACTGCAAAAATCGCTTATCTGCGCTGAAGGACGATAGATTACAGCCTTGTATTCGTACTTCCTGTAATCGTTGAGGATGGAGTCTATTGCAAGTTCGTTGCAATCAGCCGTCCCCGGAAGCGGGAGGTAGCCCTTTTGGGCATTCAATGTGCAACAGCAGATACAGATAGTTATCAGTAGCAGGTATTGTTTCATAATGCTTTTTTATGATTCAGAATAGATAAAGATACTCATTTAATCTGATCTGGGATTTTTTCTCATTTATTAGAAAGCTATCGGCAGCATCAACAGATGATAAAGCCTCGTTGTGCCGTCGCCGGTGGGCGTCCAGTCGGGCATCTCGCGGATGAGGCGCAGCGCTTCCCTGTCGGCTTCGGGGATAAGGCTTCGGACGATGGCGGGGTTGTGCACTTTGCCTTTCTCGTCCACAATAAACTGGATAATTACCCGCCCCTGAAAGCATCCCCCGACCTGGGGATAGCGCAGATTCTTTCGCAGGTATTCCCTCAACCCTTCTTCTCCTCCCGGGAAGGCCGGCATCTCGTATATATGGCTGAATGGCACGTTGAAATCGTCGGGTAACGCGTAGAGGATTCTATACTTACCTCTGGTCGGGATGGAAAAGTCGACGGACAGGCTGTAAGATACATCCACCGGCTTGCCCTCGTGCCTGCCCGGCTCCCATCGGGGCATCATGGAGCGCACGATGCCGGCGGCGATGCTGTCGCAATGTGGGTGGAGGCTTTTCAGAATGGTTACGTCGCGAATCTTGCCTTCTTTGGTAACTATAAAGCGGAGTTGTACGGCTCCTTCTATGCTGTCTTGCAGGGCGGTGGCAGGGTAATAGATGCGGTCGTTGATAAATTCCTTTAAGGCTTCCTTTCCGCCCGGGAAAACGGGTTCGTCTTCTACGGGGCATAACAGGCGGAGGGGTTCTAATTTGTATTCGTTTGTGTCCTTTACAATAAGCTCTTCGAAGTCTACTGTAATTCCCTGCGCGTGAATGCAGCAGGACAGGCAAAGGATGACGGATATCATTATCAGCTTTCTCATTGTTTTGCTTTCTCTCTTTTGAAGAAGATAGGTATGTGGTAATATACTTTTACAGGAACCGAAGATTGTATTGCAGGCGACCATCGCGGCATGGAGCGGGCAATGTCTACGGCAATGCTGTCGCAATCGGGGTGAATTTTCCGCTTTAGCTCGATGTTTTCCACGTCTCCTTGCCTTCCTATTGTGAGCCGCAATACAACACGCCCTTGGATGCTGTCTCTTTTTGCAGCCTCGGTGTAGTGAATGCGTTCTCTGATATAATTCGTCAGCCCTTCAAAACCTCCCGGAAATTCGGGCATAAATTCAGCTATATCATAAATCTTTGTCGTATCCACCATATAAGCCTCATCGGGGAATACTGTATCGGCAAGGACGCTTATCCGGGTTAAGGGGACATGCTGCTGCTTCAGTTCGATGAAATTGTTGTCCTCTTTCGACTGGGCAAAAGCGCTATAAGCGATGAGTATAAACAGTTGTATCAGAAAGGCTTTTCTTATCATAATCCGTCAGCTTTATTATAATAGAGTGTAAAGGAAGTGAAATTCCATAAAAAAATGTACAACCTTATGCTAAAGTATAAGGCTGCACGTCAATCCGCTATTATTCAGGATAGTTATGGTATGACTATTATTCTGTAATATAGGGATTTTGTATGTTTCTGCATTAAGCTAACGGCTCGAGCGGTCCGTGGAAAACCTGTTTGGTTACGATGATTTTATTTACTTTTCCTTCTTTTTTGAAGACGATCGAATAGCGGGTTTCCAGCTGCCCTTTATTGTCGTAGAAACGGCAATAATCGGGCTTTACTTCGCCGTCTACCTTTCGTGTCGATTCCATATAAGCATTTGCTTTGTCTTTTTCGAAAGCGGCGAATAAATCTTTGCGTAACTCGTCGTTGTCGGCGAAAGTTATTCGTACAGTTTCTCGTTCGAGTTTTTTAGTTTCGGGATTTTTGTAGCTTATCAGCGACGTTTCGACCGAAGAAATACTTTCGCACTTTTTTACCCATTTGTTGAGGTTTTCTTGCGCACTGAGGCTGTTTACTACACTTCCTGCTGAAACAAAGAGTATTGCAAGGATTATAAGTTTTATTGTTTTCATATTCGATTTGTTTTTAATTGTTTTTTTAATATTCGTCATATTCGGCACCTAAAGGTTGAAGCATTTGTTCTATTTCGAACTCTTTTTCTTCCATCTCCGCCTCAATGCTTCGGTATTCGGCTTTGATTTGCTTTACATCCACTATTTTCACGCCATTCCGTACGATGTAGCTACCCTCGTACGGGTCGAACGGTTTGTGGAACAGGGAAGAAACGGACGCTATAATCAATGCGATAGCTGCAGCCGAAGCAAGAGTGATGATCCATTTGCGCGCGATGGAGTGCTTTGCCTTCGGCATGGGCGGTAGCATTTCTTCAGTTTTGTCCTTGTCAGCCAATTCCTGTTCCAGCTGATTTTCGAAATAAGCGAATACTTGTTTGTATGGCAGCAACTTTTCGGGAACGTCTTCCCCGGTGAAAAAGCTGTACAGTTCTTTTTCCTCCGCAATGCTCGTTTTGCCTTCGAAAAAGCGTTCGAGCAATTCTTCTATATAGTTATTTCCTGCTTCCATAATCCTGTAGTTTAAAGAAAATATCTTTTACCCGTTTACGTGCCCGCGAGAGGTTCATCCGTATGGCCTCGGGGCTGCTTCCGGCCAGTCGGGCAATTTCGTCTATCTCCATTCCCTCGATATGCCTCATCTTCAATACCATCTGCTGCATATCGGGTAACGTGTCGATAACGTGCAGCATGTGCGACATATCGTCTTTGTGCGTCAGAAGCGTTTCCGGTGTCGGAGAATCGGTTTCCGTAGCCTCGTTTCCGTAGTTCTCCCCATAGCGTTGGAGTTCCTTTAGCCTGTTGAGGCTGAGGTGTTTTGTTATCTGTAGGGAGAGGGCTTCGATGCTATGGTATTGAGCAAGGTTGTCGCGTATACACCAAAGCTTCAGGCAGACTTCCTGCACGATGTCCTCGGCTTCGTCCTCGTCTTTCAGTAGCCTGAGGGCGTATGCTCCCAGTTTTCGGCGCAGAGGCAATACTTCGTTTATATAGCGTTCTTTTCCCATTCTATACTAAAGACAACCGAAGGTCGGAATTGTAACATCAAGATGCAAAGTTTTTTGTGAGAAAATAAAAATAGCCCTGCCCGAATAAGAGGCAGAGCTATAGAATATTTTCTACCTCCTCATCCACTTTGCACCCAGCCAGAGGGCGAGTAGTAAAAGGAGAATCCGTCCGCACCAGACCTGGAACGACTGGAAGGAGGACAAACGGTTGACCTCTCTGGTTTCTATGACAGGATAAGGAACTCGTATGGTGTCGTTTATGTGGATAGAATCGCTAATGATGCGGTCGCGGTAGAGATAGCGGTATTTCTCGAGCCAGAGGGTATCGCCTTTCTCGCGGACAAAGATGCTGTCGTAATGATGCACCGAATCGTGCATCAGGCGGTCTTTGTATTCCGTTCGGACGGTTTCTACGGGGATGTAAACCGTTTTAGCCCGGCAGCCGGCAAGAAGGAGTAGCGAAAGGAGAAGTATATATTTGCTCATAGCGAAAATTCTTTTGTGACATCGAAACACGGGCAGGCCTTGTTGGCAAACTCTTTGTGTCCGTGTATTGTCAGGTTGGGGTGACGGTTAGTGATTTCTGCTATCAGGTTGTTCAATGCGACTTTTTGCGCCGGAGTGCGCGTGTCGCAGGGTTTTCCGTTTTCGTCTAATCCTCCGATGTAGCAGATGCCGATAGAGGTTACGTTTTGCCCGACGCAATGTGCCCCGATTTCGTCCTCGTTGCGTCCTGTTTCTATTGCGCCATCGAGGTCGATAACGTAATGGTAGCCGATTTTGCGGAATCCTCTTGCCCGATGCCAGCTGTCGATGTCTTTTGCGCTGAAATCCTGTCCCACTTTGGTGGCCGAGCAGTGGATGATGATTTTATCTATCTTTCTCATTTTCTCCTTCCTGTTTTTTCGTTATTTCAGATATGGCTTTCAATAGGTCGTCGCGGTTCTCGAGTAGCGTTACCAATTCGTTGAGGCTGCGGTTGAATTTGCGTTTGTCTTTGTCGTTGGCCTTTTCGAATACGGATTTACATTCGATAAAAATCAGGAAAGCAGCAGCGATGAGCGTCACGATGGGCAGGGGATAGAAAAACATGCCGATGCAATCGAACATGAAAGCGAAGAGCATAAAGGCAAAGTAAAGGACGGCTTTGTTGACCGTTTGTTTGAATCCGTAGGAGGTGCGGACTTCGCCGCGTTCTTTTGCTTTGCGTACACCGCTGATGAGGTCGATAATGATGGCTATGGCTACGAACAGCCACATGATGCCTACGATAGCCAGTTGTGTGCGCAGGGTGGTGCTGTCGCCCGAAAGGAATGGATTGATAAATAAAAGTGTGTGCATAAATTGTTGATTTTATGATATTTGTTTCTCTATTGATAAAGAATAGGGACTTTGGTAATGCTTTGTTAACATAATATTTGTACTTTTGAGTTTTTAAACAAGCTATATAACAAGCTATATATAAACAAGCTATATAAATGCAGGGCACAAACGTTCTTAGTTATCCTGTGCGCAATGTGACACTTGATTATTTCAGGCTGATATTTGCGTTTTTGGTTATTACGATTCATATCCCTTACGCCAACTTGGGTGTACTGGGGTATTTTGTTCCGCATGGACTGGCAACTATTGCTGTTCCCTGCTTCTTTGTTATCAACGGTTATTTCCTTGCGCCTATCATTGACGATAAAGCCAAAGTCTGGCGGTATATTAAAAAATTGCTGATAATATATGTGGTATGGATGGCGGTTTATTCGCCTTATATTTACCTGTATTCCAACCATCTGCAAAACAAAGAAATGTTTATCGATTACATCGTATTCGGTTATTATCATTTATGGTATGTGGTAACGCTAATAATCGGGACAGGTATTCTTTTCCTGCTGCGCAAAGCGAATAAAAAAATACTGTTCTTCCTTGTGGTTATTGTGCATCTGGCAGCTTATATCTACTTACAGTACCGGCATAGCACGCATACATACAGCCTGTGGGATAAGTCTTTTATATACAATATCCTGTACTTGGGTTTCCCGTTTATCTTTGTCGGTTACTTTTTTCGCAGCAAGGATATTGAGAAGTGGTGCCCGTCTAAAAAGATGTCGCTGGCCGGCTTATGCGTTGTAGGATTTATTTTGCTGTTTGCCGAATATTGGATTAAAGCTAATTACGGAGCGGGTACTATCTTTACGACGAAGCTCAATCTTACTCTGACAGTGCTTGTCCCGGTCTTATTTCTTACGATACTGGCTTTTGCCCGCTATAAGCCCGATAGCGGTTATGTGGCTAACCTTTCGGCCTCGATATATTTTGTCCATATTTTAGTTATAGAATTTGTACTTATCGGCGGAGGCTATACAGGACAGCTGTTTTATCCTGTAGTTGTGTTCCTCGGCATAGTATTGTCGGCCGGAGTAATTGCCGTGAATAGGCATATAAAGATATTCCTTTGAGGTATATATCCCGATAATTAATATAATTTAGTATTTTTACTCCCGATTATACTAAACCAAAAGATTCGATGATTGCAGTGCTTATTTCGTGGTTGGTTATGTTTGCCGTTTTTCTTTCCGTGGGGAAAGGGGTCATTGTAGCAACCCGCAGAATTATAGGTTCTTCTGATAACTATTCGATTATAGATACATTCTTTATCGGCCTTTGCTCGACAGGAAGTATTATTTCTATTTCGTCTTTGTTTGTGCCTTCGGGGATATATGTCCTGTTTGCTCTGGTAATCCTCTCCATGCTGTTTGCTATTTGCAACAGGAAGCGTGTCGCTAATCTGGTGAGACGGATGCTTTTGCGCGTATCGAGCTTGTCGGTTTTTCAGCTGATAGCGATTGCCGTGGTGACGGTTATGGCGGTTTCTTTTTGTGCTATGCCGCCCCAATTGCCCGATTCGTTCTACTATCATATACAGAACATCATGTGGAATGAAGAATACAGTGTCGTTCCCGGGCTGGCTAATTTGTTGGAGCAATTCGGTTTCAACTCCAATTTCCTCCTTTTAAGCTCTGTTTTTGGGATGAAGCCTGCTTTCGGGCAGTTCATCTATTCGCTCAATGCTTTGTGCTTTTTGCTGCTTATTGTCTGGTTTATTGTGCTGTATCGGGAGAAATGCCGTATCCTTAGCATTATGGGCGGCCTTACATGTTTTCTTGCTTTTTTAATATATAAGATTCATATAGCATCGCCATCGACAGATTTGTTGCCGAATATATTTGTTATCTATTTGGGTATGAATGTGCTGCTGACGCCGAAGAATGTTTATAAAAAGAGTATGCTCTTTTGGCTGCTTCCTGTTTTCTGCATTACGCTGAAGTTGTCGGCTGTTTTCCTTTGCCTGTTCTGTTTGTGGCTGGCTATTTATTTCATTCGGAATAAGTCATACAAGGCTGTCGCTTATTACATGGTGTTGTCGCTGATATTCGTTATTCCGTGGTTGATGCGGAATTATTATGTATCGGGCTATCTGATATATCCTTTTCCGGCAATCGACCTTTTCGATGTCGACTGGAAAATGCCTTTGGCCTATGTCACAGAATCGAAAAAATATGTCGAGGCATATGCCATCAGTGTAGAAGCCATGCACCAGTCCAGCGATTATGTATTGAGCCTCTCTTTTATTGAAAAACTAAAGCTCTGGCTCTCGGAACAGCCACTCTATGAGATAGGGGTACTGGTGGTCTTTCTCCTTTCGCCCATCATAATGGGCATCGCCTATTTCAGGAATAAAGGGTTTGTTAAAGTACCCTTTATGTGGGCATGGGATATTTTTCTGATAGGGGGATTGTTTATTCTGGCAACAGCTCCGGCTGTACGGTTTGGGTTCGGATATTTTGTTATGGCAGTTATGATTCCTTTATATTTTCTGGTTATGCGGATAGGGACTCTACGGAAGTTGATGCTTGCCCGTCGGACGGCTATCATTCTTATAGGCATTGTCCTGTTGGTAACAAGTGTATTGTCGTTCCGCTATCTTCGGGTTGTAATGGATCCGGAAAAGCCGTTTTCGGCAATCCTATCGACACCTTTAGGGCTGGATAGCACCCGTCCGGGTAGAAATCAGACAATCACGACGATTAAAGTGAACAATTTATATATTAATCAGCCTAATGGTTTGGCGATGGATGCTCCGCTCCCGTGCAGCGGCAGGTATATCGACAATATCGAAATGCGGGGAGAATCTTTGCAGGAGGGTTTCAGAGAGGGGAGATAAATATGCAAACTATAGAGACAAAGCAATACCCGGAACGAAATATAACATTAGATTATTTCAAGGTGATATTAGCTATATTAGTGGTGTCGATTCATACTTATGCTACACCATATCCTTACTTGAATTATATAATTGGATCAATAATAGGGAAAATTGCAGTTCCTTGTTTTTTTATTATTAATGGTTTCTATATTAATTCAATTATAAATAATAAGCAAAAAACGTATGCACATATTAAGAAACTTATAGTTGTATATACCACATGGTCGATAATATATATAGGTTTGTATGCTCACTCTTTTGAAATTAAATCGATTAAGACGTTGTTGGTTCTACTTATGGGGTATGGACATTTATGGTATTTACCAGCGCTTATAGGAGCCATATTAATGATATACATAACGCGACGAGTTAATAAAGTATATCTGTTGTCTATTGCCATATTTTTATATTTTCTTGCATATATATTGCAACGTATATACACCACTGAACCAATGTTTATTGTATATAAATATTATTTTTTTAGAAATTTTTTGTTTTTTGGATTTCCATTTGTATTTATTGGATATTTTTTGTTTGATGCTCTGAAGAGCAGTACTCTTTTATGTAATCGGAAAATTCTTATTTTAGCAATTGTTATAGGCTTTGCTTTATTATTTATAGAAAGATCAATCATGGAACACTTAATTCCTGGTTATAATTATGGGGATTTTTATTTTGCGCTATTTTTTCTATGTCCTGCTTTAGTTCTTTTCGTCCTTGCTATCTCGAGATATAAGAACGTTGACGGATACATCTCAAAATTAGCATCTTGTATCTATTTTGCCCATATGCTTGTTATTGATCTATTTTATATTCTGTCTCCAGGATTGCCTATTCAGTATTTGTTTGTAATAATAATATTTATTTCGGCAATTTTTTCTGTTTCGATTATTGAATTAAATAAAAGAATTAAGCTCTTTTTATAGGCGTTGTTTATTTATGAAAGACCCTTTTCATAAAATATTTATTTAATCTTACATATATCACCCGTTCGATCAGGTATGAGAAACCCAAACAAATCAGAAGATACATTGGATAGCGAATAAAAGAATTTTGGATGAAACTCAAATAGTCAGCTGTTACAATTAAGAACCAATGAGAAATATAAATTCCATATGAAATATTCGCAAAATATTTGAACACTCCTATTGTCTGATTAAAAAGACGCCATTTTAAGAGATGCCAAACGATTCCCCCTAATAAGACAATCAATGAAAACTTCATATAAAAGTAAGTAACATTGACATAGCTTTTATATTGTTCATTTACTATATTGAATTGAAGAGATAAAAATAGTATAACAACTATAGTCGTTAGAACTAAAAGTGGCCTGTACATACTGATAAAAGTTATCCTTTTATTTTGAGCATATAGTTTAGCAAGCTCTACTCCACTCCACCAAATTACAAGAAAGATTAATAGTTTATTATAAAAAATAGGATACACAATAGAGATAAATACAGATATAATGGCTGCTATATATACAATTCTGGTTGCGTATCGATTACAATATTTAACCAATACAAAGTAAATCATGTAAAACCACCATTCGAAAGTTAGCGACCATAATGGTGCATTACCCAAAAATGTGCCAAATTCTATATGTTCAGGAGAGTATAATGAGACATTTTGCAACATTAACAAATTTCCCACAAGATTATGTAATAATGAATCTTCAATAGGTTTTCCTTGTATAAGGATTAACAAATAATTAGCGATAAAGACGCAAATAAGAGGAATATAGATTCTGAAAAATCGTTTAACGAAGAAGGTTCTAAAGGATTTGTCTTTTGAGTTTTCAAAAGATAATTGTATAACAAAACCTGATAATACAAAGAAAACCATTACAGCGGCAGCACCATATTCAAACAAAGCTGCAATATTTATCCCAAATAAGGGATAGTGAGCTCCAAGAAAAATGTGGTGTAGTACTACATACAGCGCAACAAGACCTCTTATAGCATCAAGCTTTTCTATCTTTTTCATAAGCTGCAAAGATAATATTAATTATGTTTTATGAAAAGGTTAAGGAGAGTAACTTAAATTACTCTCCTTAAAAATATTACAAATACATTGCAGCGTTATACCCAATATCATTTAACGAATATGATACTGAAGAGATGGAAGATATTGTAGAAGATAATTTATTTATGAAAGATCCTTTTCATAAAATATTTATTTAATCTTACATATATCACCCGTTCGATCAGGTATGAGAATGCAAAGCATATCAGAATATAGAGGGAATAACGGATTATAGAGTTGTCTATAAAATTTAAATAACTTGCATGTGACACTAAAAACCAATGAGAAATATAAATTCCGTATGAAATATTCGCAAAATATTTGAACACTCCTATCGTCTGATTGAAAAAACGCCATTTGAAATAGTGCCAAATAATGCCACCGCATAAAACCATAAGTCCGTATTTCAATCCATTGTATGATGGAGTGAAAACCCCTCGATAAGTATTGTCAAAGTCGGTACGCAAAATAAAATTCATCACAATTGTGCATATTAATATTACAGACAATGGTTTTAGCATAGTTATAAATGTGATCTTTTTATTCGCTGTATATAGTTTTGCAATTTCTACTCCACTCCACCACAAAACAAGAAAAATGAAGAAACGGTTTAGGAAAATCGGGTAAATGATGGTAAGAGCACTTATTATGGCTAATGTGTACACGATTAATGAAGCTTGATTTCTTTTATATTTATATAAAAAGAAATAGAATATGTAAAACCACCATTCGAAAGTTAAAGACCATAGAGGACCATTCCCTAAAAAACAATCGAATACTGTATGATTTGGATTGATGAGAGGTGTATCTTGTAGCATAATAAGATTACCTATTAGGTCTATACAGTCATTTATTCCAAAAGCTTTCCCTTCTATGTATAATATAAAAAAATTTAATATGAAAACACAAATCAAGGGTATATATATTCTAAAAAATCTTTTGAAAAAGAATAACTTAAATGATTGGTCTTTGGCCTGTTGGTGTGAATATTGAATTACAAAGCCTGAAAGGATAAAAAATACCATTACTGCTGCACTACCATACCCAAATATCCCCCCCACATAAAAGTCTCCAACTTCAAAATTCATTGCATAAAATATATGATGAAACATCACATATAGTGCAACAAGACCTCTTATAGCATCAAGCTTTTCTATCTTTTTCATAAGCTGCAAAGATAATATTAATTATGTTTTATGAAAAGGTTAAGGAGAGTAACTTAAATTACTCTCCTTAAAAATATTACAAATACATTGCAGCGTTATACCCAATATCATTTAACGAATATGATACTGAAGAGATGGAAGATATTGTTTCATCAGTCTCTATATAGACTTCCTTGCCTAAGGATATACTCTTTATTTGAGGAAAAACAGCCTCTGGGTATTCTTCTTGGTTGAAAGAAATTGAAGAAATACTTCCTTCTGCTTGTGAGACAGGAGGTAATCCATTGTCGAAATCAGCCATGATTACATTGGGTTAAGCGTTGATAATACTAATTCTATCTGCATATATTTTCCGGTGATAGGATAGGCTGGAATGGGAACTCCGGATTCAGCAGTTATCATATTATAGAATCCAGGGTAGCCGGTAGCTATGTAGGTGTTGTTCGCTGATTGCATTTCACCGCCTTTTGCACTATTGTTTTTCATCAGGCAACGCATATCATGGGGAACAACATCGAACCAGACAGGCTTCTGAATACTACTCCAAAAAAATTTGTCGATAGTTTCTGTTGCAAAATCGAATGCTTGTTTCCAACAACGCCGCAGGCGACAATCGCCACTGATAGAGAAGGTTCCTCCAGTAGACAGGAACGAAGCGAAGCATGGATATTGCTTCCCGTTGTAAGTAATGTTTCCTGCCGGATTATCAACATCTACCGGTTCAACAAAATACCAATAGCCACTTTCGAGTGAGCCGGTAGTGATTTTGTCGGTTGGGAGAGTATCCACTATACGCATTTTGATAGTACTCAGAATAGCAAGGTCTTTTACTTTGTAAACCTGTTCGTTACCGGAAGATGTTATCCAAGAGTTTACGTCTGTAGCTCCGATAAAGATATTTTCCCGCTCTTCCAACGAAGAGGTATATGCAACGCCATTATAACTGATACTGGCTTTCAGATTGTCAGCAGAACGTACAAGATAGAATTCACCTTCTTCTATTTGTCCGTTTATAACAGGCACGATAGAAGGTGTGCTATCGATAAATACACCATATTGGGCTGCCAGATTGTGAAGTATGTTGATAGAATTGATTTTTTGCAATCCTTCTCCTAACCAGATAATATTGGAGGTTAATGTATCGGTATGTTGTTCTCTGATATCGATATCATCTTTATAAGCAATACTACCATCCGACACATTCAGGTTGGCAGAAGGGATGAAGCCTATTGCATTGGCTGATGTTGTATCGGTAGTAATGGCTATTGGTTCAACAGTTTCTTGTTTCCATCCCAATTGAACAAAACGTCGTTTCTGAAAATTGTCGATAATAGAATCACGAATAACACATCCTCCGGTTGTAGAATTATTAGCAAAAATCCAACGGTACATGGGCAGGTTTGTTTCTCCGTACTCCGAACCGGTAGGAACTGTTAAGCTTTGCGCCACACATCGATCGACAAAATGTTGTCGTAATTCCGTTTCTGTATTTCCAGTAAGAGGGTTATAATCTGTTTCGTCTCCTATCTTGAATCTACAGTTGTCGAAGCCGAGATACTGCCAATAGATACTGTTCAGATTACTTTGCGATATAGATATATTACAGTCCGACAATAGACCAAGCGACATATTACTGTTTAATGATGGTATATTGATACCGTGATAGCTATTGTTGGAGGCATTTGCTGCCGTAAAAGGTTGGTCGGCTACCACCATACAATATGACATCGTTTGAATTGTTGTCGGGAAATCTTGTCTGATTATACATCTGTAAAATCCTGTCTGGTTGTATCTATAATTGGTTATGTCTGATATAATCGAATCGGTTATTCGTAATATATCCGATTGTAATGATGTACCATTAAATTCGGTATTCCCGCTGCCATACAAATTTGTTCTTACTGTCCCGTTAATAATGTCCGGAAAGTTCCCGTTTGATAACACGTACTTAACTTCAATTGCAGTTCTGAAATTTGCAGGAAGTGGATTATCCTTTGTCCCTGTCCCATTTTTACTACCCAAAGCACTTACATATACCGGTGAAGCTATTAAAGCTCCATTCTCATCATAATACCTCTCCTTCCAATTATAATTATTCGCCATCTTGCACCTCCTTTGTTGAAATGATTACACGATTAGTGGGTAGAATGAGGCAGATACAGTTATCAAACTCTGCCATGTCACCCTGTTTCAATTCGTTGAAAACAACCTGAAAATCTTTCGGTTGAGCGTCGAAAAAGACAGTGTCGTCAATTTCGTACTCTTTGTCGTCTTTTATTACTTTGTAAATCATGCTATTATTGCTTTTGCGTAAATAAATACAAACATTTTCTGTGTATCGGTCGAGACCGGAGTCGCATTCAGCGTGATGACCGATTTTGCCGGAACATCGACCGAAAGAGCCGAATCCAATGCTATATCATATGATGTGCCTTCCACGTCGATGGATAATTTATACACATCTTTCACTCCGATTTGGTAGATAGTCATCGACTCATCAATATACATCTGTGGACTTTCGGAACTCCCTATCGTAAAAGACAGGCGTCGCTCCAACGGTAACCGCTTTGCATATTCGAGTAGATTGTCGAGCGAATATCTTCCCGACTGAAAACTTCCATCGGTGTCTTCTTTCGAGCCGAAAACCCAGAAGCCTTCCGGCATATTTATTTCCGGTAGCTCGGAGAGCCTTACCGGATTGATTTTTTCATTTGCCATAATTTTCTTTTTCTGTTTTTTTATATTGCTATAGTATTCATCCCGTTTTCCGTTAAAACAGCTTGCTCTGCTTCCGTTCCCAACACATTGACTGTGTTGTAGCCATCAGGATTTAATTCGAAAAGCGGAAAGGCAGATTCCTTATTAAGTGTAATCTGATAACCTGTCACTTCACCAACTTTGCCCGATTGCTGACCGAATGTGAGGCTTGCCCCGCCATCCGAACCGAAGCAATAGGTTCTCCCTTGCGTGTTGCGGAAAACGACTAAATAATTGTGCAGAGAAGCTGCTAATAAGTCAGCCGATTTTGTCCCTTCCACGGTGCGCACATACGTCCAAAGTTCCTGCCGGTACAATCCGTTACTTTGCGTTTCGGTGAAATAGCTTTCGTCTACAGCTCCCAGTTGGATAAAATCGTTGCGGGAGTTTATTTTTTCGACATAACAGCTATTGTATAACCCGTCGTCGCGGAAACGATAAGATACGAAATCGCGTATGTCGAGCAGCCATATTTCGGTAATGCCTCCATTGTTGTAACTGCCTGTATGCAGTATATCGCGAATAGTTCTACTGTTCATTTGCCATTGTTATTTGCAGAAAAAGCGGCGCCTGCTATTCGTGGCAACCGCTTTTATCTTGTGAAACATCTATATCGGTTATGGCGTAACAGTCGTATTGTCAGCAATGGCTGCAATTACTGATTCGTCTTTCAACAAACGAGCCATCTCGATTTCGGTACCAGCCATCGTAACTGTCCAACCTGTGGCGTCGGCGTCGGCGGCTCCCGAAGCGTAGTTAAACGCTGTGGCTGTCAGACCGTTGTTGCGTCCCAAAACGATTGCTCGTCCCGATTTATCGACTACTACTGCTGTGAATTTACCTAAACTCAAGGCTTCGTCCTGATTCAATAGTTCGTAATCGTAGTTTTCGACGGTAAAGTTCAACGTATGCGTGCGGTATTTTCCGCCGTTTCCGTTCTGAGCCAGCTCGTCGGAGAATGATGCCGTGTTGTCGATGAAAGCTATTTTGTAAGCTTTTTCGGTGACATCGGCAAGGGTGATGGCGTCGATAGTTGTTTTGTCGGCATCCTCGAAGGTATAGGCATTCTCGGTGTCGTAGTTGAACAGGTAAACCGCTTTGACTCCTGCCGGAGCATATTGGCACTTGTTTCTGGTTATACTTGAAGTTAGTTTACATCCCATAATAATTCGGAAATTTGATAATTTGAAAATGTGATAATTAAAAACATGAGCATGTGCTAATTGGCATATTAACTCATTAGCACATTGGCTCATTAATTTTAGTTGTTCGGGCTATAGAATACCACTTCGTCCTCGAAAGGGATAGCGAATCCTAAGCGCAGGCGGCCGTCGATAAAGATTTTGTTATCGTTCGGGGCAGCGAATTGTCCCAGACGGATTTCTTCCAAGTCGCTCAACAGGTCTGTTCCCAATAAGAAGTTAGACGATTCGGCAATGACCATGTCGTTGTCGCCGATGCCTTTTACCGGAACGATTTCAGCGCCCAGATACTTCACGATGTTGTTTTCGACGATGAAGTTCGGATTTACAACCACTCCTGCGCCGAATACGCCTGCTAATGCCACTTTTACCTTCATCAAGGTCGCATACGAAACATATACGTTCAGGCTTTCTTTTTCCATGCCGGCTGCGGCTACATCGTCCGGAAGGGCAGCGAAAGCTTTTTCGATTTCGTCCAAAACATTCGATTTTGTCAAGACTACACCTGTAACCTTGATAGCTTCGGTGCTGTCGGTCAATACCTTGGTTACACCGTCGAAGTCGTCAGCATCTACCGAACTGTCGCCTTTGAAGATTTTGGTTTCGATTTCGCTGCTCAACTCGCTGGCAAGGATAGCCATTGTAGCATCTTCCAAGCCTTCGGGCAATTGATGGTTGCGTGCGCCCGGACTCATCATCCAAACAGTGCGTTTACGCTCGAGGTCGTCCAAGCATTGTTCGAGGTTGATTTTATACGTTTTGATTTTCAACTCTTTTTCGCTTAGCTTAGCGATTTGCTGAGGTGTCCATGCGCAATCGCGACTGTCTGCCTGAAGCATGTTGCCACTCAGGTCGATGAGGTTGAGCATAGAGCTTTCCTTGATGCCGATAACGGGCGTGATTTTGCCCTTTTCGATTAATTTTCCGCCGAATACGGCTTTGGTAAACCAGTCCATATTAGATGAAGGCTGGTAGGTCAGCGGAGTAATGTTGTACAAATTTGCCATTGATAAATTAATTTTAGCCCCTCCTAACCTCCCCAAGGGGAGGAATATATAAGGGATTTGTTTAAAAATATTTGTTGATTGATTTGCTTATTCAGCCCCTCCTTAGGAGGGGTTGGGGAGGCCTATTTCCTGCGTTGCAGCGTTTCGTTGAGGGCTACGGCCATGCGTTCGGCAGTAGACATAGATAGCTGATCGGCAGCCGATTGACGTTGCACGGCAGGACGTGCCGAAGGTGTCTGGCGGCGAAGCGTTTCCACTTGTTTAGATGCCTCTTCCAATGCGGCCGATAGTTCGTCGATAGCTTTCTGCATTTCGGCGATTTTAGCTTTCAATAGTTCGCTTTTGCCTTTTGGATCAGCCGGTTGTGCTTCTTCCGGTTCATCGTCAAGAGGTTGCTCTGCCAATTGGCGGTAATAACGCCGAAGCGCTTCGGGAGCCGATTGGCTGTCGGGATTGCTGATGGCATCTGCCGCCGGACGCGTTTCGACCAAGTCTCCTTTTTCGTCGATAACGAGCAGATTGCCGTTTGCCAGTTTATGCTCTCCGGCAGGCATTTGCTCTTCGTCCATCGTCGCAAAGCCATCCTGATCGACATACACCTCTTTGCCATCGGCAAGGATAAAGATGATAAAAGGTTCGCCACTATCGGTCGTGTCCCTTTTCTTTACGTCTTCGATGCCGAGCAGCAAATGAGCGATACGCCGCAAAAGCGTCTTTTTCTGTTTACGGTTGTTCATCTTACGTTTTTTGTTTTTAGAATTGATTTGATGTTTGTTCAGGGCAATTTCCTGATTGAAAAGCCCTTCGAGCGAGAATCCCTTGACATGGCCCGCCATGACCTGCTCGTCCCAATAGTTGCGATCTTCGATTTTATAGCTGCACATAAGTGTGCCTTGGGGGAGGTCGTCGAAGCCTAATGCGCGGGATTTATCTCGTTCGGGGTCTTCTACTATCCACAACTCAGTGAGGTAGTTGCCTTGCAGCGGTTGCGCATGTTGATGCGTTGTTGTGGTGAGGGCTATGCCTGTGCGCATCATCTTTTGTGCAATTTTTCGTATTTGTTCGGCTGAGAAGCGGATATAATGCTCGCCCATCGTTGGCGAGTTGCGATAGATTAATTGATCGGGTTTGAGGACGACGCCTGTCAGTACTTGTTTTTGTTCGTCGCGGTTCAGGTGCAATGGTTGCATTTGCTGGCTGAGGGCGACAAAATCGACTTCGTTGGCAGGACAATCGACAAACGAAATGGCATAAATACCTGTCTCGTCTTCGAGGTTTTCGTCAATCAAACAGTTGTAAACGGGAAGTTTCATACGTAATTCTTTTTTAGTTTTATGGCTGTATGGAAACTCGCAAACGCGTTTTCATAAGCTCTTTTTTGTTTTATTGATAAAGGGCTTGATATGGGATGGACGATTTTAACATTTGAGGGAGGAATTGTTTCGTATGAGAAAGAGAAGATCGGCAGTCGCCCGGTACTACAAAAAAATATATCTTTACAGAAAAAAGAGAATGAAAAAATGCCTGCCTGTCTTATTTACTCTATTATTTTTATTCACTCACTGCGAAAATCCAAATAAGGAGAAGGCTATTGCTCTACAGCAAGAGGCTGCTGAGATGATAAGTGAAAATAATCTGGATAAAGCGTCGGAATTATTGTCCGAATCTATAAGCCTTTATCCTGATGGATTTGAGGCGCACTATTTATATTCTACAGTTTTGATAAAACAGAAAAAATATAGCGAAGCAATTCTGATTCTTGATGAGGCTATAAAACTTAAGCCAAATGTGCCGGAAACATTAGCTCTACAAGGTATGCTCTGTTTATATGCAGAAGAACCGGAAAAAGCGAATAAAGTTTTTGATAAAGCTATTGAAAATTATGACCGGCTATTACAATTGGATTCATTGGAAAACAAAGAATATATACTTACCGGAAAATGGTATGTACATTTTTTAAGGTACAATGATAAAGAAGACGCTATTAGAGGAATGAAGAAGGATTTTGAAAGTGATTCTACGCTTAATAGTGAGCGAATCGATGAATTTGTCGAAATATTGGATGATTTTGATCTCAAGGAGGTATTAAATAATTATTAAAAACCTTTATTATGAAAAAGATAGTCTTTATTATTCTGTTATTGCTTCCTTTAGCTGTTTTTTCACAAGAAGTGGAAGATAAATACTCGATAGGAGGGCAACTACGAATAGCTGTATTGACAGAAATACGCTTGCCAAGCGACTACAATCGTATATGGATTGAAGATACAGATCTCTCTGTTGTTACTGATTCATCAGGGATTTTTCGATTCGATAATTTAGAGAAAGGTAAATATCATATAATCGTAAAGGGATTGGGTTGTAAAACCGATACCGTTGTGGAAATAGTCGATAAGTCGCTTTCGGATATTGTTTTGATAGCGAAGTATGATTGTGAGGTAAATTCAGCTAATGCAGAAAAAGATATTAGAGATAATGAGGTAAAGTTGTTGATAATGGGTGGTTATGCTCCTAAAAAGATCAGGGATAAAGATCATAAATTTGAGGAAAAATTCAACTTGAAGTATTATCAATACGGGTGTCTTGCTCCCGAAATTGAATGCCTCATCGAATATAATCGGCATATTTTCGAATACCTCGACTCCCGATATGGAAAGAGTTGGCGGAAATCGGTGCGGAAAGATGTCCCCGGCTTTAAAGAATACAGAAAAAAATAATCATACCTTATTTTTTTAGACTACCGCTTTCCATTCCCTAATATAGAATAATCCAAACTAAACCCTGTATCTGTTTGTTGTTACTTGACTTTTCTCCTATCTTTAGGATATGAATCTTAAAAACTAAAAAGACTATGGCTCTATTTGATTTGAAAGGAAGAGTAGCTTTTGTTACAGGAGCTTCTTCGGGATTAGGAAAAAGATTTGCTCTTACGCTTGCCCGTCAGGGGGCGGATGTTGCTATCGTGGCGCGCCGGATGGATAAGTTGCAGGAGTTGGCTAAGGAAATAGAAGCGGAGGGACATCGCTGTCTGCCTGTGCAATGTGACTTGACTGTGGAATACGATGTTGTGCGTGCGGTGAAAGAGGTTGTCGGTCACTTCGGTAAAATCGATATATTAGTTAATAATGCCGGGCTGGCACTCGGCGGGAATGCGGAGGATATGAGCCTCGAAGATTTCGAACGGGTGATGAAAGTTAATGTGAGCGGCGTATTCCTGTGTGCGCGGGAGGTTGGCAAGCATATGATCGAAAATCAGTACGGGCGCATTATCAATATAGCTTCGGCATACGGAAAGGTAGGGAATAAATTCAGTCCGACGCTGAGCTATCATACTTCGAAAGGGGCTGTCATCAATCTTGCCCGAGCCTTGGCTACGGAATGGGCAAAACACAATATCACGGTCAACAATATCGCTCCGGGCTATTACGAAACGGAAATGACCGAAGAGCTATTCAAAATCGATGCTTTTATGAATTTTGTAAAAGGAAAGACAGTTTTCGAGCGTCCGGGCAAAGTGGAAGAATTAGATTCGGCTATTGTCTTTCTGGCAGCTAACGAATCGACGTATATCACCGGACAGACTATCTATGTAGATGGTGGCTGGACGATTATTTAGGTATCACTTTATTTACATAAAAAAGCCGCAATTCGTTTCTGATTTGCGGCTTCTGTTTTTATCGTTAATTGATGTCGTCTGTGACATTTACTTTCAAGGTGGAGGCGTTTCCATCGTTATCGGAAACGGTGATAGTGGTTGTTCCTTCTTTTAGGACAGTAAAAGTCAGATAGCCTTTGCCGTCCTCTCCGGTATTGCCGTCACTGTCGCTATATCCATATCCATATCCATATGGCATTTGCACTTTGATTTGCGAATTGGCTACAACATCTTGGTTGGATGAGGTTGCTTTGTAGGTGCCTTTTCCTCCTTTCACGATGGCATAGTGCACTTCCAAACCGATAAAGGTTTTAGCTACATGGACTTCGTTTATCTTTTTTGTAGCATCATTCATGCTATAGAATTTGATGGCATCATCGTCTTTGTCGTCGCTACCGCACGAAGCAAAGAGGAGCGGGATAAATAGCAGGAGTAGTAAGGTTTTTTTCATGGTGGGGTATTTGAATTAATATGATTAGGTATTAGTAACGTGGTGTGTAAAAATGTAATATATATTCAATTTTAGTGATTCCTGCTGCCGGATATTGAGTGGCATATTTCTCGGTAAGATCTTCGAACAGATAGAGATTGATAGGGCCCATATCTTTTTGTGCATACATTTCGTGTTCATACTTTCTCTCATAGCGGTGTTCTTCGCCGTTATAAGTGAATATGAAGTAGTAAGAGCGATTCTCTTCTACGATACGGAATTCCCCTTCAAATCTTATGCCGGATTCCTCTGTGTTTTTGTTGTAAATGATTAGGTCTCCGGACAGATGGTTTTTGTAAGTCAGATGAAACATATTGCCACGCGCTATGTTATTTGCTGCGATATCACTCTTGATAGCGTCGTAAACCGAAGGATCTGTCAATGGATCAGGAGTAATAACTAATAGAGGTTCTATGTCTACATGATAATATACTTGCGTTCCTACTTTCACTTCCACGGGAATGACGGTTGCATTTCCTTTGCCGTCCGAGACTGTGATTGTCGTTTTTCCGGGAGCTTTAGGTGCATAGGAGATACGGTTTGTTTCGGTCATCACTATTTCTATGATAGAGCGGTCGTCCGAAGAGGCTGTGAAAAAGCCATCACCTCCCTTTATCCAAAAATAGCCTATCTCTTTATTTGTCGTAACATCTATTTGAGTGATGCGTTCCGATAAATAGCTGTCGCTATATAATTTTATTTTATCATCGTCGCTTCCGCAGGCGAAAAAAGCCATAGCGATAAAGGCTAATACTGCAAATTTCAAAAAATCCATTGTCTTCATAGGGTCTGATATTTTTTTAGATTAAATATTTAATTTTATCCGGCTGATGATACAGTAAAATAATACTTCACTTCGCTTACAGTGCCGGCAGGATATTGTCCGTCATACTTGTTTTGATAGTATTCCGTGAGGTTTTCTCCCAGTTTTATCCTGTAATAATTGGACTTTTGAGAGAGAGGTGCGTTGTCACTCACATATTGATAACGGTGTTCGCGTCCGCCATATTCCAATATAAGGAATAATATGGACATTTGGTTCCCCTCTTGCAATTCGAAACGGAAACGGCCTGTCGCTATCTCATTTTCGGCATACGCATCCGAATAGATTTGTACATTTCCTTCCTCTTTGCCGGTATAGGTGAGTATAAATGAGTTGTTTGCAAGCAGATTCGTCTGTTCTACGTCTTCGCTTATCGCTGTTTTCAGCCCGGCAACCATATCGTTGATTTGTAAAGCGGGTTCGCTCACGAGAAACTTCTGGCTCGTAGCGGATACCGTAACTTTTAATGTTGCAGCATTCCCTTTACTGTCAGTGACGGTAATAATTGTTTCTCCGGCATCTTTAATAATGAAAGAGAGCGTATTCATGTATCCGCCGTAATAGTCTTCTATCCAGATGTTTTCGCTCTCGATAACATCCTGATTGGACGATGTTGTATTATAAACACCGCTTCCGCCTTTAACGAAGGCAAAGGAATACTTTTCGCCGGCTGATCTCGTACCGATTTCTATCTCTGTTATTCTCTCCGGCGGAGTATTGGCATCGTAGAACTTGATTTTATTATTGTCATCATCGCTACAGGCAATAAAGAGTAGCGGAAACAACAGGAATAAATAAAATAGCTTTTTCATAACGATAGCGTTTAAGTTAATTTATCAATTGTCCAACTGGTCGAGCCGTACGGTAGCTATAACCTTTTGCACGCCGGCTGCGGGATATTGTGTTTGGTACATATCAGTCAAATCGGCTTCTAAAACGATTCTTACATCATCGCCTTCGGCGTTTCCTATGTTTTGCCAAGTGACATTATAGGTATGCATCTTCCCATTATATGTCATGTCGAAGAAAGTGCCCCCTATAACTGTTCTCATCTCGAATGTTCCATCATATTTTATGTCGGCATCCGATTTATCAGGAAAGACTTCCAATGTTCCGCTTTTTTCTGTTTTATATTTGAATGTCACGGCCATAGGCATTTTCAAACGGAGGCTTTCCATTTCCGTCTCTATCAGTGTTTTTACAGACGGATCTGTAACATCCACTTCCAAATTGTCCTCAGATACAGCTGTTTTTAATGTATATGCGGTGATAGAGATAAACAAGCGTCCTGAATTCATGTCCGAATCCATAACGAAAACCGACGTATTACCTTCTTTCAACGGAGTTATTCTTAGTGCAGTCCCGCTCAACTCAGTTCGGCGCGCCACTTTGATGATGTCTACATCTTGCGCTCCGTAGGTATAAGTGCCTGATCCTCCTTGAATATCGATGTCATATCCTTCGCCTACAACAGGGAGGATAACGGTGTTAGTCAACTCTTTTCCGGGATTTTCCAGATCGTAGAATTTAATAACGTCGTCTTTGTTTTTACTTTCGTTACAAGAATTGAGTGTAAAAAGCGCAGCGAAAAAAAGGAGTGTATAAATAATCTTTTTCATTATTCTGTTTTTTGTCAAATTATTCGGTTATAGTATTAGCTCTGCGAGCTTGTACGGTAATATTTGATATTGTCGAGGTGAAAGGTCTTTTTATCTTTCATCTTGAAAGGTACGGCTTCCCATGTGGCGGTTGCTCCGGCATTGTCGTATTGCAGTTCGAGTTTATTTGTTTCGAGTATCCGGTATTTTCCGCTCGTATTAATCGATTTTGCCAGACTTTGCGTAGAGTTGAGGTATTCGTGGAAATTACCTTGAGCATCAAATATATATATTTTGACAGCCCACGTGCCGTTGGGATCCGACATCCATTTGCCAACGATCCATTGTGCCTGTTCAGCAGCAGTGGGATCTTTATCATCGTCGCTTCCGCAACTGGTTAGAAACAAGGGTAATAATAGGAATAAATAAAGTAGCTTCTTCATAATCAAGAGGTGTTTTTAATGTTTTAGGGTTGGTTTGTTTGAGATATGTAAAGATTCTTCATGAAATTTTAGCATTATCAAGGGTTCAAAGACATTTGTCTGTACAAAAATATATAATATCGCGCAATAAACATTAATTTAAGTAAATGTTTGTTGTGTCAAAATCAACATTTATTGTTCCAGATTGCGTAAATGCCGGCGAAGCTCTTCCGCTATTACAATCCGGCGGAGAGGTATAAGGTAGTCGGCATTCATAAAATCGACTTCGTGGTCGAGCTGCTGATAGCGGCGGACAAACTCCTCGATAGGCAGGTTGTCGCTATAACCCTCGAATATGCGGTCGTAGACTGCTTTCGCCTTCCGGAGCATATCTGCTGTCTCGTGCAACGGCTCTATTCGCAGCATCACATCTATGACCTCATCCAATCGGCTGAAACTGAGTGAATAGGCAAAGTCTTTTGTCTCTATCAGCCGGAGCCAGTATAATGCCGTTTGCAGACCGTCGAAAGTAACACCGTCGATAGGCGTATAATTGCGGTCGAACAGCTCGTCGTTGATAAAGGAAATAGCACGGTTGATGTCGTATTTCTCGGCTTCGTAGTAGTGGTCGGCCATTGCTTTGTCGCAGCCTGTTTCGCTGCAAATATGTTCCAATGCCTTTGCCTTGTAGAGGTAGACACAGGTCTCGATGTCGCCGTCGTTGGCGCGCAGTAGCTCTAACGCTTCGTTTATCGGAATAGGGAGGATTGTTCTCAGTTCTTTGACCTTATTCATCATATCGCAGCAACTTTTAGCTTAACCAAATTGTGTTGTTATGAAAGAAACGGCGAAAATAATAACTTATTTCATCAAATAAGCGTACTTTGTCGAAAAAATATCCTTGTCAATTGGGACAATTAGGCAAAATATCAGTCTTATAATTATAAAACAACAAAAACAACCAAATTATGAAAACAGATTTTTATACCAAAGCCGTATTGACAGTTATAGCTATCGCTTTATCAATCCTTGTTGTCCAGAACTTTTTTCCGGCAGCCGTAACTTCCGCCCATGCCGCTGCTCCCGTCCCTGCACCCGCTCAACAACTGCAAAACGGCGTGGTGGATGTGAATGTCGTGCAACTCAATGGGGTGAAGCTCTTTACGCGCTATGTCGAACTGGAGGATGAAGATGGCAATCCCGAGAATTGTGCTTATCTGCCCACCTCTATCGAGTATCAGGGGTATACGCCGGGCATCCCTGTTTGTATAACCGATTATTGAGTTTTTCTGAAAAAATATCCTTGTGCATTTAAACTATCCATCCTCAAAATAGTCATATATTTGAGGATGTTTTTTTATCAGACGTTTTGTGCGATTAATAGGTAAACTAAAAATATAGAATTATGAAAACAAGTTTTTATTCTCAAGTTATTCAGACGATTATTGCGGTTGCATTAGTAGTTATTATTATCCAGAATGCATTGCCCAATGCTGTAACCCCCGCTCATGCACAAGCTCCCATTCCCGCACCTGCCCAGCAGATACAAAGCGGCGTAGTGGATGTGAATCTGGTGCAGGTGAATGGAGTGGAGTTGTATGGTCGAACAGTGAAGTTTGCCGATGGCGAAGTAAATTCCTATATCCCAATGTCAGTCGAATATGTAGACCCCAAAACGAGCACATTTAATGTGAATATTAAGGAAGTAGATGGTAATTACATTCATAATATAAACGGTTCTTTATCTGTATATACAAAATAATAATAATATTTTTCTACAAGTTTATCTATAAGTGAAAAACTTAAGATGAAAGATAATGACTTGTCATGTTGAGTGTTAGTGGAGTATCTTGCTCCTGAAGACAAAAGCGAACAAACTAAAATATGAAATTATGAAAACAGATTTGTACACTAAAATTATCCTCACCGTTATTGCTGTTTTTCTTGCAGCTAATTTCTTTAAAAACAATGATATTGTTACCCCAGCCCATGCACAGGCTCCCGTTCCTGCACCTACGCAACAGATACAAAGCGGCGTAGTGGACGTGAATCTGGTGCAAGTGAATGGAATTGATATATACCGTAGCGCTGTTGATTTACAAACAGGAGAAAAGAAAGCCTATATTCCTATATCACTTGAATACGTGGATAAAAATACCAGCACATTTAATGTGAATGTTGCAGAATATGGCGGGGAGAGGATTACATCTGATTATTATATATCCGTATGGAATGCTAATTAGAATTTTATTATTCTTAGGTTTATTGTTGCAAATGTTAAGTTATTGAAGATAATACAATCATTTTATCTATAAGTAAAAAACTTATGATGAAAGAGATGAATTTTATGTTAAAGTTCAATGTGAAAGAGGTAGAGGACATGTTGAATGGTATCTATCAAAGAACAGAGGAACTGCCGGCTGTTTTTCTTAAGGAAATGGCCAAAGTCACTGCTTATTTCGAAAAATTGGGTTCTGTTTTAGAAAGTCTTGCTAAAGAGGCTAAAGAGATACACAAAGGTCTAAACAATTCTATGTTGGAAGTTCAGGGGAAACAAAAAAACGATGAACAACCTTCTAAAAAGGCAATGAATGATTCTCAAGGTACTCTGGAAAAATATGTAGAAAAGATGGGGAAATTTCAAACTACCATTAAAAACCAATTAGATATCATAGATTATGATAAGACTAAAGCAGCCCTTGAACAAGTCAATGAATCGTTGCAGAAAAATGCTTATCTGGTCGAAGATTATCGCCGTAATATAGAAGGTTATTATGATGAGTTATTTAGCAATTTAGAGAAATCGAAAGGGCAAATTTCCGAAGAAGAATATGCTAAGGAGGAGCAAAAAATAAGTAAGGAGAAAGCCGATTCTTTAGCCGATTATCAAACAAAGTATGCACAGTTTACCAATTTGCTAAATACTAATATTAAGAATCAAAACAATCTCTTTGGCGATTTTTTTGCCAGTCTTCACGCCCAAATGAAGAAATTCAACGACGAATACATGGTCGGCATAAACGGAATCTTTACAGCCGCTGCCGGTTTAGCCAAACAGAAAAAAGCCGAAGCCGAAGAAGACCTCAAAGAGATAACCGAAAAGTACAATAAGATAGTCGAAGAGCGCAAGAAAAGCACCGAAGCTATCAACGCCCTCGAAAACAAAGCTGCCAATGCCCGTGGCGGTCGCGCCATAGCCTTGCAAGAGCAGATAGATGCCGAGATGGCGAAAAACCAAGGTCTCGCTGCACAAGAAAGCCAGTTAGCCAAGGACAAGGAAAAAGCAGAAAAAGAGAAAGCCAAACAAGAAACCCGAGCCAAGAAAATAGAACTCAAACAAGGCCTCGTCAAGAGTGTGTCTGATATTGCGATGGGTGTTGCCAAAGCCCTGTCGATGGGATTGCCCGGCATACCCATAGCCGCAATGATTGGGGCGATGGGTGCGATACAAATAGCCACCCAGACACGCCAATTGAATAAACTCGAAGACGGAGGCTTGCTCCGGGGCAAACGCCACACACAAGGAGGCATGCGCATCCTCGGCTCGAACATCGAAGTCGAAGGCGGCGAATTTGTTATCAATCGCCACTCTACCCGCCGTAATCTGGGACTGATAAACTACATCAACTCGCAACGCCGCGAACTGAACCCCGAGGACGTCAACTCCTACTTCGACAGCAACAAACGCCGGCTTGCTTACAAACCGATGTTCGCCAAATATATGGAAGAGGGCGGACAGATACCCAGCCTGCCCCTCGGCAATGACATGACCAATCGCCAGTTGTTAGACGCCATTCAGGCTATCAGGATAGAACCGCGCGTTGCAGTGACGGACATCAACCGTGTGCAACAATCGATGGTGCAAGCCGACCAATGGGTCGGGATACAATAATTTTTTCGTTTTGACATGACTTTAGCCTTCCTCTGATTATTGAGGGAGGCTTTTTTGCTTTTATTTCTCGCCTCTCGTATTGCCCTCGCGGGAGATAAATAGCTATCTTTGCAACAAAACAACACATACATTATGGAAAAGATATTATTCGAATTGCCGATGAAGGTGCGCGACTACGAATGCGATGCACAGGGAATTGTCAACAATGCTAACTATCAGCACTATTACGAAGTTGCTCGGCACGACTTCCTCGAAGAGAACGGGCTCGATTTTTATACCCTCCACACCGAAGGGCTCGATGCCGTTGTGGTAAGCGTTCACATCCGCTATCACCATTCGCTGCACGGGAACGAGAAATTTGTCTGCACCATCGATTCGCTCGAGAAGGAAGGCATCCGCTATATTTTCAACCAAAGCATCTATCGCGAGCGCGACGGTAAAAAATGCTCCTCTGCCCGTATCGAGACGGCTTGCATGCTCAACGGCAGGGTAGGGAAGCCCGAATTGTTTGATAAAGTATTCGGTAAGTATCTGGTTGAAAAATAAATTGTTATGCAGATGGTGACAATAGACAAGATTGTCCTCGAGGACATTAAAGATCCCGAATATCCCTACAAAAACGGGTATATCGATATGCCCTTGAAATTGTTCGGACAGATGCGTTTCGAAGATGACGACGAAAAACTCGGGCTCAGTATTCCGGCAACAATAGACCTCGAAGCTATAATAGAGCCTCTCAATGATTACCTCCTGTGGCTCTCGGATTGCCGGGCTGCCCTCGAAACATTTTATCTGCGCGAGCATAAAGAGTGGATTGACGAATGTTACGACGGCGAGCTGGACGATGAGTGGTACAACAGCCTCGAAATGTATAGCGGAACGATAGACATCGACGAGGACGGAGCATTTTCGGCAAACTTCTCCTGTGGAGACAATATGAACGACGATCACCTGCTCATTATCGAGATTTCGGGCAAAGAAATCAACGATATGTGGTTTGACGGATAATTATAAAAGACACATAACAATATAGCAATGAGAAACTTTAAGCAAGAAGAAGAAACCCTTAATGCAAGAATCCAAGCCGATTTTTCCGATTGGCAGGCGCATCTGCTGAAAGCAGAACTGTATTATGATTTGTTATACAATAATGATTTCGATTTTGAAATATTTGTCGGTCAGGATAAATTGGAAGATGAATTGGAAAGGGAAGATGGCAGTACCATTATTGATGATGCTATCGAAAAGGTACGCGAGCTGAATCCCGACTCGATAGAGCTATGCCTTCTGCAAGCGAAGATAGGAATGTTCAGAGGCGGGATGGATTCGAAGGAAATAAAAGCCTTCATCGACCACGCATTGGCCAAAGAGCCCCAAAATGTGGATGCATTGCTCACGTTAGCTAAGTGGTATTATTATGAGGAAAATGACTACGACAAAGCATTCGACCTTTGTAGCAAAGTGCAGCAAATAGGCCCAATGAATCCTGTCGCCTATTATTTGCGAACGGATTTATCCGTGTACATAGACATGGATAAATATACCGGAGAAATGGAAGAGAGAGACTATCAGCGACTTATCCAGTTTAAGCCTACCCACATGGGTCCCTATTATAACCGAGCCGTCTTCTTTTCCTGTATTCCGCAATATGAGGATGCATTAGCCGACGTCGACCGCTGCATCGAACTCGATAATGGTCATTACAAAGAAAGCGAGCCTTACATCCTACGTGCCTCTATAAACAGAGAGCTTGGAAACTACGACGAAGCTTTGAATGATATAGCCAAGGCGATCGAAGCTATTGTGAATGATTCTAATGCATTGAGATGCCAAATCTGTATTGAAAAAGGCGAAATATATGATGCTATGGGCGATAGCGTGAATGCGATGAATGCTTTTAAAGAAGCTGTCAAATATGATCAGGAGTACTATGCGACTCACTACGACATGGATAAAAGGGAAGCACAAGCCCTCGGCGACACCGAAGCGTTAGAGAAATATAATAGACGTATCAGTTTGGCAAACGGAGCTACTCCGTATGATTTTTATGTTGCTGCCATTGAAAAAGCTGAAGAAAAGAGTCTTCCGGCGAAGGAGAAAGAGCCTGCAAAAAATGAAGGTCACTATAACAAAAACGAACGCGAAGACAGACCAAGTTTCTGGAGCCGACTGAAAAGCAAATTCTTCGGATAAACGCCTTATTTGTTAAATAGTGCTATCAATGTGCCGGTATTTTATCATTGTATAAAAATGATGCCGGTAAAAATCCTTATTTCCTTATTCTTTAGCATTGTGTGTGCCCTATATCTGGGGTGTATACTACCGCTGCATCTGCCTCGTCTGCACACTTTTTTCGACCGCAAACCATTCAATTGCCGCCCCTGTTTCACCTTCCATTGCACATGGCTGGCGATGGCGGTTTTTGCATGGTTGCTGGCTTCGTGGCAAGTGTTGCTGGCGGGCATTGTGGCGGCATTCGTGCTATTCGCTATCGTCAGATATATTGATAACAAAAAAATGGAACCATGACAACAACCAACCATTCAACCCTGCGTGCCGAAGTGGCAACGCTCATTTCCGATGTGGAGGCTACGCACCGTTATTCGATGAGCCGTATCTACGGACTTTATAACCGTGTATTCGAAACGGACGAACGTCCGCAATCGTGTGCCAGTTGCCTCATCCGTAAAGTGCGCGAACTAAGAAACTGGCTCGCTTCGCAAACGGACACTCCTGTGGAGAAGCCGAAACGGAAGCGGTCGAAAAAGTAAGCGCCGGAAAGCTATTTGCCTTGTGCAGATAGCTTTTTTTCTGCTTCTATCTCTTCCAGTGTCAGGTAAAATTCGCTCATCAGCATGTCATCTACATAGGTAGAAACGGGCATTCTGTGCGGCGGGAAGAAGAATGCCAGCTGCCCCCTGAAAATGAGCATAAAGGAATCGCCCCTCCATGGATAAATGCTGTGCATAGCGGCCTCGGTATCGGACAGGAAACGGGGGATGTCTTCCTCATTCTCCCCGATGAGGGCAAACAGTTCCGATTTCATGGTTTCGGACAGATAGGGGCTGCTGATAAGCATGCCGAGCATATAGGCATAGGCCTGATCGGTCTGGCCGTTTCGCCGGTATGCCTTGATAATGCTGACGATGCAGCGTTCTCTATCCTTCATGCGCAGGCGGCTGTCATCGGTCGCATACGGATAGTCGAAAACGGCCTGCGTATAATAGTCGATGGCCGCCGTATAATTGTCGCGGCTCATATAATAGTCGGCTAACGTGTGGATGATGAGGTGTTTCAGGTTGGTAGCCATCCGTCGTTCGCTTTCGTTTTCGAATTGATGCGGATTTATTTCGAGGGCAAGAATATAGCGGAGATAATCTATATACAGGTAAACATTTTGGCGCGTCAGTCCCCGTAGCGACTGTTGCAGAAAGGCGTCCAGCTTTGCGTCGGATGCATACGGCTCGTGCTTCATCAATCCGGCTACGGCTATGCGTATGTCGTTTATATCCGTTGCATGCGAGAGGATGGTTTTTCCCTCGTAGCGTTCTTCGGGCTCGCCCTTTATTTTTGGTTTTAGGCGGTTGATATATAGGCGGTTGTTTGTTGCGCTGACGGTGAACCGTACCGTTTTTGTTATCGGAGTTTCGCGTATTTCGGGCCAGTAATATTGACGGAATACAGCGTCGGATAAAGAGTTTGTATGCAGTGTGATAGTGTCTTCGTTTATCGTCCAATTGCCCAATACGGCTGTCGATCGGCATTCGGCAACAGGTCGTTTACTGCAGACGATATATCCGGCAGCGAATGTGCTATCGCCTTTCAGTTCGAGCGACGAGACGAGGCTGCTTATATTGCGGCTGATACCCGATTCTCCCATCGAATCGGCAAAAAGAACCTCTAACGGCGCGAATATTTCATCTTCTGCACTGAGAGCCGAGATAAGCCGTTGCCCGGTGACCAAGGGATCGGAATACCATTTTCGCACCAACAGGCTGTCTCCTCCGCTTTGTGCAAAAGCAACGAGGGCGAAAGCCAGCGATAACGATATGGCAACCAGTCGTTTCATTCTTTTTAGTTTTGTAAGTATGGCAGTAAAGATAAGGAAAAAAGCTTTATAGTATTGCAAGGCGGCATATTATCCGGGAATCCGATAGAATTGATAACCGATATAGAAAAATACTTCGCGGGCTAAAAATTCGGCTTTCGCTCCGAATGAAGTATACTTGCTTGTGCCGGTGGGGGATGAGTAAACTTGCGCCGGAAGATAGTCGTTTGCCAGTAGCATAGCCCGTTTCATGTGCAGCGGGTCGCTCACAATCAGTGCGGAGGATATATCCTGTTCTTGTAGGATAGCGGCTGCATATTCGAGGTTTTGTTGTGTGATGACGGATTGTTCTTCTATAAATATCTTGTTCTCGGGTACGCCACATTGCATGGCATATCGCTTGGCTACCGATGCTTCGGAATAATGTTTTCCTTCGCCTGTTCCTCCCGTAAAAATCAATATATCGGTATAATTGTTTTCGTATAGCCAGATGGCGTGTTTTATGCGCTCTTCGAATACGGGTGACGGTTTATCGTCCCACACTCCCGCACCCAGCACGATAGCAGCTCCTGCAACGCGGGTTTCGTCCACGTTGCTATACCGGGCGATGCCGATTGCGGTATATACGATGTAGCCGATTGCGGCAAGCGTAATTACCGCGAGTATTTTCCGCCACCTTACTTTCCGCTTTCGCATAGCTTTTCTGTTTTACCGATATACACACCCGTAAAGATAAGCAAAAAGACTTGCTTTATAGCTTGGATAGCTCGATAGTCGAAATTTCAGTTTTCCGGCTCTGAATGCTTTTCAGTGCTTCGGCAGATATTTCCAGCGTACAATAATTACTCCCTTCCTCGGTTACCGTGAAATCACTCGGGTAGCCTCTCAAGCTCAACGAGGACGATGGTGCCGCAATTCTTATTCTGACTTTGCTACTACTCCGGCTGCAAACCGGGCTTAGGGTGAAGGTGTGAACGTAATTGCGCATAATCTTATCATACACAAAGCTACTATAGGCATTCTGCGTCTCGACCTCTTGCTCGAGGGCAAGATTTATATGCAGCGATTGTGGTACGGGACGGCTGTCGAAGGTAATAAACGTATAGTCGCCTTGTATGACGATGAGTGTATCGGATTGCGCATATCCTGTAATGGAAGCCCATACGAGGATTATGAGAAAAAGGATTTTTTTCATGAATATCAGGTTAATTTGTTCGTTTCAACAAGCTCTCACGGCATAAAGGTAACAGTTCGGGTTGATAAAATGCTATCCTTTTTTTCTTTTTAACATCTTGTGCTTGTGTTAATTTCTCATCAAAAAAAGCCTGTAATGTTGGTTACAGGCTCTGTGTTATCTTATGCTGCTTCGCTTGCATTGGGCTTATAGGGGACGCTTAAAAGTTCTTCCGTATGACATTTGGTATAGATGTTCAAATATCCTCTTTCGTAAAAACAGTCGTAAAGCAACTCATTTTGAGAAGCAATGTCGATTATTCTAAGCATGTGTGCCATCGGTATAGTCTTATCGAATCCGATTTGTATCGCCTTCCTCATAGAATCCGATGGAATATTGTCCATCGCCGGCTGATATTTTGCCTTGAAGTCTGCTACTATGACCGAAAATTTGTCCACCTCTGCTTGAAAGGAGGCCGGCCGGTCGATTTGGTATGTTGCGACCAACTCTGCCTCGTGTTGAAAGTTTGTATCAAAAGCAACCAAACGAAAACGGTATTCCTTGAATTCCAGTTCCTTCAGCTTTTCATAATCAACACTTTGTGTGTACTGCTTATATCCCGTCTGATTCAGAGGTAGTGGGTCAATCACATCATTCGCTATTATAATGCTAAAGTCATCATCCACCAAGTCTAACAGCCATTGCTTGCTGATATTGTTCTTTTTCATAAAACACATCAATTTGGCAGCAATATCCAATGGCATATCCTCCACTTTGACCGATAGCATCACCCATTCGTCTTGCTCCAAGTGATTTGCCGTTTTGGCAGACAGTATTCGGGAAAATAAGGAATCTATATTTGGTATTTCTTTGGATGGATAAGTCAAAGCTATCGTATTTTCAGCCCTTATACTGAATAAGTCAGTGTAGTGATAATTAAATATTTGCCTTCCTTCTCTTGGAGGAAGAACATTGGCCACAGGCATCACAAATTCAATAAGTGGGCAGTCGGGTTCGGCTATTGTGTCAAGTTCCTTATCTTGCTCGTCCAATATATGGAAAGCTAAGATAAGAATCAATATTATGGATAGTAGCGAGATTAGGATAAATAGCGGTTTTCGTTTCATTAGCCTAACGCAATAATATCTTATTCAATTCGCTTACTTATACTATTTAAATACCGATACCAAAATAATCGAATCCTAATTCGTTCATTTCCTCTTTGTTGTAGATGTTGCGACCGTCGAAGATAACGGCTTTTTTGGCTATTTTCTTCACCACGTCCCATGTAGGCAGGCGGAACTCGTTCCACTCCGTCACCAGCAGGATAGCATCCGCTTCGAGGGCGGCATCGTAAATGTCTTTGGCATAGACGATAGTGTCGCCTATACGGCGGTGCGTTTCTTCTACGGCAACAGGGTCGTAGGCGCGTAGCTTTCCGCCGGCGTTGAGGATATCCTCGACCAGAACAAGTGCCGGAGCTTCGCGCATATCGTCGGTTTTGGGTTTGAACGCCAATCCCCACAGGGCGATAGTCTTACCTTTGATGTCGTTGTTGTAATATTTCATCAGCTTTTCGAAGAGGATGTGTTTTTGTTTTTCGTTCACATCTTCTACGGCTTCCAGTATTTTCATGTCTTGTCCTAACTTCTTCCCTGTCTTGATGAGGGCTTTCACATCTTTCGGGAAGCAGCTTCCGCCGTAGCCTGTTCCGGCATAGAGGAACTTAGAGCCGATGCGGGCATCGGAACCGATACCTTTGCGCACCATATTCACGTCAGCACCCACGATTTCGCACAGATTGGCGATTTCGTTCATAAAGCTGATACGGGTTGCCAGCATGGCATTGGCGGCATATTTAATCATCTCGGCGGATGGTATGTCGGTGTATATAATGCGGTAGTTATTGAGCGTGAATGGCTTGTAGAGCCTTTCCATCAGCGCTTTGGCGCGGTCGTTTTCGATACCTACCACTACACGGTCGGGCGCCATGAAGTCGGCGATGGCAGCTCCTTCTTTCAGGAACTCGGGATTGGAAGCCACATCAAACTCAATGTCGCTTTTTCCGCGCTTGTCCAATTCCTCCTGTATGGCCTGTTTTACCAATTTGGCAGTCCCTACGGGCACCGTGCTTTTGGTCACTACTACTACATGTTTGTTAAGGTTGCTTCCAACTGTGCGGGCAACTTCGATAACGTAGCGCAAATCGGCGCTACCATCCTCGTCCGGAGGTGTTCCTACGGCCGAGAAAACGATGTCCATGTCGTTCAGGATAGAAGGCAGGTCGGTAGTGAAGTGCAGGCGGTTAGCCTTCACGTTGCGTTCCACCATTTCGTCCAATCCGGGTTCGAAGATAGGGATAATGCCATTCTTGAGATTTTCGATTTTCTTTTGGTCTACATCGACACAATAGACGTCTGTTCCCATTTCGGCAAAACATGTCCCTGTCACTAATCCTACATATCCTGTACCTACAACAGCTATTTTCATTCTGTAAATATTATAGTTAGATTTTTTAATTTAATGGTGCAAAGATACGATTTTCTCTTTGCAATAATTGCTTTTTGAAAGAACAATATAGCAGGACAACTGTTTAATAGTGAAAAGATAGGATAAATTTAACAAACTAAACTAATAATAGCATATTATGATTACAAGATTTTTATTTCCGAAAAGGACTTCCGATTTTAATGTATCCTTTGCATTACTCCTTTTACGAATCGTTGTGGGGGCTTTGTTTATGACACACGGATGGGCTAAATTAACGAATTTCGAAGCTACGGCTGCCGGTTTCGAGCAAATGGGCACAGGCGGCGCTATAGGTGCCGGATTGGCGGTCTTTGCCGAATTCTTTTGTGGAATAGGTATTATTACCGGATTTCTGTTCCGGCTGGCGCTTATCCCGCCCATTGTAACGATGAGTGTGGCATTCTTCTTTGTTCACGGAGGCTCTCCTGCCGAAGGCGAACTGGCATGCGTTTATCTTGCCGTATTCGTTGCTATGATGTTTACCGGTGCGGGACGCTTCTCGGTAGACAGGTATATTGCCGACAGGTTGAAATGATAAGAATATAAAGGACTTAGTTTATGGTAAATTAGCTATTGTGATTTATTGTATTGTACCTGATGCATCTCCCTTTGGTAAGGGAGATGCGTTTTTTTTGTATCTTTATGCCGGATAACTTGAGCAAAACTATCATATTATGAAAAAAATAGTAATCCTTTTCTGCCTTCTTTTGCCGGTGCTTTTTTGTCCTGCTCAAAAAATCGTTAAATACGGAGAATTGAAGCCTTTCCTCGGGATGAAGGGGAAGGTGAAAACGCTGACCGAAGAGGCGTATACGGTTTCTTATACGGCTGACGGCAAAGAAGAGAAAAAGCTGGAAGAGACAAGGATATTTGAATTTGCCAAAAACGGCGAACTCAAAAAGAAAACTGTCCGTTATGGTGAAAATGAGCGGGTTCTTACATATAAGGAGTATAAAGAGGGTAGGGCTATCCGTTTCGAGCGTGAAGAGCGTACGCCCGAGCGTGTCGATAAAGACAGCATCCGCCTGTATGTTGTCGACAATTTCCACGACTCGCTCGTTTCGTGGAATCTTTATAATACCGAATATGCCTATATGGATACTACGCTCCTCGCATACTCGTCCTTTATGAACGAGATAAAGCCTCTTGCCAATAAACGCCGGCTGGAGATATGGGAGCAGTATGACGAACGGGGAAACCTGAAAGACGAAAAGCGTTTGTTGCGCGGAGATATACGCAGCTGGTACGAGCGATTCTACGACGAGGATGATTTGCTCATAAAGCAGCAACATATCGAACCGGCTTATTATGCAATTTTTTACGAATACGACAAATTCGATAAGCGGGGTAATTGGTGCGAGCGTAAGACGTTGCGGCAAAGAGACATATATGGAGATGAAAGTGATCGGGTGACAACATCGCTCGTCATACGCCGGATAAAGTATTATTAATGCCAATATGTCGTTGGCTTGTTAATTAGAAGTGTTCTTTTAAATTGTACTGCCGCGCAACTGTCGTTGCTTGCCTTCGTTCATTTTTGCTTGACCAAAAACGAACCAAAAAGTCACGACTTAGCCGTCTAAGACGACCCACAAGCAACTTGTTCGCTGAGCAAAAAACTCGCTACGCTCAAACACGTTTTGCTCTTGCCGCTCACTGGCGTTGTGTGGGTACCCCGTCTATCCGGCAATGTCGGAATAGGAAAAAGTACAATGCAGCGAAAACACTCTGAAATAGTAGAAAATAAAAGAACATTTTTGAAATACAAATTCACATTATGAATGTATTCTAATAAAAATAAAGAAAATGGAAAACTTTTTACCCTCGGGCAATTGCCCCATCCGTCAGGTATTGAACAGGATAGGCGATAAGTGGTCGATGCTTGTGTTGGCAACGCTTCAGGCGAATGAGGTCATGCGCTTCAGTGATATACACCGTTCCATCGGCGACATATCGCATCGCATGCTTACCGTTACGTTGAGGATGCTCGAAGCGGACGGACTGCTTCACCGGAAAGTTTATCCGCAGGTGCCTCCGCGTGTCGAATACACCCTCACCGATATGGGGCATAGCCTTATCCCTCACTTGCGCGCCTTGGTCGACTGGGCAGCCCACAATATGCCACAAATCATGGAGGCGAGGGAAGATGTCAAAGGCTGATTCGGAAAAGGAATGGGAGCAGGGTGAAACGTTTTTTTGTTAAAAATAGCCTGTTTATTTGAAACAAAGCCTTATATTTAACGCCAGCAAACTTACAATTATCAAGCATTATGAAAAAATTGTTTTTAATATTCTCATTATCATTTGCTGTATTGTCAGCGGCGCACAGCCAGTCGTATACAGCGCACCAAGCAAGTATAGAAAAGAAACTGAGCGAATACCGCAACGATGAGGTTACGACTTTTATCAACGAGACTTTGCAACTGTTCAACAAAGGTACTGCTCCTTCGCAGCAACTGCTCACTGGCACTTATGCCCTCGGGGTGGTGTATGTGATGGACGAGGCCGCCGACTGTTCGGGTGGTGTATGTTCCAATCCTGCGGCAGATGCAGCCATATTCGAAAGCGGATATAGCAAGATGGGTATGATGCGCATACGCAGCAACAGTCAGGCTAAAAGGCCTTTGCCCGAATATGTGTGGATGCATCAGAGCGGACGCGTCAAGAATACCTCTTATTCGACCAAGTATATGCTCGAATATCTGGGGCAGAAGGTGAATATGCACACGTATACGACGAATGCAGGCGAATGCCTTATCGGTAAGAATACGTTTGTGCGTCAGAATGGGAATGAGTTGATTGCTGTCAGCCTGACATCGGATTATTCCAAGATAAATATCTATCGTTTTGCTGTCGATGCCAAAGCTTCGCAGGCTACTCAAACGCAGCCGGCTACATCGGTAGGCGCTACTCAGGGAACGACCACTTCGCGCCCTATACAGAAAGTGTATGAGGTGGAGGATATACCGGCGACAACTACCCGCCAGCCTATCGCACAGAAGGAATATGTGGTAGAAAACAATCCGTCTGATAAGACGCAGGAGTATGTTGCGTTGAGCGAATACGACCTCACATTAGCCAACCTGTTGCAGCAGGTTATCAATAACCGCTCGCTGACAGTTTATTACAAGTCGGATAATATGTATATCGTCAGCTCCGGCCTGTTCCGCGACCATCTGGAAGTGAAATATAAGGATAAGTGCGTGGATATACAAAACGGTGCGGTGAAAGGAAAGAATGACTATGTCAAGTTCGTTTCGTCCAATTACGACGGTAAGACAAACCACAATACCGAGTTCCGTTTTTCTATGCCGACTTATGGCGTAGGCGGAAAGGCTGTATTTAAGTATACGGGCGACAAATGGTTCTTGAGCGAGGTTGTCGTCGTTGCCGAATAGGATAACTATAAATATATAAGATAAAGAATAAGATCCGGGAATCTGTTTCGTAAAAAAAACATGATTCTCGGTTTTTTTTATTTGCCTGATTCTTAGGTAAATGTCTTTTTGTTAGTTTTTTATTATGTCGATTTTGTGTCCCTTTATTATGAAAAATGTTTTTTTTATTATAACTTTACGCACTCAATTATACAGGGTGTTGTGTGAGTGGTGAGATATGTAGTTGTGTAACAAGATGATATTGCAGTGACATTAATATATCCCCTAATAATAATATCAATTTGAAAAGAAATATAATATCAATTTGAAAATGGCGTTAAGCCGGAATACCCGTTAATACAAGCAAATAGAAATTATTGAATTCAAAAAAAAGGGGAGAGGGCATTACTATTATAGTAATGCCCTCAAAGTTTATAAGATATGTATCCTATCCCTTATTTGATTGTCAGCTTCGCAACAATAGGGCAATGGTCTGACAAATATATATCATTCAGTTTTTCAGGCATAACGCTGTATTCATCCACTGTAATACCTTTGCTTACGAATATATAGTCAATGTACGAACGTTTAGATTCGGGCAATCTCCCGAAATCGTGGAATGTCCATTCCGCGTTGTCTTTGCTTGTTGCAATCGCGCGGCTGTCGAACATTTGCATCGGGTTTTCCTCGTCAAGGACATGGCGTATCACATCCGATTCGTGTTTAGCATTGAAATCACCTGTGACGATAACAGGCAGCCCTTTGCTCAATTCCTTGGCGCGTGTCAGCAGCAGCGTAACGCCTTCCTGACGGGCTACTTTCCCTACGTGGTCGAGGTGGGTATTGATAGCGAAAAGCTGTTTGCCACTCTCTTTGTCTTTTAATACGGCCCATGTAGCGACGCGTTCGCAGGCTCCGTCCCATCCTTTCGAACCGGCAACCTCGGGTGTTTCGCTCAACCAGAATGTTCCCGATTCTACTTCGTCGAAACGGTCTTTCTTGTAAAATATGGCGCTGTATTCGCCTTTTTCCTTACCGTCGGCGCGTCCTACGCCAATTGCTTTGTAGTCCGGCAGGCGTTCCAGTAAATCGGTCAGCTGATGGTGCATCACCTCTTGCGTGCCCATAATGTCTATCTGTTGGTCTTTGACAATCTGCGCAGCCACGTCCTTGCGGTATGGCCATTGGTTGAGGCTGTCTCCTGTGTGATCGAGCCTGATATTGAAAGACATAACATTGACTTTGATTTCTTTCTCTTCGCATGATACGAAGAGCAACGGAAGCATACATAATGCCAGGTAAAATAATTTCCTCATTGTATTAGTACTTGTTTTTATGATTTAGTAAATGATAGATTCGCAAAGGTATAAAAAGAAACCATCACTAAAAAACATAAATACTTTCAATTTGCAAGCCGATTGCTAAAAATGAATAAGATGCAAGTGTTGCATCGCTATATCTTCATCCTTTTGGCCATTTTCCCGATACTCAATCCCTGCACGATGATAGAGAATACCACGACGAAATAGGTAGCGCTTATAATAACTTCCTTGTATGGCCCTTCGGGGATGGAGAGCGCCAATGCGATGGATACACCGCCCCGCAGCCCGCCCCATACCAGCAGGATAATGCTTCCCGTCGAGAATTTCTCCCGGAAAGGGATGAATATGGTAGGCAGTTTGATGGAAACATAACGGGCAAACAGCACCACTAATATGCAAATCAGCCCCGTCTCCCAATAATCGCGCAGATTGGGGATGAGCAATATCTCGAACCCGATAAAGAGGAAAAGGATAGTGTTGAATATATCGTCGATTAGTTCCCAGAAACTACCCAATATATCATTCGAATGCTCCTCTGCCGTGTGGTATTTCTTTCGCTTGTACCCGATAATCAATCCGGCCGCCACCATCGTCAGCGGGCCGGATATATTGATGGATGAGGCAAACAGGTAGCCGCCCATGACCACCGATAGCGTAATCATCACGGCCAGTTTGTAATCGTTTGCCGTTTTCATCGCCCAATATCCCAGATTGCCCAGAGCAGCGCCCACCAGCAACCCTCCGGCAACCTCTTTCAGCAGAAGTATTGTAACTTCGCCGGCCGATATGTGTACGTCTCCCATCCCTTGCGCTATGCTGAATATGACCGTGAATAAAACGACCGCCACGCCATCGTTGAAAAGCGATTCGCCGGCAATCTTACTCGCGAGCGCTTTCGATACTTTTGCCTCTTTCAGTATGCTCAACACGGCAATCGGGTCGGTGGGGGAGATTAACGCCCCGAACAGGAGGCAGTAGATAAGCGGCACCTCGAGGTGGATGCCCGCCAAAGGAAGCAGCGAATCTAACAGGAAATAGAGCGCAGCCCCTACCACTATGGTCGAGATGATTACACTCAATGTAGAAAAGACAATGATAGGCCATTTCTCTTCCTTCAGGTCTTGTATGTTGATGTTTATCGCTCCCGCGAACAACAGGAAGTTGAGCATCCCACCCATCAGCATTTGCGTGAAATCGATGTTACGCACCACCTGATAGAAGTCATCGAGCGGCTTGCTCGAGAAATTACCGATAATGACCAGTCCCAGCGAAAAAAGCATGGCAATAACCATAATTCCGATGGAAGATGGCAACTTCAGGAAGCGTAGATTGAGATACGAGAAAATCGTTGCAATCACTATCAATATAGAAAACGATATATATATTTCCATTCAATTGTGAATCATTTCGGGTTGTTTTTATAACACACAGATGAGGTAAAAAGATTTCTTAAAAGAAATCCTTTTTCTAAAATATTGCATTATAGATATTTATGTGGGAGTGTGTTTTTTTTTAGAAAAAAAACGTATTATAATTTGGATCGAGCGAAAAAAGATGCCTATCTTTGCACCGCTTTAGTAGGGAAGGATATCCCGAGAGAAAGCGAAAAAAGCGAGATCATTGACATATTGGAAAAGAGATAGATTTAAGCGTGTAGTACAGATTGTTTGTATTTCGGTATAAATAATCGACAAGTATCAAT
>NZ_QVMN01000006.1 GCF_010501075.1 Dysgonomonas sp. 25
ACACACACACACACACACACACACGTAATATAACGTTTTTCGGGCGATTATCCAAATTTTCAACTAATAAAATTCACCTCCCCCCGTCCCCCTCCAGCAGAGGGGGAGTAAAAATATACACTCTTTTCCTATCTCCTCCCCTTGTGGGGGAGGTAGGGAGGGGGTGCCCGAATGCTTGTGTTAATGTCAGGGGTATTTCCGGCTGCGACAGCCGTACCTACCTCCCCCCAGCCCCCTCCACAAGAGGGGGAGCGAGGGGCTATCTTTCAGTTATCAGCAGGCCCCCTCAATCCCCCGAAGGGGGAAGTATATCATCCTCTTCTATCAACAATAGAACCCTTGTAGGGGCGCACCTGCGTGTGCGCCCGCAAACCGATATATCGGGCAGACACACAGGTCTGCCCCTACACAAAAACCGAAAGAGATCCCTCGCATCCACTCGGGATGACAAAGCTAACAGCTATCAGCTAACGGCTTACAGAATTAATTTCTTAATGTGCCAATGTGTTGATGAGCTAATAGAAAAGCACCTCTTCGCTATGGGGCTGTCCGGCATTATCACATTAGCATATTACCACATTATTATATCAGCACATTATCTCATTATCATATTCACTAATTATTTTTTATTATGAAAAAATTCTTGACACAGGCTATCATTATATTAGCCTTATTTATGACAATCGGCTTGCATGGGCAGGTAACGATAGGAAGTAACCAACCGCCTGTTGCGGGGGCTTTACTTGACTTGAAAGAAGATGGGACTACTAAAAAAGGACTGGGATTGCCACGGGTAGAGTTGCAATCCTATAAAAAACTAAAGATGGGAGCAGCCGCTGAGATAACAGGTACCCTTGCCACAGAACATGCAGGACTTATCGTGTATAACACACTTGACCAACCCGAATGCGGAACGCCCACCGGCTTGTTTGTCTGGGAAGGGGCGCAATGGATGCAACTATCAGGCGAACAAGTTGACCTTGATGAATTAGGTAGTTACGAAGAAGATGTACAGGCATTGAAAAACCTTTACAATGCGAACCCTGGGAATACCCTCGGTTGGAATCTGGCAGCAGACCCGTCTACTTTCGAAGGGGTTACGTGGACAAGCATTTGCGGGGAGCAACGGGTAGCAGGATTATCAGTTGAGTCAAAGAACCTCACGTCCTCCACAGGTATAGAAAAATTGTATAAGTTGGTAACTTTACTCTGTAGTGGCAATCTATTAACTAGTTTAGATGTATCGAATAATAAGGACTTGAGATTTTTAGGCTTTCATGCTAACCAACTGACAACCTTAGATGTATCACATAACAAAGTATTAATAGAATTGTCATGTAGTTCTAATCAACTGACCAGTTTGGATGTGTCGAATAATACAATATTGAGAACCTTGAATTGCCATTCTAACCAATTGGCTGGCCTGGATATATCGCATAATACTGCATTAGAGAGCCTAAGTTGTGATGCTAACTTGTTGACATCTTTGGATCTATCGAATAACATAGCACTGGGAGGTTTATACTGTGGGGCTAACCAATTAACTAATTTAGATATCTCAAATAATGTATCATTAACACGTTTGATGTGTCAAGGGAACCAACTTGCCAGTTTGAATGTGTCGAATAATACGCTATTAACAACTTTATGGTGTTATGGTAATCAATTAACCACACTGGATATATCAAATAACATGCTATTGACAGATCTCGAATGCCAGAATAATTGGCTACCCCAGAGTGAAGTGAATAAATTTAAGCTACATCCGAACTATTGTCCAAACAATTGGCAACCCAAAGTCTCTTCTCAGTATTTTCCCGGGACAACAACCGTAGATGGCTCTATAACAGCACCTACCTGTCCGTAATGAAATAAAACAACTTTATCTATACAGGGAGATAGTCTTCGCGGACTGTTTCCCTGTGTTCTTTGTCATCCCGAGCGGATGCGAGGGAGCTCGTTACGCTTTGCGCTGTTCATCCTCGGGTCGGGATGCTTCGCCAAAGGCTCAGCATGACAGAACCGTTCTTTTACTTTGTGCCCTTGGTGTAGAATCTTTGAGCCCTTCGCGGTTAAATAATGAAAAAGGAACCACAACAAAAAACGCACAAAATATATATACTTTTTGTATGCCTTTTTGTTCTTATTTGCTCATAATGAACACAAACGAAACCCCACAAAGGTAACAGTAGGGTAACAAAAAGGTAACACAATTATCACCTTTTTGGGGGAGGTTATTCGTATATCCAGTTGACGAGCGCGTCGCCCAACCATACGGCGAGCAGCCCGACAGCAACACTGGCAAGGATATATAACCCTAAGGTGGCATAATTCCCGTTCTGCAAAAGGAACATATTCTCGGCCGAGAAAGTCGAAAAGGTGGTGTATCCACCACAAAAGCCCGTGATAAGCAACAACCGCAGGTCTTCGTTGAGGTATTTGCCCGCCATTGCCATAAGCAGGCCTATAAGGAAGCACCCGACGATGTTGACGACGAATGTCCCCATGGGAAAAGCTTGTATATACCAGCGATTGATATAGGTGGAGGTGAGGAAACGCAGAATGCTGCCCAAGCCGCCTCCCAATCCGACCAAAAGAATTTTTATAGCCATCGTTCCTGTAATTTGGGATATAAATGTAATCATTTTTACTATCTTTAGGCTGATCTTCGAATAAGAAGTAAAAGATTAAGATATTCTATTTTAGAATAGAAAGTTTATCATTTTCTAAATCTGATAAATCATGAGAACGCTATACTTATTGTTTTTCCTATTGATATGCAGCTTGTTAAAAGCTCAGGAACCTACTGTTTTTATAAAAAATAGGGGGTATGTGGGCTATATATTTCCTAAAGAATATTTCGTACCTGAATATGAGAAAATCGAGGGAAAACGTTATACGCCGAATATAGATGAGATTCATCTTGCAGAATCAATATTAAGAGATAGTATCGATGTAGAGATGGAAAAGTATCTATCCCATCCGTATTTGCTTAATGGAGAACCCCGTTTAACAAGAAAGATGCTGAATAAATATAAACGACAATATGCCGGTTATTTAACAGATGAAGGGGATGTTATCATTTGGATCAATTTATTGAGAAATAAAGAGATCTCCATGGAAGCATTAGGTTCAGAGATAATAGGCGTATTAGATGGCGGTTCGGATTATTGGAATATCTATATCAATATAACAAAGCGGAAATTGTTTGGTATGCATATAAATGGGATCGGTTGATTTTCTCAATAAATAAAAAGGTGCAAAGAAATATTGAAAATACAGGATTGGTATTAGAGGGAGGAGGCATGCGCGGTGTCTTTACCTGTGGTGTCCTCGATTATTTGATGGATAACCATATCCGTTTTCCCTATGCTATCGGTGTTTCGGCAGGGGCATGCAATGGCTTGTCGTATATGTCGAACCAGCGGGGACGGGCTAAGTTCAGCAATATAGATCTGTTGGAGAAATATCGCTACATTGGCTTCCGTCACTTTATCCGTAAGAGGAATATTATGGATTACGACTTGCTTTTCCATCGTTTCCCCGAAGAGATCCTTCCTTATGATTATGAGGCGTATGCGAATTCCGAAGGGCAGTTCGAGATGGTTACGACCAACTGCCTGACAGGCGAACCGAACTATTTCGAGGAAAAACACAATCCAAAGCGGATTATCGACATTGTGAAAGCTTCCAGCAGCCTGCCTTTTATGTGCCCCATTACCTATGTAGACGATGTGCCAATGCTGGATGGGGGTATTGTAGATTCTATCCCGCTGAGGAGGGCAATAGCCAAGGGATATAAACGGAATCTGGTCATCCTTACGCGTAACAAGGGATATCGGAAGAATGGGAAAGATATTAAAGTCCCTTCCATTTTTTACCGGAAATATCCGGCATTGAGACAGGCGCTGTCGCAGCGAAACAGCCTCTATAATGCGCAACTCGAATTGGTAGAGAAGCTGGAAGCGGCGGGCGAAGTACTGGTTATCCGCCCCGAGAAGCCGGTAGTTGTGGACAGAATAGAAAAGGACGTATCTAAATTGCAGGAACTATACGAAGAAGGGTATGCGTGTGCCGGCAAATTCTTTGCCCGGACTATGGCGAATATGGGGAGAGAAGATTTTTGATAGTGAGGGGTAGGCGTTTTCGCCTTTTTTGCGTCTGCATGGAAAAAGATAGCCGATTCCTATCATTAATCCCTGTCATTTTGTCTATTTAGATACTGTTGCGTATATTTATGAATTGAATAATTATATTATCCTTTCAACCTTGAATGAATATATGAGAAAATATATCTTTTTGCTGATTATGATTCTGTGCAGCTTGGCTTTGCAAGCTAATAAGCCTCATATTATCAATCTGTACAGGGAGTATTACCATGCAGATAATAAGAACTGGGCTATCGGGCAGGACGAGAAAGGAATGATATATTTTGGCAATGACAGGGGATTGTTGCAGTTCGACGGTATCGAATGGCGCCTGAGCGAGTTGCCTAACTCCTCCATCCTGCGATCGCTGGCGGTACAATCGCACAATACTATTTTTACGGGAGGGTATGAGGAATTCGGACGATGGGACAGGGATATCTCGGGCGAATTGGTCTATACCTCATTGAGTAGCGACATCGACAAAACCCTTTTCGGGAACGATGATTTCTGGAAGATATGGATTGATTCGGCAGGTGTTTATTTTCAGTCGTTCAATTCCATTTATATATATGACTATGAGACGGTAAAGCGTATCCCTTTCGATAGTGGTTTCTTATTCCTGATGAAGGTGCGCGATGAGTATCTCGTGCAGAGAATGAGAGGTCCGCTATACAGGCTTTCGGGTACCGAGCTGGAAGAGATAGGAGGGAGTGATATTTTCAAGGATACCGATATCCGGGTTATTTTACCCTACGAAGAAGATAAATATCTGATAGGCACGGCTACACAGGGATTGTATATTTACGACGGTGAGACTTTTACGGTTTGGAACAAGTCACTTTCGGCTGTTATCAACCCTAAAGAATTGAATTGTGGTATCTATACTTCGTATGGGACATATATGCTCGGGACGATATTAGACGGGATTTACGAAGTAGATACCGAAGGAAATATACTCAACCATATATCGGCAGTCAATTCGTTGCAGAATAATACGATTTTGTCTTTGTTCGAGGATAACTTGCACAACATCTGGGTGGCAATGGATCGGGGAGTGGCGTATGTCCACTATATAGAGAATATGGATTGTTATACCGCCCCGCGCGGGAATACGCCCGCTATCTATGATGCTCTCATGTGGAACGAGAAGCTTTTTCTGGCCACCAATCAGGGGGTATTCTACTTGTACGAAAAAGAATTGGAGCAGCCCAATACATTGAATAATCTCCGCCTGATAGAAGGGACGCAAGGACAGTCGTGGCAGTTGGAAATGATAGACGGCAAACTCTATTGCTGCCACAACAGAGGGTTGAAACAGATTCTCCCCAATCTGCAAATCAGAGACGAATATGCCATAAGGACGGGTGTGTATAACATTTCTAACTTAAACCTCCATAATAAAGAGCGAATTATACTATCCACATATAGTTCGGTGAGGATAGTCGATCCCACTACGGGAGAAGTATCCACTCCGGCTAAACCCCGCGAGCCTATCATGACGGTGATAACGGATCATCTGGGCAATGTCTGGCTCGAACATTTCAACAAAGGGGTATACCGTTGCCGCCTGAATAGCGACCTGACGGATATAGAAAGTTATACCTATTACGGCGGCGATAGCAATGACGGCCTGCCTTATAAACTGAAGATCTTCAAAGTGGGAGGACGTATCGTCCTGCACGGAAACGATCAGTTCTTCACCTACGATGATATTGAGAACCGTATTATACCGAGCACCTTGCTGAATAACTGCTTCGAAAACATCAAAGGGATTAAGAATATTGTCCCTATATCGAACGATACATTCTGGGCATTGGGTAATACCTCTGTCTATAAGTTCAAATACGATGGCTATGAAGCGACAATCTTAGAAAACTATACGTTCGATATCAGCCTTCTGTTGGTAAACAATTACGAGAATGCCTCGCAACTGAATGAGTCGAACACCTTGATTTGTCTCGACAATGGATTCCTTATCTACAAAGCTCTGGGAGTCAGCCATTACGAAAAGTCGAAGAAACTGAAGCGCCCTTACCTCGATGTGTTGCAGGCAACAAATATTGACGGCGATAAACAATGTAAAAATCTGGACGAGTTTGCGAAAATCGCATACCAGTATAATACGATAACATTTCACTTCTCGTCGCAGGATATCTTTTCGTCCAACGTCCTGTTCCAATATAAGTTGGATCAGGTAGATCACAATTGGTCGGAAGGAGAGAAGATAAACAAAATCTCTTATGCCCGTTTGCCTGCCGGAGAATATCGCTTCCTGTTGAGGACGGTGGACAAATTGGGTAATACCTCCGAGCCCGTCATTTATGAGTTCGAAGTCTTATCCCCGTGGTATCTCACCGGATGGGCTTATGCCTCGTATGTATTGCTCACGATGCTTATATTCTATATCGTATGGGCGCTCGTATTGCGCCGCTACCGGAATCTGCACCTGCAAAAGATCAGGGCACGCGAAACCAAGCGCTTGAAACGGTTGGCAGGTAAACTGCAGACCGAATTGGAATTGAAGAATGCCGAGCTCCTGACGCAAACATCTTTTATCATCCAGAAGAATGAATTGATAATGAAGATAAAAGATATTATCGACAATTTCCAGAAAGGCAAGAGTACAAGGAACTTAGAGCCGTTAACCCAAAAGATAGATCTGCTGCTGAACAATGTCGATACCGAAGGCGACTGGAAGACCTTCCTTATCAAGTTTGAAGAAAAGCATAAAGACTTTTTCAAGAAATTGAAGGCTATGTATCCTCAACTTACAAGCAGCGATCTTCGTTTATGTGCCTGCCTCAAGTTGAATTTAGAGTCGAAAGAGATAGCTTCCTTAATGAATTTATCAGTCCGTGCGGTCGAAAATAGCCGTTACAGACTACGCAAGAAGCTGTATTTGAAGCCTTCGCAGAACCTGAATGAATTTATTTTGGATCTCTAAAGTGTATTTGTAAAAATCTAATAATCAATATTATAAAAATTGGTGAGAGGTAAAAGTGAGGTCGGGTTTTTGTTAAAATCCGACCTCATGTACTCAGGGTGTATCGATTTCTTTTTCATTTTGCCTCTTCCCCCCTACTTTCGACTTTGAATCAAACTAATAAAACGACCGGCTAAATAATCCCTAACCACATATTATTTGCCGGGTCGTGATTTTATTGTTCGATTTAGAAACATTATAGTTTAAATAAAAATTAATAACCATGAAGATTAATCTACTAAGAAAAACATTAGAACAGAGAACAATCTCCTTGAAAAAGTTTTTACTGGTTGCATGTCTGCTCGTCGTTAGCGTGGCGGGATATGCGCAGTCTCAGACTATTACAGGTACGGTTGTGGATGAATTCAACGAACCGCTTATCGGGGTGTCTGTTGTCGTACGTGGCACAACGAATGGCGTCAGTACCGACATCGACGGAGCCTACTCTATTTCGGCTTCCTCTTCCGACGTCCTGGAATTTAGCTATGTCGGGATGAAGGCACAGAGTGTGACCGTTGGTTCGCAAACAGTAATCAACATCAAAATGGAAGAAAACGCAACCATGCTGACAGAAACAGTTGTTATCGGTTACGGTACATCCAAGAAACAAGATTTGACAGGCTCGATCGGTAGCGTTAACTCCGAAGCCATTATGCGCCAACCCGCATTGAATGCAGCACAATCTGTGCAAGGAAAAATTGCCGGTGTGAACATTATCGGTTCCGATGCTCCGGGATCTTCTCCTACAGTGGTTATCCGTGGATTGGGTACTGCACTCGGAGGACGTAATCCGCTTTATATTGTTGATGGTTTCCCTGTTGATGACATCAAGAATATCAGCCCTTCGGATATCGTTTCGATGGATGTGTTGAAAGATGCCTCTTCGGCCTCTATCTACGGTTTGCGTGCAGCGAATGGTGTAATTATCGTTACAACTAAAAAAGGAAAAGAAGGCCACAACAAAATTTCGGTGGATTCTTATGTGGGTATAAAATCGGTATTGAACCGCGTGAAAATGGCAAATGCCGAACAGTATGTGACATATTACAACGAGAACCTGACTGCTCAGGGAAGTGCTACCGGTTTTCTTGCTCCGGCATCTCAACAACCGGCAGACACCGATTGGTACGATGAATTGTTGGAAACAGGACTGTTCAACAGCAATACGGTTTCTATCTCGGGAGGAAGCAGAGCTGTCGACTATTTCGTAAGCTACAACTACTACGACGAAAAAGGTATTCTGGATGAACAGAAATACAAACGTTCTACGATCCGCAACAACAACGTCTACAGATTATTCAATGACCGGTTGAAGATTTCGCAGAACCTGAATATTTCATTTACTAACGAAACACCTAAACCATACGGCGCATTCAACGAAGCTTATCGCCAATCTCCGATTCTTCCTACTCACTATTCCACAGGTCGCTATGCTTCTCCATTCTACGATCAGGGAACAGGTACTGTCTGGACGGGAGGCCCTTACAGTGGAGCATCGGGAGAGTTGAACAGCTATGGTAACCCATTGTTTACTATCGCCAACTCAAACGAACGCGCTAAGACATTGACATTGCAAGGTGGTTTCGAAGGTGAACTCAAAATCACAGACTTCTTGAAAGCGACTTCTCGCTTCGGAGCGACAAAATACTACTACAAAAACCGGGTATTCTCAGATATTAGACGGGCATATCTCAATACAGGAGACGCAGTCTCTAAAACAGAAGCTCAGTTCGACGCATTGAAAGCAGCTTCTCCGAGTGCGACCAGTTATGCCAATAACTCTCTTGCATTAGAAGATATCGAAACTTTCCGTTGGGTGTGGGAAGGATTCCTCTCGTTCAACAAAGAGTTTGATTTGCACCATATCGATGCGGTTGCAGGTATGTCTGCAGAACGCTATAATATCGGAAGCCGCTCGTATATGAAAGGATATGACGTGCCGGCAAAAAGCCAATACTGGAATTTGAGCGAAGCATCGAGTTTATACGAAAAGACAATCGAACATGTCAATTATACTCCGACAGCTTTAGCCTCTTTCTTTGGCCGCGTACAATATAATTATGCAGGCAAATACTATGCTACTGCAACAATCCGTCGCGACGGAAGTAGCAAGTTCAAGGAAAACAACAGAAACTGGGGTAACTTCCCTTCATTCGGTTTAGGATGGACTATTTCCGAAGAAGAATTTATGAAAGAAAATGGTGTTTTCGACTATTTGAAACTAAGAGCGACATGGGGTAAATTAGGTAACCAGAATGTTCCGTTAAACGTTTCTCAGATATTGTCAAAACCTACAAACTCGAACTACAACTATGTCTTCGGAGATCCGGCAGGATATTATATGGGTGCGGCATTTGGTACACCAGTGAAAGATATTTCATGGGAGATTACTCGCGAAACGAGTATCGGATTCGACTTCGCCATGTTGAACCAACGTCTGACCGGGGGATTCGACTTCTACGATAAGATGAATACCAATACTATCCTGCGGGTAAATCCTGTTCTGAACTCAGGCTTCGATCAGGCTTTCTATGATCATGGAGCAAAAGTAAGCAACAGAGGTTTCGAATTCAATCTGGGATGGACTGATAAAATCTTAGACGGCTTGAGATATGAAGTGAGCATGAACTATTCTTACAACAAGAATAAGGTGAAAAATGTGAAACCGGCTTACGACGGCGATACTGGTGGTAGTTTGTCGAACGGGCACCTTTCGAAACGTTTGATGATAAACAGACCAATCTACGGATGGTGGCTGTACGAAGCAGATGGCGTATGGCAGACACAAGCCGAGATCAGCTCTAATCCGCATGTAGGAACTCCACTTCCGGGTCACCTGAAATACAAAGATCAAAATGAAGACGGCATTATCGATGAGCGCGACAAAGTTTACGCAGGCTCATACCTTCCTATCTCTACTTATGGTATACATATCGGAGCCGAGTACAAAAACTTCGATTTCAGCATTGACGGATATGGCGTAGCCGGAAATAAAGTTTTCAATGCATTGAAATACGGACGTATCGACGGAGGAGAAAACATCTCAAAAGATACATTCAAGGACAGATGGACAGGTGCAGGATCGACAAACAAACATCCGGGAGCAAACCGCGACAAAGAAGCGTCGACATACTATCTCGAGAGTGGTTCTTATTTCCGTATCAACAACATCACGTTGGGTTATACTTTCAACGATTTGGTGTTCAAAGGGTCGAAACTAAGATTGTATGCAACAGCTCAGAATCCGTTTATGTTTACAGACTACTCAGGATTTACTCCTGAAATTACCGGAGACGGCTCACCTAACGGTACAGCAGGTATGGAGATGTCTGCTTATCCTACAACGCGTAATTTCTTATTTGGAGTTAACTTACAATTCTAATTAAACCTTAATCAATAAAAAATAGAATCATGAAGAAATTATATATAAGCATAGCTATAATTTTATCGGTGTCTCTTCTTACGACGAGCTGTAACAGCTTCCTCGATGAAGATTCGCGCGAAAAAGTAGAAGCCAAAGATCAGGAAGTTTACTCGCCGGAGGAAATATTGACCGGCGTATATGGTATGTTCGATAGCTGGGACTACTCTTTCTCATTCCTCGGTGTAACCGAAATAATATCCGACAATGCCGATAAAGGAAGTTCGCCGAGTGATACAGGAACAGACAAACACGAGTTGGACGGATTGACATTCACCACTACTTGCGGCTCGGTACGTGCCATGTGGAAATACTGGTATACCTCTATCGGGCGTGCTACACAATCGATTGAATATACTCAAAACTATGGTCTTACAGATGCAAGCTACAGAGACCGTATGATTGGCGAAGCTAAGTTCCTGCGTGCGCTCAACTACTTCTACCTTGTCCGCGGATGGGGAGCAGTGCCTATTCAGGAGCAGGATCTTACACTACGCGCCGATGTTGACGTTGTATATGACTATATCGAAGCCGATCTGATAGACGCAGCTGCCACTTTGCCGCTCCGTAGCGGATATGCATCGAGAGATATGGGACGTGCAACCAAAGGTGCAGCTCAGGCTCTTTTGGCGAAAGTACATCTGTATCAGAAAGACTGGCAAAAAGCATACAACTATGCCGATACGGTAATCAATTCGAACGAATACAATTTAATGTCGAGCTATTTAGACGCATTCAAATCAGATGCAGCATATCACAACGGCAGCGAATCTATCTTCGAATTCCAGGCAAAAGATGCTACTAATGGAATAGCACACGGTATACAACAATACTCGCAAACGCAAGGTGCGCGTGGTACAACCGGTTGGGGTTGGGGTTTCAACACGCCATCTCAAAACCTACTCGATGCATTCAATGCTGCCGGAGATACACAACGTCGCGATGCGACTATCATTTTCCGCAACTCCGTACTTTACGACGGACGTGTAGTCGGTTCTACCGAAAATGCGATGTACAACTACAAAGCATATTCAAGCTCTGACCCGGGTGGTAGCCAGAATGACAGATTCGTTCCATACCTGCGTTATGCCGAACTGCTCCTTATCAAAGCAGAAGCTGCAAACGAATTGGGACTTACAACAGATGCACTTGCCGCATTGAACCAAGTACGCAACCGTGCCGGATTGTCAAGTCTGACAATAACAGCTCAAGCTGCTCTCCGTCAGGCTATCTGGGACGAACGCCGTCTTGAGTTGGCAATGGAGCACGACCGTTGGTTCGACCTTGTTCGCACAGGACAAGGAGCAACTGCCATGGCTGCCGATGGTAAAACATTCGTAGTAGGCAAACATGAATATTTCCCTGTTCCGAACGAACAGTTGCTACAAACACCGGAATTAGGGCAAAATCCTAACTGGTAGTTAAATAGAGGGCTTTAGGTTTGATTCATTTTTTAGCCGGTTACATGATAAACAAAAATGCCAAGTGTAACCGGCTAATTTAACCCTCAGATAATAATTATGAATAAATATATACCATTCTGCCTTATCGTAATATTGGCGATGTTCGCCTGCGGTGATTCCGACGATTCACCTACCCCTCCTCCTCCCCCCGGTGGCGGAGACGGAGACGGCGAAGTCGTTATAGACCTGACTGATGAGGAATTGCTTGATTTCGTACAGGAATCTACTTTCCAATACTTCTGGCAGTACGCCGAATCCAATTCCGGCGCAGCCCGCGAACGCTACGAAGTTCAATCGCCCAACAATGATGCTCATGTAGTGGCAACAGGAGGCACAGGATTCGGGCTTATGGCATTGATTGCAGGAATCGAGCGAGGTTTTATATCGGCCGACGAAGGTACAACACGCATCGGCAGGATATTGGACTTCTTCGAGCATGCCGATCGTTTTCACGGAGCATGGTCACATTGGATCGACGGTAATACAGGACACGTTCTCCCGTTCAGCCAGAAAGACAATGGTGGCGATTTGGTCGAAACGGCCTTTTTCGCACAAGGATTGATTGCTGTCCGCAATTACTTCAAAGACGGGAATACCGCTCAACAAGCACTATCACAACAAGCCGATCAACTTTGGCGCGGAATAGAATGGAACTGGTACACCAATGGCGATAATGTTTTATATTGGCATTGGTCGCCCGACTACAACTTCGAAATAGGACTTAGAATAGAAGGATACAACGAATGCCTGATAACATATGTTTTGGCGGCTTCCTCGCCTACACACACTATCACAAAAGATGTATATACACAAGGATGGGCAAAATCCGGAAATATAAAGTCGACAGCAAGTAAATACGGTTACCCTTTGGTCGTAAAGCATGCAGGAAATCAAGAATATGGAGGACCTTTGTTCTTCTCGCACTATTCTTTCCTCGGACTCAACCCCAACGGATTAGCCGATGAATATGTGAACTATGGCAATGCTGCCGTAAATCATACGTTGATAAATTATAACTACTGCATCGACAATCCGAGAGGATATAGCGGATATAGCAAAAATTGTTGGGGATTGACAGCCAGCTATTCGCCTAACGGCTATGCGGCACACTCTCCGGCTAACGATTTGGGCATAATATCGCCTACCGCAGCACTTAGTTCTTTACCATATGCACCCGAAGAATCGCTCGATGCAATGCGCTTCTTCTATTCAATCAAGCATATGACACATGGCGTAGCCGGATTCTACGATGCCTATTGCCCGCAAAACAATTGGGTGAAGAAAGGCTATCTGGCCATCGATCAGGGACCTATCGTGGTGATGATAGAAAACTATCGCAGCCAACTCTTCTGGAGGCTTTTTATGAATGATGCGGAGATGAAGGCCGGTTTGACGAAGCTCGGCTTTACAAGTCCGAATATATAAGATTAATTGGAAAAAAGATGACAATGAAAAAATTACTGACACTTCTCTTAGTATGTTTGGTATTTGCTGCTTGCGACGACAAAAAAAGCGGGAATGCCGAGATGGATAAATTTATCGACGATTTGATGGGGCAAATGACCCTCGAAGAAAAAATAGGGCAGCTCAACTTGCCGAGTTCGGGAGACATTACGACCGGAGAGGCCAAAAGCAGCAATATTGCCGAGAAGATAAAAGCCGGACAGGTGGGTGGCCTGTTCAACATAAAAGGAGTAGAAAAGATAAAAGAAGTACAACGTATCGCTGTGGAAGAGAGCCGTCTGAAAATCCCGTTGATATTCGGGATGGACGTTATCCACGGCTACGAAACCGTGTTTCCTATTCCATTGGGGATGGCAGCAACCTTCGACAGAGCCGCTATCGAGCAATCGGCGCGCATAGCCGCAACCGAAGCCAGTGCCGACGGTATTTGCTGGACATTCAGCCCGATGGTCGATATCAGCCGCGATCCGCGCTGGGGACGTGTTTCCGAAGGTAGTGGCGAAGACCCGTATCTCGGTGGCGAAATAGCCAAAGCCATGGTTTACGGCTATCAGGGACGTGGCGACGATGCCTACAAAAGCAACAACCAGATAATGGCCTGTGTGAAACATTATGCCTTGTATGGCGCTGCCGAAGCCGGACGCGATTATGGAACGACTGATATGAGCCGCATGCGCATGTTCAACGAATACATGTATCCTTATCAGGCAGCTGTGGATGCCGGAGTAGGTAGCGTGATGGCTTCGTTCAACGAAGTAGACGGAGTGCCGGCTACAGCCAACAAATGGCTGATGACTGACGTTCTGCGCGACCAATGGGGATTCGACGGATTTGTCGTGACCGACTACACAGGTATCATGGAAATGATAGACCACGGCATTGGCGACATGCAGGAAGTATCAGCCCGCGCATTGGATGCCGGAGTGGATATGGATATGGTAAGCGAAGGCTTCCTATCGACACTGAAACAATCCGTGGAAGAAGGAAAAGTTACGGAAGAGCAGTTAAACCTTGCTTGCCGCCGCATCTTGGAAGCGAAATATAAATTAGGCTTGTTCGACGACCCGTATAAATATTGCGACGCAGAACGTGCTAAAAAAGAAATATATACGGACGAACACCGTACCATAGCCCGCCAAACGGCAGCTAAGAGCTTCGTATTGCTCAAAAACGACAACAATACATTGCCGCTCGATAAAAAAGGTACTGTCGCTGTGATTGGTCCTTTAGCCAACAGCTCGTCCAATATGCCGGGCACATGGAGTGTGGCAGTCAATCTGGTAGCACCTAAGACTTTGGTCGAAGGCATCAAAGATGTTGTAGGCGACAAAGCCCGCGTGACTTACGCCAAAGGTAGCCACCTGATTAGCGATGCTGCATACGAAGAACGGGCAACCATGTTTGGACGCACATTGAACCGCGAACAGGAGAAACGCACTGATGCGCAAATGTTAGCCGAAGCCCTTTCGGTAGCGCGCAATGCCGATGTTATTGTAGCCGCTCTGGGCGAATCGTCGGAAATGAGTGGCGAATCGAGCAGCCGCACAGACCTCGGTATTCCGGATGTGCAGAAGACATTATTGAAAGAATTGCTGAAAACGGGTAAACCTGTCGTATTGGTATTGTTTGCCGGCCGTCCGATGACATTGACATGGGAAGACGAAAACGTTCCGGCTATCCTCAACGTTTGGTTCGGTGGAACAGAAGCCGCTCCGGCTATCGGAGACGTATTGTTCGGCGATGTGAGCCCAAGCGGAAAACTGCCGGCTACTTTCCCGCAGAACGTAGGGCAAGTGCCATTGTTCTACAATCATAAGAATACCGGCCGTCCGTTGGCGCAGGGACAATGGTTCCAGAAATTCCGCAGCAACTATCTCGATGTTAGCAACGAACCGCTTTATCCGTTCGGATATGGTTTGAGCTATACACAATTCGACTATAGCGATGTCAGACTTTCGGCTACCGAGATAGATGGAAATGGCGAACTGACAGCTACCGTGACCGTTACCAATAAAGGAAAATACGATAGCGACGAGGTTGTTCAGCTATATATCCGCGACTTGGTAGGAAGCGTTACCCGTCCGGTAAGAGAACTGAAAGACTTCGAACGGGTGACAATCAAAGCGGGCGAATCGAAAGACGTTTCGTTCACTATTACACCCGAAAAGCTCAAGTTTTATAATGCAGACATTCAGTTTGTAAACGAACCGGGCGATTTCGATGTAATGATTGGAGGCAATAGCCGCGATGTAAAAACAGCAAGGTTCAAGTTAAAATAAAATAGGTTTTGGTTTTTTGAGGTTAATGAAGGGAAGGGGTACTGCTCTTTGTCAGATGCTCCTTCCCTTTGTTCTTAAATTCTAAATTATCATGAAAAAAACATTTTTATTCCTCCTATTCGCTACTGTGGCAATAATTTTCGCTGCATGTGGCGGTAATACACAGAATACCGGTTCGACGGCGATGTCGGACGAGGCATTGCTCGATAGTGTTCAACGCAGGACTTTCCAATACTTCTGGGATGGCGCTGAGCCTGTGAGCGGCATGGCTCGCGAACGTCTCCATGTCGATGGCGATTATGGACAATACGACAAAAATACCGTGACATCGGGCGGTAGCGGATTCGGAATCATGGCGCTTATCGCCGGAGTAGACCGTGGCTATGTAACCCGCGAACAAGGTCTTGAGCGTTTCGAGCGTATTGTTACTTTCCTCGAAAAAGCTGATTCTTTCAAAGGCGTTTTTCCGCACTGGTGGAATGGCGAAACAGGCAAAGTAGTCGGTTTCAGCGATAAAGATAATGGTGGAGACTTGGTGGAAACATCTTTCCTCTTCCAAGGGCTATTGACGCTTCATCAGTATTATGTGAATGGAACGGATGCCGAAAAGGCACTGGCAGCCCGCATAGATAAACTCTGGCGCAATGTGGACTGGAACTGGCACCGCAACGGAAAGCCTGTCCTCTACTGGCACTGGAGCCCTGAACATTCGTGGGAAATGAATTTTGCTATCCGTGGATATAACGAGTGCCTGATAACATACGTTCTGGCGGCATGTTCGCCGACACATGGCATTCCGGCCGAAGCCTATACTGAAGGGTGGGGCGAAGGCGGTAAAATCGTCGGACCACACGAAGTAGAAGGTTATAAACTGAATATGCGCTATCAGAGCATCAGCGGCGCAGGACCTTTATTCTGGGCACACTATTCGTTCTTAGGATTGAACCCGAATGGGTTGAAAGACCGCTACGCGGACTACTTCGAAGAAATGAAAAACTATACGCTCCTCAATCGTGCCTATTGCATCCGCAACCCGAAAGGATATAAAGGATATGGCGAAGATTGCTGGGGATTGACAGCCAGCTATTCGGTGAAAGGCTATGCAGCCCACGAACCATTCGAGAAACACGACCACGGAGTGATTGCCCCTACGGCGGCACTCTCGTCTATCGTTTACACGCCGGAAGAATCGATGAAGGTTATGCGCTATCTGTATGCCAAAGGCGATACGTTGATGGGGCCTTATGGTTTCTACGATGCTTTCAGCGAAACAGAAAACTGGTATCCGCAACGTTATCTGGCTATCGATCAGGGGCCTATTGCCGCGATGATAGAGAATCATCGTTCGGGCTTGCTGTGGAAGCTGTTTATGAGCCATCCGGATGTTCAGACGGGATTAGACAAATTAGGGTACGAATATAAACGACCTTAGTTTATCTATATTTAGTTACGAGTTACTTCGTGCTTCGCACAGTTACAAGTTACGAGAAAAAGTAATTCGATAAAGAAACTTTCGAAAATAAGTATACTTGTGTTACTTTTTGGGAGTTTTGTCATGCCGACAGTAGGAGGCATCTCGTTCCGATTGATGTGGTCTATATTTTTCACCACAGCATTTTACGGTGTTTTTCACGGAGTTCGCGAAGGAAAAGTAACTCAATAAAAAACATCGAAAATGAGTAGAGGAATGTTACTTTTTAACTAAATAATCGCTGATAAACAACGTATTAGTGTTTTAAGAAAATAAACCAATATGAAAAATAGAATGAGAATACTACTAATATCTCTTTTATTGACTATTCCGATTGTTGGATTCAGTCAGCAAAAGACCTATTGCAACCCGATAAACGTGGATTACGGCTATTGCCCGATTCCCAACTTCACCACTTGGGGTAAGCATCGTACATCAGCCGACCCTGTAATAGTGAATTACAAAGGCGATTACTACCTTTTTTCGACCAACCAGACAGGCTATTGGTGGAGTAGCGATATGTCCGACTGGCATTTCGTTTCCCGCTCATTCTTCACGGATGAGATAAAAGAAGCCATGCCTGACAATTGGGACGATTTATGCGCTCCTGCGGCTTGGGTGCAGGGCGATTCGCTGTGTGTTTTCGGTTCCACCTATTCGCGTATTTTCCCTATCTGGGTGAGTACAAACCCGAAAGGAAACGAATGGACAAAAGCTGTCGAACATTTCGACATTGGCGGATGGGATCCGGCATTCTTTGTCGATGATGACGAAAGGCTCTATATGTACAACGGAAGCAGTAACGTATATCCAATGTATGGTATAGAGTTGGACAGAGCAACTTTTCAGCCGCAGGGCACACGCAAAGAAATGCTGTTGCTGAATGATGACAAAATCGGCTGGCACCGCTTTGGCGAACATATGGATAATACCTTCCTCAAACCCTTTATGGAAGGGGCTTGGATGACGAAGCACAACGGCAAATATTACCTGCAATGGGGTGGCCCGGGGACGGAGTTCAGCCATTACGGAGACGGCGTAGCCGTGGGCAATAGTCCGCTGGGACATTTCGAGCATGTATCGTTACCTTTCAGCATGAAGGCGGGAGGCTTTATCCGCGGAGCGGGACATGGTGCTACATTTCAAGACAATTGGAGCAACTACTGGCACACATCGACGATGGTAATCAACGTGAAGAATAACTTCGAGCGCCGCATCGGCATCTGGCCTGCCGGCTTCGACAAAGACGATGTGATGTATTGCAACACCGTTTTCGGCGATTATCCGCATTACCTGCCTGCCGGGAATGCCAATCACCTCGAAAGCCGTTTTGCAGGGTGGATGCTTCTCAATTATAACAAGCCTGTACAGGTGTCGTCTACCTTAGGCGCGTATTATGCTAACAACTTGGTGGATGAAGATATCAAAACCTATTGGAGCGCCAAAACCGCAAACAAAGGCGAATGGCTGATAACCGATTTGGGCGATGTATCGACAGTGCATGCCGTACAGATTAACTATGCCGATCAAGATGCTGAGTTCAGAGGCAAACAGCAAGGGATTTACCATCAGTATGTCGTGTATTACTCGATGGACGGTAAAAAATGGAACAAACTGATAGACAAGAGTAAGAACAAAAAAGACGTTCCACACGATTATGTCGAGCTCGACAAGCCTGTCAAAGCGCGTTACCTGAAGATGGAGAATATCCACATGCCGACAGGGAAGTTTGCTATCTCCGGATTCCGTGTTTTCGGTTTGGGTAGTGGCGAAAAGCCTTCTCCTGTAGAGAATTTCGTTGCCTTGAGGGGAAACGATACCGACCGTCGTAACGGATGGTTTAAATGGAAACCTGTGGAGAATGCCTATGCTTATAATATCTATATCGGCACGCACCCCGACAAACTGTACAATTGTGTGATGGTGCACGGTAAGAACGAATATTACTATCCGGGAATGGATAAGACATTGCCTTATTACTTCGCTATCGAAGCCATCAACGAAAACGGTACTTCGGAGTGGGTAAGGGCGAGCGTAGAATAGGGATTTAACGAAATAGAAGATAGAGTTACACGGGATCAAAAAACCCCGTGTTTCTTGTTTATTGGCTATTAATAAGCTGATATTCTAAACTATTTTGTAATTTTGCCTACTCAAATTTTATTTAATTCATAAACTACTTAAAAGCATGGAATTAGCAAGTAAGTACAATCCGTCCGACATCGAGGACAAATGGTATCAGTATTGGCTGGAGCATAATATGTTCCACTCCGAACCCGACAATCGCGAGCCATATACTGTCGTCATCCCTCCGCCGAATGTTACGGGAGTGCTTCACATGGGACACATGCTTAACAATACCATACAGGATATTCTGGTGCGCCGTGCCCGTATGCTCGGCAAGAATGCCTGCTGGGTTCCCGGTACAGACCACGCCTCTATCGCAACCGAAGCGAAGGTAGTAGCTAAGTTGGCGGCGGAAGGTATCGGCAAGAATGATCTTAGCCGCGAGAAATTCCTCGAGCATGCTTGGGAATGGACACATCTACACGGTGGTATCATACTAAAGCAGCTTCGTAAGCTGGGAGCTTCGTGCGACTGGGATCGCACAGCTTTCACGATGGACGAAAAACGCTCGGAGAGTGTATATAAAGTATTTGTCGACCTTTACAAAAAAGGGCTGATATATCGTGGTGTTCGCATGGTAAACTGGGATCCGAGCGCTAAAACGGCTATCTCGGATGAGGAAGTGATCCACAAAGAAGAGCATGGAAAGTTGTACTACCTCCGCTATAAGATAGCCCCCCTAACCCCCCAAGGGGGGGAATCAGAGCTTCCGAAGTATCAAACTGCAAAGAGAGAAAATTATGCCTTGCTGAAAGAGCATGCTAAAGATATGAGGAAATTCTCTACCGAAGCTGAAAGTGCCTTGTGGGAGATGCTGCGTAAGAAGCAATTAGGAGATAAGTTTAGAAAACAACATATTATTGAAAATTTCATTGTTGATTTTGTCTGTTTAGATAAAAAGCTTGTGATAGAGGTTGACGGTAAATATCATAACCAACCTGAAATCGAAGAGGCTGATAAACAGAGGGATGAGATTCTACAAGATTTCGGCTATACGGTTTTGCGCTTTACTAATGAAGAAGTAATTGCAAACACCGAATCAGTTTTAGAAAAAATAAAAACCGAGCTGGACAATAGCTCCCCCTACGGGGGAGTTGAGGGGGCTTACTGTGTCGTAGCCACTACTCGTCCCGAAACGATATTCGGCGATGTTGCTGTATGTATCAACCCGAATGATCCGAAAACAGCCTGGCTGAAAGGCAAAAAGGTTATTGTGCCGATTGCCAATCGTGTTGTGCCTATTATCGAGGACGATTACGTAGATATGGAGTTCGGTACAGGCTGCCTGAAAGTAACTCCTGCCCACGATGTGAACGACTACATGCTGGGTGAAAAATATAACCTCGAAGCAATCGACATCTTCAATGATGACGGTACACTGAACGAACATGGACTGATGTATCAGGGCATGGATCGTTTCGATGTGCGCAAGAAGATAGAAGGCGACCTCGAATCGGCAGGACTGATGGAGAAGGTAGAAGCCTACACCAATAAAGTCGGTTTCTCTGAAAGGACGCATGTTGCAATCGAACCGAAGTTGTCGATGCAGTGGTTCCTCAAGATGCAGGGACTGGCTAAACCAGCATTGGAAAATGTAGAGAACGATACAATCAAATTCTATCCGGCACGCTATAAAAATACATATCGCTACTGGATGGAAAATATCAAGGATTGGAATATCAGTCGCCAATTGTGGTGGGGACACCGTATCCCGGCGTATTATATAGACGCCCCCCTTAGTCCCCCCGAAGGGGGAAATTGGGGCTTCGTTGTTGCGGAAAATGAAGAAAAAGCACGAGAACTTGCTATTGCCAAACACCCCTCCTTGGGAGGGGCTGCGGGAGGCTTCAGTTTGCGTCAGGATGAGGATTGCCTCGATACGTGGTTCTCGTCGTGGTTGTGGCCTATCTCGGTATTCGATGGTATCAACCATCCCGATAACGAGGAGATAAACTATTACTATCCGACCAGCGATTTGGTGACCGGTCCCGATATTATATTCTTCTGGGTGGCACGTATGATAATGGCAGGTTATGAATATCGCAAAGAACCGTGTTTCCATAACGTTTACTTTACCGGAATCGTACGCGATAAGCAAGGACGCAAGATGTCGAAATCGTTGGGTAACTCACCTGATCCGATCGAGCTGATGGAGAAATACGGTGCCGATGCTGTACGTATGGGCTTGTTGCTCACCGCTCCGGCCGGAAACGATATTCCGTTCGATGAGGTGCTTTGCGAACAGGGACGTAACTTCAACAATAAAATATGGAATGCTTTCCGCCTAGTGAAAGGCTGGGAGGTGAGCGATGCTATCGAACAACCCGAATCGGCTAAGGCTGCTATCGAGTGGTTCGAAAATATCTTAGCCAAAACGGCTGCCGAGATGGACGATTTGTTCAGCAAATACCGTTTGTCCGAAGCGTTGATGATGGTTTACAAGTTATTCTGGGACGAATTTTCGTCGTGGTATCTCGAGATGGTTAAACCCGCTTATCAGCAACCGATAGATGCCAAGACGTACGAAGCTACGTTAGGTTTCTTCGATTCGCTCCTGCGGTTGTTGCATCCGTTTATGCCGTTTATCACGGAGGAATTGTGGCAGGCACTTGCCGGGCGCAAAGCGGGCGAAAGTATCATGTTGGCACCGATGCCGGAGTTGAAGAAACCGAGTGAGGCACTACTCCAAGCCTTTGAACAGGTGAAAGAGATTATCTCCAATATCCGTACCATCCGCTTAGAGAAGAATATCCCGAACAAAGAGGAGCTTTCGCTCGAGGTGCTTGGCGGATACACTTGTACATACGATAGTGTAATCGAAAAGATGGCTAATCTGACTGAAATAAAGCTTGTCGAAGAAAAAGATCCGATGGCGGCTTCTTTCCTCGTAGGGACGACAGAATATGCCGTTCCGTTGGGTAATAATATAGATGTTGAAGCCGAACTGGAAAAATTGCAGGCCGAATTGACGTATCTCGAAGGATTCCTTGTTTCGGTAGAGAAAAAGCTCGGCAACGAACGCTTTGTAGCCAATGCCAAGCCCGAGATTGTAGAGAATGAACGCAAGAAAAAGGCAGATGCCGAAAGCAAAATTGCTACAATCAAAGAGACAATAGCTTCTTTGACAAAGTAAGAAAACGCTGAAATAGGTTTTACCTCTCCTTTTGGACAATATATCTTTTCCGGAGGAGAGGTAATTTATTTTAACTCTCTCTGTTAATATATTATAGGTTCATCCAAACACACGATAAATAACTGACAAACACTGAATTTCTTAAGCTATAAAATGCTTTCGTCTACAAATTGGCTTCTTTCATCTACTAAAAAGGGGCTTTCATCTAATAAAAAAAGTTCGGGCTGTTTATAATATAACTTTGTAACCAGTAAAATAAAACGATGTATTATTCGTCTAATAAAACTATAACATATATTTCGTCCTATTACAACCGGATATAATAATTTTAACTTATGACTTTAAAAAGAACAGGTCTAATCTTGCTATTACTACAAGCATTTTTATCCATTTCGGCACAGCAATACATTCTGAGAGGGACTGTGACCGATTCGCAATCGAAAGAAACATTGGTAGGGGTACCTCTTGGTATCAAGGAATTGCCACGCGTCGGATTTTCGACCGACGATGAGGGAGTATTTAATGTGAAGCTGGCACAGGGCAGATATACCTTGGTCATCAACTACGTAGGGTATGAAAATTACCAGATAACTGTACTGTTGGATGGAGACAAGAACGTGAATGTGGCGTTGATGCCCTCTTCGATCGGTCTTGGCGAGGTCGTTATTTCTGCCGACAGGGTGGATAAGAATATCTCGAGCCCGCAAACAGGGGTAGAAAAACTGACCACCGAGCTGACTAATAAACTTCCCGTTTTGTTAGGCGAAAGAGACATTATCAAAGCTATGCAGCTGCTTCCCGGCTTCAATACAGCAGGAGAAGGAAGTTCGGGCTTCTTCGTCAGAGGCGGAACTACCGATCAGAACCTGATATCGTTAGACGATGTGCCGCTATATAATGCATCTCACCTGATGGGCTTCTTTTCCACATTCAACTCCGATGTTGTCAGAGATGTGACCATGTACAAAGGGTCGATGCCTGCACAGTACGGAGGACGTCTATCTTCGGTGATGGATGTGCAGATGAAATCGGGCGATAAGTCTACCTATAAAGGTAGCGGAAGCATTGGGCTTATCTCTTCTAAGTTGAGCATAGAAGGACCAATCCAACAGAACAAATCGAGCTTTATCATCGGAGCACGCCGTACGTATGCCGATGCCATAGGACGGGCGATGGGTATAGAAGAGGTAAAGAATTCTTCTCTTTATTTCTATGACTTGAACATGAAAATGAACTTTACCTTATCGGACAAAGACTACTTGACGGTATCGGCTTTCAACGGTAAGGATAAGATGGCGATAAAGAAAGTAGTGGCTACCGATTGGAGCAACCTGTTCGGGGCAGTTAAGTGGACAAGGATTATGAATGACAAATGGATGTCGAATACCTCTTTCCAGTATAACAAATACAACACCAATACTAAGATTAGTATGGATGTGGACGCAACAATTACCTCTAAAATAAACGATTATACATTCAAACAGGAATTCCGTTTTGCTCCGACAGAAAATCAGGAATGGAAAGTAGGGGTGAACAGTACCTACCATAACATTATGCCCGGAAAATACAGATATGCCGAGGGCAAAGGGCAGGGACGTAAGCTGAAGAACCGCTATTCGTGGGAAAACGGCTTGTATATAATGAATACCTTCAAACCTGCAGAGCCGTTGGAAATCGTTGCCGGAGTACGCTTGTCAACCTTCTCGGCACTGGGGAAAGGAGAATTTTATACGCTGGACGATAATAAAAATGTCGTAGACTCCACATGGTATGGTTCAGGCAAATTTGTAAAGACCTATTTCAATGTCGAACCCCGTTTGTCTATGGCATATAAACTGGACGATGTTTCTTCCATCAAGGCAGCCTACGGGCGCAATGTCCAGAATATCCACATGCTTACCAACTCGGCTTATAACACACCTTATGACAGGTGGACATCCAGTTCGAATAACATCAAACCGCAGATAGCCGATCAGGTGACATTAGGTTATTTCCGCAACTTCTCTAATAATATGTTCGAATTCAGTGTCGAAGGTTATTACAAGAATATGAAGAACCAGATAGACTTTAAGGATAATGCCGAACTGGATTGGAACGACGATGTAGAAACGGAATTACTCTTCGGAAAAGGACGGGCTTATGGTGTAGAATTCCTGCTTCGCAAGCAAACCGGGAGACTTACGGGATGGATTGGTTATACCCTGTCTAAATCGGAGAAAAAGATAAACGGTATCAATAATGATAAGTGGTATAATGCCCGTCAGGACAGGACGCACGATATTTCTATAGTGCTGATGTACGAACTGAATAAAAAATGGTCGCTTTCTACCGCATGGGTTTACTACACCGGTGATGCGGTGACTTACCCGAGCGGGAAGTACCACATAGATGATAAGAATGTCCTTTATTTTACCGAGCGGAATGGCTACCGTGCTCCGGCATACCATCGCCTCGATTTGGGAGCAACCTGTATATTGGTAAACGAAAAGAACTTCTTTTCCGAACTCTCGTTCAGCTTATATAATGCATATGGTAGAGAAAACCCTTATATGATCGATTTCAGGACGAACGATGACGACTCTTCCAAAATGTCGGTATATCAATATACCTTATTCAGATTTATTCCTTCCATATCGTGGAACTTCAGATTTTAAACAACAGCAAATACTATTACATTATGAAAGTTATCAATATAAAATCATTGTTTCTCTTACCCCTGATCCTTTTTCTTTTTGCCTCTTGTGAAAAAGAAATAGACCTGAAACTTCATTCCTCCGAACCTCGTATTGTTATCGAAGGATTGGTACAACTCGACACACTTGCTATTGTAAAAATAACAATGTCAAAAGATTACAATACCGATAACGAATACGATACGGTAGATAATGCCACCGTCGTAATATCCGATGACCTCGGCCATACCGAAACGTTGGTTCAAAATGCCGATGGCGTATATGCTGCCAGCACTATACAGGGAGTAGTGGGCGTTACATACTCTCTTTCGGTGACAATCGACGGGCAGGAATATACCTCCCGGTCGACTCTTCCTACTGCCGTACCGATCGATAGCATAACGATGTACGATATTCCCGCGGCTGAATATCCTTATCCTCAGCTACATTTCCTTGACCCGCAGGGTGAAAAGAACTACTACCGTTACCGGTGCTATGTGAATGGCAAGCGCATCTTAGTCGATTATGAAATAATAGAGACTAACGAAGGGAAGGATGGCTTGGTGATAAGTGATGTTATCCCCGTACATGAAGCATATAACGACGATAAGCCCATCGAACAAGGAGATGAGATAACCGTGGAACTGTATTGCATGGATAAGAATGTAGGCACCTATTTCGAGCATGTATATAAGATGACGGATTCGTTGACCAATCCCGCTACTAATATCACCGGGGGATGCTTAGGCTACTTCAGTGCCTATGCCAAAGACCGGAAAACGATATATGCCAGCTGGTAACTTGTAAAAGAGAACATATAATAAGCTAATCAGGCTGAAATAGCTAACCGGAAAGGGCAATCGGGAGGATAGAAATAATCCCCTGATTGTTCTTTTTGCATTTTTCTAAAATGAGGCTTTTGTACATAATAAGTAAAAGGAAAAAATAAAAAAAGCACACAATAATTATGATTCCTTGATTTTATTGCTATTTTTGTGTGATAACCAGTTGTTTCACGAATAAATTTACTATTTGTCAGGAAAAGCGGGTCGTATGGCAAACTTTCTCGCAAAAACTCTATCAATATTCTATTCTTTCTAAATTCAGATTTTATAAAATAAATTTAATTATCACTTATGAAACATTGTTTAACAATCCTAAAGGGGACGCTTATCTTGAGCTTACTTCTTTTAGCGGCTATTGGTGTATACGCCCAAGATACGGGTGTATATAAAAATGGTGTCCGTCAGGGAGTTATAAATGTCAAATTTACCCCTGAGATGGCCGAAAAGATGCAAAAGGCCAAAATAAGCACAAAAAGTGACAAACTATCGACAGGAATTGCAACGTTCGATAAAGCAGCAAAGAGTATCAATGCCATGAAAATGAAAAGGGCATTTCCTGAAACTCCTCAGACTGCAGCGAAATTGCGTAAATATGGTTTGCATCTATGGTATACGATAGAAATGGATCAGAATGTAGATCCGCAACAAGCCGTAGAAGCTTTCCGCAAACAAGAGGGTGTAGCCCTTGTAGAAGTAGACAGGGAAAAAGGATTGCCTCCTCACACCATCTCGCGGTACATCCCCGGAATGGTAAAGGCTGGCTCTACACAACCTTTTGACGACCCCTTGTTGAAAGATCAATGGCACTATAACAATACAGGGCAGTATGGAATGCCCGATGTATACGATGCTAACGTATACAAGGCTTGGAAACTGACTGCCGGGAAATCGAACATAATCGTCTCGGTACATGATGCAGGGATAGATACAAACCACGAAGACCTGAAAGACAATATGTGGGTAAATCCGGGAGAAATTAATAGCAATGGCCTGGATGATGATATGAACGGTTACGCCGATGATATTCATGGTTGGAATTTTACTTATGACATGCCCACTATGGTACCTGCCGATCACGGAACACACGTAGCAGGAACAATTGCTGCCGTAAATAACAACGGAAAAGGTGTTTCGGGTGTTGCCGGAGGTACAGGAAACGGCGACGGTGTGAAGATAATGGCACTGCAGATGATTGGAGCGTCAACCGTCAACACAGCCAACTCTTATATATATGCCGCAAACAACGGAGCGGTAATCTCTCAGAATAGCTGGAGCTACACACGCGAAGGAGTTTTCGAACCGATGGTTCTGGATGCAATCCAATACTTCATCGGCGAAGCTGGAGACTACGACGGAAGCCCGATGAAAGGCGGAATCGTTATATTTGCATCGGGGAACAAACTTTCCGAAGCAGTAATCGGTGGCCCGTGGAATCCGCAGGGAGACTGGTATCCGGGAAACAGAGAATACGTATTCACTGTGAACTCGTTAGGTCCTGATGGGAGAATTACCGGTTATTCCAACTTTGGTACCTGGACTAATATATCTGCACCGGGTGGAAATTCATCTGCCTATGGTTCTCCCGCAAGCGTGTTGAGTACTTTGGTCGGAAATGAATACGGCTATATGGACGGAACGTCTATGGCTTGTCCGCATGTATCGGGTATTGCCGCTTTGGCATTGGCTAACAGCCCTACCAAGATGACTAATACCATGCTATGGAAAAAGCTGGAAAATGCCGGAAGAAATATAGATGCCTTGAATGCTGACACCCTTGTCGGTAAGATGGGAGCAGGTGGTATCGACGCATTACTTGCCGTACAAAACGATGAAAAAATAGCTCCTAACAGGATTCAGGATCTCGAGATTAAAATATTCGACGAATCTTCTGCTACATTAGAGTGGACAGTTCCGGAGGATCAAGATAATCTCAAGCCGGAACAATATACTGTATACTACTCTAAAGAGCAGATTACAAGCAGCAACTACAAAAATGCCTATAAGCTGGAATTGCTGAACACTGCCGAAGCCGGCGAAAAAATAACAGCAACAGTCGAAGGCCTGGTTGGTAACACAATATACTATTTCGCTGTTACATCGGCAGATATCTTCGAAAATGTATCCGATCTTTCGAATATCATATCCGGCAAATCGACTATATTCGCCTCTATCGATGTGAATACAGGCGTGCCGACCAAGGATATAACAATGGCTGCGAACGTACCCGTTTCGCCGATTGCCACCACTTCGTTCGATATCCTGAACAACTCGACAGGAACACTTTCGTGGGATTACTCGATGCGCAATGTAAACTCGGTAATGGCGACTATGAGCATGGCTCCGTCATACAATCCTATTGTGAGCATTCAGAATGCCAGCCGCCAGTATAACGTTGGCGAATCGTCGGATCGCACTGTGATAGGTACAGCTTATCCTACCGCTATCAAGACCAAAGCAGGATTTACTCCATTCGAGCAGGTAGAGAAAAGCTATACGTTGCCGCTGAATATAGCATTCATCGGAGATAACGATACCTCTATCCCTGTCTCTTCGGCAGTGAAATATATCGTAGACGAAGAAGAAGGATTCAACCTTACGCACGTCTATTTCAATCTGAGCTATAAAGCCGGAACAGGGAATGTAATTGTGGAAGTATATAAGGATGATCTGGATAAAAAGAATTTAGTTCATAAACAATACTTCAACTACCACTTAGACCTTTACCGTCAGGACGTTTCCGTAGATTTCAAAGAACAATTATTCTTCGAAAAAGGAAGCACATTCTATATTGCCATTCATGTACCGAAAGGCAACCTTTACCCGTTGAGAATAGAACAGGAAGCATCGCAGGAATATTCTACCTATTGTTACTATTCATCTTCCGAAGGCGAAGAATGGGTATTGCTCGAACAAGTTCTCTCATCATGGAAAGGCCCTCAGGCGGCACTATTCGCATGGAACACCATAGCAGTGAGCGCAACGCCTGATACCGGCAAATACCTGACCTTAGATCCTGCTTCGGGAACAGTCGGCGGCAATTCGTCTTCTACTATTCAGGTGACGGCCGATGGTACTTACATGATCAACGGTGTGTACAAAACAAATCTGATATTGAACTCCAACTCTTCTGTAGATAGCGAATTGAGAGTTCCTGTCACTTTCACCGTTTCGGGACATAAACCGAAAATTGTATATCCTACAATCACTTCTTTCGGAAACCTGATAACTGCAACCGACACGCTGATCGATGTCGTTTTCGAAAATCATGGATATGGATTGATAAAGAACCTTACAGCCAGCATTACCGGATCTTCCGACTTCACGCTTGTCGGCACGCCTGCTGATAAGATACTGGCCCGTAACAATGCCCGTTTCAGGGTTAAATTCTCGCCATCGGTGGCAGGAAATATCAATGGAACGTTGAAAATCACCGATGGAACAAGTACATTCAATGTATCATTGAACGGTATAGGACTGGGTGCTCCTGAGATCGATCTCGATCCGGCAGCCCAAACCAAACCGGGATTGACTCTTGGAAGTACTGTACAAGCCGAAATTAAAGTGAAAAATATCGGAACCTATCCGTTGAAATATTTCGTTCCGGGATTCGACGACCGCGAAATCAGCAAAGACTGGCCGGATAGCTATCATAGCTATGGCTACATAGTGAGAGGAAACAATGCGAGTGTAACCACCGATACATCGTTGCCTAATGCGTTCTTAGATATTTCAACAACAGGAACGGATATTACAAACCAGTTTATTGGAGCAAACCTCTATGTGGCTGTACCGATGGAATTCAAATTCCCGTATTACAACACCGAGCAGGATACTATTTATATCACAACCGGAGGATTTACAACATTCGATAATACAGTGAGGCCGGTCAATGTGCCGCAACTGAATGGTCCATCCTCGCCGCGTGGTTATATCTCCATGCTGGGATACTCCATCTACGATGCATCTTATCCTTCAGGAAAAGTCCTTTATAAGAGCGAGCCGGATCGTTTGATTATACAATACGAAAATGGTGTGCACAAAGCCAGCGGAGATATTTATACTGCTCAAATGGTGTTACACGCCAATGGAGATATCCGTTTCTACTACCAAACAGTACCGCCAAGCGGCGTATGGGGTGGAGATCACATAATGACTTTTATAGAAGATGTAGAGAAAAAGGATGCTCTTCTTGTAAGGGATGAAGAAGATACTTTCTTTATAACCAACGGAACGGCTATCGGATTCGACTATCCGGGCAAACCGGTTATTACAAGCATCGAAAATGCTTCCGGTAGTGTAAGTCCGGGCGAATTTGTCACAATGAAAGTCAATATTGCTACAGATCAATTGGCCGAAGGCACTATCAACCAATATGTAAATATCGTCAGCAATGACCCGCTCAACAAGCAAGTGCATGGTTTGATCGAACTGGATATTACATCCGGAGGAACTGAGAACTATAGAATGTCGAAAGACACTGTCGACTTTGGCGGAATCTACAAGAGTATTAATTATCAGGATCTTGTGAGAGTATATAATACAGGAACAAAAGATTTATCTGTTGGTTCTGTATCTTTCGATCCGGCTAAATATACTATAACTTATCCAGCTCTTATCAAAGCAGGACAATATGGCGATTTCGTAATTGTACCTAATACAGCAAACACCGGTTCGGTGGATGATGAGTTAGAATTCCAGCTCGGAGGAGGTACTCTCGAAACAATCCCATTGTTGGGCGATGTTTCTCTTTCTCCGATAATCACAGCAGATGCATCACTCGTAACCCGTACGATGAATCTGACTGACACGGAAGCTATACCGTTCACTATTACCAATACAGGCTATAGCGATCTCGATTATACGGTGCAAAGAGGTACGGTTGTCCGTTTCGACGATACTACAAGTCCGATCGAGAAATATGGATACGAATATGTAGTGCATAGCAACGGAGAAGCTACCTACAACTGGATAGACATCACACAGACCGGAACCAAAATACCGGGAAATGGACTTGCTAATATCTGGCAGGATGTGCCTCTTTCATTCAACTTCAAATTCTATGATGTAGACTATAACGCTATCAAGATCAATAACTGGGGATTAGTTGCCTTCGGTGGAACTCCACCTGCGATCAATAACAGAACAGCCAGATTGCCGATGGTAGAAAAAAGTCCTTCATATATTGCAGCCGGACTGGCAACTTTGCAATATAATCTTTCCGAATTTGGAGATGCGGCCGGATTCTATTATCAGGATATGGGTGATTATTTTGTTGTATCGTGGGAATATTATACTATCAGAGCTATGGGAACAAACTCTATGCAGCTTATTCTTTACAAAGACGGCTCGTTTAAGTTCCAGTATAAGATGCATACAACCTTTAGTGCGATGACTCAGTATCAGAGTATTGGTCTCCAAAGACAAGGCGAAGCCACAGCAATGACCTATCCGGTGAGACAGGCTCTTCCATTTACGAAAGATATGCCTGGCGTAGCCATGCTATTTTCATCAGCCAATGAGTATAAACTGGCTCCGGGTGCATCTGCAAGCGGTAACATACATGTTGAACCGGCTAAAGCTTATGCAGGAACAATCACCGATACATTGATGATCAAATCGAATGATCCTACAACTCCTGTATGGAAGAAACCGTTTAACCTCACAGTGAATGGCGCACCGGGCGTGTCGGCAAGCAGTACGCTCATCGATTTCGGTACAGAAGAATTAGGTTTCGATACAGAAGGATTCTATAAGAAATATGAACTTCCATTGGACATCGTAAATACCGGAACGGCACCATTGACCATCACAAATGTGCGGATGGATCTTGATAACCAGTTCTTTACAGACGAGATCCTTTGGTATAACGGAAACCTCAATGTCTGGGATAGCATTTCGAATATATTTACCGGAGGAAGAACGATGACCGTATTGCCTGGCGCAGGTAATAAACTCCGGACGAAAGTAAAATTCGGACCTACAACCGATGGAAATTTCGCAGATGTAATTATCTTCTCAACCGATGCCGGAGAAGTACGCGTCGATGTGAAAGGTAAAATAGAACTACCTCAATCTCCGACATTGAATGTGAATACTAATCCTATCGAATTCCAGCTTGATAATCATGCTGCTACTGAAATCAGAACAGTTAACTTTGATAATATCTCCGGAGATATCGATTTGGATTATACAGCATCTATCAAGTACAGAAGGTATGCTTCCGAAGCACATCTCAACTCGGCAGGTGAAGCAGAAACAATAGGTACCTTAGCCGAACCGATATCTTTTTCGGAAAGCGTGCAACCGCTTTTGGCTGCTTCTACTAAAGCTGCAACTGACTATAACAGAGTTCTGGAATATACCGAAGATTTCGATGCCATCAATATAGTCATCGGATTGGGAGGATCAGAGCGTTTTACTGCTGCAACCCATTTCAATGCAGGACCTGAAGGTTTCAATGTGGCAGCTGTAGCAACCTGGTTCCGGGCTGAAGGTATTACTGAAGGAATTGTCGAAGCGGAAGTCAGAGCAGGTGGAAATAATATTATAGATGCTGTGACCGTGGCTAAAGGTACATTCTCATTTACGAATCCAAATGGTAACGATAATTATGGAGGCATAAAAGTAATAGAATTGGATAATGAAGCAACTATTTATCCAAATGAAGACTTCTATGTCATATTCAGATATCCGTTATTGCTCAGTTCTCCTCAGGGGGCGGTAGACTCGCTTGATGTAGAAACTGTTCCTTTCCGCTATATGTTTAGAAGAAACAATAGTTGGTATGATCTTCAAACAGGATTTGTGGGTACTACTCATACCGCATATATGCATATAGCGCTCGAAAAAGATGCTAAAGGCAGTGGCTGGGTGAGAATTCTTAACAATGAAGCAGGTATTGTTCCTGTAGGAGGTTCATCATCATTGCAGCTGGAAGCTAATGCGGCCAATGCTATACAAGGCGAACAGAAAGCATCCTTGATATTCAAATCGAACGATTTGGTAAATCCGCAAATAGAAATTCCGGTAGTATTGAATCTGAATAAAGGACCTCAATTTGTCAATGCTCCACTTGCAGTAACAGTGGCAGAAACCGAAACACGCAATTTATCGATTGCGGTCGAAGATGCCGAAAACGATGTTATAAGCAGCGTTACAGCAACGACAACGTTAGACTTTGTGACTTATACTTACAATAGTGGAACACTGAGACTTGTCATCGCTCCGGGTTATGCTGATGCGGGAACTCATACAATGAACTTCAACGCAACAGATGAACATGGTATGATTACCGAATATGCATTGCAAATTAAGGTGACGAATACGAACCGTCTCCCTTACTACTCGGGTAGTGTGACAAGCTTCACCTACAGTGTACAGAATGATGAACAGACTTACAATATCAATGACTTCTTCTCAGATCCTGATGATGATGATGTGCTTTCTTTCGTTGCCACATCTCAGAATCCTGCGCTTATGACCGTTTACGGATCAACGGAAACGTTCAAAGTGAAGCCGGTAGCAGTGGGTAATACATCGCTTGATTTTGTGGTGACAGACGACCATGGAGGACAAGTCCTTCACTCTATCCCTGTTCAGATAGAAGATTGTATTGCATCGGAAGTCATTGTACAAAAATGGAATTCTGTACTATTGGTCAACAATGCTAATGGAGAATACAGAGCCGATGGCTACCAATGGTATAAGAACGGTACTCCTATAGATGGTGCTACAAAACAATATTATACACCAACTGATGGTTCGCAAGAACTCGATTTCAGTGCAGTATACTATGCACGTATGACTAAGCAAGACGGGCATGTCGTTTATAGCTGTAACTATACTCCGCAACGGATGGATGTTTCGTTAAGTATCTATCCTAATCCGGTGAAGAGAGGCGAACAGCTGACATTGAGAGCCGAATTGCCTGATTTGACAACTAATCCGATAACTATCCAGATTGTGAATATGTCGGGTCAAATTGTGAAAAAACAGGTAAGCAAAGATTCTACGACATCTATCGATGTACCTGCTAATATAGGATCGTATGTTCTCAAAGTATCTCAGGGCGACCTAAGTAAAACATTTAAAATCATTGTAGAGTAAAAAAAGCATCATGAGAAAAATAAATAGTATACTTATACTTGTTGTGTTCTTGATCTTCCCTTTGGGGAAGATCAGTGCACAAACTCCAACACATGAGATATCGGTTCAGGGGGGCATGGGACTTTCGGGATTGAAATTGAGTATGAATCATGGAGATTCGAAACAGAAATTCGGAGGAAGCTTCGGAGTAGGCTATACCTATTTCTTTAACGAAAACTTCGGGCTGAATACCGGGTTAGAAGTTTCTTTCCTGTCATCAGAAGCTAAGTTTGCCGGAATGAGCGATCGTTATAATACGGTGGATAGTAGTGGAGATTCTTATCAATTCAGATCCGAGATTGGCAGTTATAAAGAAACACATAATACGACTTATCTGAATGTTCCGATAATGGCTCAATACCAAAGGCCGGTATGGAATTCTCACCAGTTGTATTGTGCGCTTGGATTCAAAATCGGACTTCCTGTTACGTCTAAGTATGAGACCAATGGAACAAGCATCAAAACATCGGGATATTATCCACAATATGGGATGATAGTGGATGATATGGCATTTTTCGGTTTTGGAAACTACCAGAGCCGGACAGTAGATAAAACGGTGGATCTGAAAGTAGCTTTTATGTTGGCTGCCGAAGTGGGAATGAAGTGGGAGCTTACTCAATCTCTTGCTGTTTACACAGGAGCTTATTTGGATTATGGGTTGAATGATGTAAGTAAAAGCGGCAAAAAGTTTATGATTTACGATGCATTCGAGCCTACTCATTATGTCAACAACAGCATACTCGAGTCTCAATATACGAACAATGGTAATACAAGAGATATTGCAGATAAAGTGATTCCTTTAAGCATTGGATTGAGGGTGAGAGTTGCCTTTAATGCATTCCAATAATTAGGGAAAGAAACGAAGAAAATACGTTGTAAAGAAGAGGCTGCTTCACTGTGAAGCAGCCTCTTTTATGTCGGAGTATCCGGTATTAATTATGAGAACAATTGCTTAGGATATACTTTGTTGTCTACCAATTCCTGAATCTTCATCATCACTTCGGGCTTATCTTTGGCATAAGTGACTCCGAACCACTTAGACGGTGTGTTCTTCATCATCACTTTTACTTCCCCTTTGCTGACAAGCTTGTTTATCTCGGTCGGAATCAGGAACTCGGCTTTCGGGTTATTCTGGTTCTCTTTCAGGAATTCGACAAAAGCCTTCTCGGATAAGTCGAAATAGTCGGGAGTGAAGCCCCACATGTTCATAGAGACGAGCGTCGATGTCGATAGGTTCTTCCATTCGCCGTCATCGTCCAGGAAACGCGGAACACCATTTACCTGTTCTATTTTGGTGCGCTCAACAACCTGTGTCAGATAGTTGTCGCTGTCCACTTCGCATATCCCTCTGGCTACCGTTCCACTATCCGAGAGGGTATAGCCCAGCAGATAACCTATCATGCAATAGCGGCGTTCTGTATTGGCCATTTGCTTCAATTGTCCGGCAAGAATCTGGAAACTTTCGCGGCCATAGAAGTCGTCGGCATTGATGATGGCGAAAGGCTCTTTTATTACATCACGTCCCATGAGTAGAGCGTGGTTGGTTCCCCAAGGTTTTTCACGTTCGGGATTGAGTGTAAATCCGTCGGGCAGGTAGTCTAATTCCTGAAATACGACTTCTACCTCGGTTATTTTCTCATATTTAGAGATAATCTTTTCTCTGAACTCTTTCTCGAAGGAATGACGAATCACGAAGACGATTTTTCCGAATCCCGACTTCAGAGCATCGTAAACGGAATAATCCATGATTGTTTCGCCACTGGGACCGACCTCGTCTAATTGTTTCAAACCTCCGTAGCGGCTACCCATACCGGCAGCAAGGATAAATAATGTTGGTTTCATTTTTTAGGGTTGTTTTGGTTTTAGTCTTAATTATTTGGATACTTTATGCATGACACATTGGTGCCTGAATTGCATATCAGCCATTAAGACAAGGTTTTTTGTTAAAAGGTTAAAGTGTCGGCACAAAAATAAGGAGTATCTGTTGTTTTTCCAAATGTGGTGGAAAGGAACTATATAAAAAAGGAAAGGTTGTCATCACGACAACCAATCTTCATTGTTAACCTTAAATCTAATACTATGAAAAACACATTACAAATATACGGTGGATTTTGACATGATGCAAATAATTAGCCTGATAAATAGGATAGTTTAAAATTGTTTAACTTTCGTGCTTTTTGAGCGACATTTTGTTAACAAAAATTCGAATAAACGTGATTAATATTAAGGGATATTTCGAAATATAAGGGGGCTAAAATAGCATAATGAAAGTCCTGTTGCCGGGGAGAATAGAAAAAAGACACCATAGGACGCTAAACAACTATTGCATGCGCAATGACTTGAAAATCAAAAAAATAAAATCAAAGTTTAACATGGTTTCTTTTGAAACTAATTTGCAAAAACATACCTTTGCCAGCTATAATCAACAGCATAATACATGTCAAGAAAAATCTACTTATCGATTCTAATCACATTCCTTTGTGTTTCAACCGCTTTTGCCGGAGGTATCTTAACCAATACGAACCAGACTGCTCGTTTTGCCCGTCTGTTGTGCCTCGATGCATCCACGTCTATCGATGCGGCTTATTCTAATCCGGCAGGGTTGGTCATGTTAAAGGATGGTTTTCATTTCTCGTTCAGTAATCAAAGTGTTTATCAGACCCGTAACATTCGTTCCGAGTTTGCCCCGTTAGCCGGGAATCCGGAAGGGAATGGATGGAAAAAATATAAAGGGGAAGCATCCGCTCCTATTGTACCGAGTTTGCAGGCAGCCTATAAAAACGGCCCTTGGGTTATTTCGGCCAATCTGGCGGTATCAGGAGGCGGAGGTAAGGCTACTTTCAACAGAGGCTTGCCGATGTTCGAAGCGCCTATTGCCACTTTGCCTTTACTCATCACGCAGGCAGGACAGGCTTTGCCTCCGATTCCGGGAATCGGTCTTTCTGCACAGGGATATAGTGTCGATCAATTTATGGAAGGATCTTCTTTCATATATGGAGCACAATTGGGAGCATCTTATCAGATAAATGAACATTTCTCATTGTACGGCGGATTCCGCTTGAATATTGTCAACAATTCATACGAAGGTCATTTGCGTAACCTGAAGGTGGGTATTACGTCGTCAGGGCTTACAGGATTAGGATTGCCTATCTCTGACAATGACGGCTCGTTGACAGACCCGTCGGGATTTCTGGATTATGCTATTGCTAATGCCTCATCGGAGGCGCAAAAGGCATCTTTGGGATTGTTGAAGAAAGCGACAACCGAAACGGGCGCTCGCCTCAAAAATAAGCAATCGGGATGGGGTGTTTCTCCTATCATCGGATTGAATTATAACTATGAAAAGCTGAATATTGGGGTGAAATATGAATTTCGTACCGGCTTGAATGTAGAAAACAAAACCAAGATAGATGATACCGGTATGTTTACCGATGGAGTTAATACGCCGCATGATATTCCCGGTTTGCTGACGGTGGGTGTTTCTTACCAGATAACTCCCAAATTGATGGCAACGGTTGGGTATCACCATTTCTTCGATTCCGAAGCCGATATGGATCGCGGCAAACAGAAATATGTCTCCGGAGGAACGGACGAATATCTTTTTGGTGCAGAATATCAAATAGACCCCATTTTTTTGATAAGTGCCGGCGGGCAGATAACCCGTTATGGAGTAAAAGATGAATTTCAGAATGATTTGAGTTTTTCGATCAATTCTTATTCTATCGGATTTGGTGGAGCGGCAAATGTTTCGAAGAATGTAAAGATTAATATCGGTTATTTCTGGACGACCTATTCTGACTGGAAAATCAATTATAGCAATTATAATAATACAGGATTGGCCGGAACGAATATATATTCGCGTACCAATAAGGTATTTGCTGCCGGAGTCGATTTCTCTTTCTAAGAAGACATTTAATATACTATAAATATAACCAGCCGGTTCTTTGCGAATCGGTTGGTTTTTGTTGATACGATAGAGGTATCGGAAAAATAACTACCTTTGGGTTGAACTAACAATTGACAATCTGATGCAACGAACAGAGATAGCCAGCCTGGGAGAATTCGGGCTTATTGAGCATTTGACAAAGAATATAACATTAAAGAATCCGTCTTCTGTTAAAGGGGTAGGGGATGATGCTGCGATATTGGATTATGCAGCCAAGAAAACACTTGTGACGACAGATTTGCTTCTCGAAGGCATTCATTTCGATTTGATGTATGTACCTCTGAAGCATTTAGGTTATAAGTCGGCAGTTGTCAATTTCTCCGATATTTATGCCATGAATGGGCAACCTAAGCAGATAACTGTTTCTTTGGGCATCTCCAAGCGTTTTTCGGTGGAAGATGTAGACGACTTTTATGCAGGAGTATACCTCGCTTGCGAGCATTATGGAGTAGATGTTGTCGGTGGCGATACTTCGGCTTCGTTGACCGGATTGACGATCAGCATAACCTGTCTCGGCGAAGGAGAAGATAATAAAATCGTTTGTCGCGACGGAGCTAAAGATACAGATTTGATTTGTGTATCGGGCGATCTGGGTGCTGCTTATATGGGATTGCAGTTGCTGGAAAGAGAGAAACTCGCTTTCACAGGGGAAAAGGATTTTCAACCTGATTTTTCGGGGCATGAATACTTGTTGGAACGCCAATTGAAACCCGAAGCAAGAAAAGATATAATCGATTCCTTGGCAAAAGAAGGTATTATCCCTACATCGATGATAGATATTTCGGACGGTTTATCTTCAGAGATAAAGCATATATGCCGGCAAAGCAAAGTTGGTTGCCGGGTTTATGAAGAACGTATCCCAATTGATTACCAGACAGCTGTAATGGCTGAACAGTTCAATATGAATGTGACCACTATTGCGCTAAATGGTGGCGAGGATTATGAGTTGCTTTTTACGGTTCCCTTGCATCAGCATGATAAGGTTTCAGCGATTAAGGGCGTAAAGGTTATAGGTCATATTACGCAGGAGAAATTCGGCCAAGTACTCCAAACTCGCGATAATTCGGAGATAGAACTGAAGGCTCAGGGCTGGAATTCTTTAGATGGGGAATAAAATTTTCTCAATATATTTGGAGTATACGAAATTTGTCCTATCTTTGCACTCGCCTAACGAAACTAACAAACAAAACTACAGTATTGGTGCCATAGCTCAGTTGGTAGAGCAAAGGACTGAAAATCCTTGTGTCCCCGGTTCGATTCCTGGTGGCACCACGAATGAGAAAAGCAAAAAAGAGAAAATCCCTGAAAGTCAATCACTTTCAGGGATTTTTGTTTTCTCACGAAAGTGCAAAATAGGGCGAAAAATAACGTTCTTGGTGGCGTAATCGGTGACTTTTTTGAGACTATTAAAAATAGTCACCAATTCGATTCTAATTCGCTGGTATTCTGTGTTTTGCATAAGTTTAATTCAGGCTTATTTCCGTAATTTTGAACCATTAAAATTGAAAGGAAATGAGAAGAAATTCATTTGGAGTTTTGTTCTTCTTAAAGAAGAACCAGTTGCTTAAGAGTGGAGATGCTCCCGTAAGTATGAGAATCACTGTCAATGGACAACGTGAGGAGATTCGTACGAAAAAAAGTATTAACCCTTCGCTTTGGAATCAAGCCAAAGAATGTTCCAGAGGTCGCGATAGAAAGTCCAGAGACCTTAACGATTACATTGAATCGGCACAGATAAGACTATCACAACTCTTCAATGCTATGGAGCAGGATGGTAAAGCGATTACCGCTAAGATTCTACGAAATAAGTTCTTGGGGATGGATGAAGAAGACCGTAAAACCTTAGTCGCTTTTTTCAATGAACATAACGAACAATGCCGCAAACTAATTGGAATAGACTATGTGGATATTACAATCAGGCGGTATGAATGTTGCGCCCGCTATCTGCAAGAGCTTATTCGCGAGAAATACGGTGAAGACGACCTGTTGTTGAGGGAAATTAATAGTGAATTTGTCCGAAGCTTTGAGTTCTTTATGAAAACGGAGAAGAGATGTGCACAGAATACGGTTATTCGTTATATGAAGTGTTTTAAAAAGGTGATTCACTTGGCAATTGCCAATGAATATATAGTTCGTAATCCGTTTGCTGGAATCAAATTTCATGAAGTTCCGGTCAATAAAGAGTTCCTGACAATGGACGAAATCAATCGGCTTGCCGAAAAAGAATTTAAGATTCACCGATTGGAGTTGGTACGGGATGTCTTTTTATTTTGCATATACACCGGACTGGCATTCATTGATGTTTATAATCTGAGGAAAGAACATATTGTAATGGACAACAATGGTAATCCTTGGATTCGTAAAACCCGTGAAAAGACAAACAATATGTGCAACATCCCTTTGTTAAGCGTGCCTGTTAAAATTTTAGCGAAGTACGAAAATCATCCGATTTGTTTGGAAAAAGGCGTTTTACTTCCGGTAATGTGCAATCAACGCATGAATTCATACTTGAAGGAAATTGCTGATTTATGCGAAATTAAGAAGCATCTAACTACGCATACAGCACGCCACACGGCGGCTTCGGTAATTTTTTTGGCAAATAATGTATCGCTATCCAATGTGGCAAAAATGCTCGGTCATTCCAATACTCGTATGACACAACATTATGCTAAAGTTTTGGATCAAAGTATTTTAAAAGACATGCAAGAGGTTGAGCTGAGAATAAACAGTTAAAATGTCTAATTCCAAATTTTCCTTCTCTTTAACCGATATACAAAGATATGCTCCGACCCAAAACACAAGACCAAGCTTCGTTTCCGATAAAAATCTTCCGAATCCTGTGGATTAGTGTATTTTTATCGGAAAGTCTTGCTTATTTAGTTCTCCGCATAGAAGATGCATATCGGTTGAAAAGAAGAAAAACATTAACCTAAAGTTTTTTGGTACCCTTCGTCCAACATACGCTGAATATCCGACTCCCGATAGAGTATTTTCCCGCCCAGCTTACAATAGGGCAATAGACCTTCGTCTCGATAATTCTGTAAAACACGACGGCTCAACTTTAAACGTTCTGATACTTCTCTATCAGTCAGATAACGTTCTCCCTTCAGCATTGGACGATAATTTTTAGTCAGATTTTCCAAACCATCCAGCATATTTTCAAGGGATTTAAAGAACGATACGATTCGTTCGTCGCTATGCGTTATCAAATTATCATTATCCATTATTTATGCTCCTTTCTTTTATAGGTTAAGTCTTTCTGTTTTTGTATAATAAGCGGAGTAATCCGTTCTATATCATCAGGTTTGTAATACATTTTATGCCCGATTTGGGTATAAGGTAACGTACCATTATCCCGATAGTTCTGTAGCGAGCGTTTGGAGATATTCAGAATCACACAAACGTCCTGATTGTCCAGCCATTTCTTCATGCTTTTGTCACTATTCCGATTACATATAGCTTCTACCTTTTGAGTAAATGCACCGAATCGCTCCATCATTTTCTCAAATACTGATTCTTCGATATTAATAATCTTCATGCTATCTATATTTTAGTTTATATTCTTTTTCTCGGCTCAAATATATAATAACATTTTCGCTTAACTATCACAAATTCAAGAGGTGGCAGCTTGTGGCGTCGGTATGTGGACAAAAAGAAGTCTTATCAATGAAAAATACTGCATATCACTGCATAAAAATCGGCAACTATCTGGTAGTCAATTACTATTTGTTTCTTTGCTTCAAAACTGAATTCAAAACAGAAGTAAATACTATGTTCTGATTGGAAGTCCTAATATAACTCAGAATTGACATAGAAAATAGAATCTGTTATTAATTCAACAAAAAGGTAATTAATGATGCCGATATAAGCTTCAATAAGAAACTCTATTTCGACATAAATATCTAACACTAAAATAGAATAAGAAATGAAAGCAGGAAGAAAGAAAAAACAGATTTCAAAAGAGGATTACATTAAGGCGTATTGTCAAGAAAAACGGATAAGAGGACGATTTGCTATATATATCAGCCCGGAAACACATGACAATTTAAAACGTATTGTGAGCTTATTCAAGTGGAAACATTACACTACAACATCTTCATTGGCGGATTCAATAATCTCCGACCATATCGAAGTCCATAAAGAGCTATTAAACAGTCTTCACAAAGAAGAAAAAATCCGGTTCAAAGTAGATTTCGACGAAGATATAAGGCGTAATAGAGAGAAAATGAGAAAACTCTTGGGTGATGATTATATTGATGATGCAGAATCGGAATCATCTCAACACAATGATTCCGACCAATAGAAATTGCCTTTTTACATTGAACGGCTAAATGATGTCCGCCAGCAGACAGATTTGAGAGCAAGAAACATTTATGTTTCGGCTCTCAGCAAGGTGTGTTTTGAGTTACTCATTTCATTTCACGTAACTCAAAACCTCCTTGCCCGCAAGGGGGGAAACGCACCTCCGAAGTCGGCGCTTTTAATGAAACCCATTGCATGGGTAATGATATAGAAACAGGAAATTATTTATCGGTGGAGACATGCAGGCTCCACACATTTGATGATTTTATGAAAGAAGAAACAAATTCACGCTCAAAATGGAGCAAAGGAGGACGTCCAATAAAAAATGATCCAGCCAAGAACTGCGTAATGGTTCGCTTTTCGGATCAAGAATATGCAAAGTTCTTATCCATGTATGAAGAATCCGGTGTTTATGCGAAGTCGATTTTTGTCAAAGCACGAGTATTTAATGAGAATTTTCGGGTGATAAAAACCGACGAAGGAACACTAAAATATGTGGCAAAACTAACTCAACTTCATGCACAATTTCGAGCAGTTGGAGTCAATTATAATCAAGTTGTCAAACAACTTAAAAGTAATTTTTCGGAGCAGAAAGCACTCGCATTGCTTTATAAATTAGAAAAAATAACGCTTGAATTAGTCACCACTCAGCAGAAAATCATTGCGCTTTGTGAAGAGTTTAAGCAACGATTCTTTTAGGATTATTTAAAATGCGAAGATTTTATCAATGTATCCCTTGAAATTTCCTATCTTTGGAGACGAAACAAATAAGTAATTCGATGAAAATGAATCGTATTAAGGAGGCTTTGCAAGAGAAAGGATTAACGCAGGTATGGCTGGCTGGAGAGCTTGATAAGAGTTTTAAGATGGTCAATGCTTATGCTTGTAACCGGAAGCAGCCAAGCCTTGAAACGCTTTTTCGGATTGCGGAGTTGTTACAGGTTGGTGTAAAAGACTTGATTGTGGATAACAAAGAAGATTAATAGATACATGGCAATTAAAAAATCAGAATTATATAGTACTCTTTGGCGTAGTTGTGATGAACTGCGTGGAGGGATGGACGCTAGTCAATATAAAAATTATGTATTGACTTTGCTATTTGTTAAGTACGTTTCAGACAAAGCAAAATATAATGTAGAATCGTTGATTGAAGTTCCTGAAGGTTGCTCCTTTGATGATATGGTCAACCTAAAGGGAAAAACGAACATTGGCGAACAAATGAACATTAAACTTGCTGCATGGGAAGAAGCCAATGATTTAGACGGAATGTTTAAAGAGGCAGACTTCAGCGATGAGAGCAAGTTAGGCAAAGGGAAAGATTTAGTTCAGACAGTAAGCAACTTAATTGGCATATTTCAATCCTCAGGATTGAACTTTGGAAAAAATCAAGCAAGTGATGACGATTTAATGGGCGATGCCTATGAATATCTGATGAAGCACTTTGCCACTGAAAGCGGAAAGAGTAAAGGACAGTTCTATACTCCGGCAGAAGTAAGCCGAGTAATGGCAAAAGTGATCGGATTAAATAAGGAAACACGCCCCAATGTGTCCATATATGACCCGACATGCGGATCGGCATCGCTATTGTTGCGAGCCCTATCAGAAGCCCCTAATGGAGCAGCTTTATATGGACAGGAGTATGATATTACTACTGTGGGATTAGCTAAAATGAATATGATACTACATGGGTATGAGACTTATGATATTCGTTCCGGTGATACGCTTAACAATCCCCAATTTGTAAAAGATGATAATTTGACAACGTTCTCCTATGCCGTGGCAAATCCTCCATTCTCACAGAAATCATGGCTTAAGAGTGCAAAGACAAATGATAAATATGAACGATGGAATGAACATACGATAGGAGTGCCTCCCGAAAAAAATGGCGACTATGCTTTTCTGTTACATATCATTCGTTCGTTGAAAGATAAAGGAAAAGGAGCATGTATTCTTCCGCATGGTGTTTTATTTAGAGGTAATGCTGAGGCTGATATCAGAAAATATCTTATAAAAAGAGGCTATATAAAAGGAATTATTGGATTGCCTTCAAATCTCTTTTATGGAACAGGAATTCCTGCCTGCATTATAATTATTGACAAAGAAGATGCAGCAAGCCGTAAAGGCATATTTATGATAGATGCCAAAAATGGATTTGTCAAAGATGGCAATAAAAACCGTTTACGGGAACAGGATATTCGGCGCATTGTTGATACATGGGATGCTTTTGATGATGTGCTTCATTATGCCCGATTTGTAAAAAACGAAGAGATAAAGAAAAATGAATATAATTTGAACCTGCCTCGCTATATTGATGCAGAGGACGATGAAGTAATCCATAACATTGAGGCTCATCTAAAAGGAGGTATTCCGGAACACGATGTAGAACAGTTTTATCGCTATTGGGAAGCATGTCCTTCTTTACAACAAGTCCTATTTAAGAAGGGCAACAGAAAAGGATTTTTCCAATTTATCCCTGATAAACAAAATATAAAAGAAACAATAAACAATCACCCTGATTTTGATAACCAACATAGAGAGTTGTTCCAAAGCTATGCGGAATGGAGCCAAATCTGGATGCCTCAATTTGAGGATCTCCGACCAAACTCTTTCAACCCCAAGCAAATGATTGAAGATATGGGGGATTCTGTATTGGAGAAATTTGCCAATTCTAAGTTGGTTGATAAGTATGATGTGTACGACCAATTGATGAATTATTGTGCGGAAACACTTCAGGACGACCTTTATTTAATTGAATCAGACGGTTGGAAAGCAAATTGGCGTACTATCCAACCTGCTGAAAAGAAGAAGAAAAACGATGAGAGCGAGGATGAGAAGCCTAAGAAAAAGAAAGAAGCCAAAACTATAAAAGATATTGAGTGTGACCTACTTCCTGTTGATTGTGTTGTAGATGAATATTTTTCGACCGAAAAAGAGAATATCTCATTTTTAGAAGAAAAGCTATTAAGCGCAGAAACTAACATGAATGAATTGGTCGAAGAATATTCCGACTCTTATTTAGATGCAAGTAATTATGCAGATAATAAACTGAATAAAGGGAATATACAGAAAAGGCTGAAAATAGCAGAAGGCGAAGAAGCTAAAATATTACAAGAATATATCAATCGTTCCAATATTATTGCCAGTTATAAAAAGCAGTTGAAGGATGATAACTCCGACTTGTTGGAACAAGTGTTGCAGAAATACACCTCTCTCTCTGAAGAAGAAATAAAGAAATTAGTAACAAACAAATGGTTAGTCGCTTTTGGGAATAGATTAGTTTCTGAAATCCAACAAGTAAGTCAATCATTAAACAGCCAATTGCAAAGTTTGGAAGAACGTTATGAACAAACTCTACCTGAAATAAACAAGGAGGTAGAATTGTTAGAAGCGAAAGTAATGCAACATTTGGAAAAGATGGGATTCCAGTTATGAAAAAGCTCAAAAAAGGATATAAGGATACTGAAATAGGAATTATTCCAGAAGATTGGATGATAGATGTTGTTGAAAATTTGGCATCTGTAACAACTGGAAATAAAAATACTCAAGATAATAAACCTCTTGGGAAATATCCCTTTTTTGTAAGATCTCAAGAAATAGAAAAAATTGATACTTACTCATACGATGGAGAAGCTGTTTTAACTGCAGGAGATGGAGTTGGTACAGGTAAAGTATTTCATTATGTAAAAGGGAAATTCGATTTTCATCAACGAGTATATAAAATAAGTGATTTTAGGAATAATATGAACGGATATTATTTCTACTTATATTTCAGTAATTATTTTTATGGACAGGTAATGCAAATGACTGCAAAATCTTCCGTAGATTCTGTACGCAGAGAAATGATTACTAAAATGACAATACTCCTTCCTCCAATTCAAGAGCAACAAGCCATAGCAGAAGCTCTGTCCGATATTGATGCTTTGATAAATGCTTTAAATAAACAGGTTGAAAAGAAAAAGAATATCAAACAAGGTGCAATGCAGGAGTTGCTTACAGGCAAGAAAAGATTGCAAGGATTTACAGAGAAATGGGAAGAAATTACACTTGGTTGTTTATGTAATATATATGGAAGAATAGGTTTTAGAGGATATACTAGAAATGATATTGTCGGAAAAGGACAAGGAGCTATTTCATTTAGCCCTGCGGACATACATTCTTTTAAAATCAACTATAATAATTGTACTTACATTTCGGATTTTAAATATGATGAGTCTCCTGAAATTAAGGTCTATAATGGAGACATTATCTTTGTAAAAACAGCTTCTATTGGTAAATGTGCATACATTGAAGGTCTTCATGGAAAAGCAACTATTAATCCCCAGTTAGTAGTTATGAAGAAGTTTAGATGTAATAGCAAATTTCTATTTTATAAGATAATAGACAATGATTTTCAACAAAAAGTTTTGACAATAACAGGAGGGAGTACAATCCCGACAATGTCTCAAGAAAAACTTTCCGAAATGTTGTTATTATTTCCTCCCACAAAAGAAGAACAAACGGCTATTGCCCAAATTCTAACTGCTATGGACAATGAAATTGATCAGTTAGAGAAGAAGCGAGATAAATATCTGAATATAAAATCAGGAATGATGCAGCAATTATTAACTGGACAAATACGGTTGATAAATACTATCTCCTGTTCAGAAGCACAAGAGGCGGAAATTAAGAATTATTCGCCTGATAATAAGAAAAAACATAGCAAGCAATTTGACGAGGCTGTAATAATTAGTTTTTTGGTCGATAAATTTGGATCAACAGCAGAACCGTTATCCCGCTTTATGTATACAAAACTATCGTATCTTATTCATAGAAAACATGATTGCATAGTTGTCGACTACAAAAAGTTTGCCGCCGGACCTTATAACCCAAAGTCAAGATATGGAGGTCCTGAAAAAATAGGAAAAGAAAATGGATACTTCGATTTGGTAAAAGATGCTAAGGGTTATGATGCGTTTGTTCCTCAAAAAAATATTCAAGAAGCCGTTGATTATTTTACTCAATGGTATGGAACAGATATTCAGAACTGGATTGAACAGTTTCGACAATACAAACCGTGGGATTTGGAAACATTAGCAACTGTAGATATGGCAATAAACGATTTGGAAGAAAAAGGAGTAAAAGCGACTGTAAGTACAGTGAAAACATATCTTTCTTCCATACCTAAATGGAAAGCAAAATTAGATAAACCGCATTTTTCAGATGTACACATTCAAAGAGCAATCAATGAGAGTATAAGACTATTTAAAATATAAGACCTATGGATTCTCACATTGGCGAAAAAGAAATTCGGACACAAAAACGTTTAATCGGACTATTCGAGAAACGTTTAGGATATACTGTTCTGGGCGATTGGAAAGATCGTGAAAATAGTAATATCGAAGAAAAACAGTTGAAGAAATATCTAAAAAAGAAAGGATATTCCGATTCCGAAATTACTAAAGCAATCACAATTTTTAAACGTGATGCGAATGATTTGAGCGACAGCTTGTATCAAGCCAATTTGAGAGTTTATAATCTTTTACGTTATGGAGTTAATATCTTGTCGGAGGTGGGCGAGCAAAAGAAATACGTTCACTTGATAGATTGGAATAATCCGCACGAAAACGATTTCTACATAGCAGAAGAAGTAACCATAAAAGGAAGAGAGAAAGCAACGAAACGTCCGGATTTGGTTATTTATGTCAATGGTATTGCTTTAGGAGTTATTGAGTTAAAACGTTGTACGAGCTCTGTCCATAATGGTATCCGTCAAAATCTGGACAATCAGAAAGATGCTTTTATTCCTCACTTTTTCACTACCATGCAATTTCTTTTTGCAGGTAATGATACCGAAGGATTATATTATGGAGTAATTGATACACCCGAGAAATTCTGGCTTCGTTGGAAAGAGAGTAATCCCGAAGAAAAAAAAGAATTGGACAGAAGTATTCTTCAGGTTTTCGATAAAGACCGCTTCTTAGAGCTAATCCATGATTTCATTATTTTCGATGGAGGACGAAAAAAGGCATGTCGCCCAAATCAATATTTTGGAGTAAAAGCAGCACAACCTCGTGCTAGAAATAAAGAAAGCGGTATACTCTGGCATTCACAGGGTTCCGGCAAAAGCTTGACAATGGTATGGCTTGCACGTTGGATTCATGAAAATATAGATGACGCACGTGTAGTAATTATAACCGACCGCGATGAATTAGACAAACAAATCGAAAATGCATTCAAAAATGCAGGAGAAGAAGTAAAAAGAGCTAAAAGTGGTTATCAATTAATTGGCATGCTGAATAATGCCAATCCTTGGCTTATTTGCACACTTATTCACAAATTTGGAAAGGGTTCAGCCGATGAAGAACAAGACTTATATGGTAGAAAACGCCGAAAGCCATTAGATAAGTACTTAGAAGAAGTTGCAGATTCACTACCTACCGATTTTAAGGCTAAAGGCAATTTATATGTGTTTGTAGATGAGTGCCACAGAACTCAGGGTGGTTACATGCACGAAGCCATGAAAAAAATCATGGGTGATGATGTAATGCTAGTCGGTTTTACAGGAACTCCATTGTTGAAAACAGAGAAAAAGACTTCGTTAGAAACCTTTGGTAGCTATATCCACACCTACAAATTTAATGAAGCGGTAGAAGATAAAGTTGTTTTGGACTTACGTTATGAAGCCCGAAATGTGGAGCAATATCTTGGTAATAAAAACAAAATAGATGAATGGTTTGAAAAACGGACATTAGGTCTTTCTAATGTTGCCTCTGCTATATTAAAACAACGTTGGGCACGTATGGAGAAACTATTTAGCAGTAAAGAACGAGTACAACGTATTGTCGCTGATATTTGTCAAGATATGGATACTAAGCGAGCATTGGCAGGAGGTTATGGTAATGCCATGCTTGTTGCCGACAGCATTTATCAAGCTTGTCGTTATTGGGAAGTATTTCAGGAAACAACATTAAAAGGATATTGTGCGGTTGTTACAAGCTATGGTGCAGAACTGAGCGACATAAAAGGAGAATGTGTAGGTGAAGGAAAAACCGAAGAAGAATTCAAGTTTGATATCTACAAAAAAATGTTGGATGGTAAAACACCGGAACAATATGAAGAATGGGCTAAAAAAGAATTCATAGAAAATCCGGCTTCAATGAAGCTCCTTATTGTAGTTGATAAGTTATTGACCGGATTTGATGCACCTTCGGCAACATATTTATATATTGATAAAAATATGGTAAATCATAATCTGTTTCAAGCTATTTGCCGTGTAAATAGAGTGAATGGAGAAGAAAAAGATTATGGTTATATTATAGATTATCAGGATTTATTCAACTCAATAGCCTCTTCTATTAAAGATTATACGACCGAAGCATTTGAAGAATACGACCAAGAAGACATACAGGGATTACTTACCGATCGCCTTCAAGAAGGTCGAAAAGCACTGGAAGATGCATTACAGGCAGTTGTTACATTGTGCGAAGTTGTTTATCCGCAAACTCGTGAAAAGTTTTTTGAATACTTCGTTTACAGCGAATCAACTCCTTATGAGCTACAACCACAAGAGAGAGAGGACAACGCAGAAAAACGTGATAAACTATATAAGTTGGTGAGTAATCTGGTCAGAAAATATATCGACATAGCCAATGATATCGATGCTGCCGGATATACTCAGGAAGAAGCATCTAGAATAAAAGAGCAGGTTGATTTTTATAATGACCTAAAAGACGAGATTAAACTTAAAAGTGCCGATGCTATAGACCTTAAGATGTACGACCCTGCCATGCGTCAGCTAATCGATGCTTATGTCAGAGCCGATGATAGTGAGGAATTATTGATGTTTAATGATACTTCATTTCTTGATTTAGTCGCAATAGCAGGAGAGAATGCATTTGGAAAACTTCCTAAAGGAATTCGGAATAATTTGAAATCCATTGCAGAAACTTTGCAGGCAAACATGCGGAAGGTTTTCATTTATGAAAGACCAAATAATCCTGCATATTATGATAAGTTGTCGGATATTTTGCAAAAGTTGATAGATGAAGTCAAACAGGGAAAGACGGATTATAAAGAACATATCAAAAAGCTGATTGAACTTGTTCAGAACAATAAAAATAAAACTCAATTCACATATCCGGAAAAGATAAAGACCGATGCACAAAAAGCTTTATATGATAACTTAGATAAAGATGAAAAATTAGCATTAGTTGTCCACAACAGTATTCTTACAAATGCAATGGATGGATGGAAAGATGGGATTCCGCCGACAAAAACAAAAAAAGTAAGACGGGCTATTGCTAAAGCTATGGAGTTGCAAGAAAATGATGAACGAGTTACTGATGTTTTAAACATAGCGAAAGGGCAAGGAGAATATTAATGGAGCGAATAGTTGTAAATAACATTCCAATTGAAGTCGAATATAAAAAGATTAAAAATATTCACTTGTCTGTTTATCCTCCTAATGGAAGGGTTCATATTTCTGCACCGGAAACGATGAAACCTGATTCTGTGCGATTATATGCCATATCAAAACTAAGTTGGATAAGTAAACAGAAAGAAAAAGTCCTTCAACAAGAAAGACAAACTCCTAGAGAATATGTTTCAGGTGAAAACCATTACTTCAAAGGACAACGCTATCGCTTAAAAGTCATATATCACAAAGACGTTCCTAAAGTTGGATTAGGTGGAAAAAAATTCATCAACCTTTATGTGAGAGAAGATTCAACGGTTGTTAAGCGAGCAGAAGTTCTAAAAGAATGGTATCGAAAAGAGCTAAGGGAAACTATATCGCCTTTGGTTGAGAAATGGACGCAAATACTACAAGTATCTCCTAAACATTGGGAGATAAAACAAATGAAAACAAGATGGGGAAGTTGTAACACACGAACAAAAAGACTGCTTTTCAATCTTGAACTGGCAAAGAAACCAACTCATTGTATTGAATATATTGTCGTCCATGAACTTGCTCACCTAATTGAGCGACAACATAATGAACGATATATTTCAATTTTGAATACTCACTTGCCTCAATGGGAAGTATATAGAGATGAATTAAATGAATTTATAGTATAAATAATAATATCATGACACAAGTAGTTATAAAGCTTTCCGAGAGCACGAATGCGAAAAGATTCGCTGATAGCAATTTAATTCATTCAGATGAATTAAAAAAGGCAAAAGGCTGGATAAATGACAGAATAGAGAAAATAAAAAAGAAAGAAATAGATGAAAAAGAACGTCTTCATGATACAATCACTATCTTAGGAAGCCGAGGAAGTGGAAAAACATCATTTTTATTAAGTCTGTTAAATACATATACAAGTAGCGAAGATATTGAAGTTATTGATATTATTGACCCTACATTAATAGAAGAAAAAGGGCATATTTTCCTCACCATTATATCGCAAATTGCAGATGTGGTAGAGAAAAAATTGTCAAAAAGCGATTGTAATCCTGAAAGCAAAGCTTATCTAACTAAAAATCAGTGGAAGGAGAAGCTAAAATCATTGGCAGCCGGAATTCCCTCGATAGATGGTATCGGTGGCAACTATGATAGTTGGCAAGATCCGGAATTTATAATGGATAAAGGACTAAAAAATGTACGCGCTGCAAAAAAACTTGAGTCTGATTTTCATGAATTACTCAAATTAGGATTAAAAATATTAGGTAAAAAAGTTTTCATCATTGCCTTGGATGATATTGATATCGATTTTAGAAAGGGGTGGCCGGTACTTGAAACCATCCGAAAATATTTAACCTCACCATATCTCATCACATTATTAAGTGGCGATCTGAAACTGTTCTCCAAAGCCATCCGCAAACAACAATGGAAAAATTTCGGGAAAGCATTGCTAAAAAATGAGGGTGAGCAACTTCATAAAATGGATGATTATGAAGATTTGGTTACCGAAATGGAGGGACAGTATTTGCAGAAAGTAATGCAACCCCAAAGAAGAATTCATTTAACGACTATACAGGAAAAAATAAATATTAAGGGTAAAGAAAATATTGGAATTTATATCAATAAAGAAGATGATGAGAACAGAATTGATTTATTCTATGACAGTAAGTTAAGTAAATTTGGAATAAATAATCCATATCAAGCCGAAGCTTATCGTTCATTTTTATTGAGTTTACCAATTAGGACACAAATTCAATTTTTGTCGGAATTTGAAAATATCAACTCTATAAAAGAGGTAAACTTTATAGATGCATTCTTAAGTGATCTCTATGAAAAAAGGGTAGATATTGAAATTGCCAAATCAAGTAGTAAGTATTTAGATTCGGTTATATTGAAACTTTTGATACATGACAGAGTATTGGATGAGGCTTATCAACTTCAACCCACAACCACAGATATCAGCTTGAACAGCAGTTTGACCGCATTAAGTTTTCTTTTCAGTCAGAAAACGATGGATAACCCATATTTAATTTTTGATTATTTCATTAAGGTTGGTTATCTCAGAAATCTATTAAGTGTTTTGGGTTATCAAGAAAAAAATGAAGATAAAAAAGCTATTTCTATGAAAACTCCTTCTATCGAAGGTTTATGCTGTCATTCAGCAATTTATAAAGATGGTGTATTAAGGGATATTGCGTGCTATATGACTGCTTATTTGCAAGCAATTTTAGAAAATAATAGGAAAGGAAATAGTTCATGGGGAATGATTAAATTACCTGCACTAGGATTAAAGCAGAATGAAAAGAAAGAAGATATCCCATGGCGGATGGATGATGTATTTCGTAATGCTACTAAATATCAAAGAACAATTGCTTTTTTTCCTTTAAGCATATCTCAACATAATCATAGAAATGAAGGATTTCCTGTATATTCTATTTATGTATTATTGGCAACAATTGGAGAATTAATAAAAAAAGTAGATGAAAATGATGTTACAAAAGGGATACTTGAACTTTCTCAAATAAGATCATATCCTATGCCTAATTTCAATGTCACAGGATCAACGGAAACATATGATATTGAAATGCCAGATTATGAGGGAGATAGCAATGATGAGAGATTAAATGATGAGATTAGAAATTGGGTCAATCGCTATCCTAAAGGAAAATCAGTATCACCTCATCTATTAGGAAAAATAAGTACTCGTTTTTTCTATTCTCTTAGTAATATAGAAGGAAAAAGCGGAGCAGAAAATTTAGCAGAAAGCATACATGCTAGAATTATAATTCTAATGAATTCTATTTTGGTAGAAGATGCTAAAGAAAATTTGAAAAATGTTAATGGTCTAAATATTAACAATCCTAATTATAAAAGCACAATATTTATCAATAATCTTAAAGCTATAAAAGCAATTATCGATAAAAACAACACTGACAAAACAAAAGTTTCTATTGATTTAACATTCTCAAAATGGATATTATCATGCCCATTATTTTTATTATATCTGAATCCGAATGATAAAGACCAAAATGATAAGTTAACAGATATCTTAGTTCCATTTATTTCAACTAAAAAATTTAATGCTAATGAAGTAATGAAATATTCTGTTTTTAATAAGCTTTCGCAGGTAAAACATTCTAATCCGAATGAAAAAAAAGCAGAGGAAAATAAGTCACAAATAAGAATTGTTGGGAAAATAGATTTCAATTCCTTATCGCTTCCTATGTTTAGGAGTCAAAAAGAATCAGAAAGAAAAAGAGTTAAAGAAACACTTAAAACAAATAAAATCCCTCGTGAATGGTTTGATAATAAAGTCGATAAAAAGGAACAAGAGTCTTTAAATAAGCTTATACGAGAAAATACTAGTCATTTATTTAAAGAAGGAGAAGAAAAGAAAAGGCTAGAATCAGATTGGATTAGACAGTTTAGAAACTATTTAGCCGAAAATGACATATCATGGTAACCTCTTCCATCATAAAACATCTGTTGTCCGACAAAGATTCTTTGTCGGATTATGTCAATGGTAACATTCCTACATTTGATGATATTAAGCGTAGGCTATTTTTATTAGAGAGAGAACAGAACAGACATATACCCGATCACTACTACCGGTTGAATCAGAAAAAAAGTTTAAAGGGAATAGAATCATTAGGAGAATTAATCAGAATAGGACTTTTTCGTTTAGCTGATGAACACTTAGAATTAAGAGAGAATAGAATATATATAAAACAACTCAAACAGAATAAGTGGCAGGAACTTATAACGTATATCCCTCCTTTACTCCTACAAATGGCTTTTTTACATATAAAGAAACCATTAGTTTATGATAATTCGGTTGAGCTGATAGAATATTGTAATAAATATATTATACCTAATACCAAATATACGGCATTACCCTATCCATATATACCACAAATTAAAGAATATATAAAAGAAAAAAGAGGCTTGCACGATCTGCACATGCACCTAAATGGCTCTACTGAAATAGATATCGCATGGCAAGACTTTTTAATGGAACCCGATAAGATATATAATGACCTACAAAAAGGAATGAAATCACCTTTGGTCAAGGAACAATTTGAACAAGAAGCATATTTACCTTCTCCGTTATCCTTTCGAAATTTATTATTGTGCGCCAGAAGTATGAGAATATATTTACATAAAATATTGTTTCATACTTCAACTTCTGAAATAAATTGGGATAATATTAAATCGACTAATTATATTCTAGGCTACATTCTGGACTCTTGTGAATTAATTCCTGGTTCGGAGAATCCCTTTATTAATAATTCAGCCGACCATCCTTTTGCCGGAATAGTATGCAACAACGGTGAAAAGCCTAAATATCCAATGGCAATTGAAGGCTTAATGTATATGCTTGTTTTTAATTATATTGCTCAGGAACAAAGGGAGTCAACCGCATCCATCTTTCATTTTTATTTGCTGATACTTGGATTATCCAACCGACTTTTAGTACAACAAGTTCATCAATTCGGATTCGAACAATTTCAAAAACTGACAGTAAATGAATTGCGGGAAAACAGTGAAAAGGCATACCGGAATAGATTTTTTCAGTTACATGGAAATGATAAGCATAATATTTATTTTTTAGAAGGTCGGTTTTCTCCAAAGCCTACAGATGTGGGAAACAAAGCACTCATAAACGCTATAAATAAGGGATGGGAGGCTTTACTAGAACACATACAAGTAGAGTTACAGCTTCCGGAAGGAAATGTTCCGAAGCTAAAGCTTATAGCTCATTTTATAAAGAAAAAAGATGATGAAGAATCAGAAGATATAAGACATAAAAATCTTCGTTACGAAATTTGGTCAAAGGCAAAAGTCTTGGCTCTTATGAAAGCTAATGATCCTGCAATCATGAAAGATGTTGTCGGTATTGACGCAGCATCCAGCGAATTCGATGCACCTCCCGAAGTATTTGCTCCATCATTCCGTTATTTGAGACGTAAGGGCTTCAAACATTTCACCTACCACGCAGGAGAAGATTTTTTTCATATTATCAGTGGATTGAGAGCTATGTACGAAGCCGTAACATTTAATGAATTAGGTTGTGGTGACCGTATTGGACATGCTACTGCTGCGGGAATATCCCCCAAACAATGGATTAAGAATGTAGGAGAAACTATTTTTGTCCGGCAAGGTGAATATATGGATGATTTATTGTTTACATACCACCTTATTTTATTCAAAAACGATGAAAATTTAAAACAGAACATTCCTTTATTAATCAATAAAATTCATGAACTCTCCTATCTAATTTACAAAAAATCGTATTCATTGAAAACACTTGAGGATGCTTGGAAAATGAGACGGTTTTGCCCGGCTCTTCTATTTTCCGGCTCCAGAGACAACGCTTTAGCAAATGAGGTGTTTGACGATAAGGAATGGAGCGATATTGAAAATGAACTGATTGATTTGAAACAAGACGAAAGAGTTGAAATATTAAGAAAATACCATAGCAAAAAGGTTAGAGAAGAATATGATAATATCATTGAAATTAAAACAGAAGAGTTTTATTCTTTATCAGATTTAGAACTTCTTCAGCTTTTAGTTCTAGAAATACTGCATGAAAAAGAAATCGTGATTGAAACATTACCCACCAGTAATGTAAGGATCGGACATCATTTTAATTTTGATACATATCATCTTTGGAATTGGCTCAAATGGGAGAAAGAAGGCAAAACAATACCGCCGATTGTTGTTGGCACAGATGACACAGGTATATTTGCTACAAACATTTACAATGAATATGCAAATATTTATTGTAATTTGATTACATCCAATAAAGTAAGCCATAATGAAGCGATGAGAATTATTGAGAATTTGGATAAAAATGGAAGAATATATAAATTTGGGTGATGGTGTGTTGAAAAAATGTTTAAACAAGCTTAAACAGCGAGCAATAACTATAGGTACTATTAAAACAATAAGAATCATATGAGAATTTTTCAACATAATAAAAGCACATTAAACAGCTTAAAAGAAAAACCTTTTAAACTCGAAAAAGATATTCAAAAAGTAGTCGAAGGTAACTTAAGTCAAATTTCAGGTTATCGGTTTGTCAAGTCTGAGTTTGTTATCAAAAACAGTCGTATTGACACCTTGGCTTTTGATGAAGAAAATCATTCGTTTGTTATTATCGAGTACAAGCGAGACAGGAATTACAGTGTAGTTGATCAGGGCGTTTCCTATCTGAATTTAATGTTAGAATATAAAGCTGATTTTATCGTAGAATATAACGAATCGCAAAAACAAAACCTAAAACGTTCTGATGTGGACTGGTCACAAAGTAAGGTTGTTTTTGTTGCTCCTTCTTTTACTGATTTTCAGCGCCAGTCCTCTAACTTCAAAGATTTGCCTATTGAACTTTGGGAAATCAAGAGGTTTGATAATGATATTATTGTTATCAATCCAATTAAGAAATCTCAATCCGCACCGAGTATTAAGCAAGTACAAAATAAAGAAGAATCAAACATAGGGAAAGTCGTAGAAGAAATAAAAGTTTATACAGAAGAAGACCACTTGGTTGGAAAATCAGAAGAGATAATAGAATTGTATGAAACATATAAAAATGCTATCTTGAATTTAACTTCTGATATAGATGTGTATCCAAAGAAACTGTACATTGCATTTAAGAAGGATAAAAATCTTGCAGACATTCATATTCAACATAAAGGGTTGAAAATATGGATTAACATGCATAAAGGAGATTTGGATGACCCAAAAAAAATAGCCAATGATGTATCTCGCAAAGGACATTGGGGTAATGGCGATTATGAAATCACCGTAAATGACACTAAAGATTTGGAATATATCATGAGTTTAATTAAACAAGTAATAAACTGAATTAGAATATGATCACTCAAGAAGAACTACTCCAACTACTCCACGATACTGAAAGCTATCGAGTAGAGCGAACGACATCCAAGACAAATGCGGATAAATTCTGTCAGGCAATATGTGCGTTTGCTAATGATATTTCAGGCAATGGGAAGAATGGTTACCTGATGATTGGCGCGCATGACAACGGAGAGTTGAGTGGTTTAAAAGTAGATGATGAACTTTTGTTGACTATCTCCAATATCCGCACAGATGGGAATGTCCTTCCCCAACCGGTAATGACTGTTGAGAAATTCAGTTTTGAAAAGGGCGATTTGCTTGTTGCAGAGGTGCAGCCATCTGAATTTCCTCCGGTTCGATACCGTGGGCGTATTTGGGTGCGGGTTGGTCCGCGAAAGAGTTTTGCGACAGAAGCAGAGGAGAAAATTTTAATGGAGAGGCGCTTATCCAATATCCATACATTTGACGAGATGCCTTGCATGGGGACAACGATGAATGACCTTGATATTGATGTGATAAAAAGGGAGTTTTTGCCTCAGGCAGTAGCGGAAGATATATTGGCAGAAGACAAACGCCATGTTGAGGAACAACTTGCCTCATTGGGATATTATGATTTGCGGTATAATTGTCCAACCAACGGAGCGATTGTTCTTTTCGGTAAGAACCCGGAACGTTATCTGCACGGTTCGTATGTGCAATATGTGCGTTTCAAAGGCAAAGACCGAGCGGGAGATATTATCAACGAACAGGTTTTTAATGGAAATCTTTGTAGGGAGTTAGCAAGAATAGACACTTTCATTGAAACAAGTATTGCGCAGAAAAGACCGATTCCGGTCAGTGTGTTACGAGAGGAAACGGTTTCTAAATATCCCTACTGGGCAACACGCGAGCTTTTGATGAATGCCATCATGCATCGTGATTATCAGACGAATGCACCGGTGCTATTCTACGAATACGACGATCGTATTGAGGTACAAAATCCGGGTGGGCTGTATGGCAAAGTGAGTGAGGAAAATTTTCCGAATGTAAGCGACTATCGTAACCCATTCATTGCAAAAGCCATGAAGATATTGGGATATGTCAATCGTTTCAGTCGTGGTATCTATCGAGTACAAAAAGAACTGGTTGAGAATGGAAACGGCGAAGCGATATTTGATTTTGACCTGATAACCGCATTCCGAGCAACCGAGAATGTTTCACAACGGTATTTTGAGGAAGGTTTTGGGGCTGACACCCAAGAAAATGGGCAAGAAACGCCCAAGAAGCACCCAAGAAGCACCCAAGAAACGCCCAAGAATATTCAAGATGAAATAATAGAAGCAATAAAGAACAACTCTTCTATTACTCGTAAGGAATTGGAAGCCTTATTAGACCGTACACCTGATAGCATAAAATACCATTTGGCACAATTGACCAAGAAAGGAATAATAAAGCATATAGGTTCAACTAAAGCAGGCAAATGGGTTGTAATAGAATAAAATTTCGTATGTTTGTATTGGAAATAGCCTAAAAGCAAATATGTGCAGAACGCTGCAAGTTTTTGGTGACTTTTTAGAGATTATTCCTTTTTTTGAAAAATATATCAATCAGATTGATAGCCACTTAATCGAATAGTTCGATTCCTGGTGGCACCACTTTAAAAAGAAGCTAAATATCTGAAATAAAGATATTTAGCTTTGTTGTTTTGTGTAAAATGTACCCGAGTTTGTACCCATAAATTACATGATAGTGATTTTAGGGTTATATTATATCAGCAAATTGCGATCTATTATATTATTTATATTCAACCCTCTTCTATCTCTCATCAATAAACGAAACTTCAAAAAATAGACTATCAAAGTTTATTTAATCTCAGATTTATTCTTTTTCTTTATCTGAATAGTAAAAAAGCCCTTGCAATCAGCCTCCGACCATTGCAAGCGAATCGGCATAGTCCCTCCAATGGACAATTTTTCTGTCTTTCAGATATACGATAGAACAAAACTTGTTATCGTATCCTTTAGCATGTACCGCGTATTCCAGTACAATTACTTCGGGGTCGAGGCCTTTGCTTACTATCAGATTGTCTGCCGATTGCAGGGAAATCGGATATCCACCAAACCATTCCATATACGCATCCCGCCCCACTATTTTGGAGGTAAAACCCGGAATGTGATACATGAACTCAAAAACAGCATTTTCAGCCACTGCATCCCAAAAATGTTCTCCATCGACATAGCCTTTCAATCCTTCCATAACGATGCTGAAAAAGGGTTCTGCATTTTTGTTAAATCCCGGATGATTTCTGTCTACAACCTTTGTTTTACTTGAACTGTCTGTCATATACCTAATTATTAATTATACCGCAAAAATACCTATATTTGCTTTCCAATTGATATTACTTTCCCTTGGGAAAGCGCTATCGAAAAGGAAAGTAACAGGTAAAGTATGGATGAGAATAAAATTAAAAGAAAAACAACCTGCCAATCCATGAGTGAGGTTGATCGTCAACGAGAAATACTTTTGGTTCTTGATACGATGGCGGTTTTATCTGGGAAATGGAAAATTCCTATTATCACGACACTGTGGCTCGGCAGTAAACGTTTCAAAGAAATAATACGGGCTATTCCGGGACTGACAGATAAGAGTTTATCCAAAGAATTAAAGGAAATGGCGGAAGACCAACTTATTGAGCGTATAGTATATGATACTTATCCTCCCAAAGTTGAATACACACTGACAGAGCATGCCGAATCTTTAATTGAAATTATTGCGACATTGCGCGACTGGGGAGTGTTGCACCGGGAGAAAGTATTGGGAACGAAAATATCCACACATTGTAAATAAGATTTATGACAAACAGAGTAGCAGGACTACAACGAATAATTCTCCAGATATTCCGCTTGTGTCTTTTTAGGTAGTTTTTTCAACACTTCCTTTACTGAGTGACGAATCCAGTATTGAACGGTATCGTCGTTCATATCTCCGTTAAGAGTAATACTATTCCAGAATTTCTTGTTGAAATGCCAAGCTGCTTCCACGCTGGCGTAGCTTTCCCGTAAGTCAACCGCCTGCGTAGGATCGCATTTTACTGTTATTTTCAAGACAGGATCATCTAAGCGTATGACCGCAAACCATTTGTCGAATATCCTGAAAATAAGGTATTCGTCCTTAAAAGGCATATATTCTGTTGCTTCCTTTATAGAGAGGCAATATTCCCGTAATTCTTCGATGTTCATTTTTCTTGTTCCAGTCTTATTTTCATATCATTTATCGCCTGTAAAGGTACGCTTTTAGTCCATATTATAGCGGATCACATTTATCTATGTTACAACAGGTAACCACTCATGAATTAAGCACATTCAATTCATAGGCGTAAGTATTAATCCCACCACAGATAGATACCATTCATACGCTCCATTTCTTTAATAAGTTCGGTTTTGTTACGATAAATTTGTGTTATTGAATCGGGGCAGAATTGAATCACTTCATCGGCAAATTTCTTGAACTTCGGCGTGCGTTCGTTCCACAATTTGTGTTTCTTGTGATATTTTTCGTTAGTCGCACCCAACTGAAAATCATATTTGGGTTGTTCGTGAATGAAAAATATATGCAACCAATCCCTGCCACAACCCCAAAGGACTAAATCATACTGTTGTTGCCATTCTTCGATTTTGGCGATCACATCCGAATTATCAAGACCGTGATTTATTCCATTGGTTTGTTGCCACCTCAAAATATCGCTTGTAGTTTTATTTTTTGCTAAAGCCATGTAATATTCTCCATATTGCTTGCCGTCAAAATAGAATAGGGTATACCCTTTGTCCAAATATTTTTGTTTATTTCGGTAGATTATACGGTGAATTTCTTCCATTGACTCATCGTCCTTACGAACATAAAAGGCACAAATACCATCTAACCCAGACTTTTCAAAATCCAGATTTCGGTAGTCTAAAATAGAGGGTAATATCTTAATTTCGGAAACGTTATGCGATTTTATGATTTTTGCTAAACGCGGGTCTATACCAACTGATTGACACAATTGCTTTTCTTTTTCGGTCAGCTTGATGTTTCGGCGAGACAAATTATAGAAAAAATCCCTTATTTTCTCTATCGTTTCATCCGAGAATCCTAAAACCTTATTTACTTTATACCAATCCATGCCATAGACTACTTATATGTTTCTTTATCAATGACAAAATTAGCAAATAACTTGCGATCAGTCGTTATTTTCACCTTCTTAAATAATTAAGCTCCCGCTCATTATATCCATAAACTTATCCAGTCGGTTCGTCCCATAGATTGTTCAAACCATTTCTGTATCCAATCTTTATATTATCATCTTCCATATTCACAACCGATTGATTTTCTATAAAAAAAAGTGTTTTCAGTCAAATTATTGCTGGAATTGATTCTGAACTATTTGTGGTTACAGACTTTTAGCAGGAAAGTTCTGATAAATAAGATATAATGTATTCGGTAGTTCCCGTATTGGATTTGTTTTTTCAGAAGATCCTACATATTTTTTATCTCTTCTGTTCGGAAAGCTACAACTGGAATCCCTTCAGTAGAAAACAAATTCCCGATACTATCATCATCAAAACAATAGCTGATATCCACTTTTGAGGTGGACTGCAATCCACTTGTCGATATAACTAATTTACTCCCTTCTATTTTACCGGAAACTTCTTTCCATATTCCGTCGTCCCCCGATATTCTCAATCCTTTTATTTTATTACCTTTAATAACTAAGCCTTTCTTTAGGCCGTCGAATGTAATAAATATCTTATTTCCTTTCCGGTAAGCTTCTTTGAACACAGGACTTTCGTAATCCCCGACAAACTTGCCGTATGTATCGTCCAAAGCCAGATAAGAGAGCCGTAAACCTGCTCCTCTTTTATCTCGTGGGTGTATATCCTGTACGTTATCTACCATATCGGATACGGTTATCATTTTAACTTTATTCATCATTTGGGGAAGCATTGCCTGCTGTTCGCGCAGCCGTGCCGGACCGTTATCTGTGGATTGGTATGTGAATGGAGCTATCTGAACAAGGTAAAATGGAATCTCTTTATTAAAACCTGTACGCCACGAACCAATCAATCGTTGCATCAAACGGGCATAAGTATTGGCATACGGATGGTTGGCCTCTCCCTGATACCAAATGCATCCGGCTATTTCGTATGGCATAACCGGGCGAATCATGCTGTTGTATAACGCACCTGGCTCCGCAGGCCACCACTGAGAAGCACCATAGAAATAATCAGACACTACAGGGTCTGACATCACATTCTCGCGCGGTGTCCACACCTCGGCGGGAGTCCCACCCCAAGCGGCGACAATAATTCCGACAGGCACATTCAGTTCTTCACTGATATTTCGCCCGAAAAAATAGCCGATAGCGCTTGTTTGGCGCATGGTTTCGGATGTGCAGAGCTTCCACTGCGAAAAGCAATTTTCCTGAGGTGTAGAGGCTCCTATCTGCGGGAGGTGAAAGATGCGGAGATTGGAAAAGTTAGCGTTCTGCGCCTCTTCATCACCGTTATTTATACCGTGGTTCACACTCCATTCCATATTGGACTGACCGCTGCATAGCCAGACTTCGCCGAGCATCACATCCGACAGTGTGACTTGCGAAGAACCGTTGATATGAATTTTGTATGGACCGCCCGCTTCTCCTGTCCGGATGCGTGCCGACCATCTACCCATATTGGTCACTCGCGTATTTATCGTATCTCCGTTTAGCCATTCGGGTACAATGCTGATGTGTTCGCTTGGAGTGCCCCATCCCCAGATGGTAACTTCGGAGTTTCGTTGCAATACCATGTGGTCTGTGAAGACAGCAGGTAGGCGGATTTCGGCTTGTAGAGCCGACAGGCAAAGTATCTGGATAAGAAGGAAACAAAATATGCTGTTTTTTTTCATAAGTTCTTTTCTGTTTATATATTAGTTAATTTCTTCTCTGAGCCATTTTTCCAGTTCTTCTGTCCACTGGCGTTTGTAGATGAAGCCGTCTCCATATCCCCAGCCATGACCGCCTATAGGATAGGTATGTAACGAAGCTGATACTTTGTTGCGTACTAAAGCCATGTAGTAATTCACCCCATTAGCTGCCGGAACTGCATCATCGTCGGAGGAGAGGAAAATAAAGGCTTTGGGCGTATCTGCCGTAACCTGCAATTCATTTGAATATTTTTCAACCAGTTCTTTCGACGGGTTTTCTCCCAACAAATTCACTCTCGAACCGCCATGCGTGTAACTATTATCCATCGTGATTACCGGATAGAAAAGTATCTGAAAGTCCGGGCGTGTTTCCTTGCTACTGTAGTGAGTGGCAAGGGTAGATGCCAAATGCCCTCCTGCCGAAGCTCCCATGATACCTATCAGGTTGGGATTAATATTCCATTCGGAAGCTTTTGCCCTAACCAAACGCATTGTTTGTTCGGCATCCGACAAAGGTATCTCGTGATTACCTACCGGCATCCGATATTTCAATACAATGTAGGTAATGCCCATACCGTTCATCCAGTCGGCCATGGCATGTCCTTCGTGATCCATAGCCAACCATCCGTATCCCCCACCCGGACACATGATGATGGCTTTCCCATTGGGATTCTTGGCCGGATACACGGTAATAGAGGGGTCATTCATTATAGAACTACGTGAATCTTCTTTGGGTATTCCGTTGTCGTTGGGCGCTCCATTGGGCCATAACGGCATCTCAATTTTGTTTTGAGACATGATGCCGGTACTTATACAGATTAAACAGATAAGTAGAATCTTTTTCATATTTTTATTTAATGCTAATGGTTATTGAATTCTTAATGTCAGTTGAAGAGGCTGCACAGTGTAACGTAAATTTATCATTTTCCACAACCCATGCGTGCGCTGTGTCGTCGAAGTAAGCCAAATCTTTCACAGGGATAGCTATCTCCACTGTTTTGCTTTCACCTGCTTTCAGGAATACTTTTTGGAAACCTTTCAATTCTTTGGTCGGACGAGGCAAAGAGGGTTTGTTTTGCGAAGCATATACCTGTACTACTTCTGCTCCGTCTACCTTCCCTTTGTTCGTAAGAGATACCGATACTTTAATAATATCATCCTTACTATATTCTTTTCGGTCGGTAACTGCTTTTCCATACTTAAAGGTGGTATATGATAAGCCATAGCCGAATGGAAAGAGCGCAGGAATCTTTTTGGTGTCGTGCCAGCGATAGCCTACCAAAATATCTTCCATATACACCTGACGGATGCTGTCGCCCGGATAAGACATTGTGCCAAACGACATGGCTCCATTATCCTCCCAACGTTTAGGGATACTGAATGGTAACCTTCCTGAAGGATTCGCTTCACCCGAAATCACATTGGCAGTAGCGCTTCCTGTTTCCGAACCGAGATACCACGACTGCATGAGTGCCGGAATTTTATCCAGCCATGGCATAGCAACTCCGTTTCCACTAATGATAATAATACCTGTGTTTTTATTTACTTTCAGCAAATCTTCAATCAGTTCATCTTGTCCGAAAGGCAATCCGTAAGAGAGACGGTCGCCCGACTCACAATCCTGATTAAAGTTTTTGTTCAATCCGCCAAAATAAAGCACTACGTCGGCATCTTTGGCGAGCGCCAAAGCTTCCTGTTTTAGAGAATCGGCATTGTAAGGAGATTCGGTAGCAAATCCGTAAGACGTCGGACCTGAGCCGTAGCCCATCGTATAGAAGACTTTATCAGCTCCGTATTTTTCTATTAATCCCTCCAGTGGAGTGATTTCTTTACTCACTTTCACATTCGATGAACCTCCGCCTGTACTTAATCTGCGAGAAGCATTTTCGCCGATAACCACTATTTTATTATAACGCCCTTTTGGGATAGGGAAAAAGCTGTTGTTGTTTTTCAATAATACAATACCTTCTTCGCCCACTTCTCTGGCTACGTCGTAGTGTTCTTTCGTCGTAAAGCTGCCATAAGGTTTGTTCCTGTCCATATTGGTGCGAAGATTCAATCGTAATATCCGTCTAACCTTATCATCAAGGCTCGAAACAGGAAGTTGACCGTTCTGTATTTTCTTTAGATAGGGGTCAGCCAAATAATATCTGTTGAAGGCGAACTTCTCTCCTGTGGTAAGACCATCTGTCCATGTCCCCATCTCAATATCCAAGCCGTTAAGGGCAGCTTCGTCCGTATTGTGCGTACTTCCCCAATCGGAGATAAGAACACCGTCAAAAGCCCATTCTCCTTTGAGGATGTCGTTGTTCAATCGCTCGTTGTGCGTGCACCACTGACCACGGTATTTGTTGTAAGAACCCATTATGGCCCATGCTTTTCCATCGATTACCCCGGCTTTAAATCCCGGTAGATAGATTTCGTACAATGCACGGTCAGACACTTCAACATCGATGTGTGCGCGCCATGTCTCCTGATTATTCAAGGCATAATGCTTGATACAGGCAGCCACCCCATTTTCCTGTACGCCTTTTACGTAAGCAGGAACCATCTTCGACACAAGGAAAGGGTCTTCGCCCATATATTCGAAGTTCCGTCCATTGGCTGGAGTGCGATAGATGTTGAGTGCAGGACCCAGCAATACATCTTTCTTCCGATAGCGTGCTTCTTCACCAATAGCTTGTCCATATCTTAATGATAATTCGGGGTTCCATGTGGCAGCCAGACAAGTCATGGCAGGGAAAGCGGTGGCGGCATCGTTTGTCCAGCCGGCGCTGTTCCAACTGTTCCATTCCAATTCCTTATTAACGCCGTGAGGCCCGTCAGTCATCATTATCTCGGGAATTCCCAAACGGGGAACACCGGGAGTAGTGAAATTAGACTGGGCGTGTATCATCGCTATTTTTTCTTCCAACGTCATTCGTGAAAGAGCATCCTCGATACGTGCTTCCATGGACTTGGAATCATCTAAATAGATGGGAGTTTGCTGACTTTGTGCTCCTGCATGTATTCCGAACAGGCTAAGTAATATGTAAATAAATAGTTTTTTCATTTTTAAATATTAATATGCATAATCAAACCAGTCAAAATCGGCAATCCCTTTGGATGACTTTTGTGAAGCCGCATAGAGTGCGAAGTAGATTCCTGTGAATCCTCCAACAGTTTCGCTGCTTATATAGCGCACATCCATTTTTCCCATAGGGTTGAATGTCTTGTTATCCGTAGAATAGGAGAAGCTGTAATAATCGTTGCTGCCCTCTACGCGTAGATAGAATTTACCTTTTGGCAGTTCTACTTCTTTCTCGATGTGCTTCATATTGCCCAGACGGTAGCGCAGTGTAATGATTTGTTTGTCTTTATCGCCCTGACGCACAAACAGGTCATAGCGGTGTTCGTTGGTCATATATACAGTGATACCCCCTTCATCATTAAGCGAAGCTTTATCCAGTTCAATGGCAGTAGTGGCGGTACAATTAATATGTTGTTGCCTGCGACCTACGAAAGTAGGAGTCGCACCTCGGTCATCCAGCTGAACAGTGGAAGTTTTCAGTCGCAAGTGTCCCGAACGTTCTGTCAGCGAGTAGTTCGACATTATAGGGTTGTAGAGGTAATTCCACTCAAGTCCCAGTTTCGGTGTATCGAAGTTATTCCGGACAGGCGCAGGTGTATGTGGTTTCAAAGGTAGCGTTTCGCAATCCATTTGCAGGTGCGCAGTGCCGTCGCCGTTGATTACAGGCCATGCGTTTTTGTCCCATCGTACGGGAACGAGGAAGGTCTCTCTTCCGAGCATATGATGTAATCCCGATTGCGGACGGAAGCCAAGGAAAACCATCCACCAACTACCATCATGTGCCTGTACAAAGTCGCCGTGTCCGACAGCCTGTATAGGGTTCATTTGCGCATTCTCGTTAATGTGCGTCATAATGGGATTGGCAGGGTTAGATTCGTATGGACCGTCGATTTTGCGGCTGCGCGCAATGGTTATTTTGTGACCATATTCTGTTCCTCCTTCGGCAATAAGCAGATAGTACCAGCCATCTTTCTTGTAGATGTGCGGCGCTTCGGGGTAACGTCCGCCTGTACCGCCCCAAATAGCTTTGGACTCGGTAAGTTGCTTGCCCGTTTTAGGGTCGATTTCGCATAGGGTGATTCGGTCAGGGATAGAAAGCATGTAGCATTTACCGTCTTCGAAATAGAGGGAAGGGTCGATGCCGCCTTGTTCCAGCCAAACGGGTTCCGACCATTCTCCGGCAGGGTCTTCAGTGTAAACAATGAAGTTGCCTTTGTCGCAGACATTAGTCGTTATCATATAAAAAGTACCTTCGTGATAGCGAATAGTAGGTGCGTATATGCCGCCTGAAGGAGCACACTTTTTCAGGTTCAATTGTGATTCCCTTGTAAGGCAGTTTCCGATTTGCTCCCAATTGACAAGGTCTTTACTGTGAAAGACAGGTACTCCGGGGAAGTATTCGAAAGTACTGTTTACCAAATAATAATCGTCACCGACCTTGCACACACTGGGATCGGGATAGAACCCAGGTATTACAGGGTTGCTGTAACCTTGCTGCGCTACGCAGGGTATGGTGAGGAAGATGAGAATAAATATTTGTAGAAAAATACGTTTCATATTATTTAAGTTTTTAATTATTTGCATTTTATGTTTATTGTTGCGCTTTTCAATCCCTCGGCGGTAGCTGTAAGCTCAATATCTCCCTTCTTGCCATCTGATTGTACTACTACCAATGCCTTTCCGTTGAATAACGCTCGCGAAGGCTTTTTGAGGGAATGATGATTAGTAGGGTCGCCATTGTCCGTTCCGGCAATAAAGCCATTGCCCTTGGTACTGAAATTAATCATATTATCTGCTATTGGCACCGGATATCCGTCGGCATCCAATGCCTCTACAGTAATGAAGGAAAGGTCTGTGCCATTGGCATCCAATGTATCCCGGTCGGCTGTGAGGCGGAGTTCAACAGGATTACCTGCAGTTTTTATTTCGCGAACGAGGACTTCTTTACCGCCTTTGCGAGAGATGGCTTTCAATGTACCTGCCTGATAAGGAACGCGCCACCATACTTTCACCTCATCGCCTTTTTTAGAGCGTTTACCCAATGATTCTCCATTTAAGAACAATTCCACCTCATCGGCCTGATTATAATATGCCCATATGTCTACAGCTTGTCCCGGTGTCCAATTCCAGTGTGGGAAGATGTGGAGCATTGCCTTATCTGTCCATTCGCTCTGATACATATAGTATACGTCTTTCGGGAAGCCGGCCAAGTCAATTATGCCGAAGTACGAACTACGCGATGGCCACCAGTACGGAGTCGGTTCGCCCAGATAGTCAAAGCCCGTCCAGATATACAAGCCCGAAAGGAAATCATATTTTTTGGTAAGTTGCCAGCTGCGTTCGTGAGTGGTTCCCCAAGGCGTGCGGCTATTGTCATAAGCAGAGCACTGGCTTCCCTCTTTTTCATACGGAGAATCCCAACGTTCGGGACGTATAAACATTTGATCGGAAGGCATCTCATAGTATCCGCGCGTCATCAGGGAAGACGTGGATTCGGTAATAATATACTTTTTACCCGGATACATTTCGGGAAGTTTGTCCCAAAGTTCGTCGCTGTAGTTGAAGCCGTAAATATCCAACGCTTCCGATTTAAAGAGGTTGTTATATGGACGCGGCTCTTGATTGCCGGCAGTGATGGGGCGGGTGGGGTCGAGTTCCTTCACTATATTGGCCAGCTTGATGGTAAGCAGGGCGTTGGCATGCAGGTCGTCAGAGTGCTCGTTTTTGTTCATGCTTTTGGCAAAGTTGAACAAGATATTGGCCTGCTGAAGGTCGATCGTATCTACGTCCATGTGTACCCATTGTTCCAGTACCTCATTGCCAATGCTCCACATGAATATGGATGGGTGGTTGCGGTCGCGCAGAATAAAGTCGGTGAGGTCGCGTTCGTGCCACTCGGCAAAGAACCGTGAGTAATCTTCCGGAGATTTCCGTTTGTGCCACATATCAAATGCCTCATTCTGAACGATAAAGCCCATACGGTCGCAAAGGTCGAGCAATTCGGGTGCAGGAGGGTTGTGTGCGGTACGTATACCGTTGCATCCCATATCTTTCAATATTTGAAGTTGACGCTCCAAAGCTCGTTCGTTAACTGCTGACCCGAGACATCCCAAATCGTGGTGCTGACATACACCCTTGATTTTCAATGGCTCTCCATTTAATATAAATCCTTTCGCACGGTCGAATTCAAAAGAACGGACGCCCAGCGGAGTATCGTATTCGTCGATTACCTTACCTTTTTCAATCACTTGAGTAGTGATGCTGTACATATAAGGGTGCGAATCTGACCATAGTTGAGGATTTTCGAACGTCATTATTTGTGCGGTTTCTATCTTCTCTTCTTTGAGAACAGTTACTTTATTGCTCACTTTTACTTTTACTTTTCCATCGGTATCTTTAATGGTCGATACCAGTTCAGCCTCACGTGTTTCTTCGCTATTGTTTTCAAGCGTTACCCGCAAATTTACCTCCGCCGATTCCGCCGATACATTTTCGGTAGTTACGTATGTTCCCCAATGGGCAATATGGAGTGGATCGACTGTCACGAGCCTTACATTCCGGTATATCCCCGATCCTGAATACCAACGAGAGTTGGGTTGTTTGCTATTATCCACCCTTACCGCGATGGTGTTGTTTTCTCCATATTTGAGATATGGAGTAAGATCGTATCTGAAGGAAATATAACCATTAGGTCTTTCTCCAAGTAAATGTCCGTTTATCCATACAGAACTGTTCCAGTAAATACCGTCAAAGTCGATGTATGTTTTTTTGCCTTTGTCGCCTGCATCCGGCGTAAATGTTTTTCGATACCAGCCAATTCCTCCCGGCAGAGCACCACCTCCCGGAGTTGCCGGATTATCTACTGAAAAATCTGCCTCGATACTCCAATCATGCGGAAGATTAAGTATCCGCCAAGAAGTATCGTCGAAGCTCTCGATTGAGGCTCTGGGATTATCGCCCAGTATAAATTTCCATTCGGAATTGAAGAGGCTGACTTTTCTCGCCTTTTCTTCTGTCGTACCTTTTCCGTTACATCCATAGAATACCAGCAGGGCGGTAAACAGGTACAAAATCGTGTGTTTTTGTATCATATTCTTAAATTTTAAGTATTATTTATTTCAGTTGCTATATTGTTGAAATTTGTCACATTACAAAAATAGGATATACAGTTTGCTTCATTAGTCCCGTATGTTTTGTATGTGAATACCTTATGGAAAAGCATAGGGGGATTTTTGTTTCATATTAGAGGGTTTTTTGATAACGTACGCCTTTCTAAAACATTTGCCACCAAGCTGGCTGATTATTTATTCTATTTTTGCAAAAAACGTTGTAATCGTTACACAAGGTTGATACCCATAATTTCTGTTTTAAGTTGATTTTATAAATTTCATCAAAATATCATGAAAAAGAATTTAAGTACAAGGGTGTTCCTCCTGCTGATATTGGCAACTTTCCTTATAACAGGACGAGCCGAAGCCCAAACTTATGAGCGCACCTCACAAGGTGTCAAAGCCACTATACAGAGCACTTCGGTTGAAATTTGTTTTTTTACCCCCTCTACAGTGAGAATTTTAAAATCTCCCGAAGGGTGGAATTATAATAAAGAAAGTCTCTCTGTTGTTGGTAAACTGGAAAATGTAAAATTATCGGTTACTCAAAAAGGAAACATATTAGCTATAAAAAGCAATCAGCTCACTGTTAACCTTAATCAGGAAACAGGGCAGATAGCCTTTACCTCTCCTGCCGGAAAATCACTTCTGGAAGAGCAGGGAGTAGGCTTCGATGATTTTAACGATGCGGGAGTAAAGACCTTTAGCGTTTACCAATCTTTCACGTTAGAAAAAGAAGAAGCCATTTATGGACTGGGTCAGTTGCAAAACGGCAAGATGTCGCAACGCAATCAAACCAAGCGGCTTATCCAAGACAATCTTGAAGATGTGATAACTTTCTTCCAATCTGTAAAAGGATATGGCATATTCTGGGATAACTATTCGCCAACTACTTTTAAAGACAATCAGGAGGAAACCTCTTTCCAGTCGGAAGTGGGAGATTGTATCGACTATTATTTTATGTATGGTGGAAACGCCGATGGGGTGGTTGCACAAATGCGCTATCTGACAGGTCAAGTGCCTATGTTTCCCTTGTGGACTTATGGTTTCTGGCAAAGTAGAGAGCGCTACAAAAGCCAAAAAGAAATAGTAGGTGTAGTGCAAAAATACCGCGAACTGGGGGTCCCTCTTGACGGGATTATTCAGGACTGGAGATACTGGGGTAATAACTATTTATGGAACGCAATGGATTTCCTGAACGAAGAGTTCCCCGACCCGAAGAAGATGATGGAAGATATCCATAACCAGAATGCGCACATGATTATTTCCATCTGGTCGGCTTTCGGTCCTCATACAAAGCCTTATCACGAACTGGATAAAGAAAACATGCTGTTCAATTTCAAAACCTGGCCTGAATCCGGATCATTTAAATGGCCTCCCAATCTGGATTATCCTGCGGGAGCACGTGTCTATGATGCGTACAATCCCAAAGCACGCGACATCTATTGGAAATACCTGAATAATAATCTACTGCCACTTGGTATAGACGGATGGTGGATGGACTCTACCGAACCCGACCATTTCCATATCAAACCGGAAGATTATAATACTCAAACCTATCTGGGCTCTTTCCGTAAAGTGCGGAATGCATATCCTTTGATGACAGTAGGTGGCGTATATGACCACCAACGTGCCGTTGCTTCCGATAAACGTGTATTTATTCTTACCCGTTTCGCCTTTGCAGGGCAGCAACGTTATGGTGCAAATACCTGGACAGGAGACATTACTGCATCATGGGAAGTATTTGAAAAACAGATACCCGCCGGATTAAATTTTTCTCTTTGCGGTATTCCGCACTGGAATAGTGATATTGGCGGATTCTTCCTTTGGCAACACCCGTTGATGCTGGAAGACCCTGATTATCGTGAACTCTATGCCCGCTGGGTACAATTCGGTACGTTCTGCCCGATGATGCGCTCGCATGGAGAGGGTGCTCCAAGGGAAATTTATCAGTTTGGAAAAAAAGGCGAGCCGGTATATGATGTGATTGAAAAATACATCAACTTGCGTTACAGCTTATTACCCTATATCTACACCACTTCGTGGGAAGTAACAGCCAATCAATCCAGCTTTATGCGCGCTTTGGCAATGGATTTTGCAGATGACCGTAATGTATGGGATATTCATAACCAATATATGTTTGGTAAGTCGCTATTGGTATGTCCTGTTACGCAACCGATGTACACTAAAATGGTTTCAAACACTATCCGTACAGAAGACTTTAGCACAGTAAAATCTACACGGGTATATCTGCCCGAAGGTACTGACTGGTATGACTTCTGGACAAACAAGAAAGAAACCGGCGGGCAACACATTCAAAAAGATACTCCTATCGACATTTTGCCGCTATATGTAAAAGCAGGTTCCATTCTCCCGATAGGCCCTGAGGTACAATATGCCACAGAAAAGAAATGGGACAATCTTGAAATAAAGATATATCCGGGGAGTAATGGTGAATTTATGCTGTATGAGGATGAAAATGACAACTACAATTACGAAAAGGGAATGTATAGTACAATCACCATGAAGTGGAACGACCGTACACGCACATTGACTATCGAAGACCGAAAAGGGGCGTTTTCAGGAATGCTGAAAGAACGAAAATTTAGTATAGTAGCCATAGACGGTACAAGAAAAACGGTTTCTTATAATGGAAGAAAAGTAGTGGTTAAGTTATAATTTGCAGACTAAATAGAGGGGCAAAATAAATTTACCATTAAGCCGAATACCCGTCATAAATAGCCTGCGGAGTGTGTATTAACAAAAGTTACCCTAATTAAAAACAACCCTGAGATGCCTTTGGTGTCTTAGGGTTGTTTTTTGAAACATTCAAGCATAAGTATCTCTGTTATGTCGTTTATTTTCGCAATACGGATTCTGTTCACCATTAAATGATTAAATACCATATCCATGAAAAAGCAATCGAATATAATGATTATACTGACTATCTTCCTCTTCACTTGCCTTGATGCGCAAGCGCAAAAAGATATTAGCATCCCCCCCGATAAGACCGGCATGGAAAGCGACGCTATCCAGTTATCTTCCAAAATAACGATGGGCTGGAACCTCGGTAACACATTGGAAGCTATAGGTGGAGAAACCCACTGGGGCAATCCGGTTACTACCGAAGCGATGATAAAAGAGATTAAAGCGCTGGGTTATAATGCTGTGCGCTTACCGTGTGCATGGGATCAATATTTGGAAGATCAAACCTCCTACAAAATAAAAGATTGGTGGATGAGCCGTGTGAAAGAGGTTGTGGACTACTGCATAAACAACGACATGTATGTACTGCTAAACATCCACTGGGATGGAGGTTGGCTCGAAAACAACTGTACGCCGGATAAGCAAGCTGCTGTAAACATAAAACAGAATGCTCTTTGGGAACAAATAGCTGTTTACTTCCGCGACTATGACGAACGTCTGATCTTTGCCGGATGTAATGAGCCTAATGCAAAGAATGAAGAACAGGCAGAAGTGCTTAGGAGCTACGAGCAAACGTTCATAGACGCTGTTCGCCGCAGCGGTGGTCGCAATGCTTACAGAAACCTCGTTATACCTTCCCCCGAAACGAATATTGGGCTGGCAGGAAGCATAATGAAACTGCCTGAAGATTGGGTCGAGAATCGTATGATACTTGAAGTACATTATTATGACCCTTTCAACTTTTGTATTATGGAGAAAGATGAATCGTGGGGAAAAATAGCGTATTTCTGGGGTAAAGGATTTGAGCAATATGCTGTAGGCGAATACGAAGGACGGTTCTCAACTTGGGGATTGGAAGATTATCTGCTCGAACAATTCCAGATAATTAAACGCAATTTCACCGATAAAGGTATTCCGACCTTCCTGGGCGAATTTGGAGTTGCAAGAAGACGATTCGATGACCCCAAGATGCAATTAGCCCACGATCAGTCGCGCGGTTACTTCTACCAGATTGTAACCGAGCAGGCCAAAAATCATGGAGCTGTACCTTTTATATGGGAAATAGGCGGGGTTTTCGACCGTCGCGACAATATGCGGATAACCGACCCCGAGGTATATAACGGCATGCTCCGTGGGGCTGCTGCCGGCAAATATCCATACTGACGATTAAGAAAATCAATACCATAATTATATTATTAAAACGACTACCATGAAAACATTATTGAGTTGCATGATTATACTAACATTCGTCCTTTCGGCATGTTCCGATAGCGACGGAAAGACAGAGATCGATATACAACAAACTTCCTTCAATTTCGCAAAAGAAGGAGGTTCAGAGATGCTTTACATACTCACCCAAGCAGATATAACTGTCCGAAGCTCCGAAACATGGTGTCAGGTCACCGTTCAGGGTTCCTCGCAAAATACTCAGCAGTATAAAATAACAGTAGGAGCCAATCCTTTGCAAGAAATTCGCCATGCTAAGCTCATTGTTAGCGCCGAGGGATTCGAAAAGGAAATACCTGTAGAGCAGGAAGCTTCTTTCGAGGAAAAGGGCAAATACATCGTACGCGAGAATCTCACTACTCGCCAACTGGTCGACGAAATGGGATTAGGCATAAACCTCGGTAATACGTTGGATGCCACCGGCGACTGGATTAACCCAAGCAGCATCTCTAATTACGAAACCGCATGGGGCAGCCCCATCATTACAAAGAAAATGATTGAAGGATACGCCAAGGCCGGTTATTCTTCGCTGCGAATTCCTGTTAGTTGGAGTAATATGATGTCAGATGATTATAAAATCCATCCCGACCTTATGGACAGGGTTGAAACGATCCTAAACTGGACACTCGACTGCGGCATGGTAGCCATCATAAACGTACACCACGAGAATGAGTGGGTAAAGAAAGTTCCGACAGACAATGAGGCTAAGAAGAAATTTACTTCGGTATGGGAGCAAGTATGCAAACGTTCTAAAAAATATGGAGACCAGTTGATGTTTGAACCGATGAATGAAATCGGCTATGATGAAATATGGACTCCGTGGGGCGGAACCCAAAACGATAAAGCAAAGGCATTTGGATATGTAAATGAACTCAATCAACTCTTTGTCGACATCGTAAGAGCTTCCGGCGGTAACAATGCAAAACGCCACCTTTTAATGGAAGTTTACAATACAGGCTTAGAATATGCCTATGATCCACTCACCAAAATTCCAAACGACCCGGCAAACCGCATAGCAGTGACTATGCATTATTATACACCGGCTACGTTTGCCATATTGGGCAACGGTGTAGACGCCGGATGGGGTATAGGTGTCCCTTCGTGGGGAACAACTGAAGAGTTCAAGGAGCTTAACGACAACATGGATTTGTTGAAGGTAAACCTTGTAGACAAAGGTATACCCGTACATTGTTGGTGAATATGCATGCGACGGCACGGGCAGGACGCGGGAAGTAGTAAGGCTATTTTGTGTTTCTGTGACCGAAGCCATCTATTCGAGAGGGATGTGCCCTATGCTTTGGGATGTTCAGGGAGCACAGCTCTACGACCGTAGAACCTGTACATGGGATCCTATCTTTGAGGAACAAATGAAGGCAATTCCGGCTAAATATCCTCGTAATAAATAACAATCATTCGCAAATAATCATGAAAACTAAATTAAGCCTGATTCTATGGCTGGCATTTTTGGCTGTTTCACACGTCAATGCACAATATACGTTTGAGAAACCTTTGTATGGTGCGGCATACTATCACGAGTATATGCCTTATGAACGATTAGACGAAGACATCCGCCTGATGAAAAATGCCGGACTTACCGTTGTGCGTGTCGGCGAATCTACTTGGGGCGTATTTGAACCACAGGAAGGCGTATTCGAATTTGAATGGATGGATCGCATCATAGATAAGATGCATCAGGCAGGAATTAAAGTTATATTGGGAACACCCACATATTCCATTCCTGCATGGCTGGCCTACAAACACCCTGAAGTATTGGCTGAGCATCAGCGTGGTAATAAAGCCTATTATGGTATCCGCCAGAACATTGACTTCACTAATCCGACATTTAAATATTACAGCGAGCGTATTATCCGCAAGCTGATGGAAAGATATGCCCAACATCCGGGTGTTATTGGCTATCAGGTAGATAACGAAACCGAAGCGCGAGGAGTGAATAACCGAGATTATTTCATCGGATTCAGAAATTACATCAAAAGTCGTTTCAACAATGATCTGGATCTACTTACAAAAGAGTGGGGAATGAACTACTGGGGCATGAATATCAATACCTGGGAAGAATTCTATGTCCGTGATGGTGTAACCAATCCTTCGTACAAGAACGAGTGGGAACGCTACAACCGCAAGCAGGTGGCAGACTTCCTCAACTGGCAATGCGATATCGTAAACGAATACAAGCGCAAAGATCAATTTGTGACGCACTGCTTTATGCCTGACTTCCAAAACATTGATCAGGTGGAAAGTTTCCGGCAGATGCAATATCCGGCAATTAATGTTTATCATGATGTGCAGGATAAGCAAGATGGGCAACGCATAGCCTATGCAGGCGACTTTGTTCGCACAGTGGCCGGCAACAATTATATTGTGATGGAAACCAATGCCCAAGGCATTGGCTGGGATGCACGCGGACAGTACCCGCCGTACGACAAGCAGTTGCGACAGAACGTATATGGGCATTATGCTTCCGGTGCAAATATGGTAGAATATTGGCACTGGTCTACTCTTCACTACGGGCAGGAGACTTATTGGCGAGGAGTTTTGGGGCACGATCTACAACCCAACCGCATATATAATGAGTTTAAGACTACGGCGGAAGAGCTTAAAAAGATTGGTAATTCTTTGGTTGACTTGAAAAAGAAAAACAAAGCAGCAATCCTCTATAGCCATGATTCATATCATGCCCTTAGTTTCATGCCTTATACTTATAAGAGCAATTACCCTATCGATATGGTACATAAGGCATTGTACTTCCAGAATATCGAAACCGACATTGTTCCTTGCGACAAAGTTACCGACTTTAGTCAGTACGATATGTTGGTTATCCCTCCTCTTTATGTCGCTACGGATGAGTTGTTATTGGCTATCGACCAGTTTGTAAATGATGGAGGACACGTAGTGATGATGCACAAAAGCGGATATTGCAACGAGCATTCAGCCGTTAGGGCAACATATGCTCCCGGGCCATTGCGCAAGGCTTGTGGATTTTACTATCAGGAGTATTCCACTATTGGCGGCATGTCGCTGAAAAACAACCCTTTTCAATTAGATAATTGGGATCAGATAAGCGATTGGTATGAGTTCCTGATAACTGAAACAGCAACACCGTTGGCTTACGCCGAACACGATTTCTTCGGTAAATGGCCTGTCATTACAGAAAACAATTATGGTAAAGGAAAATTGACCTATATAGGAACATATCCTTCTCAAAAGCTATTAGATGCTATCGTGAAAAAGGTTGCACTAGAAGCAAAGGTTATATCATCAGATAGCTATACTTTTCCTATTATCCAACGCTCGGGAACAAACAAGCAAGGAAAAACCGTGCGTTATATCTTCAATTATAGCGGCGAATCTAAGGATTTGGTTTATAAACATCCACAGGCTAAAGAACTGATTTCGGGTAAGACTGTGAAGGAGAATGATAATCTCACGCTGGGAGCGTGGGACGTGCTTATAATGGAAGAAAGATAATCTGTTGTAAATTAATTAATAACATACTAAAATAATGATGATGAGAACATGTATAATCAGCATATTGCTAAGTTTGTCTTTTGGCCTTTGTGCCCAAACTGTCAATTTGCAATCCCCCGATGGGCAAATCTCTTTGGACATCAACTTGTCCGACAAACTGTCTTACTCCGTTTCTTATAAAGGAAATCAAGTAATAAATACTTCACCTCTCGGTTTCGAGTTTCAGGACGAGCCAGCCATGCATAGCGGCTTTACCTTACTCAATAGCCCTCAATCTATCTCGCAGCGTGATTCTTGGACACCCGTAGTGAAAAATAAACACGCACACATAGATGTGCAGTGGAACGAAAGCCATATCGCTCTGATAGAAAAAGAAGGCGAAAGACGCCGGATGGATCTCTTTTTCAGGGCTTACAACAATGGTATTGCCTTTCGCTATCAGCTATATAGCAGCAAAACTATCGGCGACAGAGCCATTACCCGCGAGTTGACCGGATTCTCCCTACCTGCTCATGCTCATGCATGGGTAGCCGAATACTACGGCTACATTTCCAGTCAGGAAGGTGAATTTAATAAGCGCCCTGTTACTGAATTGACGGCACAATCCATAGCGGGACTACCTTTGCTGGTAGAAGTTGATAAGCAAAACTACCTCGCTATCACCGAGGCGCATATCGACAACTACCCGGGATTCTACATCGGTCGCAGAACTGACGATGCTGAAGAACAAGTATTACTTACTACCAAGCTTTCTCCGCTGCCGGGCGAAAAAGAAGAAGGAGCGAAAGCCCGCTTCTCCGATAAAATCTATACTCCTTGGCGTGTAGTGATGATTGGCGACAATCCGGGACGCTTCATCGAGTCCGAGATCGTTCAATCCCTTAACCCGTCTTGTGCTATCGAAAATCCTTCGTGGATAAAGCCAGGGCTTTGTGCTTGGGATCACTGGTGGAGTGGGGAAGTGAAAATGGAAATGCCTGTCATCAAAGAATATATTGATTTTGCTTCTGCACAGGGATGGCCTTATATGCTGATCGACTGGCAGTGGTACGGGCCATTTAACCAACCCGAAGCCAATATTACCCAACCTGCACCCCAAATCAATATGCCCGAAATACTCGCTTATGCCCGGGAGAAGAATGTGCGTATCTGGCTATGGTTATACAGCACGGATGCCAATCGGAATAATGCTTATGAAGAAGCATTTGCTCTGTATCAGCAATGGGGCATTGCCGGTGTGAAAATCGATTTTATGGATCGTGACGATCAGGAAATGGTAAACTGGTACCGTAAAGTTATCAAAAAAGCAGCCAAGCATAAATTAATGGTCAATTTCCATGGTTCTTACAAGCCTGATGGTATAGAACGCACTTACCCCAACATGATAACCCGCGAAGGCGTACTGGGAGAAGAATATTCCAAGTTTTCAGATAGGATCGTTCCCACTCATAATGTCACTTTGCCGTTTACACGTATGTTGGCAGGACCTATGGACTACACTCCCGGAGGTTTCCTCAATGTTACTCCTGAACAGTTTAAGAACCAGTCGCCGACTATGATTATGAATACACGGTGCGCCGAACTATCGAAGTTTGTGATTTACGAAAGTCCTTTTACCGTTTTTTGCGAACATCCGAAGCATGTGCTAGGCCAGCCCGGAAGCGACTTCCTTCAGATTGTGCCTACTGTGTGGGACGATACCCGCTTTATAGACGGCTATCCGGGAGAGTTTATCGTGATGGCTAAACGTTCAGGCAAAGAATGGTTCCTGGGAGCGATGAATAATAATGCTTCCCGCACCATCAGCATTGCTACCGACTTCTTACCCGACGGCAAATATGAGTTGGAATATTGGGAAGATGCCAAAGACGCAGGAAAAAATCCTACAAAACTCCGAAAAAATCGCATGACGATACAAGCCGGAAAGCCGATAAAAATACAAATGGCAAATGGCGGAGGATACGTAGCAGTATTGAAACCGCTCTAAATCAGAATAAACAATATCATAAATAAAAATATAACGATGAATAAGAATAAACTTAAAATGCTATTCCTTTCTGTAGCTCTCACAGGCGTTTTAGCTGCTTCTGCCCAACAAAAGAAGCAAGAGCAGGCAGAGCAAGGCAAATTTCAGCCGACCTGGGAATCGCTATCACAGTACGAGACACCCGAATGGTTCCGAAATGCCAAGTTCGGAATCTGGGCACACTGGGGACCTCAATGCCAGCCCGAAGCGGGCGACTGGTATGGCCGTGCCATGTACGAGGAAGGCGGAGATGCTTACAAAGTACACCTCGAAAAATATGGGCATCCTTCCGAATTTGGGTTCAAAGATGTAATAAACGAGTGGAAAGCCGAGAAATGGGATCCTGAAAAACTTGTCGCCCTCTACAAACGTGTAGGTGCTCAATACTTCTTTGCTATGGGTAACCATCATGACAATATGGACTTATGGGACAGCAAATACCAATCGTGGAACTCTGTAAACATGGGGCCTAAACGTGATATTCTGGGCGAGTGGGAAAAAGCTGCCCGCAAATATAAACTCCCTTATGGTGTCAGCATACACTCTTCACATGCATGGACATGGTACGAAACCGCACAAGGTGCTGATAAAAAAGGACCTTATGCCGGTATTTCTTACGATGCCCGTGTCGTGACTAAAGAAGATGGTAAAGGCAAATGGTGGGAAGGATATGACCCGCAGGAACTTTATGTCCAAAACCATGCCCTTAGTGGTCATGCATGGGCTGCGTGGGACTGGCCGGAAGGCACCTCAGTACCTCCTCAGGCTTACTACGATAACTTCTTCGACCGCACTGTCGACATGATAAACAAGTACAATCCCGACCTCGTTTATTTCGATGATAGTGTATTGCCATTCTTTCCCATCGACAACACAGGTCTGGAAGTTGTAGCCCACTACTACAACCACAACATGAAACAGAATAAAGGCAAGCTCAACGCCGTTGTTTTCGGCAAGAAATTGCAAGATCAGCACAAAGAGGCTATTGTGTGGGATGTAGAAAAAGGCGTACCGTCGGAGTGTCAGGACAAAGCCTGGCAAACTTGTAGCTGTCTCGGAACTTGGCACTATAACCGTTCTACTTATGTAGACAACTGGTATAAGTCGGGCAAAATGGTTATCCACATGCTTATCGACATTGTCAGCAAAAACGGAAACTTATTGCTAAGTGTCCCTATAAAAGGAGATGGAACCATCGACGACAAAGAAGAAAAGATACTGGAAGACATTGCTGCATGGATGGATATCAACAAAGAAGGTATCTTCGACACGCGCCCTTGGCGTATTTTCGGAGAAGGTCCTGTTGCTGAAACTGCTATCCCTTTGGACGGAGCAGGCTTTAATGAGGGGAAAAACGCACCTTACACTTCGGCAGACATTCGCTTTGTGGAGAAGGGTAAAACGCTATATGCACACGTAATGGAATGGCCTGAAGATGGAAAGGTTTTGATTAAATCTTTGGCTTCGGATAGTCCTTATTATACCGGCAAGATAAAAAAAGTAGAAATATTGGGAGGCGGAAAAGTTGATTTTCAAAGGAAAAGTAACGGACTTTTTGTAAGTTTGCCAAAAGGTAAGAAACCTAATGATATATCCCTGGTGCTAAAAATAACGAACTAAATCTATAATACATTAAATATGAAAAAAACTATTTTAGCTCTATTGTGTATGGCATTTGCTTTCAGCAGTTATGCACAAAAGCAACTTACAGCGACATCTCCTGATGGCAGAATTGTGGCTACCGTGACTTTGGATGATAAATTGAAATACTCGATTGCTCACGACGGAGAAACCGTTCTACACGATTCCCCTATCTCGCTTACACTCAGCAGTGGCGAAGTATGGGGCGAAAAACCTCAGCTATCGCAGAGTACCCAAAAGAATATCCGGCAAACTATCGCTTCTCCTTTCTACCGAAAAGACAAGATTGAGGATGAATATACCTTGCTCACCCTCAATTTCAAGAAACAGTGGAGCGTTGAATTTCGGGTCTATAATGATGGGGTAGCCTATCGTTTTGTAAATAAGCGTAAAAAAGCATTTACCATTGCAGGCGAAGAGGTTGCTTACAACTTCGGCGGCGATGTCACTACTACCGTACCTTACGTAAAGTACGGAGAGGATGCTAATTACGAATCGCAGTTCCATACTTCCTTCGAAAACACCTATACTGTCGACAAGCTTTCTAAACTCAATAAAGGACGTCTCATGTTCTTGCCATTGGTCGCTGAAACTTCAAGCGGGAAGAAAATATGTATCAGTGAGTCCGATTTGGAAGGCTATCCGGGTCTTTTCCTTTCCAGCGCACAAGGCAACCACTCGCTGACAGGTATGTTTGCACCCTATCCCCGTGCATCCGAATTGGGAGGGCATAACATGCTGCAATTCTCGGTGACCGAGCGTGAGCCTTACATCGCTAAAGTAAATGGGGCGCGTACTTTCCCGTGGCGTATGGCTATCATTACCACAGCAGATAAAGAATTGGCAGATAGTGATATGACCTACAAATTGGCAGCACCTTCGCGCATTTCGGATATTTCATGGATTAAGCCCGGAAAAGTAGCATGGGATTGGTGGAACGACTGGAATATTACCGGCGTTGACTTTATTTCGGGTGTCAATAACGATACGTATAAATACTATATTGACTTTGCTGCTGCCAACGGCATAGAATATGTTATTCTGGACGAAGGATGGGCTGTAAACCTGAAAGCCGACTTGATGCAGGTAGTTGATGAAATCGATATTAAAGAACTGGTCGACTATGGTGCCGCCAGAAATGTAGATATTATCCTGTGGGCAGGCTACCACGCTTTCAACCGCGATATGGAGAATGTATGCCGCCACTATTCAGAGATGGGAGTGAAAGGTTTCAAAGTCGATTTTATGGATAGGGACGATCAGGAGATGGTAGAGTTCAACTATCGTGCTGCCGCTACCTGTGCCAAATACAACATGATACTCGACCTGCACGGCATGTACAAACCTGCCGGGCTGAACCGCACCTATCCCAACGTTCTGAACTTTGAAGGTGTACACGGATTGGAGCAAATGAAATGGTCGTCTGCCGAGGTAGACCAAATGAAATATGATGTAACCATCCCATTTATTCGTCAGGTGGCCGGACCGATGGATTACACACAAGGCGCCATGCGTAATGGAGCGAGAGGAAACTATCATCCTTCGAACTCTCAACCGATGAGCCAGGGAACTCGCTGCCACCAATTGGCAAGCTATGTTGTGTTCGAATCACCTTTCAATATGTTGTGCGATACGCCTACCAACTACATGCGCGAACCCGAGTCTTTGGAATTTATTGCTGCTATCCCTACCGTATGGGACGAGACCATTACCTTAGATGGCAAAGTGGGAGAATACATCGTTACTGCGCGCCGTAAAGGAAATGTATGGTACATCGGTGGAATGACCAACTGGGATGCCCGCGACCTGAAAGTAGATCTCTCTTTCCTTGGAGGAAAGGCATACTCAGCCACCTTGTTTAAAGATGGGGTGAATGCACATCGCCATGGAGAAGATTATAAAAAAGAGAGCATTCAGTTGAAAGGCAAAAAGAATCTTGATATCCATTTAGCATCGGGAGGCGGTTTTGCCCTTCGGGTGGAAATGTAAAAGTAAAAAACTATATGAAACGAATCATATTGTTAATAGCCGCCTTATCTCAGCTATGTCTGCTATTTGCCCAATGGGGACCGCAAAGTAAGGTTGTCCACCACAGCATGCAAAGTAAGGTTCTCAATGCTGAACGGGAATATACTATCTACCTTCCCAAAAGCTACGAAGCCGAAACGGATAGGAAATATCCTGTTCTTTACTTGCTACATGGTATGACCGATACCGACAAAGCTTGGTTTTGGCGGGGGCATGCGAGTGAAGTCATGGATCAGCTTGTTGCATCAGGAGAAGCTGTAGAAATGATTATTGTAAGTCCAAATGCCGGCGGCAGCTTTGACGAAGGTCATTGGAACGGCTATTTTGATATGCCCGGCTGGAAGTACGAAACATTCTTCTTTACGGAATTCCTGCCGCATATCGAAAGTACCTACCGTGTGATTGGAGATAAATCGCATCGTGCTGTGGCGGGGCTTTCTATGGGTGGCGGTGGTGCTGCTGCCTATGGACAGAAACATCCCGAATTGTTCTCTTCCGTTTATGCAATAAGTGCCTTAATGGATATTCCGCAACAAGGAGCCGCTCAACCTCGCGAACCCGGGGACAAATTGGCTATTCTTACGCAATCCGTTAAAGATAACAGTTGTGTGAAATATGTGGAGAAAGCAGATGAGGAACGCAAAAAACAATTGCGTACAGTCAAGTGGTTTGTGGATTGTGGCGACGATGATTTCCTGCTGGACAGAAACATCGAGTTCTTCCAAGCCATGCGCAAAGCCTATATTCCTTGCGAATTTCGCATACGTGATGGTGGACATAGCTGGGAGTATTTTCATTCGGCACTCTACACAGGCTTGCCGTTTGTGAGCCGTAATTTCGGGAAGTAATATTTCAGCATAGATAAATCTTATCCCGACTCCAACCAGATAATTTATTTGGTTGGAGTTTGTTTTTTACCTCCGGCGATTGCATATATTGATATGGTAATGGCGGAGCGTGCAAGTATAGTATGCCTCAGCACTTCCTTCTGATGCCTTGTAACATTTCTGCCCCCTATTTAAAACATTATATACCCATACAGGTTTTTTAGATATTCGCTTTGCAAACATTTGAACCGTCCATTCCGGAAAGCACTGTTTATCTTTGTATCAGATAATTATTAAAATAAACTATATATCCATGAAACAAATCATTAAAAACGTAGCCCTGCTTATGCTTATTCCCATTATGACAGGATGCAATGCCCCTCAAAGCTCTCCTCAGGAGAAGCTCACCGTAAACGATGAAAAGATCACTGAAATTATTGCCCAGATGACTCTCGAAGAAAAAGTGGAAATGCTTCACAGCAAGACTATTATGTCCTCCGAGGGAGTTCCTCGCTTGGGTATTCAAGATATCAAATACGCCGATGGCCCTTTTGCTGTCCGCGAGGAAATAGGAGAAGGTTTCCAACCTCTGAACTGGACTACCGACTCTGCGACCTATTACCCAACAGGTTCTGCACTTGCTGCAACTTGGTCTTATGACCTCTCCTACGATTACGGTAACGCTCTCGGAACCGAAGCCCGCCGCCGCGGGAAAGATATCATTCTCGGCCCTGCTATGAATATTCAGCGTTTGCCTATAGGCGGACGTACTTACGAATATTTCAGCGAAGATCCTGCTCTGAATGCGATACTTGCTGTTGGTTATACCAAAGGTATGCAGGATGCGGGAACAGCCGCTTGTCTCAAACATTATGCGCTCAACAATCAGGAAACAAACCGTGGGAGTGTGGATGTGATAATTGCAGAGAGACCGATGCGCGAGATCTATCTCAAAGCATTCGAAGCTGCCGTAAAAGAGGGGGGTGCTATGTGTGTGATGCCCGCTTATAATAAAGTAAACGGCTATTACGGTTCCGAAAATAACCACCTCAACAATGTGATCCTTCGTGGCGAATGGGGATTCAAGGGTATGACCGTATCCGATTGGGGAGGTACGCACAGCACTATGGGAGCCGCTTTAGGTGGATTGAATGTGCAAATGACAGGAGATAATTACTTCGGCCCTGCGTTGATCGATTCGGTACGTGCAGGCAAACTCAACGAATCTGTTGTGGATGATAAGGTACGTGAGATTCTTCGTCTTCGTTTTGCTATCGAAGCCATTCCGAATGACAAAGCCAATACTGTCAAGATTTCCCAAAAGGAACAACAGCAAGTAGCCTACAACGTTGCTGCCAAATCTATCGTCCTTCTTAAAAACGAGAAAGAAGTTCTTCCTATCGATACAAAAAAGACGAAGAAGATAGCTGTTATCGGGCTTAATGCCACAGCCACGACTGCTTCGGGCGGTATGGGGGCAGGAGCTAAAACTCCTTACGAAATAACTCCGTTGCAAGGGCTCAAAAACCGCATAGGCAATGACGTAGAAATACAATATGCACCTGCTTACAAAAACTACATGGGTATGTTTGCAGGAAGCAAAGCCAATACTCCCGAAATTGCCCAAACCTTGGATGAAGCTCCTGATGCGAAATTGTTAGCCGAAGCTATCGCTGCTGCTCGCAATGCAGACCTTGTCCTTTTCTTTGCCGGAACAAACAAATTCATTGAAAGCGAAGGTATCGACCGCGAAAATATTCTTCTGCCTGTTAGTCAGGATATAATTATTGCTAAGCTTGCCGAAGTGAATCCGAATATCGTAACCGTAGTTGTATCGGGCGGTCCTTGCGACTTGAGAGTAGTTGAAAAGAAATCGAATGCTATCGTTCAGGCTTGGTGGAATGGTCTTGAAGGCGGACATGCTTTGGCCGATGTATTGCTTGGCAACATTTCTCCTTCGGGAAAACTACCTTTCACATTCCCGCTGAAACTTGAAGATTCTCCGGCTTATGCTTTGGGCAATTTCTCGAAAGAAGTGGTGAGTGATGGAGACGTTTTTGCCGCTCAATTCAGACACGATATTGTAGGAGAAACCGAATATGATGAAAATGTTAACAGTCCGAAGGCTCACTATTCCGAAGGCCTGTTGGTGGGATATCGCTGGTTCGATACGAAGAATATGCCGGTGCTTTATCCTTTCGGTCATGGTCTTTCTTATGCAAGTTTCGACTATGCCAATATCCAGAGCGATAAGAGCAAATATGTTGCTGACGATGTTATAAAAATCACTTTCGATGTAACCAATAAAGGTTCTATGGAAGCTGACGAAGTGGTGCAACTCTATGTGCGTCGCCCCGATGCAACAGTTGAATGGCCGCATAAAGAGTTGAAAGCTTTCAAGCGTGTTACTCTTGGTGCAGGAAGCACTCAAACAATCACTCTTGAAGTTCCTGTTTCCGAATTGCGTTACTGGGATGAGGCGACTAACGGCTGGCAGCTCGAAAGCGGAACGATCGAAGTGCTTGTAGGGACTTCCTCTGCCAAGCTTCCTCTAACAACTAAAGTAAATATTTAAAAATGAAGAAAATATTCTTCTTCCTTTTACTGCTGGGCACGACTTATGTCAGTGCCCAGACTGTTTCTGACTGGGAAAATCCGGCTGTGGTCGGCATCAATAAAGAAGCTTATCACGCCACTCTGACGCTGCCTTCCTCCTTATGGCCCTGAAATTGAATATGTCGATGAAAAATTACCTGAAAATATTACATTGTATGTATATGCCGGTCAGGATGGTACATTTACGCTGTACGAAGACGAAGGCGTGAATTACAATTACGAGAAAGGACAATACAGTATGATTCCGATGACGTACGACGAGGCATCGCGTACATTGGTTATCGGCGACCGCCAAGGCGAATATCCGGGCATGCTTAAAGAGCGGATGTTCAATGTGGTATTTGTAGACAAGAAGAATCCCAAAGTTTTCAATGTAAATACAAAAGGAGTAGAGGTTTCATATAGCGGAAAGAAAGAAGTAATAAAGCTGTGATATAACATGTGAGACTTGATAGTTATTCTACTCCGTAAGCTTCCATTAAGCAGTATCCGGTCAGCATTTGCTGGCCGGATATTATTTTAAATAGCTTGAAACTTTAATCTGCCGGTGATGCAAAGTCGGAAAAAATGTGATTGCGAAAGAAAAACTCTCTTATATTTGTCTCAAAATAGCAAATATGGAGTTTACTACAAAAGTTGATATTCCTCATTCTCCCATGACCATCTCTCACCATGATAGAGTGATGATGATGGGTTCGTGCTTTGCCGAAAATGTAGGAGAAAAGCTCATCCGTGCCAAGTTTCAGGTAAATCTGAACCCTTTTGGTATCCTTTATAACCCTCTCTCGATAAGCCAATCGTTGAACCGGTTGATAGAGAATCGTCCTTTTGCAGAAGACGAATTAGTCGAAGACAACGGCTTATACCATAGCTTCTGGCATCATAGCCGGTTCTCCTCCGATGATAAAGGTGATGCTTTGCGAAAAATCAACGAAGCATTCGCCGAAGCGCATAATTGCCTGAAACAGACCGATATTCTGCTTGTCACTTTCGGGACGGCCTATGTTTACCGTTTGTGTGCGAACAAAATGGTTGTCGGCAACTGCCATAAGTTTCCTGCTGCCGATTTCGAACGATTCCGCTTGAGTGTCTCCGATATTGTCAGCGAATGGAATACTTTATTGGGCAAACTGAAAGCAATTAACCCGAACATAAAAATACTCTTTACAGTAAGCCCTATCCGTCATTTTAAGGATGGAGCGCACGACAACCAGTTGAGCAAGGCGACTTTGTTGCTGGCTGCCGAGGAACTGAAAAAGCAGCACGAAACGATAGCTTATTTCCCTTCTTATGAGATTATGATGGACGAATTGCGCGATTACCGCTTTTATGCAGAGGATATGGTTCACCCGTCCGATGTTGCTGTTCAGTACATTTACGAACGTTTCGCCGAAACATATTTCTCTTCCGATACAATGAAAGTGATAAAAGAATGGGACAAAATCGCCGCCGCAATAGCTCATCGCCCGTTCGACGAAAAGGGTGCTGATTATAAACATTTTTTAAGTCTAACCCTCAATAAAGTAGCTTTATTTAAGGAGAAATATCCATACATTTGTTGTAGCGAAGAGGAGAAACTATTAACCAACCGATTACAAGGCGATTAAATGAAATACAAAATAGAGGAAATAACAAAGGCTTTAGGTTTAAAGGGGCTTGAACCAAAAGACGCGACAATCAGTATTTTACTTACCGATAGCCGCAATTTGTTTTCTCCTGCCGAAACCCTTTTTTTCGCCCTTGTTACGAAAAACAACGACGGGCACAAATATGTGACAGAGTTGTACCATTCTAAGGTTCGTAACTTCGTGGTCAGTAAGATGCTGCCCGAATGGGAATCATTCGACGATGCCAATTTCTTAGTCGTCCCTGATACATTGAAAGCATTGCAGCGTGTGGCAACATACCACCGCAACCGTTTCGATATTCCTGTGATAGGCATTACGGGGAGTAACGGCAAAACAGTGGTCAAAGAATGGCTCTATCAGGTATTAGCTCCGAATTTTCATATAACTCATTCGCCACGAAGCTATAATTCGCAGGTAGGTGTCCCGCTTTCGGTGTGGCAAATGGACGAATATACGGAACTGGGAATTTTTGAAGCCGGCATTTCGCAAGTAGAAGAGATGTCCTCCCTCCAACCGATAATAAAGCCGAACATCGGTATTTTTACGAATATCGGGCAAGCGCATCAGGAAGGCTTCGAGTCGATGAAGCAAAAATGCCTCGAAAAGCTCGAATTGTTTATTAATTGCGATGTCATTATATGCGAAGAGGAAAACGAACTGCTCGAAGAATGTATGCAGATTGCCTGCCTTTCGCATAAACGCATTACATGGTCGCGTAAGGCTGCACACGAAAGCCCGGTCAAGATATACAAAATAAAAAGAGAGAAAAACGCCACTCTTGTGAAAATGACCTTGCTGGATTTCAAGGTGATAATGGAAATCCCTTTTGTGGATGAGGCTTCATTCGAAAACGTGATGCATATCGTGACGGCTGCCGTTTATATGCACATCCCTATCGAAGCGCTTATCGAGCGTGTACGCCAGCTGACGCCTATTGCTATGCGGTTGGATGTGCGTCCGGGAAAGAACGGATGTATCCTGATAAATGATTCATACAATACCGATATCAATTCGCTGAATATCGCACTCGGCTTTCTGGAGCAACGGGCGACAAACAGCGAACTGAAAAAGATACTTATCCTCTCGGATATCCCGCAATCGGGTATAGACAACCATAATTTATATACGATTGCAGCAGACCTTGTCCGGCAAAAAGGAATAGATACACTGATTGCCATAGGGTCGGAAATAGGGCAGCAAAAAGAGCTGTTTACCCATTTGCATGCCGAATTTTATCCCTCTACCGAATCGTTTGTACATTCCTGTAGATGGATGAATTTGCGCGATGCGGTGGTGCTATTGAAGGGGGCGCGCAATTTTTCGTTCGAACAAATTAACCGCCTGCTCGAAGTAAAGACACATGAAACGGTTTTCGAAGTGGATTTGGATGCTATTGTGCACAACTTCAACTTCTATCGTTCTCACTTGAAGCCTGATACCAAAATTATATGCATGGTGAAAGCCGACGCCTATGGAACGGGCGCTTCGGAGGTGGCTAAGACGCTTCAATATCACAAATGCGACTATCTGGCTGTTGCCGTGGCCGAAGAAGGTGTTATTTTGCGTAAGGAAGGTATTTCGATGCCGATTATTGTGCTGAATCCCGAGGTAGGTGGATTTGAAGAACTGGTCACTTACTCGCTCGAGCCCGAAGTGTATAATTTCCGCATACTCGAGGCTTACATCAAGGAAGCGCGCGCACAGGGCGTTTCGAATTACCCCATCCATCTGAAGATAGATACGGGTATGCACCGTTTGGGCTTCACTCAGGAAGATATTCCTCATCTGATTGATTTGCTTTGCACGCAAGTGGGGGTATCGGTGCGCTCCGTATTTTCCCATCTGGCAGCAAGCGAAAGCTGGCAGTTCGATGATTTCACTACACAACAGATATCGACATTCAAAAAAATATCGAAAGAATTATCCGATAACCTTCCTTATCCTGTTATGCACCACATTCTCAACTCGGCGGGAATAGAACGCTTCCCCGAAGAGCAGATGGATATGGTGAGGCTCGGGATTAGCCTGTATGGCGTTAGTGCCAGCGGTTTAGACCGCTTGCAGAATGTATGTACATTGAAGACAACTATTTTGCAGATAAAGCATATTCCGGCAGGCGAAACTGTCGGTTATGGGCGTAAAGGTAAAATTGAAAAGGATTCGACTATCGCTACCATCCGTATAGGCTATGCCGACGGGCTTTCGCGGCGATTCGGCAATGGAGTGGGGGAGGTCGTTGTTAACGGGCAGAAAGCGCCGATAGTAGGCAATATCTGTATGGACCTCACGATGATAGATATTACGGGTATAGAGGCTAAAGAAGGCGATTCGGTTGTCATTTTCGGAAAAGAGCAGCCGGTGACTACATTGGCTGAAAAAATAGAAACGATTCCGTATGAAATATTGACTGCTGTGTCGCGAAGGGTAAAGCGCATTTTTTTTAAAGAATAGAAACTATAATAAGTTTTTGTTAGTTCGCTGCAAGAAGGACTGATGTGCTTCGCACAGTTACTTCGCCCTTCGGGCAGTTACAAGTTACGAGTTACAAAAAACTTTATCTATACAAGAAAAGTTGACATATAGATTGTCATCCCGGGCGGATGCGAGGGATTTCTTTCCATTAACGGCATGAGATGCTTCGCCAAAGGCTCGGCATGACAAAACTCTACGGTTATAAAAATAAAAAAGTAACCACACTAAAAAATGCACAAATAATATATACTTTTTGTATGCTTTTTTTGCTTAATATCCTTATAATGAATATGATTTGAAGTGCACAAAAGTAACACGAGGGTAACAAAAAAGCGACACTTTTGTAACTTTTTGGGGTACAAAAAAAGAGGCTATAAATAGCCTCTCTTGGATAGGTTTATTTAGGGTTGGTTAGAACTTCAATTTCTTGTTGATATCCTTAGGGAGCGCACCTTTGTTGATAACGAAGCTGATAGTCTTGTAGCGCACGAACGCTTCCGAAGCATACCAGATGCCTTTGTACGTGCCGGCTTCGCCCCAAGAGTTCTTCACCATATAGTATTTGGTACCGTTCTGGTCTTTGGCGATGCCGTAGATTTGCATGCCGTGGTCGTCGGTTGTTTCGTAGTTGTCGTATGCTGTCTGGCGCATCTCCTGCGTGATATCTTTCTCTTTCACAGGACCTTCGGTTACTCTTCTTCTCAAAGCGTTAAGCTTCTCATTGCGGGATAAGCCTAACCAGTGTGCCTGGTCGGAGCCTACATTCTCGGCAGCCAGCTCGTCAGGAATAACCGCTATACCATCGCGGGTGAAGCCGAGTTCGCTCACATCACTTGCCCAAGCGATTGTGTAGCCGTTTTCGATGGCGTTGTCCATCACTTGCATCATCTCGTCGATAGGCAAGTTGTACGAAAGCGCCCAGCGCCAGTTGTCGGGAACTTCCACAGCAAATGGCTCATAGAACGGGTGGTGTGTGAAAGACGATATTGAGATAAAGTCCTCCTGTTTTAAGCCCAAGCTTTTGGCAAAGGCTTGCGGAGTGTACTTCTTGCCTTGGTATGTAAACTCGGCAGGCACTGCTCCGAAATAAGCATCCAATATACCGTCGAGACCATTCTTCCAGGCAGTGGTCAATTTGCGGTTCTTGTTTTCGACCACGCCTTTTACATAGCCGCTCAATACTGCTTCGAGCTCGCCGTGTACGTGCATGTCTTCGCCATAGTTCAGCCCTTTATAAGCAGCTTCGGGCATAACGCCGTATTCGTTAAGCGTTTCGATTACGTCGGCGAAAGAACCTCCCTGAGCATAGTTCAGGTGGCCGCTCAGACGGACATACTTTTCGGCTTGGTCTTTATAGTTGCGGCGGACGATATACATTTCCGACAGGTCGTGTTCGCCTTTGCCCATGCGGATTAATTCCGATTCGAGGAATCCCACAGCCGAGAAGCTCCAGCAGGTACCGCTGTTGCTCTGGTTTTTGATAGGAGTTATAGGGTTCTCTTTCACAACGGTGAATTGGTATCCTTGCGCAAATGCTCCGCATACCGCGAACAAGGATACAGCTAATATAAGTATTCTCTTTTTCATGTAATTAAATGATTTAAATAGATTAATATGTTTTCTTATGTGGTTACATCCTCCGAATCCTCCTTCAATTCAGGCTCTTTCAGCTCGGGATAAGCGATTCGGGAATGATAGATGGTTTCGAGCTTATCGATGAATACCTGCTTGGCCAACTCTATCTCGTGGAAAGTGATAGGTGCATTCTTCAATAAGCCGTCCTGTACCTGCATGTCGATGAGCTTGTTCACCAAGGAAGTGATAGACTCTTCGGTGTATTCGGTCAGGCTGCGCGAAGCTGCTTCTACGGTATCAGCCATCATTAGCAAGGCCGTCTCCCGCGTAAACGGATTAGGTCCCGGATAGGTGAAGTCGGCTTCGTTTACTTCCTCGTCGGGATGCTCATTCTTGTACGAGTTGTAGAAGTATTTGGCCTTTCCCCGTCCGTGGTGGGTTTCGATGAAGTCTATAATCTGTTGCGGCAACTTGTGCTTTTTGGCTATAGCTACGCCATTGGTTACGTGGGCGATAATGATGCGGGCACTCTCTTTGTAAGACAATCCTGCATGCGGATTCATCCCCGGCGATTGGTTCTCGGTGAAGAATTCGGGGTTCTCCATCTTGCCGATGTCGTGATACAAGGCTCCTGTACGGACTAATGCCGAATTGGCTCCGATGCGTGTTGCGGCTGCCGATACGAGGTTGGCGACCTGCATGGAGTGCTGGAATGTTCCCGGAGCGAGCTCGGACAGGCGTTGGAGCAATGGCTTGTTGATATTGGACAACTCTATCATCGTCACTTCCGATATATATCCGAATATCTTCTCGCAAACGTAGATAAGCAGGTAGGAGAAGGTAATAAGGATGAAGTTGATACAGAAGTAGATATACAGCTTCGGGTTAATCTGTGTGATAGCGCCTTCGGTGCATAATATCCAAGCCGAATAGACAACCATGTAGGTGATGAGTATGGTAATACCCGTGAATACGAGTTGCGACCGTTCGGAGAGCTTGTTGAGGCTGAATATGGTAATCATACCGATAGCCAGCTGGATGATGATAAACTCGGCCATCATCAGGTGCGGAATCATCATTGCCGATATGAGGACAATGGTGATGTGCACCATAAAGGCTGTACGGGCATCGAGGAATGTGCGAACCAATATGACCGGTATCGCAAATGGTATGACGAAGAGCAGGTTGACAGACTTGTAATAGTCGACAACGACTGCCGTGAGTATGCAGAAGAGGCAGACTTGTATAAGGATGAAAACGACGCTCTTCTTGGAGTTGTATTCGCGCTTGCGGAAGAAGCGCATATAGGTCATCAGTGACAGTACGAGTATCGAAACGCACAATATCTGGCCAACTAAAATCCATCCCCATTGGGTTTTAGTACCTAAGCGGCCTCCGGCTTCTTTGACATAAGAGTTCAGGATGTCGAATGTGCGGCTGTCGACAATCTCGCCGCGGTCTATAATCTTCTCGCCCGACTGCACCATCCCGTCGTAGAGGGGGATTTGCTGGAGGAGTTCGTTCTTTGCTTTAGTGGTCGTATTCTCGTTGAAGTTGATATTCGCCGTCAGGTACTCGTTTATATTGATGGCTCTCAACTCGTTAGCGTCCAAAAAGCCGGGTATGTCCTTCAGTATCTTTTCGTAAGCGAGTTTGGGGGTGTAAAGCGAGGATATATGCCGTGTCACGGCTACATTACTATCGTCGTCGCGCAGGCGAATCTGCTTCTTTTCGTCCTTTATCAGCTGCTCGTAATCTTCGGACGATATGATGCCCGCCTTATAGACAACGCCCATCTGTTGCAACACATAGTCGATATAAATATCCGGTACGCTTTTGGCTAAGGCGTCCTGAGAGAAGTGGGTTTTGGCCTTCTTTTCTATCGACTGGTCTTCTTTGAAATAGGGTTGAAAGGTTTTCAGCAGGCTGTCCTTTTCGGCAGCTAATTTGGCATCCGATTTCATTATCTGGAAATCGAACGGGGCTGTTAGCAGCCCATAGCGCCAAGGCCTGTTCTTGTCGTAGCTATACTGCGTCTGGCTATCACGGGGCATGAAGTATGTGATGAGCAATATAGTCGCGATGAAATAAACCGGAGCTGGTATTTTTATGTTGTTTATCAAGTTCTTGATTCTTCCCATTCACGTATATGATTGACTAATTAACACAAAGCTACGAGATTTTTCGGGAATAATGTGCCTCGACACTGGCTTTTGTTCATAAAAAGCCTTAAATACATGCTGTTATACTATAAGTCGAAGGGTATATGGCAATATGTGGGATGTTTGAGTCTTGAGCGTTCTTTTATAGTATTGTAAATAAATGGGTTGGCCGTCTATGGCAATGGTGTGCTATGGCTTTATGTCATATATTCGGACTATTAAGTCCTGAATAGAGACGTTAAATCAGGCTAAATAGTTTTGTGTCATAAATAAAGACTTTATATTTGTTTTCACTGAACTAAGTGTCATATATACAACCGGAAATCTACTATGCGAACATCTAAATGTGTGTTATTGAGCGTCTTGCTCTTGCTGTGTGCGTCTCTCTCCGAAATACATGCTTATAACCTGCGGCAAATATCCAGCAAAGACGGCTTGTCGAACAGTGCTATCCTATCCCTGTATCAGGACAAGGACGGATATATGTGGTTCGGCTCGTGCGACGGATTGAATGTGTTCGATGGGCTGAATATCAAGGTCTATAAGCCGACAAACAACAAGAACTACCTTTCGGGCAACCTCATAGAGCGAATTATAGAAACAAAGGAAGGTATCTTCTGGGTGCATACCAATCATGGGTTGAACAGGTTAGATAAACGGTATAATCATGTAGAATACTTCAACCAATACAGCGGAACTTACTTCCTGTGCAAGACGAAGGAGAACGACATCTTCATCATCCGGGAGGATGGCGCATTGCACTATTACAGAGACGATGACGGCCTGGACTTCCTGAAGATTGACCTGCCGGGAGTGGTCTTTGACAATGTGCTGAATATCGTGGCCGACAGCAATGACTATCTGTGGGTTTTCAGCAACGATGGCACCAGCAGTTGCTATAAGATAGTAAGGGACAAGTCAGGGGCGATAAGCCTGACCTTCGATCACAAATTCGGACATCCAAAAAACCTCCGTTACTGTTCGGTGGACGGGGAGATGGTTTACTTTGTAGATGAGGACTATACCTTATATGAGTATGACCTCAACAGCAACAAGAAGTACTATATAGATGACCTGAGCAAAGTCATTAAGGAGAAAGGCGATATATCCTCCATAGTAAAGTTCAACAACGACTACTTCATCGGCTTCCAGACAAACGGGCTTGTATGCCTGAGGAATACGCCCGAGAAGAAGGAGAGCTACGAACTGGAAGAGATCAATGTCCGTTCCGGGATCTTCACCCTTTACAAAGACCGTTTCCAGGAGATACTTTGGATAGGTACCGATGGCGACGGGGTGTATATGTACTCCGAAGATGCCTATTCTATCCAATCGGTACAGTATCGCGACTTTACCTACAAGGTAAATAAGCCTGTACGTGCTATCTACGTCGACAAGGAGAACTCCATGTGGCTCGGCACTAAGGGCGACGGGATTATCCGCATCCGCAATTATGAGTTCCGCCAACCCATACAGGAAAGCAGGATAGACTATTATACCACGACCAACAGCCAGCTGACTGATAACTCGGTATATGCTTTCACTCCCGGCCGCCTGAATATCATGTGGATAGGAAATGAAGAAGGACTAAACTACTACTCCTATGCCGAAGGCCGGATTAAGAAGCTCGATGTACTCATCGACGGAGAACCGCTTAGGTATGTGCACTCTATCTACGAAGAGAATACTAACCTGCTTTGGATGGCGACAGTGGGAATGGGCATAATAAGTGCCGAGATAGCAGGGACACCGGGTAATCCTGTACTGAAGAACATCAAGCGGTATACCTATGACAACGGCTACTTCTCGTCCAACTTCTTCTTCACTATCTATTCCGATCCCGATGGGAATATCTGGTTCGGGAACAGAGGATACGGCGCTTTCCGTTACGATCACAGGATTGACGATGTCAAGCAGCTACGCTTCGGGAATGACCCTGCCAACCAAACGCTGAACGATATATTCTGCCTCACCAAAGATCCTGTGGGAAACCTGTGGGCAGGGACGAGTTTCGGGCTTATCAAGTATGCCCCGAATCAGACCGAAACAATCTATAACGAGCAAAACGGATTCCCGAACAGTACCATACACGGGATGCTCGAAGGCTCGGACAGGACGCTTTGGCTAAGCACCAATCAGGGGATCATCAAGTTCAATATGTCTACCGGAACCTTCCAGAATTACGGGCATCGCAATGGGCTGAATATAACGGAGTTCAGCGACGGTGCTTTCTATAAGGACGAGAGGACAGGCGCCCTGTACTTCGGAGGGATCAACGGTTTTGTCAATATTGTGGAAGAGAAGTATAAGCAGACAACTTATATACCTCCTGTGCACTTCAACAACCTGAGCATCTTTGGTAGCGATGCCAATATTCACAACTTCCTGAGCCAGGAGAAAGACGAATCCGTACTGAAACTCAACTACAACCAGAACTTCTTCTCCCTCACCTTTACGGCTATCGACTATATCAATGGTAATAACTATACCTATTACTATAAGCTGGAAGAATTGAGCGACAAATGGATTGACATCGGTTCGGACAATACGGCTTCCTTTACCAACCTGTTCCCCGGAACATATACCTTGCAAATCAAATATCGTAACCGGATAACGGGCGAAGACAGCCCTGCCTACTCCCTCATTGTCAAAATCAGCCCGCCATGGTATATGTCTACTATCGCTTATATTATTTATGCCTTGATAATCTTAGGGATAGCCTTTGGCTGTTTGCGCTTTATCATGGCACGCAACAATAAGAAGAAAGAGGCGATGTTGAACATTATCTATCAACAACATCAGGAGGAAGTTTACGAATCCAAGCTGCGCTTCTTTACTAACATTGCGCACGAGTTCTGTACTCCGCTGACGCTGATTTACGGGCCATGCAACCGCATATTGGAGCATAAGGGATCGGATTCCTTTGTGTTGAAGTATACCAACCTTATCCAACGGAATGCCGAGCGCCTGAATGCCTTGATACAGGAGCTGATAGAGTTCCGCCGCATCGAAACAGGAAACAGAAATCCGCTTATCGAAGAGCTGTCGATTACCGAGCTGGCCTACAACGAGATAGAACGCTTCAACGAGCTGGCTGAATCGCGGGATATATTCTTCGAGAAGAACATACAACCCCATATAATATGGAACTCGGACAAGGGTTTCCTGATGACTATCATTACGAATCTCCTTTCCAATGCCTTCAAATACACCTCCGACCACGGCAATGTCAAGATAAGATCCTTTATCGAGGATGATGCGCTGTGTATCATCGTTTCCAACACGGGAAAAGGTATCAAGCAAGAGAACCTCGGACGGGTATTCGACCGTTACAGCATCCTCGATAACTTCGAGAACCAAGATGAAAAGAACGTTTCGCGCAATGGGCTGGGACTGGCTATCCTGTATAGCATGGTCAAACTTCTGGACGGAACGATAGACGTAAAGAGTGAACTCGGCGGCTGGACTGACTTCATCCTGCGCCTGCCTTTCGTACAGGTCGACAATGTAGAGCCGGAAAACAATAAACCGCTTTCGACACTCGATGCCCGCAACAATAAGACCGAAGCTATCGTGGAACTGCCTAAGTATGAGTTTGATAAATTCAAACAGACTATCGTAGTTCTCGACGACGACATAGAGATGCTTTGGTTTATCAGCGAGATATTTGCCGGCAAATACAATGTCATTGCACTCAACAAGCCTTTAGACTTAGAAAGTGTCTTAGACGAGATACAGCCGAACATCATTATCTGCGACGTACAGATGAATGGCAAGGACGGCATTTTGCTCGTGAAGGAAATCAAATCCAATCCTAAGCAGGCACATATACCGTTCATTCTGGTATCGGCCAATCACAACGTGGATGAACAGATACGGGGATTAGCCGCCGGAGCGGAGATGTATATCACCAAGCCGTTCAATATCGACTACCTTCAGGTTTCGGTCGAAAGGCTTATCAGCCGCAAGGAAATGCTGAAGGACTATTTCAGTTCGCCGCTTAGCGCCTACGAGTTGACCGATGCCAAGCTAACCCACAAAGAGCACAAGAAGTTTGTCAAAGATATCTACGATGTTATTTATAAAAACCTCATTAATAAAGATTTATCTGCGAAATTCATTGCCGATGAGATGAATATGAGTACAAGACATCTCTATCGTAAGCTGAATGATATAAACGAACAAAGTCCTGCGGATATCATCAAAGAGTGCCGCCTGCACGTTGCAAAAGACTTGTTGATGAACTCGAAACTGACTATCGACGAGATAATTTACAAATCGGGCTTCTCTGTTCGCAGTACCTTCTTCAAGGTATTTGCCGAAAAATATGGTTGTACACCGAAAGAATTTCGCGAAAAAAACATACAACATATAGATACGAAGCAAGACTGATATAAAAAATAACAAGTTGTAACATAAACGTTATCAAGTAATTATATAATAAGAGAGAATTTTTTTATAAAAAGTTTGCAAAATAATTTGGTTTATAAAATAAACTTGTTTATGTTTGCATTGTGAAGATATTTTAATGTATTGAAAACAGAGAATAAAAAACCAACCGGAATAAAATTATTTTTTTAAACTATTGGTTTATAAAATAAACTACTTTACATTTGTATTGTAGTTACAACAAGAATCTTTTTTTATGTATAACTCAAAAAAATAAACAAAATGAAAAAATTATTAGTTGTAACAGTTCTATTAGCAGCGATGTCAATGATCACAGTTAGCGCTCAAAACAAACTAACGGTAGAAGTCACAGGAATTAAAAACCCTACGGGTAAACTCTATGTAGCCTTATTCGATACCGGAACGACTTTTCTTACTGATAAAGCAGTTGCCGGAAAGATTGAAAAAATTAACGATACCGCCATGCAATTGGAATTCGATGTTGCGGACGGTGAATACGCTATCGCTATATTTCAGGACGAAAACGATAATGCTAAACTCGATTTAGGACAATGGGGAATACCTACCGAGAAATATGGTTTCAGCAACAACGTCGATCCTGCAGCACTTAGACGTCCGCCGGTATTCGAAGAATGCAAATTCACGGCGAATGGCAATACCACAGTTGTTGTTACCCTGACGAATGCTATTGTAGAATAAGTTTGATAATAAAACCAATCCGAAAGAAGGAGAGAAGCAATCCATAAGCAAGTTAAAATGACTACTTTTGTTATCTCTCCTCGCTCGAGGACTAACATACGAAAATATGGAAAAGAACTTTAATGAACAAGACAGCCTACGCCTTATAGACGAGATGATAGCGCAGACACGCAATAATATCCGCATAGGTTCGGCTAATTCGATGATATTCTGTGGATATTACACGGCGGCGGTAGCCCTTTTGAACGTTTTGCTATTTCATCTCTTACCCAATCCTTATCTCTCTTTTTGGGTTTGGGCGCTCACCATCCCTATGGCTATCATTGCCCGCATTATTGCATCTAAACAGGATAAACGCTCAATCGTCCGCACGCATATCGATCGCATCGTTGCAAAAATATGGCAAGGTTATACCTTCTCGGTATTCATTCTATTAGGCTGTATCTATCTTGCCGTATTCATATTCGAAGTTAAGACCTTTACCCTTATTATTATGCCTTCGATACTTGCTCTGACCGGGTTAGCTGAATATGCAACCGGTATAGCGACAAACTTCAAACCTTTCGTCCGTGGTGCCTTCATTTTCTGGTTAGGAGCGTTACTGTCGGTGTTGCTGTTCTTTGTAGCAAAACAATTAGACTTCCAGTTTATTATTCTGGCTATTTGTATGGTAACAGGATTCATCATCCCGGGACATATACTTAACCGTAAAGCGAAAGAGCATGTTTAAAGAACTCGATCCCTTGTTGCACTCACAGCTTCGGCTGGCTATTGTATCCATCCTGATCTCGGTGGAAGAAGCAGACTTTGTCTACCTGAAAGAGAAAACAGGTGCAACAGCCGGAAACCTGAGTGTGCAGATCGATAAACTCAACGAGGCGGGCTATATAGGAGTGAACAAGTTTATCGACGGGAAAAAGCCCCGGACGGTCTGTAAGATAACAAAAGCAGGCATCGACGCTTTCGATGCTTATGTAAAAGCCCTGAAAAGCTATATCAAGCCAAAATAGGAGGAAGGAGCCGGTTGAATACGGTTCCTTTCGGCTCGATTAATAGAAGAACGAATCCCTGACAGCGTCGCGCTCCCTTTTGAGGCGCTCTTTCTCAGCCTTGTAAGTATTCGACAACTCTTTCAGCTGTTCTTTCCGGGCTTTCTTATCCAAGGACTTATCGTTCTCGATCGCTTTTTTGCCCGAAGCATATTGCCTATCCCACTCCTTGATGCGGCCGTCGTACTCCTGCTTCAACGATTCCCGTATATTCACTTCGGGAGGAATATTGTTGAACTTCGCATCCCAGATCTTCCGCTGCTCGGGCGTCAGAATACTCATAATACTCTTCTTCTGCTCCAGCAATAACAGCTTTCTCTGCCGGTTGACCTCATATCCCGATAAGGATATATTGCGTCCTATCTCCTCGAACTTTGGATAGGCCTCCTTATTTATCTGTTGTATCTTATTGCTCTGTTCGATACTAAGCTTCAGATCGTTGGATGCCTCCTGAGCGTAAATCGCCAGCGACGATAAGCAGGCTAAGAAAATAAAGAATGTCGTCCTCATAATAGCTGTTTGTAGAAACTTAACGCTGCGAATATACTATATTCGTCATACAGAATCCTTGCCTTTTAACAAGAATTAGGGTATATTTATCATCCGAATAAATCATTGCCCATGCAACAGGAACAGATAAATAACCTCGAGATTCTACAATTTGAACTGCTAAAAGTCAAATCCTTATGCCACTTCTCTACTACCCGAAGGGGAGGTGTGAGCGAAGGCAACTATGAGAGCCTGAATATGGGCAACCTTTCGGATGACTTTCCCGAAAACGTATACGAGAACCGTAAACGATTGACCAAAGCCATCGGGGCAGAGGCGAACAACCTCTTTGTCCCGCATCAGACACATAGCAGTAATATCTGCCTCATCGACCAGATGTTTCTGTCCCTCCCTCCGGAGGAGCAACAGGCAAGGTTGCGAGACGTCGATGCCCTCATCACCAATCAGCCGGATATAGCTATCGGCGTCACCACGGCCGATTGCGTCCCTGTACTCCTTTTCGATCCTGTGCGGAATGTCCTTGCAGCCATTCATGCCGGTTGGAAGGGGACTGCTGCCCATATTGCCGCCCAAACTGTGCACGTGATGCAGCAAGCTTTCGCTTCCGCCCCGAAGGATATAGTAGCAGGCATAGGCCCTTCCATCTCGCCCGAAAAGTTCGAGGTAGGCGACGAGGTAGGCAATGCTTTTAGCGAAGCAGGCTATGATCTTGCTCATATCTTGTTTCGCAACGAGGAGACAGGGAAGCTGCACATCGACCTTTGGGAAGCCAACCGCTTGCAATTGATAGAGGCAGGCGTAATTGCAGCCAACATCGAGGTCGCCGGACTTTGTACTTATTCCGATGCCGATCGCTTCTTTTCAGCACGCCGACAGAGCATTCACTCGGGGCGTATGCTGACAGGAGGGATGATTCTATCCGCTGAATAGCTGTCAAGTTCTGTCAAAAACCTTACATTGTTGATAATCAATTGAAATTTAGTTAAAACTTGACACTCTTGACAGATTTGACGCGATACAGTGTTTTTTTTCACCCCCTCCAACCTCCCCCACAAGGGGAGGCTTATAAGTATAGATAAAGATAGGCTGATATCTTTCCAGCAATAAACCAAAAAGTCCCTCTCCAAATGGAGAGGGATATAGGGAGAGGTGATTCCCCCTCTTGTGGAGGGGGCAAGGGGGAGGTAGTTTCCCCCACAAGGGGAGGCTACCTATATAGATAAAGTTTCTTGTAACTCGTAACTTATAACTGCCCGAAGGGCGAAGTAACTGCAACGCTACGCGTTGCTATTCGTCTTTCTTGCAGCGGACGGACATTAGGTAGTATCTACTGCTTGATGACCGATTTATATTACTATCAGTATTATAGCCGACTCGATAGTAAGCATTACTACTGCCATTAGAACTCGCTGACCATAAAAAAAAAGAAGTCCCGTATCCACTGGCTGTAGTAGCACTATAATGATATCCTAACGATAATACATCGAATCCACCATTAACTGAAGTTTTGCTATCGCCACTAGTAGCCTGATTATTTACCTTGGTTGTGCTTTTTGTTACCTTACCCTGTATGCCTCCACGCCACCCCGTTGTCGTCTCCCAACTATTAGTCCAAGTGGCGTCAGCAGTACCCAATGTATAGCGACTGGCATGCATGGTCAGTTCCTTTTCCAACTTGTTCCATTCTCTATCACTTGGCAGATGCCAACCTTTGGGGCAGATACCTTTTATCCAACCTTTCGATTCCACTGTCTCTACTTCATTTGTTCCGGGTGTGGCAGGATTAGCCGATAGATATCCTACCTGCCCTTGGTCAGCAGTTGATTTATTCTCTTTGTATGTTGCCGCCGGCCAGTTGTAAAAAAGTCCATAATTGGCTGTTGTATTGACGAGCGGGTCGTTATGCGCAATTCTGTTCGGGCCAATATATTGAGGATCCGTATCACTGTTTGCCGTGTGCAATGTCAGCAATGACCCATCCGGCAAGTAACGTGTTGCTAAGTTCTCGGTCATCCACGTACCCGCGTCACCGAAATCAGCATAGTGATAAGTTGTTGTTTCATCTTTGTAACTTAGCGTTATCTCGTCTACACCGTTGTCTGTTACCCTGCGTACATCACCCGCTGTTGTTAATTCCATCAACAAAGAGTTGTTCCATTGAGTACCCGTCCAGACATATATACCCGATTCCATATCGATATTCTCTACTTTATCGTAGCCACCGATGTTAAAGACCAGTAGCCCGATATGTGCTTCATCTTCGACGGCTTTGTTGGCATCTATGTATCCTCCGCTGCCATCGCTGGTAAACATCGGGAATAGGTTACTTATGCTGGTCAGTTCTACGCGTGGCAGCAGAAACCCTTTGGTGGAGGTGACAAAATCATCCTGCTGCTTTAGGTCTAAGAGCGCTCCCTTATTAGGTCGCTCTCCGCTTCCGATAGTTACCTGTGCATTCAATACGCACATGTTGCCTGCAAATGTCAAGGCTATGATTAGCATAGCCGTCTTGAAATGGTTGAGTTTTTTGCTCTTTGTTTTAGTCTTTCTCATCGTTCTCATTTTTTTTGATTTCGTTTTGATGCCCCATAGGGCAAGGTGAATAAATGGTGTTTGTTTGAGCCCCACCAAACCTCCCCGTTGGGGGGAGGCTTAAGGGAAAAGGATATATATCTTTACTCCCCCTCTGCAGGAGGGGGTTAGGGGGAGGTAGCATTAAAGAACAGGCCTTCCCCGCACGACCAAAGGAAAGGAAGTTGAACGGACAAAAGGGCGTCGGTACGGGGCAGCCTGTGAGATATATTAGAAGTGTGTTTGAAGGTTCGCATTGTATCATTCCGCATGAAAATGTCATCCCGAGTGGATACGAGGGAGCTCGCTGCGATTTGAGTGTAGGGGGCAATAAACATTGCCCCGTATATATGGATTCGCGGGCGCACACGCAGGTGCGCCCCTACATGGGTTCTATTGTTGATAGAAGAGAATGATATACTTCCCCCTTCGGGGGATTGAGGGGGCTCGCTGTTAACTGAAAAATGGCCCCACATTCCCCCTTCTGCAGAGGGGGACGGGGGGGAGCATCCACGGTCATCACGACCCGGGATGCCCCTGGTATTAACACAAGCAATTATTAAGTTGACAAGTAGACGAGTTACGAGTGACAAGTGGGGACAAAGCCACATAGCAGTCCGCAAGTTATTTCTTGTAACTTGTAACTGTGCGAAGCACGAAGTAACTGCCCGTAGGGCGCAGTAACTTTTTTTATCAAAAATTTGGTAGTCTAAGAAATATTTATTATATTTCGTGTGTGTGTGTGTGTGTGTGTAAGCGCAAAGTACGATATTACCATATTGATATGGTACATGTTAAATGAAAATATCGGCTTAAAATTATACACTATTTGAACGCTTATATTAAATTTGTAACTCCACAAAGATATAGGAAATATTCCTAAGCAATTACATTTTTCTGAATTTTAACATGAAATAATTACGATAAAATGTTAATATTAATTTATCAACTTTTTGCATAAATAAAAAAGTCCGATTAAATTAGCCATTTAGCAAGAGTCTTTTTATCTTAGCCAATCATTATCTAATTCAAGTATACCGAATGAGTACAAAAAACAATATATTGCTCCCCTCCGAGTGGTATCCGCAAGGCGCCATACAGCTGACATGGCCGCACCAGTTCGGCGATTGGGGCTATATGATCGAACGGGTGACAGCTTGTTTCGTCAATCTCGCTGCCGAAATTATCAAGCGGCAACGGCTGATCATTGTTTGCCACGATGTGGAATTGGTGAAGTACGAATTGCGCAATAGCGCGCAGTATTTCGACAACCTTGTACTCCTCGAAGCTCCGACGAATGACACGTGGGCGCGCGACCATAGCGGAATATCCGTTTTGAAGGATGGCGAACCCTGCCTGTACGATTTCACCTTTAACGGTTGGGGATTGAAATTTGCTGCCGATCACGACAATCAGATAACACGTGCGTTGTTCTCGAAAGGGATATTCGACGGAAAGGTGCACTATATCAATCGAAAGAATTTCGTATTGGAAGGCGGTGCAATCGAATCGGACGGAAAAGGAACATTGCTGACAACCACCGAATGTTTGTTGTCGCCTAACCGAAATTCTTATATGAGCAAAGAAGAAATAGAATCCTATCTGAAAGAAATCTTCGGACTGAAGCGTGTTCTCTGGCTCGATTACGGATTCCTTGCGGGAGACGATACCGACAGCCATATAGATACATTGGCGCGTTTCTGCGACGAGCATACGATTGCCTATGTCAAGTGCGAAGACCAAAACGACGTCCATTATGAGGCATTGGCAAAGATGGAGGAGCAACTGAAAAGCTTTGTCGACTACGAAGGAAATCCATATAAGCTCATCCCGCTGCCGATGGCAAAACCTGTGTATGAAGATGACGAACGACTGCCTGCTACTTATGCTAATTTCCTGATTATGAACGAGACTGTTTTAGTCCCGTTCTATCATGTGAAGGAACTGGATGAGGAAGCAAAGACGCAGTTGCAGAAGGCTTTTCCTACGCGCGAGATTGTAGGAGTCGATTGCTCGGCACTCATTTGCCAGCATGGTTCGCTGCATTGTGTGACGATGCAATATCCGATGGAAATGATTTCGTAAACATATATCAGGATGAAAATTGTCAGTAGTAAAATCCCTCAACAGTCACTTACACAGGAGTATCTTCCATGTAATTTCCGGGATGTTTATAAATGTACAATTCAATCCGCATCGGCAATAACTCCCGATGATTTGCAGGTCGCATTCTGGACTCATCATCCTAAATGGCTTGCCCGGCTTTTTAGTATAAGAAATGCAATCGTAAAATGGTTTGGGCTGAAAACAGACAAAGGGGAGTTTCAGAAAATAGAACAATGCCTCAGGGAAGGCGGGACATATAATATGATGTCTGTTGCAGCGAAATCGGAAAAAGAGACAGCTATCATATTAAAAGATAAACATTTGGATGCATACATGTCTGTTTATATCGAAGATAGCCAATCAAACAGCAAAGATATTTATGTGATTACCATTGTCCACTTCCATAATCTGCTCGGCTATATCTATTTTTACGCAATTGCCCCGTTTCATAAAATAGTGGTAAAAGGTATGATGAAGCATACATTAAAAAAATATTCTAAATAAAAAGATATGAAAGTCGCACTTATACAGCAGGCAAACACTGCCGATGTAACCAATAATAAACAACGGCTGAAGGAAAAAGTCCGCGAAGCAGCCAAACAGGGAGCGCAACTCGTTATTTTTCAGGAACTGCATAACTCGCTTTATTTCTGCCAGACGGAAGAAACCGATTTGTTCGATTTAGCCGAACCGATACCCGGCCCTACGACTGACGAGTTTGGTGCTTTGGCGAAGGAGCTGGGCGTTGTGATTGTCCTTTCCCTGTTCGAAAAGCGGGCGACAGGGCTGTATCATAATACGGCTGTGGTATTGGAAAAAGACGGAACGATGGCAGGTAAATACCGCAAAATGCACATCCCTGACGATCCGGCCTATTACGAGAAGTTTTACTTTACGCCCGGAGATATTGGCTTCAAGCCGATTGAAACGTCTTTAGGTAAATTAGGCGTATTGGTATGCTGGGATCAATGGTATCCCGAAGCAGCCCGATTGATGGCGCTGGCAGGAGCCGAGATGTTGATTTATCCTACGGCTATCGGTTGGGAATCGACCGATACGGACGAAGAAAAGCAGCGCCAATTGGGGGCATGGGTAACCGTTCAGCGGGGACATGCCGTCGCTAACGGACTGCATGTGGTAGCTGTCAACCGTGTGGGCTATGAGCCTGATCCATCGGGGCAGACAAATGGCATCACTTTCTGGGGAAACAGCTTTGTTGCAGGGCCACAAGGAGAATTTATCTATCAGGCATCGAATGAAAAAGAAGAAGTGAAAGTCTTGGAATTGGATATGAAACGCTCCGAAAATGTACGTCGTTGGTGGCCTTTCCTGCGCGACAGGCGTATTGATGAGTTCGGCGATCTGACGAAGCGGTTTATAGATTGATATCATGAAAAAAATACGGGCAATTATACTTCTACCACTTGTTTTGCTTTGCTTTTTCTCTTGCAAGGAAGAGGTACAATTGCCTGCCGATAGCGTATCGGTCGGATTTTATGATTTTATCCCTCAAAGCTATGGTGAGCCGAGAGATACTATTTTTTACGGATTGAAAATTTATGGCGCGATAGAAGTAAATAAGGATTTTAATGTGAAGATTGTCCGGCGGACATACCCGGATGGTTATTTGCTTGTAGATACTCTATTGTCCGATGAACAGAAAAAGGAATGGGAAGAAATGATTTCTTATTATTTAGAAAAAGCACAGGGCGAAGTCCCTCTTGAGAAGTTGCCGCCAAGACAAGAGGCTGATTGTGTGTGCGATGGCCCTTTCATCTACCTGTTAATCGAAAAAGAAGGAATGCAACCGGCCTTTGTTTTATATCGTGGACTTTCGGATGTGCCCGATAGATTAGCGTGCTTTTTTCATGATAAGAATGACAATGGGATATCTTTGAGTGAAACCGATTCGGTGATGACAGAGATTAAAAAAGACGTCTTTGTTACATTGCTAAAATATGATAATGCCCTTATGGAGCCTAATCCGATAATGCGTGAATTAGTTTCTCCTCTGATTATAAAAGAATGAAAATGAGCAAAAATCTGCTATACCTGTTTTGTCTTATCCTTTGCACAGCCTGCTATGCAAGGGAGCAAAAGCCTGTGGAAACGGAAGAAGAAAAAGAAATAGTGTTGGAAGAAAGTTTCATCGATACCAGAAGCTACAAACAGCTGAAAACAGATATCCGCACCAAAAGGCTGGAGTACCAAAAGGCCTATAATAAGGGAAATAAAGCCGCCAAAGACAGTATCGTTGCTGATGCTCAACAATTCTTGGCGAACGAAGCCCATCTGTTTTTCAGGGAATGGTATGGTACACCGTGGACATTCGAAGGGCATACCCAGACACCGCGCGAAGGCTCTATCGCCTGTGGCTACTTTGTTACTACCACCTTGCGTGATATGGGATTCGATATTCCGCGTATCTATTGGGCGCAGCAAGATGCCTTGTATGTTGTGAAGAAACTATCTTCCGATGTCAACCGCTTCTATCAGGTTCCGATGGATGATATTGTGAAGCATATAGACGAAAAAGGCGAGGGGCTGTATATTGTCGGGCTTGACAATCATGTGGGGTATATCTATTTCCGGAACGGGGAGAAAAACTTTGTCCATTCCAATTATTACCGGCGCAATATCGGGGTGATGTCCGAACCGTTGGTGGGAGAAAACCCGTTGAATAACTCGCAATTGCGTGTGATAGGCAAGATACTCGACAAGGAAATGACAAAAAACTGGATTCAGAATAAGAAATACGAAAAATGACAGCAGAAGGAAAAGACAATATTGCCTATAAATACAGGAACTACCTCGTATTGGAGCGCTCTTTGTCGCCCAATTCGGTAGATGCCTATACGAAAGATATGGCAAAACTGTTGTCTTTTATGCAAGACGAAAACCTGACCTATCGCGATGTCACACTCGACTACTTGCAGCAATTTGTTGCCCAGTTATATGATTTAGGCATTAATGCCCGCTCCGTAGCCCGCATTATATCGGGGATTAAATCGTTTTTCAATTTTCTGCTGCTCGATGGTTATATCGAAGCAGATCCGTCCGAATTGCTGGAAACACCCAAAATCGGGTTAAAATTGCCTACATTCCTGACAATAGATGAAATCGGAGCAATCCAAAAAGCTATTGACGTTTCCACCAAAGAAGGACAACGCAACCGTACGATTATCGAAGTGCTTTATAGCTGTGGACTGCGCATTTCGGAGCTGACTAATATGAAATTCTCCGACCTCTTTCTGGATGAGGGATTTATAAAGGTCGAAGGGAAAGGAAGCAAACAACGTCTTGTCCCTATTTCGGAGACAGCCATTGCCGAGTTAGAGAATTATATGCATTATCGTAAACAACAACAACCGAAAAAGGGAAGCGAAAACATTATTTTTCTGAGTAACCGCGGAACGGCTATCTCCCGCATCATGGTTTTTCATTTTATTAAGGAATATGCGGCGAAGGCTAATGTTAAAAAAAACATCAGTCCGCACACTTTCCGGCACTCGTTTGCTACCCATCTTTTAGAGCGCGGAGCTAATATTAGAGCCATTCAGCTGATGTTGGGGCACGAGAAAATAACCACGACAGAAATCTATACACATATGGATAAAGAATTTTTAAGACAGGAAATTATTGAACATCATCCCCGCAATAAGCGTTAATGATTAATAATAAATCTTTTATATATCCCGTTAACCTAAAAAGCGATGATCGTGAATAAGGTATAGGAGTAGTAACTTAAAATAGTGATTCAAATGAAAAAGCGTTTTTTATCAGTAGCTACAGTATTAGCATTATCAGGCTGTATCATGTTTTCGTCATGTATCGGGTCTTTTAATCTGACCAATAAGGTCTTGAGTTGGAACCAGACAATCGACAGTAAATTTGTCAACGAACTTGTCTTTATTGCCTTGTGGATAGTACCGGTGTATGAGGTATGTTTCCTGGCAGACATATTAGTCGTTAACTCCATCGAATTCTGGACGGGAGACAATCCTGTTCAACTCGGCGAAGTGAAGCAGGTAGAAGGTAAGAACGGAATCATGTACACCATCGAGACACAAGAAAACGGTTATCACATTCAGAATGAAGAAGGTACGGAAATGAATCTTGTCTACGACAAAGAGACAAAAACGTGGAGCGTTGCCACTGCAAACGAAGAACATAAGCTGTTCAAATTCGAAGATGAAAATAATGTTATTGTTTACCTGCAAAACGGTAAAGAACAACATGTTGAACTTTCATCTCAGGGAGTAATGGCATTCAAACAGACTGTTTTGTCATCAACTTATCTTGCCCAAAGATAAGTATCCCGTTTCTGATAAGATATAGTGAAAGATATTCCCCTGCCGGGGAGTATCTTTTTCTTTTTCGTGCGTCAATAGTACGTATTAAAAGTTTTTGTTGTTGTCCGATTCTCCTGAGGTAAGCGAGATAATTTTGTTTTACCTCTTGAACGTAAATAGGGTTAAATGCGGGGTGTGCAAGTTTTGATTTGTGACGTAATAGTCTATTTTTATGACATCCTCTTTTTTTTATAAAAAATAACACATTGTATTCGAATGAATCCACATACATTTGGTATTAGCATTGTTTTACAAAAAATAAGGGCAATAAAGTTAAAAAGATTAACCTTTTGCCAGTAAACAACGAGAACCTTAGGAATATTATGAAAAATAAAATGAGAATCTTATTTCTTCTCTCATTGGCTCTTATTGTGTCGGGCATACTGAAGGCACAAGAGTCGAAGTTGACTTCACCCGACGGAAAACTGACACTTTCCGTTCGAATCGATGATAAAATCTATTATGATATAGCCTGTAATGGCGAATTGCTGTTGAAAGATTGCTTTTTGCAGATGACCGTAGACGGCAATCAGTTGGGCGAGAAACCCCGCTTGGCAAGCAAGAAAGTCAAATCGGAATCATCCACGATAAATCCTGTCGTCCCGTTCAAATTTTCTACGGTCGATAACACTTATAATCAGCTTCTCCTGACTTTCAAAGGAGGTTATTCGGTAGAATTCAGAGCCTATGACGAAGGGATAGCATACCGCTTCGTTACCAACCTGAAAGGTGATAAACAAGGAAAAGTACAAGTTCAGGGCGAAACTTTTGCCATTAACTTCCCTTCAGTTTATTTAGCACATCTGCAACAGGCGGGTAGCTTCAAGACAAACTACGAAGAATCCTATTCTCATCTGAATACGAACGAATGGAGCCCGTCGGACAAGATGTCTAATCTGCCTGTGCTCCTCGATACGAAGAAAGACTATAAGATATTAATTTCCGAGTTCGATGTATTCGATTATCCGTGCCTTTTCCTTAAAGGAACGGGAACAAACGGAATGACTTCGGTTTCGCCAAAAGTGCCGCTCGAATTCGGGGAAGATGGCGATCGTAGCCTGAAAATACTGAAAGAAGCTGATTATATAGCCAAAACAGCGGCCAAAAGAAGCTATCCGTGGCGCTATTTCATGATAGCGAAGAACGACGGAGAGCTTGTCGAAAATACAATGCCTGTGAAACTGGCGCCTAAAAGCGAATTGAAAGACGTTTCGTGGATTAAACCGGGACAAGTCAGCTGGGAATGGTGGAACGATGCTTCGCCATACGGGCCGGATGTGAATTTTGTTTCGGGCTACAACTTAGATACGTATAAGTATTATATAGATTTTGCCTCACAATTCGGTATCCCATATATTATTATGGACGAAGGCTGGGCGATGACCGTCTTCGATCCGTACACTCCTAATCCTAAAGTGGATGTACACGAACTGATCCGTTACGGAAAAGAAAAAAATGTCGGTATCATCCTTTGGCTGACATGGTTGTGTGTAGAAAACCACATGGATGTATTCAAAACCTTTGCCGAATGGGGCGTGAAAGGGGTTAAAATAGACTTTATGGATCGTAGCGATCAATGGATGGTCGACTATTACGAACGTGTAGCAAAAGAAGCTGCCAAATACAACATCCTTGTTGATTTCCATGGCTCGTTCAAGCCGGCCGGATTAGAATACCGTTATCCGAATGTCCTTTCGTATGAAGGGGTAAGAGGATTGGAGCAGATGAGCGGTTGCCAGCCAAACAATACGATTTACCTTCCGTTTATGCGGAATGCAGTAGGGCCGATGGATTTCACTCCCGGTGCGATGATCAACATGCAACCGAATGTTTATTGCGGTAATCGTCCGAACTCGGCAAGCGTAGGGACGAGAGCCTATCAGATGGCGTTGTTCGTTCTCTTCGAAAGCGGTTTGCAAATGCTCTGCGACAACCCTACTCTCTACTATAACAACCGCGAATGTACCGAATTCATCACCAAAGTACCTGTGACGTGGGACGAAACAAAAGCTCTCGCCGCCGAAGCTGGGGAAGTGATTGTAGTAGCAAAGCGGAAAGGCGATAAATGGTATATCGGAGGCATAACGAATGGGAAAGAGCGGGAGCTGATAATCAGGCTCGATTTTCTGAATGGAGGGAAAACATATACGATGACACATTTCGAAGATGGAATAAATGCAGGCCGTCAAGCAATGGATTATCGCAGAAAGACATCGCAAGTGAAGAAGGCAGATGCCATCAACATAAAAATGGTTAGAAACGGCGGATGGGCAGCCGTTATCGAATAATAAAGCAACTAATTATACAAGAATTCAACCTGAAATAACTAAGAACTTTAACTTATGAGAAAAATGAACAAACTAACTCTTAAATCTATGCATGTCGCCGACGGTTGAAATAGTTGGATGAACCATGCAAAAACTATGTGAATGAACCGAAAAACTTAAACTCTCTCAAACGTCTTATTTAGTCTTAAATAAGAAATATGGAAAACAAGTGAAAATATTTAATCTTCTAACCAAAGTCTATGTAGGAAAAGTACAACCAAGGAACCAAAAGTAAATCAGATCTTAGATTAAGAAATCACATTTTAATATTAACAAAAATAGTTATGGTATGACTAACAAAAAATATAAGCTAATAATGTTAGCCGGTTTATTGATGTCCTTTGCATTCGTGGGCGCGCCCACAGCGGGATATGCACAGACCGGTGTAACGCAACAAGCCGGCTCCGAAATAACCGTAAAAGGTTTTGTGAAAGACGGTGAGGGCGAGCCATTGATTGGTGTCAGTGTAAAAGTAAAAGGAACCGACAAAGTGGTTATCTCTGATATCGATGGAGATTTTACTGTTAACTGTAAACCTACCGATGTTTTACAATTTTCGTATATCGGGTACACTCAGCAAGAAGTGTCTGTAAATGGCAGGACTTCGTTGAATGTTACAATGAAAGAAGATGCCAAGGTTTTGGATGACGTTGTCGTGATCGGTTATGGTACCACTACACGCAAGAGCGCGGTAGGTGCTGTAGACCAAATCAAGGCAAAAATGATGGAAGACCGTCCCGTAGCGAATGTGCAACAAGCATTGCAGGGAGCATCTCCGAGTTTGGTTATCCAGCAACGTAGTATGGACCCGAATAATAATACGATGAACGTCAACATTCGCGGTATCTCTACGATGAATAACAACTCCCCGCTTATCGTAATCGATGGGCTCGTTTCGGACGACAATAGTTTGAACAAATTGAATCCGTCTGATATCGAAAACATCTCGGTATTGAAGGATGCCAGTACAGCGGCTATCTATGGTTCGCGTGCATCCAATGGGGTAGTAGTGGTTACTACCAAAACCGGTAAAAAGAACCAACGTCCTATCGTACGCTTGAGTGGACAAGTAGGATACCAGGATCCTGAAGTACTCTTCCGCCCGGTAGCCGGATGGCAGAATGCTACATTGTGGAACTTGGCACTGACTAATTCGGGTGCTACTCCTAAATATAGTCCCGCTCAAATTCAGGATCTCTACGATCGCAGAAGCGAAGAAAAATGGGGACCGGACGAAATCTTCCAGACTGCATTGCAACAGCAATATAACGTGAGTGTTTCGGGTGGTAGTGAGCATACAACCTATATGTTCTCGGCAGGATACTACGATCAGGAAAGCAACTTTGTAGGTCCTAATTATGGTATTCAGCGCTATAGCCTTCGTTCGAACATTACTGCAGAGTATGGCCGCTTCAAAGTGACATCGATTTTGGGATACACCCGCAACGATAACAAAAAGAGCGTAGATGGTAATGCTATCATCAACTCTACACGTATTCCGGCATACTACAATACCAGAATGAAAGACCAGTATGGCAGATATGTAGTAAATGACTTACTGACAGACCAGAACCCATTGGCAGGATTACACAATGCAGGTCGTGAATTGAATAACAACGATTATGTGAATGTAAACCTGAATATGGAAGCGAAAATAATCGACGGATTGAAACTGAGAGGTATTTTCGGTGCCGAAATCTTTGCTGATCATCGTTCTATCAGAAGAAATACAGTAGGCCTTTACAGACAAGGGGCTGCTGAGAATGCAGATCCGTTTGTATATATGAACCCTAAAAACTCAGTAGAAGATTTTAATGCGGATGCTCGCCAGTTGAATTATCAGTTATTGCTGGATTACAACAAAACATTTGGGGATCATACCATTACCGCTTTGGCCGGTATAACAAACGAATCGTATAGCAGAAAAACAAATGAGGTTAAAATAGCCAATGTCGATCCCGATTTGGGAACTCCTACCACAGGAAACGAAGAGTATAAAGGCACCAATAGTTCGCTGCAAGGAGCAAATAAATGGTCGATCATTTCTTACCTCGGACGTTTGCACTATTCATACAAAGACAGATACTATGCCGAAGGTAGCTTCCGTTACGATGGAGCTTCTAAATTTGCGAAAGATAACAGATGGGGCTTCTTCCCATCGGCATCATTGGCATGGAGACTTTCGGAAGAAGAATTCTTTAACTTCTACAAAGAGGCAGTTGGAGGAGACCTCAAATTGCGTGTAACTTACGGGGTATTAGGTAATCAGCGGATAGGTGATTATCAATTTATGACAGCATACGAAACATATTCGGATCAATACGGATTTAATAACAATTCGGTTGGTGCGGCAGGCTTCCAGTTGGGGAATGAAAATATCAAATGGGAAAAAACCAACGACTTCAACATCGGACTCGATGCTTCTTTCTTCAACGGTGCATTGTCAGTCTCAGCCAACTACTTCAACAAGGTGACGAAAGACATCCTTTTGAAACCTAAAGTACCAACAGTATTCGGTGGAGAACTCAACGACTATAATGTAGGTGAAATGCGAAACCAAGGTTGGGACTTAACAATCAACTATTTCTTGAAAACAGGAGAATTCAACCATAACTTTATGGCAAATATCGGGGACTCTTGGAATAAAGTCCTGAAGTTCGAAGGTTTTGAGCAAATAGATAACAATGACCAGTTGTATACCATTATCCGCGAAGGCATGCCTTTCAAATCATATTATGGATATAAAACAGCAGGCTTCTTCAAGAGCAGGGAAGATATAAATAACTCAGCCCTTCCGGCAGGAGTTGATCCATCTTCTCTCCAACCGGGTGATGTTAAGTACGTAGACCGCAACAATGACGGTGTTATCGACGTAAAAGACCGTGCATACTTAGGAAACGGATTCCCTCGTTATTCATTCGGACTTTCTTACGATGTTTCATATAAAGGATTCGACTTCAGCATGTTCTGGCAAGGAGTATTGAAACGTCAGCAATTTGTCCGCGGAGAGTTGGTAGAGCCTATCCACGGTGGTTATTCATATGTAATCTACAAACATCAGCTGGATTACTGGACACCTACCAATACCGGCGCAAGATGGCCGAGACTGACAAAGAGTGGTTCGTCTCATAACAACAACTGGGAATTTAAAGGTTCTGACTTGTACGTTCTCGATGGAAAATATATGCGTCTCAAAAATATCCAATTAGGATATACTATACCAAAACATTTAACACAGAAAATTGGACTTGGAAAAGTACGTGCTTATATCAACGGACAAAACCTACTGACATTCAGCAATAACTCCTTTATTGATCCCGAATCATCCGAGTTCGACTCAAACATGGGAGGACGTAATGGCGTTGGTGCAAACAGTGCACGTAACTATCCGTCATTGAAATATTACGGTTTTGGTTTCGATATCGAATTCTAAAGAAGAAAAATTATGAGAAAAATAAGTTTTAAAAATATACTCTTATCAGCTGTTGTTTTACTTGCCTTTTCGGCTTGTAACAACTTGGACCAGGCACCGAAGGATAAGTTTACGGATGCAAACTTCTGGCAGTCGGTCAAAAACTCCGACCTGATGGTGAATATGGCATATCGGCAGATGTATGGCGCTGATAAAATGTGGAAAGACGAAGCATTGAGCGATAATGTGTTCAATGGTCGTAGTTGGGAAGATACCCGCCGGGTACGTGCCGGATTGGCCGATGCCTCATTAGATATGTTCAAAGGCGAATGGAAAGACATGTATGGCGGCATTAAAACCTGTCATAAATATCTGGATAATGTAGACCGTGTTCCTGATATGGACGATGCTTACAAAGCGAAAAGAACATCCGAAGTCCGTTTTATCCGTGCATGGAACTATTTCCGTTTGGTTAGTTTCTATGGCGATGTTCCTTTCTTCACAACAGATATTTCGTTGGCTGATGCGAAAACGATAAGCCGTACGCCGAAAGCGACAGTGTTGCAGTTTATCCACGACGAGCTGGACGAAATTATGCCGTTGTTGCCGACAAGAGATCAATTGGCTGCAAGCGATAATGGACGTGTAACACGCGGAGCCGCTTGTGCTTTTCAGGCACGTGTATATTTGTACGAAAGCAACTGGGCCAAAGTAGAGGACTATGCCGGCAGATTGATCAACGATCAGGCTAACTATGGAACATACGCACTGTATCCTGATTACGAAGGATTGTTCCAATCGCTGAACGAATATAATGAAGAAGTAATTTTCGATTATGCTTTTGTTCCTGCCGTAAAAACATGGGGCGAAATGTATGCCCGCGTTCCAATGTCTCAAGGGGCATATCTCAACGATGGCGCACCTACGCAAGAGTTGGTAGATTCGTATATAATGAAAAACGGCAAAACAATTGCCGACGCATCTTATAATCCGAATATGCCATACGTAAATCGTGATCCTCGCCTCGATTACAGCATCGTTTACCATGACTGCAATTGGATAAAAGAAGATGGCAGTTCGGTTGTGATCAAGATTGATCCGAATGATGCTTCAACTGGCAGTAGCCCTGATAAATGGGGCGTAGGTAACAGTACATCTACCGGATACTATATCCGCAAATACTGGGATCCTGACCACGAAGCAAGCATACAGCAAAGCACTAATATCATCCTGCTTCGCTATGCTGATATATTGTTGATGTATGCCGAAGCTATGTTCGAGCAAAACCGCATGAGTTCTGCCGTATGGGATGCAACAATTAAGCTTGTCCGCCAAAGAGCAGGCTTTACTGCCACGGGAGCTGTAGATTATCCTACTTTAGGGACTGATGATATGAGAGCGTTAATCCGCAACGAGCGTCGTTCGGAATTGGCGATGGAAGGTGTCCGTTACCACGATGTAGTACGATGGAAAGCCGGCCTCGAATTCTTTGACAAACCTGTCAGGGGTGCAAAATTTGCCAATGGAGGAACAGCACATATCATATTTGACGAACGCAAGTTCAATACAAATAGAGACTATCTCTGGGCTGTACCTTTGGATCAGGTGGATTTGAATCCTAACCTGAAACCAAATAACCCAGGTTATTAATATTAACAAAACACATAATTAGTAAATTAAAAAAAAGATTATTATGAAAACAATGTTGAATAAAATATTAATTCTGCTTGCACTTTCTTTAATAATGGTGTCTTGTACAGAAGATATGAAGTTTAAGAATGCAAAAGTCACTCCGGTAGAAACACTATATGAGCCTGTCGATGGAAAGACTCTTCTGTTAGATCCTCAAGGATCATCTTATTTCTCTTGGGAGCCTGCAAGAACAGAAGACAGCGGTCCTGCGATTTATGAAATTATATTTGATAAACTTGGAGGAGACTTCTCTAACCCTCTTTATGTAATGCCGTCAGACGGAAATGGATCTTTGGCGGGAGTTTCGGTTTCTCATAAAATCCTGAGTTTAGTTGCTGAACTTAACGGAGTGGATATGGGTGAATCAACGACTGTTATCTGGACTGTTAGATCCTCAAGAGGAATCAATACAGCAATCTCTTCAGTACATCGCGAATTGTCATATACTCGTTTAGCTGGTTTTACTCCGGAGCAAACTCCTGCAGAATTGTATATTACAGGAACAGGTTCGGAAGCCGGAACAAACTTGTCAGATGCTATTCCATTCAAAAATTTAGGTAAACAAATATTTGAAATCTATACAGAATTGAATTCAGGTCAGACATATCAGCTGGTAAGTAAAACCTCAACTTCAGATCCTGATTTCAAAACATTCTATATTGATGGTTTGATCAAACAAAGCGAACATGGAACAGAGAGCGGAACAGTTACTCAGACATCAGGTATTTATCATATTGTGCTTGACTTCTCTACAGCATCGGTAACGTTTACTGAAATACAAAGAGTAGAATTCTATTTCTGTCCGACAGGTGCTACCGAATGGCCTCTTGCATACCAAGGAAAAGGTATATGGAAAGGTACAGGACCTGTAACATTCAAACAAGAAAGCTGGGGACGCGACCAACGCTATAAATTTAGAGTGACAACAGCTACACAACTCGAAGATTGGGGACCAGAGAATGCCGGAGAAGACGGAACGCCTTCTGGAGCAGCAGAATATTACAATCTGGCCATTTATACTCCTGTTAATCAATGGGATCACAAATGGAAGTTTGCTTCTGCATTTGATGGTGCAAATGTTACTTTGACGGTTTATATGCAAGGCGATGGTGTATACAGACATACTGTTGAGTAAAATTTAAGTAAAAAACTAATAAGGGTTGACCGAAAAGAAAACTTCCTCAACCCTTATTATAAAAATATATCAGCTTATGAAGAAATTAATATTCTTGTCCCTGACGAGTGTGCTGTTATTAGCATCTTGCAGCAAGGTGGACGATAAATACCTATACGACGATACAATAGCGATAGACTGGAATGCTGCTGCCGACAGTAGTAGCATGACATTAGCTGTCGACTATTGGAATACGACAGGGCATTTCTTTAACGATGATGCTCATGGCAACCCGACAACGAACGACTATTGGCCCGAAGCTCATGGCTTAGACGTTTTGGTCGATGCCTATCTGCGGACAAATGACGATTTTTACAAGAACCGTATCTACGACTGGTATGATGGCGTGAAAGCCAAAAACTGGTATCATGGCGGCGGAACTTGGGAGAATGAGTACTATGACGATATGGGCTGGCATGGCTTGGCTCACATGAGAGCTTTCGAAGCTACAGGCGATACTCGCTACGAACAGTCGGCCAAAGAACTCTGGGCATGGATCACACAAGGCTGGAGCGACTATGAAGGTGGAGGAATCAAATGGCGTATACCTTCCGATGCTTTAGGTGAAAGCAAAGGAATCCCTGCCAATGGTCCGGCAGCTATCATTGCCGCTCGCCGATGGATTAAATATGGTGATACTGAATCTTATCTGGTTCCGGGAAAAACAGTAAGCCTTAATAATTTGGAATGGGCTAAGATGATTTATGAATGGATTAAAGAAAATCGTTTTGTTCCATCTACCGGACGTGTTTTTGAAGATATCAACAACAAGAATAATGATTTCTTGTATAACTTTGGTACTTTCATGGGAGCAGCCTTGGAATTGTATCATATAACAGGAGACGGAGTGTATCTGAATGATGCCATCAAGATGGCCGATTATGCTATCGCCAATCGTAGCGCCAACGGCATATTAAATGATTGGGGGCAGCAAGAAAACCATGATGTGAACTTGTTTAAAGGTATCTTTGTCCGCTATTTCACTCAATTGGTTATGGAAGACGATCTTCCTGATTTTGCCCGCCTGCGTTATGTGACATTTATGAAAAATAATGGAAAAACATTGTGGGAGAATGGTACGCTCAAGCCTGATGGAGGATCTGTATTCTATGGATCCAACTGGGAAGAGAAACCATTGACCTACGACGTTAAACTCAGAGGTGAACTCAGCGGTTGCATGATGATGGAAGCAATAGCATTGCTCTATAACGAAGGTTATATAAAAGACTGATTTGGACTATAATAGACAATAAGAAAGCCGGCTTTTTGATTGAGCCGGCTTCTTTATTTTGGATGGTAGTGTATTGGTTATTTAGCCAATAATTCCAATATCTTAGCTTCCATTTGAGCGCCACGTAAATCGCGTGCAACGATTGTTCCGTCGCGGTCGAGGATAAAAGTCTGCGGAATACGGGTAATACCATATTGTTGAGCAGCTTTACCATTCCAGCCTCCATCGCCGAGGAACTGCGGCCATACCATTTTCATGGTACTTACGGCAGTTTTCCAATCCTGAGCAGAATCGTCGAGCGAAATACCGATTAATTCGAAACCATTATCTTTCTGTTCGCTGTAGAAACGTGCCAGCTCCGGCATTTCCTTGCGGCATGGCATACACCACGATGCCCAGAAATCGACCAGGACAACCTTGCCTTTACCGATGTAGTCGCTAATGTTTTGACTTTTTCCGTCGATGTTCTCCAACGTTATCCCATTGAATTTAGTCCCGATAGCGACACCATCTTGGCTCCATACATATTTCTGCATGATGCTCGAGATAGCCGCTTCTTTCTGGAACGAAGGACTCGATGCTGTATATAACTCGGTCATTTGCGGGATCGAAAATTGCGAAGCATAGTTGATGAAATAGAATTCACCAATACCATTTTGCATATTTTCTTTTGTGTAACTGAAAACAGTTTCGCTCATCTGCGACATAATTTCCTGTGCGGTAGCAGTCAGCGATTGCATCATTGCCTCGTCGAGTGTTCCCTCTTCCGAAGCCTTTTGGGCATTCTCCTCTAATGCGGAGAATCTGCTGTAATAGCCGCGCAATGTTTGTTGCAGCGCTTCGTGTTTGGTGTTGTATGTCCCACCCTGAATAACGATGCTGTTTTCGGTCAACTGCATCTCTATCGTTGCAGGTTCGGCAATGAAGAAGGAGAAAATATCTTCTTCCGTATTTCCGTTGCTGATGGCGATGATGCGTATTTCGGGGACATTAGGAGCTGCTTCGGTAAACTGAAACTTGCCACCGGATACGGATGTAGTATCTATCGTATTGACATCCGAAAGATTCTTATAATCAAGCGACTGTAAGGATACAGTGCTCCCGTCGTATGAAGAATCGAAAAGTTTTCCGTTGAGTGTGTAGTTGCCTTTTTGAGCAAGGATTGCCCCTGAAATCAGGAGCAATCCGAGTATAATGTTAAGTTTTTTAGTCATATTCTAATTGTTATTTCATCAATTCGGCAAGCTTATTTGCCAAATCTTCGCCACGCAAACCGCGTGCTATGATTTTTCCGTCTTTGTCTATCAGTACAGTTGCCGGTATCGATTTCACTCCGTAATCCTGAGCACCTTGAGCTTCCCAGAATTTAAGATCGGTGATTTGCGGCCATGTCATATTCATCGCGTTCAGTCCCGAAAGCCAGCTTTTTTCATCCTGATCGAGTGATACGCCGACGATTTCCAAGCCTTTAGGCTTATATTTAGCATAGAGTTTTACCAATTCCGGCATATCCTTGCGGCACGGGCCACACCATGATGCCCAGAAGTCGACTAAGACATATTTTCCTTTGCCTGCATATTCCGACAAGGCGATATCCTGACCTTTCGGATCTTTCCCTTTGATGTCGACAAACGGTTTGCCTTCGGCAGTGTTTTCTATTGCATTTACATAACTTTCGAGGCGGGTTATGCTTTCATATCCTTTCTTATCGGCAGGGAGAGTTGCCAAAATCGATTTGATTTTATCGGGCGCGAACATTCCGCCATTGCGTTGGAAGAAGTAGATACCCAGCGGATTATCGAGGTTGGTTTTGATAAACTCGAATACCACTTCTTTTTCCTGATTGTCTATCGCCTCATATTCTTTATCGATGCGTTCGTCCAAAGCTTTGTCTTTTCCTGCATTCTGTTGATATTGTTTATACAGATCGCGTTTTTTATCCTGCGAGGTACGCATTTGAGTGATGAATGCCTGATACTCATCGTTTTTAGCAGTCCCTTTGATAGTTGTGGATGTACTGTCCAAAGTAGCTTCGATGTTTCCCGGCTCGGCAACGAACATAATCGATTTGGGCATTCTTTCGTTTGGCTTTTTCTCGAAAACAATCGTTTGCAAAGATGTGGCAGGAGCTACACCTTTGAATGTGAACGAACCGTTCAACACCAATGCACTATCCAGTTTTACAGGCTGAGCAGCAGGATCTTTTTTCAATTCCTCTTCTACCTGATTCAGGTATACATAGGTGCTGTCGTAGCTGTCGCTTGTGACGTGGCCTGTTACGGTGTATGCGTTCTTATCGGCACATGATGCAGCCAATGCGGCTACAGCAAACAGGGGGATTAGAATCTTTTTCATCGTGGTTATTCTTATTTGATTTTTTAATTATTTTAATGCGTCTTCTAACTTATCTTCCAGTTCGTCAGGAGCTATGTTGATAGACAATACTTTTCCGTCGGGAGCGATAAACAATGTATATGGAATGGCTCCGAAATCGTATACTTCAGGTGATGCAAACTTGGCATCGAATAGCTGTACTCCCGGCAAACCATATTGTACAGCCTCTAACCACGTTTTTCTGTCTTGATCCAACGAAATACACACCAGTTCGAACCCTTTGTCCTTGTATGCATCATAGATGGGTATCAATGCGCCCAATATACTGAAGCACTCTTGTGATTGTCTCCAGAAGTAAAGGTATACATATTTGCCTTTTCCTACGTGCTTCGACAACAATTCTTCCGATCCTTTGACATTTGTTAGCCTTAAAACCTCGAACGGTTTACCTACATAGCGGGCATCCGACTCGATGCGGAGATCTATCGATTCTTTTAGGTTTTTTACTTGCTCTCTGTTCTGGAAAGAAGTATCGCTTATGGCAATCAATTCTGCTATTTGCTCTTTGCCGAAGTAATTGGCAAAGGTGAAAAACATGGCTTCTCCTGCCTGATTATCCATATTATCTTTCAGGAGGCTGAATATACCTTTTTTTGAACTGCGCGATATGCTTTTCATCCGCGATGCTATATCGGTGCTTTTTTCCTTCAATTCAGTTTTTGTCATCGAATCTTTTTTCTTGTCGATTTCTTCGATTTCCTCATCCAATGCTGCTATTTTGTTGGCATAAACATACATCTGGTTGTTGAGGCTATCGTTTTTGGGCGTTCCGCCGATGGTCACCAACTGCTTATCCACCGTAGCATTCACTGTTCCTGGTTCGATGATGATAAACATATCCTGAAATGCCGGCTCTCCTGCTTTTTTGTCTTCTTTTTTCATGCCCAACACGCCGAGTTGTGGAGTATTGCCCAACTTCGTGTTGAATACGAATTTTCCGTCTTTGATTTCAGCCGAGTCGGTCAGGACAGGGCCTTTGGTCGTCATACTATCTACATTCAATGTATACAGGAAGAGTTTTTTACCGTTCAGGTCGGTGTTGTCTGCCAGACTTCCGTTGATGGTGAGGGTGGGCGTATTATCGCACGATGCCAGCAAAAGGAGTGACAGAAATATAAGGATAGAAATGCTTTTTTTCATAAGAAAAGGGAAAATAGGTTTATTTGTCAATAAAAATTAGTTTAAGTCGCAAAGATATAAAAACTTATCCATCTGTCAGTGTATATGATGTTATTAGTTGTTTATATTCATATTGTTGATGAGATAAAAACGGATATAAGGCCGAAATATTTTTCTAAAAAGGTTATATTTGCATTAGACTAACTTAATAACCTAATTGTAAATTATACCATGAATTATCAAAGTCAAAAAAAGATCGGCGCCTTATTTTTCCTAAGCCTTATTATTTTAATCTTCTCCAATTGTGCTTCGTCAGAGAAGAAAGACGCAGCTTTTATAGACAGATTGCTCCCAGCCCCTGTGGATGGCGGATTTGCTATGGATGATTATTGGATTTGGGGTTCGTCCGTGATAAAGGGTGAAGATGGCAAATACCACATGTTTGCCGACCGCTGGCATAAAGATCTGGGATTCGAGTCGTGGGTGACACACTCCCAAGTGGTACATGCTGTGGCAGATAAACCCGAAGGCCCTTATACATTTTCGGATGTTACGCTTCCTCCCCGCGGAAAAGAATATTTCGACGGATTGGTTACGCATAATCCGCGTGTGATAAAATACGACGGTCTTTATTATATTTATTACTTTGGTACAACATACGACTATCCTGTACCACAGCCCGGCGAGAAGCGTGTGGATGACTGGTTCGAAAAAGCGTGGATGAATAAACGCATCGGACTGGCATGGTCGGCATCGCCTTATGGCCCTTGGGAGCGTGCCGATAAACCCGTGCTTGAACCGCGCGAGGGGAAATGGGATTCTTCCATTACTACCAATCCTTCGCCTGTTGTCAATCCGAAAACAGGGAAAATATTGCTGATGTATAAATCTTCTACCGGAAGCTCAGCACCTCCGTTGCTATTAGGAGTAGCCGAAGCCGATTCGCCTCGTGGAGAATATCGACGCTTGTCAGACGATCCTATCTTCCGCTTCGATACGGCAGAGAATCAGGATAACGATGTGGAAGATCCGTTTGTGTGGTTCAACGGGGAAGAATATGAACTGATTATGAAAGACCGCTTCGGACATATCTGTGGCGAAGAGGGTGGCGGTGTGCATGCAACCTCGCCGGATGGGGTGAACTGGACGCTGTCTGATCCGGTGAAAGCCTATTCCAAGACAATCGCATGGGATAATGGAACTACGACACATCAGGCGAATTTCGAACGTCCGTTTTTGCTTATGGAAGACGGTGTACCGGCATACTTTTTTGCTGCTACGGGAACGGGGCCGAGTCCGTGGAACTTCGAAAAAACATGGAATATGGTTATTCCATTGAAGAAATAGAAAAGTTCCTGCCACCTGCTTTTTCTTATTTTATTATTACTTTTGTAGCTCCAATAGAATACTTTAAGAGTCTATGAGAAAAATTCTTATTATCCTTCTGTTATGTCTTGTTCCGACAGTAACTGTTTTTTCTTCGAATATATCGGATAATCAACTCGATTCACTCCTGAAAGTATTGGATAAGACGATAGAAGAGCGTGCTGCATATACTGCTCAGAAAAAGGCGATTATTCAAGACCTCGAGAATAGAGCCCATCAGGCGGTTTCGGACGAAGTCCGGTTTTTTATATACGCTCAGGTATTTGACGAATACAAGTCTTTCCAGATGGATTCGGCTTTGGTGATTGCCAACAAACGGATGCAATTATCGGAAGACCTGAAGCATACGGCTGATGCTGATATGTATAAGATATACGGCGAACTGAATCAGGCTGAGGTGATGATGGTCACGGGTATGTATAAGGAGGCTTTAGAGATTCTAAATCAGCAAGATCGTTCAAAATATAAGCGAAATGATGAGCAATCGTACCTTTACCATTTATATCATTCGCTGTATATGCTTATGGCACAGTATTCTTTTTCCGAAAAGGAAAGAAAAGAATATCTGAAACTGGAGTACCAGTATAAAGATTCTATTCTGTCGACAATAGATCCCGACAATATAGGTTATCAGCAAGTCCTTTCCAGCAAGTTGATGATGAGCGGGCATTGCGATGAGGCGCTCGAATTGGCTACGCTTGTTTATAGTACCAATCAGAATGATAGCAGGACGGTGGGTATGATCTCTTATACCATCAGCCAGATATATGCCGCGAAGGGCGATTCGCTGAATCAGAAGAAATATCTGGCCATTTCGGCGATCAATGATCTCCGCTGCGGGGTGAAAGAGTATATGTCTCTGCCCGAATTGGCAGCATTGATTTATGCCGATGGAGATATCAGCCGTTCGTATAATTATATGAAATGTTCGCTGGAAGATGCCATCTTCTGTAAAGCGCGGCTTCGGACGCTCGAGATATCGCGTATGCTCCCGATTATCAATGCGGCATATGATATGAAAGTGAAACAGGAATGGAACAACCTGATTATCTTATTGATTATCATTATTACCCTCGTTGTTGTGTTGGTGATATCGCTCCTTTATATTTATAAGAAGTTGAAGGAATTAGCGGCTACCAGGCGTTCGTTGAGAGAAACCAACAAAGATCTGAAACAGATAAATGAAGATTTGAACGACCTGAATAAGAAGTTGTCGGAATCCGACCACGTCAAAGAAGAATATATCGGTTATGTATTCACGATGTGTTCTTCCTATATCGATAAGCTCGACGATTTCAGGAAGCGTGTCAACAGGAAGATAAAAGCAAACCAGACGGACGAATTGTTGAAGCAAACCAGCTCTGCCTCTTTTGTGGGGGACGAGTTGAAGGAGTTTTATAAAAGTTTCGACACGATATTTCTCAATATCTATCCCGACTTTATCGAAGAATTTAACTCCCTATTGTGCGACGATGAGCATGTTACGCCTAAGGACGGTGAATTGCTAAGCCCCGAACTCCGCATCTATGCCCTCGTAAAACTGGGAATCAGCGATAGTGTGAAAATAGCGAGTTTCCTGCATTATTCTACGCAGACGGTTTATAACTATAGGCTTAAGATCCGTAATAAGGCGAAGGTGGATAAGAGTAATTTCCCCGAAGCTGTGCGGCAGATAGGGCAACTAAAAAATATAGACAGCAATCATTAATGTATCAGTAAAAAACATAACGATGTCAGCAAACCATTTTGGCCCATATACAGAAGATAATATCCATCCCGGTTTTTCCGTCGATTGTGTAATTCTGACCTTCCATAAGGGAAAATTGAAAGTTCTCTTACGCGAACTCGGATTGCGCAATTATTGGGCTTTACTCGGTGGCTTTATGTTTCACGAAGAAAATGCCGATCAGGCTGCCCATCGTATATTGGAATCCTATACGGGATTGAAAAATATTTTTCTGAAACAGTTTCATCTCTTTAGCGATCCGGCGCGTACTATCATGGATCAGAATATGGATTTTGTGCGGCAAAATGTTACGTCGGGGAAAAAAGTGGAATGGTTTCTGCGGAGATTTATAAGTATGGGTTACTTTGCGCTTGTGAAATATGACAGTGTTGCTTTGCCCAATGATACAAAGGACGTATTGAGATGGTACGATGCAAAAACTTTACCTCCTCTCTATTCTGACCACAAGAATATTGTAGAAACTGCTTTGGCGAACATTCGGGCTATGCTGCCGGTGATACCCGTGGGCTATGAACTCCTGCCTGAGAAGTTCACTATGAGCGAGTTGCGCAAGATTTACGAGATTATATTAGAGAAAACATTCGACCGGCGAAACTTTCAACGAAAAGTCCTTTCCGAAGGAAACGTCATACAATTGAAGGAGAAAAAAAGCACACGAACGTATAATCCGCCCTCTTTGTTTTCGTTCGATCTTTCTAAAAAGGATTTGACAGGGATAATTCATTAGCGATATTTTCGTCACTGTCATTTGTCTTTTTTTGTTAAGAATATCCGCTCGATTTACCTGTTTTTACTTACTAAAAGAATTTTTAATATTTACTTTTTTGTTATTTTAATGCTTCTTATATTTCTTATTATTAGCACATTGTATTATTTTTATGTTTACTTATCCCCTTTACCTACCCCTACAAACCAACTAATTCCCGATTAATTTTGTTTTAGTGTAAAAGACGCGAGTTACATCTTTTAACATTCTAAATCTTCTAACTCTAAAAACATAAATTGACCATGAAAATCAAACTGGAAAAAATGAGGAGGTTCTTTCTCCTGTTAGCTGGTTGCTTCATCCTGACCAGCGTTTCAGCCCAAACCGACAAGGTAACAGTAAGAGGTGTCGTTATCGACTCTCAAGGTGAAGCCCTTATCGGTGTAAGTGTGATCGAAAAAGGAACAACAAATGGTACGCAAACCGATTTGGACGGAGCTTATGAGATAGCTGTTCCGGCAAATGCGGTTCTCGAATTCTCATTTGTGGGTTTCACTAAACAAGAAATAGCTGTTAACGGAAGAACTCAGATTTCGTTGACAATGAAAGAAAATGCTGAGATGCTCGACGAAGTGGTTGTTATCGGATACGGAGCCGTTAAAAAAGGCGACCTCACCGGATCGATAACAGCAATCGGCGAAAAGGATTTCCAAAAAGGAGTGATGACATCTCCTACCGAGCTGATTACCGGTAAGGTAGCAGGTGTGCAAATCACCTCAAACGGGGGACGTGCCGGATCGGGTAGCCGTATTCGTATTCGTGGTGGAGCGTCGTTGAATGCGTCAAACGATCCGCTTATCGTAGTTGACGGTGTTCCGCTCGATGTCAGCGGAATATCAGGGTCTTCAGATGCCTTGTCTACCATCAACCCGAACGACATCGAATCGATGAACGTATTGAAAGATGCTTCGGCAACTGCTATCTACGGTTCGCGTGCTTCGAATGGGGTTGTTCTCATTACTACGAAAAAGGGAAAAGCCGGACAAAAGCTAAACATAAACCTTTCTACTCAGAATTCACTTTCTTACAACAGCAAGAAAGTGGATGTGATGTCGGCTAATCAGTTCAGAGAGGCAGTGGGGTGGGCTATTGATAATTATCCAATCAACCCTAAACCGACACGTTTTAACAACTTATTAGGTACAGCCAATACTGACTGGCAGGATGAGATCTACCGTGTGGCATTTACGACTGATAATAACTTGAGTTTGAGCGGTTCGTACAAGAATATGCCATATCGTGTATCTGTATCATATCTCGATCAGGATGGTATCCTCGATACGGATAACATGAAACGTACGACAGGAGCAATAAGTCTTTCTCCTACGTTTCTTCAGGATCATCTATCTGTGAACATCAATCTGAAAGGAACATATACCAATCAACGTTTTGGTAACGGCGATGCTATTGGCGCTGCCCTTCGTATGGATCCGACTCAACCGGTTAAAGCCAGTGGCTTTGACGAGTTTAATGGATATTGGGCATGGTTAGAAGGTGGTAAGCTCAATAATAATGCGACCAAAAACCCTGTAGCCCTTTTGAAGAGTAAAAATGATAAGTCGGACGTGTATCGTAGTATCGGTAATGCCCAGTTCGATTATAAAATGCATTTCTTGCCGGAATTGAGAGCGAACCTGAACTTGGGATATGATATTTCTCAGGGAAAAGGGAATGTGGTTGTACAAAAATGGGGACCACAAGCTTATTATAATGAAGGTATTCCGGGTTCAGGAGGAAGTATAGGTGGAGAACGCAGTAAGTATAAGCAGAATAAGCGAAACTTATTGATGGAGTTCTATCTCAACTATGCTAAAGATTTGAAAGAGATAGACAGCCGTTTCGATGTGATGGGAGGATATACTTATCAGGATTGGAAAACGAAAGATTACAATTATACAGCTACAACGTATGATGGAGATCCTCTTGCCGAAGCTCCGGCTTTCCCTTCTGTAACTTATCAGAATACATTGATCTCATATTTTGGACGTCTCAACTATACGTTCAAAGAACGCTACTTATTGACAGCAACATTACGTCGCGATGGATCTTCCCGCTTCAGTAAGGATAATCGTTGGGGTACTTTCCCTTCGGTAGCATTAGCATGGAGATTAAGTGAAGAGGACTTTATGAGCGGATTTGATAAATTGTCTAATCTGAAACTTCGCTTAGGGTATGGTGTTACAGGACAGCAAGAAGTAGGAAATTATGAATATATCCCGACCTATTCGTATAGCGAAAGCTCTGCAAGCGTACAACTTGGTAACCAATTCTATCAGATGTGGCGTCCGAATGGCTATGATAAGGATCGTAAATGGGAACAAACCCAGACATACAATGTCGGTCTCGACTATGGTTTCTTCGATGGACGTGTAAATGGAGCAGTTGATTACTATTACAAAAAGACAAAAGACTTGCTTGCATTGGTATATCTTCCACTCGGAAGTAATTATACTAATATGATTGTAAAAAACATAGGAAAACTAAATAATCAAGGAGTTGAGTTCAATGTAAATGTTGTTGCTATTCAATCGAATGATATCCAGTGGGATTTAGGATTCAATGCGACTTATAATAAATCTGAAATCACACAATTATCAAAGAATGATAAGAATAATGCAGGAATTACTACCGGAGGTATATCCGGAGGTACAGGTAGTACAGTACAAATACACTCGGTAGGTTACGCTCCGAATGCGTTCTATGTATATAAACAACTATATGATACGAACGGAAAACCTATTGAGGGCGCATATGCTGACCTCAATGGAGATGGAGTAGTAAATGAAAATGACCGCTATCGCTACAAAAAGCCTGAGGCTGACTGGTTCTTCGGTTTCAATACCAACTTTACTTACCAGCAGTGGTCGGTAGGTACAGCTTTGCGTGCAAGTTTAGGTAACTATATGTACAACAATATCTATTCGGATGCCGGAAACTTCAATCAGGTACTCAATCCGAACGAATTCCTGATGAATGCTCCAAAGAATATTCTTAAGACAGAGTTCTACAATCGTAACCTGTTTTCTGACTACTACGTTCGGAATGCATCGTTCCTGAAAATGGATTATATCAATGTAGGATATGATTTCGGGAAAATCAGTAAGAAGTACAATGTGAACCTGAAAGCCAATTTCACTGTTCAAAATGTCTTCACACTGACTAAATACGATGGTGTAGATCCTGAAATTGCCGGAGGTATAGATAATAACTTCTATCCTAATCCTCGCACGTTTGTATTAGGATTGAACCTTAATTTTTAATTTGCAAAAATCCGAATCATTATGAAAAAGATCAATATATTCAACAAAATTGCTTGTCTGGCTTTAGGATTGGCGGTAATGATGGCAACATCATGTACCAGCGATCTCGACAGATTTCCAAGTAATGATAGTACAGACAAAGAAGTCTATAACACATTTGACGGATACAAAGAAGCATTAGCTAAAGTATATGGAGGTTACACGCTTACAGGTAACAGTGGTCCTGCCGGGAGCGGTGATATTTCAGGGCTCGACGAAGGTAGCTATGCTGACTTTATACGTGGATTCTTCAATGCACAGGAATTACCGACTGACGAAGTTATGTGTATATGGAGCGACGATGGTATTTCGGGACTGAATTATATTAACTTCTCATCCAGTAATCCGTTCACAAGAGGATTATATAGCCGTTCGATGACACACATCATGTATGCGAACAGCTTTATTCAGAACTCGGCTGATGGTATTGTAAACGGCAAGGGTTTTTCGGCTACAGAAGTACAAGAAATTGGATATTTCAATGCCGAAGCACGATTTCTCAGAGCATTCCAATATTGGGTATTAATGGATTTGTATGGTAATCCTCCATTTGTTGATGAAAATTCCCCATTAGATGATATGCCAGAGCAGATTAAACGCGCAGATTTATTCGCCTACATCGAATCTGAACTGTTAGAGATTAAAGATCTGTTACAAGAGCCACGTCAGAATGAATACGGACGTGCCGATAAAGCCGCGGCATGGGCATTACTTGCTCGCCTCTATCTGAATGCAGCAGTGTATACGGGAACAGCAAAATATACCGAGGCTGCGACTTATAGCAAGATGGTTATCGATGCCGGTTATACGCTCAAACCTAATTACGAAGACTTATTCCTTGCGGATAACAATCTGAATAATAATGAAATCATCTTGTCGATAAACTATGACGGAACCTATACCCGCAACTATGGAGGTACATCGTTCCTTATCAATTCGAGCTTTACAGCTAAACTCGAAACGGATCATGGATTATCTTACGGTCTTTCCGGCGCATGGGGTGGAAACAGGACAAGAGGTAAATTCTCAGAAAAATTTGATGCTGCCGACGGACGTAAGCTATTGGCTGGAGATACTCCGGTAATCACCGATGTGACCGATTTCTATCACGGATTGGCAAGCTATAAATTCCGTAATATTACTTCGGCAGGAGTTGGCGGTACAAATACCAACTTTGCCGATACCGATTTTCCATTGTTCCGCTTAGCCGAAATGTATCTGATATATGCCGAGGCTGTTAAGCGTGGAGGTACAGGTTCCGATGCTAATGCATTGACTTATATGAACCTTCTCAGAGTAAGAGCTTTTGGAAACTCGACTGAAAATTACGGAAGTTTTGCGGCAGTTACCCTTGACGAGATATTGGACGAAAGAGCACGCGAATTGTATTGGGAATGTCATCGTCGTACCGACCTCGTTCGTTACGGATATTTCACCACAGCGCGCTACATGTGGGAATGGAAAGGTGGAACAAAAGAAGGACGCTCGGTGAGCAGCCACTACAATATCTACCCTATCCCGTCTACAGATATTACGGCTAACCCTAATTTGAAGCAAAACCCTAACTATTAACCAGACTAAAAAAGAAACCATTATGAAAAAGATTCATATATTATTATTTCTATTGCCGCTGATTATATTCTCGGCATGTAGCAAAGACGAAGACAAAATGTACGTTTTGCCCGTTGACGACGCTACACCTCCATCCCTGTCGGTAGAAGGTTCGACAAATATCGAAGTGACAGCCGAAACATACGAGATTTTCCCTGCCATATTGAATTGGTCGAAAGCCAATTTTGGAAAAGATATTGTTGTGGAGTATATTCTTGAAATGGATACTACTGAAAACTTTGAAACTAAATATCAGGTTGCTGTTGGTAAAAGCGCTTACTCCAAAGCTCTCTCAGGGGCAGAATTGAGTAAATGGGCAATTGATAAATTCGGCGCCTATGACGAAGCTGCCGGTACAGTAAGTACCCTGTTTTTCAGCATGCGTATTGCAGCTGTGGTAGCTTTGGAAAACGGAACGGTAATCAATAAACCGGATACAGTATTCTCTAATGTCTTATCGCTCGAACTGACTCCTTATTTTCAGGCTCCGGCTTTCCCGACCGAAATGTATATGATCGGCGAAGAATTTGGAAATTTTGACTGGTCACAACCAGGCATTGTAACCATGACTCCTGTAAATGATAAAGAAGGAGAATTCTGGTGTATCCGTTACATGACGGGAGGTAAGAAGTTCAAATGGTCACCTAAGAAAGCGTGGAGCGGAGACTTCAACCAACTCGGTACGAATGTAGGTTTCACCATTGACGGAGGCGATGCAAAAATAACGACTGATGGTATGTATATTGTTTATATAGACCTGAAAAATGATGTGCTGACCATCGAACCGGCCAAAGTATATGGTATGGGAGACTGCTTCGGCGGATGGTCTACCGAAACATATCCGTTCACAGTGAATCCGGTGACTAAAACAATGGATATCACAACTACCGGCGCAGGAGATCTTCGTATGTATGCTTCATCAACGGCTTCATCTATAGGCGGCGACTGGTGGAGAATGGAATTTATCCTCAGAGCAGGAGTTATTGAGTATCGCGGAAATGGCGGCGATCAGGAACCACGCGTAAATGTTGCTGCGGGTAAAACTATCAGCCTCGACTTTAATGCCGGAACAGGAACAATAAATTAATTGGTTATTCTAAATAAGATTCAGCGGGAATTATATGTGATTCCCGCTGAATTTAAAAGCTTAAGGAAAAATGAAGAAACTTTTATCTACTCTGACTATTATCCTTCTCATTGCAATGACTTGTAATGCACAGGAGTTGAAATCGCCGAACGGTAATTTTGCAATGAAATTCTACCTTCAAAATGGTGGTATACCGACGTATACGCTGACCTATAAAGGGAAAGAAGTGATTAAGCCGAGCAAACTCGGACTTGAATTAGTTCCCGAAAAAGATGGACGCGAATATTGGGACTTTTCGCCCGAAGGAACACAATCGAAACAAAAGAATGAAAAAACATCGCTCTATGATGGTTTCGTTGTAGCCAATACGGCGACTTCTGCTTTTGACGAAACGTGGCAGCCTGTATGGGGCGAAACAAAAGATATCCGCAACCATTACAACGAGTTGGCGGTGACATTGAATCAACCGAACACCGACCGTCAGATAGTAATCCGTTTCCGCATGTTCAATGACGGCTTAGGTTTCCGTTACGAATTTCCGCAACAAAAGAACCTCATCTATTTTATTATCAAAGAAGAACGTAGCCAGTTTGCTATGACAGGCGACCACAAAGCTATCTGGTTGCCGGGCGACTACGACACACAGGAATATGACCATACCACATCGCGCCTGTCGGAGATACGTGGTTTGATGGACAAGGCCGTGACGCCTAACTCATCGCAGACACCATTCTCCAAAACAGGTGTACAGACATCGTTGATCATGAAATCGGACGATGGATTATATATCAACTTGCACGAAGCGGCATTGATCAACTACTCTTGCATGCACCTCAATCTGGATGACAAGAACATGATTTTTGAATCGTGGTTGACACCCGATGCACAAGGAAATAAAGGACATTTGCAAGCGCCATGCGTAAGCCCTTGGCGTACTATCATCGTGAGCGACGATGCATGCGACATTCTTGCCTCTAATATGACATTGAATCTGAACGAGCCTTGTAAAATCGAAGATACATCATGGATTAAGCCGGTGAAATATGTCGGTGTATGGTGGGAAATGATTACAGGAAAAAGTTCATGGTCTTACACGAACGAATTGCCAAGCGTTCAGTTGGGTGTGACAGATTATACGAAAGTGAAACCGAACGGAACACACGCAGCAAATACTGCTCACGTAAAAGAATATATAGACTTTGCTGCTAAACACGGATTCGATGCCGTATTGGTAGAAGGATGGAATATCGGTTGGGAAGACTGGTTCGGAAACTCGAAAGATTATGTGTTCGATTTCCTGACACCATATCCTGATTTTGATGTTAAAGAACTTCATCGCTATGCCAAGAGCAAAGGGGTGAAAATGATGATGCACCACGAAACATCATCATCGGTACGCAACTACGAACGACACATGGATGCTGCTTATAAATTTATGAATGATAATGGCTACACATCTGTGAAAAGCGGATATGTAGGAGATATGATTCCACGCGGCGAACACCATTACGGACAATGGTTGAACAATCATTATTTGTATGCCGTTGAGAAAGCTGCCGAGCACAAAATCATGGTCAATGCGCACGAAGCTACCCGTCCTACTGGTGTTTGCCGTACTTATCCTAACCTGATCGGTAACGAATCGGCACGTGGTACAGAATATCAGGCATTCGGAGGAAGTAACCCGAACCATGTAACTGTACTTCCGTTTACACGTTTGCTGGGAGGTCCTATGGACTATACTCCGGGTATTTTCGAAATGGATATCGCCAAACTCAACCCGAATAACAATTCGCACGTAAACAGTACATTGGCTAATCAATTGGCATTGTATGTGACTATGTACAGCCCATTGCAGATGGCTGCCGATATCATCGAGAACTACGAACGCTTCCCGGATGCATTCCAATTTATCAAAGACGTTGCTATCGACTGGGACGACAGTAAATATCTGGAAGCCGAACCGGGAGAATATATTACTATTGCCCGCAAAGCAAAAGGAACAAATAACTGGTTTGTCGGAAACGTATGTGGCGAAAATGGATTTACATCGAAAATCTCTTTCGACTTCCTCGAACCGGGTAAACAATATATAGCAACTATTTATGCAGATGCTGCGGATGCACACTATAAAACCAATCCGCAAGCCTATACAATCCGCAAAGTGATTGTTACTAACAAATCTAAACTGACACAAAAATCGGCTTCTGCGGGAGGATATGCTATCAGCATTTTTGAAGTTACAGATAAAGCCCAGACAAAAGGCTTGAAGAAATTATAATATTCACAATCCTCTCCGGCTATGTATGTAGCCGGAGAAGATTTTTATATCTTATATCATGAAAAGAATCCTATTATCGGCAATTCTGCTGTTTACTTGTATAGGGCTTGCATACGCCGCTATCGATGTCAAAAAGCTTGATCCTGCCTTTTGGTGGGCAGACATGAAAAATTCCGAGCTCCAGATCCTAATGTATGGAGAGAACCTCTCGCCGTGCAACGTTACCGTTTCGGCAAGTGATGTGCGAATAAAAGAAGTGGTTCGTCTCGAAAACCCGAATTACCTGTTGGTATATTTGGATCTGTCGGATGCTAAACCGCAGACATTCAATATCAATCTGCAACGCGGAAAAGAAAAGAAATCTATCCCTTACGAATTGAAGCAGCGCCGCGCCAATGCTGCCGGTGTAGAAGGATTCAATTCGAGCGACGTCTTGTATCTCATCATGCCCGACCGTTTTGCTAATGGCGATACATCCAACGATGTGGTAAAAGGCATGCGCGAAAACAAGGTCGACCGCAACGATGCTTTTGCCCGTCACGGAGGAGATATAAAAGGAATAGCAGACCATTTAGACTATATCCACGACCTCGGCGTTACGGCTATCTGGCTGAACCCGACACAGGAAAACGATATGGCTTCGGGTTCGTATCATGGCTATGCTATCACCGACTATTACCGTGTCGATCGTCGTTTCGGTTCGAATGACGACTTCAGAGCATTAGTAGAGAAAGCCCACGGCAAAGGGATGAAAGTCGTGATGGATATGATATTCAACCACTGCGGAAGCGAAAATTACCTGTTCAGGGATATGCCTTCGCCCGATTGGTTCAATTTTCCGAAGAAATATACTCAAACCACTTTTAAAACGACTACTCAATACGACCCTTATGCGTCGGATTATGATAAAAGAATGGCGCTCGACGGTTGGTTTGTTGAGCCGATGCCCGATTTCAACCAACGCAACCATCATGTTGCTCGTTACCTGATACAGACAAGTATCTGGTGGATCGAATTTACAGGCATCAACGGAATCCGTCAGGATACCCACCCTTATGCCGATTTCGACTTCATGTCCGAATGGTGCGCGGAAGTGACAGATGCCTATCCCGATTTCAACATCGTAGGCGAAACGTGGTACAGCAACAATGTGGCAATCGCCTATTGGCAGAAAGACAGTAAATTGGCTGCTCCTAAAAACTCGAATCTCCGCTGTGTAATGGATTTCCCGTTAATGGGAATTATGGCACAGGCCTTTGACGAAGAACCGTCTTGGGATAAAGGTGTAAGCCGCTTATATGATTATCTGGGACAAGATATCGTATATGAAAATCCGCACGAATTGTTAGTATTCCTGGATAATCACGATACATCCCGTTTCCTTCGCAATCAGGCAGATACCGACAATTTCGACCGCTATCGCCAAGCTTATGCCTTCCTTTTCACTACTCGCGGAATCCCTGAAATATATTACGGAGGCGAGATAGGCATGGCAGCCGAAAAATCGGAAGGTGATGGAGCATTACGCGCCGACTTCCCGGGAGGATGGCCGGGCGACAGCCGGAACGCTTTCACTTCGTCGGGCAGGACGGATAAGCAAAACCGTTTCCACGACTATATGCGCAAACTATTGCAATGGCGAAAAGGAAACGAAGTGATTGCAAAAGGAACATTGAAACACTTTGCGCCGAATAATGATGTATATGTTTATCAGCGCGAGTATAACGGTAAATCGGTTATCGTCATGCTGAATGGTTCGGATAGCGAACGGACAATCAGCCTCGAACCATATAAGGAGATATTGAACAAAACAACAGCAAGAGATATCATCACAGAAAAAAATATCAATCTGAATAAGGAACTATCCTTAAAAGGAGGTGATGTTCTGATAATGGATTTATAAATTGGGGTTATTAGTTAATTAGGTAGGTCGAAGCCGTAGGATTGAATAGAATCCTGCGGCTTTTTTTGTTGCCGGAATGAAAACGACTGAACAATGTTAAAATTTGGATGTTGTAATAGTATATAATTGAAATATTTATGTATTTTTGCTAAAAGGTTGCACAAACAACTAAAAGGGTTTTAAATAATGTATTAGAGATTTTGAGATATGGCAACAAGAATATATCTTATTTCCATCGTGCTTCTATTCTGCTCGGCAAAAGTCGCAGGTCAGCAATATTTTACACTCGAAGAATGTCGTCAGTTGGCAATCGACAATAATAAGGCGCTGAAAATAGCCTCCGAAGAAGAGCGGATAGCCTATTACGAAAAGAAAGAAGCACTGATGAATTTCTTTCCGAAAGTAGCAGCAACAGGCTCTTACCTGCATTTTGGCAGAGACCTCCACCTGATAGGGCGTTCGTCTATTCCGGCGAATATCACATTGCCTGTCATCGGAAATATCACTATTCCCGAGAATATCCAGAATGATATATATCGTGCCGGAAGAATCGATATGAGCGACTTCTGGATAGGAGGCATCTCGCTCACCCAGCCTATATTTGCGGGAGGTAAGATTATTGCCTACCACGATTTACGTTCTTATGCCGAGGAGTTAGCGAAAAGCCAGCGCGATACGAAGCTGACCGATATAATTGTAGAAGTAGACGAAGCCTATTGGCAGGTTGTCTCCTTAGCTAATAAAGAGAAATTAGCCGAATCGTACGTACAGTCGCTGCAAAAGATGGATAACGATATTCAGGCGATGCTCGACGAAGGTGTTGCCACCAAAGCCGACCGGCTGAGCGTCAGCGTAAAATTGAATGAAGCCGAAATGACGCTTACAAAAGCGCGCAATGGGGTGAGCCTCTCTAAAATGCTGCTTTGCCAGTTATGCGGAATAGAGATTACCGACGCCATCAATGTGGCCGATGAAAAGCTTCCCGAGCTCGTTTTAGATGAGGAAACCCCAACAAATGGAAGCGCCGAAGAAGCCATTGCCAATCGTCAGGAGATAAAAAGCCTCGAATTGGCAACTAAAATATACAAGAAGCAGGAGAATATTACTTTCTCCGAGTTCCTTCCCACAGCCGGGCTTTCCGTCGGCTATATGACCACGAAGCCCAACCTCAACGATGGGTTTGAAAATGAATTTGGCGGCATGTGGAATGTAGGGGTGAAAGTCACCATCCCGCTCAATTTCATTACCAGTTCCACCAAGCTGAATGCTGCCAAAGCCCGTACACGCATAGCGCGCTACGAACTGGAAGATGCCAAAGAAAAAATACGGTTGCAAGTGAGCCAGCAGACATATAAGCTGGCAGAGGCGAATAAAAAGCTGACAGCTGCCGGCAAAAATGCCGAAAGTGCCGACGAAAACCTATATTATGCCAATACGGGATTCGAAGAAGGGGTTATCTCGGCTACCGATGCTTTGTTGGCACATACGGCGTGGCTATCGGCTCATGCCGAAAAAGTAGATGCCCAGATAGATGTGAAACTCTGCCGCATTTACCTCAACAAGGCATTAGGACGTAGTATAAGATAGTTACAAGTTACTTCGCCCTACGGGCAGTTACAAGTTACAAGAAAAAATAGTTGTCAAATAAAAATCGAGATATATGCATACTGAGAAAGATAGAATAGAAGGGGCATCGAAGCTAATCCCCATTCTGGTATTCACTGCTGTCATCATAGTGGTTGGGTTGTATGGTTTCTTTTTCCTGCGCCAGCACGACAACATCGTACAAGGTGAAGCCGAGATAACAGAAATACGCATCTCGAGTAAGATTCCCGGGCGTATCGCCAAATTCTATTTCGACGAAGGCGATTATGTGCAAAAGGGTGATACCCTCGCCATCCTTAGCGCACCCGATATCGATGCCAAATTGCTACAGGCTCGGGCTGCCGAAGAGGGAGCGATGGCTCAGAACCGCAAAGCAATAAAAGGTGCCCGCGGGGAAGAAAAACAGGCGGCATACGAAATGTGGCAGAAAGCCCGCGCAGGGCTCGAGATTGCTCAGAAATCCTATACCCGTATGCAAAATCTCTTCGACAAGGGAGTGGTAACAGCCCAGAAACGCGACGAAGCGGAGGCGAATTATAAAGCTTCGGCTGCTACCGAAAGGGCAGCCAGAGCCCAATACGATATGGCTCTCAACGGAGCGGAAGCGGAAGATAAAGACGCTGCCGAATCGGTAGTGGAAAGAGCCCGTGGGGCAGTGGCCGAAGTGAAGTCGTATGTAGACGAGAGTTATATAATATCGGCTGTCGACGGGCAAATTACCGAGCGTTACCCGAATGAAAGCGAGCTTATCGGCACAGGCTCGCCGATTTTCAACATTATGGATTTTTCTGATAAATGGGGAAGTTTCAATGTACGCGAAGACAGGTTGAAGAATTTCAAGATGGGAGATGTATTGTCGGTGTACGTTCCGGCGCTCGATAGAGAGGTGGATATGAAAGTCTATTATCACAAGGATTTAGGTTCGTATGCGGCATGGAAAGCTACTAAGACAACAGGGGATTACGACCGCAAAACCTTCGAGGTGCGTGCCCGCTTTGTGGATTCGGACGGGCAAAGGGATGTTATTCCGGGTATGTCTTTGATTATAAAGGAATGAAAATACAGACAGGCATCATACCGGTCTTTGTACGGGAAATCTACCGTATGGCTACCTCCAAGTTGTGTATTTGGGGGCTGATTGTGGTGCCTTTGCTTTCCACCGGCATATTGGTGTATATGATGCACGAAGGACAGCCGCACAAGATACCTATCGCTGTGGTAGACTTGGATAATTCGGCTACCTCCCGCACCTTGATCCGCCAGTTGGATGCTTTCCCCAAAACGGATATCAAATACAAAAGCCTGTCGTTTCCCGAAGCACGCAAAATGATGGAACGCGACGAGATATATGCTATCCTGACCATTCCTGATAATTTTTCGAAGGATGCTACTTCCGGCCGTCAGCCGAAGCTGGTTTATTATACCAACAATGCTTTTTTGCTGTCGGGTTCGCTACTCTTTCAGGATTTGAAAACGATTTCGACCTTGGCATCGGCATCCGTAGGATTGCAGACCGGGCAGGCGCACGGCTACCGCGAAGAGCAGATTATGCCCGTCGTGCAGCCCATTCAGGTTGAATCGCACCCGCTGAGCAACCCCTACTTAAACTATTCGATTTACCTCAACAACTTATTGCTTCCGGCTATTCTGCAATTGATGCTGTTTATGTTTACCGTATCGAGTCTGGGTTCGGAAATTAAAGCTGGAAAAGGAAAAGTATTGCTACGCTTGTCGGGCAATTCCATCCTGAAGGTAATGGCGGGGAAACTATTGCCTTATACGCTGATTGCTATTGTTATAGCATTGTTCTATATGTCGGTACTGTATTACTATAACCAATATCCGATGAATAGCGGTTTTGTGCCGATGTTTATCAATTATGTATGCCTTATTCTGGCATCGCAGGCATTCGGCGTCGTTCTGTTCGGCTTGTTCCGCAACTACCGTTTTGCCTTGAGTATTGCCAGCCTTGTGGGGATGCTCACCTTCTCTATTATGGGTATGTCCTTTCCGGCGCTCTCTATGGATGCACCCTTACAGAGCCTCGGCTATTTGTTCCCGATGCGGCATTTTGTGCTGATATATGTCGATCAGGGGTTGAATGGGATAGCTCTTGGCTATTCGATGTATCATTATGCCGCCTTGATCGGTTTTGTGCTGTTGTCGTTGTTCTTTTTCGGTTCGGTCAAAAAGCAGCTGAACCTCAATGTTTACGAACCTTAAAGGAGTAGCTATGTTCAAATTCTTTCTCGACATATATTATACTTGCAAATCGGAACTAAAAGCCATTATCCGCGACGAGGCCATTATTATCCTCTTCCTGCTGGTACCATTCGGTTATCCGTTGCTGTATACCTATATCTACAATAATGAGGTATCGCGCGAGGTGAAAATGATAGCGCTGGATGAATCACATTCGGCTCTTGGGCGCGAATTTGTGCGCAAGGTAGATGCCACGCCCGACGTGCACATTATCGGTTATGCCGGAGATATGGAAGAAGCCAAAGAATATATGCGCCGCAAAGAGGCTTATGGTATTCTTTATATCCCGGGCGATTTCAGCAAAAATCTACATACACAAAAGCAGACACAGGTAAATGTGTATGCCGACATGAGCGCCTTGTTGTTCTACAAAGCGATGGTTTTGAGTACGACGGAAGTTTCGCTGGATATGGGAGCAGACATCCGTGTTTCGGAGGTCGGATACAAGAGTAGGGGAGACGATGCGAATACCCAACAGGCGGTTTTGAACGAATGGGTTCCCTTGTACAATCCAGCCAATGGCTTTGCCAGCTTCCTTATCCCGGCAGTCCTTATCCTGATTCTCCAGCAAACCATGTTGCTGGGTATCGCTACCCGCGTTGGTACGCAGAATGACAGACGTATCTATTCGATAGGCATCAATGACCTTACGGGGAAGAAGGTCGGCTCATTAGGACTGACCTTTGGCAAAGCGGTTTGCTATGTCCTCCTGTATATGCTCATTTCTATCTGGGTCATACGGATTGTCCCTTACCTGTTCGATCTGCCGCAGATTGGCGAACCGTCTACGATTGCCATCTTTATTATGCCTTTCCTGCTGGCATCGGCTTTCTTTGGCATTACGCTGTCCTATTTCTGCTCGCAACGCGAGTTTGCCATGCCGCTGTTTGTATTTACCAGTGTCATCTTTGTCTTTCTGTCGGGCATATCGTGGCCTTGGGCGTCCATGCCTCCTATGCTGAAATCGATTAGCTACATTATACCATCTACCCCTGCCATACAGGGATTTGTGCGCATCAATACGATGGGAGCATCCTTAGGCGAAGTATGGTTCGAATATATTGCCTTATGGGTGCAGGCAATCGTCTATTGCGTCACAGCCATACTTATGCAGAAATGGTGGTATAGGAACTATAGCCGCCAGCACATAGAGACTATATAACTGTTGTTAAACATATATAGAAATTGGTTGTATATCAGTCTGGCAATTGTCGAAGATAATCGCTTGTGGCAGAATATCAAACCTTCGGGCACACAGGATGAGGTGGTTAGAGTTGCTTTCAATCAGGATGTGAAGGATATGAAAACTTGGCTTACATCCCGCCTCAACTGGCTGGATCAGGCCTCTTTCCAAGATTAATAGATAAGGTGGGAAACAATCTCCCACCTTATTATCTTCTTAATCCTCAACGGTATTATAGAGTAATATCTTCCTTAACCTGATTTGTTTTTCGGGAGTAATTTTCAGATCTTTTTCCAGATACTCGTCCAATGTACCCCGTTTCTTACGGATGCAGGAGAGCGCAAAGCGCAGGTATGAAATATCGGTGTTGGATATTAGCAGGAGCGCTTCCTGGCTCGATTCGGGGAGGTTGGTAATGTCCGGCACGAGCGACGATTTATTTATTCCCCGGTTGGATGCCAGATAGTCGTCTTCGATAGTTTCCACAGGTACACCTAATGTGTATAGGAGGAAGTAAGAAGCCAGACCTGCCTGCTCTTTGCCTAAATGGCAACCGAACAAGATAGGGTAGTTGTCTTCGTGGCATAGATAATCGAAGAAAGCCGCAAATTGTTCGGTGTAATTGTCAACAAACTCTTTATATAAATCTTGCGTATATATGACGGCATCGCCCCGCATAAAGCGCCCTTCGCGTATCTGGGGGACAATGGATGTGAAATTATCCTGCCCGATGGGCAATCTGTAGTAATGTTCCACATTCAACGGATTGTTGAGAGGCCTGACCTCCTGTACCCGTATGTCGATGTGCGTTTTTATATGCAACCTGTTTATTTCGTCCCGGTCGTTAGCTGTCATATGCCTGAAGTTGCCGCTGCGGAATATCTTTCCCCATCGTACCTGTTGCCCGTTAGAAGTGTAATATCCTCCCAAATCGCGGAAGTTGTGCACACTGTCGAGGTTGAAAAAACGGTTGGAGATAACCCCCGACCATATTTTGTCTATCCTCAGTTTGAAGAATTGACGACGTGCCGAGTCCGGAAGATTCATGGCCGCAATATAATCGTCGCTTTTGGCTATGACGGTAGGTGTGGAAAAGAATGTAGAGTCATTGTCAGACGAAAATATTTCTACAATTGCATTCTCCGGCTCGGGATATAACTCCCATTTTATTTCATAATCCCCTTTCGACCCTTTTTCGCAAAGGACGTCTATCGACATTGTCTTCTGCGAGCAGGCGCTCCAAAGCACTATGCCGGAAGCGAATAAAAAGAGGTACGGCAGTTTATTTCTCATTTACCCTATTGATGATTTTGCTTAACACGAATAACAAATTTACACAAGTTTATACAAGGAAGTGAGCCTTTCGAGATATTAAATGTTATTTTTTCCAAAACTTAGGCATTTTTTTAATTCCTACAGCTATTTTATGCTTCTACTCTCCCTACCTTTGTTACATAATGATAATAAACCACAGCATAAATAAAATATTTTAACGAGTATATGGGAAAAATTATATTGGTATATACCTTTTTCTTCTGTGCTATATTCTTTCCGGCATGTAACCAAAACAAACCAGATATGACAGCTACATTCGAAGGTGAAGACCTGACGCAAAATGCCCAAATTTTACGGGACAAAGAGACTAAGAAAGCATCCATCAAAATAGATATACAAGGACCATGGCAATTGTACTATGGCTATTCGACCGATAGTATAGATTTCTCGCGCCCGTTGCTTACGGGGGAGGGAAGCGGTGAATTCGAACTGAATGTTGCCGACTCCTTGCGCAGCTATTTCGAGCTGGTGACGGATAACGGAAAGGCTATCCTGACGGATAAGCATCTGCCCATGACGGGCGGATATAACTTCCGCGATTTAGGCGGAGTGAGGACTACCGAAGGACGGTACGTGAAATGGGGAAAACTCTTTCGTGCCGACGATTTGGCCAATCTCACCCCTTCGGATTTGAATTATCTCAATTATTTGCCTGTTCGCTCGATTGTAGATTTCAGATCGCAACAGGAGATAAAGTCAGCTCCTGATCGCTATCCCAAATCGGTGATGAACAATTTCGATCTGAGTATCGCTCCGGGAAATCTGACACCTGACCAGATAATGGCGGATTTCACCAAGATTGATTTTGCCGGACTGATGCAAGAGATCAACGTCCTGTTGGTTTCCGATTCGACGGCGATAAACCGTTACCGGGAGTTTTTCCAGATATTGCTGGATGAAGATAATGTTCCTGTCCTCTATCATTGTACGGCAGGTAAAGACCGTACGGGTATGGCTACTGCCCTCATTCTGTTAGGATTGGGTGTAGATGAAGAGACTGTAATGAACGACTATCTGCTTTCGAAAGTCTATCTGGCAGATAAGTATGCCCCGATGGTGGAACGCTATCCGCAAATGGCACCATTGATGACGGTAGAAAGAGAATACCTGCAGGCAGGGTTGGACAAGATCAAAGCCGATCACGGCTCGGTAGAAAACTACCTGACTACGGTATTGGGCGTCGATATCAAGAAACTGAAAAGCATGTATTTGTATTGATGTCACCCTCGTGTCACCTTTGTAGGTCTCTGTTTGTGCTTATTATGAGCAGATTATGGTAAAAAGGTATACAAAAAGTATATATGTTTTGTGCGTTTTTTTGTGAGGTTACTTTTTTATTACTTAACCACGGAGGGCACTAAGTTTTTACACAGAGGACACAAAGTGAAAGAACGCAGGGAAACAGCTAACAGTTATCCGAAAAATATGATAACTGTTAACTGATATCTAATAACTGGTCATTAGTCTTTCTTGCAGCGTACGGAAAAAAGAAAATTTACAGTGCCAGCATTATGGCGATAAACACCGTTCATTATATTTTGTATACTACGATACCAGGCATTTCCTACATTATACGTAGAAGAACTACTCGTCCAATAAATACCGGTTCCTCCAAAATTGATTACAGAACCATAACTGGCCATCCCTGGCGCCAATAAATTAAATCCTCCTTCTGACGGTATTTTTGAGAATCCTTCTGAAGCACGAATAATTGGATCACAAAAATCTTGTATAGCTTGCCCATGTGTTGTTCCTCGCCAGTTAACCGTATAATTGTCTTGATTTAATACTTCACTATCATCACCAGGATCAATATTGGTTGTCACATTTGCATATTTAGTTGTATTTCTTATGATCTCATTTTCTAATTCCGTCCACTCATAATCACTCGGCAAATGCCAACCCGAAGGGCAAATCCCCTGTACTTGTGCATGTATAATACCTCCTTCATTTGCTATGCTTCCTATTCCATCTATTCCTCCTTTTCCAGCCGTTGCTGCATCCCATGTATACAAATATCCCAAATAAGGATTTGCAAGATATTCTATAGAGGGGGATTCACCAGGAGTTACAATTCCAGACTCTTTGGGATAGCACCAATATGCGACATCACAGGCCATGGAAGAATTAGCATTTGGACCACTCAGAGAGCGTCCAGAAGAATGGCTGATTCCATCAAAATCCTTTGCAGATAGATTGGTTATCATCCATCTACCAGCTGTACTGAAATCGGCCGAGATGAATTCTTCATAAATCCCAGGTTTAGCTACATGACGAAGAACTTTTGTACCCCATTCCGATTCGTTAGAAGAGGCAACTGGAATTTCTGGTTTTTCTTTACCCAAAATACTCCATTTTTCACCATTCCAAATATATAGGCCAGTATTGATTGCATCAGTATGTGGGCATTGTTTTTCTTTAATATTATAAACAATCAATCCAATATGATCGCTCAAATCGTAACTTTCGGTAGTGTTACCAATCGATTTAGCCAACTCTGAAGGAGTACCTGGTTCTAAATTGGTCAATTCTACCCGAGGCATGCCTAAGCCTTTGGTGGTGGTACTTCCCTCGCTTAGTTCGAGCAAGGCTCCTGCAACAGGAGGGGTTGAATCCCCGATTTTTACCTGCGCACATAGGTTTGTTGTAACGAATGAGGCTACTATAATAATAGCCTGTGTCAAGATTTTTTGTTTCATAATGTTTATAATTAGCATATTAGTAAATTCGGATATGGATTATAGATTTTAGCCGTTAGCTGATAGCTGTTAGCTTTGTCATCCCGAGTGACTACGAGGGATCTCGTTCCGATTTGGATGTAGGGGGCAATAAATATTGCCCCGTATATGTTGGATATTGCGGGCGAAAGATTTTTGGCTCGCCTGCGCTTCGCCGAACGATGTTTCGCCCCTACAAGGGTTCTGTTGTTAACTGAAAAATCCCGCTTCTCCTCACGGAGAAGACGGGATGAAACGGGGTGAATACCCCTGACATTAACACAAGCATATCTTAAGTTGACAAGTAGACGAGTTGACCAGTAAACAAGTTTATACCATTCTCGTGTACTTGTTAACTTGTCTACTTGTTTACTTTTTCTAATAAATTTCTTATCTGAAAATTTGAATAAATCCCAAGAAAACGTTATATTACGTGTGTGTGTGTGTGTGTGTGTGTGCCTATTATCTCACCAATGAACATATTGATAAGACGAAAGTTGAATAAAAAAATAAGGCGTTTTTGTTCCATCATCCGTATAGGTATTTAACCCCGTTATATTTGACAAAGGAAAACAAAAAAACCGGAAAATGCAACTTTTCCGGTTATGATACTGTATTTTAACTACAATCAGATAAACGTTTTCAGGCGTTCGATATCCTTGAAGTCCGAAATAACGGCATAGGTATAATCTTTCAGGAAATCGGCCGTGTGTGTTGTCGAAACTCCTATCACGCGCATAAAGGCATAGGTAGCAGCCTTGATACCTGTGAAAGAATCTTCAAAAACGGTACATTCGTTCGATTGTACACCCAGATTGGTCTGAGCCAATACATAACCCATCGGGTCGGGTTTTCCCTTCTTGATGCTGTCGGAAGTGACAACCGTGTCGAAAACTCCTTTCAGCGATAATTGTTCCAATACAATATCCACCTTAGCGGATGGCGAACTGGTCACGACACCTGTCTTATATCCCGCCTCTTTCAGGTATTTGATGAAATCCAATACCCCGGGAATAACGAGTTTCGTATATTCGATTTTGGCTTCCATGTCGGCGGCAGCCTTGCGGATAGCCTGTTTCTCTTCGAGTGGGGATATAGTGAAATACAATTCGATGATAGAGCTGATTGTCATCCCTTTGATGGTAGCGGCAAAGTTTTCTATCTTCAAACCTGCTTTTTCGGCTACTGTATTCCAGAAATTGTCGTAGTAACATTCTGTATCGACTATCACACCGTCCAAGCCGAACAGCACTGTCGTAATCTTTGTTTCTTTCGCCATGATATTATATTATTAGATTAAATTATCCGTTGATTGACACGCAAAGTAACAAGAATTTTCTCTATTCCGGGAAAATATCTACTTTTTTTTACCTTTTTTCAGTTCGAGACGAAGAATAGGATAGTTCAATCCCTCGCCGTCGTACTCGTCGCGCCCTACTTCTTCGAATCCGAGGTGATAGTAGAAATCGAGCGCCTGCTTATTTTGCTCGTTTACGTCCACCTGACGGGCATCTAATTTTTCGATGGCATATTCCATCAATTTCTTTCCGATTCCTTTGCCACGGACCGAATTATGGACGAAAAGCATTTCTATTTTATTCTCTTCGGAGATACCCAGAAAAGCCTTTATCACTCCATGATCATCTTTGTAGGCATACAAGTCCACATGGTTGAAATAGACCGGGATATGTTCCCTGTAAAATTCATAATCCTTGTTAGACAAGAAATGATGCGTCGCCTGCACGGCGCTTACCCATACATCCAACAACTTGTTGTATTCGTCTTTATGTACTGAGCAAATCATAATCGGCTATTTTTTTTTAAACGTTAAACCTGAAATGCATAATATCGCCGTCCTGAACGACATAGTCTTTTCCTTCAACATTCATCTTTCCGGCTTCTTTTACGGCAGCTTCCGAACCGAGGGTGACAAAGTCTTCGTATTTAATCACTTCGGCGCGGATAAATCCTTTTTCGAAATCGGTATGTATCACACCTGCACACTGAGGGGCTTTCCAGCCTTTGGTATAAGTCCATGCGCGCACTTCCTGCACGCCACAGGTGAAATAAGTCTCCAAATTTAATAATTTATAGGCAGTTTTTATCAAACGGGCAACGCCGGATTCCTGCAATCCTATTTCCGAAAGGAACATTTCGCGTTCCTCGTATGTCTCAAATTCGGCTATTTCCGATTCTATTTTGGCAGCAACTACCAATATTTCGGCATCCTCATCTTTCACGGCTTCGCGCACCTGCTCTACATATTGGTTGCCCGACGATGCACTGGCTTCGTCTACGTTGCAAACATACAGGATAGGCTTATATGTTAACAGGTAAAGTTCGTTGGCCGATTTTTGGTCTTCTTTACTATCGAAAGTCACTACGCGGGCAGATTTTCCCTGCTCCAATACTTCTTTGAACTGGAGAAGGATATCATACATCCGCTTGGCATCTTTGTCGCCGCCTGTTTTTGCCTGTTTTTCCACTTTCTGGATGCGGGCAAGGACGGTTTCGAGGTCTTTCAACTGCAATTCGGTATCGATGATTTCTTTATCGCGGACAGGATTAACACTTCCGTCGACGTGGGTGATATTGTCATCGTCGAAACAGCGAAGTACATGGATGATAGCATCTGTTTCGCGGATATTGGCAAGGAATTTATTTCCTAATCCCTCCCCTTTGCTTGCACCTTTCACGAGGCCGGCAATGTCGACAATTTCGACAGTGGTAGGTACTATCCGCTGCGGATTGACTATTGCTGACAGTTTGTTCAATCGTTCATCCGGAACGGTTATTACTCCTACATTGGGTTCTATCGTACAAAACGGGAAGTTGGCCGATTGCGCTTTCGCATTGGACAGACAGTTGAAGAGAGTCGATTTACCTACATTCGGCAAACCTACGATGCCACATTGTAATGCCATTTATTTTCTGAGTTTTTAGGTTTTAATGCTACAAAGATAGCACTTTATCGGGGAATGGCAATCACGCAGGAAAGAAACGGGTTTTTATTTCTTTCCGATGGTATTTTTAAGCTTTTCAGGGTCTTGCCGGCAATCCCATATAGAGGTGATAAAAACAGTCTTCTCGTGTGCGAAATAAATAACTTTGTAAGTTCTAACAATTAATGATCGAAAAGTTTCGGGATAATCTGAAAGGATAGGTTCTATTGGTGCTATTTGAGGAAACTTTTTTAGCAATTCTACAGCCTCCAGAATATCATTAGAAACATTTATAGCTGATATTTCACTTTTATCAGCTATAAAATTATATATTTTACTTAAATCTTCCTGGGCAAGAGGTAACCAGATTATCCTCATACAGAACTGTATTTTTTACGCATATCTTCTTGTGTACAGCCCAATCCGTTTTTTGCATCTTCAATCCCTTGATTGATACGAAGTTTTAATTCTTCCTCCGTATATTGACAGGGTAAAGACCTTTTTTTAAGTTTCTTAAGATATTGCTTGAGTTTATTTAGTGTTTCCTCGCTATCAATATCTTTAATAAATTCTTTTATTTCCAATTCAAAAGTTGTCATCGTAAACTCCTTTCTTCTATACATTCATTACAAAGATAACACTTTATCGGGGAATGGCAATCACGCAGGAAAGAAACGATTGGTCAAAAAAAGCAAAAGCTCCCTGAAATAGCCGGAAGCTTTGCACATTTTATATATTGAGGTATCAAGGGTAGCGAACGCAACGTGTTGCAAGTGTAAGATATTTTTTCCTTGCTGCATTACCATAAAATTCGTCATAATATACAATGGTAGGATTAGTAGCAGCATTATTAGGATTTAAAAGAGGTATCGAAATCGATTGATAATTTTTTTCCGTCGAAGTCCAGTGCGGACTTGTTGCATCGAAAGCAGGAATACTTCCTCTGTTATTAATCATTTCAATCGCTTCAGCTTCTGTAGGTACACGCCATGCACCTGCCGGATAGCCCGGCTCGGAATAAGCAGCACAACCCGTTTTTTGTGTTGTATTATAATCCTGTGTATAATTCAACCAGTTCTGATGTGGATAAGTCGCAGTATTGTAACTTGCCGGAATACCCATAGCGTAGTTCCATATACTTTGCCCGGCGGTGCGAATATCTACTTTAGCTACAATTCGTCCGGTGGATAGTTTAAAGTTTCCTACGTCTTGCGTAAAGCTGGTAATATTCGTCCATGTACCGTTATTATTATATTGAATAGTAATTGTTCTGGTGGAGGTTGTTGATTGGTTGAGCGGTATAGCCAGAGTAGTTGAACTGTTGCCGCTGTTGGCGCCATTTACTGTTCCGCTGATTGTTCCACTTTGAGTATTTAATGCTCTCACGCTTATATTCGGCCGGAAGCCTGTCAGTGTAACTATGCAATTACCTCCTGCTGCAGATGTCACAGCAGTGGCCGACGCTGCCGTTACCTTATATCCGGCCTGGCTGACGGCTGCGCCTATGGTTGTCCAGGCATTGCCATTTTTCGGGTTCTGATATTGACATACTACATTCCGGGTTGTCCAGGAAGCATTTTTCGGCACACTCAGGTTGCCCGAAGTTTTCGAGCCCGAAGTAGTTGCGGCAATCGTACCCGTTGTTAAGGCGGTGACACTGGAAGCGCTTGTGGTATAATAACCCGAACGGACATTTAGCTGGGGAAAATATCCGGTAGCGGTGACACTGGTATTATTAGCGGCATTGGCAGCAAGCGTAGGAATAGTTCTACTAATCCCCGAGATATTATATCCCGCTTGGGTGACTGCCGAACCGACAGTCTTCCATGAAGCACTTCCCGGATGATAATATTCCATTCTTACACTTCTCGAATTCCATGTAGCATTTGCCGGTACCGACAAAGTTACCGATCGCGTTCCGTATTCTCCTGCTGCAATCGTTCCCGTCTTCAGCGCTGCACTTCCCGTCACATTATAGGCCCTGATATAGTTTGTCATATTCGGATAGGCACCCGCCAGCGATACGTTTACATTGGTGGCGGCACTGGCTGACAAAGCAGACAAATTAGTCGACGCTGACGAAATATAATATCCGGGCTGGGTAAGTGTTTTACTTCCTCCCGAAGTGAGCATGGAAGATGTATTATTCCCATAAACCGCCGATACGGTTATAGTCCTGTTCACTGGTGATGTTGTTATAGACCAGGTGGTATTGGGAGAAATGTTGACCGTAGTGCTCTTATTCCCAAAATTGGAAGGGTTTTGATTGGCAGAAGCCGTACCGATGGAAGGAGTCGCTTTCCAGGCAGCATTGGTACTCACATTCACGGTGATATTTCCGCCTGCCCGGGCTATGCTTGTAGCACTCAATGAATTGAATGTAAAGCGGGCACCTACTGTCCTGTTCATAACCACATCGAAAGGCGCAGGAGCTGCCTGCGGACTTGTATTGAGCGCCGAAAAGCGAACAGTCGTGGTGTAGTTGCCCGGAGCGGGTTCGCTGGTGCTCGGGTTGAATGTGACGCTTGTCGCTCTTGTGGTTACAGGGGTAGTAGTGCCTTGCGTTGTTCCGGCTGTAATGGCTGTTCCACTCAACGAAGCGCTACCAACGACGGCAGCATAATTGCCGGACTGCACTGCAAACTGCCATTGTGCATTGGTGTTGAAAGTCACATTCTGAGCGGATGCAAGACTTATTGTTCCGGCGCTGGTTCTTGTCAGCACGGGGGCAGCAGCCGTTTGTTTTACATCTATTTCCCTGCTTTTGAAATGGGGATCGGTGGAAGTAATATTGAGTTTGGCGATACGTTCTGCCCAAGTCGGGTTATCGGCAAGGGTTATCCTCATTGTACCACTATTAGGGCGATTGGTATTATCGGCCAAGCCTGACAACATTGTTCCCGGATTGGTGGAAGTGAGGGCTGCACTCCAATCCGAAGCCTCGGTAGTGGCAACAACGCTATGAGTAGTACCTTGCGGAGCAAAGGTAGTTGTATTGAGCGAATAGAGCATTTCCCTGTCGAGCTGCGTTATGGTGATAGGGTGCACATACGTTTTGTTGTCTATTTTTACGGTTGCCGTAACAATCGTTGTACGATCTCCGCCGGTCGTATTTACTTTCGGTTGAAAAGTAAATATTTTGGAAACTCCCCGCGTAATATCCGACGGGTATTGTTGCCAGTCAGCCGATGGGATAATGCCATCGTTGGTCCATAAGACCGACGCATTGTTGTGGCTCAAATCCAATGTTACGTTTCGGGCGGCTAAAGCGCTTTTATAAAACAACATACTGCTTGTACTGAAAAATGCTTTGGCACAAGGTGTGGGGATGCGTGCCCATTCGGTTCCGCTCCACAGGTAGATACCTTTGCAGAAATCGACGCCGGTATCGTTGATATTGTATACCATAAGCCCGGCATGGCGGGCATCTTCGGCATCTTTCAATGTTCCTGTGTAGTTGGCATTAGCCAATCCGCTTCCGGGAGAAGTTTCGAACATGGGGAAAAGATTATCCGTATCAGTCAATGAAACCTTCGGGAGCACCATCCCTTTATTTGAACTTCCATCCGGGTGTTGTTTCAAATCCAGCAAAGCTCCTGCATTGGGTGCATTACCCGAACCGATTGTTACTTGTGCAAAGGAATTGATTGCTGTGAAAAAGATAACTATCAATAGAATAGCCTGTGATGACGACCTCATAGTACAAATTGTTTATATTTAGGATTGTTTGTATAGTTCATTGCTTCATTAATATTATGATTTGACGAAGGTATTTCTTTATCAGGCTGACTTTGGATTTTTTAGACGAAACGGGGTATTTTTGCGACGAAACGGGGTATTTCTACTGACAAAACGTTTTTTGCCGGCTATTCATTTTTTAATTCTTATTGCCAAATCGAAGACAAAAAACAAAGGGTACTCCTGGCAATCACTGCCCAAAGTACCCCTTTCGCATTAAATACAAGTAAATAGTATAGTTGTTCTTAAATCATCGAACTTTAAGGTGCATCTTTCACGCACTTATAAGTTGCTGAGAGATCCCATTCTGAACTAAAACCGCCGTACACTATAGTAGACCAACAATAGTAAAAAGTATCATTTCTAATATCAAGCTCTATAGTTAAAAAAGGTTGAAAGAAACTTCCAAAAAAGCTTTCTCCCAATGCCTGTAAAGCTGTACGATTGGTAATGTTACTGATATCTGATCTATACGGCAAGCGAGCACCTCTACTCTCGCATGCAGCCTTAGCCTCATTTCGTTTAGCCGGACCATAAGTATTTCTGTCGATATATATATTTCCGGCTCTCACCATTAACCCTTCTTGTGTCCCTGTATATACTTGAACCCATTCGGGATTATTTGTTCCATTTTTGTGCTCTTTGGCAATATAAACCTTTATAGTGCGATCTGTATCACCTGCTCCCGGAATAGTGACTGTTCTTTGCCCAACTCCGCCAGCTGCTGAAATCCACAAATCGCCAACGCCATCTGCCGTTGTTTTTACCCTGAAATTGGGCGTCCATGTTGTTGTCGATGTATTAATTTTATAATTACCTCCGGTACTTGGAATAGTAACAGGGATATAATTATTAGACCCTGTCAGAGTATATCCGGCTTGATTGACTGCCGAGCCGACAGTTTTCCATGCCCCAAATCCTCCTGATCCGTTACTTACTCCCGGATGATAATATTCCATCCGTATACTTCGCGAATTCCATGTTGCATTAGCCGGCACAGATAAAGTAACTGATCTGGTTCCGGATTCTCCTCCTGCAATTGTTCCTGTCGCCAGAGCTGTTCTTCCTACTATCTGATAGGCTCTGATGTTCATCGTTGGATACGCACCTGTAAGAGATACGCTTACATTAGTAGAAGTATTAGCTGGCAAGCTATTCAAATCAGTAGATTTCCCCGATATATAGTACCCGGGTTGGGTGATCTTTTTACTTCCTCCCGAAGTAGACATAGAAGAAGTATTATTTCCATAAACGGCCGATACGGTTATGGTCCTCTTTACAGGCGTTGTTGATAAAGACCAGTCGGTATTAGCCGGAATATTGATCGTGGTACTCTTATTCCCAAAATAGGAAGGATTTTGATTAGCGGAAGCCGTACCGATGGAAGGAGTCGCTTTCCAAGCAGCATTGGTACTCACATTCACGGTGACATTTCCTCCTGTTCGCGCTACACTTGTAGCACTCAATGAATTAAATGCAAAACGCGCAGCTACTGTCCTGTTCACCGTTACATCCAAAGGCGCAGGAGCTGCCTGTGGACTTGTATTGAGCGCCGAAAAACGCAAAGTTGTCGTATAGGTTCCCGGAACGGGTTCAGTTGTAGCCGGATTCAATGTCAAGGCCACCCCGTTGGTGATTACAGGCGTAGAAGTACCTTGTGTCGTTCCGGGCATAATGGTTGTTCCATTCAGCGAAGCGCTACCAACAACATCATTGTAATTGCCCGATTGCACTTCATACTTCCATTGGGCATTGGTATTGAGAGTTACATTTTGTGCCGATGTAAGGTTTATTGCTCCAGAGCCTACTCTTATCAAGGAAGGTGCTGCTGCAAGTTGTTTTACTTCAATATCCCTATTTTTAAAATGAGGGTCTGTTGAAGTAATATCTAATTTGGCAATACGCTCGGCCCAAGTATTATTATTATCAAGGGTTATGCTCATAGTTTTTCCACTGGTGCGATTTGTATTATTTGCCAAAGCTGTTATCATCGTCCCCGGATTGGTGGAAGAAATAGCAGCACTCCAGTCGGAGGCTTCGGTCGTAGCTATCACACTATGGGTAGCGGCGTATGGAGAAAAGGAAGTCTTATTGAGCGAGTAGGTCATTTCCCTATCGAGTTGCGTTATGGTGATAGGATATACAAATGTTCTGTCGCGGATTTTTACTGTTGCCGTTACCACTGCTGTACGGTCTCCACCGGTATTATTCACATCCGGCTGGAAAGTAAATATTTTGGAAATATCCCGCGTCAGATTCGACGGGTATTGTTGCCAGTCAGCCAACGGGATAACCCCATCGTTTGCCCATTGTACAGTTGCTCCGTCATAGTTCATCTCTAACGTTATATTCTTAGCGGCTAAAGCGCTTTTGTAAAAGAGCAGGTTTTCGGGGGTGAAACGTGCTTTGGCACAAGGACTTGGGATACGCACCCATTCTGTTCCCGTCCACAGATAAAGTCCTTTACAAAAATCTACTACGGCCTCGTTCGTATTGTACACTATGAGGCCTGTGTGATTTTCGTCTTCGGTATCTTTCAACGTCCCTGTGTAACTGGAATTGGCTATTCCGCTCCCGGGAGAAGTTTCGAACATGGGAAACAAATTGTTGGCATCAGTCAACGAAACTCTCGGTAAGGACATCCCTTTGTCGGAAGTTCCGTCCTGCTTTTGTTTTAAGTCAAGTAAAGCCCCCGGATTCGGTTTGTTATCAGATCCTATGGTTACTTGTGCAATGGTTGTTGTAGAATAAATAAACAGCAATGTCAAGATAACTCGTGATAATGTTAATTTCATAATTACAGTATTTAATTTGATAGTGTGATAATGTCGAAACAATTGTATCAAGGACACATATATCCTTACTTCTTTTTGAGTAGAAGTGAAGAATAAATAAACAGTTTTTTTGGAAATAACAACCCGAAAAAGGCTCGGAATTATTGCTTATGTTGAATGTCTAAAAAAATTGTTAATGTATGTGCGTATGTACGTATATAATATTTTACATAGTTATTATTCGGATATCTGTATAAGTTAGTAATAGATGCTTGTTATTTTCACGTAATTTATGTTATACTTTTGCAAATATATACATTTTTTATGATTTATCTCTTAAATATTCAAATTTAAAGAAAAAAATAGGGGATTCGACGGCTGTCACAGCCCGGAATACCCCTTCACTTTAACACAAGCAAATAGTATAATATAGTAGTTGTATCTATTTTGGTTTCACACAACGCCAATTGGCATTATATCCTTTTTGATCCATTCAAATAATATTTAGCCATTCAAAATTACTTCTTAATCAACCTATAATTCAAAAAATGAGACAAACCCACTCAATCTGTCGACCAAACAAGGTTTTTTGTAAGATAAATGATTATTAATAAAGCTTAATTTTAAAAGAATAAGAGAAAAGTAAAGAAATATTATATCTCCATTTATGAACCTTCAAGATATTTATTTGTTAAAGTATTTGTATTCGTAACAATAGAATTTATTTTCTAAAAAAATAACGAAATTAATGAGTATAAATTAATAAGTATAATTACTTTTGCGACCTGAACGGTTATTTATAAAGAGTAAAAAAAGGTATTAGTAAACAAACTTAAATTATTTGAAATGAAAAAAGTATTATTTTCAATCGCAGCTATCGCTTTTATAGCCATGCCTGCGTTGGCACAAGAAAAGGTTATCAAAAAGACTAAATTCAGCGACAACTGGTTTATCCAGGCGCAAGGTGGTGCTTCATACACTATTAGCGAAAACTTCAAAGATGCTTCGGTAGGTGATCTTATTACTCCGACTGTGGCAGTATCATTCGGTAAACACTTCACTCCTATATTCGGATTACGTGCACAGGCAAGCGGATGGGAATCGAAAAGCCAATATACTTATATCGACGATACATACAGACATAAGTATTTCCAAGCCGGTTTGGACGGTATGTTCAACCTGACTAACGTATTCGGAGAGTACGACAAAGACCGTTTCTTCAATCTTTACGGAATGGTAGGACTTGCTTATGTACACGGATCAAGCAAAGATAACGTGAATCTGAACGTAGGTTCGACTAATCCGAGTGTTGGTATTCTTAAATCGAATATGATCGTTCCACGTGTAGGTTTCCATGCCGATATGGCTTTGACTGACGCTTTGAGCATCAACCTCGAGGTTACAGGTAACTTACTCGAAGACCGTTTCAACGGTGTAGAAAGAGCTAAAGCTTACGATGGTATGGTTACAGCATTGGCTGGTATTACTTACCATATCAACAAAGGATTTGAAGTAATCGACTACATCGATCCGGCCGAATTGGATGCTCTCAATAACAGAATCAATGAGCAACGTGCTTTGATGAATGCTAAAGACGGTAAAATCTCTGACCTCGAAAGACAATTGGCCGAAAAACCAAAAGTTATCGTTGAAGAAGTGGTAGCTAAAGAAATAGAAGAAGATATCGTAATGAATGCTGTGGTAGTATTTAAACTTGGTAAAGCAGATTTGCAAGACAACCAGGAAATCAATATCTACAATGCTGCACGTTACTTCCAGGAAAATCCTGATATGCACTGCGTTATCACAGGTTATGCTGACAAAGCTACCGGTAACCCGACTATCAACCAAAAGATATCGGAAAAACGTGCCGAAACTGTTGCTAACATCATGGTACAAAAATTCGGTATCAGTCGTAGCCGCATCACTACTCAAGCAAGTGGAGACAAAGATCAACCATTCCAAAACGATGCTTGGAACCGTGTTGTAATCTTTACTGCAGTGAAGAAAAAATAAGCGTTAAAAACGTTGTTTCCTAAATAACAAATCCCTCAGATGAGTAATTCATTTGAGGGATTTTTTTTTTGTGTAAAAAAATACAATTATTTTGACAATTAAATTTATTTCATATATTTGTATACTTATTAAAGACAAAAAATGAAACAAAAGAAAGAAGGTAATCTTTGGCTTGGCATATTTATTGGATTATTTATTTTTATCATGGCTATTGCTAAAAATATAGATTTAATCCAATCGGGCGAGCATGGCATTTTAAAATTTACTCTGTTCACAGTAATCATGGCTATTGTTTCTATAAGCCTATCTTTTATGTCATACAAATTGACACGATTATTTAGTAAAACAAAATAAATTTTCAACATAAACAAAAGACTCAGGTAAGTAATTTTCCCTGAGTCTTTTTATTTATAAGCTTAATACAAAGTCTACCAGATAGACTTCACATCATATACTTTCAAATCCTTTACTTCTATATTGTTTCCCCAGAAGTGGAAACCTTCCTTATTACCGGCATGTGGCCTGCGTTCCATCGAATAGGAATATTTTCCGCCATCGATAAATACTTCAATCGAAGTTTTGTCAATATAAATATCCGCAGTCAGTTCCATACTTGTCATATCTTCGGGCGAATAAAACATACCGTTCAGCATATTCGGATTCAAATCGTAATCGATTATCCGTTGTCCGAAAAGATTAAAGCCTGCATTGGTAGCATGCGAGAGTTTTATAGTCGTTTCGATGCGTAACATATCGCCATCATAATACTTCTTCATCCGATTATTAGCTTCATCCGAAGACAAGGAAGTCCATTCGTCCTGCAAGGTGAACAGCTGCTCCACTTCTTCTACAGGTTTACTGAATAATCTCACACCGTCTTTAGTCGTGCGAAGTGTTAATTCGGTAGGCAAAGACATCATACCATTGAAAGGCATGCCGGGATGCGAGAGCCTGCACCACCCTATCTGGATGCGGCGTCCGTCTTTGGCAGGAATATTATTGAATGTCTGCGCGGCATATATCGTCCCTGTAGTGAAATAATATTTTCCATGCGTAGGTGTAAATACTTTACCGTCGAAATCCCCCAACATATATGTTCCCGAAGCACCATACATCACCCATTTGGTATTGCTTTTATCACCGTCTATCGCTAATTCGAATAATTCGGGACACTCCCAGAATCCGGTTACATGGCTTTCATATTTCCAGTCTTTCAAATCGCCGGAAGTATAAATAGAATGCCCGTCGCGCTCGTTCAGTACCATCACCCAGTGTTTTGCAGGAGCATACCAAAACACTTTGGGGTCGCGTGTGTCTACACTATTCCATTTAGCCTTGGAATCTATCAATGGATTTTTGTCATACTTGATAAAAGTACGTCCTTTGTCGAGGCTGTAAGCCATGCATTGTACCTGTTTTTCGGGGCTGGCCGCTGTATAAAAGGCTATCATGGCCGGATTGTTCTTTTTATTATATCCCGCTGTATTATCGTAATCGATGACAGTAGAACCGGAATACATCGTCCCTATATGGTCAGGATATAAAGCATCGGGCAATTCTTTCCAATGTACCAGATCGGCGCTTACAGCATGCCCCCAATGCATATTTTCCCACTCCTTTTCGTAAGGATTATGCTGATAGAAAAGATGATATTCGCCATCGTAATAAATCAATCCGTTTGGGTCGTTTATCCATCCCCTCATCGTGGTGAAATGGAATTGCGGACGGTTCTTTTCTTTATATATCCTGTCCGCTTCGGTTATCTTATCATCCTGATATATCTTGTCCAATCCCGCAGGATTACCTTCGTAACGGATTTTTATTGTTCTTCCTTTTATCGACGACACATCACGAAATATCCAGTAATCGGGTTCGCCATCGGCCAATCTTACCACAACAGGTGTTTGTGTACGGCCATCTATTTCGAAATACATTTTAGCTCTTTCTTCTTTGTGCGATACCGGGATGTTCAGATATTGTTTCGTTATTTTCAATATTTTTTCTTGAGCTGAAATACCCATGTTTACAGTGATAACCAACAGAAACAAAACAACATATTTAAGCGTTAATTTCATAGTAATTAATACATTAGGTTTTAACTTTAGTTTGATTTGCCAGACGGTTAATTAATTGGTTTTACAGACTGCAAGGTATAACAAAATATCCTTCGGAGGAAATAAACTTATCCACACGTTTTTTCATCAACATATATATTATATTTTATTTATTTAATTCTTTAAAAAAAAATTCATAATGATATTTATATCCTGTTAACTCTGTTCATTTCTTTTTACGAGAATGTTTGGATTTTCGGTAATTAAAAAAATATTCATACCCGTTTGTGATTTTATCAACATCGGTGCGACTAATAAGATGTTAAGGCAAAGCTCTTTCCAAACGTTATTAAAAGCGTGTTAATAACTGGCTCTGTTGAAAAGTATTTTTTATTCGGAAACTTGCAAGTTGTGAAAAAGCAGATAAAAAATAAAGAATAAAAAGGCATATACGAATGCTTCATATTCCAATCGGGTTTTCGTATAACCGGATTATTGGAAAGTCAAGCATTTTTTATCCGGATTTTTATCAACAGTTTTCAACAGTTTCTTAACAGCAGGATGTTAAATAAAGGACTATCCGCAACGAAAGATAGTTATTTAAAAGCATTCAATTGGCTTTCTTCCTTTTTATTTAAAGGACTTTGTAGAGAAAAATTATTAATTTTGTTAGATATATTTATAATCGCAGAAAAATGAAAGATTTTTTAAAGACGCTGATAGCATCGATGATAGGATGCTTTATTGTTTTGGGACTGTTGTTCGTGATGTCGCTTGGTATATTGGCAAGTATGTCGCTCAGTTCAGAGAAAACGTATTCGTTGAAGGATAACACTGTACTCACACTCAAACTGAATGGTGTATTGAAGGATAGGGTAGAGGAAGGAAATCCTTTCAATGACTTGGTATTCGGAAAAAGTACTTCCGAAATAGGATTGGATGATATTCTTTCGTCTATACAGAAAGCAAAGGAAAATGATAAAATCAAGGGTATCTATATCCACGCAAGTTCGTTTTCGGCGGCACCTGCTTCATTGAAAGAGATACGTGACGAATTACAAGCTTTCAAGGAAAGCGGTAAATTCATTATTTCTTACGGCGAAGTATATACACAAGGTTTGTATTACCTGTCTACCGTTTCGGACAAAATGATTCTGAATACCAAAGGAATGGTGGATTTGCACGGATTGGCTGCCGAACCTACTTTCTACAAAGGATTGCTCGACAAACTGGGTATAGAAGTACAAATCTTCAAGGTAGGTACATTCAAATCGGCCGTAGAACCGTTTATGCTCGATAAGATGAGCGATGCCAACCGTCAGCAGGTAGAATCTTACCTGAACGATATCTGGTCGGTTATATTGACCGATATATCCGCATCGCGTGGAATATCTGTCGAAAAACTGAATGCTATTGCCGACGAAATGCCGTTGCTCAAGCAACAGGATTATTATCTGGCCAATAATATGGTAGATACACTGATGTATGAGAGCGAGGTAAAAAATTACCTGAAAAACCTTATGAGCGTAGATGAAGAAGAAGATGTACACCAGGCATCTATCAGTGATATGACAACAATTGCTTTCCAGAAGAAAAAAGGAGGAAAAGGCACTGTAGCTGTTCTCTATGCACAGGGAAATATCACGAATGGTTCAGGTCGCGAAGGTATCACAGACGGTCATTTTGTTAAGGAACTTAATAAATTGAAAGACAACGATGATGTAAAAGCCGTTGTATTCCGTGTGAATTCGGGTGGTGGTAGCGCCAGTGCATCCGAACAGATATGGAGAGCTGTGAGCGAATTGAAAGAGAAAAAACCGGTAGTTATCTCTATGGGCGACTATGCCGCATCGGGAGGTTATTATATCTCGGCCAACGCTTCCAAAATCATTGCCGAACCGAATACCCTTACAGGTTCAATAGGTATCTTCGGTATGTTCCCGAACATGAAAGCCTTGTCCGACAAAGTAGGCTTGACATACGATGTAGTGAAAACAAATGAATTTGCCGATTTCGGCGACATCACACGCCCTATGCGCTACGACGAAAAAGTGTTGATGCAGGCTTATATCAACAACGGATACGATTTGTTCCTTACCCGTTGTTCCGAAGGTCGCGGAATAGCAAAAGATTCGTTGGCGCAGATTGCCGAAGGCCGTGTGTGGACAGGTAACCAGGCACTCGAATTAGGCTTGGTAGACGGTATCGGCGGCATCGGAACAGCTATCGAAGAAGCAGCGAAACTGGCCGAACTCGAAGAATATTCGGTAAAAGATTTTCCGCGTAAGGTCGATTTCTTCGAAGCCTTCTTGAACAGCCAGAAAGAGGACGTTTCGGTGCGCATGATGAAAGAATATTTGGGCGAAGATTACAAATTATTCGAAACTATTCGTAACTTTAAGCAGCAGGATTATATGCAGGCACGCATACCTTATGGTGTAAAGATAGATTAATGCTTGTTCTTGGCACATCTTCGGGGTGTTTATAGAACAATCTAATAATAGTAATAGATGAATAAACAATCCGTACATATCAATTGGTGGTTACTACCCATATCTTGGTTGTACGGATTGGTTGTGTGTATACGCAACAAGTTTTTTAAATGGGGAATATTGAAACGCGAGACGTTCGATGTCCCCGTTATTTGTATTGGCAACATCACAGTAGGAGGGACAGGTAAAACTCCTCACACCGAATATCTTGTACGCATCCTCAGGGATAAATACCGTATTGCAGTACTCAGCCGGGGTTATGGGCGCAAAACGAAAGGCTTTATTCTGGCCGATGATAAATCGACCAGCCGGCAGATAGGGGACGAGCCGTTACAAATCAAGCAGAAATTCCCGGATATAATGGTGGCAGTGGATGCCAAACGCACGCGCGGAATAAAGAACCTGCTGGCACTGGAGAAGCCTCCTGAAGTTATTCTGCTGGATGATGCTTTTCAACACCGGTACGTAAAACCATCTTATACTATTATTTTAACCAATTACAACCGGCCGGCCTATCTCGACAAACTACTACCTGCAGGGCGTCTGCGCGAATCATTCGGACATATTTATAAGGCTAATATGATTGTTGTGACCAAGTGTCCCGACGATTTGAAACCTATCGATTACCGCCTGATGATGCACGAGATTAATCCCTATCCTTTCCAGTCAGTATTCTTTACGCGGTTTGCGTATAAACAGCTTGTTCCCGTATTTGTTAAAAAGAAGGATACACTGCCGCTGCCTTCCCTCAAAGGGATGGATGTGCTGCTGGTGACGGGTATTGCTTCGCCTGCTACGATGATAAAGGAGTTGCAGCATTATACATCCAAGATACATGAAATGACCTATCCCGACCATTATGTATTCAAAAACAAGGATATAAAGAAGATAAAAGAGCGTTTCGATGCTATACAGTCCGATAATAAAATCATTATCACCACCGAAAAAGATGCTACCCGTCTGGTCTTGTTCGATGAGATGGATAAGGAACTGAAAAAATCCCTGTATTACCTGCCGATAGAAGTATCTTTTGTCGAAAATGAACAACTATTCCGCGATAAGATATTAGAACATATCAAGGCTAAAAGAATATCCGTATCTTTGTAATAGTTACAAGTTACTTCGCCCTTCGGGCAGTTACAAGTTACGAGATTTTTTTTCGTCGCATTACGTTTTCTCGAGCCTCTGCAAGAGACGCAGCAGAGTAAAATAAAAGAATTTTATACATACACATTCTATGGCAACAATATTGTTTCACGAAATTGTTTTTGGTCCTATTCATAGCCGGAGGTTGGGCTCATCCTTGGGAATGAATCTTTTGCCTTACGACGGCAAACTTTGTTCGTTCGATTGCATTTATTGCGAATGCGGTTTCAACAAAGACTTCCGCACAAAGACCAAACTACCTGACCGAGAAAATGTAAGGGCAGCACTGGAAGATAAGCTAATCCGGCTGCAACAGGACAATACACACATAGATGTGATAACCTTTGCCGGAAACGGCGAACCCACACTTCATCCGCAATTTGCAGGAATCATAGACGATACCATCCTGTTGCGGGATAAATACTATCCGCAGGCTAAAATAAGTGTCTTAACAAATGCGATGCATCTGGATAAGCAGCATGTTTTCGAAGCATTGAGAAAAGTGGATAATCCTATCCTGAAGCTCGATTCGGTCAATATAGATACTGTCTGCTTGTTGGATCAGCCCAATAGCCCGTCGTATAGCGTAGAGAAGCAAATCGAGCAGTTCAAGCGTTTCGATGGCAATTTTATTATGCAGACAATGTTCCTCCGGGGCACACACGAGGGTAGGGTAGTAGACAACACAACGGAAGATGAAATTTCGGGCTGGTTAGAGGCGATTAGAGCGACAAATCCGCGCGAAGTGATGATTTACACCATCGACCGCGAAACGCCCTCAAAACAACTCGAAAAAGTTCCTGTGGAAGATTTGCGGAAAGTAGCCGGCAGGGTAGAGGCCTTGGGTGTTAAAGTGAACGTGGCGGGTTGATATTGTCCGTATTTTTTCTTTACTTTGCCCCTCACACAAAACTAATATTATACATACTCATACAATTATGTCGAAAATAAAGCAACTTTGCCGTAGCCTTATCGAACAGCGTTGGTTCGAGCTCCTCATTATTTCTGTAATCCTTGTCAATTCGGCCCTGATTGGGGTAGAAACTTACTTTGTTACCAAGGGTATTCTGCTCGTTCAGCATATCATACTGGGCATATTCACCTTCGAAATTGTTGTCCGGTTTATAGCCCGCGACAGTACCAAATCTTTTTTCCGATCGGGCTGGAACTTGTTCGATTTGACGCTGGTGCTTGTCAGCTACGTTCCCGAAAGCCTTTTCGAAGGAAGTACGATGATTATGGCAGTGCGTATCCTGCGTGTATTCAGGGTACTCCGTTTGTTGAGGACGTCGGAAGAGATAAAGCTTATTATCGCTGTACTTTCCAAGTCATTCAGCGCCCTATTCTACAACGGCGTGTTCTTCTTTATTTTCATCTATTTGTTTTCCATCATTGGCGTATCGCTCTTTAAACTACCCGATTACGAAAGCCTCGATGCTGAAGGAAAAGCCAAATATACCGAACTGATGCAGGTGGCGCCGCATGCCCCCGAATGTTCGCCCGATCCTTACGGAACACTGTCCGAGTCGATGTTTACACTCTTCCGCGCATTGACGGGCGAAGACTGGACAGACTTGCGCTACAACCTTATCAAAGCAAACGAATACGGATTGATACATACATCGCCTATTGCCATCACCAGTTTCCATGTTGTCTGGTTCGTATTGGCCGCCTTCCTGTTGCTCAATCTTGTGGTGGGTGCTATTGTCAACAACTACCAGGTGATTATGGAAGAAAGCCGGCGCGCAAAGGAGCGGGAGCGAAAAGATAAAGGCCTTGAGGAATTGGACGCAGTAGAATAACTTTATCTATATAGGAGGCATCTCTTTCCGATAGTGTGAGGAAGAAAAAGGTAACTCAATGAAAAAACGTTAGAAATAAGTAGAGGTCTGTTACTTTATGGGAGTAAAAAACTTAGTGTTCTTAGTGTAGAACCTTCGTGTCCTCTGTGGTTAAGTAATAAAAAAAGTAACTTGGTAAAAAACTGGCCAAAAGAAGTATACTTTTTGTATACATTTTAATCTAATCTACTTATAATGAGATTAATTCGAAGTATACAAAGGTGACAGCAAGGTAACATACGCAGAGGCTTTTTTGGGGAAAAGATAACCAATTTACTGGTTCTGAATAGCAAAAGTCCCTGACAGCATCAGAGACTTTTATATAAGAATTTGATTTAGAGCAGTTTACTCTATTTCCGCCAACAAGTTTTCGGCTAAGCTGCTTGCCCCGATACGGAAGTATTCAGGCGTCATATATTCTTCGCCCATAAGCTCCTTAACAAGCGTATAGTATTCTACTGCATCTTTGGTCGTGCGGATGCCTCCTGAGGCTTTAAATCCGGCTTTGTTGCCTGTCCGTTCGGTGTATTCCTTGATAGTGGAACAGATAACATACGCGGCTTCTAACGTTGCACCCTCATATCCCTTTCCGGTAGACGTTTTGACGAAATCCGCTCCCGAATAAAGGGCTAACAAGGTGGCTTTACGGATGTTATCGGCTGTTTTCAATGCACCTGTTTCCAGAATGACTTTCAGACGGGCATCGCGGCAAGTGTGTTTGATTTCCATTATCTCCTCGCAAAGCTCTTCATAGTTCTCGTCGAAGAAATAGTTGAGGCTGAGTACGATATCTATTTCGTCTGCCCCTTCGGCTATGGCAAGGGCTGCTTCGGCCACCTTCACTTCGGTAAAGGTCTGCGACGAAGGAAATCCTCCGGCAACGCAGGCAATGCGCACATCGGATGTAAGTGCCTCTTTCACTGTGCGTACCAGATTGGGATAGACGCAGATAGCAGCCACATTGCTGACATCGGTTGTCCCGTCGAAGCTGTTTATCTTCTCGGTCATTTGCCAGATGCTCTCATGCGTATCGGTGCTGTTGAGGGAGGTGTAGTCGATGCAGGAATATAGCTTCTTGTAGACCTCCTTGGTATTGTTTCCGGCGAATTGCTGGTCGATAATCTTCTTGACCTTGGCCGCTATGTCGCTGTCGTTCAGGTTTGTTTGGTACTCGTTCAATACTTGTTCGTATTTACTAAGTTCGCTCATGGTTATTTCAGTTTTTGATTGTTTATATGTCTTGTTTCGTCTCTTTCGGTCTTCTTACGGATGTTCTTTTCGAAGGCTTCTGTCAGGTCTACACCTGTCTGATTGGCAAGGCATAGCAATACCCAGAGCACATCGGCCATCTCGTCGGCAAGGTTCTTATCCAGATCCGACTTTTTGAATGACTGGTCGCCATAGGTACGCGCCATGATACGTGCCAGCTCGCCTACCTCTTCGGTCAGAATGGCCATATTGGTCAGTTCGTTGAAGTAGCGTACACCGTAGGTTTTTATCCATGTATCTACCTGTTTTTGAGCTTCTTTTATTGTCATATCATTCGCGGTTTTTGGAGTCAATCCAGATGGTTACAGGCCCGTCGTTTACCAAGGCTACTTGCATGTCTGCCCCGAATTCGCCTGTTGCTACCTGTTTACCTGCCTTTTCGCTCAGGGTTTGGCAAAACTGTTCATACAGGGGAATAGCTATATCGGGCTTTGCCGCCTTGATGTAGGAAGGCCGGTTCCCTTTCTTGGTGGAGGCATGGAGCGTAAACTGCGACACAACGAGTATCTCGGTATGGCTGTCGAGGGCGGAGATATTCATCACTCCCTGCTCATCATCGAAGATGCGCAAATGGATGATTTTGGTTGTGAGCCATTCGATATCTTCTTTGCTATCAGCCTCTTCAATCCCCAGAAGGATTAGAAGCCCTTTTCCTATCCGGGATTTGAGTTCATTGTCGATAGTGACGGAAGCATGGGCTACCCGTTGGATTAATACTCTCATTACTACATAAATAATTAAAGTCACATCCCGGAAGCGAGATGCGACCCTAAAAGTAGCTATAATTTGATAAATCTCCTTATCTGTCTTCTAATTTTTCGAGTTTATCTTTTATCGACTTGATTTTGAAGGCATAATAGATACGGAATATACCGTAGGTGATGAACGCGATAGCTGCAAATGCTACAATGAAGCTACTTCCGATTATCGGATTGATGATAAGCAGGATAGAGAATAGTGCTCCTATTATGGCTAATGCCAATAGCCATCCCCATCCGCCGACGCCTGCTTTTTGCAGCTCAATGGCGCTTCCGATGCCCCATATCGAGCGGAACATGATATAGAATCCGACAAAGAATATCATCACGGCAATGGTCAGTACCGGCCCGCTTGCGGCCAGTATAATACCCAGTAAGAGGTCTACAATACCACTTGCCAATGCCCATCCCCAGCTATAGTTGGGTGTGTTCCGGTTAGCAATGGCAAAGATAATCTCGAATAGCCCCGAGGCTATAAAGCCGATTACGAACAGGATTGACAATGTCAGCAAAGCGCTTTCTGCTGCTGCGATAAAGAGGATTCCGAGGGATATAGCTAATATTCCGATGCATAGCGACAACCACCAATATTTCATGGATTGCCTTACTGAAGTGAATAGATTGTTTTTCATGGGCTCCTAAGATATTAAGTGTTACTTACTTAGATTATAACAACTCTTGCGAAGAGATGTTTGTAAGCCTGTTTATTATTTAGGAGTAGTTAAGTTAATTTAATGGTTGCGAAAAGTCAATCTTCTTTTCCTTCTTTACTATTGAAGTAGTCTTGTAGGATTTTGGCTTTGGATTTACCTATCAGCACTTCGATGGTTGCCAGATCGGCTTCTTTTATGCGTTTGATACTCTTAAAACGGCTGAGTAGCAACTCTTTAATCTTAGGACCTATCCCCCTTATCTTGTCCAATTCGGATTCTATCTGGCTTTTACTTCTCTTATCCCGGTGGAAACTGATGCCAAACCGGTGAGCTTCGTCTCGCAAATGCTGTATAACTTTCAGTGTATCAGAGTTTTTATCTAAATACATCGGTACAGGATCTTCAGGGTAATAGATCTCTTCGAGGCGTTTGGCAATGCCTACAATTGCCACTTGCCCGTATATCCCTAACTCTTTGAGGGAATCGCAGGCTGCACCCAATTGTCCTTTTCCTCCGTCGATGACGATCAGTTGGGGTAGGGGCTCTTCCTCGTTGAGCAGGCGACGATAGCGGCGATATACCACTTCGCGCATGGTGGCGAAATCATCCGGCCCGTCAACGGTTAGCACATTGAATACACGGTAGTTACTTTTCGATGGTTTGGCGTTTTTAAATACCACACATGCCGATACTGGATTGGTACCCTGTATGTTAGAGTTATCGAAGCACTCGATATGTACAGGCAACTCCTTCAGATGGAGGGCATCTTTCATTTCGTGCAATATGCGTTCGGTTTTTTTCTCGGGATCAAGGCTTTCGGCTTTTTTGAGCTTATCTACCTTATATTGCTTCACATTCTGTTGCGAGAGATTCAGCAGTTTCAATTTATCGCCTCGCTGAGGAATGGTGAATTGTATATGTTCCATCGGTAGGTCAGGAACAAATGGCACCACAATTTCTTTAGCTTTCGAACCGTAGCGTTCCCGCATTTCTATAATACCGAGGGCGAGCAGTTCCTCTTTCGGCTCTTCCAAACGTTTCCGGTATTCGAACGTATATGCCTGGATAATAGCGCCATTGTGCACATGCAAGTAGTTTATATATGCCGAGTTGTGATCCTCGTCATAGCTATACACATCGATGTTATAGTTGAGATTGCTGACGATGGTCGATTTCTTTTTGAAATTCTCGATAAGCTCGTATTTTGTCTTGAGTTCGTTTGCCTTCTCAAATTCTTGTTTCTCGGCGCATTCCATCATCCTCTTGTATGCCAGTTTGCTGACTACTCCGATGTTTCCGTTGAGGATTTCTTTTACTTCTTCTATATTTTGCAGGTAGCTTTCTTCGTCCTGTAATCCAATGCAAGGACCTATGCATCGTTTGATATGGTATTCGAGACAAACTTTATATTTCCCCGATTGGATATTTTCTTGTGTCAGGTTTAGTTTGCATGTGCGGATAGGGTAGAGGCGATGCAACATTTCGAGCATAGCTTTCACTCCGTTTACACTTGTGTAAGGACCGAAATAGAAAGAGCCGTCTTTGACGATTTCTCTCGTTTGTTCTACGCGGGGATATGCTTCGTTGCGGACGACTATCGAAGGATATGTTTTATCGTCTTTCAGCAGGATATTATATCTCGGCTGAAATTCTTTAATAAGATTATTTTCGAGTAGAAGTGTATCTGCTTCTGTTTCGACAATTATATATTTTATATCCCTTATCTTACTGACAAGGATTCGGGTTTTGGGATTGTTATCATGTCTGAGAGAGAAATAACTCAACACCCGTTTCTTTAGATTTTTGGCTTTCCCTACATAAATAATGGTTCCGTTTTCGTCGTAATATTGATAGCACCCGGGACGTTCAGGAATATTTTTCAGAATATTATCTAAGTAGGCAGATACTTTTTTTGCCATCTTGTCTTTCGCTTTTTTTTAAATCTGATATCTAATTAATGATTCTATGTCTACATCTTCGGGAAATAATTCCCGTCCTTTCAACGCTTCCAATTCGATTATAAAATTAATATATATTTTTTTGACACCCATTTTCTTGACCAGATTATATGCCGCTCTCATTGTACCACCTGTAGCGAGCAAGTCGTCATGCAACAGGACGACATCGTTTTCGGATAAGGCATCCTTGTGGATTTGTATTTTATCTATTCCGTATTCTTTTTCGTATTCTTCCTCCATGGTTTCGGCGGGAAGTTTTCCGGGTTTGCGGATAGGAATAAATCCGGCATCTAATTTCAATGCCATAATAGGTCCCATGATAAAACCGCGCGATTCTATTCCCACGACTTTGGTAATACCTTCCTTCTTATATTTCTCTACTAAAACTTCAGTTAAAGTTTTGAGAGATTCTTTCGTTTTGAATAGAGGTGTTACATCTTTGAATTGGATTCCCGGGATGGGGAAGTCGGGGATATTGCGCACTATATCCTTTAATTCTAAAATCTTTTCTTCTGTTGTTTTATTTTCCATTATCGTATTTTGTTCTTTGTTCCACGTGGAACATTTTACCTTTTCATCGAATTTCACCTTTTGTTCCACGTGGAACAAAAGGTTTTCACCTACCTAAAAGCACTAATAATATAGATATATCGTTCGGCGAAACTCCGGGTATTCGGCTTGCCTGAGCAATTGTTTCGGGATCGATTTTTGATAATTTCTGTCTCGCCTCTGTCGAGAGTGCCGAAATGGTGTTGTAATCGAATTTGCCTTTTATTCGGATATTTTCCAATCGGCTGATTTTATCGGCGATTGTTTTTTCGCGTTTTATGTAGCCGTCATACTTAATCAGGATTTCAGCCGCTTCTATTATTTCCTCTTTTCGGTTCGTTATTTTTTCTAATTCCGATTGAAGCGCCGAGATATATGGGGCAATATTGTTGATGGTGACTTGCGGACGGGTAATAACGTCTTTCAGTTTGAGTCCCTGTTTGAGTGGGGCTGTTCCCAATTCGCTTAATCCGTCATTTATATATTCTGGTTTGAGGGAATAGTTAGCGGTGAAATCAATGATGCGTTCGATTTCTTTTTTCTTCTCCTGCAAAAGGTCGAACCGTTCTTTCTTCGCTAATCCTATATCATGCCCTTTCTCGGTCAATCGCATATCGGCATCATCCTGACGCAACAGGATTCTATATTCCGCACGGGACGTAAACATACGGTATGGTTCGTCCACACCTTTAGTGACAAGGTCGTCTATAAGGACACCGATGTATGCTTCGTCGCGGTTGAGGACAAATTCGTTTCCTCCATGCACATTGATGTGCGCGTTAATGCCGGCCATCAATCCTTGTCCGCCTGCCTCTTCGTATCCGGTAGTGCCGTTTACTTGTCCGGCAAAGAACAGGTTTTTGATTAGCTTCGTTTCCAACGTATGTTTTAATTGTGTGGGGTCGAAGAAATCGTATTCGATAGCATATCCCGGACGGTAAATGTGCAGGTTGCGGAATGCCGGAATTTTTTGCAATGCCTCGATTTGTGTGTGGAGTGGGAGAGAGGATGAAAATCCGTTCAGGTAATATTCCTGTGTATTTTCACCTTCCGGCTCCAAAAATAATTGGTGCGATGTTTTATCTTCGAATGTTACAATTTTGGTTTCGATACTCGGGCAGTAACGAGGGCCGATACTTTGAATCTGTCCGTTGTATAGCGGCGATTCATCCAAATCGTCACGAAGCGTTTTATGTACATCTTCGTTCGTATAGGTTATCCAGCAACTCAGTTGTTTCAGCGTGCGGGGCTTGAAGTCGAGATAAGAGAACTTGTGAAAATCATCTTCACCTTTTTGTTCGTCCATCAAACTGAAGTCGACACTTCTTCCATCGATTCGCACGGGCGTTCCCGTTTTCATGCGGTCGGTTACAAATCCGTATTCGCGAAGCTGTTCGGTTATTCCGGTAGAGGCCGGTTCAGCAATTCGCCCACCTTCCAGTTGAACGCGGCCGATGTGCATCAGTCCGTTCATAAATGTTCCCGAAGTGAGGATAACCGCCTTTGCCCGGAAGGTAACGCCTAAATTGGTGTTGACTCCGCAAACCGTATTTTTTTCGATGACAAGGGAAGATACCGAGTCTTGCCAGATATTGAGATTATCCGTATTTTCTAAAATTTCTCTCCATTTCAGAATAAATTGCGCACGGTCGCTCTGCGCTCTCGGGCTCCACATGGCAGGACCTTTCGAGCGGTTGAGCATGCGGAACTGTATAGCTGTTGTGTCGGTCACGATTCCCATCTGTCCGCCTAATGCATCTATTTCGCGCACAATCTGCCCTTTGGCAATTCCACCGACGGCGGGGTTGCAACTCATCTGGGCAATTTTGTTCATGTCCATTGTTATCAACAGGGTTTTAGAACCCATATTGGCGGCCGCTGCTGCGGCTTCGCAACCAGCATGTCCTGCTCCGATAACAATGATGTCGTAATTAAAATTCATATATTGATAAAAAAAGTAAAGCTTAATTTTTCTGATTCGGAAGCTAAAGATACATATTATTTTGCATTGTTAGCACGCTGTAGAGCCAGTTTCACACGATTGCTGTCTGTCTGGAGGTAGCTGTATTCCTCTTTTTCGCTACCGATGAGAGTTGTTTTGTATTCCATTTTCCCGATGAATTGGGATTGAAATGAGCCGTGAAATTCTTTCAGGCCTGTATATTCAACCAGCTCCTGAATGTTATTTTCTGTAATTCCTCCTCCCGGCATGATGCTAATCCGTCCGGCCGCTTTTTCGATAAGTTGCTTGATTACTTCTTTCCCTTCCAAGGCTGTTTTCTTCCCTCCCGAAGTAAGAATCCGCTCACATCCCAATGCTATGATATCCTCCATTGCACCGGATAAATCGGCAGTTCTGTCGAATGCTCGGTGAAAGGTCACGCCCATATTATATTGGCGGGCGATATCTATCAGTTCTTTATTCCTTTTCTTATCTATTGTGCCATCCGGATTGAGTATGCCGATAACGATTCCGTCGCAACCGGCTTGTCCGCAAAGATGAGCATCCCGCTTCATTATTTCGAACTCGATAGCAGAATAGAAAAAGTCTCCTCCTCGTGGGCGGATAATTGTATATAGCTGTATATCAATGCTTTTTCTGGTTGTTTCTATCTGTGCCAGCGAAGGTGTGGTTCCTCCATCTGCCAGATTATCACAGAGTTCCACCCGCAAAGCACCTCCTTTTTGAGCCTCGATGGCTGATTGAATGGAATTGGCACATACTTCTAACTGTATCATTACTATCTTTTTAGGGATGCAAAGATAATGAAATTGAAGCGGTTAGACATAATAAAATCTTCCGAGAAACTAAAACTTTTCTCAAAAATGGTCTTTTTATACCGATAAAGTTGATTCTTTTTAAGAATATTCTATCTTTGTAGCATAAAAATAACAGGAGCAAATTTTTTTAAGAAACTTTACATACTTTGAAGAGGGTGGTAACTATAACAATCATTAACATATGAAAAAGCAAAAACTGATACAGATATTTGTCTGTTGTGCTATTCTTTGTATCCTACCTTGTCGTGCTCATGCACAAGTAACAATCGGATCGGATGAACGTCCTAATGAAGGGACGCTTCTTGACTTAAAAGAACAACCGGATGGGACCTCTACCCGTGGAATTGCCATGCCCCGGTTGAAGCTTACTGTAGAACGCGATTTGAACAACGTATTACCTAATGCTTCGGATAGGCAGGGGAGTTATAAAGCGGATCATGTTGGTTTGACGGTCTATAACAACAATGCTTGCTTTTCGGAAGGAGTAGGCCTTTATATCTGGGAAGGAGAAAAATGGCAAAAATTAGGCGGAAGAGCTGTTGATTTGCCACAACCTTCTAATGTCTCTACAGATATATATTCCGGTGCTAATTCGTATATAATGACTCCGTACAGCCGGATAAAAATTCCGATAAAACGGGCTTTCGATATCTGGAATGCCTATTCCAGTACTGGCGCTACCCCCACGACAATCGAAATAATTAATGGCAAAGTTCTGAATAAATCGAGCATAAATGGGGCGACAGGAACTTTGTCTGCTTCTATTGCATGGCAAGAAGCATTGGACGAGACATCGACGTGCCTTCTTAAAAGTGTTGCTATAGAAGGGGACGGTAGTCAGGCATTTTTAGTTGTCCAGACTTTGGCCAAGCTTGGTAATGCAGTAGTACGCGTTCATATTGGCAATAATGGGAATAGCTCCGATCCTGTTCTTTGGCAATGGCATATCTGGATTCCTGACGGGAATCCGGCGGAAACACCTGCCGTTACATTGAATGATGGTACAAGTAACTGGACTTTTATGGATCGTTATTTGGGGGCTATTGATAATATCCCTGTAACATACACGGGAAGTTTGACTGCCGGATCCTCTCCGGGCGGCGGCTCTAAGGGAGGAGTGACTCGTAACGCACATGGTACATATTATCAATGGGGCCGCTCGGTCCCTTTGCGCAGATGGACGGCTATTACGACAACTTCTATCGGTATGACGGAACAATCGAGCCTGACATCTGCTATCCAGACGAATAGTTGGATATCGCATGTCAGTATAGCATCGCATGATTGGTATTCGGGTGATAATAGTAAATGGGATAATCGATGGGGAAATGCAACTAGAAAATCACCGTTCGATCCTTGTCCGCAAGGATGGCGGGTTCCTTCGTGGAAGGGTGGCAGATCTCCTTGGTCGGTTCTGGGAACTACCGGTACTTGGACAGCGAATCAGGGCTTTAATTTTACAAATCAAGGTGCAGGTTATTATGCAGCCGGAGGATATCGGAATGATAAGTATATCCATGTGGTGGGAAGTAACGGGCATGTGTGGTCTGGTAGTCCTTCGGGTAACTCGGCATATTCTTTTTTTATATCTGATGCGCCGATTACGGACAAGAGCGAATATCGAAGCGAAGGGTATTTTGTCCGTTGTGTAAAGGATAATTAATCAATCGAATAGATAAGGATATAACCTCTGCCTCAAAAATAATAGTGGGCAGAGGTTTTTTATATACTTAATGCTAAAATACCTGTCTATAATAGGATTTTATGTATATTTGTACACTTTGCAAAAAATGTTTTTACGATTTGCATAATAATATAGCATAGAAAAATGAAAATAGCACTGATTGGTTACGGAAGAATGGGGCACGAGATTGAACGCATCGCCCTTGAGAGAGGACACGAAATCGTTTCGATAGTTGATATAGATAATGCTGCTACGGCGTTCGATTCTCCCGAATTCAGAAGTGCCGATGTCGCCATCGAATTTTCTACACCCGATACGGCCATCGATAACTACCGCAAATGTTTCGCGGCCAATGTTCCTGTGGTGGCTGGTACTACTGGCTGGCTCGAACATCTACCCGAAGTGAAAAAAGCCTGCGCCGAAGGTGGTAAGACCTTCTTTTATGCATCAAATTATAGTATCGGGGTGAATATCTTTTTTGCGGTGAATAAGTATCTGGCGAAATTGATGAATAACTTCGACGGATATAACGTGCGTATGGAGGAGGTTCACCACATCCACAAGCTGGATGCGCCGAGCGGGACAGCGATTACGCTGGCCGAAGGGATTATCGAAAATCTCGATCGCAAAACCGACTGGCACCTCGAAACGGAAATGAAACCGGCCGATATAGCTATTCATGCCGTTCGCGAAGGCGAAGTTCCCGGAATACATGAAGTGACTTATGAGTCCGAAGCAGATATTATCAGTATCAAGCACGATGCGAAAAATCGCAAAGGGTTTGCTTTGGGTGCTGTATTAGCAGCCGAGTTTACGAAGGGTAGAAAAGGCTTTTTAGGAATGAACGATATGCTCAATTTTTAATCGATAGATAATGGGAAAAGAAATTCGCGATAAACAAAATAAGAGTCGGGCAGAACGTCCGAAGCCGGGTATCCGTCAGTGGATTTGGTGTATTGTGGCTTGTGTGGCTACTATTGCTTTTGTCATCTGGACAGGCTACTGGGCTGTGCTGATTCTGTTGCCGGTTTTTATAGATATTTATATTACCAAGTTTATACCTTGGGGGGCTTGGAAGGAATCGAAGAATCCTACTACCCGCAAAATACTCGATTGGGTAGATGCCATCGTATTTGCTTTGATAGGCGTTTACTTTATCACTACTTTCTTTTTCCAGAATTATCAGATTCCGTCATCTTCACTCGAGAAATCATTGCTTGTCGGCGATTTTCTGTGCGTGAATAAAATGGTTTACGGTGCGCGTGCGCCGATGACGCCGTTGTCTTTCCCGCTGATGCAGCATACAGCCCCTATAATCGGGACTAAATCGTATTTAGAGAAACCACAATTAGAATATAAACGCTTTGCCGGATTCCGTTCCATCGAACGCTACGATATTGTTGTATTCAACTATCCGTCGGGCGATACGGTAGCCACCAAACACCAATCGGACGACTATTACCGCTTGTGTGCACAAGATGGCTGGCACGCCGTGAATACCAATAAAGCAGAATATGGCGACATTATCTACCGTCCGGTAGACCGTCGCGAGAATTATGTGAAACGTTGTGTAGGGCTTCCGGGCGATATTATCGAAATCCGCGAAGACACTACTTTCATCAATGGCGCGAAGCTCGAAAATCCCGAAATGATGCAACTGTTTTATGTTATTCAGACGGATGGAACGCAGATTTCGACGAAAGTTTTTGAGGATTTGGGTATGAGTATGGAAGACCAGAATGTTATCTATCCTCCTCAGCTTTTACAAGCCAACAGCGACAGCATGTTCCTGAAAGAGTTGGGATTGAAATCATCTGACAAAGAAACTCTTCTCTATCAGCGTGTTAATATGACCAAAGAAATGGTTGACAAAATGCTGCAAAAACCATTTGTGTTGAGTGTGACACCATGGAACAAATACATCAATGTGTTGCGTGAGAAAGATCCTATTTCTTATGTCGAATTTACTCAAACGGTTTATCCTGTAACATATTATAAATCTGTTTCTATGGGTGATTTCCCTGCTACATGGATACCCAAAAAGGGAGAAACGCTCGTATTTGACGAGAACATAGCTTACAAAGTAGCCGTTTACGAACGCTGTATCAAGAATTACGAACACAACGATTTCGAATATAAAGACGGAAAAGTATATATCAACGGCCAGCAAGCCGATTCGTATACATTCAAATACGATTACTACTTTATGATGGGTGACAATCGCGACAGGTCGGCCGATTCGCGTCTGTGGGGATTTGTTCCCGAAGACCATATCGTCGGTTCGCCGATGTTTATCTGGCTGTCGCTCGACAGTGACAAGAGCGGTTTGAGCAAGATACGTTGGAATCGTATATTTACGAAAGGCAACAAGAATAAGTAATGGACATTTACTTATCTACGGCTTATCTCGCTCCTGTACAATATTATACCAAGTTCGTAGAAGACGATGCATCGATTTATATCGAGGCAAAGGAGAATTATGTAAAGCAAAGCTACCGCAACCGCTGTAACATTGTTTCGGCGAACGGTGTAATTCCCTTGTCCATACCCGTGGAACATGCTTCGGGAGCAAAAATTCCGATAAGAGATATTCGCATTGCCAGTCATGGCAACTGGCAGCACATGCACTGGAATGCCATCGTTTCGGCTTATAATTCCACTCCTTTCTTCGAATACTATCAGGACGATTTTGCCCCTTTCTATCACCAGAAATATTCGTTTCTGTTCGATTTCAACGAAGAATTGCGACAACTTATCTGCCGGCTGGCAGGATTGGACGACGCCATGATTCGCTACACCGGTGACTATAAAACCGATTTTGTTGTGAATGAGTTGGACTTGCGCAATTCCATCCATCCCAAAAAAGACTGGGCACAATCGGATTCCCTTTTCTCTCCACGAAAATATTATCAGGTATTTGCACAACGATTTGGCTTTATCCCTAACATGAGCATTATCGACCTGCTTTTCAATATGGGAAACGAAAGTCTGTTAGTGCTTAAAGATTCTCTCGGGCAGGAGTAACAATTAAGCCTGATTTCCCGTAAACTGCATTTCTCCTGGGTAAAAGCCCTATTTACAATTATATTTCTTAAATTTGCAGGTTACTTAAATACTGAGGAAATAATAATTTGAAATATGAATATACTGGAACTAAGCGAACAGGAAATAGTTCGCCGCAAAAGTCTCGATGAAATGAGGGCAATGGGTATCGAGCCATATCCTGCTGCCGAGTACGAAGTCAATGCTTATTCCGAAGAAATAAAGTCGTCATTCCAAGACGATGCGCCGCGCCGCGAAGTATCTATTGCCGGACGTATCATGAGCCGCCGCATTATGGGTAAGGCCTCGTTTATGGAATTGCAGGATGCCGAAGGGCGTGTTCAGGTCTATATCTCGCGCGACGATCTTTCTCCGGGAGAAGATAAGGAACTTTACAACACCGTATTCAAGAAGTTACTCGATATAGGAGATTTTGTCGGCATCAAAGGATATGTATTCCGCACACAGATGGGCGAAATCTCGGTACATGCCGAATCGCTCACCGTGTTGTCCAAGTCGCTTCGTCCGCTTCCTGTGGTAAAAGTAAAAGACGGCGTAACATATGACGGCTTCACCGACCCTGAGCAACGCTATCGCCAGCGCTATGTCGACTTAGTTGTGAACGAAAATGTAAAAGATACTTTCGTGAAACGGACAAAAGTCTTCAATTCCATGCGCGAATATCTGAATAGCTATGGCTATATCGAAGTTGATACGCCTGTTTTGCAAAGCATCCCCGGAGGAGCGACAGCCCGTCCGTTTATCACGCACCACAATGCACTCGATATCCCATTATACCTGCGTATTGCGAATGAACTTTACCTGAAACGCCTTATTGTCGGCGGATTCGATGGGGTATATGAATTTTCGCGTAACTTCCGCAACGAAGGAATGGATCGCACGCACAACCCCGAATTCACGGTGATGGAGTTCTATGCAGCTTATAAAGATTATAACTGGATGATGGACTTTACAGAGCGCATGCTCGAGAAAATCTGTATGGATGTGCACGGAACAACCAAAGTAATGATGGGCGATAAAGAAATCGACTATAAAGCACCTTATCCGCGCGTGACGATGATTGATTCTATCAAACAGTTTACAGGTTTCGATATCGACGGCATGGACGAAGCTCAATTGCGCGATGTCTGCAAACAACTTGGTATAGAACAGGACGAAACAATGGGTAAAGGAAAGCTCATTGACGAAATATTCGGCGAAAAATGCGAAGGCAACTATATTCAGCCGACTTTCATCATCGATTATCCAATCGAAATGTCGCCATTGACAAAACGCCACCGTTCAAATCCTGAACTGACAGAACGTTTCGAGCTGATGGTGAACGGAAAAGAACTGGCAAATGCTTATTCGGAGCTGAATGATCCTCTCGATCAGCGTTACCGTTTCGAAGAGCAATTGAAATTATCCGAAAAAGGAGATGATGAGGCGATGTTTATCGATCAGGATTTCCTCCGGGCGCTGGAATACGGTATGCCTCCTACAAGTGGTATCGGCATCGGTATGGATCGTCTGGTGATGTTTATGACAGGACAGGAAAGTATTCAGGAAGTAATGTTCTTCCCGCAGATGCGCCCTGAAAAAGTTGCCAAGAAAGATGCCGTAGCAAAATATACCGAACTGGGTATAGCCGAAGATTTAGTCCCTGTGATACAGAAAGCAGGCTACCTGACAGTGGAAGACTTGAAGGAAACCAATAATGCGCAGAAAATCAGACAGGATATCGGCGAAGTGAATAAAAAATATAAGTTAGACTTAGCACTACCTTCTGTCGATGATATCGCCGGATGGCTGACTAAACTAAATTAAGCGCGGAACCGTTTATAATAGAGTAAAAACTAATTGTAAATCTATGGATTTTCCCGGACGAATAGCGATTTTTGGAGGAGGTACGTGGGCTACCGCTTTAGCCAAAATCATGTTGGCGCACGAAAAGCATATTAATTGGTATATGCGCCGTCCTGAACAGATTGAAGAATTCAGGGCGACAGGGTATAACCCATCCTACCTTTCGACTATCGAATTTAATACAGACCGGATTACATTCTATTCGGATATCAACGAAGCGGTAAGGAACTCGGACACACTTGTGCTGGCAGTTCCTTCGCCTTTTCTGAAAAGCCATCTGGAGAAGATGACGGAAAGCCTGCATGATAAATTTATTATCTCTGCGGTGAAAGGGATTATCCCTCCGGAGAATCTGATTGTAACAGATTACCTCATCCAGCACTATGGTGTTGCGCCGGACAATGTAGCTGTGGTCGGAGGTCCTTGCCATGCCGAAGAAATTGCGCTGGCGCGGTTGACTTATCCCACTATTGCCTGCACCGATCCCGAAAAGGCTGCGACCTTGGCGAAGGTATTTACCAATCGCTTTGTCAAAGCTTCTACGTCGACCGATGTAGTAGGCATCGAACTGGCTGCCGTATTGAAGAACGTCTATGCTATAGCCGTGGGAATATGCCACGGGTTGAAGTATGGCGATAACTTTCTGGCGGTTATGGTTTCCAATGGGCTCGACGAAATGCGTCGCTTTGTAGACAAAGTTTCGCCTACGGAACGGAGTATCACCGCTTCGGCTTATATGGGCGACCTGTTAGGAACGGCTTATTCCAATTTCAGCCGTAACCGGACGTTCGGTTCGATGATTGGACGTGGTTATTCAGTCAAAGCGGCTCAGATAGAAATGGAAATGATTGCTGAGGGATATTTCGGTGTGAAGTGCATTGTAGAGATGAACGAAGAATACAATGTTTATATCCCTATCATCGATGCGGTTTACAATATCCTTTACGAAGGAGTACCCGCCCGCCAGGAAATAAAATTGCTAAGAGAGCGTGTTCTCCGGTAAATTGGGTTAGGGTTACACTGAGTTACACTGAGGAGTCACTGAGAAAAAATATGATAAACGAGAATTATAAATATTCGGAATTAACAGGTAAAATAATAGGGTGTGCCATTGAGGTGCATCGTTTATTAGGGCCGGGACTTTTAGAATCTGCTTATGAAGAATGCTTGTCATTTGAGCTGATAAAAGAAGGATTGAATATTGAGCGCCAAAAAGCGACACCAGTTGTGTATAAAGATATAAAATTGGACTGTGGGTACCGAATAGATATTTTGGTGGAAAATAAAATTGTTATTGAATTAAAATCAGTAGAAATATTGAATCCGGTTCATGAAGCACAGATTTTGACGTATATGAAATTCGCGGAAAAAGAAATTGGTTTACTAATAAATTTCAATGTAACGTTGCTAAAAAATGGATTAAAGAAATATATAATGTAAAACTCAGTGAACCTCAGTGTCTTCTCTGTGGTTCTCAGTGTGATAAAAAAATAAACAGATAATTAACTAAAAATATAAAAATTAACTTAGGTATGAATAAAGCGATTAAATTGGATGTAAGTAAAACACTCGGTTTTATCAGTCAGAATGACATCAATGCTCAGGCAGCATTGGCAAAGAAATGTAACGAAACATTGCACAACGGGACAGGAAAAGGAAACGATTTCCTTGGATGGTTGAACCTTCCGTCTTCTATCACTGCAGAACAGTTGAAAGACATTCAGCAGACAGCCGACACTTTACGTGCTAAATGCGAAGTGGTTGTTTTGGTTGGTATCGGAGGTAGCTATCTTGGTTCGAAGGCTGTGATAGATTCATTATCTAACTATTTCGACTGGTTGCAGAAAGACCGCAAAAATCCGGTAATCGTTTATGCCGGAAATAACATTGGCGAAGACTATCTGGTTGAATTGCTCGAATACCTCAATGGTAAATCTTTCGGAATCATCAATATATCTAAATCGGGAACAACTACCGAGCCTGCTCTTTCGTTCCGTATCCTGAAAGGTGCTTTGGAGAAAGCTGTCGGAAAAGAAGAAGCGAAATCGCGTATCGTAGCTATTACCGATGCGGCCCGTGGAGCCTTGTTCACTTTGGCAACAAACGAAGGATATAAAAAATACGTTATTCCTGACAATGTAGGAGGACGCTTTTCCGTACTTACGCCGGTAGGTTTGCTGCCGATTGCTATTGCAGGCATCGATATTCAACAATTAGTTGCAGGAGCTGCTGATATGGAGAAACATACCACTCCTGAAGTTCCGTTCGAGCAAAACTTAGCTGAACAATATGCCGTTGTCCGCAACGAACTGTATAAGAAAGGCAAGAAAATCGAAATCCTTGCCAATTACCATCCTAAATTGCACTATATCGCCGAATGGTGGAAACAGCTTTATGGCGAAAGTGAAGGAAAAGAGCATAAAGGTATCTTCAATGCTTCAGTTGACTTTACAGCAGACTTGCACTCGATGGGACAATGGATTCAGGAAGGCGAACGTACCATTTTCGAAACGGTATTATCTATCGAAAAGCCGAACAAATCGTTGCAAGTTCCTACGGATGGGGAAAATCTTGACGGATTGAACTTCTTAGCAGGTAAGCAAGTAGACTTCGTGAATAAAATGGCAGAACTCGGTACGCAGTTGGCTCACGTAGATGGTGGTGTTCCGAATATCAAAATCTCGTTGCCGGAGTTGAATGCTTACTATATCGGTCAATTGTTGTACTTCTTCGAAAAAGCTTGTGGTATCAGCGGTTATATCCTCGGGGTAAATCCGTTCGACCAGCCGGGAGTAGAAGCATATAAGAAAAATATGTTCGCACTGCTTGGTAAACCGGGCTTCGAAAAAGAGACAGAAGAAATTAAGAAAAGAATATAATAATAAGCTGTTAGCTGTTAGCTTATAGCCGTTAGTTAGGCTAATAGCTAATAGCTATCGGCTAATAGCTAAAACATGACAAAAAAACGATACTTATTGGGAATGACATTGGACGAACTTCGGGTTGTTGCCGATGAGTGTCGTTTACCTAAATTTGCAGCCAAGCAGATAGCTGACTGGATTTATAAGAAACGGGTAACTTCCGTCGATGAAATGACCAATATTTCGGTTGCTAACCGAGAACTTCTGTCCGAAAAGTTTGATGTAGGGCGGACTAAGCCTTCCGAGTTTCAGCAATCGAAAGATGGTACGGTCAAATACCTGTTCGAGGTGCACAACGGCAAGCTGATAGAATCGGTGATGATTCCCGACGAGGAGCGCAAAACATTGTGTGTTTCTTCGCAGGTCGGCTGTAAATTCAACTGTTTGTTTTGCATGACCGGCAAACAGGGTTTCGGTGGAAACCTGACGGCGAATGAAATCCTGAACCAGATTTATTCGGTCAAAGCAGCCGAAGAACTGACCAATATCGTCTTTATGGGGATGGGTGAACCGTTGGATAATTACGATGAGGTGAAAAAAACGATTGATATTCTCACAGCCGATTACGGTCTGGCGTGGAGCCCCAAACGGATAACCCTGTCTACGACGGGTATTACTCCTGTCCTGAAACGCTTTCTGGACGAGACTTCGGCGCATCTGGCGATTAGTCTTCATAGTCCGTTTGCCGAACAGCGCCAATCCATTATGCCTGTAGAGAAAAAATACCCGATGCAGGAAGTGATTGACTTGCTGAAACAATATGACTGGCGCGGACAACGCCGCTTGTCATTCGAATATATTATGTTCGACAATTTCAACGATTCCAGCGAGTATTCGGTCAAATTAGCCCAACTGCTTCGCGGGATGGATTGCCGTATAAACCTGATACGTTTCCATGCTATCCCGAATGTTGATTTGAAAACTTCGACACGCGAGAAAATGGAAGCATTCAGGGATTACCTGAACAAAAAAGGTTTCTTGTGTACCATACGGTCGTCACGGGGCGAAGATATAGCCGCCGCTTGCGGTATGTTGTCGACAGAAAAGAGTAAGAAATGACAAGGTTATTATTATTTATTCTATCATTTGGATGTTTTATTTTTTCTTATGCTCAAGAAGAAATAGATTATAGTAAACTTGATTCTATAGATGGCGTGTATATTCCTGTTGATTTAGACGATTGTGTTCGTCAATTAGACATTATACTGTCTGATAGTGTAAAAACTGAGATAGCGGAAATGAATAGGTCTTCTTTTCTTGGACTGTCTCATCGTGGATTAGGAATGTGGATACGTAATAATTGGGGATTATGGAGAAGATCTAGGCTATCTAACTACTTCCACAAGAGAATAGATGAAAAATATGGGGAAGGGGAGATGTCACTTGCTCGCCATCCGGATTCTATGTCTGCAGGTATTTTATCATATTACTATCATTATTTGATAAATAAAGATATTGACTGGGATACGATAAAAAGCGATTGCAAGAGTTCGAGTTGTCCTTCCAATGATACAGAGATCCAATTTGATTCTGCGACAATTTATATTGATAAACAAGGGAACCGCAAAAAAGCTCATTTTTCCTATATTTCTGATGATGAGGCTTGGATATATTGTGAAGAAATGAGATGGAATAAAATAAAGAGAGAAGATATGGGATCAATTGAGTATGCAAAGGAAGATTCCCGATATGAAAAAATAAAAGAATCAATTGAGAAAAATAAGAAATTATGATAAAAGTAGGAATTACACACGGAGACATCAACGGAATAGGGTACGAAGTTATCCTGAAAACGTTTGGCGATACACGCATGGTGGAAGTTTGCACACCCGTTATTTATGGTTCGGCCAAAGTGGCTGCCTATCACCGCAAAGTATTGGATTTGCCTCATGTGAATTTTAATCAAATACAAAATGCGAAAGATGCAGCTGCCAATAAAATCAATATTGTCAATATTACTTCGGACGAATTGAAGGTAGATATAGGCGAGGCTACTCCCGTTGCAGGCGAGGCTGCCTACCAATCACTCGAAATGGCCGTGGCCGATCTGAAGGCTGGTTTGATCGATGTATTGGTAACAGCGCCTATCAACAAACATACCATTCAGCGCGACGATTTCCACTTTCCCGGCCATACCGAATATCTGGAAGAGCGTTTCGGCGAGGGGAAAGATAAAAGCCTGATGATTCTGGCGAATGATGTTATCCGCGTAGCATTGGTTACAGGGCATGTGGCATTAGCTGACGTTCCCAAGACACTGACGAAAGAAAAGATAATAGATGCAGCGGTGCGTTTTTCTAATAGCTTGCAACGCGACTTCAAAACAGGACGCCCACGCATTGCCATTTTATCATTGAACCCGCATGCCGGCGAAAACGGTCTTTTGGGCAATGAAGAAAAAGATATTATCATCCCTGCTATAAAAGCATTGCAGGATGAGTACAAAATACTGGCTTTCGGCCCTTATGCAGCCGATGGATTCTTCGGTTCGGGCGAGTTCAAACATTTCGACGGAGTATTGGCCATGTACCACGATCAAGGCTTGGCACCATTCAAAACGTTAGCCATGGAAGAAGGGGTAAACTTTACGGCAGGATTGCCGATTGTCCGCACCTCTCCGGCACACGGAACGGCATACGACATTGCAGGTAAGAATCAAGCCTCGGAAGAATCGTTCCGGCAAGCCATTTATATGGCGATAGACGCCTTTCAGAATCGCGCAGAATATGATAAAGCACATGCCAACCCGTTGCGCAAACTCTATGTAGAACGAGGAGGCGACAACGAAGTGCTTGACCTGACTAAGGACGAAGAAGCATGAATTATGGCATCATAGCAGCGGGAGAAGGTTCGCGCCTCGTGCAGGAGGGTATTTCATTACCCAAACCATTGGTTAAACTCCATGGGAAAGAAATGCTCGGGCGCTTAATCGATATTTTCCTGGTGAATGATGCACAATCAATCAGTATTATTGTTAACGAAGAAATGCAACAGGTGCAGGAGTATGTAAAAACCCTCCGCCTGCCTGTTCCGCTGAATCTTGTTGTAAAATCCACTCCCAGTTCGATGCACAGCTTCTTCGAATTGCGTGATTTCTTCCGTGCGGGAAAGTTTTGCCTGACTACAGTCGATACCATCTTCGAAGAAGCCGATTTCAAGGCCTATATCGATGCTTTTTCCGGTAGCGACCAAATAGATGGTTTGATGGCTGTAACGAGCTATATCGACGATGAAAAGCCCTTATATGTCGAAACAGATGGTGAAATGAACATCACCGGATTTTTGGATAAGGCGTATAATTGTCCTTACATCTCGGGCGGAATCTACGGATTGACGCCTAAGGCACTCGATACGTTGGAAGCGTGTATCCATAGCGAACAATCGCGGATGCGCAATTTCCAACGGCAGTTGATAGCCGACGGGCTGAGGCTGAAAGCTTATCCTTTCGGGAAAATTATCGATGTAGACCATGCTGCGGATATTGTTGTAGCGGAGGAGTTTTTGAATACTACCCTAAAATGACACAAACAGATGAATAAACCAATCGATAAAATAATCGGCATTAAACGCCAGACAAAATATTCCCCCAACCATGTTGGTAACGATGGGCTGATATTCAGCCTGACAGCGGATAATCTGCGAAAAATGGGTTATGAAGTAGAAGAATATGCCGAAAATGAATTTTTGGAAGACAATATCGAAGGGCGTTATATCTTCAATATGGTGCGCGATAAACAGTCGATAAGCCGTTTACAACGATTGGAAGATAATGGCTCGATTGTCGTTAATTCGGCTTATGGCATCGAAAACTGCAGCCGGACGAAGATGACGCATCTACTGCTCGATAACCATATCCCGCATCCTAATAGCATTTTTGTAAATACAACGGAAGATCCTACGGCAGAATTGCAGAAGATGCATGCCAAAGCCTTTTGGGTGAAGCGGGGAGATTCACATGCCATCCATCGCGAGGATGTGACCTATGCCCGCAACATGGAAGAGGTGAAAGATATAGTGCGGGAATTTGCCTTGCGCGACATCCCTAATGCTGTTGTAAACGAGCATTTGATCGGCGATTTAGTGAAATTTTACGGAGTAGCCGATACCGATTTCTTCTATTGGTTCTACCCGTTCGACCTGAGCCATAGCAAATTCGGCTTGGAGGAAATAAACGGAGCGGCACAGGAATTTAAATTCTCGGTTGAGGAATTGAAAAAGACCTGCGACAGGGCAGGGGAGATCCTCAACGTGAAAATATATGGTGGCGACTGCATCGTGGATGAAAAGGGCAATTTTAAGATTATCGACTTCAACGATTGGCCGAGCTTCGCTCCTTGTCGCGACGCTGCAGCACCCAAAATTGCCGAGTGTATTGATAAAAATATTAAATATAGTTTTATATCTTAACAGACTTAATTAACATTTCTCTATTATGAAAAACCTATTAGCCTTGATTCCGGTTCTGCTTCTTTTTTTCTCATCTTGTTCTGATGATAATGCAAAACCAAAAGAAATTACGTTGGAGGTTTCCAAAAATGAATTGCTTTTTTCTTCCGGAGGAGGGAACGCTTTTTTTGATATATCATCGAATGATTCATGGATTATTACGCAGATTCCTGCATGGATAGAGATCGATGTTACAGAAGGAGAGGGAGACTTGCGAATCCGTTTGATTGCGGAAGTCAACCCAAAAGAAGAAGAGCGCTCGGCAACGATAAAAATCACCGCAACGGATAAATATAAAGAAATCCTGATAAAGCAAAGCGCTAAAAATGTTACTCTATCTCTCTCGGAGGCAGAGCTTATTTTTGCTGCTGAGCCTACAGCTGCAGGATTGACTTTTGATATAGCAACGAATGAATCTTGGATTATAACGGATATTCCGGATTGGTGTACGCTGAGTGAAGAAAGTGGAGACGAAAATGCTACAATAACTGTTATTGTAGAGAAAAACTATATCGATACCGAGCGAGAAGCGGTCATCTATGTAAAAGCGGGTAGTAAGACAGAAGAATTGAAAATAACACAAGAAGCGTTAGAAATACAATTGGCTTTCGGCGAGGCAGGATATCCTGAATACACTTCTTCGAACAAAATGCAACGTTTTGATTTTTATGAAAATTCCGGAGACCTTTCTGTCCTTATCAAATCGAATACGAAGTGGACTGTAGCTTCTGATTCAGAATGGTGTATTCCGGATAGAGAAGATGGAATAGAGGATGGCACACTGGCAGTGAATGTCGGAGAAAATACCACTTCAGCTGATCGTACGGGAGAAATAACTATATCGGCAGGAACAAAGTCTCTTAAAGTTCTGGTTAAACAAGGAGGGCTTATTCAGGTAGACGAAACAAACCCATATCAGATAAATAAACGGGATAACGCTCCGAGAATTGGTGATATATTGAGAAAGAAGCAAGTGAATTATGTTGATCCCGGAAATGCTGGTGAAAACGTGACATGGAATTTTAGTTCCCTCACGGTAACTAATAATGATTATAAAATAGAATATTCGGCGGCTCCGACCCAATTAAATTATAATGATCCTTACATTCCGACTTATATAATGGGTTATGACAAATTCGATATAACAGAGCCAGAAGCAAACAGCTTGTTTATTTGTACCGAATACTATACGATGTATTATTTTCAAATTAAGAATAATTTGTTAAATGCACTTGGCCATGAAAATCCCGTTACAAAATTGCAATATAATCCTCGGATGATTTCAGATAAATATCCGACCTATTATAATGACACATATAAATATGACTATGAAACAAATGGCTATTATTCAGGAACTGAAAAGATAGAGACAGAAGGCTATAAAGAAATGAAAGCAGATGGATATGGTACTATTGTTTTACCGTCCGGGACATACAATAATGCTTTACGAATAAAATATGTGCAAAGAATAGAAGAGGAAATATTTAATGGAGTTAGCTATGTAGATTATATAAGAGAATATACCACCTATAAGTGGTACGTAAAAGGCTATCGCTATCCTGTCCTTGAAATATATCGCATTGTTGATTTGAATAGTGGGACAGAGTTGTCTAAGCAGGGATTTTATTATCCTCCAACTGATCATACCTATTTGCAGAATACGAGAAATGTAAATGTAAATGCAACAACAATAAAGGGCATGCCACATAAGGAGTTTTCGCGGGAAGAAAGTATTTTACCTATAATGCAATTGAAATAGAGGATGCTCAACGTTGATCAAATTAAAGGCATTATCTTCGACTACGGAGGGACGATTGACAGCAATGGTAAGCATTGGTCGGAAGTCCTTTGGGATGCTTATGAACTGGAAAAAGTACCTCTCGCTAAAGAGCAGTTTCGCGAGGCTTATGTCTATGCCGAACGTTATCTGGCAACTCATCCTGTTATTCAGCCCGAAGATAATTTCCATGTCTTATTGACCAAGAAAGTTGCTATTCAGATAGATCACCTGATCGAAAAAGAATATTTAGCCGATACAAATAAAGGACAATATATAACAGCTATTCCGCAGCGATGTTATACCTTTGTCCGGGAGTTGATTTCAGCGGAAATACCTGTACTCGCCGGGTTGCATAAGAAATACCCGATGGTGTTGGTTTCGAATTTCTATGGGAATATTCATGCCGTGCTGAAAGATTTCGATATTCTCGATTGCTTCGATTCCATCGTCGAATCGGCAGTTGTGGGCATAAGGAAACCCGATCCGAAGATATTTGAATTGGGTGTAAAAGAATTGGGCTTTTTGCCATCGGAAGTCGTTGTTATCGGTGACTCTTACGATAAAGATATACTACCTGCTATGCAGGCAGGATGCCAAACCATCTGGCTGCGAGGGCAGGGATGGGGGCAGGACAGTGAAGATGCTTCGGCAGACATTGTCATTACAGACTTCATGGAGTTGAAGGAACTATTTTGCTGATACGACAAAGGTAATCGACGGCGATTCCTGATAATGGAAGCCTTGCAAACGGAGCGAGGTGGAAAAGCCCGGGTTGGGAGAAAAAAACAGGAGGAGTTTTTCGGTTGGTTTTGTCTTATTATATAGTGTTTAAAGTAAGCCGCGGGTTGCGGTGTAATTTAAAAAGAAACAAAAATGACAAAAAAAGAAGTGAAAGAAGCCAACGGAAAACTTGGTGTTTTGGTTGTTGGCGTGGGAGGAGCAGTAGCTTCTACCTTTATTGCAGGAACATTAATTGCTCGCAAAGGCATGGGCGTTCCTGTCGGTTCCATAACACAATTAGCGACTATCCGTCTGGGAAAGAGAAACGAGAACCGCTTCCCGAAAATCAAAGATGTAGTGCCTTTGGCTGATATGAACGACCTCGTATTCGGAGGTTGGGATTTATTCGAAGAAGATGTTTATCAGGCTGCCAAGCATGCCGAAGTCTTGACTAATGAAGACTTAGACAAGGTAAAAGATGAACTATCGGCGATTAAACCGATGAAAGCGGTCTTTGATCAGGAATTTGTTAAACGCCTCCACGGAACGTGGGTGAAATCAGCCCCTACCAAATGGGATTTGGTAGCGCAGGTACGCAACGACATACAACAATTCAAGAAAGAAAATAATTGCGATCGTGTAGTGATGATTTGGTGCGGTAGTACCGAAGTTTTTACGCCATTGAGCAAAGTACATAAAACACAGGCAGCCCTTGAAAGTGCAATGAAGGAAAATAATCCGGATATTGCCCCATCGATGATATATGCCTATGCATCTGTTGCCGAAGGAGTTCCTTATATCAATGGTGCACCGAACCTTACCGTGGATATGCCTGCCATGTGGGAATTTGCCGATAAGCAACAAGTGCCGATTTGCGGGAAAGATTTCAAAACAGGGCAAACCATGTTGAAAACAGTTCTTTCGCCTATGCTCAAAACGCGTATGTTGGGACTTAGCGGTTGGTTTTCGACCAATATTCTGGGCAATCGCGATGGGGAAGTCTTGGATGATCCGGGTTCGTTCAAAACAAAAGAAGAATCCAAGCTTTCAGTTATCGACAATATCCTCCAGCCGGATTTATATCCGGAATTATATGGCAATGTCTATCACAAAGTGCGTATCAATTACTATCCGCCACGCAAGGATAACAAGGAAGGATGGGATAACATTGACCTGTTCGGTTGGTTGGGCTATCCGATGCAGCTGAAAGTGGACTTTCTGTGCCGCGATTCGATTTTGGCTGCGCCTTTGTGCCTCGACCTTGTATTGTTCACCGACTTAGCTCAACGTGCCGGAATGAGCGGCATACAATCGTGGTTGTCGTTCTATTTCAAGAGCCCGATGCACGATTCCGAGCATATTGCCGAACACGATTTGTTTATCCAGTATGTGAAGCTGAAAAATACCTTGCGTCAGATGATGGGCGAGGAAACGATTGATTTTATCGACTAAATTCACTCGATATATAATAGAAAGAGGCTGTCTAACTGACAGCCTCTTTTGCTTGCAATTCTTTCAAATTGGCTATTATTTTTTCTTGACTTTAGTTTTGGTTACATTACCTTGGTTATCCTTTTTCTCGATAATATAGATGCCTCCTCTTAGGGTTGTATTCTCAATATTGAACTCTCCGACAGATTGCCCTTCGTGTACCATTCTTCCGGAAGGGAACTGATAGACTTAATTTCGAATTTTAACAACAAAATGCAAAAAAAAATACGGAACCGTTTATCGCAAACAGTTCCGTATACTCTTTTCTAAATCTAATTAACTATGAAGGGTGTATATGTATCAATATATATTGAATTCGTAGATGCGGGATACATAACCCTCGCTTTGGTCGGGTTTTGTAATCCATAGGCGGACATATCTCGCTTTAGTAGGAGATGATAACAGGCGATCTGTTTCGTCGGCTGTGTTGTCCATCACCTGATCTACGGTTCTCCAATCGTCGTTCGCATTTTCTTTCACTTGCAGGCTATATTCTTTTGTAATGAAATCGAGCGATTCCATACCTGCATTCAATATGCGCCATCCTTTGACTGTTTCAACCTTTCCGAGGTCGATTTCCAGGTATTTCGGATGATTGTTGCTGATGTCGCACCATTTAGTAAGGAAATCGTCATCGAAGGCCATTTCTGCACTTTCGGAAGAGTTAACTTCACCCGATTTCCCGATAACGCGTACACGGCTGCCTGATAGCAGGTTGCTGCTTGTTTGTTCTCCGGCAATCTCCGTTTTATCTTCCAGTCCTACATTCAATAGGCAACCGGCAGATTTTGTCGATGAATTTCCGTTTTTAACAGCTGTAGCGGCAAACAATACAACACGCGTATTGTGTGGAAGGATAACATATTTCGCCCCTTTCGGAATATCCAATGTGATGTTGAACATATATGTATATTCGTACGGAAGGTCTTTGTTGCCGACGCCTGCGTGGCGGTGAGTTCCTACATAGGCTACATCTGCACGGCTGAGGTGACCTTCGGTGTGGCCTGTATGTCCCCATTGACCGATGAATCCGGTGTATTCCGGAACAACTGCCGATTGGGTAGTTTTGCCTATCTGGAAGTCTACCTTGTTGTTGTGGTTGGTCGAAGCAGCTAAGAATGCTATTTGATTGTAATCGCCTGCAGGAAGCATCAGGGTATCGCCCAGACATTTCATACCATTAGCAGCATCTGGTTCGCCCAATTTGAATGTAACGCCATTGAAGACGATTTCTTCCGGAAGAATTTCAGCAGCATACGAATGTCCGCGTCCGTCGAAGTTAGCATCGCGGCGGAAAGAGTTGTATGTAGCGGTTTTCATATTATATTTCAATGGAATAGGAGTAGAAACAATCTGCGTGTGTTGCTGTGCAGGAGCTTGCAACTTCACTTTGAATGTTTTCATGCTGAACGGTTTCACCTCGAATGTCAGGTTTTTGCCGCTGAAGCTCACATGGCCTATTTCGTCTTCTACACCGTTCAGTTCTTTAGCAGAAGCGATGTTTCCGGCGAATGATACGGTTGCTTTCTGGCTTGCTTTACCCGAAGTTTCGTAGAAACGTACCACATACTCGTCCGATTTTTCAGCTTGCTTAATTGCTTTCATCGAAACATTGTCGTTGTCTACACTGGCAAACGAGAAGGATTTTCCTAAATGTCCTTTATGCTTAGCCGTAGCAAATGCACGCATCGGCTGATTCAATACTTCGGCTTTCAATACTGTTTTGGCAGCCTGATAGCTTCCTTCGTGCCCCATGAGCGAGTACGTAAAGATATGGTGCCCGAAGTCCTGTTTATCCTGATAGCCATAGTTGCCTTTTGTCTTAGGTGTATGAAGCAATGTCAGGCGAAGCGTGTTGTTGTTCGGTTTGTCCCAGCCATATTTGCTGTCGTTCATCACCGATACGCCATAGCTGCCGTCTGTTGCGGTGAGGTCAGCCCATTGCTGAGCATATACTTCGTAAGCTGTTTCGGTATTGTTTCCTCTCATGACAGCTCCTACGCCCAAGTCGTAAGTTGCTTTAGGATTGGAAACAGATAACGGAAATTCTGCTTTCAACAGGGCATTTGTTGTTGCCCAGTCGATTTCGGTGCGGAAGTCGATACGGTCTTTTTGTCCGCTCTCGTTGAGGGTGATATATTGCTTAAAGGTAGAACCGTTGTATTTTCTTTCCACGCAAAGGCTTGCTCTTACAGGCCCTTGTTCGGCAACTGAAATCTTCACATCATCCGTAATAGAAACCGGAGCAGCATCCATTGCCTTTTTCAGGATTTCCCAAGCCGGCCAGTGGAACGATTCGTTTTCGGTGAAAAGGGCTAAACGAATAGCTTTGCCGGATTCGACCAATTCCTTGTTGTTGCGTTTGTCGAGGATAGACGAAACGTCTCCGTTCTGATTGAGTGTTACTTTGTAAACGCTATTCTCGATAGAGTTGCTGGTAGCTTTTAGATTAGTTATTGCTTTTGACGCACCATTTCGAAGGTCGTAGACAACATAACCGTTGGCAGGAACAGTCGCTATAAATAATACTTTTCCATTGGCATATTGGGTAGGCACAGCTTGTCCTTTTTCGTTGTAAACAACCTTTGCTATTTTAGTACGGTTTTCTGTTATTTCTACCACATCCGATACTTCGCGGTCGGTTGGGTTATAAATAACCAACGGAGTACCTTTTACCTGTGTGTCCAATCCTCTGGCAACACCATCAACCGAAGTGGTGAGGATATTGGCAAAGTCTTTCATCGAGATTAGCTCGTCATTCCATGAAAACTCGTAAGCACGTGGGAGACTTGTCCCGGTGAGGTCGTCGTGGAACTGGTGCCAGAGGAAGCGTTTCCATGCTTCATTGAGGTTATGTTTCGGATAATCTACCGCACCAAACCAGTCGGCGGCTACCGCAGCACGCTCGGCAGCATCGGCCAGTAATTCGTTTTTACGGTTGTATAATTTCATCGCTGCCTGCGAAGTATAACAGCCCGTAGCATGCACGTCCATCAACAATTCGTCGTTGAAAACAGGCAATTCAGGATGTTTGTCGAATGGCAGATAGTCTTTGTATAGTTGATCGCTCGTTGCGCTGATGATTTCAACAGGGCCGTCGCCTTTTAATCCTTTTTCTACGGCACGTACCGACTCGATTGTCGGCGCACCGCCCGTGTCGCCCGTTCCGTAGTAGTGATATACCGTTTTGATAGGGCTACGATCGGTCAGTTTTTTCAAGTATTCGCTATTGCTCAAATCCTCGTCTTTCCATTTGGTGGTGTAGTTGTGAGCGTCGGCCACCATCATGATGCGCGAGCCGTCGACCCCTTGCCACAATCCGATTTCGAACGGAATTTTGCTGTCTCCGTAGAATGGTTTGGAGCGCCATTGCAATTTTTGTGTAGAGAAACCAATCAATCCCGAGTGAGCGGCCACCGTCGGCAATGTCCATCCGAAACCGAAACAGTCAGGGAGGAAAATATCCGTTCCACGTACACCGAACTCATCCATATAGAAGTGTTGGCCGTAAAGGATATTACGCGTAAATGATTCGGTAGAAGGGATATTCGGGTCGTTGGCATCCCATGTACTTCCGTTCACATGCCAGCGTCCTTGCTTGATGTATTCTTTTATCAATTTGTATTGGTCGGGGTAGTATTCCTTCATCCACGAATACTTGATTCCCCCTTCGAAGTTGAAGATATAATCAGGATATTTTCCTAACAGAAAAAGATTCTGATTCAGTGTCTTGGGAATGTATTCATTGATGGATTGTTGTACATCCCAGTTCCACTGGCTGTCGAAGTGGGCGTTGGAAACTATATAAGCTTTGTTTTTCGTATTGGCGGGCTTTTGCGCAAAAGCACCTATTGCAACGAAAAACGACAGGCAGATACAGCATATCAGGTTTGTTTTTTTCATGATAACAAGTAAATAATAAAATGAGATTTTAGTAAATTTTTCCGTAAGCTAAGGTATAACTTTAATATCGACCTTACAGTTTCGTTATGAGACAAAGAAGTGCAATTTTGTGACAAAAAATAGCTATATTTAATCAATGCTCGGAAAATTGTATTATAAGAGCATTTTTTTAATCTTATTAACCCATCTTAATCGTCTATCTTCTGCGCTCTTTGGGGATAGCCGATAAAAAGAAAATGGACTTATTTTCAGAAATGTAAAAAGCCGGTAAAAGTATCTGGTTAAGTCTGCCACTATAACAGAAAACCTCCCGTCTGTGGAGAGGGAGGTCTTGCTAAATATTTTGAAATTAATTAGTATCTGTAATGCTCCGGCTTATAAGGCCCTTCTTGCGGCACGCCGAGGTAATCGGCCTGTTCTTTGGTCAGCTTGGTCAGCTTCACACCGATTTGCTCCAGATGCAGGCGTGCAACTTCCTCGTCGAGGTGCTTAGGCAGACGGTAAACGTTCACCTCGTAGTCGCGTTGCCAAAGCTCTATCTGAGCGAGTGTCTGGTTGGTGAATGAGTTACTCATCACAAACGAAGGGTGTCCTGTGGCGCAACCGAGGTTTACCAAGCGTCCTTCTGCCAACAGGAAGATTGAATTGCCTGTCGGGAAGGTATATTTATCTACCTGTGGTTTGATGTTGGTATGTTTGATGCCCGGATAGCTAACCAGCTTTTCAACTTGTATCTCGTTGTCGAAGTGACCGATATTACATACGATAGCCTGGTCTTTCATCGCAGCCATATGCTCGATGGTGATGATATCCTTGTTTCCGGTCGTTGTGACGAAGATATTGCCTTCTTTGACGGCTTCCTCCATTGTCGTTACTTCGAAGCCTTCCATCGCTGCCTGAAGGGCGCAGATAGGGTCTATCTCGGTGACGATGACACGTGCCCCGTACGAGCGCATCGAGTGGGCACAGCCTTTACCTACATCGCCATATCCGGCTATGACGGCTACCTTTCCGGCAATCATCACGTCGGTAGCGCGTTTGATACCATCGGCAAGCGATTCGCGGCATCCGTAGAGGTTGTCGAACTTGGATTTTGTAACCGAATCGTTCACATTGATAGCAGGGATAAGCAGCTCGCCACGTTCCATCATCTGATACAGGCGGTGAACGCCGGTTGTTGTTTCTTCCGAAACACCTTTCCATTCGGTTACCGTGCGGTGCCAGCGTTGGTTGTCCTCGCGGAGAATCTTGGAAAGGGTATCGAGTATCACTTGTTCTTCGTGGTTCGTTCCTTTGCGGTTGAGGAAGTTGGCGTCTTCTTCAGCTTTGAATCCCCAATGGATAAGCAGGGTTGCATCGCCTCCGTCGTCTACAATGAGGTTTGGCCCTTTCCCTCCGGGGAAACGGAGCGCTTGCTCGGTACACCACCAGTATTCTTCCAATGTTTCGCCTTTCCATGCAAAGACCGGTATTCCGGCAGCAGCTATGGCAGCAGCGGCATGGTCTTGCGTCGAGAATATATTGCAGCTGCACCAACGGATGTCGGCGCCCAGCTCTTTCAATGTTTCGATAAGTACTGCCGTCTGAATGGTCATGTGCAGCGAGCCCATGATGCGTGCGCCTTTAAGTGGCTTGCTCGCTCCGTATTTCTTGCGGAGAGCCATCAGTCCGGGCATCTCGTGTTCGGCAATATCTATTTCTTTGCGTCCGAAGTCCGCTAAACTGATATCATCTACCAGATAAGGTAGGTTAGGGAGTAGTTGTTTTGACATAATTGTATTTTAATTATCTATATTTCAGAAAGGACAAAGGTAGCATGATTCGGCGGAATAACGAGCCTAAAATCCTTAAAAGCTACTTACTTATATGATTTTTGATTGTATATTGGTCGTCTTTGTATACGATGAAAGAGAGTATCCAGTTTTTGCCGGATTCTGCGATTTTTGCGGCATTCCGCTCTTCGAGGTATTGCTCAATTGTACTGTTCTGGAAGGCATCGACAAATGAGAGTGCCTCGTAGGGAGTTATGTCGGCAGAGGTTTGTATGTATTCGCCGATATCCTGTTCGTCCCTGTTTTTTGCTTTACGGGCATTGTAAAAAGTTGTCATCTTGTTATGGGCAACATACGATATACATTGATAATTGCCTGCTTTGTCGATGGATTCGACCATAAATACCGAATCGGGATTCAGTATATTGCGGTTGATAGACGAGATGACTGCCGTCCGGGCTTTGAATAGCTCCTCGCGTTCCTGAAAGTGGCCGGTCGATTTGTTCAGTTCGGCCAAAAGGGCTTTTGCCTCTTCTTCGGCATTTGTTCCGGTACAGCTGGCGAGAAGAATTAAAGCAGTAAGTAAAAGTGTTGTGGATAAGGATTTGGACATTAGATACTATTGATTATATATAATCTTCTCCGTATTTAAGTTTCACATCGGTTACAAATTGTCTGATACGTTGCTCTTCGTCTTTTTTGCATATAAGCAGGACATTGTCCGATTCGGCAACAATGTATCCGTCCAATCCTTGTATCACGGCTAATCTGTCGGACGGGAGCGTCACGACATTCTTGGTGCTGTCGTAGAACAAGGTTTTCGGCGAAAGGCTGGCATTGGCATTTTCGTCTTTATCGGATATGTCGTAGAGCGATCCCCATGTTCCTAAGTCAGACCATCCGAAATCGGCTGCCTGTACATATACGTTAGACGATTTTTCCATGATGCCGTAGTCTATCGATATATTCGGGCAGAACGGGAAGTTTTCGTTGATGAAGTTTATCTCCTCTTTGGTTCCGAATGTAGAAATTCCTGTATCGAAGCGATTGGTAATTTCCGGCAGGTGTTCGCGGAACGATTCGAGAATTGTCGTGGTATTCCAGATGAAGATACCTGAATTCCAAAGGAACTCGCCGCTTTCGTAGAATACTTTCGCCAAGTCTAAGTTCGGCTTTTCGGTAAAAACTTTTACTTTGGTTACTCCGTCGAGCTCGTTGTCGCTCATCTGGATATATCCGTATCCTGTTTCGGGGCGGCTCGGGCGTATGCCTAAAGTCAGCAATACGGGATGTTTCTCTACGAAAGAAAAGCCGTTCTCGATGACAGACAGAAAGTTGTCTTCTTTGAGTATCAGGTGATCCGAAGGAGCTACAACGATGTTGGCTTTCGGATTGATAGCATTGATATGATAAGTTGCCAAAGCGATGCAAGGCGCAGTATTACGGCGCATTGGTTCTGCCAGAATCTGGCTCGGATTCAGTTCCGGCAATTCCTGGGCAATCATTTCGGCATAGTCTTTATTGGTTACGATAAAGATATTTTCGATGGGGAGTATCTTTTTGAAGCGGTCGAAAGTCATTTGCAGCAATGAGCGTCCTGTCCCGAAAAAGTCAAGGAATTGTTTCGGGCGGGCTTCCCTGCTGAAAGGCCAGAAGCGGCTTCCGATACCGCCACTCATTATAACGCAATAGTTGTTTTGATTTTTTTCCATTACTTTATCTATAAAATGTACGCAAAGTTACAGCTAAAGGTAATACAAACAAAGGAAAAAGCAGTGATAGGAAGAAAAAATATGTGACAGATTGTAAAAAAGTCTTATCATATAATTGCTTGTTTGAAAAATATATGTATTTTTGCACCTCATAAGCCCAGATGGCGGAATCGGTAGACGCGCTGGTCTCAAACACCAGTGGATTCACTTCCATCCCGGTTCGATCCCGGGTCTGGGTACTGAAGCGGAGAAAGTTGAAAAACTCTCTCCGTTTTTTGTTTTCGTTCCTCGTAACTCATTGGTTTGTTGATAGGTTAGATCTGAAACTTTGTTCAAGAAATTGCTTCGAAGATAGAATCTATCTTCCTGTGGTGTAAAGGAATTGAGATGTCGGTATGGCTGATTGCCAAAGAATTACTATTTTAGCTGGTGATAAAAACAGAAACAATGGAAAAGCTATCCGAAATGCATATAGTATTTCAGAATTAGCTGTGATTTTTCAAACCTCGTCAATGTTTAACAACCTCAAAATATACTGTAAGAAAATAGTCCCTTTAACAGATGATGAACTTAATATTGTTGATAAATATTTTGAAGTCAAAAAGTTGAAGAGGAAAGATTTTTTATTACAAGATGGAAAAGTCTGCAATTTCATTGCTTTTATTGCTAATGGGGTTATAAGGCATTTTCATATTAAGGATGGTGTAGAAAAGACTTGTAATATTTCTTTCGAAAATTCGTGGGTGACTGACTTTCAAAGTTTTACAAGTGGTTCGTCTTGCGTTATGAATTTGCAGGCAATGGAACCCACAATAGTGTTTGTCATCAAAAAAGAAGACTTATACAGATTATACAACGAATGTCATAAATACGAAACATTTGGCAGACTTATGGTAGAACATGCTGCCCAATATGCGACAGAAATTGCAATGTCACTTTCATCTGAAAAGCCAGAGGAAAGATTTCAGAACTTACTAACTAAACATCCAAACATATTTCAACGAGTTCCCCGAAAATATATAGCTGACTTTTTAGGAATAAGACCTGAAAGTTTGAGCAGAATTCAAAAAAGAATTCACCTGAAACGAAAATCTTAACTTAAGTCATCGTCTACAGCCTTACTGTCTTTATACTTTTGTAACCAAAAGATGAAAAAAATTATGGACATGGTAACAAACGACAGCCTCATAGAACAGCATTTGGATTTTTCAAAAGTAAAAGCCTTTGAATATCAATTAGATGATGTTATGGAATTGATTGATATGGCTGAATTGAAAATCAAACTTAAAGAAGTTGAACAGGAATATAAGCAAAATCCGACAGAAATTAATAAAACCCGACTTGGCATTATTTTCCACGAAACAGCATTAAATCTTTCGTTCTTCTCCAAAACAACATTTAAAGGCTATGCAAAAAGAAGCTTTGATACATTAAGCGAACTCTTCAACTCGGCTAACACATCAAAAGAATTATTGCCATTTATTGCTTCCTACCGGGCGTCAGCTCTATCGCTGGTATGCGCAGAAACTAAAAAGTTGAAATTATTGGGGGAAGCATTTGCCTTGTTTAACGAAGCAGTGAAAAATTATTCGGCAGTTTCCTATTTACCTGAGTTCTTACGAGGAAGCGTTGCCGAAAATCTACCTTGGTTCTTCTTCGCAAAAAGAAAATTGGCAAAACAAGATTTTCAGTCCATCATAGACAAGCAAAATAAGAATGAAGAATATGCTAATTGGAAAGTAATAAGTTTTACTTATTGGGCTTGGGCAAAGCAACGACAAAGTTCTAAATATAGGACTCAGGCATTAGACTACCTTGACAAAGCAATAGCATTAGACCCCAACTACAAAGCAGGGCGAGAAAGAGCAGAAAAGTTGAAAATGAAGTTGACAAAATGAGGCTACAGTTAACAAGCGTAACTACAGAACAATCTCGATTCCCAAGTCAGAATCAGGAATAAATTTCCAATATTCGCTTAGCCTCCCTTCTGGTAATACTCCAAGAGGCTACCTCATCATTGTGAGACAGCCTCATTTCTCTGTATAAATTTAATTTATTATTTCTTATACATTTCCGGTTCTTTGGAGAAAATCGCTTTGATGCGTGACATATCGAACTTGGGGGTACGATCGTAATTGTATATACCATTCTGTTCTTGTTCGATATCTGTTAATTGCGTGTAGCAATGACCACGTACATAAGGAGTGGCTATGATTGCATCCATCAAGCCTTCCAGACGTGTATAAAATTCATTGAGTTCTTTTGGTGTTGAGCCATATCCCCATGAACTTCCTTCGTTTACTTTATCTACCCATCTGATTCCTCCCCATTCGTCGAGCAGATAGGGTTGCCCTGTGTATAATGAAAAGTCATTTCTCTTGTCATAGTGGATAGGTTCTTCCATCTCCATAAGAATTTCGCGCATTCTTTGAGGGTCTTGCTCATACTCATGAACAGTCCACATGTCAGCTATAACATATGTCCAGCCACTCACGCCGTTTACCGGACGATAATCGAGCCCATGAGTCAGGGTATATGTATCGCGCACCAGCCTATCAAAAGGCGGATAATCATTTCCGACCGGACGCCATATTTCGTTGAAAGGTGTCCATGTAATTATCGAAGGATGGTTGCGATCGCGAAGTATTATTTCCTGCCATTCACCCAAGAAGTTACGGGCTGATTCAATTTGATGAGGTTGCATCCCCCAACTTGCACCCTCGGCCCATGTCAGATATCCGAGCTTGTCTGCCCAATAGTGGAATCGTTCATCGAAAACTTTTTGGTGAAGGCGTGCTCCGTTGAATCCTGCAGCCATAGAAAGTTCGATGTCACGCTTCAGATCGGCGTCGGTAGGCGCAGTCCAAAGGCCTTCGGGATAGAAACCCTGATCGAGAACAAGACGCTGGTAAAGAGGTTTATTATTGAGATAAATCTGGTCACCCTCGATATGTATCTTGCGCAAACCGGCGTATGATTTCACTTGGTCAATAACTTTCCCATCCACATTCAATACGTCGAACTCTATATCGTAAAGGAAAGGCGATTCAGGCGACCATGTTTTCGGATTCTTAAGGGAGAGTATCGCAAAATTGTTTTCCGATGCGGGTACGGTAACAGTTGTTACTACTTTTCCTCCATCTTTTACGGTTGCGCGTAATTTTTGCCCTTTTTCTACGCTGTAGAAGCTTGGACGCACGACAAAACGTTTTCCATCCAGATCAGGAACTATATATACATTTTTAAGTCCACTCTTTTCAACGGCTTCCATCCAAACAGTAGACCATATCCCCGTTACGCGTGTATAGTTCGGCCCATTCGAATAGTATTCCTGACTTTGTTTTCCCGAAGGCTGGTGCCCTGAGCGGCGTTCGTCAGCTACCTGCACAACCAGGTCGTATTCTTTACCTGCTTCAACAAACCGTGTCAGATCAACACTGAAAGAAGAAGTACCTCCCCAATGCCTGCCGGCTACTTCGCCATTGATATATATGGTGGATTCGTAATCTACTCCTCCGAAGTTGAGCATGACATTCTTTCCTTTCCAGTTTGCCGGAATCATTAACTTGCGGTGATACCACATTGCTTCTATAAAGTCTTTGTATTCTACGCCGGATAGCTTACTTTCCGGGCAGAATGGGACGAGTATATTGCCGTCGAATCCCTTACTTTCGTGTAACTTGCGTTCGATCCCCGACTTGCCGAAGTCAAATGTATAACTCCATGTTCCATTGAGGTTTACCCATGCCTTTCTTTCGAATTGTGGACGAGGGTATTCGGGACGCGGCAGATTACCTTGTGCATGCAGGCACAAGACCGCGAAAATAGCTGTAGCTATTGTACATACAATTTTTCTCATTATCATTTTGTTTTAAAGTTATATGATTTATCCTTTCCCTATTTTAATCCATGTCGCCTTTTTCCATAGCCATTCTAATGGGCCTTGGCGATGCGAACGAAGCCACCAGCGGCAGAAGAAGAACTGTAAAAGAAATACGCCTATACCCATCAGAAAGCATACAGTGATGCCTGTGTGTTCGAAAAGCCTTAATCCCCAGTTGTAGAATAAGAACCCTCCCAGCAAAGACTGCGACAGGTAGTTCGTCAGGCTCATGCGTCCATAAGGTGCTAATGTATGCAGAACGCCTCTAAGCTTTGTCAGGTAATAGAGAAGTATTATGCCGGCAAACAATATGGCTGTAAATGCAATATTAGAGAGCGATTTGAGTATAAGGGTGGAAGGTACAAGTAATGCCTCGCGGCCGATGAAGTCGGGGAGTACGGCTATCAGGCCGTAAATCGGGAAAAAGGCAAAGGTGGCTATGATGAATACTTTAACCCAAACCTTGATATTCTTCTCCGAATAAGGGAACAGGCTGCTGCGTCCTATCAGCATACCTACCATAAACAAGGCTGCGGTTTGCGTAACCCTTCCGTGCAATATCATCCAGCCCATATTGGCCACATTGCCCGTCCATATGGCTGTTTTACACATTTCGAGGAAAGAACCTTCTTTCTGGGCGGCATTGACTATCTCCCAGTATGGCCCGTCGAACTCGGCATTCATTGTAAAATCGGGGTTGATAAGTGCATAAATCAGTTGCCCCCATTCCAGTGGTTGCAGCAAAAGAACGATTGCTATAATGGCGACTGTCCGGGTAGAAAGCCGGCAAACTGCAATCAGCACGTAACCGACCAATGCATAGAGCACCAATATTTCGCCGGGAAATAGCGTCGAATTGATGCAGGCTATAACAAATAGCAATATCAATCGCCAGGCAAACCGCCCACGAAAATCTTTCCCTTTCTTGAGTTGATTGTTATCCTGAATAAAGAAACTGAACCCGAAAAGTAACGCAAAGATACAGTAGGCTTTACCGGAAAAGGCAAAAAATATGCCATCCCAGATAACCTTATCTGTGAACATCAGCAGGCTGTTGGTTTCTTCCGGATGGCTGTTGAGGCTGAAGCGCTCGATAAAATGTATAAGGGTAATTCCCATTACAGCAAAACCTCGTAATACGTCTGCTATTTCTATGCGGTTATTACTGGTCGACATGGTGGTTGGTTGCACGTGGTTCAGATTAAAATGTTAACATATTCATTTACTGGCAGTACAAATCTATTATAAACCTTTGGTGTTTCCTAACAAATGCTATTCAATAAATAGCAAAATATGGTCTATAAAAGCTTTTCCGGATGGATGATATAGCCTGTGAGGATTAACTTCGGAAAGCAAAAACGCCCTGATAGAAAATCTGTCAGGGCGCTTTTTATAGGGAAAATAAGTTTACTTAATGAATGGTATCGATGGCTACGTCATAGATACAGAAGCCAAGATCGATAAACTGGTTGCCTTCTTTGTTGAGGCATTTCACGGCTATCAGGTTCGGTTGATTCGGTTTGATTGTCGCTTTTGCCTCCTCACTGATTTCAACTACTTTGTAGCGGTTGGTAAATTTAGGAAGGGAAGCAGCAAGTACACCGTTGATGTAGATCTCGCAATCTTCGTCGTGGAAAACCAACATTCTCAACTTAGACAAGTCACTTCTGTTCAGGTCTTTGAAATCTTCCCATTTTCTTAAATAGATATGGGATGTATTCCATTTCGTGTTGTTGCTTGCACCTTGCAGCGAACCGTTTCCGAATCCGGCAGCACCTGTTTTCCATGCATTGTCTTCGAATGAGGTATTTTTCCATGCATTTCCAGAAAGTGGTTTATCCGACATATAATATTTCCATTTGCTGACCATCTCTCCTGCGCGGGAGGTAGGGACGAGGATTTTGGAGGTGTGGGTGATATTCCGCTCGATAGCTTGTCTTATCTCGGCCAATTGAGCATCATTTACTTTTACCACCTTGCGGTCATAAGTAATCAGACCGTTTTCTTCGTCTTCAACATCGGTAATCTGGGTATAAACGGCAGCACATAGCCCGTTTGCCTGTAGACCTAATATCTGGTTTGTGAAGTTAACAAACCTGTCTTTCAATTCTTCCTGAGAATGTACCTCTGTATATTGCATCTTACTTCCTCCGATCCAACGGTGGCCATTGACCAGATAGGTGATACCTCCATACTCGCCGCATACCGATGCCCGTCTATTGACAGGATTAGGCAAAACGTTCGGCTCGGGATACCAGTGTGTATCTTTTATGTCGCCACACTCATAGTCGTTCCATCCGCTGGCAGCATTGATGAGGCGGTGAGGATCTGTTTCCTGTGCAATAGCAACACTTTTACGCGTTGTTGCTTCGTCGGGCTGTCCCCAGCTTTCGTTGTAGACAGTCCACAGCACGATAGAAGGATGGTTTTCCAACGACTTCATTATTCTTACCATTTCATCGTGGAAGTTATCCCTCAAATCCATATTCTTTTCGCCTATGATTTTGCCGTTTTCGCCGAATCCCGGATTCGGAATGTCTTGCCAGACAAGGATTCCCATTTTGTCGCAATGGTAGTACCAACGGGCAGGCTCGACCTTGATATGCTTGCGGGACATATTCATACCGAACTCTTTTATCTTTTCCAGATCGAATTTCAATGCTTCTTCGGTTGGTGCGGTATAAACGCCGTCAGGCCAATAGCCCTGATCGAGTACACCATAGTGGAAATAAGGCTTGTTGTTGAGGTGCATGATAGGATGGCCGTTGAAATATTCTACGCTGATCTTCCGCATACCAAAGTAGCTGTCTACTTTGTCTATCACCTTGTCTTTTCCGGTAAGTTCTACGGTCAAATCGTACAAAAATGGAGATTCGGGACTCCACAGTTTCATATCTTTTATGGCAATCGGCAACTCTTTATTGATGTCGGCATGGGTTGTCGTCATCAGCAACTTTTTACCGTCATAAATTTTGATAGTCGCTTTGGTATCTGCCTGTGCATTTTCGGCTAATACCTTGATATTGATAGTTGCGTTGTCTACATCGGGTACGATTACTAACTTTTCGATATGGGTTTTCGGTACTGACTCTAACCATACTGTTTGCCAGATACCTGTAGCAGGCGTGTACCAGATTATCTTTTCGCCTATCTTCTGTTTTCCGTGCGGATATCCTCCAAATTCCTGATAGTCCTGAACGAAGACACAGATTTCCTGTTCTTTCTTATTGGTAAGGGCATCGGTGATATTGAAAGAGAACGGATCGAATCCTCCTGTATGTTGACCTACCTTTTTCCCGTTGACATATACTTCGCATTTCCAGTCTACAGCGCCGAAATGAAGGAGTACGTCTTCTTTCTTCATGTTATTCGGGATGGTAAATTTCCTGCGATAGGCGAACACTTTTCCTTTATTATCGGCATGGTTGGTATCCATTATGCCCGAAATGGCAGATTCCATAGCGAAAGGAACGAGTATTTTCTTGTCATACTTTTGCGAGGCGTTGTAAGTCATAGCCTCTACTTTGGTAAAATCCCATAGCCCGTTAAGATTCAGCCAGTTGCTTCTGGTCATCTGCGGACGGGGATATTCGTCTAATACTTTTTTGGGGTCTACCTTTTCGGCCCAAGGTGTCATAATACGCGCCTGCTTCATTTCCCACTTTTGTGCAAAGGAGAAAGAGAAGGCAAAACAAGATAAGAGTAGAATTAAGTTTAATTTTCTCATGGTTTGATTATCAATAATTAAAATTCTTGTATGCAAAGAACGCATAAAGAGACGAAACCTTTAGGACAAAATTTAGTCAATTAATATAACTTACGGGGCATATAAGCTTTTTTAGGGTATTCTGATTACCACTTATAGAGAAAAATAAATCAAATACAACCAACCATATATCTTGGTCTAATCTCTTCTTTCGGCTCACAATAATTCGATATATCCCCTTTGCTTTTCGAAATATTCGGCTTGTGCTATTTCGTTCGATTCGGTTATCAAGATGGAGTATTTCTTTAGCGATTCCATCCATTCGTGAAGGGCATTACATCTGATTGGATTGGTGATTATTATCTTGTTGAAAAAGTGGAAGTTGAAAGACGACATTATATTCCCGTTCCAGTTGTTATAACTGCTATTGACATCGATGTTGATGTTGGACAAGTAAAAATAGTCCGATCCTTCTCCCCCGAATCTGACCATTTTTTCTACATAATCTATCAGGTCGTGGTAATCTTTTTTTATCCTCATTATCTCTTCATCGTTTATCAGCCCCAGCTTATAAAAGTAGGCCACTTCCTTCAAAGGGCTTAGAAACACATTCGAGTCTAAGATATATGTATTGTTCCTTATTTTGCGGGAATCTCTGGCAATCTCCTCTCGCAACTCCTCCAATTCCGGTGAAATTTCGACATCCGAATAGCGCAATTTCGATGAGCTTTTGTTTTTGCGGTGCAGCCATGTATAGCATGAAAACTTGAATATATCCTTGTAGTGAAAACTAAACTCGGCAGGCAGGTAATTCAATGCCATAATGGTCTCGGAGTTTTCGTACTGAAGGCGTATATCTACTTCCTGCCGGTACTTCTTTAGCCGGTCGAGAAAGGTTTGTCTCGGATCGTCATAGACAGGCAAATCAATTACTACCTCATTGCTATCCCTGTTCTGCCAGATAAGCTTATCTAACGAAAAATCGAGCTTCTGCGCTAAAAGGGTGAGCTCTTCAATCGTAAATGACATTTCTCCGCGTAACCTGCGGTAAGCAGACTCTTTGCCAATATCAAGCGTTTCTGACAAAAAATTGACAGGCTTGATATGGGGTGGTATTGATCCTACTATTTTATTGATTATAATAGTCCTTAGGTCTTTCTTATTCATATTAATATTCTTTAATAGAAATATCTCTTATATGTCGGCGCTGCTCTTCGATAAATTTTGTTTGCAAAATTTCGTCACATCCCGTTACCAAACTCGAATATTTCTTCAACGAATTGAACCATGTCCTGTAAGTTTTACATATTTCGGTATTTTCGGAATGAATTGTCGAACCAAAAGATATCCACAAATCCAACGTTTCCTCTGCTCCGAATTTACAGTACAAGCCTGTAGAATCGATCTGAGTAGTAGATAAATATATATTGGGTATATGATTCCCCTTTTTGACCGGTTGTTTTAACATATACTCCATGGTATCGATGAACTGGGAAAGGTCGTTTTGTAACAAAACGATCTCATCTTCCGAAATGAGTTTCCTCTTATAATAATACTGTATCTCGTGAAGAGTATTCTTCAGGAAATTATAGTCCAAAATATATGTATTAGTGCTATCTATCAGAGATTCAGACGTCTTGAGTTGCTCTTGTAACGAGAGAATATTATCAGGTAAAATAACATCCGAAAGGCTGAAATTCAGCGGCATTTGTTGTGTCTGATGTATCCATTTATAGTAGTAGAACTTGAATATATGATCATAATAGATGGAAGTCAGAATCATCAACCGGTTGGTTGCCACCAATATTTCGACATCGTCGTATTTCTTCAATCTTTTCCTCCCTTCGACATAGGCCGAAAGAGTTTGAGAGAAAGTTTTCTGAGGGTCGAACATCTTATTCGAACGAAATTGAAACAGAACCGAAACAGGTTTTGCTTCTTTTTCTCCGTCCATGAGTACTATTTCGTCTAAAGAAAAAGATAACTCCGACGACAATTTGATTACATCATCGAGGCTGAAAGCTATTTCCCCTTTAAGTCTCCTATATACAGATTCTTTACTGATTCCTAAGATCTCTTGCAAAAAATCGACAGGATTTAAATGAGAAGGTATTTTAGCTACTATTTTATTTACAATATTCTTTTTTAATATCGGATCCATAAGTCATACACCATTTATCCTAATTATTCCCCACTGCAAAACTACGACTATTTTTGCAAATACCATCAAATGGTTCGATTGCTTGATATTTCACTGGTAATCAAATTTGTAATTTCTTTTAATGGCACTTTTGCCGGAAAAATGTTGCATTTTTTAGTATATCCGGCTCTCTTGTATAAGCAAATCTTTAGCTTTTATCAGTGAGAATCGAAGAAAAGAAACACATTTTGAAAATATAACAACAGAGGTTGTCATAAAGTTGAAAATTAAGGATTAGTTTTCATTTTTTTTTCGCGGATTCTTTTTCCAACCATCCTTACCTTTGTATTGGTATAACAAAAGAACAATATAGCTGAGAAGTATAATCTCTTTTGAATAGACATAAAGTGAATAGGCATAATAGAGTATAGTTATTTTTATTGAAACGAACAAAGATCCATAGAAGTTTTCTCTTCTTATAATCTTATGGTGTGTAATAGGCAAGCAAAACATAATAGAACAAGTAAAATTAGAAAGCAATTATGAAATATTTAATATTTCCATTATTGTTACTTTTGGGGGTATCGCATCTTTGCGCTCAAGTAACAATTGGCTCTGGGATTCAACCTGTAAGAGCCGCATTATTAGAATTAAAGGATACAGAAACGGGGGTAATCAATGAGGTGACAGACGATGGCAATGTAACTTCTGTTACGGGAGGTATGGTATTGCCAAGAGTCAAATTAGGGAATGTCGCCACCCTCGAACCCTTTATACCTGTCGGAGATCCGGATTGGGTAAATGCTACTACATCGAAGATCAAGCAAAAGCATGCCGGATTGATGGTATATAATCTACGGACAACAGGCGGTTTTTCCCAAGGGGTCTATATTTGGGATGGAAATCTCTGGAAACCGGTGGGTGAGGGGATCTCTACACCAAATACTCCACAGGATAAATATTTCTATCTGCCCTCTTTCAATCTGCCATTGTCTACCAATAGTAGCGAAGTGTTGTATGTCGATCTCTACGCAGTGTATCAAAACCAATTCACCAAGGCAGAGAATACCTCTTTTGTAAGCAGTAATCCTGCGCTGGAACAAGTGACCACTTTATATGGTGCTATACACTTAGATTATGTGGTAACAGCTTATGATAAGACGCTTATTAATATCTTGGCCATAAGCGACGACGGCGTATTATATTATCAGGCATTGCAGCCTACTGCCCCTGAAGGATCGTTCATCAATATCGTTTTAGTAGTAAAATAGGAATGATAAAGAAAATCATATATTTATCTATTGGTATCCTCTTTTGTGCGAATAGCTTGTATGCCCAGAAGGAAACGTATAACTGGATTTTTGGTTACAATGCCGGGATGACTTGGAATACAACACGCAATTTTGAAGGGACATATGTATCTGGAGGAACGGGGAAAGTAATCCTCAGAGGTATGCCTACCAACATCCCTTCGGTAATGAAGGCCGATATGGGTTGTTTCACCCTCTCGGATAAGACAGGGAAATTATTATTGTTTTCCAATGGGGCTAATCTATGGGATGCGAAGCAATCGCTAATGAATTCGGACACTCCGATGATAGGTTCTTCGGGGAATGCACAATCGGGTATTCTGTTCCCTTATCCGGGACATCCTAACAAATATATAGCTGCCACTGTCGGTTTGTGGAGTTTCGACGAATTTGGTTATACAGTAATCGATATGAAAGCTAATTCGGGTGCAGGAGCAGTAGAATCCCTGAACAATACCTTCCCTTCCGGTCATAAGGGGAAACTCGGCTCCAGTGTTTCTTCCATCAGGCATGCAAATGGCGAGGATTATTGGGTTGTTGCTCCCGGAAAAGGAACGACCTCCTATATGAATGCCTGGCGTGTCAAACCTAATGGAATCGATCCTCCTGTTTATACCCAACTTCCCGTTGCTGTAGCAGAAAACAAATCTAATGGATATCTTAAATTCTCTCCGGACGGGAAATATTTTGTGTGGGGAACATTCAGTGACGCGAAGTTGTTTTTTGGAAAATTCGATTCAAGTACAGGCTCATTTAGTAATATAAAATATATTACTTCATCCAAGGCGGGAGGAAATGAATTTTATGGTGTAGAATTTTCTATGTCAGGGAATTACCTATATGTGACCGAAACAACATCTGATATGGGTCCTACGGCTTTTTTCCTTTATGCCTTCGATTTTAAAGAACTATTGACTACAGCATCTCCTCAATATTATTACGAGAATAAGATGAAGAAGATATCTTTCCCTTCCGCTACGGGAGGTATGCCGGCTGCCTTGCAATTGGGTCCCGATGGAAGGATGTATATAGCCGGATATCCATATTCGACGACAAGTTCTCCATCTTGTTTGTATGTACTGGAAAATCCTGAACAATTCAGTAAGTTGAAGATATTCAGATTAGACAATTTCCTCGATGGAACCGTACGTTGGGGGCTTCCTTCTTTTGCTGCCTCATGGTTCGAACTCAAAATCGGAGGCGAAACAGAATTCTGTTTAGACAATTTGCCAAAAGAATATACACTTGTGATATCAAAAGGGGTTGGTAGCGAAGAGCTCGCTTATAACCGATGGGACTTTGGCGATGGCTCGGCCACTGTGGATGATTATACCGTAGATGATGGAGCTATACAATCCCAATATCACACCTATGGCGCTGCCGGAGAGTATGAAATAACGATAACCTCGCATAGAGCCGACGGCACCGAAATAGCTTCGATGGGAAAGCAGCAGTTGAATGTCAAAGTTCTGCCTGTGCCTACGATGACCATTTCTGCTGATGACGTTTGTGTGGGAAGTTCGGGAACGATGACCGTTAATGTAACAGGCGGAGTGACGGTGAATTGGTACAGAACCTTGACTGATGTAACTCCGTTCCAGACAGGCTATACTTGTTCGACAGGATTGCAGGAAACGGCAGGGACAGTTACCTTTTATGTAGAAGCGTTGAATGCAAACGGCTGTTCTACAGGTAGAACTGCCGTACCTGTATTAGTAAAGAAATGTGGAACCGAATTTATTCCGGTAAATCCACATCTGAGAAGTGGATATAAGTAGAATAATAAGTGTTTTGTTAGTATGGGAAGGCGTTCTGTATACTATTCGCGAGATGTGTGTTGGGTTGGATTGAAAGAAGTATCTCGGATGAAGAAGTATGGAACGGGCGAGGCTGTAGCATTTTATGATTACAGCCTCGCTATTTTTATTATTCCTGCCCATTGCATAGCGACATTTATTCATAAGATTCATTCCGGCAATGTGATGGCAATATACTTCTTCCATAACCACCAATTGTTTTCTTCGTCTCCCTCTTCGTAATTTCCTGTACAGAAGTACCATGTATTCCCGACAATGAACGAATCAGAGACATAAAATGTATAACCAATAGCTTCGCTGGGAATATTGGCCGCTATTTCATACAAGTAGCATAATTGCTGGTAGCGCTTCGTTTTTGCGTTGTATCTCTCTATGCTGTAATCGATATTCTCTTGCCCGGAGAATAGCCCTCCTACGCGGTATCGCTTATCATGGGGAGATACGGCAGAACTTTCGGGGTTATAAGCTGGTTCGCCATTGTCGACAAATATGGCATATTCGCTACAGTGTCCTCCCTCATATACTATGATTCGTTCGCGCGGATAATAGGCTGTAAATCCGCCGCATTCAATATTGAACAGGAACCGGAACTCTTTACCCTTTCTTAGTTCGATAAGGCTATACAAGGTATCTTTGCTGTTAGTATAGGAGTTGTCGTAGATATGTGTTTTGTATGTAAACTTCAGTTTCTTTCCTAACAGCCGGTCTACCTCTTCCATCTTCCGCACAGGTTTGGAGGGTTTTATATAATGCTTGTTGTATAATTGCCTGAATTCATCGGACGTTATCCGTTGTACGCGATATGGCAGGCCTTCTACATATATTGTCGTATCTATGAGGGTGGTAGCCCAATCCTCCGGTGGATCGGCATGAAGGGAAGGAACGGATAGAATAAAAAAGGCTATAACTGCAGCGATTGTTTTTTTCATTGCCTGATGCGTATTTAGGAATTTGGACTTGTTTCTATCATAATCTCAGTACTGTTGCCATCCCAGCTATTGTCGAAATAGTAGATATATAAGACATCCTCATCGATGAGGTATCTCCATGAGCGATTGGCGACGAACGGGGACAAATCTGCAAGCGTCTTATATGTCTTTGTTTTGCCATCGTATATTTGCCAGAGGACAGCCGGATCGAGGTAACTGTATGCTTGGTATATCAGCCTGAACTTCCCTCCGGGAGCATACTGTACGTAAGCGGGGTCATATTCGTCCTCGCCCGAACGGAGATTGAATACGCTCTTGTCATAGTTCTCGAAGACAATAATATCTTCTTTGGGGTAATACTTGCTGAAATTCATCCCTTGCTCGAACTTCAATTTCATCCCCGACCGGCAGACTATCCCTTTTGTTATAACCATATTGTTGCCCCATCGCTCAAATACATCGTACATGATGCTTACTCCTTTTCCATAGAGTAGCAGCAACGAATCCAGATCGGTGATGACTGTCCCTTCGTAATGAGGCTCGAACGACTGGTAATCAGCCATTTTCGTCCCAGCATTTTTGCCGATAGTCCGCATGGTTACTTTATGCTTGCCCGAAGTGAAAGTTGTTTCTGCACCGGCACTTTCAGTGAATTGCTGCGCCATTCCTTTCGCGCATAACAGGGTAAAGAATATCAATAAGCTGTATTTCATTGTGGTGTACGATAATCAGTTGTCCGGTTTCAATATTTCCATCTTACGTTATTTGGTACAAATATACTTAATAAATGTGAGCAAGTACCTTTCTGCTTTTTCAACCACGAAGGGCACAAAACACTTCTTTACAGGACAGATATCCCTGTCAAGTTTCGTCAAAAAACTACTTCGCTGATAATCAGTCGAAATTTAGTTAAAACTTGACACTCTTGACATATTTGACGCGATACAGTGTTTTTTACCTGTCATTTTTTATTTTAACCGCGGAGTTTTTCACGGAGTAACACGAAGTGAAAGAACAGTTTTGTCATGCCGGGCAAATGCGAGACATCCCGACCCGGCTATGAACAAACAACGCAAAGCGCAACGAGACCCCTTGCCGCTGCTCGGAAAGACAAAGATGCGGAGCATCAACAGACATCAGTTAACTGTTTTGCTCCTCTCCCACAATGGGGAGGCTTATAAATATAGATAAAGATGTAGCGAAAAAATCGTGTCATTCTTATGTGAATCAGTATTATCAAAAATGTTTTTTTAAATTGTACTGCTGCGTAACTGTCGTTGTGTGGCTACCCCGTCTATCCGGCAATGTTGGAATAGGAAAAAGTACAATGCAGCGAAAAAGAAACGCAAGGAATCTTTGATTCCGCGCAGTAAATATTTGGCGCCCTTATCTTTTCATATCCCTAAAAATCCTATCTTCGTATGTTAAATGACTATACCCCCAATGAAACAGCTGTTTGTGATGCTATTTTTGCTGTTGCCCGTATTCGTCTACGGACAACGTAGCGATGTATCGTCCGGCTATGTGGAAGGGAAAGTCATAGACAAGCAACTGGAAGAGCCCGTTTATTCGGCATCCGTCTCGCTGCTCCGTTCCGATAGCAGCTTTGTGAAAGGGATAACGACCGATAGCCTTGGCTATTTTCGTCTCTCTGCACCTGTCGGGCAATACATCATGCAAGTATCATTTGTCGGCTACCAGACGGCTTACCGGAATATCCAACTGACCGATATGGAGCCCGTAGCTTCGTTGGGGAATGTCTATATTCAGGACAAGTCCATCCAGCTCGGCGAGGCGGTTATCACAGGCGAAGCGCCGGCGATTGTCGTGAAAGGAGATACTATCGAATATAATAGCAGTTCCTATAATCCCGAAGAAAATGCAATGCTTCGCGATCTGATAAACAATATCCCGGGGCTCGAAGCCGATGAGGCCGGCAATATTCTGGCAAATGGGAAGCCCGTTACCAAGATATTGGTCGATGGAAAGGAGTTTTTCGGTAACGATATTGCATTGGCGCTCTCAAATCTCCCTGCCAATATGATCAAGAAGCTCCAGATATTCAAAGACGAATCCGAATCATCCAAGATAACAGGCTTCAAGGACAAAGAGCCGGAGCAAACCCTCAATCTGGTCGTCAAAGAGGAACTGAAAGAAAGCATCTTCGGCGATGCTATGGCAGGCGCGGGCAACCACGATCGGTATAATACGCGCCTCTCTACCAATTATATGAAAGGGGAGAAGCAGGTTATGTTTGTGGGGCAGTTGAACAATGTCAGCCAAAGCCCTTGGTCGGTCAGTAACAAAAAGGATAAGCAACAGACTTTTGCGCTGAGTACCTATTTCAACCCGATGAAAAAAATGGAGCTGGGGCTGTATGCCCGCTATTCGTCCGACACGGGACAGGACGAAAGCTACAGCAACACGCAATATTACCTCGACAGCGGCGACCGTATTTCTAAGCAGGAGATGATGGGACTGAATAAGTCGCGCAGGCTTTCTACCGGCTTCAACCTGAAATGGGAAGTCGATTCGGTGACGACTATCTATGCCCGCTCGGGGATTAGCTTCAATAACAATGAATCAGCGAATCGCACAACGGGCGTATCGTATGTCCAGAATGCTGCCGATACGACCAGGACGGACTACCACAACCGCACGAAAGGGGATGGATATAGCATCAACTCGTCTATAACGGCAGGACGTAAACTCAATAGTAAAGGGCGCGCCGTAAGCCTCTCGTTGAACCACTCCACCCGCAAGAGCGACGATAAGGGGACGAACGAGTCGTCGACCATTTATACAGGAAGTACACCTTCTATATTGCTCGACCAACGCTTCAAGACGGACAACACGAATAACAGTTATGGCTTTACCTTCGATTACATAGAGCCGATGGGCGAAGATAATTTGCTGCGGCTCTCGTATACCCTTACGCGCAATAAATCGAACCGCGACCGGAACACGTATAAGCAGGATGCGATGGGCAACTACACGCTGATAGACAGTACCTACACCCGCGAAACGGAGAATAAGAATACCAACCAGAGCATCAGCCTCGAATTTCAGCGGACGAAAGAGAAATATAACTATACTATCGGTGTCAGTGTAGACCCTTCGTCGTCGCAGAGCGATATATGGCTGCTCGATTCTGTCGTAGATAACCTCAAGCAGAGCGTAGTCAACTATTCGCCTTCGCTCCATTTCTCCTATAAACCGAACAATTCTACTACGTTCGACATTGGCTACTATGGCAGCACAAGCTATCCCTCCACCCGCCAGTTATCGGCCGATACTACCGTCGTGAATGCGACGAATAAGACATACGGAAATCCCGATTTGAAGCCCAGCTACCGCAATCAGCTCAATTTATTCTATCAGAAATCCGATTATGAGAAAGGGAGTTTCCTGATGGTATCGGGAGGATTCAATTATACCTTCAACGATATTGCCGCCTATTCGCTAATAGATAATTTGGGCAATACGGAGAATACCTATCGCAATGTGGACGGGAATATGAGCGCCGACTTGTCTTTTATGCTGAATACGCCACTGCGCAACAAGAAGTTCACCATAAGTACCAATACTTTCAGCTCTTACTACCGGAATGTCGGCTTCTCGAACGGTAAAAAGGCGATAACCAATAACTATGTTATCAGCGAAGATGCCTCCCTCAAATATAAAGTAGAGAAATTTGAGACTACTTTGCGGGCAAGCGCCAGTTTCAACTTTGCTAAAAACAACCTTTCGCAACTCGATAACCAGAATACGGCAACCTACAAGGTCGAGAACAGAAGCAAGTTGAAGCTTCCACTCGATTTCACCGTTCAAAGTGACTTTTTCTATTCGCGTTATTCGGGCTATGGAGACGATTTCAAGAAGAATGAATTTCTCTGGAATGCTTCTGTCAGCAAAGAATTTCTCAAGAAGAAAAAAGGACGCCTCAAACTCGAGTTCTTCGACATCCTGCAAGATCGCAACAATCTGCGTCGCGTGGTAACGAGTACCTATTCGTCCGACACGCGCACCAATACCATCAGCCGCTATTTTATGCTCTCCTTCACCTACAAGTTCAACATCTTCCGCGGAGCGAAAAGCACCTCCGACGAGGATATGGATATTTAGCCCTTTCTACCGGAAAACAATCCTCATTATAAGGTGTTTATATAACAAATATAAACTACCATTATTATGACTACCATACGATTGAAACGTGTCTACGAAGATTGCGAAAAAAGCGATAGATTCAGGGTTCTTGTCGATCGCCTGTGGCCGAGAGGCATAAAGAAAGAAGCCCTCAAATACGACCTTTGGGCAAAAGATATAACCCCTTCTCCGCAGTTGCGGCAATGGTTTCATCAAAATCCCGATAATAATTGGGATCAATTTGCTTTTCTCTATAAGAAAGAGCTTAGCGGTTCGCCGGCTGTTAAGGATTTTGTTGCGATAGTTAAACAGCATCCCGTGGTGACGTTGTTGTATGCCTCCAAAAGTCCCGATCACAACCATGCGCTGATACTGAAAGGCTTTATTGAGAAGCAATTGAAAGGGTAGGGCGGAGAATGCTATTGCACTTAAAATACTTTTCTGTAGATGCCAATAACACATCCTTCACAGATATATAAGGTCGAATTCCGTTTGGCAATGTGCTTCGTTAACGTTTTATCATGTTCCGCAATCCTTTTTTCTTCCTCACCGATTAGGAAATTAGGTTTTTTGTAGACATGATGTATCGCATCTAAACCATATGTTTGTATCTCCGGGTTATAGGAACGAAGCCATTCCCGGAATGTTGCAATATTCTTGAAGTCATCAAAAGAAAGTCCGTCTTTTTGCGTCCCCATATTCATAACAGGAGCCATTCCGCACATATAACCGTATGGCTCGTATGCTATCAGATCTTTTATTAAATCATCCTTAGTTGTTCTTGTTTGATATAAAGAATCGTGTTTAAGCATATATTCTGTTATTTTTCCTTCGTCGAAAAAAGCATATTTTTCTTCTTCGTAAATAGGATCTACTATTATGCCGATATTCGTGCTGTCTTGTAATAATAGATGGAATTTTGCAATGAAAAGGGTAAATTCATCATTTTCGATATAGGGCAGTCTGACTTGGTAGATTGATTCTTTTACCCCAAAATCCAAATCTCTCGTAACTTCTTCGTTGATATATTTCTTAGGCAGGTTCTCGTTAGAAGAGCCTCCGAAATCTTTTTTTGACAATTCATCGAAAGAGAAATTCGCGACATCAGACAAATAAGAAACAAGCTCCTCCTCAAAATTCTTCTGAGGATAAAGAGATAAGGAGCAGCAAAAGAGAGTTATGAGGATAACAGTATATCTCATGGTCAAGCTTTTTCTTTACGAATATAGTGAAATATTCTTGCGTATTGATATTTTTGTATCTTTGAGATTGCGACAAGATTCAATCTTTAAATATACAACTATGAATAGAATTATCCTTATTGGCAACGGCTTCGATTTAGCACACGGACTACCCACCAGCTATAAAGATTTTATCGATGATTATTGGACGAATAAAGTAATTAAGTTAAAAAGAACTATTCATTTTGTTAATGAAGAAAATGACCCATTTGAAATTTTTAATTTTTCTGTAAATGGATTCTATTTTAATCCTCAATTGAAAGAATCCTATTATGAGCTAATAAAACTAATTGAAGAAAATGGTGGAAATTTCCGTTTTAAGAATCAATTCCTAAAAATTATCACAGAAAAATGTGGCATCCAAAATTGGGTAGACGTTGAAAATGAATACTATGAGTTATTGAAGGATTGTATTGAAGGGAAAAAGTATTATAAGGATGTTGACGAATTAAACAAAGACTTCGACCGTATAAAATCACTACTGAAAGATTATTTAAGAAAGATTAGTCAGCAAGAAATTCCTATCCGCTATAATATTAGGAATCATATATATAAGCCGTTTTTTTGCTCCGAAATTACAAAATTAGGATTGAAAAAATTAGATGAAAACGAGAACATAAAGCTTCCGGGAAAAGAACCTGTTTATCCTGAGACGATTTGCTTTTTGAATTTCAATTACACCAATACACAAGAACCATATCTCGACCAATCCGATTTCGAATTGGATGAACACATCAACACTAAGGTTATCCATATTCACCGGAAATTAGACGACGATTCCATCATCTTCGGTTATGGCGATGAAATCGGGGAAGATTACGCTAAAATAGAAAACCTGAATGATAATAAATATTTAGAGAATATGAAATCGATAAAATATCTGGAAACAATGGATTACCGGAAGTTGCTCGATTTCATAAACGATGGCTTATATCAAATTTATATTTTCGGGCATTCGTGCGGAAACTCCGACAGGACACTGTTAAATACTTTGTTCGAGCATGAGAACTGTGTTTCCATCAAGCCTTTCTTTCATCAAAGGGAGGACGGAACGGATAACTACACGGATATAGTGATGAATATTTCCCGCCATTTCAGCAGTAAAGCAATGATGCGCGACAAAGTCGTGAACAGGGAACTTTGCGAGCCTTTACTTTAGGTAGTTTCTAAATATACTTCATCAGCGCTGCCACCGACAGGATTTCGACCTCTTTTCCGTTGGTGCGTATCAGCCCTTCGTCCGACATCTTTTTCAATTCGTTCGCCAAGGCCGGGCGTGTAACGCACAAGTATTCGGCCAGTTGTGTCTGATTGTGCTCCATAACGGCCAATCCATCGCTCTTTTTGTGGTTGAGGATATAGTAAATAAAACGGCTTCGGATGCTTTTGTAAGACAGTATGCGCAGGCGGCTGACGGTGCAGGCGTTGCAATTGCCTGTCAGGCGAAGAAAATTCTTCAATAGCTCGGGCTCGGAACTGATAATCTTAAAGACCGATTCTTTTGTAGCCTTCAAAAGAATAGTTTCCTCAATAGCCGTAAATGTTGCCGGAAAAATATTATTGTCGTTGAACAGGTGCGGCGTTGCAAAACTGCGCGGAGCAACGATATTCTCCACTTTGACGTTGTTCCCCGAAACATCTATGATATTCACCTCCAGATTTCCCCGCAACAAGATATGCATGTGATTGCACGGCGTGTCCTGCCGGATTACGATTTCACCTTTCTTGATTTCGTAAACGGCATAATCCATTTTATCAAGCATGGTTTCTTTGAATTCATCGCTTACCCCTCTGAATAAAGGTATTTTATGGATGACTCTGATTTGTTCGTCTGTCAGGTGTGTCTCTTTCATTGGTAACAGATTAAACGTTCTTTGCAAACAAAGATAGATTTATCTGCTGAAATAAAAAAATACCCCTCCCTCCTAATTCGAATATACATGTATACTGTTTTGAGCAGCAGGCAGATAGTTGACGCCAATCCAGGTAACCATCAATAGGAGGAATGCGACAGACAGCAGCCACAATACCAATTTGGGATGATATTTTTGCAGGCGCATATGGATATATATCAGGTATGCCGCCGAAGTGATGAATGCCCATGTCTCTTTCGGGTCCCACGACCAATAGTGCCCCCATGCCTCTTTCGCCCAGACAGCCCCCATCAACATGCCGAGAATCAGGAAGCCGAAACCGATATAAACGACATTGTCCATCAGTTTATACAGGTTTTCATCCGCCTTGCCTTTGTAGACGTTGCGCAGCTGGATAAACGATGCGATTGTTGCCGCTCCCAGCATGGCATACGATAAAATATAAACCGTCACGTGCGGAACGAACCAATAGCTTTGCAAGGCAGGCATCAGATTGGTAGAGTGTATCTCGGGTTTGAAGATATTGATACAGGTGAATACGCAGGCTACCAGTGCCGAAAACGACAATAGCCAGTTATACTTCCAATGCCGGTAGGTGAGATAGCCTATCGCCGCCAGAAAGAAAGAATACCACAATCGTGTTTCGCCGATGGTACGCAATGGCGGACGTTCCTGTCCAATCCATAATCCGACGATGAAAGCGGCAAATATAACAATTCCCACTATCATCAAACCTTCTACGATAGCAGGTTTCTTGCATGTATAAACCAATATTCCGGCGCTTATCCAACAGAGCATGGCCGGAATGGCAAACCAAAGGAATTCATCCCAAGTCATTCTCTTTCCTCCTTTTCTTATTTCCCGACCATAACAAACAAACCGAGCCGATTGCCAGCAAGGCTATCCCAGCGTAGGCGGGATAGAGCCACGGATCATATACCAGCTCCATGCTGCTGTAAGTAGACATTTTTCCGGCATCATTGTCGTAGCCATATTGGTAGATTGTCCAGCTTCCTATTCGCAGCGGCTTGTTGACTTCCAATACGGCATCTATATCCTCTACCTCGTCACCTTTCTCGTCCTTCTTCAGGAACACCTTTATATCCGACATGAAGCGTTTAGGAGCAGCCTTATCCATCACTAAGGTATATTGCGAATCCAACGGGAGTGTCATGTATAATTGCGCCATATTGCCGCCCGATATCCATTCTTCTTTCATTTCACCCGTACGGCTGTTTGTAGCCGTTATGAGGGCGGCGGGACTTGCTCCGGGCATGTGTACCTCTTGATAGGTGCTGTCACTGTTTCGCACGGCTAAATGGATATATTCCTTCAGTTCGATATCCCAATCCATCAACTTGCCGTTCGGGCGTTTCTCGTCAATCTGATAAACGTCCGGCTTGCCTTCGGGCTGCGTTTTGCCCGTTTCGCGGTCTATTATCATCAATGGAGGGTTGTATTCTTCCATATCGAAATCGTTGAGTTGAATGGCAATAGGCAGCTCCAAAACGGCTTGATTCTCGTCGTTATAGACACGCCACTCGACTTCACCCTCACGTACGTGCATCACGTAGCGCCGGATATCGGCCGCACCGAAGCCCGCGGCAAAAAGCAATATCCACAAGCCGATATGGTTGAAGTAGAAAGCATAATCTTCTTTTCGGAAGGCAATTAACCGCCTTACAATCAGCGAGCCTAACGAAAGCAGGGTGAGAAAATACGTTATAACGAAAGGCCACGAACTGGTAACCTGCCTGAATCCTAAGCGGGATAGTATGCTGTGGTCGTGCGGATGCAGGCGTACGACCTGCGGTGTAAGCCCCATAATCAACCCGAGTATCAGCAACGCAGCAATCAACGTAACGGAAAACGGAACTCCCGAAAACCATTGATAAAAGGATGTTTTTCGGGCAAATGAAAACAAGATTAGGAGTACAATAATCGCCCCTCCAAATATCAGGTTGACAGGCTCTTGCAGCAACAGGTAATCGAAATTTCCGACTATCCATTGCAATATAAAGCCGATAATAACAAATCCTGCCACAAAAGCGATGCTTTCGCTGTATCGCCAAGGGAATTGCCACATCCTGCGTTTGTTTTCTTTCATTATGCTTTTTAAGGTAAAATAAAAAAAGTGCCTGAAGTCTTTTCCAGACACTTTTTCACTTAATTAACCGATTTAGATACTTGCTGTAAGTTTGCCTTCCTCTTTGGCTTTTTTAATCCATTCAGGAACGACAGTTTTCTTCCAGTTGTCTTTTTTCTCGTGCAATGTTTTCATATCCAGCCCGATATATGCCTGTGCCTTGTCTTTTGTAGCAATGTCGGGCATTGACATATCGGTTATGCCATGCTTAAACAATACCTTCTGCAATTCCAGTTGGGCTTGCATGGTTCTGTCTAAGCTATGTGCTAAGATACGCTGTGCCTCTACCGGCGCGTGGAAAGATGCACCGTGCGAAGCTACTGCGAAATCCCAGCGCCATTGCGCCTGACGGAGCAGTTTCAGCGATTCTTTCATTTCGGCATCGTTTGCACCCTTGTCCCAAGCCGTTTTAGCCATGATGTGGGCTTTCGACAGTTCTTTTTCTATTCTGTCGCGGATTTCCAACGCTTTGTCCTGATATTGGTAAACATAGTTTTTCAGGTTTTCTTCGCTGTCGCGGTGACAAGTCTGACACGTATTCGATATATTCGCCAATGGGCTCATCACTTGGTGGTTCGAATATTTGACACCGCCTTCGGCCATATACGGCATGTGGCAATCGGCACAAGACAATCCGCGTTGCGAGTGCGGCCCTAACAGGAATAGTTCGTAGTCGGGGTGCTGCGCTTTCAACATCGGCGCTTTGCTGAGCGCGTGTGTCCAGTCGGAGAAATCAATATTATCGTAATATTCTTCCATAGATTCTACGGTCATACCACCATCCCAAGGGAAAGTCAGGTATTTAGCATCTTTCGTGAAGTAATATTCGACGTGGCATTGTGCACAAACCAACGAACGCATCTCTTGAGGAGTGGCTTGTGTAATATCTTTCCCTTGGCGGTTGAATGCTTCTATCAAAGCAGGACGCGTAATAGTCAGATTCATGGTCACAGGGTCGTGGCAGTCGGCACAACCGATTGGGTTTACCACTTCGGCGCCCCAGTCGCTCCATTTGGCTTTGTAATATTCTTCAATACCTTTCTCGTGCATCAGACGAGGCACATCGGGGCTTTTACAGGTCCAGCAAGTACCCGGCTGCATATCTCCCTCGCCGTTTTCGGGTGTTCCTGTACGGAGCGTGTTGCGCACATCCTCAATGGCGTGCATGTGACCTCTTGGAGCCGAATAATCGCGTGAAAATGCGTATCCTGCCCAGAGAACTACCATCTCGGGACGCTGTTCGAGCACATCGTCCATCATGTTTCCGAGGTGTTTACTCTTGAAATCCATGTTCTGGGTCATCTTCCACGTATTGTACTCGCGCGGATAATTGATACCCCATTCCTCGTTATGCGGATTAATGCCGGTTATTTCTACCTTTTTGTTAGCATACAAAGTGGCTATTTCGGCACGGCGTTCGGTAACGGAGGCAGCCAGTATGCCCAGTGCGAATACGGCTACCATAACCACAGCAAATATTCCCCATCCGATGATAGGTCTGCGTTTGATTGCTTCGGCTAATTTCTTAAACATAATCTATCGATTTTATTTAGTTAACTATTTTTCATTTTCTTCTTTAACCAATCTGGTACAGGTGATGCCGGAAGCGGAACAATGGCATTGGGCGATGCCGACAAATTACTCACTTTGCTGTGAGGAACCTGTGTGTGGCAGTCCCAGCAGGCTTTTCCTTTGCCCTCTTTCGTGTCGCAATAGTCGATCATCCCTGTTTTGACAAACTCGGTATTCAACTCCAGATGGCAACGGATGCAATTGTTCATAATCACTTCGTAGCTTTCTTCGCGCGGACGTATAACCTGCGGTTCGCCGTTGACGGTGAACACGGCGGCATGATACAGCCCGTCTTTTGCTTTGAAGGCATATTTGCTGATAACATTATCGTGCGGAACGTGGCAGTCGTTGCAGGTAGCCCACTGTGCATGCGAACTATGATTCCACGATTGATAGTATGGAGTCATAATGTGACAGTTGACACAAGCTGACGGATCGTCCGAAAGATACGAATATGCCCTCGACATGTAAAAGGTATACCCGCCTAATCCCGCAATGATGCCACCTATCACGAAGATAGGGACTATCCAGCGGCTGGGAATATGTCTTAAGAGCTTTTTCATTTTAGTTGATCGTTTATTTTCTTCTATTTCACCGGGTTATCAGAATCCGATTTGCAACTGGGCAAATACTGTGTTGTTAGCACCCCCTAAATCCCACTTTTTCGAGTAATCGGAGTAGGTATAATTCAACTGGATCCTGCACTGAGGATAAAAATAATAATTAAATCCAACAGTATAATCTTTTGCTTCCTTATTAACACTCTTATTCTGATTGTAATAATCGAATTTTGCCAGAGCGTTCAGTTTTTTCGGCACTAAGTAATACAAGCCGAGAAGATACATCCCCTCTTTGTCCGTTCCGCCATCGTTGGCGCGCAACCATTCGCTGCGGGCATAGAAACAGTCTGCCTTGTAGTCGGCGCTCACAAACCATCTGTTGCGCACATGGTCTACGTTGTTGTAATATACCTCGCCCTGATAAGTACCTCCGCCCACGCGCAATCCTTTTACGGGTTGGAAGAGAATCATGGCGGCTAAGTCTTTCGTATTGTTCACTTCGCCTGTCGTTACCCCTGTCCCTTGGAACAAGCCCACCGAGTATTGAATCAGGTTGTGTCCGGCAGGTAGCGATACCAGTTCGCCCGATGCCATAATTCCCGCATCGCGACCGAAGTTGTTCTTATTGTTTTGCTTTTTCATGGTGTCATCCTCTCCGGCATAACCTACTAAGTTGGCAATGGTGCGCGAATAGGCGGCCGTCTCCAGTGTGGCAGGCACTAACTGGCTCTCGAGGGTGAAAGGGCTTTTGAACTGTCCGACTTTCAGATTGAACTCGGTAGCTGCCGTCCATTCCGCCCAGAATTCCTGTACGGACGGATTGGTCATTTCCAATAAAAAGCCATAGCGGAACGATTCGTTTAACCGTCCATTGACCGAAAGGAAAAGATTTTTGGCTTTGAAATCGTTGTGAACCCTTTTGCCATCGGTATATTGGTACATCAATTGCCCGTTTCCTCCGATTTGTATGTAAGGAGAATTAAATATATTACGTACTTTCTCCGTTGTTTGAGAGAAGGTGCTCTTTTGTTCTTTAGAAGAAGATTTCCGCAACTCATCCGCTTCGGATTGCGTCAGGACGTTTTTTTCGACCAGTTTGTTCAGCAGATCGTCCGTATCCTGTGCCGAAACGATGCTGTATGATAAGCATACGAGCAATAATAAGAGTAATTTCTTCATAGTAAATAAAATAGTTATTAGGTTATTTACAATAATTATACACTTTTCCGGATACAAATTTTGTAAAAGTCTTCCAAAAAAAGTGTAATAATTATTACACTCCGGAGAAATATAAAAATATGAATATATTTGTAGTATGAGAAAGAAACGTATTCTTTGGGCTGACGACGAGATAGACATCCTGCGTCCGCATATCCTTTTCCTCGAAGAAAAGGGCTATGAAGTGACTCCCGTCAACAGCGGGCAGGATGCGATAGATGCTTTCAGGAGCGAGTCGTTCGACATCGTTTTCCTCGACGAAAATATGCCGGGGCTGACGGGTATCGAAACGCTTACGATTATGAAAGAGATCAATCCCGATATTCCCGTCATTATGATTACCAAAAGCGAGGATGAGGGGATTATGACGCACGCTATCGGTAAAAAGATTGCCGACTACCTCATCAAGCCGGTGAACCCGAACCAGATATTGTTGTCGGTGAAAAAGAATTTGCATAAAGACGATATTGTTTCGGAGGTGACACTCGAAAGCTACCGCGACGAATATGTTAAAATAGGGATGCAGATAAGCGATGCGCGTACGCATACCGATTGGGTGGATATTTACAAAAAGCTCATCTACTGGGATATGGAGCTTTCTTCGGCGCAAAGCCCTTTGCTGGACTTGTTGCACATGCAGGAGCAGGAAGCCAACAAGGTTTTCAGCAAATATGTACGCTTCAACTACGAATCGTGGATACAGGATGCGGATAATGCTCCGCTGCTAAGTCCCAGATTGCTTTCCCGCAAACTTTTCCCCTTGCTCGACAAGGGCGAAAAGGTATTTTTTGTCTTGATAGACAATCTCCGGCTCGACCAATGGTGGGAAGTGAAATCCCTCTTTACCAACGATTTCAATATCTCCGAAGATACCTATTTCGGCATTTTGCCCACGACTACCCAATATGCGCGTAATGCCTTGTTCTCGGGGCTGATGCCTGCCCAGATAGCCCGGATGTACCCCGAGCTTTGGATTGATGAGGACGACGACGAAGGGAAAAATATGAATGAGGAGGCGCTTCTGCAATCGCAAATCGAACGTTGGCGCAAATCGTATTCGTTCTCTTACCATAAATTATTGACATCGGCCGCCGGAGAGAAGTTGGCACAGAACCTTCACCAGTATAATGATAAGCAGTTGAATGTGGCGGTGATTAACTTTATCGACATCCTGTCGCATGCCCGCACCGATTCGAAGATGATACGCGAACTGGCCTCGGACGAGGCAGCCTATCGCTCGCTGACGCGTTCGTGGATAAAGCATTCGAGTACGATGGATTTGATAAAAAAGGCGGCAGAAGCCGGATACAAAATCGTGCTGACAACCGACCACGGCACCATCCGCGTGAAGAATCCGCTGAAAGTGGTGGCAGAGAAGGATCAGGTAAATTCCAACATCCGCTACAAGGTGAGCAAGAATATCGGTTACGACCGCAAAGAGGTATATGACAGCACATCGCCCGAAAAGATAGGCCTTCCTGCGGCAAATATCAGTACAAAATATATCTTTGCATGCGGAGAGGACTTTTTTGCCTATCCCAATAATTACAATCATTTTGTTTCATACTATACCAACACGTTTCAACATGGCGGTATTTCGCTGGAGGAGATGATTGTTCCTTTTATTACAATGACTTTAAAATAATCAATCTGATGGAACTGAAAATAACATCGCTCGATAACATCCATGAAGTAGCCCGCCAGTTTATCGGTGAAATGGGCGATAATACGGTTTTTGCCTTCCGTGGCGATATGGGTGCCGGAAAGACAACCTTTATCAAAGCTATATGCGAGGAATTAGGCGTGGAAGACGTTATCAACAGCCCTACCTTTGCCATTGTCAACGAATACCGATCCGATAGCGGCGAATTGATCTATCACTTCGATTTTTACCGCATCAACAAGATCGAGGAGGCTTACGATTTCGGCTACGAAGATTATTTTTATAGCGGTAGCCTCTGCTTCATCGAATGGCCCGAGAAAATAGAATCCCTCTTACCTTTCGATGTGGTGAATGTGCATATCTCCGTCGGTGAGGATGGCAGCAGAAAGGTAGAAATAACGAACAAATAAGTCTAATCGTGAGAGGATTAAAAAAAAATTCCCTATTTTTGTTAAACATACAATCAAATGGGGGCACAAATCAGAAATATACTCAACTTACTTAAACAGCCATTTCCTTATAGACATAAGAAATGGCAGATCGTCGTTATTCCCGTTGTCTGTGCCATTGTAATAGCGCTTATTCTCAAACCGCAGGGCTTGGCCGTACTCCGCTCTCCGTTGAAGCCTGTCCTGATCATATCGGGCATGGTTGCCGTTGTATGTGCCATCGTGGCTTATATATTCCCGCTGATTTTTAAAAAATATTATCATCCGGCATATTGGACAAAAGGAAAATTCTTGTCGGTACCGTTGACTATTGTTACACTTCTTGTAGTTCCGCTGGTGTGCTACGTCGACTATTTGCATACCTCCGTTGGAGTGATGATAAAATATGACTTTATTGAGAGGCTTTTTATCTGGTATTCAATCTCCCTTATCATTGCTTTCTTCCCCACATTCATCATTTATATCAATGTTCTTCACAGTCGGGATACGAATACAGCGGATACCCTGCCGGAAGAAGCGAATACAGTTGTTATAAGTAGCCAGTTGAAAGAAAAAATAGAACTGGCTCCCGACGGATTCCTATATGCAAAAGTTCAGGGAAACTATGTGACAGTCTATTATTTAGAAGCAAGTTTAAGTATCTGCAAGAAAACATTGCGGATAACGTTGGCCCAGTTGATGAGGATTTTTGAGAATTATTCGCCGATTGTCCGCTGCCACAGAGGATTTCTTATCAATACGTTATATATAACAGAACTGAAACGCAAGCAGCAAAATTATATTATAAGGCTTCAGAACGTAGATGCCGCGATACCTGTGACCCCCACTTATTTTCAGGCAGTACATAAACAATTGACCCAGATAAAGCCTGTTGTCATCCATTGATCATTTCGTCCCAGAATTGCTGTGACAAAATGAAAAAATCCGCACATTCGTCACAAAATAGCTTTGTTAGTCACTATTTTTTGTTTTAGAGTTGTATCTGCTGTTCTTTTGCAGACATAATATTATTAAAAGCAAATTTATGAAATACAGAAGAGTATTATTATTTTTCTCGTCTTTGTTCTTTATATGTGTTAACATGAGTTATTTGAAAGCACAAGTTACTATCGGATCGGACATTGCGCCGAATAAAGGAGCATTATTGGACTTGAAAGAAGGAGCTAATACCACCAAAGGGTTAGGTATGCCGAGAGTGCAACTGACCAACCTCAACCCGACTACCCCTACCGAATTGGCACAATCTATCGGCGGAACAGGCAGTTGGACATTGGCCGATCACACAGCATTGGCAGTGTACAACGTCAAAGCGAACCATTGCGCCCTCCCTGAAGCTATTTACGAAGGATTATACGTATTCGACGGTGGAAAGTGGGAATTGCTGGGTCAACCGTCTGTTGCTCCCGGCGTTCATACATTCACCGACAGCCGCAACGGCGAAACCTACCGCTACCGTGAATTCTATTACATGGCCGGTGCAACTAAAATCAGTGCCGGCGAATGGATGCTCGAAAACTTACGCTATATACCTAACAATGCCGATGCCGGTTTCACCGGTTTCACACATAGCGCAGCTACTATTACCATTCCTTACACCGATAAATATTGGTGTTATCCCTGGAAAGGGAATACGACCTACAATGCTGCACAAGCTCAGGCCGACTGGGATAAGCGCGCAGGCATTCTCTATAATTGGCCTGCTGCCACCAATGGACGTACTACTACGGGTAACCCATTGGAGGGACAGGGAAATCCTGACGCCGCTGCTGCCATAGGCATTCAGGGCATATGCCCTTCGGGCTGGCACATCCCTACCGATGAGGAATGGAACGAACTGGAACGGGCTATTTACAACAATGCAAGCCTCTACAGCCAATACAAAGACGATGGAAGCGATGCTTTTCTGCCCACTACCTGGCAAGACAACAACACCCTTAACTGGGAAACGGGCTATGTTAATCCTTCTCCTCCTTTTGGTTGGCGCGGTTCTTCTGCCAAAGGGCACGGAATAGCGATGCTTTCGGAATGCCTTCTTCCGGGACACGGCTACGGAACTCCCGGCGGAAAGAGTCTTTCCTCGGTGAAGGGTGGCTTCGAAGCGCATCTTGCGGGTCATGGTAAAGCGGGAAATGTAACCCTTTACGGAAGCGGTGGATTTATCTGGTCGGCCAGTGCTCACGGCAGTGGCGATGCATGGTTACGGAGTTTTTCCGTGGGTAACCCGCAAGTGTACCGGTTTGTCACTAATCGACACTACCTGTATTCTGTCCGCTGCAAAAAGAATTAATCATTATAACAGAAACTCATTAATGGAACTGACTTTAAAAACTCACCAATAGAGCTGACTTTAAAACTTGCTAATAGAGCTGATTAAGAAAAACTATTTGCTTGTGTTAATAATCGGGGGTATTCCGGGCAGTGATTGCCGCAGAAACCCCTATTTTTATTGATAAGAAAGAACGGATAGTTGCATTTCTAACAAAAAATACGTTTCTTTGCACTTTCGTATATTTAAAAAAAACACTAACACAGAAAAACAACAATCAATACACATTTTCCCTGCATATTGGGGAATATTAAAAATAACAACAATGAACACAAGAACAATCTTGACACGGGCTATCCTACTCGTGGCCTTAGTAATCGGGGCAATCAGCCTGAACGGACAGGTAACCATCGGTAGTGGGCAAACGGCAAATCCGGGAGCATTACTCGATCTGAAGCAGGATGGGACAACCACCAAGGGCTTGAAACTCCCCATCGTTTCGTTAAGTGATCCCGACAATCTTTTCCCCATGTTTACCGATGATGGCAGCAACGGCTATGTGGAAGGAACAAAAGCCACCGAGGATGCTTTGCATGCGGGACTGATGGTGTATAACTCCAAATATTGCGACGGACAATTTGCTAAAGGATTATATGTATGGACAGGAGATAGCTGGGAGCAAATTACAGATAATGAAGTTCATTTTGCTGCAGGGTTATATTTTACAGGTGACACGCTCCATCTTCCCAGCGGGATGGATGCCCGAGCATCGGCTGCCCAGACATTCAATTTCACATGGGATAGAGGAACACACGCCGATTGGTCAACACTGAGAAATGCTGTTGCTGGGGGATTAGTGTTTACACAAGCTTACGCACACATGACACCTGCCTCTCAGACATGGGCAACCAGCCCTTCTGTTTTGTCAGTTTATCCCGATGATATGACCAGTTCACTAGTGACAGAATATTATCCATGGCGTACGCGCCAATCAATGACTACCATTACGGCTTACTCTGTTGATTGTCCTCCAACAACTAAAGAACTCATATTAAATCAAACTAATTATGCATTTTATCCCATTTTGTCTTCTATACGGATTATAGACTCTTCTCCTTCTACTTTTAGCATTCGAGGTAATGCTGCTTGGAAGGCTACAGTGGTTCCAGGGAGTGCGTCTTCCGTAAGCGAAATATTTTCAGGTTATACAACTGCGACAAAAGGTGTGACAAGGCCTGTAACAGGCTATGATACCAATATCTTTGACTATACTGGTGCTGCAGGTGGAACAGGTACAAAATATAAAACAGCAATTGTTACTTTTAAAGATGTGCATAACCGAGCTAAAGATCTTATTGTAGAAGCAATACAGTGTCAAGGTACTCATGACTTGAGTGTGGTAACTATATCAGCAACTCCATCCCAAACAACAACCGGACACTCCAGTTGGGGAACAAAGGTAGTGCATCATCAGGAAAAAGCGGGAGTGTACAAAGAGTTTTATTCAGCAGATTTCGGCGGAGCCGGACGTTGGATGGTAACTAACCTAACAGCTACGAATTATGATGGAATCACTCATAGTGCTGGTCGAACTTTAACTGGTCCATCCAGAGGTATTTTTGGTTCATCTAGTGGTGCATATTGGTGTTATCCAAGCGCAACCACTTATGATACAAGCACAGAACATGATGCAAACCAATTCTTGGGTTATCTTTACACCTGGGATGCTGCAACAGCTGGCAAAGGAGGCTCTACAGGATTAGTCCTTAACATAGAAGAAGAAGGTACAAATCATACTAAAGTTCAAGGTATTTGTCCTTCCGGATGGCATTTACCATCTGATCGCGAATGGACTATATTGGAGAATGAGATAATACGCAATACAACTAAATATGCTAATATTACAACTGATATTGATAATTCAGGACTGTCAGATATACCGTATAATGCAGGTAGCCTTTCGCGGGATACTCCTCATGGGGCAGCCATGAAAGATCCTTGCGAAAACTTCTCGAACCACAACAATGGAACTTCTAAAGCTTTCTCTCAAGGAGGGTTCAGTTTTTTATTTGCTGGCCAGTACTACCCTACAACTACTACAAATGGCGACTTTGGCAGGAGTGGCTATTTTTGGACTAGTAGTGTTCAGATGGCTACATATCAAACCGTTGCATGGGCTCGGCAAGTTACAGGTTATTCTGTTCGTGTTACTAAGAATGGACCGTATGCTAATGCATCATCTTCCGTCCGCTGCAAGAAAGATTAATAACCAGTTACTTCGCCCTTCGGGCGGTTACGAGTTACAAGAAACTTTATCGATATAAGAAAAGTTGACAAGTAGACGAGTAAACAAGTTGACATATAGATTGTCATCCCGGGCGAATGCGAGGGAGCTCGCTGCGCTTTGTGCTGTTCATCCTCGGGTTGGGATGTTTCGCCAAAGGCTCAGCAAGATAGAATCGTTATTTTACTTCGTGGTACTCTGTGAAAGACTCCGTGAATCTCTGTGGTTAAAAAGAAAAAATGACAAGACAAAAAAATGCTGTATCGCGTAATATTTGAGTCGCCTACGCTCCTCGAAACAACGTTCGACGAACGAAGGTGAGTCAATGTTAATTGTCAAGAGTGTCAAGTTTTAACTAAATTTCGATTGATTATCAGTGGATTAATATTTTGACAGAATTTGACAGCTATATCAGTCCTGTAAAGAAACGCTTTGTGCCTTTGGCGGGCTTTTACTTCCCACTCATCAGCACCTGCATAAATTCCTGCCCCTTGATAAGGCCATATGCACCCTTAGGGGATGCGAATTCATCGTAAGATTGCACACTGTCCGCCTCACCGTTTGAGCGGTAGATAAGGAACGGGACAGGCCTATTTGTATGTGTGCGCAGGGCACAAGGAGTCGGGTGGTCGGGTAGGATAGCGATTGTTACCGGTTCGTCCCAATCCTTTGTCGCTTCATAGATGGTCTTTACCACGCGCGCATCGAGGTATTCGATCGTCTTGGTCTTCAGTGCGTAGTCGCCGTCGTGTCCCGCTTCGTCGCTCGCTTCGATATGCAGGTAGACGAAATCGTCCTGCTTCAATGCTTCTATGGCTGCTTCGGCTTTGCCTTCGTAGTTGGTGTCGTACAATCCCGTAGCACCCTCTACGTGGATAACTTTCAATCCGGCATATACCCCGATACCCATAATGAGGTCGACCGCCGAAATAACCGAGCCGCTCTTGATGCCGTATATTTCCTCCAGTGTCTGCATCTTCGGGCGATAACCGGGCGACCAAGGCCAGATGCTGTTGGCGGGATCCTTTCCTTCGGCAATCCGCTTCTGGTTGATAGGATGATTCTGCAATAGCTCCTGCGATTTCAGTATCAGGTTGTTCAGATAATCGGCCGTCTTTTGCGCTTCGGGTGTCTTAGCTGAGATAAGCACATCATGAAAATCCGTTCCCGGCACATCGTGCGGAGGCGTACAATCCAAATCCTTGTTCCCGCCTTTCAGCTTCAACAGGTGGCGATAGGAAACACCCGGATAAAAGCTGACCTTTCCGTCGTTTAGTTGCTCATCCAGGTAGTTGATTAACACCTCTGCCTCCTCGCTCGAAATATGACCTGCCGAATGGTTCTTGATCTTACCGTCCTCGATACAAATCAGGTTGCAACGCATAGCCATTTCACCGGGCAGGATATCGACGCCCATACTGGCGGCCTCGAGCGATCCGCGCCCTTCGAATACTTTCGGTACATCGTAGCCCATCACCGAGAGGTTGGCTATTTCGCTACCGGGTTTGAATCCTTCGGGGATAGTATCCAGTTCGCCGCTTTTGCCTTTGGCGGCTAACATGTCTATATAGGGTTTCTTTGCTGCCTGCAAAGGGGTTTTGTTGCCTAATGCGGCAATTGGTTCGTCGGCAGCTCCGTCTGCCAATATGATGATTGTTTTCATTTGTATCCTGTTATTAGTGCAATTTGTCTTTGTTTTGACTGGTTTACTTATCAATTTGTAAAGATAAGAATTATATGCGATATCAAAAAGGAATAAGGATCGGATTTCTATTGTGTAAGAAACAATAAAGCCCCCTAATGATAACATTCGGACAGATAACTGTGGGTACGAAATGATACCTTTGCTCAATCTTAAATCATAAATATGTTTTACTTATGAAACTCAAATGTCTTCTCATTATTTGCTTGATTGCATGCTCTATCGGGTTAGAAGCCCAAAACGGATATAAGAACCCGGTAATCCCCGGATTCAATCCCGATCCCAGTATATGCCGTGTAGGCGATGACTATTATCTTGTCACCTCTTCTTTCGAATATTTTCCCGGCTTGCCGATTTATCATAGTAAGGATCTTGTCAATTGGCGGCAGATAGGGCATTGCCTTACCCGTGACAGCCAATTGCCGTTGCAGGACGTTCCGTCATCGGGAGGGTTGTTTGCTCCATCGTTACGCTATCACGACGGATTGTTCTATGTGATCTGTACGAATGTGTCGGCGGGTGGCAATTTCTATTGTACCGCTACCGATCCGGCGGGCCCGTGGAGTGAGCCTGTCTGGGTGGATATAGACAGTATCGATCCCGATATCTTCTGGGACGAAGACGGAAAAACGTATTTTGTTACCCAAGGGAACGAGGGTATCCGCGTAACGGAGATAGACATCGAAACAGGAAAGGTAATCGGTGTTGAAAGGCTTGTTTGGGGCGGAATAGGCGGACGTTTCCCCGAAGCTCCGCATATCTACAAGAAAGACGGTTATTATTACCTCTTGCTCGGAGAAGGCGGAACGGAATATGCTCACAGCGCCACCATCGGTCGGAGTAAACATATATATGGGCCTTATGAGTCTTGTCCTCTAAATCCTATTCTGACGCATTGCAACAGGGCGGGGCAGTCCAATCAAATACAAGGTGTAGGGCATGCCGACTTTGTGCAGGCGGCAGACGGTTCGTGGTGGGCGGTATTTTTAGGATTCCGTGTCACGCATCAATGGTCTTACTATCATGTATTGGGGCGTGAGACCTTCCTTGCTCCGGTAGACTGGCCTGCGGGCGGGTGGCCGCAAGTGAATGGTAACGGAACGGTTTCGCTCGAAATGAATGTACCGACGCTTCCGTTGCACCCTTTCGAAAAAGAGCCTGTACGGACAGAATTCGATACAGAGAAACTGGGCTTGGAGTGGCAATACCTGCGTAATCCGGCACGCGATAATTATTCATTGACAGAAAGAAAGGGCAGTCTGCGCATGCAGGCATCGCCTTATACGCTGGATGAGACAAAACCGGTGTCTTTTGTCGGCCGCCGTCAGACACAGCACGATTTTAGGGCAGAGACACAACTGGCATTCGAATCGTCGAAGGAGCATGAAGAAGCAGGCATGACGCTTATCCAGAGTAATACGCATCATTACGATTTGCTGACGAAGAAAATCAATGGGAAATCTGTTGTGCAATTGCGCGTGCGCATCGGTTCCATCTCCTATATTGTCGCCGAAAAGACTGTCGATGGAAAGGCGCTAAAACTCAAAATAGAAGGTACGCCGATGCAATACAAATTCTATGTTGCCGATTCGCCAAACGGGAAATACACCGTTTTGGGAGAGATGGATACGCGCTACCTCAGCACCGAAGTGGCAGGAGGATTCACCGGTGTGATGATAGGTTTGTACGCCTCATCCAACGGAAAGCCGAGCAAGGCGAAAGCTTATTACGACTGGTTCGATTACGAAACGAAGGAATAGGTTATTTTAATAAGAGGTCTTTTTATTTCAGCAGCTTATCAATGGTATTGACGAGTTGCTGAAATTCTTTCTCATCATAGCCAACTGAAGTATAAACGATTTTCCCATTCTTGTCAAATAAATAGGCGCGGGGTATGCTTTGTGTTGCGAATTTGGCTGTAAATTCTCTATTGGGATCAGGATATATGGGAAAAGTAAAACCTTTCTTTTCTTTATATGCAATGAGTTCTTCTTCATTATGTTCGCGTCCGACAACAAGTATTGCCAAATCGGAATTATCTTTTCCAAAACGGATTTTCTGCTTGTCGATGGCTTGTTGCAATGCACCTAATTCTTGCTGGCAAGGTGGACACCAAGTAGCAAATATAACAATCAGTGTTACTTTATTGTCTAATTGTGAAGAACTTATATTACCATTTGCATAGGATTCTAATTCGAAAAAAGGCATTTTATCGCCTTTTTTCACTATGTCGGTTTGGGCTGACAGGCAGATAGAGAAAGCGGTCAGCAATAATAAGAATATTGGTTTTCTCATTTTCATAATTGGTTTATCTCACATTCGCAATACTGATAATATCGGCAAAAACGCCGGCGGCCGTTACAGTTGCTCCGGCTCCGTAGCCTTTGATTATCATCGGGAATTCGTTATATCGCTCGGTCGTTATCTGGATGATATTGTTGCTACCCTCGAGGTCGTAGAACGGATGATTTTGTCCCACCTCCTGCAAACCTACTTCGCATTCGCCATTCTCGTATTTGGCAACAAAGCGGAGGTGTTTGTGTTCTTTCTCCAGTTTTTCGCGCCTTGCTTCGAATTCTGCATCCATTTCATCGATGGTTTTCCAGAATTCCTCCAGTGTTCCGTCGAAGTATTTTTGCGGGATAAAGAGGTTCTTTTTCACATCCGATTGCTCGACAGGATAGCCTGCTTCACGCGTCAGAATGACTAATTTGCGGATAACATCCGTGCCACTCAGGTCGACGCGCGGATCGGGTTCGGCATAGCCCTTCTCCTTCGCTTGGCGGATGGCTTCGCTGAATGTCACCTCTTTGCTGAGGGTATTGAATATAAAGTTGAGCGTCCCTGAAAGGACGGCCTCTAATTTCACGATTTTATCGCCCGAATTAATCAACGAGTTCATTGTATTGATAATCGGCAAGCCTGCCCCTACGTTCGTTTCGAAAAGGAATTTGATATTCCGCTCGCGGGCTGTATTTTTCAGTTTGGCATACCGTTCGAAAGATGAGGAAGCTGCTATTTTATTGGCAGTCACCACCGAAATGTTATGCGATAACAAATCCTGATAGATACCCGCAATGCCTTCGCTTGCCGTGCAATCGACAAAAACAGCATTAAAGATATTCATGCCGATGATATTATCCCGCAGGATTTCGGGCGAACTTGGGATGCCTTTATTTTCGAGGTCATTTTTGTAATTATCCAGATCCAACCCTTCGCGGCAGAATAATGCCTTTTTACCGCGGGCAATGCCTACGACATTCAGTTTGAGCGAATATTGCTCTTTCAGCTTTGGCTGCTGGCGTTTGATTTGCTTTATCAGGTCGCTGCCGACTGTCCCGATGCCTGTGATAAAGATATTCAAGGCTTTATATTCCGACAGGAAGAACGAATCGTGTATCGAGTTCAGCGCTTTGCGCAAATACTTATTGCGGATAACAAAGGATATATTCACCTCCGATGCCCCTTGTGCACAGGCTATTACGCTGATGCCGCTCTTGCCCAGCGTCTCGAACAAGCGTCCGGCAATGCCGGGCGTATATTTCATATTCTCGCCGACAATGGCAACCGTTGCCAGTTCCGTCTCGAGCTGTACGCGGTTGATGCTACCCATCTCGATTTCATCGGCAAATTCTTCTTCCAGCACTTTCACGGCAAGCTCGGCATCTGCCGAACGTACCCCGATAGAGGTACTGTTCTCCGACGAGGCTTGTGATACCAAAAACACACTGATGCCATTCTCCGCCAATGTGCGGAATATGCGGTAGTTAACCCCGATGACGCCTACCATACCCAATCCGAGTACGGTGATGAGGCAGGTATCGTTAATCGAAGAAATACCTTTTATCAAGGCTTTTCCTTTGTTGGGATCTTCTTCGTGCGATATGTACGTCCCCGGCGCGCAAGGATTGAATGTATTGCGTATGCGTATCGGGATATTCTTATGGTAAACAGGGAATAATGTAGGCGGATAGATAATCTTCGCCCCGAAGTTGCATAACTCGGTGGCTTCGGTGAAAGTAAGATGTTCTATCACGTGTACATTGTTGATAATCTGCGGATCGGCAGACATAAAGCCGTCTACATTCGTCCACATTTCCAACAACGAAGCTTTGAGCGCCGAGGCAAAAATAGCGGCAGTGTAGTCGCTTCCTCCACGTCCGAGATTGGTTATTTCGCCACTTTCGACGCAACTGGCTATAAAGCCCGAAACAATCACTTTCTTATCCGATTGTCCGTAAGCCTGGCGGATAAGTTCCGAACTAAGCTCTATATTGGGGACGTGTTTGTTGAAAGATGGGTTCGTCTTGATAAGCTTCACAGCATCCAGCAGCTCGTAATCGGGGAAGAGATATCCCATGATGATAGCCGACAGCCGTTCGCCATAACTAACGATTTTATCGGAGGTTTTGGACGATAAGTCGTTGATAAGAAAAACGCCTTTGAAGATATTGCGTAATTCTTCGAGCAGAATGTCGATATCGTTGCTAACCTGCTGTTTAATGTGCGAATCAAAGCCGAGACTATCGACAATTTCGTTGTGCAGGCGGAGGATACGGAAGAACTCATCTTCGTACCTCTTATTCCCTTCTGCTGCCAGTAGCGATGTACTCAGCAGCATGTCCGTGACCCCTTTGAAAGCTGAAATAACAATTACGTTCGCTTTTTCTGCCGAAGCGATTATCTGTTTCACGTTCAGTATATCACTTGCGGTGCCCATAGAGGCACCGCCAAATTTCATTACTTTCATCAAGGATTTGAATTTTATATTTTACTTATTTTGGAGCGTCGAACTTCTCAAGATCTACAATCATTTGTTCTCTGCCTGTTTTCTGGCTAATCTTAACACCTTTTATAGGGGTGAAAGAAAGCGTTGATTTTTGTGCTATTCTTCCGGCAGGGACTGTACCTGTTATGTCTTCGATAGCTTTTGCCAGAAGAGGTTCTGTCGCCGGATTACCCAATTCGCCAAAAGTATAATCCCACTCATCGATGGTTAGCGCTGGATCAGGGCTGATTCCATTGATATAGTTCCCTTCTCCCTGCGCATTTTTTATTCTTACAACAAGCGGTTGCAATTTCCATTTTATACGGCTATCAGTTGATTCTTCTGTGATAGAACCTTTGTCCTTACCTCTGGTGGTTGTTCCGATTTGTTTTACGGTAGTGTAAGGTTTCAGCCCGTTTATTATCAACTCACTTGCCGATGCCGAGTTTTCTGTTGCAATGATATATACCCGTCCCAGATTCATCTTCGGGATAGATTCATTTGTTTTATAGACTTTGGAAACAAACCTGTCATACAGAATGTTTTCAGCCCCATGATCTGCAATCAAAGACGTCTGATAGGTAGGATTGTATTCGTTGATAGCAAAAATAGCAGATTCATTACCGGCAGGAACTAAGGCGCTTGCCAGATTGACGGCAGAGGTAACATATCCGCCCGGATTGTAGCGAAGATCCAATACGAGATCGGTTATATTCTGCGACTTAAGTCCTTTTAGAGCATTAGCCAAAGCAACATCATATTCGTATCCGTTTCCTTCTCCTCTTTTGAATTGGTTATACATCAGGTAGCCTACCTTATGTCCCCCGGATTGATAAACTACTTTGCTTATAAATACAGGATTTTCTGCATAGTTAGGAGTAATGGAGACGGTTATATCAGACGAAGCTGAAGTTGCCATGTCAATAGCAGAGAATGTAAACGAACTTTTGTTATTCAGAATAGTGTTAAAATTAGTCCCTGTTATAAATTCTCCGTTCACTTTATAGATAATATGTCCTCTTTTGAGCTTACCATCAGCATCGGTATTGGGTTTCGTGTAGAGTACAAAAAATCCTATCCTTGTCAGATCGGATGTTATGTATGCGGGGATATATTCAAAACCTAAATCATTTTCTCCCATTGTAGCTTTTTGTTTCGATTCATCCGCCTCGATCCATGAAAAACGGTCTCCGTCTGCCGGTGTATTTTTTCCGGCATATTTATATAGAAGCCCATAAAAAAATGCTTCAGGATCCTTATCATAGTTAGGAGAAGATGTTAATTGGTCATTCCACAAATATACTTCGGACATCCGTTCATATATCCATTTATTGTTGAATACTTCATCTGTGTCTACAGGAGGTGTCGGTTTTTTATCATCATCGCTATCACCACAGGCAGTGAAAGCCAATGCTGTGAAGATAATTGAAAGGAATATCAGGTTTTTTACTTTCATAATTTCGATATTTTGGTTGATATATTATCTATTGCTGCAAAACAGCTTTAATTTAAGGGCAAAATGCAAATATAACGATTAATATAGTAACTCGCCTTTTCCTTGGCGGATTATTTCCGGTTCGTCGGCCGTACAGTCTACAACGGTGGAGCCTTCTACTCCTCCGTATCCCCCGTCGATAACGAGGTCGACCGTTTTCTGGTATTTCTCGTAAATTAATTCGGGGTCGGTGGTATATTCCACTACTTCGTCGTCATCCTTGATAGAGGTCGTGAGGACAGGGTTGCCCAATGCACGGACTATTTCGCGGATGATATTGTTATCCGGCACGCGGATGCCGACTGTTTTCTTGTTTTTGTATATTTTAGGCAGGCTCGATGTTGTATTCAGAATGAAGGTGAAAGGCCCGGGCAGGTTTTTCTTCATCAGTTTGAAGGTGGTGTTGTCTACCTTGGCATACTCGCTGATATTGCTCAAATCGTAACAGATAATGGACAGGTTGTTCTTTGCCGGATTGATGCCTTTCATCCTGCAAATTTCCTCTACGGCGCGTACGTTCAAAGCATCGCAGCCCATAGCATATACCGTATCGGTGGGGTAAACAATCAATCCGCCATCGCGCAGGATGTTGACGATTTTGTCTATTTCGCGCGAATTGGGATTTTCGTTATATAGTTTTATGAGCATATGCGATTATTGTTATAGTCTCAAAGATAATGATTTATAAGTATCTATAAACAAAAGCAGCCCATAAAGTTACTTACGGGCTGCCTGATGATTGTTATCTGTCGTTTATTTCTTTTCGATATAATCTTCGACAACCGCCTGCGTAAGTCCCATATTGGAGAATCCTCCGTCGTGGAACAAGTTCTGCATCGTCACCTTGCGGGTGAGGTCAGAGAACATCACTACACAGTAGTCGGCACACTCGTCGGCGTTAGCATTTCCGAGTGGAGACATTTTTTCAGCGAAATCGAAGAAAGCGTCCATTCCGCCGATACCTTGTCCGGCAGTTGTCAGTGTAGGCGATTGCGAGATGGTATTCACACGTACACCTTTGTCGCGGCCGTATACATATCCGAAGCTGCGTCCGATAGATTCGAGCAGTGATTTGGCATCTGCCATGTCGTTATAACCTGTGAAGGTACGTTGTGCGGCAATATGCGTCAATGCAAGGATAGAACCTCCATCGGCAATGGCGTCGATTTTTTTGGCGGCTTGCATCATTTTGTGGAATGAGATAGCCGAAATGTCTAATGTTTTATCAAAGAATCCGTAATCGAGGTCGTCGTAGGCACGTCCTTTGCGAACGTTAGGCGACATACCGATAGAGTGAAGCACGAAATCGATTTTTCCGCCCAATACTTCCATCGATTTTCTGAATACTTCTGTCAGTTCCTCTACGTTAGTAGCATCGGCTGCTATTACTTCTGCATTCAGCTTTTCGCTCAGTTTGTTGATTTCGCCCATACGAAGAGCCATCGCTGTATTGGAAAGGGTAATAGTTGCACCTTGCTCAACAGCTTTCTCAGCCACTTTCCAAGCAATAGACTTGTCGTTCAATGCTCCGAAAATGATACCTCTTTTACCTTTTAATAAGTTATTACTCATGGTTATTTGTTTAATTTATACTAAAATCAAATTTATTAACGAATAAGATATTGGCACAAAAATACGAAAATTGTGCAATATCTATCCATTCTTAGCCGAAAATGTTGCGACGAAGGTGTGAGAAGTAGCTGATGGTATTTTTTATTTTGTCATGTTTAAATAATAAAGAAGATTGTATTTCTGAGAAAAAATGCTTTCCTTTGTAGTATCTATAACACATATGTCGTGCGAGAGAATAATGCTAATATATGTATTTTAATTGTTAATATATTGTATATAAATATGATATATTCAGCTTCTCACGTGCACACACACACACACACACACGAAATATAGTCAATATTTCGGATTAATCCAAGGTTTTAGAGGTTTTTTCAGAAAAAGGAGTCACCTCCCCCCGTCCCCCTCCAACAGAGGGGGAGTAAAAATATATACTCTTTTCCTATCTCCTCCCCTTGTGGGGGAGGTAGGGAGGGGGTGCCCGAATGCTTGTGTTAATGTCAGNCCCGTCCCCCTCCAACAGAGGGGGAGTAAAAATATATACTCTTTTCCTATCTCCTCCCCTTGTGGGGGAGGCAGGGAGGGGGTGCCCGAATGCTTGTGTTAATGTCAGGGGTAAAACCCCCATTCCATCCCGTCTTCTCCGTGAGGAGGAGCGGGATTTTTCAGTTAACAGCGAGCAGTTAACAGTCAATAATGAAATCCATGTAAGGGCGAAACATCTTTCGCCCGCAATATCCGACATATACGGGGCAATGTTTATTGGCTCGCCTGCGCTTCGCCGAACGATGTTTGCCCCCTACAAAACGATAACGAGATCCCTCGCTTTCGCTCGGGATGACAAAGTTAACAGCTATCAGTCAACAGATAACAGTCTAATGTTGCCACACCTTTTATGGCGTGGATATAATTGCATCTTTCAAGGGATGACCTTAGTCAACAGATATTTGGCTAAAGCCATTTTTGAACTAACCCTTCGAGACCTCCACTTAAAAGTGGAGGCAATTAAAAAGAATATGCATGTATGTGTGCGCCCGCAAACCGATATATCGGGCAGACACACAGGTCTGCCCCTACACAAAAACCGAAAGAGATCCCTCGCTCCGTATCGGAAACAGTTGTTGGCTCCGCCGATTTTCAATTTGACAGAACGAAGTGTAGTCAATGACAAAGCTAATGGCTATCAGCTAACGGCTAAAAGCTATATATCAGCACATTATCTCATTATCATATTCACTAATTATTTTTTATTATGAAACAGAAAACTTTAACACAGGCTATCACGATTATAGCCTTAACATTGACAACAACCGCCCTGCATGGGCAGGTTACAATCGGCTCGGGAGAGAAGCCTCGTGCAGGCGCATTATTAGACCTCACGGAAGGCGCAACTACCACACATGGATTGAACCTGCCACGGGTAGAACTGACCAAGCTGAAACCGACTACTCCTGCCGATCTGTCGGCATCCATTGGCGGAACGGGCAACTGGGTATTAGCGGATCATACGGCATTGGTGGTGTATAACACTAAAGAGAGCAATCATTGTGCCAGCGAGCGCATTTACAAGGGGCTTTATGTCTTCGACGGCACAGAGTGGCAGTATCTGGGATTAGCCAAACTGTCAACATCTGCCGATGTTCACTCGATGGTTGATAGCCGTGATGGAAATACTTATCTATATCGCGAGTTTTATTATATGAACGGGGCAGTCAAGGTCAGTGCAGGAGAGTGGATGCTCGAAAACCTGCGCTATATTCCCAACAACACCGATGCCGGTTTTACCGGTTTTACACATACGGCAGCCGATGGTTCTTCTCCTTATATTGCCAAATACTGGAGTTACCCATGGAAAGGAATAAGTAATTCAACTGAAACCTACAACGCTACTCAAGCCCAAGCAGACTGGGAATCTCGTACAGGCATCTTATACAACTGGTCTGCCGCTGTTAATGGCCGCACCACCACGAGTAATCCGCAAGAAGGGCAGGGGGATGCAAACGAAGCTGATGCCGTAGGCATCCGGGGTATTTGTCCTGCCGGATGGCACCTCCCTACCGACAGGGAATGGAACGAACTGGAACGGGCAATATACAACAACAAAGAGGCTTATAGCCAATATACTTCTACGGATATTTCTACTCCAACTACCTGGCAAGATAATAATACATTGAACTGGGAAACGGGTACTGTTCCTCCTGCCAATGATGCGCGCGGTTCTTATGCTAAAGGTCATGGTTTTGCTATGCTCTCAGAATGTGAACTCCCCCGTTATGTTATTATTGCTACTAATGGCAAAAGTCTTCCTGCTTCACAAGGTGGATTCAACGTTTTCCTTGCAGGATTCAGCCTCAACAGCCTCTCTTGCAGCTACGGTCATTCCGCCCATTACTGGTCATCTAGTAGCCGATACAGTAATAGTGCGTGGAGTAGAAGCATCAGCAATATCGATGCACGAGTAACCCGAAAGGTCTACGGTCGCAACAGCCAATATAGTGTCCGCTGCAAGAAGGATTAGTGTCAGTCAGTTACTTCGCCCTTCGGGCAGTTACAAGTTACAAGAAACTTTATCTATATAAGAAAAGTTGACAAGTAGACGAGTAAACAAGTTGACATATAGATTGTCATCCCGAGCAAACACGAGGGGTCTCGTTGCGTCTTGTGCTGTTCATAGTCGGGGTGAGATGCTTCGCCAAAGGCTCAGCATGACAGAACCGTTCTTTTACTTTGTGACCTCTGTGTAAAAACTTCGTGTCCTCTGTGGTTAAGTAATAAAAAAATGACAAGACAAAAAATGCTGTATCGCGTCAAATATGTCAAGAGTGTCAAGTTTTAACTAAATTTCGGTTGATTATCAGTGAAGTAGGTTTTTGACAGAACTTGACAGCATATCAGTCTTGTAAAGAAACGTTTGGTGGACGTGGTGTAGAATTTGAGAATTCTTTGGTTAGAGCCAAATGCTATAAAATCTTTTTCAGATAGGCCCTGTAGTGCCGGCAAATAGCATTTCATCGGTGTTTTGAGATTCGAGAAGAACCATATTTTTGAGATATTCAAATTCGAGTTCGAAGTTTTCGCTTAATATTTCATCGGCAAAGGCTTCTTCTATCTGGCTGATTGTCCAGAATTTACCATATAATTCCCTCGAACGGACTATTTGGTTTTCGCTCTCTACCTGCACCGAATAGAGGAAGACCATACGCTTTGTCTGCTCATTTTCGAACACATATTTGAGGATAAATTTCTTTTTGGGCTTCTTTGCTAATTTCCCGAGAACCCTGTGTAGAATCGTTTCGCTGGCTTCTTCGACCGTATGGCCATAATACACATATTTCTCGAGTGGATAGTCGTATTTGTGAGGGCTGACGGCGTCATTCGCTTTGCGCTGTTGTAAGAAAACCTTTTCGCCGCAGATGAGGGCTAACCTAACCACCGGATGCATGTATTTGTTTCCGTTTTCGAGGGATATCGATTGTGCGATGCGCCCTATTACGTCTCCTTTCTCGCTGAGGATAGGTAGCCATGTTTCGGTATTCAGGTTCTTGTTGAGGAGGTTGATTTTCACTACTTCATAGATCGCAATTCCTATGGTGGCTATTATCGGTAAGGAGGTGAACAGGAAGAAATCCCAGAAGAAGACATTGGTTATTATTCCGTCCGAAAGGAGGTATTTGTAGATGAGGATAAGTGCAATGTGGATGGAGAGTGTAAATTTGACGAGGAATCCGGTACTGAAGAAGGTGGATAGGGAATGTTTCTGGAATAATTCGGTTTTTCTCCTGTAATAAGTCCTGATTACAGGGCTTGCCATCCGCAATACCAGCGTGGAGACAATAATCACGAGCTCGTAGAGTACCTGGTAAATGTTTTCGTTGATAATATAATTGTGGAGAAAGAGCCAGAACAGGAGAACAATCAGCGAGTCAACTATTGCCAAACTCAAAATAACCGATACAAACCGGTTTTTGAACGCATACTGATTCACTGCTTCAGCAATGAGTGAAGTGAATAGTACGGCAAACAAAGAAAACTGAACTTGTACCCCTATCTTGTGTAGTATTATATATTCCAGAAAGGGGAGCAAGATCAATGTAGGCATATAGTTGTAGCCCTTCAAATTCAATCGCAACATATTGTCTTCTCCTATCCGATTATAGATTTCATTTGCTCTATTTATGATAGATATTAAGGCTTACTAATTAACGCAAAGGCTATATAGTTTTGTCTCTTCCATCCCAGGCAATTATAAACAACCGGGTTGTTCGTTTTGTTCAATTAAAAAGCATTTTTTTTCGCCGGTAGTAATGCTTTTATTGAGTGATCTGTTCTTTCTGCTTGAAAGTCACATGTTTATTTATCAGGAATTGTATCATGGCAACAATAATAATTGCCAATCCTTTTGCCAGCATTTCGGATAATCCCAATCCCTCGATAAAAATCGTAAGTAAGAAAGAACTAATGACCATCCCGATAGCTGCAATCCCTGCAAATGAAAAGAACCTTCGGATTTTTTTATCTGTAACTTTAAATGTGAATATACTGTTTAGGATAAAATTATTTATAACACCCAGCGATTGCCCTATTATACTTGAAATCAGAATATCCATCATTCGCGGCGATTTATCGGCTCCGAAAAGCTCGATGACAAATGACGAAATAGGATAGTGAACTTCGAATTGTTTTACCAAGAGAAAATAAGCACCCATATCGACAACAAGCCCAATGCCCCCAACAATACCGTACTTTATCAATTCTCTGACGGCTTTTCGCCGTAATAAAACTCTCAGTCTATCGAACATTCTGTGTATATAAGGTAAATCCCAAACAAATGTATAAATAAATCTTAGGAGGTCAAACGAAAACCGAAGAAAATACGCTTGTGCGTTTAAACTATTCGTTGAATAAATAGTCTTATCTTTAGAAGAACACTAAAAGGCAATGATTATGAGAAAGATATTTTGTATCCTTATTGGCTTACTTTTTGTTTGCTCTGTCGGCGGTTTTGCACAGAAAAAAGTGAAAGTGAAACTTTCTAAGCCACTTAGCCGGATTGATGAAGGTCTACCTTCAAAAATGACAATCTCTTTTATTAGTTCTAATATTGATTTTTACGAGCATGTAGATGAACTGAGAATAATGAAAGTAGATAACGAAGAATTTCTTGTATTTATCGTGTATGAAATATCGTCAAGAGAAGAAAAATGGGAAGATAGATACTACATCAGTGGTTCTTATATAACTAAAGAGCCGGATCGTTATTGGCTCTACTATACAGCGTATGCATACTATTATGTGGTTAACAAGCAGGATTTTATGAATAACTTAAAAATTGGAAAAGACTCTGGTGAATACACCATCAAGCTACCTCTTTTAAAAACTGGAGAGGAAAATTCTAAAGAAATTAAGGAGAATGTTGCAAAAGTGAAGAAAGAAGCATGGAAAAAGTTGAAAAAAAATATGGAGGCTAGCGCAAAAGAATATTGGTATAAGGATATGCAACAAGTGAGGCCTCTATATATTAAGCTATCCGATTGATAATATTTTGATTTGCTCGTAGCTAAATAAAATGAGTTTTTCTTACAATAGGATGTTAAGAAACTCATTTTTTCGTTTTACAATTATCTATATTCTATAAATATAAAAATTATAGAATTATGGGTCAAGAAAAAATATTTAAAATTACCATTGACGGTGTAGAACAATCGTATAAATCGGTAGATAAATTAACAGATAGTTTAGAGAAATTACTCTCCTCCCACTGTCAGGCTGCTGACTAATACCGAAGGAAGCCCCTGTCCCACAGGAACGCCTTGTCCGTCTTTGCCGCATGTCCATGCACCCTCGTCTATGGCAAGGTTATTTCCTACCATTGTGATGTCGGCTAAGGCTTTCGGGCCGTTGCCGATAATGTTGATATCTTTGATGGGTTGTGTCAGTTTCCCTTTCTCGATCAAATAGCCTGTCTTGACAAAGAAAGTGAAATCTCCCGCCCCGATTTGTACTTGTCCGTTAGTGAAATTGTCGACAAAAATGCCCTTTTCAACGGAAGAGATTATATCCGCCTCATCCATATTTCCCGCTTCCATATACGTCACGCGCATACGCGGTACGGGAGCATAGCGGAACGATTGCCGGCGACCGTTGCCCGTAGGGGCTACATTGTAGTGGCGGGCACTGATGCGGTCGTGTAGATAACTTTCTAAAATTCCGTCTTTTACAATATAAGTCTTTTGGCTTTCGATGCCTTCGTCGTCGAAATTGATCGAACCCCGCGCATGCTCTATTGTTCCATCGTCTACCACATTGATCATCGGTGAACAGATTTTCTTCCCCAATTGATCGGAGAAAATAGAAACATCCTTTCTGTTAAAATCCGCCTCGAAAGCATGGCCGATAGCCTCGTGCAACAGGATTCCCGATTTGCCGGCACCCATCACCACAGGCATTTCGCCACCTTTGGGGCGTATCGCTTCGAACATCAGCGATGTCTGCGAAACGGCTTCCTGTGCCAGTGTCTCTATCAACTCATCGGACAGGAACTCGAAGCCTTTGCGGTATGCCCGCGACGATTGCCCGCTCTCTATTTTTCCGTTCTGCTCCATCGTACACATGGCATACATCACACACATCGGTCGATAATCCCATGTCAACAGCCCTTCCGAATTGAAAAAGAGAATATAAGAAGTAGAATCGCTGAGGCTGATAATCACTTTTATAACTTTCGGATCGAGTTCGAAAATCCGATCGTTCAGCCGCTGGACAAAATCCTTTTTGTCGCCTATCGAAATATCCAGCCATTCCCTTTTCACCGGGTAATGGTTCGGATAGCTGGCTTCATTTACCTGTATATTGGGCATCTCTTTGGCAGCAGTGGCAATATTGGCTGCCGTGCGTGCCGCTTTGAGCATGCTTGGCAGATCGGTGTTTTCGACATAGGCATATCCTACCTGATCGCCTGCTACCACCCTTACCCCGACTCCATAATCGATGGAGGATGCTGCACGGTTCACTTCGCCGTCGCGTAGCGAGATATTGTTGCTCGTTGTATGCTCGAAAAAGAGGTCGGCATAATCGCCTCCCTTGTTCATTGCTTCGGCTACGACTTGCCGGAGATTCTCCTTGCTTACTGCAAAGTGGTTCAATATATCGTGTATGTTATCTATCATCGTTGCAAAAGATTTTGTTGTCCTTCCATTTTCTTGAAATAGCGAAGCTGCATTATAAACAAAACCGCTGTTAATAGTGTCGCCAGAAAATCGGCTGTCGGGAGGGATAGCCATACGCCTTCCAGCCCGAATATAGGAGGCAATATCATCAGCGCCGGTATCAGGAACAGGATTTGGCGCGTAAGGCTGAGGAATATAGACTTCCCTGCCTGTCCGATACACTGAAAGAAGTTTGTCACCACAATCTGGAAGCCTGCCAGCGGAAGCAGAATAGTCACATAGCGTAATGCCTTTTCGGCAGCGGCAGCAAGAGGTGGCGACGGGTTAAACGGACTGACGAATATCTGCGGAATCAGCATAGATAGCACCATGCCGATGGTGCCTATTATGACACCAACCTTGATCGTATAGTTTAGTGTTTCCTTTACGCGCGGATAATTTCCTGCACCGTAGTTGTAGCCTACAATCGGCTGCATGCCCTGTGTCAGCCCGACGAGAATCATGACGATAATCATAACCAGCGTATTGGCTATAGCAAAGGCTTCTATCGCAACATTACCGCCGTAATCTCTTAACCTGTTATTGATGAAAAATACAACAACCGACGATGCCAATTGTATAAGAAACGGTGACAGCCCAATGCTGATAATCGCCCAGATAATGAGGGGATATGGTTTTATATATTTCAGGCGCAGGCGCAACATGCTGTTACGGTTCATAAAGTGGTGCATCACGAAACAAACACCTATAAACATGGAGATTACCGTAGCAATGGCTGCCCCTTTAATCCCCATTTTGAAGACGAAAAGGAAAATGGGTGCCAGAATGATATTGGCGACTACCGTAATAAGCATGGTATACATCGCTTTGGAAGGGTAGCCCGATGCCCGCATCATGCTGTTGAAGTTGAAGCAAACAGTAACAAACACGTTCCCCATTAATAAATAGCTCATAAATTCATAAGCATAGGGGAAGGTTTCTTCGGTTGCGCCTACCTTCCAGAGAATAGGTTCGAGAAAGATGAAGAGCGTAGGATATACGATGGCCGAGAGCAGAAGCGTAAGGAAAAAGGATGTCCCGATAATTTTTTCGGCAGTCTCTTTGTCGCCTTTCCCCAGATAGATGGATATACGGCTCGCCGAGCCGGCACCAACAAGCATGCCCACGGCAGCGGTAATGGCCATAATAGGCAATGAAATACCCAATCCGCCGATGGCATGGTCGCCCAATCCGTCGGTGTGACCGATATATACGCGGTCGATAATATTGTATAAGGCATTGACCATCGTGCCTACAATGGCAGGAAGGGCATATTGTCCCAGCAAACTGCTGATCTTCTTGTTCTTTAATTCCTCTATGTTAGCGGTTTTCGACATTCTTTCGGTTGATAAAAGTTAAGGAGAGGCCTCCCATCGGTGCTTTGCCAAAAAAGTGCACAAAGGTAGCAATCTATTCTGTGATAAGAGAATGTTCGGCAATTATCTTTGCTGCTGTCAACAAAGTTTAACAAATAAGAAAGCCCCCGATTATTATTTTCGGAGGCTTGTATTTTGATAATTGTGTGTCAGTCTTTCTTGCAGCGGGCAGCAGCAAACCACACCCTACCCATAGTACTACGTTCTACTTGGCCAGTACCAGGTTGAAACCTGCGTACATATACAGAAGAAGTGATTGCACCACTGGTGGTTCCACTGGAAGAAAAGAAATAAGAATTGGTTCCATACATACTTTCACCGCCGCCACTATGGTTAGAGCCTGTACACATTACACCAAATCCACCAATAGCTGATGATGAGAGAATGTTAGACTTCCCATTCGAGAGAGTGGTATAACCCGGTACATTGCAAACATCTTTCATTCCCTGCCCATGAGTAGAGCCACGCAGGCCCAGGACTCCAGGAGTAATGGCGGTGCCATCGTCGACCAAACCACTATAAAGGCTCGTATTGTCACTGATTTCCTGTTCTAATTCGGTCCATTCCACATCGCTTGGCAGATGCCACCCATTAGGACAGATACCTTGTACTTTCGCATGATTGGGATCTGTATCGGTTTCTCCCTCAGCAAAAGGAAGCAGGCCATCGATCCCTCCTTTTCCCATAGTAGCAGCAGCCCAGTTATAGACACGTCCTATCCGTTCGGATTGCTTATAATAAGTGTCGTCAGCAGCTCGCTCGGCAGGGGTACTCCCATTTGTTCCTCCCGGAAAAGCCATACGAAGGGCTGAATAGGATGTAAGAAAGTTAACGTCGATCACATTGGGTGAAACAACAGTTGTTCCATCAGTACGTCCGGTAGCGGCATAAGATGTTGCTCTAACATTATGCAGCATCCAACGTCCGGCTGTTGCCCCAAAACTACCGGATATGAACAAATTACCATTCTGGTCGCGGTGTAGCTGGTAACCGTTTTTGAGAGCAGAAGAACCGGCTTGTGCATCCGTTACTGCATCTATTTCGGGTTGAGTGAATCCTATAATTTTAGCCCATCCCTCAATAGTCGGTTCAGAAGCTGTACTGCTACAGTTCAGGACTGATACTGTAATATCGTTGAATCGTTTAGTAGATTCCGTGTCGCTAAAAGTAATATCTGCTACATTATATTTGCTGGTTGCAGTAGGAGAATAAACAGAAACAGTTGTACTATTGTTATTGTTTCTCAGATTTTTACCGCCGGTAGCAGGTACTACAGCAGCTCCGGATAAGGTTTGGGTAATAGTTGTTTTCCATGCAGCATTACCTTGAACATTGATGTTTTCAGTTCCGGCTATTCCGGTATAAATAAACGCTGTATTATTAAACGAATTATTAACTTTTAAGGCATAATTGGTCTGATTAAGAACAAGTTCTTTTGTTGTTGGAGGACAATCGACGGAGTAGGCCGTAATAGTTGTTTTCGACTCCCGTGTACGCCACGGATTGGCAGGTGTTACCAGCGCACTGGTCATATCATCGGGATAGACAGACAAAACAGAAGGGCTGGTAGCCCATGTCTGAGAAGCTGGCGTCATGTGTGCGTAGGCTTGCGAAAATAGCAAACCTCCGCCTATTGTATTCACCCTTGTGGACCAATCGACATGCGTAGCCGCATCCCAAGTGAAAGGAAGGGTTGAAGCAGCCGATGTGCGGGCATCCATCCCGCTGGGAAGATGGAGCGTATCCGTTGTAAAAGACATATAAGCCGCAGAATAGACAGGATTATCTGTAATTTGTTCCCAACTATTCCCCGACCACACATACATGCCTTTGGCAAATTGTCCGTCGCAGTAAGTCGTATTATATACTGTCAATCCTGCGTGCAAAGGATCTTCTGTGGCTTTTGTTCCTTCCACGTAGCCATTGCTACCATCATCGGTGAACATGGGGAAAAGATTGTCGGGATCGCTCAACGAAACGACGGGGAGTTTCAAGCCCTTGGTGGTTGTCCCATCCTGCTTCAGATCGAGTAATGCTCCCGGATTTGGCGTTTGCCCGCTACCGATGGTTACCTGTCCGTTCAGGCTGATTGCCCCGATTACTAAGGCCATGAGTAGGATAGCCCGTGTCAAGATTGTTCTTGTGTTCATTGTTGTTATTTTTAATATCCCCAATATATGCAGGGAAAATGTGTATTGATTGTTATTTTTCTGTGTTAGTGTCTAAAAAAAATATACGAAGACGCAAAGAAACGTATTTTTTGTTAGAAATACAAGGCTATATTGATAGCATGCACAAAATATATTACCTTTGATAGTTTAGACAAAAAACAAATGAAATTCTCTATAAAATCGGATTTTGCGCCTACCGGCGACCAGCCGGTAGCCATCGAAGCGCTCAGCGATGGCGTGATGAGCGGGGTTCCTGCGCAAACCTTGTTGGGGGTGACAGGATCGGGGAAAACATTTACCGTCGCCAACGTTATACAAAATGTAGAGCGGCCGGTTCTTGTCCTTAGCCACAACAAAACGCTCGCCGCCCAATTGTATGGCGAGTTCAAGGCTTTCTTCCCGAACAATGCCGTCGAATATTTTGTCTCTTATTACGACTATTATCAGCCGGAAGCCTATCTTCCTTCCACCAATACATATATAGAGAAAGATCTCTCTATCAACAACGATATCGAAAAACTGCGCATGCAGACAACTACCTCCCTCCTTTCGGGGAGGCGCGATGTGATAGTTGTTTCGTCCGTATCGTGTCTCTATGGTATGGCTAATCCCGAAGACTTCGAGGCGTCGACACTCTATATCAAGCAGGGGCAGAAAATCGGGCGCGATACATTCCTGCGCCAACTGGTCGATTCCCTCTACTCCCGCAACGAAGCAAATCCCGGGGCAGGGAATTTCAGGGTGAAAGGCGACACGGTAGACATATACCTTGCGTATGGCGATACGATATTGCGCGTAACATTCTGGGGAGACGAAATTGAATCAATCGAGACACTCGATATCGAAACCGGCGTCCGTCTCGACCGTTTCGAAGATTATCGCATCTATCCGGGCAATCTCTTTGTCACTACCCGCGAACGGATGTTCCGTGCTATCAGCGAGATAGAGATCGACTTGGGCAGACAGGTCGAATTTCTCAATTCGATCGGTAAATCTTTCGAAGCTAAACGATTATACGAGCGTGTGTGCTATGACCTCGAGATGCTGCGCGAAGTAGGCTATTGCTCGGGGATAGAAAATTACTCGCGCTATTTTGACAACCGCAAAGCCGGAGAGCGCCCCTTCTGCCTGTTGGACTATTTCCCGAAAGACTTTTTGCTTGTCGTGGACGAAAGCCATGTGACCATCTCGCAAATACGGGCTATGTACGGCGGTGACCGTTCGCGAAAAGAAAATCTGGTGGAGTATGGCTTCCGTCTTCCCGCAGCGTTGGATAACAGGCCGCTGACATTCGAAGAATTCGAATCTTTTGTCGGGCAGGCTATCTATATCAGTGCTACTCCTGCCGATTACGAATTGATGAAATCGGAAGGGGTGATAGTCGAACAGCTTATCCGCCCGACAGGGCTTATCGACCCGCCTATCGAGGTGCGTCCGAGCCTGAACCAGATAGACGACCTGATGGAAGAAATTCAGCAGCGGATCGAAAAAGACGAGCGGACGCTGGTCATAACCCTGACGAAACGGATGGCGGAGGAAATGACTAACTTCCTGATGAATTACGGAGTGAATACGGCCTATATCCATTCGGATGTGGATACCATCAATCGCGTGGAAATCATGGAAGGGTTGCGGCAAGGAAAATATGACGTCTTGGTGGGTGTCAACCTTTTGCGCGAGGGGCTGGACTTGCCCGAAGTGTCGTTGGTGGCTATCCTCGATGCCGATAAGGAAGGATTCCTCCGTTCGGAGCGTGCTTTGACGCAAACTGCCGGACGTGCTGCCCGTAATGTAAACGGGAAAGTGATTTTCTATGCCGACGTGATGACCGATAGCATGAAGAAAACGATAGAGGAATCGAATCGCCGGCGGACGATACAGATGAAATATAATGAAGAACACGGCATTGTCCCTCAACAGATACGCAAAGCAATGACATCTACTTTCGACTTTGGCAAGCATGCTGTTCCTGCAGCGTATGAGCAGGAAAAGAGAATGTCGTTGGCATCGGAAGAGAATATCGAATACATGAGCAAAGAGGATTTGATAAAAGCCATAGAGGGCGAAAAGCGGAACATGAATGCCGCAGCCAAGCGCCTCGACTTCCTCGAAGCGGCACAATATCGGGACAGGATTGTTTATCTCGAAAACATCTTGAAGAAAAAGGGCTGAATATCAACGGAATATAAAAATCGCTTTGCGGGCAGTTACGAGTTACAAAAACTTTATCTATATAAGAAAAGTTGACAAGTAGATGAGTTAACATATAGATTGTCATCCCGAGCGAATGCGAGGGAGCTCGTTGCGCTTAGCGCTGTTCATAGTTGGGTCGGGATGCTTCGCCAAAGGCTCAGTATGACAGAACCGTTCTTTTACTTCGTGGTACTCCGTGAAAGACTCCCTGAATCTCTGTGGTTAAAAAGAAAAAATGACAAGACAAAAAATGCTGTATCGCGTAATATTTGTCAAGAGTGTCAAGTTTTAACTAAATTTCGATTGATAATCAGCGAAGTAGGTTTTTGACAGAACTTGACAAGCAAAAAAGATTGTAATATTGGGTATCGTATAGGACAGGATTCACATTTTAAGGTATTTTATTCCCTTGAAATCCTGATATATTGGCAAAACATTGTATTTTTGCGGTTGATATTCATTATTTCATTCACTGATGATACAGTTTGCAAAGAAACATTGGGGCTATCTGGTTGTGATTGCGGCAATTACGCTGGTTGTCTCGTGTGCTAACCAAGGGACGCCTTCGGGTGGCGAATACGACCTCGAACCTCCTAAGGTAGTGAAAATCACCCCCGACTTCAATGCAACCAATATCAAAGACGGCAGAATAGAGATATTGTTCGACGAGAATGTAGTGGTGGAGAAACCCAACGAAAAGGTTATCGTTACCCCACCTCAGCAGAAAGATCCGATAATACGGTCGGTGAACAGAAAAGTGACAGTAACGCTGCGCGATACACTCTTGCCCAATACGACCTATACCATCGACTTCACCGATGCCATAGCCGACAATAACGAAAAGAATATACTGGAGAATTTCTCCTATTCCTTTTCCACAGGCGACATTATCGATTCGCTGGCTATCTCGGGCAAGGTTGTTACGGCCGACAATGTAGAACCCGTAAAAGGGATTCTTGTTGGGTTGCATTCCAACCTCGAAGATTCGACATTTATAACCACCCGGTTCGAACGTATATCCAAGACAAACGACAGGGGCGAGTTTACCATACGCGGCGTTGCCCCGGGACGATATCGCATCTACGCGCTCAACGACAACAGCCGCACGTTCAAATATACGAATCCGAATCAGCCGATGGCATTCCTCGATACCATTATCGAACCGTGGTCGATGCCTGACGTACACCCCGATACGACCTTCACCGTGAAAAACGGAGAAGCCACTGTTGACACGATTGTAGATGTGCAGTTTACGCGGTTCATGCCCGACAATATCGTTCTGCGGTCATTCGTATCCGACTTTCGCCGCCGCTATCTGCAAAAGCATGAACGCACGCCTAACCAGGTGAAGTTATACTTCGGGGCGCCGACCGAAATGCCCGAAATAGAGCCGCTTTCTTTCGACAAAGAAAAGGACTGGGCTATCCTCGAGAAGTATGTAACAAACGATACATTGATATATTGGATCAAAGACCCTGCCATCATGGCAATGGATACATTGCTGTTCAGGGTGAACTATTTAAAAACTGATACGTTGAATATAGATGAGTTGGTGACAGATACACTGACTTTTACCGACAGGACACGAAAGCCGAAGAAGGAAGATAAGAAAAGGAGAAAGGACGACGATGAGGAAGAACCTGTCGTTCTGCTCGAAATAAAACAGAATCTGGCGGCACAGTGGGATATATACGAAAACATCACCTTCGAGATGGGAGAGCCCATCGTAGGGTCGCTTGACGATAAGATAAGGTTGCAGAAAGCCATAAACGATTCGACCTATACCGATGCCGAAGGATATACCATACAGCAGGATTCGCTTAACCCGCGCCTGTTCACCTTGCGGAAGAAATGGAATTATGACGAAAGCTATAAGCTGACAGTCGATTCGGCAACGATATACAGCATCTACGGATTGTGGAACGGCCCGATAGAACAGGAGTTCAAAGTCAAAAGCAAGGATGCCTATGGCGTTATCCTTATCAATGTCTCGGGGCTCGGTGATACGCCTGTCTTTGCCGAGTTGTTGGACAAGAGCGATAAGACTATCCGGAAAGTACGGGTTTATCAGAACCTTATCCTGTTCCGCAATGTAAATCCCGGCGAATATTATGTCCGCATCGTATTCGACGAGAACAACAACGGAATATGGGACACGGGGAACTATTACAAGCATCGCCAGCCCGAACGCGTTTTCTATTACGACAAGCCTATCAATATACGGGCTAACATGGAAGTAGAGAACGTTTGGGCATTGAATATGGAGACCGATAGCGCTTCCAAACCATTGGAAGTGACCAAGAATAAGCCTCAGGCACGCGAATCGAAAAAAGAGCAATTAGAGAAGGCCGAAAAGAAAAAGGAAGAAGATAAAGAGAAACAGCGTAGGGGACAGCAGTCCAACGCCTCCGGTCGTGGAGGTATGGACACAAACCCTTACAATATGGGGTCTTTCAGATAAGATTTAGATACTTATTGATTTATGAGAAGCTATATACTTGCCATAATTGCATCTATACTATTGTTGGGTACCGCACAGCTCGATGCGCAGCAATGCAGGATACGCAACAATGTATTCCAGGCAGGGGAGGAGATAAAACTCGATCTCTACTTCAAGTATGGCTTATTATATACCAAAGCAGGCAATTCGACTCTGAAAGTGGAAAACGCCTTCTTTGCCGGCAAACCGGCTTACAAGCTTACCCTTATCGCTGCATCTACAGGCGCTGTGGAGAAGTTCTTCAGCCTGAATGATACGATAATAAGCTATATCACCAAAGACGTCGTTCCGCTGGCTATCTATAAGAATGCCCACGAAGGGGGAGACATCACTATCGAGGAGACTACCTATTCATATAGCGGCAACCAGACCACTATCAAAGCCAAACGGGTAAAGAACGAAAGGCAGCGGTATGATGAAACCATCACGACTACCAATTGTATCTACGACTATCTGAGTGTTGTATTCTATGCCCGCACATTGGACTACGACAACATGAAGAAGGGTGATAAAGTGCCTATCGAATTCATGTCCGGCAAGAACAAGGTCAATATGGAAATCGTCCATGAAGGCACAGAGAAGATGAAAGCCAACAACGGCAAGAAATACGACTGCATAAAGCTTTCACTCAAGATTGGCGACGATGCCTTCGATGATGAGAAAGAAGCGATGAAAGTCTATATCACCAACGATAACAACCGCATGGTTATCCGCATGGACTCGAAACTCAAAGTCGGCTCTACACGCGCCCTGCTGAAAAGCTACAGTGGCAACCGCCATGCTATAGATTAATCTTTCAACTGCAGATAAGTCATCAATGGATAATGGTCGGAATGCAGAACCCTGTCTACCATTGCATTGTAGGATTGGATATCGCGCGAATGCATGATGTAGTCTATCCTGAACCAGAACATATTCCGGTTGTAACTGATACCTTGTCCAAAGCCCGTTTCGGCAAAAGAGTCCTTTAGCTTCGCCCCTTTCAGTATCTTCTTATAAGCGTAGGATATAGGCGTATCGTTGAAGTCGCCGCAGAGAATGGTCGGATATCCGTCCTCCTTATGTTCCTGTATCCAATCGACGACTATATCGACCTGATTAGCCCTTTTCAGGTAAGCTGCTCCGAGCTTTTCGGTGATGCTTTCCGATACTTCGGGCAACAGATGGGCATTGCCGCTGCTGATAAAGTCTCTGTACAATTCCTTATCTTCGGATGTCAGACGGTTCGACTCGAAGTGTACGTTCACCAGCCGCACGATGCGGTCTTTTATCCGCAGGTCATACATGGCAGCCCCGTTTGTCTCGCTTTCGAAAGGGATTTCTTCGGAGTTCACAATCGGGAACTTCGAATAGCAGGCTATCCCGAACGAATACTTGCTCTCGTATGACTTCCCGAAGCGCCAGATAGCACGGTAAGGATAGTCCGACATAATCCGGTCTATCTCGCTGATAGAGATAATGCCGTCGGAATTGTACTGGTTGTTGTTGATGACGAACTCTTGCATGCAGATGATGTCTGCACCGCTGTTTGCCATATATTCGAATATGGGATTCGCCCTTGCCGATTCGTCTATAGCCCAGTTGAACCCCATGACATTGTAGGTCATCAGCTTGATGCAATCTTCCGGCACGTTCTCTGTTTCTCTATTCACGGGGAAGTATGTCCATATGGCATTCCAGCTGAAAGCAAGCGCAAGCGCGCTATATATCAGAGGCTTCCATTTGAGGATGACAATCCAGAAACAGGCAAACAGGAAGTTCAGAATCAGTAGGACAAAGAACCCGAGCCCCAGATAAGAGGGGACGATATTCTGGTAAGGAGGTGTATACCATGCCAATAAAGAGATACCCAGCAGGACAAGCGAAAGCATGTTGGCAATGAATATAACCCACAAAGTTGTGCGTCCGAGAAAGCGCCTTATACGGTGCACCCGGTCGATGATATGCTTGTTCTTTTCTGATATTCCCTTCAATGTATTGCTCATTCTTTCCAGCGCAGATAGGTCGTCACAGGATAGTGGTCGGAGTGTTTCTCTTTCCCGACTTCGCAATTGTAAGACTCGAATTCGTCCGAGTGCATGATATAGTCTATTCTGAACCAGAACTTGTTTTCGTGATAGGTGATACCCTGCCCCAATCCTGTATTGACATAAGCATCGGTCAGGTCGCCTTTCATCTTATGGTAGGCATAGGAGATGGGTGTATCGTTGAAGTCGCCGCAAACGATTAAGGCATCGTAGTCATAGTCTTTTATGTATTGCGCGATATAGTCTACATCCTTTTCCCTTTGTAGGTAGGCCGAACTAAGGCGGGCTTTCATATTACGGGAGACTTCTTCGAAAGTCTCACGGTCTTTCGATACCGTCAACTCTTTATAGAGGAGTTTGTCCTGCGCCGTTATGCGGTTCGAAGAAAGGTGGTTATTCATTAAAAGCACCTTTTTACCGTTTATATCGAGTTCGAAAGCAACAGAACCATTGAATGCACTTTCGTAGAGTGGCAGCCGTTTGGCTTTCGTTATCGGGAATCTGGAGTAGCAGGCTATCCCATAGCCCGAAGTGTTATTCTCGGCACCCAGATTGATGTAGACATGGTAGGGATAGTCGCCGAAGACCTTGTTTATCTGGCTTAGGGTGATAATCCGCTGCCCCCCGTTATCGGGCTGTGCCATAAACTCCTGAAAGCACATGATGTCGGCATCCATACTTTTGATGTAGTCGAACATCGGGTTCGTTAATGCTTCTTTCCCTTGCAGACGATTGAAACTAAGGACGTTATAGGTCAGAAGCTTGATGCTTCCATCCGGTACTTCGCTTGTTTTGAAGTGGATAGGGAAAAAGGTAGTAATAGGGCTCCAACAGATGATGAAGACAACCACATTGGTCAGGAGAAACTTCCATTTTCTGAAAACGAGCCAAAAAACAAGGAATAACAGATTGCCAACGAGGATAAAGGGAAAGCCCATGCCCAGATAAGAGAACACCATCATCTTGGACGGCGGCACATACCACGCCAGCATACTGCCCAGCAGCAACAATAATGCTACCACATTGCCGGCGAAGAGAATATAAGCCAATGTATTCCCCAGCTTCTGGATGCACGAGGTGTTATTTTTTGCTGGCATCGAATAAGCGTTTTTTCTCGTTTTCGCTCAAGCTGCTATAGCCCGATTTCTTTATCTTGTCCAGAATAGCGTCGATTTCCTGCACTTCCTGATTTTTCCGCTTATTATAGTCGTAGTCCTTTTGCTTATCGGTGTTGTATTTCACCTTCATTTTGGGCTTCTTCGGGCCGGGTTTTGCCAGATTCGTTATCCGGTCGATAATGCGGCTTATCCAGCGTGTGATATCTTTCCCTTTCAGGTATTGCTTGGCATAGATATAGCCCAACGCCGCCCCTCCGATATGGGCTACATGCCCCCCCGGATTGGAAGAATCGCCCAGCGAAACAAAATCTATAATAAACAGAAAGATAGCGATATAAATAATCTTCACAGGGCCAATCAGTATCAGCCCCACTTTTTGATTCGGATTATAGAAGGCAACCGCGAATATAACAGCCATCACCGAAGCCGATGCCCCAATCAGGAATGAAGGGTGAAACTCCCGATAAAAAGGGATAATATTGAATGCCAAGAGGTAAAATGCAGCTCCCGAAATACCTCCTAAAACATATAAACTACCCAAATTCTTCGGGCTGAAATAAGTCAGGAAGAGCTGCCCGAACCAGAAAAGCATCAGCATATTGAAAAGGATATGCAAAACGCCTTGATGGGCAAACATATACGTAATCAGTGTCCACGGGCGATAAAGCAAAGCAGCCAGCCTGTCGGGCACGCCTATGAGGGCTACCAAATCGAGCGAAGGAAGCATAAAAAGCGTCGCTGCCAGTTTCAGCACAGCCAGAATCAGAAACACAGCCAGATTGATGATGATAAGCCACACCAATATATCGCGCTGTTTCAGCCTGTATTTTATATTATCGATGAAAGTTCCCATTATTCTTTGCTTTTTGTCGCCAAAACATCATAATAACAAACCCTACTAATAATCCTCCCAAGTGCGCGAAATGCGCTACATTATCATCCGGGCGGTCGGCAATACCGAATACCAGTTCCAGAACACCGTAACCAATTACAAACCATTTGGCCTTGATTGGGATAGGCGGAAACAGTAACATCAGCCTCACCTCGGGGAACATCATCCCGAAAGCCACCAGAATACCAAATACAGCTCCCGATGCACCCACCATCACACTGTTAACGATTCCGTTTATCCCTCCCAGAGCGGGGTCGGCATAATTTTTATGGTCTAATAGTAAAGCTAAACCTTCAGTATTTATTCTCTGATAAATCTCCGATAAAGCCTCAACCGGCAAAAGCCCTTCCAGATGTTTCAACCGTAAGTAATAGACTAATAGCTGAATCAGCGCAGCTCCGATACCCGTCAGGAGGTAATAAGTCAGAAACCTTTTACTCCCCCAAACCGATTCCAATACACGCCCGAACATAAATACAGCGAACATGTTAAAGAATAAGTGCCAGAAATCGCCGTGCATAAACATATAAGTGATTATCTGGTGCGGGCGGAACAGGTCGGAAGTAACATAATGCAGCCCGAAAAAAGAGTTCACATCGAACCCCGTCTTCGCCAACAACGTATTAGCAAATAATGCCAATAAGTTGATAATAATCAAACTCCGTGTCACAGGAGGGATTTGATTGAAAAAACCGGCTGAATTATTTTGCATATTTGAATATTAGTCCTTATTTTTGACAGTAAACGACACAAAAATACTGATATTTTTGCTGAATAACATGTCGCAAATGTTGTTTTACTCTTTTTTATTACATAAATTTATGTTTTTAAAAGATTTTTCAATGATTCTTAAATAAATATTTTATATTTGAAGTCTGAAAACTAATTTGGCAAAAGGATTGTTTTCTATAATAAGCAAGTAATTTATATAACATAGATAAAAATGTTTTAGTTATATATATGTTTAATTAATTTCATCTCAATTTAAATTATGAACAAGACAGAACTAATTAATTCAATCGCTGAAAAATCAGGATTGAGCAAAGTAGATTCAAAGAAAGCTTTGGAAGCATTTATCGAATCAGTGACAAAAGAAATGAAAGCTGGTGGTAAAGTTGCATTAGTAGGTTTCGGTACTTTCTCAGTAACTCAAAAAGCTGCTCGTAAAGGTATCAACCCAAGAACTAAACAGGAAATCAAAATCCCTGCAAAGAAATCTGTTAAATTCAAAGCAGGAGCTGATTTGGCTTCTTTGTAATTTGACGCAAAGATTAAAAAACACAGGGAGCTTCCAATGCGGAGGCTCCCTTGTTTTATTATATCCCTTCTCATAACGCCTATATCCCGAAGTTTTTATACTTTTGCAGACGGATGATTTGTCAAACGTTATTCTTATTTAAGGAAAGATGAAAATAGAAGCCACACTGCAGCATGCAGTAATCAACGCCATCGAAAGCCTTTACGGGCAACAGGCCGATGCCGCTCAGGTACAATTGCAGAAAACGAAGAAAGAGTTCGAAGGACACCTTACGCTCGTTGTCTTCCCGTTCCTCAAGCTGTCCAAGAAAAGCCCCGAGCAGACCGCTCAGGAGATAGGCGAATGGCTGGCTGCGAACGAACCCTCCGTGGCACGGTTCAATGTTATCAAAGGCTTCCTCAATCTGGTTATCGCCTCCGATTGCTGGACGAACCTGCTCAACGAGGTGCATGCCGACGACCAATACGGCACCCTTTCCGAGAAGAAAGACGCTCCGCTGGTGATGATAGAATACTCGTCTCCCAACACGAATAAACCCCTCCACTTGGGGCATATCCGCAACAACCTCTTAGGCTTCGCCCTTGCCGAAGTGATGAAAGCCAACGGCAACAAGGTGGTAAAGACAAACATCGTCAACGACCGCGGAATCCATATCTGCAAGTCAATGCTGGCATGGCAGAAATGGGGCAACGGCGAAACTCCCGAATCCAGCAACAAGAAAGGCGACCACTTGGTAGGCGACTACTATGTCCTTTTCGACAAACACTATAAAGCCGAATTGGCCGAACTACAAGCCAAAGGCCTCTCCAAAGAAGAAGCCGAAGCCCAATCCACCCTGATGCAGGAAGCCCGCGAAATGCTTCGCCAATGGGAGGCAGGCGACACCGGAACCGTAGCCCTCTGGGAGAAGATGAACTCTTGGGTATATGCCGGATTCGATGAGACGTACAAGGTGCTCGGCGTAGACTTCGACAAGATATACTACGAATCGCAGACCTACCTCGAAGGGAAGGACGTTGTCCTTGCCGGATTGGAGAAAGGCATCTTCTATCGCAAAGAAGACGGCTCTGTCTGGGCTGACCTCACCGATGCCGGATTAGACCATAAATTGCTGCTTCGTGGCGATGGCACTTCGGTGTATATGACACAGGACATCGGTACAGCCAAAATCCGCTTCGACGATTACCCCATCGACAAGATGGTGTATGTGGTCGGCAACGAACAGAACTACCACTTTCAGGTGTTAGCCATCCTGCTCGACCGTCTCGGATTCGAGTTTGGCAAAGACCTCCTGCACTTCTCTTACGGCATGGTGGAATTGCCCGAAGGGAAGATGAAATCGCGCGAAGGAACGGTGGTCGATGCCGACGATTTGGTCGATGAAATGGTACAAACCGCCAAAGAAACTTCCGCCGAATTAGGCAAGCTGGACGGATGCACCGAAGAAGAAGCCGGCAACATCGCCCGCATTGTAGGGTTAGGTGCGCTGAAGTACTTCATCCTGAAAGTAGATCCGAAGAAAAATATGACCTTCAACCCGAAAGAATCTATCGATTTCAACGGGAATACAGGCCCTTTTATCCAATACACCTATGCCCGTATCCGTTCGGTATTGCGCAAAGCTGCCGAGCAGCAAATCGCTCTTCCTGCCGCATTGCCTTCGGGTTTGAACCTCTCGGTCAAAGAAGAAGGCTTGGTTCAGCTGGTAGCCGAATATGCTGCGATCGTCAAGCAGGCAGGCGACGAATACAATCCGGCACTGATAGCCAACTACGTCTATGAGTTAGTGAAAGAATACAACCAATTCTACCACGACTATTCCATTCTCAAAGAAGAGAATGCCGATCTCAAAGCCTTCCGCTTAGTCCTTTCGGCCAATGTTGCCAAGGTCGTCAAAAGCGGTATGTCGCTGCTCGGAATAGAAGTGCCGGAAAGGATGTAACCGAAAAGGGTAACATTGCGTAACATCCCTGTCACTTTTTTGTCACCCTGTTGTTACCTTTGTCCCTCCTCTTAATCTTTGATTATTATAATGTTATTATAAAAAAGGTATACTCGGAATGGCGTTTTTTTCCTTGTGTACCTTTTTTCTACTGACTATTATCTTTTCTTTCGATAGTAGGTCGAGAATATTCCGTTCGCGATTGGCATAAGCCTTGTCTATCGCTTCGCGGAAAGCCGGTTTTTCTTTGCACCAGGCATAAAATGTTTTTCTGCTGATACGCATCCACTGGCATGTTTCGTTTACACTCAGGTTATATTCTCCTATTAACTCACAAATTGCGGATACTAATGATGTACTGTACTTTGCCATAATCTTTTTTTTAAGTACAGATAAATACATAGACATAATCGTCACTTTTTTAACAAAAAAGCCCCCGAAACTTTTTTTCGGAGGCTTTATGCTTTTGTATCCCCTCTGTAGGAAAGGGCAAGGGGAGGTGGGTTACGGACAAGTAGGTTTGGTTACAGAATGATCTATTGTCGTCGTGCCCGGGAAATACTGGGGAGTTACATACCAAGTAGATATATTCGGACAATAATTCGGATGAAGCTTAAACTTATTCACTTCCGTTTGCGTCAGTTGGTTATAAGTGCAATACAGCTGCGTTAAGGCTGTGTTTGCCGACACATCCAGACTTGTCAATTGGTTAGAGCTGCACTCCAGCAATGTTAATGCCGTGGCTCCTGATAAATTCAAACTCGTCAGTTGGTTATAAGCGCAATACAGGTCCGTTAAGGCCGTGTTGGTCGATACATCCAGACTTGTCAGTTGGTTCTGATAGCAATTCAGGTATGTTAACGCCGTGTTTGTCGACACATCCAAACTTGTCAGTTGGTTATTTTGGCAACCCAGCGATGTTAAAGCCGTGTTAGTTGATACATCCAGACTTGTCAGCTGGTTAGAATTGCAATACAGCTGTGTTAAGGCCGTGGCACCCGACACATCCAGACTTGTCAGTTGGTTATTTTCGCAATCCAGATACGTTAATGCCGTGGCTCCCGACACATCCAGACTTGTCAGTTGGTTAGAGTGGCAATCCAGCCACGTTAAGGCTGTGTTTGCCGAAACATCCAAACTTGTCAGTTGGTTAAGACTGCACCACAGCAACGTTAACGCATCAAGTTTATCGATTCCGGTAGATGAGGTTAGATTTTTAAACACAATATTCAATTGGGTTACTCTTTTTTCGCCGCATATAGTCGTCCAGAAAACCCCGGAAAAATTTGCGGGGTCGCCACTCAAATTCCATCCCAGCGTATTACCCGGGTTAGCAGTATAGAGGTCTTTCAAGGCTTGCACATCCTCGGCATAGCTGCCCTTTTTGGTGATTTGGCTTCCCGACAGTTGCACCCATGCCGCTCCATCCCAAAGGTATACCCCCTTGGATAGGCATAACGATTCTTTGGTATTGTACACGATCAGTCCGGTATGGTTCAGGGCATCTGCTCCCGTTATTTCGGGGGCTGTTCCTATCTTCAGTTTGCTCAAATCCGAAAGTTCCACCTTGGGCAATCCCAGTCCGTGTTTGGCTGTTGCATTATTGGCATCGGGGGCATGCTCTTTCAGGTCTAACAGTGTGCCGGCATTGGGTTTCTCGCCACTGCCGATGGTTACTTGTGCCTGCAAACTAATTGCTGTAAATAAGGCTAATATCATAATAGCCTGTGTCAAAGTTTTTTTCATGTTATAAAAAAATTAACCACCTCCCCCTGTCCCCCTCCACAAGAGGGGGTAGCAGAAAAAGATGAAGTGAATAAATAGTTTGTTTGAGCCCCACCAAACCTCCCCGTGGGGGAGGCTAAGGGAAGGATATATTTTCGTTTTTTGTTGAATGGTGGTACAAACCCATTTCCCC
>NZ_QVMN01000007.1:0-315510 GCF_010501075.1 Dysgonomonas sp. 25
GAAAAGAGATAGATTTAAGCGTGTAGTACAGATTGTTTGTATTTCGGTATAAATAATCGACAAGTATCAATTCTTAAAAGGATAAAAGAACCAGAGCCAATCAAAGGATTAAGAAAAAAGTAAAATATACAAAGAAGAGTTTGATCCTGGCTCAGGATGAACGCTAGCGACAGGCCTAACACATGCAAGTCGAGGGGCATCAGGGAAGTAGCTTGCTACTTTTGCTGGCGACCGGCGCACGGGTGAGTAACACGTATGCAACCTACCCACTACAGGGAGATAGCCCGTTGAAAGACGGATTAATATCCCATAATACAGGGACTCCGCATGGAGATATTTGTTAAAGAATTTCGGTAGTGAATGGGCATGCGTTCCATTAGCCAGTTGGTGAGGTAACGGCTCACCAAAGCAACGATGGATAGGGGAACTGAGAGGTTTATCCCCCACACTGGAACTGAGACACGGACCAGACTCCTACGGGAGGCAGCAGTGAGGAATATTGGTCAATGGTCGGGAGACTGAACCAGCCAAGTCGCGTGAAGGAAGACGGTCCTACGGATTGTAAACTTCTTTTATACAGGGGTAAAAAAGGGGACGTGTCCCCTCTTGCAAGTACTGTATGAATAAGCATCGGCTAACTCCGTGCCAGCAGCCGCGGTAATACGGAGGATGCGAGCGTTATCCGGATTTATTGGGTTTAAAGGGTGCGCAGGCGGGAAATTAAGTCAGTGGTGAAATTCCGACGCTCAACGTCGGCCCTGCCATTGAAACTGATTTTCTTGAATATGGATGAAGTAGGCGGAACTCGTTGTGTAGCGGTGAAATGCATAGATATAACGAAGAACCCCGATTGCGTAGGCAGCTTACTAAACCATTATTGACGCTCAGGCACGAAAGCGTGGGTATCAAACAGGATTAGATACCCTGGTAGTCCACGCCGTAAACGATGATTACTAGTTGTTTGGGATTCATTTCAAGTAACCAAGAGAAATCGATAAGTAATCCACCTGGGGAGTACGCCGGCAACGGTGAAACTCAAAGGAATTGACGGGGGCCCGCACAAGCGGAGGAACATGTGGTTTAATTCGATGATACGCGAGGAACCTTACCCGGGCTTGAAATGCATCTGAATAACTTGGAAACAGGTTAGCTAGCAATAGCAGATGTGTAGGTGCTGCATGGTTGTCGTCAGCTCGTGCCGTGAGGTGTCGGCTTAAGTGCCATAACGAGCGCAACCCCTATCGTTAGTTACTAACAGGTTAAGCTGAGGACTCTAGCGAGACTGCCCGCGCAAGCGGCGAGGAAGGCGGGGATGACGTCAAATCAGCACGGCCCTTACGTCCGGGGCGACACACGTGTTACAATGGGAGGTACAAAGGGCAGCTACCTGGCGACAGGATGCCAATCTCTAAAACCTCTCCCAGTTCGGATTGGAGTCTGCAACCCGACTCCATGAAGCTGGATTCGCTAGTAATCGCGCATCAGCCATGGCGCGGTGAATACGTTCCCGGGCCTTGTACACACCGCCCGTCAAGCCATGGAAGCCGGGGGTATCTGAAGTACGTAACCGTTAAGGAGCGTCCTAGGGTAAAACTGGTGACTGGGGCTAAGTCGTAACAAGGTAGCCGTACCGGAAGGTGCGGCTGGAACACCTCCTTTCTGGAGATGACTCTGGTCGAGATACTTGAGTACTACACACTTGCTTAAATCAACTATTTCTTTAACTAATATGACGATATAAAAGAAAGTCTGTAATTCTAACGAGTTACAGACTTTTTTTGTTTCTGATTTCTTAAAACGGATAACCTATCCCGAAGTGCCATGCCATGCGCGACCATGCCGGACGGTGTATCACAAGGCGGTCGCCTATTTCGCGCGAAGGGTCGTAAGCCCTGACACCCGTATCTAAGCGGAGCAGGAGGAAGCCTAAATCGAAGCGTATCCCCAAGCCGTAGGCAACGGCTATCTCTTTGTAGAAGTTGCTGAATTTGAAATGTCCGTTTGGCTGTTCCTCGTAATCCTTTACAGTCCAGATGTTACCGGCATCCACAAAGCCTGCCAGTTCGAACATACTGCCTAACTTGTGGCGGGATTCGATGCTCGTTAAAAATAGGATATCCCCCGTTTGATTGACAAAATCGTTCGTTACCCCGTTCCTTTTGCGGTACGAACCCGGTCCGAGTGAGCGAGTGTTCCACCCCCGGATGCTGTTTGCTCCCCCTGCAAAGAACCTGCGTTCGTATGGCAGGATATTCGAATTGCCGTAAGGATAGGCAAAGCCGATTCCGATATGGTAGGCGACTGTATGGCTGCGCGAAACTGGCAGCGTTTGCGAGAAGTCGGCTGTTCCCTTTACATACTCGGCATAGGAGACGCCGAATAATTTTTTGCTTCCGTCGTCATCCCTTTTCGCACCATTTATATCTGTTATCAGTCGCGGAAAAGCTCCGGCCACTTCTATCGATGCTCTTGCTCCCGTCGAACGAGGACTTTTTCTGAAGCGTTGCCTGCCAAAGTAGGAAATAGTATACGTCGTTCCGGCAATCAACTGGTCTTTATAGCTTTCGCGCAATAATTGGTTCGGGTAATTCCCTGTAGAATCCGGCTCTATGTACATCTCCTTGAATTTGTCCGACATCCACGGCATACGTACATAATTGACATTTATCAGGTCGAGGTTGTGATGGAAAATCCTTCCTTTAGTGTCCCATCCATAGCCGACTGCCCCGCTAAAGAACTGCCGGGTATACTCCGGGCGGTGCTGGTTGTTTAGCCCGAGCGAAAATTTAGTCGAAGCGCCGGTTTGTTCCCTCCATCTCTTTTTCAACCAAGGGAAAAGGAATTGAGGAAATGTCAGGCTTGTTTCTGTACCATATTCGTAATAGTTCTGGTTGAGCAGGTCGGTACTCTTGCTTCCGGTGATGAATTCGTAAGCTCCTTTGAGCGTTACGGAGAATATCTCGCCTCCATTGAATAAATTCTGATGTTGGTAGGAGACCGACGGAGCAATACCTATATCCCCCGCCGAATTTGTCCCTTCGAGGCTCGCTTTGAACCAATGCGCATTGGCAGGCGACAGGATGATGGTGACATTTAATAGGTTGGCACTATCCTTTTTTATCGGGACGATTTGGATATTTGTTTGCTGTATAGCTCCCAGATTATTGAAATTCTCGTAGGTACGGGAATAAAGGTAGTCGGAATAATTCATCCCTTTCCACAAATAATTATTTCGCTTCAATGTGCTGTTGCGCAGGAAAGGACGATTCTTATTCTTTATAATACGCATCCCGCTGATATAAGTTGTGTCGGGATGCCTGAAATATTGTCCGGCAGGTATTGTATCCCTCACCCTGAATCCTGAAACCACTGTCACATCATTTATCTTGTAACGGGCATGGGGGAGGCTGTCCGGCGCAGGATAAACATTCAGGTACAAATCAGCCTGATGCGAATTGAGGGTGGTGTCGACTTTGAAATAAACAAAATCCTTCGAAAAGTTATAATATCCCACATTACGCAAGATATTATTGATGTTTACCCGTTCATTTTCGAGCATCTCCTGATTATAGAGGTCACCTTCGTGCAATAGGGAGATAGACGATGCTATACGCTTTGTTATACGGTTCAGTGTGGTATCTTCCACCGTATTGGCGTAGTTGCGTATACGATAAGGTATCCCCGTGGTGATGTTGTAAGTGACTATCGCTTTCTTTTTTTTGAATTGCTGGGTAGTATCTACTTTTGCCTCCAGATAACCGATATTTTGCATGGCAATCCGTATCTGTTCGGCAGACTTCGCTGCCTGCTTGGGATTGTAAATAACGGGCTCGCTCCCAATCTTGCGGATAGTGCGGTTTATCCATTTGGTCGTATCTTTCCCTGCCAGGCTGTGCACTTTCAGCCCTACCTTACCGATGAGTGGCAGGCTTCCGTTCGGTTGCTGTCGAACGTAATCCTCCAACTCGGGAGAAGTTTCTATCTTATTATCACTTTTTATTTTTATCTCGTCGAGCAGGTATTTGCCATCAGGGACGTTCTTGGTTGTACTACATGCGCCCAAGATAAAAATCAGAAAAATGAATATAAAATATTTAATGCTTCTCATACTTAATTAATGAAACGCAAAATAACAATAAAAAGTTTGAGAGTCAACTTAAATTTGCGCTAAAATTTTCAGTCAGACTCTGGCAAAAGGTTTGGCCGCGACAATAAATTTTTTCTGGTGATTCTGCTGCCTATGGCTTTTTCTTATTGTCTACCTTTTGCCGGTCGATCCCCAGTGCATTCGGGACATAGATAACCGCATGGTTCGTGCCGTGCGTTTTTTTAACATTTAATTTTATTTTCTTTCCTCAGGCGGTTCAAGGCTGACGCTCGTCCCCCAAGAAAGAGCGGAAAGGCTTGAATGCGCCGTTGTCTGAAATCCTGCTCTTTTTCTCTTTCTTTTTTCTTTTATTTATTTTCTTTTTTCTTTCTCTTTTTTGGAAACGAAAGAACAAGAAAATATTTCTTTCTTTTGCTACTTTTCTTTCTTTACCGGGTGGCGCATGAAAAATATTTTTGTTAAAAAATTAATTATTCCCAACCAAAATTATCTATGCTTCGGAAGCGGGATATATCCGCGTAATTATGTATCTTCGCAATGATTTTGGATGATATGACAAAGACGATTTCGATCAACGGCGTAAATGTCCGCTACAAAGAAACTGGCGAGGGACAACCCATTGTGTTGCTGCATGGATGGGGCTGTTCGCTGGATATTTTTGCCCGGATGCAGAAAATGCTCGAGCACGATTTCAAAGTCTATTCGTTGGATTTTCCGGGATTCGGACAAAGCGACGAGCCGCCTGTGGCATGGGGCATGGAGGAATATACGCAACTGTTCGAATCGTTTGTCAGGGAGTTGAAAATCGAAAATCCTATCTTGCTGGGACACTCGTTTGGCGGGCGCGTATCGATTATTTATGCTTCGCGGAACAAGGTACACAAGGTGGTTTTGGTGGATGCGGCAGGCGTAAAACCGTCGCGCAGCCTGAAATATTACCTGAAAGTTTATTCGTTTAAGCTCTATAAAAAATTGTTGCCACTATTGGTTGGTAAGCGAAAAGCAAATCAAAAAATTGAGGCGTACCGCAACAAAGCCGGTTCGTCCGACTACAACTCCGCATCGCCGATGATGAAAAAGGTGCTGATAAAGGTTGTGAATGAAGATTTGAGGCATTTTATGCCGAAGATAGAAGCGCCTACGCTTTTGCTTTGGGGCGAAAACGATACGGCAACCCCCGTAAAAGATGCGCAGAAGATGGAAAAGCTGATTAAAGGTTCGGGCTTGGTTGTTTTCAAAGGAGCAGGACATTATAGTTTTCTGGATGCAGCTTTCCAGTTCGATGCGGTGCTGAATAGTTTTTTAGAAAAAGATAAACAAAAGAAATAAAGAAAAAAATGTCTCTTCTGTATTTTTTATATCCCTTCTTATTGATTATTGTATTTGTATTTTACTCGCTTGTTGCGCTAAAATATGAATTGCACATGATGCAGCAGAACTCATACCGTAACGAACGCTACTTGAAGTGGTTGAAGCGGGATTTTTTCAGTTTTAGCCGTATAATGGATTTTGTTTGCTTGATTCTATTATTTTCCGCTGAATTTTTCCTTTCCTCATCCATCTATATGATAATGGCAGGGACGATAGGCGCAATCTTATTGGTGAAAGCAATTATTATATTGAAGCGTAAGTCGAAGAAGCCTTTAGTTTTCACTGCCCGTGCAAAACGTTTGTATATTGCCGCCTGCGTATTGCTTTTAGTTATAGATTATATTTTATCTATTCCTTTCCGCTCGAATGTTTTTTTTGCATTAATGTTGATGGCTTGGCTTTCGTTTGCCGTCATCATGCTGGCAGTCATTGTGATGCAGCCGATAGAATCGTCTATCAACAGAGGCTACTACAACGATGCCAAACGCATCCTTGCCGGAATGCCCGACCTGAAAATAATCGGCATCACAGGCAGTTATGGCAAGACAAGCACGAAACACTATCTGTATCGCATGCTTTCGGAGAAATACAATGTACTGATGACGCCGGGTAATTTCAATACTACGTTAGGCGTAATCCGCACGGTGCGCGAACATATGAAGCCCTATCACAATGTTTTCATCTGTGAGATGGGGGCGAAGCAGTTGAACGATATCAAAGAGATTTGCGACTTGGTGAATCCGCATATCGGTATCATCACGGCAGTAGGCGAGCAACATTTGGAGTCGTTCAAGACGATAGAAAATATCCAAAAAACGAAATTCGAATTGGTTGACGCCTTGCCGAAAGACGGCTTAGCTGTTTTGAATGCCGATTTCCCATATGTAGCCAATCGCCCCGTATCGAATGTAGACAAGGTTGCTTACTATTCGATGGAAGAAAATAATCCGAAAGCTGAATATTGGATAGCCAATGTTTCGTACAGCGCCGAAGCTACCCGCTTCGACATCAAAAACAAATCGGGCGATTCCGAGACATTCGAGACGAAACTGATAGGCAGCTACAACCTTTCCAACTTGCTGGCGGGCTATATCGTTTCCAAAGAGCTGGGACTAACCACGCAGGAGATAAAGTACGCCATGGCTCAGATAGAGCAGGTAGAACACCGCCTCAGCCTGAAATATACGGCCGCCGGATTTACTATCCTCGACGATGCTTATAATTCTAACCCATATGGCGCGCGCATGGCGATGGAAGTTATCAAAAGCTTCACGACAGGTAAGCGGATTGTGGTTACACCCGGTTTTATCGAATTGGGTGATAAGCAGTACGAACTCAACTACGAGCTGGGCAAACAGATGGCTTCGTCGTGCGATTTTGCTATCGTGGTGGGTGAGTATAATCGCGCAGCACTGACCAACGGTTTGAAAGATGCCGGATTTGCAATCGAAAATCTTTACGAAGCTCCGACATTCAATGATGCAACATTGAAATTGCAGACAATAATTACACGCGGCGATGTGGTCTTGTACGAGAACGATTTGCCGGATGTGTTTAAATAATATTAGGGTAGTCTGCTATCTAATAAACTACCCAATAAACTACCCTGATTGGAAATAATTGCTATCTTTGTAAAGCTATGGCATATATTCCTCCTTATCAAATAACACCCAGAATAATCGACCTCGTTTCGCAGATAAGTGAGGCTATCGGCAGTTTCTACGGGCAGGAAGATTTACGCTTACATCGGGTAAACAGGATAAAAACCATTCAAGGCTCTCTTGCTATTGAAGGGAATACCTTGACTACCGACCAAATCACTGCTATTCTGGAAGGAAAGCCGGTTATCGCTCCGATAAATGAGGTGCAGGAAGTAAGAAATGCTATTAAAGCCTATCAATTACTCGACGAGCTGAATCCGTATTGTGTAGACGACTTGCTAAAAGTTCATCTGGCTATGGAAGCCGGATTGATTGATGATGCAGGGCACTTCCGTGCGAAAGGCGTCGGTGTGGCGTCGGGCGACGATATTATCCATTATGCTCCACCGGCAGAACGGGTGCCGCAACTGATACAAGATTTGTTCGATTGGTTGAGCAGAACGGATGAGCATCCGCTGATAAAAAGCTGTGTATTTCATTATGAGTTCGAATTTATCCATCCTTTTTCGGATGGTAACGGGCGAACGGGGCGGCTTTGGCAAACGCTTATTCTTAGCCGGTGGCGTGCTATTTTCAAGGATCTACCTATCGAAAATATTGTTTATAAATACCGTAAAGAGTATTATGAAGCAATTGCTATCAGTGGCGGAGAAAGTGGTTGTACACCGTTTATTGAATTTATTCTGGAAGTCATTAACGAGACGTTAGCCATGGAAAAAGCGATTCCTCACACCACTCGCGATAGGATATTGGCGCAAATGCGTAATAATCCTAAAATCACCCGCAACGAGTTGGCCGCTATATTGAATTTAACAGCAGACGGTATTAAGTATCATTTGCAAAAAATGACCAAAGAAGGCCTTATTATCCATCGCGGATCGCCCCGAAATGGATATTGGGAGGTCGTAAATGATTTGCCGTAATGATATTTCTATCTTTTTAGGGCTGCTTTCATCTCTTTAAATATTACTTTTGCAAAAGCGTTTAAGAAACGAACAATTATTAAAAGGAATATATAAACAAACAATTATATGAAAACGAATGTAGGCGTATTTTTCGGTGGATGTTCGGTCGAACACGAAATATCGATAATCTCTGCTTTGCAGGCAATCAATGCTTTCGATACGGCAAAATATACGGTGACACCTGTATATATGACCAAAAAGGGTACATGGTACACCGGCCCGGCATTGCTCGAAGTGGATAATTACCGCGATACCGAGGCTTTGCTCAAGAAATGTACGCAAGTCTACCTCCGCCCCGAACTGGGGAACGGAACACTCTACACCGCTAAAAAGAAACTGTTCGGTTCGGACGAATATGCCCGATTGGATATAATCTTCCCGGTATTGCATGGTACAAATGGCGAGGACGGTTCTTTCCAGGGATTGTTGGAACTGATTGGCCTGCCGTATGTCGGTTGCCCGCCGTTGGCTTCGGTGAACGGGATGGATAAAATCACGATGAAAATGATTCTGCGCGAATGTAATATTCCCGTTGTCGATTTTCAGTGGTTTACCGATAAACAGTGGTTTACACACAAAGACGAACTGATAGCGAAGATAGAAGATACATTAGGCTATCCCGTTATTGTGAAGCCTGCCAATTTGGGTTCGAGTGTCGGCATTTCGCGGGCACAAGACCGCACGGCGCTGATCAAAGCGGTGGATATGGCCGTTAAATTTTCGGCGCGTATCATTGTAGAGCATATGGTTGTCGATTTGAAGGAGATTAACTGTTCAGTATTGGGCAACAACTTCGAATGCATCACTTCGGTATGCGAAGAGCCGGTGAAGACGGACGAAATATTGAGCTATACGGATAAGTATATGGGTGGCAGCAAAAACTCCGGCCCATCCAAAGGGATGCAAAGTACACAGCGTAAGATTCCTGCCGATCTTTCATCCGAAATGTCGGAAACCATTCGCAGCTATGCCGCCGAAACTTTCCGCGTATTGTCGTGCGACGGCGTTTCGCGTATCGACTTCATCGTGGACGAAAAGACCAACGATATCTATGTGAACGAAATCAATACAATACCCGGTTCGCTTTCTTTCTATCTGTGGGAGGCTACCGGATTGAGCTTCGATAAACTGATGGATAAGCTGATAGATTTAGCGCTCAAGCGCAATCGCGATGCTTCGCTGAAAACGACAAGCTACGATGCCAATATCTTCAACCTGAAAGGGGGCGCCAAAGGCGGCAAGTTCGGAGCGAAGAGATAATAAAAAAAATCCGGCCTTTCGAGCCGGATTCTTTGTTTATCGTCATTTGTCAATCGTTTTCATGTTCTGTATCGGTGACATTACCTTTCATATCGAAATATACTGTCGCTTTCTTTTTGCGGTCGTCTTTGTCCTGCACAACCATGAATAACGTATTTTCGGCATCTTCGTCCTTCTCCATTTTAAAGCTTTGCACATAGCATTTATCTTCGGCATAGCCCGATGCTTCAATGGCTTTCTTATACATATTTTCGAATTCCGAGAACGGAGGCATTTCGCTTTGCTTGAAGAGGTACTCTTTGTACTCGTCGTATGCCAGGTCTTTGCGTCCGCCTCTGCCTGTATGCTCGTAGATAGTGATTTCGCTCGGGCTACCCCAACCCGTTTCGAAATTGTAGTAGTACTCAGCCATCTTATCTACACTTTTCGATGTGCGCAAGGTGATCTCGAAAGTGGAAGTACCTGTGTAGCCTTCGTAGCTTCCCGGCTTGAAAGTACCCGACATTTCGTATATTTCGGGATCTTCTACGCCGCAAGTCTTAGATATTTGCTCGAAAAGTAGCTGGTAATCTTTGCCCGGAGGGATGCTGTAGTGTTCTTTTGTTACTCCATTACACGATTGAAGTGCTAAAATGCTCAGGGTAATAATTGCTAATTTAAATAGTGTCTTTTTCATACAACGTTAATGTTTAATAATTTGTAAATGAATTTTAATTTAACAAAGATAAAAAAACTCTTTGACAGGTACAATGATAAATCGAAATTAACAGAGAAAAAAGTAGTATCGGCAGTGTGTCGTTTGGTCTTGCAAATAATAGGGATCTTTACCCTATCGAAAGGTTAAAAATTATAAATGCCTTTTCCCCTTTTATCACCCCCGGATCGTTTATTTTACCAAGAATTAATACTTGAAAAAAGGCATCAAAAAAAATGTTAATAATTAGAGCAAAGTTGTACTTATTATAAGTATGCTTATTATATTTGCAGTCAATTTTAGATAAACGTATAGAAACGATGACAGACGAATTACGGAAGATATGCGAACTGGCAAAAGAAGATGAGGTTTCGAACCTTGCGCGGAAGGTATTGAAACTATGGCAGCGGGTAATTCATCGTTGTATCGACGACTTGAATGTGACTGTTCCCCAGCTCGAGTTGATGGGGGCGATTATTCAACTGAAAACAGACAACATCGAAACAACGCAGATTGCTCTATCTCAAGAAACCGGAATCGATCCGATGACAACTTCGACTATCATCCGGAATTTGCAGAAAAAAAAGCTGATAACCCGCAAGGAAAGCAAAACGGATACGCGTGCGCGCATCGTGGAGCTGACCAAAGAAGGCAGCGATATTATGCTGAAAGCTGCTACCCGTATACGCACACTGCATGACGAAATGATACAAAACGGAGTAGACCGTGAGGTCATGCGCGAACAGTTAAGCATATTATACAATAATATGAAAAATATAAAATAATCACTTAAACAACAATTAATAAAAGGTATGAAGTTAAAAAGGTTAAGTATTGGTTTTCTCTCGTTATTATTATTAGCCTCCTGCAGTGGTGACCAGGGGCCAAAAGAGACTGTGATACCCGAGTATGAAACGCTGGCTGTCACAAAACAAAGTGTAGAATTATTATCTACCTATCCGGTTACCATAAAAGGGCGGGAAGATGTTGAAATCCGTCCGCGTATCGATGGCTTTATCGATAAAATATATATCGACGAAGGATCGGTCGTAAGAGCAGGGCAAACACTCTTCAAAATCAATTCTCCGTCGAGTGAACAAGCTCTGACTACCGCCAAAGCCGCAGTAGAAAGCGCGAAAGCAACTGTTAATACCGCTAAACTGAATGTAGATCGTTTCCGCCCGTTGGCAGAAAAGGGTATCGTCAGTAAGGTACAACTCGATACATACGAAAACTCATACCAGTCTGCTCTGGCATCTTTGGCTCAGGCTGAAGCTCAATTGAAAAATGCTCAGGCAACAATGAGTTGGACAGAAGTGTCGAGCCCTGTGAATGGTGTGGTAGGACAAGTATCGTTCCGTTTGGGTAGCTTGGTGAGCAAAGAAAATGTGCTGACAACTGTTGCCAATACAGGGAATGTTTTTGCCTATTTCTCGCTGAATGAGAGAGATGTGATGTCTTTCCTTTCGAATGTAGAAGGAAAAACACAGGCCGAAAAAATCAAAAATATGCCTCCTGTACGATTGACGCTCTCTAATGGAGAACAATACGCTGAAGAAGGAAAGATAGAAACGATCAGTGGAACGATTAATGTCGTTACCGGTACAGCCAACTTCCGTGCAGAGTTCCCGAACAAAAACGGTATACTGCGCAGCGGAACAAGCGGACGCATTTCTATCCCTAAACAAATGGATGATGTTGTTGTTATCCCTCAAAAAACAACCCGTTCGTTGCAGGATAAAATAATAGCCTTCAAAGTACAAGGTGATACAGTGGCAGTGCAAACAATTATTTCGGTTATCCCTACACCTGACGGACAAAGTTATGTAGTGACCGACGGATTGTCTCAGGGAGATAAGATTGTCTCTAACGGATTGTTGACAATCCAGGATAAGATGAGAATCCAGCCTAAATAATAGAAATCGTTTGCACATAAGGAAAAATATAAAATAAGACAAAAATGTTAAAAACATTCATAGAAAGACCGGTATTATCTACCGTTATATCCGTATTCATTGTCGTGCTGGGGATAATAGGGATGTTTTCGTTACCTATCGAACAATATCCTGATATTGCTCCGCCTACCGTGCAGGTGAGTGCCAATTACCCGGGTGCGAATGCTGATGTGGTAATGAATAGTGTAATTATCCCACTCGAAGAACAAATAAACGGGGTGGAAGGGATGACTTACATGACCTCCAAAGCCATGAGTAATGGTTCGGCTCAGATACAAGTATTCTTCCAGCAAGGTATCAATCCCGATATTGCTGCCGTGAACGTGCAGAACCTTGCAGCAAGAGCCAACCCTTTATTGCCGAGCGAGGTTACCCAGACAGGGGTTACCGTTCAGAAACAGCAAACCAGTACCATTCTGGGTTTGACGCTCTCTACGACCAACCCCGATTATGACGGACAGTTCTTGCAGAACTACGCCAACATCAATATCATACCTCAAATCAAACGTGTATATGGGGTAGGGGATGCAGCCGTATATGGAGCGAAAGACTACTCGATGCGTATCTGGTTGAAACCGCAGGTATTAGCAACCTATAAAATATCAGTAGGAGAAGTTATTGCTGCCCTGCGAGATCAGAATATTGAAGCTGCTCCCGGTGAGCTGGGACAAAACTCGGGTCAGACTTTCCAGTATATCCTGAAATATACAGGACGTCTCAAAACAGACGAGCAGTTCGGTAACATCATTGTACGTTCCAACAATGGACAAATCGTACGTGTAAAAGATATTGCCGATGTCGAACTCGGTTCGTTGAACTATAGTGTAGGTTCCAGATATACAGATGAAAAAGGAAAAGCCGAGTCGGTCTTTATGGGTATCAGCCAGACGGCAGGTTCCAATGCGACACAGGTTATCGATGATGTGAAGAAAGTGCTGGACGATGCTGAGAGATCTTTACCTGATGGCGTATCCATTAACTATGTGATGGACTCCAGTGAGTTCTTGGGTGCATCTATTAACAAGGTGATTTCTACGCTGTTGGAAGCGTTCCTGTTGGTGTTTATTGTAGTGTTTGTCTTCCTGCAAGACTTCCGTTCGACACTGATTCCGGCTATTGCCGTTCCGGTGGCGATTGTCGGTACATTCTTTTTCTTGCTGGTGTTCGGATTCTCTATTAACATCCTGACACTCTTTGCCCTCGTGTTGGCAATCGGTATTGTGGTGGATGACGCCATCGTCGTCGTCGAGGCCGTCCATGCCCAATTGGATGCCGGAGAGAAAGACCCGAAAACGGCCACCATCAATGCGATGAAGGAAATTGCGCCTGCTATCGTTTCCATCACACTCGTTATGGCATCGGTATTTATTCCGGTCAGCTTTATCGGGGGAACATCAGGTATCTTCTTCAAACAGTTCGGTCTTACGCTGGCTGTATCCATCCTCATTTCGGCTGTCAATGCCTTGACGTTGAGTCCCGCACTTTGTGCCCTCTTCCTCAAAGGCCATAGCGACGAACACGGAAAGAAGAAAAACTTCCTGCAACGCTTCTATTATGGATTCAACGTGCTGTTTAACTCGGCAACACAAAAATATAAAAAGAGCCTGCACTTCCTTGGGAAGAAAGGTCACCGCTGGATAACAGCAGCAATCATTATTTTTGCTTCAATCGTATTGTATGCTATTACATCCTTTATACCAAAAGGTTTTGTGCCGAATGAAGATAGTGGTGCCGTGATGGGATTCGTTACCATGCCTCCGGGAACTTCGTTGGAAAGAACAGAAGAAATCATGTCCGAAGTTGTTGCCATAGCAGAAGGAATCGAAGGAGTATATAGTGTAACCAACCTTTCCGGTTACAGCTTCATGGCGGGAGCCGGTAGCTCGTACGGTACGGTTATCATCAAGATGATTCCGTGGAAAGACCGTAAGATAAAAACAGATGAGGTTTCGACACAAATGACGCAGAAAACAGCCAAAATGCAAGATGCAAAATTCATGTTTATGGCTACTCCGACCTTGCAAGGATTCGGTCTGGGTACAGGGGTGTCGCTTCAGATTCAGGACCGTATGGGTGGCGATATTCACGAGTTTTATGCTATAACAACCAACCTGATTAAGAAATTGCAGGAGCGTGATGAGGTGATGGTGGCGATGACTACATTCGACCCTAACTTTACGCAATATCAGGTCGAAGCGGATATGCCGAAAATAAAAGATGCAGGCCTCACGCTGACGGATATAATGACTAATTTGCAGGTATATATCGGTAGTTACTATGCATCCAACTTTAACCTGTTTGGTAAACAATTCAGGGTAATGATTCAGGCATCTCCCGAATATCGTGCCCAATTGGACGACCTCAATGGCATATATGTGAAAACGGGCAGTGGCGAAATGGCTCCTATAACAGAGTTTATCAAGCTCGAAAAAGTGATGGGACCTCAGACATTGACGCGTTTCAATATGTATCAGGCAATGGACTTGACTGTTATTCAGAATTTCCAGGGAGGATATTCTACCGGGGATATTATGAAAGTGATCGACGAAGAGTTTGCGCATGACAAATCTATCTTCCCTGACGGATACAGCTACGAATATTCGGGTATGAGCCGCGAGGAATCGGGTAGTGCCGACCAGACAACTATTATCTTTGGTATCTGTTTGATCTTCGTTTACCTTTTGCTTTCAGCTCTTTACGAAAGTTACTTGCTGCCATTGGCCGTGTTACTTTCATTACCTGTCGGTTTGGCCGGAGTGTATATCTTCCTCTTACTGTTCGGTGTTAGCCAAGGTATTGTAAACAACATCTATGTGCAGATATCAATGGTGATGCTCATCGGGTTGCTTGCGAAGAATGCCATTCTGATTGTGGAATATGCCGTGCAGCGGCGCGAACAGGGTATGAGTATCGTGGAAGCTGCTGTCAACGGAGCCGTAGCGCGTCTACGTCCTATCCTCATGACATCTTTCGCCTTCATTGCAGGTCTGTTCCCACTGGCTATTGCTACAGGTGCAGGTGCCGTAGGTAACCGCTCCATCGGTCTGAGTGCCGTAGGAGGTATGTTCATCGGTACGATGATTGGGGTACTTGTGATACCGACCTTGTATATCATTTTCCAAAGTTTGCAAGAGCGTTTCAGCGGAAAAGATCCGAGAGCTAAAAAAGAAGTAACAGAATAGTATTTAAATAATTATGAATAAAATATATACAAAAGGAATCGTATTATTGGGGCTTATAGCCTCAATGATACTCCCGTCCTGCCAATTGGTGAATGGCTATAAAACGCCGGAAGTAGATACCGAAGGGCTGTTTCGCGACGAGAATCCGACAGATACAACTACTATAGCATCTATTCCGTGGCGTCAATACTTCAGCGATCCGATATTGCAAGGATTAATAGAAGAAGGACTGACAAACAACTTCGACCTGTTGATGGCCGAATCGCGCATCAAACAAGCCGAAGCCAGCCTGACAATGGCACGTGCTTCTTATTTCCCGAGCGTGGCGCTGGTCGGACAGGTAGATCAAACCCGTTTGAGTGCCGCTGATCCGCTTACAGGAGCTTCGCGTCCACGCAACAGCTTGGCCTATCATAAAGAAACTTATACATTAGGTGTTTCTGCCAGCTGGGAATTGGATGTATGGGGAAAATTGAACCGTGAGCATCGTGCTTCTTACGCACAAATGCTGAACAGCAAAGCCGGCAGAAATCTGATACAGACTTCGCTCGTTTCCAATATTGCAACTTCGTACTACTCGCTTCTGGCATTGGACGAGCAATTGCGCATATCTCTCGAAACCATTGAATTGTTGAAGGAAACGACCGTTACGATGCAATATCTGATGGACGCCGGTATGCCGAATGTCAATGCTGCTGCCGTAGAGCAAAGCAAATCGCTCCTTTACAATACCGAAGTCAGCATTCCTGGCTTGAAAAGTAATATTCAGAGCATGGAAAATTCACTGAGCTTATTATTAGGACGTAAGCCGGGACCGATTTTCCGTTCTTCTATGAAGAATCAGCGGATTGTACCTCAATTGGCGCACGGTGTGCCTGCCCAGATGCTGGCTCGCCGCCCGGATGTACAACAAGCCGAATTGAGTTTTCGTAGTGCTTTCGAATTGAAAGTGGCTGCACAAGCCAGTTTCTATCCTTCTATTACACTTTCGTCCGGTCTGCTCGGATATTCGACAGTCAACGGGTTATCTAATTTCTTCAAACCGGAGAATCTGTTTGCCAGCATCGTTGGTGGATTTACACAGCCATTGTTTGCTAAAACGCAATTGATAAGCCAGTTGAATATACGGAAAGCGCAGGAAGAAGAAGCTTACTTAGGATTCCAGAAAGCTGTATTGAGTGCCAGCCAAGAGGTTTCGACTATCCTTTATGGTTACGAGCAATCTCTTTCCAAAAACAATATGCGTGACAAACAAGTGGGCTCGTTGGTGAAAGCTGTCGATTACACACACGAATTGTTGAAGGCAGGCGAGGCTAACTATACGGAAGTATTGACAGCCGAACAAAACCTGTTGCAGGCTCAATTGGGACAAGTATCTGATAAATTGGAGCAATTGCAATACAGCGTGAATTTGTATCGCGCTTTAGGTGGTGGATTAGAATAAGCTGGGCTTATTATTAATTGATATGAAATGTAGAAGGGCTACATCCGTAACAGGATGTAGCTTTTTTTCTTATATTTGATTGGTTTACGATTAATAAATATAGAGAAATGACAGAGAAAGAAAAAATGTTGGCAGGCGAAATATACGATGCCGGAGATGAGGAATTATTGACCCGATGGCATTTGGCCAAAAGTTATGTAAAGCAATATAATGACGCAGATACGACGAATAGAGAGTTGTTAAATGGCATTCTGGATAAACTTTTGGGGACAAGGGGTGAGAATGTTTGGATAACTGCGCCGTTTTTTGTCGATTACGGAGAGAATATACATATCGGGAATAATTGCGAAATCAATATGAATTGCGTTTTTCTTGATTGTAATAAGATAGTCATTGGTGAAAACTCCGGTATAGGGCCCAATGTTCAGATTTATACTGTTACTCACCCCGTTAATCCTGAAGAACGGCTATCTTCGTCTCCTGATGCCGATTTCCCTTTTTGGAAGTCTTACACGGCACCTGTTTATATAGGCAGGAATGTTTGGATAGGTGGTGGTTCTGTTATATTACCCGGAGTGACTATTGGAGATAATTCGGTGATAGGTGCGGGAAGCGTTGTTACTAAATCCATTCCGGCAAACAGTCTTGCGTTGGGAAATCCGGCAAGAGTTGTAAGGGACTTATCTGTCCGTCCGGAAAATTAAATGGGGAACTCCATCGTAGGAGTATTTTCCGTAGCCGCTTCTATATTGTCTCCGAATGCATTCAGCATCTCTTTTTCGCCTGCCAGCCAGAGTATATCGCCTTCCTGAAAGATGAAACGCGCATCAAAATTGGTTATCGATTCGTCATTCCGGTCGATGCCGATTATCATACATTCGGTTTTGTCCCTGATATTCAATTTTATGATTGACTTGCCAATCATGGCAGAACCTTTTTCTACAATATATTGCGAGAGGCTGATGTGGTATGTTGCCGATTCCTCTTCCTTCTCTTCCAAAGCTTTGTTGCGTTCTTCGAGCGATGTGGTGAAGCTTTGTATTTCCTCGTCCGAACCGGCAATTACTATCCTATCGTACGGATAAAGTATTTCTTTGCCGTCGGGGATATTTATTTTCCGTTCGCCACGGATAACGCAGATAATATTGACACCTGTGCGTTGTTTGAAGTTCAATTCGCGCAACGATTTTCCAATTACGTTGGACAAAGGCGATATTTCGACCTCTTCGATGTGAATATCTTTCGAAAGCAAATCGTTTGCAACCTGCGAAGGGATAGCCGCCAGACTTTCGTCGTATTGCTGCTTGCTGTTCAGGTTTTGGATGAAACGGTTTTCAATCATGCGCGATTGCTTCTTGAATGCCTGCGAGAAGGTAATAATGGTGAGGAAAACCAAGGCAATAATGCCTAAAATCGGCGTAGCCGTAGGGAAGAGCGGTATAAGCACCATCAACGTGAGCGCCACACAAATGGCTACCCGTAGTACGATGAGCGAAACGAGCGCTCCCCGGTTGAAGTAGTTATCGCTCCACAAGTTCTTGAAATCCTGCGATTTGTTGCGCTTCATTATAATAGCCCGCATCATCGGAGCCATCAGTAGCAGGGTGAGCGTTGCCGCCAGCACTTTGCCCCATATATTGGGGATGAAGTCTATGATGAACGGTGTTATAAATCGCTGGAAGAGTAGCATGATAGCAATGGATATGGTGAAATAAACAGCCACATTCAGCAGGATGCTTTTCAACAATTTCTTCCATGTATTTTGTTTATTCACACTCTTATAGGAGTTTGCATACCCTGACCGTAGCCTGTTCCATTTATTCGGCAGTTTTTTGTCTACCCAACTCGCAATGGGGTCGGAGACTTTGATGAAATAGGGAGTTGTAAAGGTGGTTATGACCGATACGGCAACAATAATCGGGTACATATCTTCCCTGATAACTTTCAGGCTCATACCCAAGGTGGCAATGATGAACGAGAACTCGCCAATCTGTGCAAGGCTGAATCCTGACTGAACTGCGACTTTGGTTCCCTGTCCTGACGCCACTACCCCCAAGGCGGCAAATATCGGGCGTCCTATGAGGATGACGACGGTGAGCAGGATGATGAGGCCTGCATATTTGACAATAATATCCGGATCGATCATCATGCCGACTGATACGAAAAAGACTGCTCCAAACAGGTTCTTAAGCGGCTCTACCAGATGTTCGATATGCTTGGCCTCTATTGTTTCGGCAAGGATAGAACCCATGATAAATGCGCCTAAGGCTGCCGAAAATCCAACGGCCGATGCAAATAGAACCATTCCCAGACAAAGGCCTACAGCAACTATGAGCAGGGTTTCGTCGTTGAGGTGTTTCTTTAGCTTTTTCAACAAGGTCGGTATCAGATAAATACCTACCACAAACCAGATGAGGATGAAGAATACGAGTTTCAGCATTTCTTCGACTAATTCGCTACCTTCGAATTTCTGGCTGACAGCAAGCGTAGAGAGCAACACCATCATGAGGATGGCGGCTAAATCCTCGACGATGAGCATCCCGAAAACAATTCCCGCAAACTTCTTCTTTTGCAGGTTCATATCGGTAAATGCCTTTATGATGATGGTCGTAGACGACATGGATAGCATGCCGCCGAGGAAAATACTGTCCATAAATCCCCAGCCCAGCAGTTTCCCGATAATATAGCCGATGACAATCATCGAACCCATATTGATGACCGTGGCGATGGACGCCGTTCCGCCGACACTTACCAGCTTCTTAAAGCTAAATTCGAGCCCGAGTGCAAAGAGGAGGAAAATGATACCGATTTCCGACCACACATGAATGTTCGCTGTATCAGTAACAGTTGGAAGGAACGATATATGAGGACTTGCCAATAATCCGGCTACAATGTAACCTAAAACTACCGGCTGTTTGAGCCATTTGAACAGAATAGTGACGATGCCGGCCGATATAAGAATGACAGCCAGATCTATAATAAAATTTGGTAAATGAGCCATTGGCTATTTTGTCTTATTAGGTTCTAATTCGAATCAGATTTTTGATACAGTAAATTTACGAAAAAAAACTCATTTTTCCGTTGTTTTTTCCTGTTCAATTATCTCGCTGTTCTTCAATTTTACGGGTTTGGTCTTTTTTCGCAGCTTCATATTCAAAACTTCGACCATCAGCGAGAAGAATATAGCGAAATAGATATACCCTTTCGGTATTTCGCCTACAGTGGAGCCGAATATGTTGAGGTGTGATAAATGAGCCGATTCGGCGAGAAGCATTACTCCGATCAGGATGAGGAATGCTAAACCTAACATCTGGATAGTCGGGTGTTCGTTCACAAATTTGCTGACAGGGCCGGCAAAAAGCAGCATGACGGAAACAGCAATAATTACTGCCGTAACCATAATCGTCATAGCCTGTATGTAGCCATGCTCGTTGAAGCTGACCATCCCCACGGCAGTGAGTACGCTATCGAAAGAGAATACGATGTCGAGCGCTACGATTTGCAGGATTACACCCCAGAATTTGCTGTGTTTGGCTTTCACCTCTCCGGCTTCGTTCACGCCTTCCAGCTTGTGGTGTATTTCGCTTACGCTTTTGTATAAGAGAAACAACCCTCCGACAAGTATAATCAAACTCTGCCCCGTAATAGAGCCGTCGAGCCATGTCGTATCAAATGTGAAGATTGGCTTTGTCAACTGCATGAGCCACGAAATGCAGAACAGCAGCAATATGCGCATCAGCATGGCAAGGATAAGCCCTGTCCGTCGCGCTTTGGGCTGTTCGTGCGCAGGCAGTTTGGATGATACGATGGAGAGGAATACAATGTTGTCGATACCCAATACAATTTCGAGGAATGTAAGCGTCAGTATAGCTATCCATGCACCGGGCGAAAGGAATGTTTCTAATATTTCGATCATAACTCAGTTTAAACTTTGGACAAAGATAATTGATTTGTACAATTTAAATAACATGTTTTGGGGCGAGATGTTTAAGAAATTATGAGTTAAATAATCTATACGGGCAATATAAGCGATATCGATAAATGTCCTGTTTCGTTTTATTCTTATATTTGCAACGCACACATACTAATTCAAAAACATTGTTTTATACCATGAAAAAAATACTGATAACATTCCTTTTAGTCGCTTCCTGCATATGTTTCCTTCATGCGCAGGATATTGTTGTGGGATCGTATAATATCCGCTACGATAATCAAGGGGATGCGCAGAAAGGAAATGCCTGGCAAAGCCGTTTGCCTGTGATATCGCAGCTGATACTATTCAACGACTTTGATATTCTCGGGACGCAGGAAGTCCTGCATAATCAGTTAGAAGACCTTTCCGCTTCGTTGCCCGGTTATGCTTTCGTAGGAGTCGGACGGGACGATGGCGATACTAAAGGCGAGTATGCCCCGATATTTTATAAGAAAGATCGCTTCGAGTTGCTGAAATCCGGCCACTTCTGGCTATCCGAGCAGACCGGTTTCCCAAATAAGGGCTGGGATGCTGCTCTGCCGCGTATCTGCACCTGGGGCTATTTCAAGGATAAAAAGACAAAGAAAAAGCTTTGGTTCTTCAATCTTCACATGGATCATGTCGGTGTCGAAGCCCGCAGGCATAGCGCCATGCTCGTCCTCGAAAAAATAAAGGAGATGTGCGGAAAAGATTATGTCATCCTTACGGGAGACTTCAACGTAGATCAGACGCACAAAAGTTATGAGTTGCTGGCCGAATCGGGTGTACTATACGATTCGTACGAAAAAGCCCGTATACGCTATGTGCTTAATGGGACATTCAATGCTTTCAAAGGGGACAGGATGACCAATAGCCGGATAGATCATGTTTTTGTGTCGGGCAAATTCCGCGTAGACCGTTACGGTGTCCTGACGGATAGTTACAGAACGCCCAAGGCCGATAGTGAAGAAATGCATGTCGGCGACTTCCCGAAGGAAGTGTTTTCCACAGAAGCCGAAGTGCGCATGCCATCTGACCATTTTCCGCTGAAGGTACTGCTGTTTTACGGGAAATAGCGGGATGTCGAATTTTCGTATTGATAGATTTTGTCAACTTGATAAAAACTGCTATCTTTGCACCGCTTAATTATAAAGCCCGTAGTGTGATGGGAAATAAGGAAGCAAATTAATCCTTAATTTTGAGTAACACATTTATTTAAAAACAAAGAATGAAAACATTTGAACTAACAGGAACCAAACGTTCTGAAATTGGAAAGAAAGCAACAAAAGCGTTGCGTAATGCAGAAGAAATACCTGCTGTAATCTATGGCGGAGATGCTAAAGAAGCAACAGCTTTCTTCGTGAAAGCAAACGAAGTGCGTAAACTGATTTATACACCGGAAATTTTCTTGGTAAACCTTACGCTTGACGGAAAAGTAACAAAAGCTATCCTGAAAGATATCCAGTTTCACCCTGTAACTGACAATGTACTTCACCTCGATTTTCTTCATGTATTGGAGAAAAAGCCTATCGTTATCGACGTACCTGTTGTACTCGACGGCTTGGCAGAAGGTGTACGTGCAGGGGGTAAACTTTCACTCGACCTTCGTAAGTTGAAAGTGAAAGCGATGTATGACAAAGTTCCTGAAAAATTACATATCAATGTGGAAAAACTGGCATTGGGTAAATCTGTTCAGGTTGGCGAACTAAGCTTCGAAGGACTTGAATTGCTTAACGCTAAAAATGCCGTTGTTTGCCGCGTTCAATTGACACGTGCAGCAAGAGGTCTTGCAGCTAAAAATGCTGAATAAGATTGATTGACAAATGAAATACTTGATTGCCGGCTTGGGCAATATTGGTAGCGAATACCACTATACCCGCCACAATATAGGATTCAGAGTATTGGACGCTTTAGCAGAGGCGTCCAATGCTGTTTTTAAAGACAGGCGTTACGGCTTTGTCACCGAGATTCGTGTGAAAAATAAGACACTGGTGTTGTTGAAACCTTCCACTTATATGAATCTTAGCGGCAATGCTATCCGTTACTGGCTGAAAGAGGAGAAAATTCCGGTAGAAAACCTGCTGGTCGTTGTCGACGATTTGGCTTTGCCGTTCGGCACCCTCCGCCTCAAAGGCAAGGGCAGCGATGCAGGGCACAACGGCTTGAAGCATATACAGGATATTCTGAGTACGCAGAACTATGCCCGCCTTCGTTTTGGTGTTGGCAATGATTTCCCGAAAGGCGCGCAGGTGCATTATGTATTAAGCCCTTTCTCGGAAGAAGAAGAAAAGGAATTGCCTGCCAAATTGGAGACTTGCGGCGAGATAATCAAAACATTTTGTCTGGCCGGAATCCAAACAGCAATGAACCAGTATAATAATAAGTAGAAAACGAGTTACAAGTTACTTCGCCCGCCGGGCAGTCACAAGTAAAAGCCGAGAATATGAGCGAAAAGAAAGAAGTCCGCATCGACAAATGGCTTTGGGCAGTACGCTTATTCAAAACGCGTACCATTGCCATCGAAGCATGCAAAAAGGGGCGTATCACCATCAAAGGCGTTACCATAAAGCCTTCGCGTATGATTAAAGTAGGCGAGGTGATAGAAATCCGCAAGCCGCCGATAACCTATTCTTTCGAGGTGTTAGACCTGACCGAGAGGCGTATGGGTGCGAAGCTTGTTCCCGGATTTATAAAAGATGTCACGCCGGCTTCCGAATTGCAGATTCTGGAAATGACCAAGATAAGTGGCTTTGTAGACCGTGCGAGGGGTACGGGGCGTCCGACCAAAAAAGACCGCCGCGAGTTGGACGAATTCTTCGACGATGGATTCGATTTCGATTTTGACTTCGACGGAGAAGATTAAAGCTATTTATTTGTATCTTTGACTCTCACAGAACAAAAAAAATGTCACAACAGACAATAAATATAAAAAACAAACGGGCGACATTCGACTACGAGTTGCTCGAAACCTTTACTGCCGGAATCGTGCTGACCGGGACGGAGATAAAATCTATCCGTCTGGGAAAAGCCAGTCTGGTAGATACTTTCTGTATGCTCGAGAAAGGCGAGATGTGGGTACGCAACATGAATATTTCCGAATATTTCTATGGCTCGTACAACAATCACGCTGCTCGTCGCGACCGCAAACTATTGCTGAACAAGAAGGAGCTGAAAAAGATTGAGCGCATGGTGAAAGAGACTGGCTATACGATTGTTCCTACACGCCTCTTCCTCAACGACAGAGGATTGGCGAAGCTCAATATCGCCGTAGCGCGGGGTAAGAAGCAATACGATAAGCGGCAATCTCTGCGGGAGAAAGACGACAAGCGCCAGATGGACAGGGCAATGAAGCACTAAGGGCTATATAATCAGAACAATAAATATAAGTTGTAAAAAATATTCAGGATGCAAAACATTCGGACAAAAAATAATCTTGCGATAGACAAGCCGAAGCTACTATTATTGGCAGTGATATTAGTAGCTTTTGCGCTTATTTATATATTGAATAAGCTATATCCTCTCTTCGGCGAGGATTGGGATTACGCTTTCTTTTGGATTCCGACCAATGACCATCCCGACAGAATAGGCGGGATAATAGATGTCATAAGATCGCAGTATAATCATTATCTCTACTGGGGCGGACGGAATGTTGCACATGGAATCATTCAATACCTGATGTATCTGGGCGAGGGCTGGAGCGATTTCCTGAATACACTTGTCTTTATAGGCTTGTGCTATACAATATATCGCATTGCCAATATAGGAAAGCAAGCCAATGCGCGGCTTTTCGTCATTGTATTTCTGGCATTGTGGTTTCTGCAAATAATGTTCGTGGTTGATGTTCTGTGGCTGACGCTCAGTTGCAATTATATGTGGACTACCTTTATCATTCTTGCTTTCAGCTATCGGTACTATGCTTATTATAAAACCGGGAAGACAAAAAGCAATATCCTTCTGGCTGTCTTTTACTTCCTTTTCGGGATTGCTGCCGGATGGACGAACGAACATATGGGCGTAGCACTCCTTTTCTTCCTGGTTGTTATACTCTATCTGATCCGGTTTGTGAATAAGGATAAGCTGCCGGCCTGGGCTATCGCCGGCCTTATAGGGACATTCGTCGGCTATCTCATTTTGTTCACGGCGCCAGGCAATTATGTGCGGATGGGTGGTGAGTCCAATCTGTGGAATTTTTTTACGGTTGCAGGCTTTAAGATTGCTATCATATCATTAGGGAAAAATATACTCTGGGGGCTTTCCGTGCCTACTCTCCTGTATATCATATTTCTTTACCTTTTCAAAAAGAAGAATGTTGCAAAAGACAAGCGGAAAGTATTGTATACTTCTCATCTTTTTTTGCTGACGAGTTATGTCAGTATAGCTGCTTTGCTTTTTGCTCCGGGGGCAGCGCGCCATGTGCTGTTTGGGAGTACGGTCTTTGCCATTATAGGAGTTGTTATTTTATATGCTAATATAGATTTCGGGACGCAGATAAGGAAGCGGGTAAACATTGCAGTCTTAGCTGTTTTGCTGGTTGCTTTCGGCTTCGATTATTACCGGAAATATGCATATCTCGATTATGTACACGACTTCTGGGCGAACCGCCTGGAAATTGTGGAACAAGAGAAAGCCAAAGGAAACAAGGACGTTATATTCTACGATTTCCTCGAACGGGATTATTATTACGGCACGACGGATATGTACTATTGCGCCGATTGTTGGATGAATAGAGTATATGCCCGCTATTACGGCTTAAACTCGGTGTTGGTGATGCCACCAAGCAGATGATGATAAAGAATAGATGCAGAAGATACAGGATATATTAAAAGACAGAATACTCATCCTCGATGGGGCGATGGGTTCGTTGATACAGCGTTATAAGCTGACTGAAGAGGATTTTCGCGGCGAGCGTTTTAAGGATTCCGTTATTCTGCAAAAAGGAAATAACGACCTTTTATGCCTTACTCGCCCCGAAGTGATAGAAGCTATCCATCGCGAATATCTGGAAGTCGGTGCCGATATAATCGAAACCAACACCTTCAATGCGCAGGCTATCTCACTCGAAGACTACGATATGGCGCATCTGACGAAAGAAATCAATATCGCTGCCGCCCGCATTGCCCGCAAGATAGCAGATGAATATACGAAGCAGAACCCTGCGAAGCCGCGCTTTGTAGCCGGTTCGATAGGACCGACCAACAAGACGGCGTCGATGAGCCCGCAGGTGGAGAATCCTATCTTCCGTGCAGTGACGTTCGACGACTTGCATGCTGCATACAAAGAGCAAATCGAAGGGTTGATAGACGGAGGCGTCGACCTTTTATTGGTTGAAACGATTTTCGATACCTTGAATGCTAAAGCGGCCTTGTTTGCTGCCGAAGAAGTGCGTAAAGAGCGCAATATCGACCTGCCGATAATGGTTTCCGTTACGCTTTCGGACAAAGGCGGACGAACACTATCGGGGCAGACTATCGGGGCTTTTCTGGCATCTGTCGACCATATCGACTACCTCTCCATCGGGCTGAACTGTTCGTTTGGCGCGTCGGATATGAAGCCTTTCCTCAAAGAACTGGGAAGGTTAGCACCAACCTATATTTCATCGCATCCGAATGCCGGATTGCCGAATCAGTTCGGCGAATATGACGAGACGCCCGAAATAATGGCGAAGCAGTTGAAAGAATTTATCGACGAAGGTCTGGTTAATATTCTCGGAGGATGCTGCGGGACTACCCCTGCCCATATCGCGCAATACGCCAAACTGGTAGAAGGTGCCAAACCGCATGTTCCGGCTAAAAAGACGGATAATATGTGGCTCTCGGGCTTGGAACTGTTAGATGTTTCGCCCGAAATCAATTTTGTCAATATCGGCGAGCGTTGCAATGTTGCCGGTTCGCGCAAATTCTTACGTTTAATCAAAGAAGAAAAATACGAGGAAGCCCTCACCATCGCCCAACAACAGGTCGAGAACGGAGCACAGGTAATCGACATCAACATGGATGACGGATTGCTGGATGCCGTGAAAGAGATGACCACATTCTTGCATTTGCTGGCATCCGATCCCGATGTGTCGCGCGTTCCGTTTATGATTGACTCGTCTAAATGGGAAGTATTGGAAGCCGGATTGAAATGCGTACAGGGCAAACCCATTATCAACTCCATATCCCTCAAAAACGGCGAGAAGGAATTTATCCGTCAGGCGCGATTGATAAAGGCTTACGGAGCAGCCGTTATCGTGATGGCTTTTGACGAAGCCGGTCAGGCCGATACTTTCGACCGTCGCATCGAGATTTGCGGACGGGCATATAAACTGTTAGTCAACGACGGCTTCGAGCCGAAAGATATTATATTCGATCCCAACATCCTCGCCATTGCCACAGGTATCGAGGAGCATCGCAATTATGCAGCCGATTTCTTAGATACTATTACATGGATTAAGAAGAACCTGCCGCATGCCAAAATCAGCGGCGGGGTGAGCAACCTTTCGTTCTCTTTCCGTGGTAACGATTATGTACGCGAGGTGATGCATTCGGTCTTTCTCTACCATGCTATTCAGCGTGGTATGGATATGGGCATTGTCAATCCCGGGCAATCGGTCGTGTATGACGATATATTGCAGGATTTGCGGAACTTGGTCGAAGATGTGATTTTCAACCGCAGGGCTGAAGCCACCGATGAGTTGATCGAATATGCCGAGCGGCTCAAAAACGAGCAGACAGGGCAAAAAGAACAGAAACAGGATGAATGGCGCAAAGGTTCGCTGGAAGAGCGCATCGAATATGCCCTGATAAAGGGAATCAGCGACTATCTCGAAGAAGATTTGACAGAAGCTTTGCAGGTCTATCCCAAGGCGGTGGATATTATCGATAAGCCGCTGATGGGCGGGATGAATAAAGTCGGCGATTTGTTCGGAGCAGGAAAGATGTTCCTGCCGCAAGTGGTGAAAACTGCCCGTACCATGAAGCGTGCGGTAGCTATCCTGCAACCGACACTGGAAGCGCAAAAGGCTTCATCTTCAGGAAGTAATAAGGCAGGAAAGCTGATTATTGCTACCGTGAAAGGCGATGTACACGACATCGGCAAAAATATCGTTTCCATCATTCTGGCTTGTAACAACTACGAAGTCATCGATTTAGGTGTGATGACGCCGCCCGAAGTCATTATTCAGCGGGTGAAAGAGGAGCAGCCTGATATCTTATGTCTTAGCGGGTTGATTACTCCATCGTTAGAGGAAATGACGATTGTAGCCCACGAAATGGAAAAGGCGGGCTTCAACATTCCGCTGATGATTGGCGGAGCGACGACCTCCAAGCTGCATACGGCATTGAAGATAGACCCGAAATATAATAACGGTATGGTTGTGTATGTCAAAGACGCTTCGCAAGCGCCTGTGGCTGCTAATAAGTTGTTGAATCCTACGACGAAAGACGATTATATAAATGAGATAAAAGACGAATATTCCATCCTTAGAGCAAATGCAGGAGATAAAAAGCCCGACTTACTGCCTTATAACGAGGTGCTGACAAAAGGACTGAAAATAGATTGGGCTGCTTACCAAGCCCCTGAACCTAAGGTTAAAGGGAAGCAAATCCTGCGTCATATACCTGTCAATGAGATTGTTCCGTATATCGACTGGAAGTTCTTTTTCCATTCGTGGAACCTCTCGGCTCGTTATGCCACTATCCATACGACGGACGATTGTCCTTCATGTAGGGCGTCGTGGCTGAATGCTTTTGACGAGAGCGAACGCGAAAAGGCTTCGGAAGCCATGAAACTCTATAAAGATGCTAACACGATGCTCGATCGCATGGTGTATGATAAGGTCGATTACATCGGGGCTGTGTTCGGTATCTACGAGGCAAACAGCGAAAACGAATGCATCTATATCGACGGAATACCTTTCCCGATGCTGCGTCAACAGAAGAAGAACGAGCAGGATATTTACCTGTCTTTGTGCGACTTTGTTGCGCCAAAATCGACGGGTAAAAAAGATTATGTCGGCGGCTTCACAGTGAGTGCCGGACTGGGCAAAGCCCATGAGGTGATGATGCGCTATCAGACACAAGGTGAAGAATATCAGGCGCTTTTGATGAAATCGGTATTAGACCGTCTGGCCGAAGCGGCAACCGAATGGCTGCACGCCCGTATCCGCCGCAACTATTGGGGATTTGCTGAAGATGAGCATATCTCTGTGAATGATATGTTTACGCTCAAATACCGGGGTATCCGCCCGGCTGTTGGTTATCCGTCTATTCCCGATCAGTCGATTAACTTCTTATTGAATGATAACCTGTTGCAATCGAATGAGATAGGTGTAGAACTGACCGAGAACGGGGTGATGTTGCCGAATGCCTCGGTGAGCGGCATTATTATCGCACATCCGCAATCGAAGTATTTTGTAATCGGTCATATATCAGACGAACAGGCAGTTGCCTATACCAAAAATAGGGGAGAGGATGCCGAAAAAATCCGTAAATTCTTAGCAGCTAATTTGGGGTAAAAAAAGTGCCTTACAATAAGGCACTTCCGTTTATATTCAATTTAAATTCCAACCCGAAGAACTTGGCAGCTTTGCGGCACAATTTCATACGCGACATAAATATCTCGAAATAATCCATAACAGCCGATATCGTGGTATCGATTGTCAGGTGGAGTGTTATGCTTTTCTTCTCCTTATCTATCTTTAAATCAGTTTCTTCTACGGCATAATTTACGCGGTCGTGTATGTCCGAATCTATCGTCTCACGGTTGCGGACGCGGCTGCGGCGTACATCCGTTTTGTCGGCAATGATAAGGGCTGCTGCAACGGCATTAACAGGGAAGGCCGTTGCCTCGTCGTGATTGCCGATGGCTGTGATGACGGCAGCAATGTCTTCGTAAGGCATACCCATTTTGTCCAATATGCGGAAAGCCATCACAGCACCGCTTTGAGCATGGTCGGCGCGGTTGATAACATTGCCGATGTCGTGCATATAAGCGGCTATCCGGGCTAATTCCACTTCGTTTTCGCTATACCCGAGGTCGCGGAGAAGATCGCCCGCCACTATTGCGCATTTGCTACAATGTGCAAAGCTATGTTCGGTAAAGCCCAGCACTTTGAGCGAAGCGTCGGCTTGCTTGATATATGTTTTTACTTCCTCGGAATTTTTGATGTCTGCAAAGGTTATTTTGTTGCTCATCCCTTATATTGTTGTTTTATGATCTGTACAAAGATAGCTCTTTTCGGAAACAAAAAACATACGCAACCGGACGATTACGTATGTTTCTATATGTATAATTTTTCTATCGGAGATTAGCCTATCACATGCATGGCATCCATTACGATTTTCAGCAGGAAGAGCGCTGCAATAATATATACTGCCACCGATACGTCCTTGAATCGTCCTGCACATACCTTGATAAAGGTGAAGCTAAGCATACCGAATACGATACCTTCGGCAATGCTGTAGGTGAAAGGCATGAACGCAATGGTGATGAATGCCGGCAGGCCTTCTGTGATGTCGCTGAAATCAATCTTGGAAACAGACGAAATCATAAATAATCCCACGATAACCAATGCCGGAGCGGTGGCCGCCGGAGGAACCATGAGGAAGAGAGGCGCGAAGAACAGCGCCAGCGCAAACATCAAGGCTGTCCCTACTGCCGTGAGGCCTGTGCGTCCGCCCGAAGCGACGCCGGATGTACTTTCCACGAAAGAGGTTATCGTACTTGTTCCCAAGATAGCACCCACAGTAGTACCCGCTGCGTCGGCAAACAAGGCTCTCTTCATCTGCGGGAAGTTGCCGTCTTTGTCGGTGATGCCCATTTTGGAAGTAACGCCGATAAGCGTCCCGACCGTATCGAACAGGTTGACGAAGAGGAAAGTAAATACGACTATCAGCATGTCGAACGAAAAGATGTGTTCCCACTCGAATTTGGCGAATATAGGTGCCAGAGACGGAGGCAGGGAAACGACAGCTCCTTTCGGCAACGATACATCGCCTAATATCAACCCGAATATGGTAGATATAATAATACCTATCAGTATAGCCCCATTTACATTTTTAGCGAGCAACACGGCTGTGATGAGTAACCCGAGCATGGCAATCCATACCCCGTGGTCGGAGAAATCGCCGAGTGTCAATAATGTATGTGGATGGTCGACAATAATATTGGCATTCTTCAATCCGATAAGTGTGATAAACAGCCCGATTCCGACGGGTATCGCTTCTTTCAGTACACGGGGGATGCTTCTCACTATCAATTCGCGTACGTTGAAGAAAGTAAGGATAAGGAAAATTATTCCTTCTATGAATACGGCTGTCAAAGCGAATTGCCAGCTATAGCCCATCGTAATGACGACCGAATAGGCAAAGAAGCTGTTCAATCCCATTCCCGGAGCTTGGGCAACCGGCAGATTGGCAAAAAATGCCATAAAGAGCGTGCCGAATACGGCTGCGAGCGCTGTTGCCGTGAACAACGCCTGACGGTCCATTCCTGCATCGGCAAGGATATTCGGGTTCACGGTGAGGATATAAGACATCGTGAGGAAAGTGATAAGCCCTGCTATCAACTCTTTTTTGATGGATGTCCCGTTTTTGCTCAGTCCGAAGAATTTATCTATTGCTTTTTTCATCGAATACTAAAAATCAAAAGTTCCACTTCGCAGCGATTGTCGGGTTGACATACGCTTTGTTGCCATAGAAATTGCTGCTGATTTCGATTTCCGAGCCGAAAGACAGGTTTTTGTCTACATTGTACCAGAACTGCGGTTCGGTGAGTACAATCCATTTTTTTCCACCTTTTCCGGTAGTTCTGTTTTTGTTTTCGGTCCAAAGGTCGAAGAATCCCGATAAAGTTACTTTATCGTTGCATAGGTTCACGCCATAGGTGAATGTCCATTGGAAGTCGTTACTTACTTTTTTGAAAGCGTTGTACTTATATACCAGATATGTCCCGAAGTTTACTTTTCCGAACAGGGTTGTGCTATAAGATGGTCCTACGAGATAGGCATTCGGGATGCTGTAATCGGCATCATTAGCCGGAACAATCCCCCCATTAAACTCGACATGCGCACGGATAGGCAGGTTTCCGAGATTCTGGTCGCGGGAAATCTCCAGATAGGCAAGGCCTATATTTCCTTTGCTGCGGTTGAAGTCTACATCGACAAATCCGAAAGTCGAACCCCATTTGTCGGCTTTGAACATCTCGAATGTGGCAGTGAAATAGTTGCGGTCAAAATCCTTGTGCAATCCACCTCTCGGATCGAAGTGTAATTGCAGGTTTTGTGCAAAAACAGAACCAACTGATACCAATAAACAAAAAATGATAAGTAACTTTTTAGTCATAAGGCAATTGTTTTTTATTAAGATTAATTGTTTTTTGACGGGAGCAAAAATACAATATTATGCTTACATATTTTATAAATTGACAACATAATTTAAAGGTTTGTTCAAAACTAAAAAAGGGATTGCGCCGGGTTGTTTTGTCGCCAAGAAAGCTTACTTTTGTGGTGCATATTTTAAACAATCATCTGATGGATTTTATAGACCTTCTGTCCTACGAATTTTTTCGCAATGCCTTGCTGGGCAGCCTGTTTGCCTCTGTTGCCTGTGGGATAATCGGCACGTATATCGTTATCAGGCGATTGGTTTTTGTGAGTGGCGGCATCACACATGCTTCGATGGGAGGGATAGGCATCGGTTTGTATGCCGGAATCAACCCGATATTAGCCGCTTTATTGTTCTCGGTTTTTTCGGCTTTCGGTATCGAATGGCTGTCGTCTAAACAGGGGATTCGCGAGGATTCGGCTATCGCTACGCTCTGGTCGCTGGGGATGGCTATCGGGATTATCTTTATCTACCTGACGCCCGGTTTTGCGCCGAATATATCCGATTATCTGTTTGGTAATATATTGACAGTGACGAAGATGGATATTCTCTTGCTGGCTATTCTGTCTTTTGTCCTTATCGTTGTTTTTGTCCTCTTTCGCAGGGAAATCCTCTATACCGCTTTCGACCCCGATTTTGCACGCACGCGTAATTTGCCGGTGACATTTATCAAATATGTGATGATGTTTTTTATCGCTGTCACCATTGTGCTGTCTATCCGGTTGGTAGGGATTGTTCTGTTGCTGTCGATACTTACCGTTCCGCAGATGACAGCCAATCTGTTCACTTCCAACTTCAACAAAATGATAGGGTGGTCTGTTTTGATAGGCTTTGCGGGGTGTATCGCAGGGCTACTTCTCTCGGTCGAGCTGGATGTGCCGTCGGGGGTATTTATTATTTTCACCCAGATATTAATCTTCCTCGTAGCACGTATAATCGTCCGCCTTCGCCAGAAAGGCAGGCAGATGAAATCGCTTTAGCAGTCTTTCTTTTTCGATAATATATTCCGAAGTGAGATTTCCCGTACACTTGTTTTGCGGAAAAGCAACGCGCCGATACAGATGCCTATAGCCAGCGTGAACAGCAGCGATGCGGTCAACGTCAGATAGTGTGCCGCATTGATGAGTATAGTAGGATCTTGTTTGGCCTGCTCGAGATCGGTGAGCTTTATTCCCGCCAGCATGGTGCGGTAGGCAAACAATCCCGGTATCATGGTGATGCAGGCAGGCATGGTGAATACAACAGGCGGACTGTCTACCTTGTGGGCGGCAAATATGCCGATGAGCCCGATAGCTACCGACCCGGCAAGGGTTGCCGTGATGAGCCCCATATCACACGCCACCAGAACGAAGCGGATGCAATGTCCCATCCCTCCGAGCAGTCCGGCTACGACCAGAAGGCGTTTGGATGTCCCGAAAAGGATTCCCCAGCCGACAGCCACAATAAAGGCTACGGCAAAGTCGCGAAGGACAGTGAAGACGGTAAAATCCATTTCCATATCAATTGAAATTATTGATTCCTAAAAGCGTGATACATAGGGTCATGCCTGCGGCAATACACAGCAATACAAATCCGGCGAACAATGCCCTGTTGAGTGCCGAAAGCAAATAGCCTTCTATCAGGTCTATCACTGTATTGATGAGCGGAACGCCCGGGATGAGGTAGAGCACGGCGGTTGCCATAGCTGCCTCGGGGTGTATGCCTACGCCGAGCCTGTAGCCGGCACCCGAAATAAGGGTGGTGACGAATGCGGCGGCAGCTATCCCCAGCATCGAGTTGAAGCGGAGATTGTCTATCTTTCTGCGGATAAGAAAGCCTATCGACGCCCCTGCAAAGGCTATGAGTGCATTGTACAGGTCGCCCATCGAAAAAAGGCATAATCCTGCGCAGGACAGGCCGACGGCCAAAGCGATGATAAAGCTGTTGTAGCCTTTTTCTCCTTTGATTTTGGTAAAACGTTTTTCGACCGTCTCTATGGAGAGCTTGTTATCCCATACTTCCCACGAAAGGTGCGATATTTCGGTGATTCCGGCAAAGTGTACGTTGTGCGAAGGGGCATTCCGGTAGCTGGTGACCGAATTAGCGGGGTTGTTCTGGTCTTTGACGGTTATCAATAACCCTTTGAACGACGGATTCATATCTACATCGAAGCCCCACGTAGCAGCCAGACGTCCCAGATTACTGGTTATCCGCCCGCAATGCGCTCCCGAAGCCATCAGGTATGTTCCCATATCCAACAACAAATCGGCAAATCGTTGAGCCGGTATTTTCTCCTCTGGTGTCATTGTTCAGCCTATTATTGAAAATCGTTTCAAAAGTAATGCTTTTATTTATGATAGCATTTTAATTCTTTTTACTTTTGTATGGATATAGATATTTTATCTATACCATAGAAAATACTTAACAAATGAGCTGCCGGATATGTTGGTTTATCATTTGAAAAAGTATTGTGACTAACAAAAGTAACTTTGCGAAGAATGTTCGAAACAAGTAGAGGAATGTTACTTTTTGGGAGTTTTGTCATGCCGAAGTTTGTCTGAGGCATCTCTTTCCGATAGTGTGAGGAAAAAAGATGACACTGAGTTTCACAGAGGTGACAATGAGATACACTGAGAAAAGTAACTCGATAAAAAATACCGAAAATCGATAGAGGTTTGTTACTTTTTTATGACGAAATTTATTAAAGTAGAATAAATATAAATATAATTTATAATGGCATCTACAGGAGGAAAAAACGATAAGCTATCATTCGGTATTACGTTGGTAATATTCGGATTGTTATTTTTGCTGGATAAGGTAGGATTTCTGGCTCAGATTCCTATCCGTTATGACTTTATCAGCGTATCCTGTTTCTTTTTGGTGGCAGGGATTGTGTTTGTCTGCACGCAACCGAAGAGTACGATGAGTTGGGTATTTTTAGCCGTGGGGATATTCCTCAATTTCAACCACCTGTTCGGCTGGCTGAACCAATATTCCAAGTTTTTTATCCCTGTTGCGGTCATCATTGCCGGAATAGCGCTTATCTTTTCTTATAAGAGATGAAAATAATATTCGTCGGGGCTGGAAATGTAGCCACTCATCTGGCGCGCGGACTATCTGATAATCATCAGGTTGTGCAAGTGTATAGCCGCACGGTGGAATCGGCCGAGGCACTGGCATCGTTGGTCGGCGCGGAAGCTACTACCGATATAAAGGCTTTGAGGGCGGATGCGGATATATACATCTTTTCGGTGAAAGATGCTGTATTGCAAGAGCTTATAGCTTCTCTCCCGAAGAATGGCGGTATCTGGCTGCATACAGCGGGAAGCATGCCGATGGCTTTGTTCGAGGGCTATGCCGAGAGATATGGCGTCCTTTATCCGTTTCAGACATTCACCAAAGGGCGCAGTATGGAGTGGAAGGATATACCCTTCTTTATTGAAGCATCGGATAGGGATACATATAATAAAATCAATGAATTAGCTTCTTCTCTGTCCGAAAAGGTAATTGAATTATCTTCGGATAAGCGGAAATATCTTCATCTGACAGGCGTATTTGCTTGTAACTTTGTTAATTACATGTACACCCTTTCGGAAGAAACCCTGCAAGAAGCCGGATTGCCGTTCGATGTGGTGCTGCCACTGATAGACGAGACGTGTGCGAAAGTACATGCCTTGTCGCCCGCCGATGCTCAGACAGGGCCGGCTGTCCGTTTCGACGAGAATGTGATAGATAAGCATCTGTCGCTGATAAGTGATGCTAAGACGAAAGAGCTGTATCGGCTGATAAGCGACAAGATTTACGAAACCCATAAAAACAAATAACATCCATGAGTACAATAAATTACGACCTGACCAAGATAAAAGCATTTATTTTCGACGTAGATGGTGTATTGTCTACCGATTGCATCCCCCTCTCCACAGAAGGCGAACCGTTGCGGATGGTGAATATCAAAGACGGGTATGCTATCAATCTCGCCATAAAACATGGCTATGGGGTGGCTATTATCACGGGTGGCGATACCAATGCGGTGCGTATACGTTTCGAGCGTCTCGGTGTGAAGCATATCTATATGAAATCGAGCATCAAGATACACGACTTGAAGGATTATCTGGAAAAAACAGGGTATAAACCCGAGGAGGTTATTTATGTCGGCGACGATATTCCCGATTATCAAGTGATGCAGATGGTTGGCTTGCCTGTAGCCCCTGCCGATGCCGCTCCCGAAGTGAAAAGTATTGCCAAATATATCTCGCACAAAGAAGGCGGAAAAGGCGTTGCCCGCGATGTTATCGAGCAAGTGCTCAAAGCACAAGGTAACTGGATGGGTGATGAGGCCTTTGGCTGGTAGTTTTCTCTGTCTACTTGTCTACTCGTTTACTTGTCAACTCTTTATAATAACTTTCCCAATTATTATAAAGTGCTTCCATAGACGGAAGGACGATATTGGCTCCGGCATCGCGCAACGATTGTTCGGTCAGCGGGCCTGTGTTGATGGCAATGGTGAAGATGCCTGCTGCAACAGCTGCTTCTATGCCGCGCGGAGCATTTTCTACGACTATCGCCTGATTAGGCTGCAAGTCGCCGGCCTTCTTCAATCCCATTAAGTATGGTTCGGGGTGTGGCTTGCCGTATTTGACGTCCCATGCGGTGACCATCTCGTCGCGCTTGAATAAGCCAGGGAAGTTCGATTCTATCTTTTCCAGCAAAGAGGCTTGTCCCGAGCCGGTTACGACTACACATTCCATGCCTTCGTCGTGAACCATCTTGACAAAATCGTAAGCAAAGGGAATCAGGCTGTTATCGTTGTATTTGAAGAACAGGTCGCTCTTTCGCTTATACATTTCTTTCTTTTCCTCTTCCGTAGCTTCGCGTCCGCGTTCGCGCTTGATAATATGGTTGATGGTATTGAAGCCGACCATGCCTTCGTATTGGTAGAACTCGTCATAAGTACTGTTCAGTCCGTATTCGGTCATGGTTTCGTGCCACGATTTGGCGTGCCACTTCATCGAGTCGTACAATACGCCGTCCATGTCGAATAGCAAGGCTTTCAAGTCGAAGCGCTCGTAATTATGCTTAGCAAGGTAGTCGTTAAATGCTTTTTCCATATCCAATTTTATCAATGTTGCAAAGATAATAAGTATTTGCCCCGGGGCAAGTGATATTTAAATTATATCTTTGTGTATAACCCATGTAAATGAATATTATGAAGCATTCAGGACGACTCTGTTTACTACTGCTCTTGTTTATAATTGCTATTCAGATAAAAGCGCAGGAAAGCAATCCCGCAATAACTTTTATCCTTGAAGAGGTGAGAAATATCGACGAATACGAAAAGAGTGATATGGCAAGGCTTTCCCGTACTTTTGCAGATGGGGTTATATATAATAAAAAGAGATTGTCTAATTTTTTCTTGAAACGAAAGGCAATAGGCAGATTCTTTGAGAATTACCTTGTAAAAGATTCTTCCGTTATAAAATATATTAGGGGAGAGAGAATCTATCAAAAGGACGATGAGACGATAAGCGAGAATCGTATAAAAGCTTTTTACTTCAAAAGCGGAAAATTACTATACTATCAAGAGTCTTTCTATAAAGAAGAAGATGGTTTATCTAAAGAAGCAACCTATGATATTAAGTATTATATCAGTGATGACACCTTATTATGGCATGCAGTTGAAGGCAGTTTCGATAATGACATCTCGAAACATTTTAATAAAATACTTAAAGAAAAAGAAAAATTGATTGGAGATATTGAATCGGTAGAATAAGTGCAGAGGATATAAAAAACTTAAATATTTGTCTTTTTATTTGCTTTTTAGTAAAAAAGGAATAACTTTGTAAGCAATCTGAGCAAAAATAGATTTATATGCAACTATACACGAACCTCATTAGCCTCATTATTCTACTCTGGAGAAATTCGGGAGTGAGACTTGCTGTGTAGTTGCCAAGACAATATAATAAGAGCCTTTCTCACTCATGGACAGAGAAAGGCTTTTTTTTTAACAACCAATATAACAATACAAAAAAGGAGAATAGAAGCATGGAAAAGTTATTCATTTTCGACACGACATTGAGAGACGGTGAACAGGTGCCCGGCTGCCAGTTGAATACAATAGAGAAAATAGAAGTAGCCAAAGCCCTCGAATCGCTCGGCGTGGATGTGATCGAAGCCGGATTCCCTGCTTCCAGTCCGGGAGACTTCAACTCGGTAGTGGAAATATCCAAAGCCGTTACATGGCCTACCATCTGTGCGTTGACACGTGCCGTAGAGAAAGACATCGACACGGCTGCCGAAGCCTTGAAGTATGCCAAGAAAGGGCGTATCCATACAGGAATCGGGACTTCGGAATATCATATCAAATATAAGTTCAATTCTAATCAGGATGAGATAATCGAGCGTGCCATAAAAGCCGTGAAATACGCTAAACGGTACGTCGAGGATGTCGAGTTTTATGCCGAAGATGCGGGACGTACCGATAATGAATATTTGGCTCGGGTAGTACAAGCAGTTGTCAATGCCGGAGCCACTGTTGTAAATATACCCGACACTACGGGCTATTGCCTTCCGACCGAATATGGAGCAAAAATCAAGTACCTGATTGATAACGTAGATATGAAGAATGCTATCTTGTCTACCCATTGTCACCAGGATTTAGGCATGGCTACTGCCAATTCTATTATGGGTGTGTTGAATGGTGCCCGTCAGGTGGAAGTGACGATTAACGGAATCGGCGAACGTGCCGGAAATACTTCGCTCGAAGAAGTGGTAATGGCAATCAGAAGCCACAAGGAGCTGAACATCGAAACCAATATCAATACACAAAAGATATATCCTGTCAGTCGCATGATTTCGAGCCTGATGAATATGCCTGTTCAGCCGAACAAGGCAATCGTAGGGCGCAATGCTTTCGCGCATTCATCGGGTATTCATCAGGACGGGGTACTGAAAAACCTCTCTACTTATGAGATTATCGATCCGAAGGATGTCGGTATCGACGACAATGCTATTGTATTGACAGCCCGCAGCGGCCGTGCGGCATTGAAGAACAGGCTAAACTTGTTGAGTATCGAAGTAGATGATGACCAATTGTCGGAAATCTATCAGCGTTTCCTCGAATTGGCTGACCGCAAGAAAGATATTACCGATGAGGATGTCTTGATATTGGCAGGAAAGCAAACAGATAAGATGCACCGTATCAAGCTCGATTATCTGCAAGTGACGTCGGGCATCGGCATTCGTAATATAGCCAATGTGGGACTGGACATCGCCGGCGAGAAATTCGAATCATCGGCAACGGGCAACGGTCCTGTAGATGCAGCTATCAAGGCCGTGAAAAATATTGTTCGCCGTCAAACGACTATACAGGAGTTTCTTATTCAGGCTATTAACAAAGGTAGCGATGATGTAGGTAAAGTCCACATGCAACTGGAGTACGAGGGGCAAACCTATTATGGATTCTCGGCCAATACGGATATTGTAGCGGCTTCGGTAGAAGCGTTTGTGAATGCCATCAATAAATTTGTGAAGTAAAATCAACTAAAAGAACAAAAATAGAAAGAATGAAGACATTATTCGACAAAATCTGGGACGCACACGTAGTTTCGACGGTGGAAGACGGTCCTACGCAATTGTATATCGACAGGCATTTCTGTCACGAGGTAACCAGTCCGCAAGCCTTCAACGGGTTACGCGCCAGAGGGCTGAAAGTTTTCCGTCCGGAAAAAACAACTATCACAGCCGACCACAATACGCCGACCATTAATCAGGATCAGCCTGTGCAAGATCCCGTGTCTAAAAATCAATTAGATACGTTAGATAAGAATGCAAAAGAATTCAACTTACCATATTATTACCCGCTCGGGAATATCAAGAATGGCGTGGTGCATATCATTGGGCCTGAAAATGGCTTTACCCAGCCGGGCATGACGATCGTCTGCGGCGACAGCCATACCTCTACACATGGGGCGTTCGGTTCGATTGCTTTCGGAATTGGTACAAGCGAAGTTGAAATGGTATTGGCTACCCAATGCGTATTCCAATCGAAGCCGAAAACAATGCGCATCACTTTCAATGGCGAATTGGCGAAAGGCGTGACGGCGAAGGATGTTGCCCTTTACATGATTGCCAAGATGACAACAGGCGGTGCGACAGGCTATTTCGTTGAATATGCTGGCGAAGTTGTCCGCAATATGTCGATGGAAGAACGGATGACGCTTTGCAACCTGAGCATCGAAATGGGTGCTCGTGGCGGTATGATTGCGCCGGATGAAAAGACATTCGAGTACGTCAAAGGGCGTGAATTCGCTCCTAAAGGTGAGGCTTGGGATAAAGCATTGGCATATTGGAAAACACTTTTCACGGATGAGGGGGCTAAATTCGACAAAGAATTGACTTTCGATGCTGCCGACATCAAACCGATGATTACATACGGTACCAATCCGGGTATGGGAATGGCTATCGACGACACAATACCGACATTGGATGAAGTAGATGCTGCCGGAAGGATTTCGTTTGAGAAATCGCTGGATTATATGGGCTTTAAGCCGGGCGAGAAGGTCGAAGGCAAAACAATCGATTATGTTTTCTTGGGCAGTTGTACCAACGGACGCATCGAGGATTTTCGCGCGTTTACTAACTTTGTGAAAGGCAAGAAAAAAGCGGATAACGTAGTTGCATGGCTCGTTCCGGGTAGCTGGATGGTAGAGAAGCAAATCCGCGAAGAAGGGCTATACGACATCCTCGTAGAAGCGGGATTCGAATTGCGCCAACCGGGATGTTCGGCTTGTCTGGCGATGAATGACGATAAAGTTCCTGCAGGAAAGTATGCTGTTTCCACTTCAAATCGTAACTTTGAAGGCCGTCAAGGTCCGGGCGCACGTACGATATTGGCGGGACCATTGGTGGCAGCGGCCGCAGCGGTTACTGGTAAGATTACAGATCCGCGCAAATTCAATTAGCAAATTCGGAAATTAGCAAATGTGTAAATGAAAGAAACCGGGAATGTTATTGTTGATTTGTCTTTTAAGTTTGCTTTGGATATAATATCCTTTGCCGAAGTGCTTGAAGAAAGCCGAAAATTTATTGTAGCGAATCAATTGTTGAAATCCGGGACTTCGATTGGGGCTAATGTGAGAGAAGCTCAAAACGGAGAAAGCAAATCCGACTTTATTCATAAGATGAAGATTGCAGCAAAAGAGGCAGACGAAACAGAATATTGGTTGTTGATTTGCGAAAGTTCGGAAAATTACCCTTTTCATCCACAATTGCTTGAAGATATAAAAGTTATACAAAAGATTATAAACAAAATAATTGGAACATCAAAGTCCAAATAACAGAATTGGCTAATATGCTAATTAGCTAATTTTCAAATTGATTAATTATGGAAAAATTCGAAACATTGACCTCGACATACGTTCCGCTTCCTATCGAGAATGTGGACACAGACCAGATAATCCCTGCTCGCTTCCTGAAAGCGACTACCAAAGTAGGATTCGGTGATAACCTCTTTGCCGACTGGCGATACAATAAAGACGGCAGCCCGAAGAAAGATTTCGTATTGAACAATCCCGTTTACAGCGGGCAAATCCTCGTGGCAGGTAAAAACTTCGGTAGCGGTTCGAGCCGCGAGCATGCTGCGTGGGCAGTAGCCGGATATGGCTTCCGTGCTGTCGTATCGAGCTTCTTTGCCGACATATTCCGCAACAATGCGCTGAACAACGGCCTGTTGCCTGTGGTAGTAACGCCGGTATTCCTTGCCGGAATCTTCGATAGCGTGAGCAAGAATCCGAAAGCGACGCTGACTATCGACCTCGAGAAACAACGCATAACCAACAACGAAACGGGCGAAGCCGAATCGTTCGAAATTAATGCCTACAAAAAAGAATGCCTGCTGAAAGGCCTCGACGATATCGACTATCTCTTGTCTAAAAAAGATGTAATCGAAGAATACGAGAAAGAACATACCCTTTAACCTAAAACCATGAAAACCAAGAATCTCTTAACCCTATTAATAATCCTGTGCTGCACAATCACTTTGTCGGCACAAAAGAAAAACAGTAATGCGGAGAAAGGGCTGACGCCTGTGACCTTCGATAAAGTGACGTTGCAAGACCAATTCTGGAGTAACCGTATAAAGTTGCAGAAAGAAGTGCTTGTACCCGTTGCTTTGGAACGGACACACGGAGCCGTGGAAGATTTGCAGAAAACGGCAAATTACCTCAACGGTATCGAAGGACCACTTCCCGCTCCTCACCGTTTCAATATTTCCGATTTGTTCAAGGTGCTCGAAGGAGCTGCCTATCTACTCAAAATGGAGCGCGATCCGGCATTGGAAAAACAGATAGACGATATTGCCGTTATCTTGGCGCAAGCGCAGGAAAAGGATGGGTATATCTATCCTGCACATACAACCGGAACGGCTAAAGACCACGAACATTGGGGCGGAGCCGGTATGGGCGACAAAAAATATTCGTGGGTGGTGCATAGCCACGAGCTATATAACATCGGACACTTATACGAAGCGGCAGCAGCTTATTATCAGGCTACCGGCAAACGCAATTTGTTGGATATTGCCGAGAAAAGCGCCCGTCACGTAAATAAAGTATTCTTTCACGGAGATCCGGAATATAATGACGGAAAGCCTGTCAATCAAGCACCGGGACATCAGGAGATAGAGATGGCGCTCGTCAAAATGTACCGCGTGACGAACGATACATTGTATCTGAATATGGCAAAACGCTTCGTCGATATACGTGGAATCACCTATGTGCCCGACGGCGAAGGAACTATGTCGCCCGAATATGCCCAGCAACATGCCCCTGTGAGAGACCAGAAAGAGGCTGTAGGACACTCGGTGCGCGCTACATACCTCTATTCGGGCATGGCAGATGTGGGCGCTTTGACCAATGACCCGACGCTGACGCCTGCCTTGCATCGGATTTGGGGCAATATTGTCGATACCCGCATGCATATCACCGGAGGATTGGGTGCCATTCACGGAATCGAAGGTTTCGGACCTGAATACGAGTTGCCGAACAAAGATGCTTATGACGAGACATGTGCTGCCGTAGGCAATGTATTCTTCAACCATCGTATGTTCCTGCTCGAAAAGGACGGAAAATATATGGACGTAGCCGAAGTGGCTTTATTGAACAATGTGTTGGCGGGGGTAAATCTCGGAGGGGATAAGTTCTTCTACGTCAATCCGCTCGAATCGGATGGTATGATCGACCGTTCTTATTGGTTCGGAACGGCGTGCTGCCCGACGAATCTGGCTCGTCTGATACCACAAATTTCGGGGCTCATGTATTCGTATACCGATAAGGATATTTATTGCGCTTTCTATACCAGCAGCGCTGTAGATATACCGTTGAAAGGAGGAGTGGTCAAGCTGAATCAGCAAACAAACTACCCGTTCGACGAAAATATAAAACTGACCGTTAATCCGGCTAAAAAGAACCAGCAGTTTGCCGTTAAGATGCGTATCCCGACCTGGACGGGTTCGCAATTCGTTCCGGGCAAACTGTATCACTATGTCAACGATACCAATCGTCAATGGGAAGTGTATGTGAACGGCAAAAAAGTCGATAATGCTAAAGTCGAAAAAGGCTTTGTATCTATCGACCGTAAATGGAACAGCGGCGATGAAGTAGAACTTCGCTTGCCGATGCCTGTACGTTATACGCATGCTATCGAGCAGGTTAAGGCTGATAACGGACGCGTAGCAATCACACGCGGGCCATTGGTTTATTGTGCCGAAGGCGTTGATAACGAAGGTGAAGCAAACCGCTACTACATAGAGGATTTGTCGGCTAATCCGACGATAAGCGCTGAAACGCAAGGCTTATTAAAAGGCATAGATATTATCAAAAACGTTCCGGCTAAATACTTGGATATAAAAGGACAATCGCATGCTTCTATGCTGACGCTTGTGCCTTATTATGCCTGGAACAACAGAGATGTGTCGACGATGAATATCTGGTTTGCAGAGAGCGAAAGTGTAGCGAAAGAAGGAATTACTATTCTTCCGGTGTTTTGTAAAGACATTCAGGCATCGCACACGCATTCGGGAGATAATCTGCTTGCCATCATCAATGGCAAATATCCTAAACATTCATTCGATACCAGCATCGAGCGATGGACATCTTTCCCGCAAAGAGGAAAGGCACAATACATCGACTTCACTTTTGAGAAGCCGACCGATATCAGTGCGTTCTCGGTTTACTGGTACGACGATAAGGGCGGCGTGCAACTTCCCGTTTCGTGGAACTTGCAATACAAGGACAGCGAAAATGGCGAGTGGAAAGATTTCCCGCTATACACAACCGATTCGTATAGCATATTGAAAGACCAGTTCAATCTGGTACATTCCGACGGGAAATCATTTGTGAAACAATATATACGCTTGAATATGCAGGCTAAGGACGACAGTGCGGTCGGCATATTACAAGTAAAATTCGACACTAAATAAGACGATTAAAATCAGCCTATGATAGAGATAATGGATACCACCCTGCGCGATGGGGAACAGACAGCCGGTGTTTCCTTTTCGGGACAGGAGAAGTTGAATATCGGCCGCCTTTTATTGAATAATCTCGGCGTAAACCGCATCGAGATTGCATCGGCACGTGTATCCGAAGGAGAATTCGAAACCGTCAAGCGGATAACTGCTTCTGCTGTGGATTCGGGCAATATCGACAAATTAGAGATTCTCGGGTTTATTGATAACGGTGCTTCGCTGAAATGGATACAGGATGCGGGCTGCCGCAATATAAACCTGTTGAGTAAAGGCTCGTATCGCCATGTTACGGAGCAGTTGAGGAAAACCCCCGAGCAACATCTCGAAGATATAAAGCGGGAAGTCATACTGGCCGAGAAGATGGGCATTCATGTCAATCTTTACCTCGAAGACTGGTCGAACGGAATTAAAGATTCCGAAGACTATGTTTTCTACCTGATGGATAACCTGAAAGACTTACCTATCAAACGGTTTATGATTCCCGATACGTTGGGCATTCTCAATCCGCATACCACATGGCGCTATTGCCGTAAGATGATAGCCCGTTACCCGAAGTTGCATTTCGATTTTCATGCGCACAACGATTACGACCTTGCCGTGGCCAATACCATGGTTGCCGTGGAAGTCGGCGTGAAAGGAATACACGTGACAGTGAACGGTTTAGGCGAGCGTGCCGGAAATGCTTCTCTGGCCAGTGTTGTGGCTGTATTGCACGACCAGTTGAAAATCAAAACATCTATCAGGGAGAAATATATCAATAAGGTAAGCCGTATCGTAGAAGGATGTTCGGGGCGGTTTGTTGCCGAAAACCAGCCGGTTATCGGCGAAAATGTCTTTACGCAGACAGCCGGAATCCATGCTGATGGCGATAAGAAGAATAACCTGTACCATAATGATTTGCATCCCGAGCGTTTCGGACGTATTCGTTCGTATGCGCTTGGAAAGCTTTCGGGGAAAGCGAATATACATAAGAATATCGAAGCCTTAGGAATCGAACTGACAGAGGCGGAAATGCAGATTATCACGGATAAGGTAATCGAACTGGGCGACAAGAAAGAAATGATTACCCAGAGCGATTTGCCGTTCATCATCAACGATATACTGCATAACTCGAAAGATATTAAAATCAAGATACTCAACTTTGCTTTCAGCCTGACCAAAGGGCTTCGTCCGACAGCTACCGTCAAGGTGCGTGTGAATGGCGAGGAATACGAAGAAACGGCGGCAGGTAAGGGGCAGTATCATGCTTTTTCGAAAGCGATGTGGAAAATCTATTCCAAATTGGGGAAACCGAAGCCCGAACTTGTCAACTATGTGGTGTTTATTCCTCCGGGCGGGCGTACCGACGCTTTGGTGCAGACAACGATTACCTGGAAGTTTAACAATAAAGAGTTCAAAACGATAGGCTTGGATGTCGATCAGACCGAAGCGGCTGTAAAGTCTACCGAAAAGATGTTGAATATAATTGAGGAAATGCAATGCGAATAACTGGCTTATTTTTAGGGCTTTTCATTAGCCTATGTGCTTATGCAGGTGTGAATGATACCATTCAACCGCCACCGCAAGGGGTGACCTTTGCTGTGGATACCGTTGTACCGGCGGAAAGTTATTTGCCCGAAATGCCTATCGACATAGCATTGTACCGTCATACTGAAATGCCTGTACTGACCTTTCCCGACGAACATCGGGATATGGCGGTGGTGGGTACTTATAAGAATTCGCTGATGACGGCTATCAACAGGGCATACAGTGACCATCGCCCGCTGATATTGTCGCCCGATGTTATCTGGTTGGCTATTTGTCAGGGAGTTTCGATACATATAACCGAAAATATAAATACTTTGGAAGACAAACTCTTTGTGAAAGATAAGCCCAAAGTACTGAATGTTTACAGGCCTATATTGAGGGATAACAGCGCCGATTGGCAATTTATTATCGACCGTTTGTCTGCCGAAACCCGCAAATACACGAAGAAAGATTTCCATTCGTATGTTGTGGGCGATTTCTCTACAACTACGCCTGCGAGCCAGATGGCCTACAAAATAACGTTATTGGAGGCATATAAGAAAGTCTTTGCTTATCAGGTGACAACACTTTGTGGCATTCCTTCGGTTACTTTGACCGGGACACGCGAAGATTGGGAAGTAATCTATAACAAGCTCGACTATCTGTCCGAAATCGGTCTCGAAGAATGGGCCGATTGTCTGCGTCCTGTTATACAGGAGTTTATCGATGCTTATGATGGAAAAGTGAATACACAATTCTGGCAAAGTATCTATAAAGACCGTTTCGAGTATGATTCGAATTATTTATCGGGGTGGTGTATTAAGTTCTTTCCCTATTTGAAAAAATGCCGTGATTGTAATGGATATATTCCGAACAGGTTTCTGGAGGGAGATGCTTATTTAATATCGAGAATAAGGACTGAAAATATCCCTGACGGCAATGCCCGTATCGATGTTACAATCTGCGATTACACTGGAACCCGTTTAGGAATGCGCTATGTCTTTGGTGGATTTATGGGCTTGAAGCAATATAACAACAAGGCGATAGAGCCGTTTATCTCGTGGGTTATATGCAGAGAGGAGAAAAAAGGAAAAGGCAAAAAGGAAGAAGATATGACTTCGAATGGAGATGAAGCCCGCCCGGTACGGATGACGCGTGCAAGTATGTTTAGTCCTAATCCGAGGGATAGTTCTTCTAATTGGGACGATTGGATGTCTTGGAGTCCGTCTGTCGAACAGCCTGTTTATGATAAAGGACGCTTCGAAACGCAAGAGGAAAGCTTGAATTATATCAAAGATTACCTCGAAACAGCTATCAGGAAAAATACGGCATTCAAGGAAGAATTGCAAAAGGAAATAGAGGTAGAATTTGTGATTCGCACTACCGGAAAGATGGACGCCATAGGCATAAGGCATAACAATGTATCGAAGGCGCTTCGTGACTTTATCAAAAAGAAACTGAAAGAGCTCCCCGGCGAATGGACGGTTGGGGTAGAGAGTTATAAGAGATACCTGAATCGCGGTTCCCACATCGTAACAATAGAAGGGATGAAAGACTATAATATTCAGGTGAATACCGCTATAAACATCACGATATTCGAACAGAAGAAAACAGATTAATATACTAAATTGCAAAAACAATGAAACTGAACATTGCCGTACTTCCGGGTGACGGAATAGGACCCGAAATCGTAGCACAGGCGCTACGCGTAACAGAAGCTGTATGTGAGAAATTCGGACACGCGCTCGAATACAAATATGGAATTGTCGGTGCATCGGCCATCGACAAGGTAGGGAATCCTTATCCCGACGAAACGCACGAACTTTGTATGGCTTCGGATGCCGTTTTGTTCGGCGCGATAGGCGATCCTAAGTTCGATAATAATCCGGCTGCCAAAGTCCGCCCCGAGCAGGGTTTGCTGGCTATGCGCAAGAAACTGGGACTGTATGCCAATCTGCGTCCGGTAGCTACTTTTCCGTCGTTGATACACAAATCACCTCTCCGTGCCGATTTGGTCGAAGGAGCAGACTTTATGTGTGTGCGCGAGCTGACGGGAGGATTGTATTTCGGTCGTCCGCAAGGTCGTAGCGAAGATGGCGATACGGCATACGATACGTGCGTCTATACGCGCGAGGAAGTGGAGCGTATCCTGCACCTTTCGTACAAATATGCCCGCATGCGCCGCAAAAAACTGACGGTAGTAGACAAAGCCAATGTGCTGTGCACATCGCGCTTGTGGCGCCAGGTAGCGCAGGAGATAGAAACACAGTATCCCGATGTGGAAACCGAATATATGTTTGTTGATAATGCGGCGATGCAGATTATTCAGTGGCCTAAGCGTTTCGATGTATTGGTGACCGAAAACCTGTTCGGTGACATCCTGACGGACGAAGCTTCTGTTATTACAGGTTCGCTGGGGATGCTTCCATCCGCTTCCATCGGTATTCATACATCGGTATTCGAGCCGATTCACGGTTCGTATCCACAGGCGGCAGGCAAAAATATAGCCAATCCGCTGGCTACTATCCTTTCGGCAGCTATGATGTTCGAATATGCTTTCGAATTGAAGGAAGAAGGCGCGCTTATCCGCCGGGCAGTCGATGCATCGATGGATGCCAAGATTGTAACCGAAGACATTGCATCGGGTGGCAAAGCTTATTCGACAAGCGATGTGGGCGACTGGATTGTAAATTATATAAAAGGCTAATAGCCATTTTGATACATAGTATTCATTAAGGGGCTGATTTCTAATTAGTCCCTTGTTTCTTTGCTAAAATCTGGGATTTAGCCAATCGAAATCCGTCGGGAAGTACTATCTTTACATGACTTAAAAAAATAATTATCATTTAATAAAAAAAGAGCAACAATATGCACAATTGGTTTGAATGCAAGGTGTCTTACGAAAAGACATTGGAGAATGGTATGCAGAAAAAAGTTACCGAACCTTATCTGGTAGATGCCTTATCTTTTACCGAGGCCGAAGCCCGTATTATAGAGGAATTGAAGCCTTATATCTCGGGTGAATTTTCAATAGCGGATATCAAGAGGGCTAAATATAACGAATTGTTTTTCAATGATGCAGGCGATCGCTATTACAAGGCGAAAGTACAATTCATTTCGCTGGATGAGAAAAGCGGAACGGAAAAGAAAACGGCTGTGAATATGCTTGCACAGGCTTCGACGCTGAAAGAGGCTTTGGAAGTAGTTGAAAAAGGAATGGCGGGAACGCTTGCCGATTATATTATTGCATCGCTTGCCGAAACAACGATTATGGATATTTTCCCTTATTCGGAGGAAGATAAAAATAAGGTTGTTGTAGCATAATCAGCTTGCGTTATGTCTGTCGCCGATAACTTAATCGCTATAAAGGAAACAATTCCCGAAGGAGTAAAATTGGTTGCCGTGTCGAAGTTCCACCCGGCCGAAGCCATCATGGAGGCTTACGATGCGGGACAACGGGTTTTCGGCGAGAGCCGTATGCAAGAGATCAAGCCTAAGCACGAGCAATTGCCTGCCGATATCGAATGGCATTTTATCGGGCATCTGCAAAGCAAAAAGGCGAAAGATATAGTCTCCTATGTGCATACGATACATAGTGTAGATAGCTGGAAACTTTTGCAAGAGATCGAAAAACGGGCATCCGATGCTCAACGGACGGTAAATTGCCTGCTGGAAATACATATAGCACAAGAAAATAGCAAATTTGGCTTTACTTTCGAAAATTGTCGGCAATTTCTTATGCAGGATGATTGGAAAAAATGTAAATTTGCGCGTATCGTGGGATTAATGGGTATGGCAACCGACACCGAAGATGCTGATATTGTTCGCAAAGAATTCAGAAAACTCAGGCTGTTTTTCGAGGAATTGAAGTCTACTGTTTTTTCGGGTGACAAGCAATTCGACCAGTTATCCATGGGTATGTCACATGATTATAAAATTGCAATTGAAGAAGGGGCGACAATTGTAAGAATAGGTTCATCAATCTTCGGCTCCCGTCAGTATTAGTAGTAACACAAAATTGACTGTATTATGAATATTCAGCAGCTTGAATATATTATCGCAGTAGATAATCATCGCCATTTTGCTAAAGCAGCAGAAGCATCGTTCGTTACCCAACCTACCTTGAGTATGATGATTCAGAAGTTGGAAGATGAAATCGGAGTTAAGATATTCGACCGTAGCCAGTTGCCTGTGCAGCCGACGCCTATCGGGGTGCAAGTGATTAATCAGGCGCGGATTATCGTTTCGCAGGTCAAGCAGATAAAAGAGATAATACAGGAAGAAAAAGGTATTGTACAGGGAGTCTTCAAGCTGGGTATTATCCCTACCATAGCTCCGTATTTGTTGCCTAAGCTGATGAAGCGGCACAACGACAACGGCTATGATATTACGCTCGTGATAGAGGAAATGACCACCGCCCAGATTTGTGAGCGCCTCCTTGACGGAACGCTGGATGGAGCCATTCTGGCAACCCCTCTTAAGAATGAGAAAATCATGGAATATCCTATCTATTATGAGAAATTCTATGCCTATGTTTCGCCGCAGGAAACGTCTTTGTACGCCAAGAAGGAATTGGATGAGGACGACCTGAATGTCAATCGTTTGTGGCTTCTGGAAGAGGTGCATTGCTTCCGTAACCAGATACTGAAATTGTGCAGCACACGCCGCCGCAAGAGCGCACATTCGCTGTTCACGTATGAGGCGGGAAGTATAGATACGCTTATCAATATTGTAGATAATAATAGCGGGTTGACCGTTATCCCTGAAATGACGTTGGACGTACTCAACGAAAAACAAATGAAGCATGTACGCCCGCTGAAAGATATGAACCCGGTGCGGGAAATCAGCCTCGTTACACGGAAAGATTTCTTGCGGGAGAAGATTATCAATATCATCATTTCGGAAGTCAAAGACGTCGTTCCGAAAGAATATTTAGACCCTGAAAGAAAAAAATCGATAGTCGATTTGTAAGCTTTATCTTTTCTTAGGGACAAGGACTTTTAGGCCTTTGGGTATAATCCGCACGTGGATTTCCTTGTCTTCCATGTATGAATCTCCATCGAGGTGCATAGGGCCTTCCTCTTCGCGTTTGATAACGACTTCGGGGGTAAGGATTTCCGTCAGCTTTTTATTCTTGTCCAATGTGCGGTTGAACATCTGGATGGCAATTTTAGGCACATTCAACAGGTTGATGGGTGCAAGCATCGATACGGCCAAAAGCCCGTCCTGTACATCGGCATGGGGCGCGATGTAAGCTCCGTATCCGTATTGTCCGGTATTGGCGCATGTGATGAGGAACTTCCTGTCGTTGAAGCAGCCGTCGGGCGATTCTACCTCGTATTTTTCGGGTTTGTTGCCGAAGAAAGCTTTGGTCATTTCCTTCAGGTACATGATGAATCCGCGCTTCTTTTTTCCAGCTACTTTGTGTGCCACATTAGCGTCGAATCCTACTCCGCAGGTGCAGAAGAAAACGCGATCGTTCGCCATGCCGTAATCCATCGTTATCACATGTTCTTCGTTTATTATTTGCAGGGCTTTCTCTACATTGAGGGAAATATGCAGGTCTCTGGCAAGCCCGTTCCCCGAGCCGAGCGGGATGATGCCCATTGTGGCATTGCTGTTTAGCAGTCCCCGTCCTATATCGTTTACCGTTCCGTCTCCCCCTACGGCAATGACATAATCGGCTCCATTGGCAGCAGCTTGCCGGGCTAATTCGTAGCCATGTCCGGCATATTCGGTTTTCAGAATCTCAATATCGAACTTGTTTTTGTCCAATACCGCTTCGGCCTTGCCCGGAATGTTCTTTTTGTTGGACACTCCCGACACCGGATTTATAATGAAAGCAACTTTCTTCTTGCCTACTGCCATATTTCGTGGTTTTATTTAATAACGAATAAACGCTTTAGATGGTATATAATACTCTTTCGATTAAAATTCTGTGAATATATAAAATTTGCCTCAAAGGAGAGGTGTCAAACAAAAGTATTTCGCTATTATTTCTATATTCGAAAAAAGAATTATCTTTATGGACAAAGTTTACACAAGGAAATCAAAACTATAATAAAATGGATTCGTTCATCACTGTTGTTATTTTCGGTATAATCTATGTCCTTATCGGTTACTTGATCAGAAGTAACCCGAATGTTATCCCCTCCGATATTTCGCGCCACAAGAAAGATGTCGTCTCGATAGAAATTGCCGGCAGGGTAGGGAGTATAATGATTTTCGGAGGATTAACCCTTGCCGTACTGGGCATAGTCTTATTTGCGGCTGGGTTATATAGGGGATATCTATTAGTCGCAGCAATGGCTACATTGTTGTTGTTCATATGCATATCGTTGGCGGTATATTCATCCAAACGTAAATACCAGATACGGTCGAGCGGGCGGATTGTCGCTTCCGTGCTTATTTTCTTCTTCATAGCTATCCCTGTTTCCCTGTTCTTCCTGCTTCGAGCGCCTCAGATTACGATGACAGAAGACGGGATTTCTATCGAGGCTGTCTACGGGCAGCATATAGAGCGGGATGCGATAGAAGATGTACAGCTCATACCTACAATGCCTCCCTGTTTAGCTGTAGATGAAGGTTTCGAATTGCTTGGCGTGAGTAGGGGCGAATTTGTATATGAGGAATGGCAGAATGTATATCTATATTTGCAAACACCGCGTTCCCCATATATCCTGATCAAGACAGCAGAAGGGCGGCGTTATGTCCTCAACTTTTCGCGGCAGGAACAGACAACGGAATGTCATAAAGAGATTTCCCGGTATATGAAAGAATACCGTAACAGTTAGTTTATCGTAGTTGCTCTATCTTTTCCGAAGCCGTTTTGCTTATAGCTTCGTCTTTGTCATTATTTACCTCTATCGCTTTCTTATATAGTTCTTTGGCCTTTTCTTTCTTGCCCCATCGGACATGTATATCGCCCGATTCGATATAGGCAGGTGCATAGGTCGAGTCGGTCTGGATTGCTTTCTCGAAATACTTGTTAGCCTTGTCGAAATCTTCTTTGTTCTTGTATATCAACCCTATATTGTGGTAGACAAAAGTCAGCGAAGAATCGATTGCTATTATCTTGTTGAAGTTTTCGAGCGCAAGGTCGTAATCGCCTTTCCGGGTGTAGAGAATACCCAACGCATTATAAGCATCGATATAATTGGGCGCAATGTTCAACGCTTTGTTGTAATCCTCTATCGCCTGTTTTGAGTTGTCTTTCTCGTTATAGGCATAGCCCCTGTTGTAGTAGGCATATACGTTCAGGGGATTGATTTTGAGCGCCTTGTCCGCATACTTAATTGCCTCGTTATACTTCTCCGTTTTGATATATGCAGTAGATAGGTTGATGTAGTTCTTTTCGTCCTCGGGTAATAGCTTTTCTATAGCGGCATAGTCGGATATGGCATCATTATATTCTTCGTTCTGTATATGCATAAACGCTCTGCTCTCGAATGCAGGAACGAATGTGCGGTCTTTCTGTATTGTCGCCGTATAATTAGCCAAAGCTTGTTTATTATCTCCTTTCAATTGATAGGCATATCCCCGCAGGAAGTAGGCGCGGGCAATGTCTTTGTCGGCTTCCAATATCAGATTGCTCATTTCGATAGACTTATCTATCTCGTTCATATTCAGGTATGCTTCGCTGATATATAAACTGCAGGCATTGAGTGGGGTTGTTTTGAATTTTTTGCTGGGAATGGTCGCTTCTATCTGCGCGATGATATCCTCGAGGTTTTTGATTTTTTCCTGTGGCGTATGGGCAGACTTTATTTCTTCCAGAATTTGTTTGTTATATTCTTCGGCTTGTGCCTTTTCCTGCCTCACTTCTTCGAACAGGCTGCACGAAGGCAGCAACAGCAATGCTGCAACAAGTGATAGATATGCTATTTTTTTGCGAATCATGTTTATGTTAGTTTTCTTTTTCTAAAGTGATATTGATGGTGCTTTTGCTCGGCTTCCACATAGCCCCGCTGGCCGGATCTATAATAGTCATGCCTATAAACCATCCGAAAATAGGAAATGCGAGGTTGACGTAATACACGCCATCCACTTTGTAGTGGATATAGGTAGTCGTGTTTTTATATCCGGGCATGGAAGCAGTGACGTTGTAAAAGGCTTTGCCTAAATCGTCTCCCGCCGGCAGAACCGGTCTGGCAGGCGTAGTGCCTTGGAAGAGAATAGCTCCATTTTGTTTTTTTACGACAATATCGGCACCCTGAGGCTCTGAATTGATTTCGATTGGATATCTGTTCTTGCTGAACATTGTCGCGCAGCTTGACATGGACAGGACGGCAAAAACGAGCAGCACGAGTATTCCTATTGATTTATGATTCATCTTTGATACGATATTAATGGTTATTCCCTGATTAGCGGTAGGGTAGAGCAACGCAACAAGCCTCCCATTTTCGATATTTCGCGATAAGGGATCGTTTCCACGGTCAATCCCCATGCATCTTGCAGATGCTTGTTGAGGCGGGTGAAATGTTCCTCGCTGACAACTACTTCGGGCGAGATGGAAAAGATGTTTGTATTCATCCAGTACATTTCTTCCTGCGTGATTTCGAATATATTGTCCTTGCCAAAAATATCGACAACTGTCTGTATACCTTCCGGTTCAAGGAATCCGTCCGGGTAAAGGATCGCTTTTCCGTTGCCGACAGGCATAAACGTACAATCCAGATGAAGGATGCCTTCTCGTGGATTTGTATCGTTCTTTTTCAGTTCCAGTGGAATAATGGTTTTGTCTGGGAACAACTCTTTGATAAACGAGATAGCATACGAGTTTGTCCGTGCAGTCTTTTTGTTCGGATAATCCTCGCGTGTATATGTCCCGATGAAGATAATATCGTCGTGTAAAACGACGTCTCCCCCTTCTACATGCGCTTTTTCGGGGAGGTTGTATATCTTGTTGAAGGCAATACGGCTATAGATGGGCGCATAGGCCTCTTGCTCGTCGGCGCGGTCGGGTATGATGTTGGATGTGATAATCTTGTCGTCGATGACAAAAGCAACATCTCTCGCAAAGACCTGATTGCTGTTGGGCAAAATCAATGGTCGAAGTACTTCTACATGGTATTTTCTCAACACTTTCTCGAAAGCGTCCATCTCGTTTGCAATATCCTCCTCGGTAGGGTAATTACCGTTGCTTACCGTTTCGTACGATTTGGCATCGTATGTCTCTTCCAATAGCGGGTCTTTGCCCATCGAGTGGGGCTGTCCGAGTACAACAGCTTTCAGTCTGGCCGTCTCATTCTTGATATTTAACTGCATATAGAAAACTTTTGCCCAAAGATACAACCTTTTAAATACATCGCCAAAATGAAGCATATTTATCTCCTTAGCCGATTATTCTTTTGCAACTACAAAAAAAACGAGAAGGCTTACTTTCACAAGTTAGCCTTCCCTGAGTAAATTGCTTTTATATTTGACGGTTACTTAATATAGTGTAATAGTATGAAAACTTAAAGAGTCAGTATAATCTGGTTTTCTTCTGCCATTTTGCGGATATTGAGTATCGCATAACGCATACGGCCCAACGCCGTATTGATGCTCACACCTGTGATGTCAGATATTTCTTTGAAGCTGAGATCCTTGTAATAACGCATCTCCAGCACTTCGCGTTGAGCGTCCGGGAGGTACGAAATCAGCTTGCGGACGTCTGCTGTTATCTGCGACTTAATCAACTGGTCTTCGATGGTTGTATCGCACAAAGAAGGATTGTTGAGCAAATCGATAGAAGTCTCGTCGTTCGAAACGGTATTTTCGTTTTTGAGTTGGCGGAAATGGTCGATAATGAGGTTGTGTGCTATGCGCGAAATCCATGCCTTGAATTTCCCGTTCTCGGTGTAGCGTCCCTGTTTTATATTGATAACGGCTTTGATAAAGGTTTCCTGAAATATATCTTCAGCCAATTCCTTTTTGCGCACAATGAAGTAGATGTAATTATACACCGCCTGTTTGTGACGCTCGAGTAAAATATCAAAAGCTTGATTGTTGCCATCAGAATAACTATACACCAACTGCTCGTCGGTCATTGTTTTCAATGTTCCCATTATCTCTTATATATTTAAAATTCAAAGAGTAATGTTTATTCTATAGGCGTTTATTTTGGAGTTAATTTGAAATAATCTGTTATTTGTAGTTACAAAAAAAGCATATATTTTTGGAATACACAAGCATTCAGCCTTGTTTTAACAATATTAAATATTTTCGCATAACGTTTTTGTTTTATATGCCGATTAAATTTGTCGCTAAAGTGAAAATTTATACTTTAGCAACTATGAAAAGATATCTGTTTATTATATTCTTCTTATCAATAGCATTCAACAGCTATTCTCAGATAATCAATTGCTTCGAATGTGATGTTCGCCTGCTAACAGAAGCAGACCTCGCCGGGAAAAGCTTGGAGGAAATAGCTCTTCTCCGCAATGAGATCTTTGCGCGCAAAGGCTATGTGTTCAATAACGAGCGTTATCAACGTTATTTCGAACGCCAATCATGGTATAAATCGGCCTCATCGAATAATGTGGTTGAGTTATCATCTACCGAGACACAAAATGTTGAGTTCATGAAATCAATCGAGGCTCGCCTGCAAAGAAAAAGGGATGCAGCAATTAGAGACCTCATTCTCTTGAAGAAAGCTTTGAACAATAAAGATAATGTAACTATCGATCGTTTTATGTCTGAATTGAAAGAGCATCAATGGGTAACATATGGTGACTGCTTGGAGGAATTGAGGATGGTACTCAACAACCTCCTTCTCGAAGATATCCACTGGAACAAGGGACGGGCTTATTATAGCAGGAAAATAGATAACGGTTACAATATTTCGGGTGAAAGCATCTATATTCAGGGAAATACCATAACGATTAGTCGCGGCGACTATTCCCATTCCGAGATATTCGGTGATTTTGATGATGGCTATTCCGACTACATGTCCGAAGGCGAATGGTCTGAATTCTGGATTTTCACCATGGGAGAAGATGGCATTAAATTTGATTCGTATCAGGTAGTAGGATAAATAACAAAGATTATGGATAACAATATACTAAACATCGCCATATACGTTTTACTGATAGCCTTGCTTTTAGGAACTTTCTGGTTTATTCAGAAGAAACGCAGGCAGGTAAAGAACGAAGCGTCGAGTGTCGCTACCTTCAACAAGAAGATTCAGGATATTCTCAATAAATTAGAAACGCCCGAGGAAAAGATAGCTGCCCTTGGCTATGCTCTCGAAAAGATAGAGAATAACGAGGAATACAACCGCAATCAGGCATGGAAAAACAGTTTGAAGGTGACTATCTATCTCTATATGACCATCGCATACAATGAGATGGGCGATGATGCTAAGTTATTGGAGACGTATAATACCATTCTGGGGCTGAATACCAAACATGCGATAACCTACTACAATCGCGGATGTATGTACTACCGTAAGCACCAATACGAAGAAGCCCTGTCGGATTTGCAGCAAGTCCTCGATTTAGACAAGAAAGATAAATGGGGGCTGCATGACGAAATAAAAGAAGTTATCGCGGAAATCAAACAGGCTTAATGGCTGTGTTCCGTCAGGAAGTCGGAGGTGATTTTAGTCCACTCTTTCCTGTATGAATTCATATATGTATGATGCCGTGCGTGGGGGAAGATATGTATCTGCTTTGTCGAGCTACCCGAATTGTCGTAGATTCTTTGTGCCTCCTCCGGCGAGATATATTGGTCTTTTCCGCCGAAAAGCAGTAAAGTCGGGACTGTAATAGTTTGTATATCCTCCTCCGGATTGAAGGCGAAAGCATTAAACCCGTTCACTGCACCAAACCAGAAAGTGACAAACTGCGAAGCCGGTGTAGCCGGTATTCCTACTATATCGGCGCGTGCAGCGATGGTTTCTTCTAACCGCCCGAAAGGGGCTTCGATGATGATGCCCGATACATCCATTTCGTAGTCATGTTGCGCTTTTATTATCGCCACCGCCCCCATCGAAAAGCCTCCTAAAAAGATGTTGTCATCCGCATTCCGGTTTTTCAGGTAATCATATACCGACTTCACGTTTTCGGCCTCGTAGTAACCTATCGTACATTGGTTTCCCGAAGAGCCACCCGAACCGATGAAGTCGACAAGCAGCACATCATACCCCATACGTTTGTATGCAAAGGCCTCACGAAGCATCATCGATTTTTCATTCATAAAGCCATGAAAGAGCGCAACGATGCCCTTTCGCCCGGTAGTGGTTTTGACTAGCCATGCTTCCAGATAATCCTTCTCGCCGACGGGTATTTGCCATACTTCGTCCGTTTTGGTCTGGCGCGCCGTTTTGGGTTTGGGTACATCTATTCCGAGAAATAAGGCTTTGATTCTGTTGCTATTGATGGTATCTAATGCCGTAGGAGTAATGACAGCCTGCATTTCGGTGTTGAAGTGCGAAATGCTATAACATTGCAGGGCGATAATTGCATTGCACAAGATGAAGAGCACAAGCAGAATGATACCAGCCTTTTTCAGTTTTTTTTCTCATAGGCTTTACGGGTAATATAGCTTAGGTATGTTGTAATGATTTATACAAATATAACAAAAATATGTAATCAGGCATATTACTTTTATGCAGCTTAGCCGAATAGTATAGATAAAAAAGTTTGTACTATGTTGCGAATTAAGCTAACTTTGCAACCCTGAAAAAGAGACAACGATAAATGAGCGAATTAGATAAAGAAATACATCGCCGGCGGACGTTTGCCATCATCAGCCATCCCGATGCCGGTAAAACGACATTGACCGAGAAACTACTGCTTTTCGGGGGAGCGATACACGTTGCGGGAGCCGTTAAATCGAACAAGATAAAAAAGACGGCTACTTCCGACTGGATGGAAATAGAAAAGCAGCGCGGTATATCGGTTGCCACCTCCGTAATGGGATTCGAATATGACGGTTACAAAGTCAATATTCTCGATACGCCCGGTCACCAGGATTTTGCCGAAGATACTTACCGCACGCTGACAGCTGTGGATAGCGTGATTATCGTTGTCGATTCGGCCAAAGGGGTGGAAGCCCAGACGCGTAAGCTGATGGAGGTCTGCCGTATGCGCAAAACGCCTGTTATGGTGTTTATCAATAAAATGGATCGCGACGGGAAAGATCCGTTCGATTTGCTGGATGAACTGGAAGAAGAACTGAAAATAAACGTATTGCCGCTTAGCTGGCCTATCGATAGCGGTCAGACTTTCAAAGGGGTGTACAATATCTTTCAGGAGAAATTGGATTTATATACACCGAGCAAGCAGACCGTTACCGAGTCTGTCGGATTTAAAGATATATCCAGCCCTGAACTGGAAAACTATATCGGCGATAAACTGGCTGCAAAGCTGCGTGAAGACATAGAACTGATAAGTGGTGTCTATCCCGCTCTGGATGTCGATACCTATCTCAAAGGGGATATTGCTCCCGTTTTCTTTGGGTCGGCATTAAATAACTTTGGGGTGAAAGAGTTGCTCGATTGTTTTGTCCGTATAGCGCCGTCGCCACGTCCTGTGGAAGCGATAGAGCGTATCGTGAAACCCGAAGAGCCTGCCTTTACAGGATTTATATTCAAGATACATGCCAATATGGACCCGAATCATCGTTCGTGTATTGCTTTCGTCAAGATATGTTCGGGCAAATTCGAGCGTAATGCCTATTACAAGCATGTACGGCACAACCGCGAGATGCGTTTTTCTTCTCCGACGGCTTTCATGGCGCAGAAGAAAGAAACAGTAGATGAGGCCTTTGCAGGCGATATTATCGGTTTGCCTGATACGGGAACATTCAAAATCGGTGATACACTGACTTCGGGCGAAAATCTGCACTTCAAAGGTTTGCCGAGCTTCTCGCCGGAGATGTTCAAATATATCGAGAATGATGATCCGATGAAAGCCAAGCAGTTGCAGAAAGGAATCGACCAGCTGATGGACGAGGGCGTTGCGCAATTGTTTGTCAATCAGTTTAATAATCGTAAGATAATCGGTACGGTAGGACAGTTGCAATTCGAAGTAATACAATACCGCTTGCTGCACGAATATGGTGCCAAGTGTCGTTGGGAACCTATCAACCTGTACAAAGCTTGTTGGATCGAAAGCGACAATGCCGACCAATTAGCCGACTTCAAGAGGCGCAAAGCGCAATATATGGCCAAAGATAAAGAGGGTAGGGATGTTTTCCTTGCCGATTCGGGCTATGTGCTGACGATGGCGCAGCAGGATTTCGGTGATATTAAGTTCCACTTTACATCCGAATTCTGATGAAAAAAATGGTAATCAATTCTGAGTATGAGTCATTGAGAAGTTTCGTTGAGGAGCTTCCGGTTTCTTTCGATAATAGGGGGGAGATTATCTATTCGGGCAGAAATGTTGTACGCGACATACCTGTACAGAATATTCATATCAATGTAAAACGTTTCAAAGTTCCTAATTTTATCAATCAGTTGGTATACGGCAACTTTCGCAAATCGAAGGCGAGGCGTTCGTTCGAATATGCCAATATATTGATTCAAAACGGGATAGGAACACCTGATCCAATAGCCTATATCGAACAAAAATCGGGAATATTATTCCGGGATAGTTATTATGTCTCTGTGCATGAGCAATTTGACGGTTTGATGCGTGAGTTTAAATGGGGACAATTAGCCGGACGGGAGAATCTGCTCGATCAGTTTGCCCGCTTCACCGCCTCCATGCACGACAAAGAAATTATGCATATTGATTATTCTCCGGGGAATATCTTGTATAAGGAAGATGCCGGCAACTACACGTTCTACTTAGTCGACCTCAACAGGATGTATTTCGGGCCGGTTTCGATGGAAAAGGGCTGCGAAAACCTTCGCCGCTTATGGGGAAACGAGGAGATGTTGACTTATATTGCTACTAAATATGCCCAATACCGCCAATTTGATGCGGATGAATGCGTAGCGTTGGTTTTGAAATACCATCGCGAGTTCTGGGACGCATTTACGAAGAAACATAAAGACAGAACACCTTATATCGGTTAAAGAAGATATAAGGAAACTTTTTTGAGATATAATCTATTATCGAATACTCCGCATCGGCTGTGTATTACCGGCTGTGACGAGACCAAATCTGTAGCCTAAAATGAATGCAAAATGGAATTCTTTCACCAAAGAGCTTGGTAACCTGTTCTTTTTCTGGATTTTTGGAGTCATATTTTTTACCATATTCAGGATTATTTTCATCCTGATATTCCACGACGAAATAACGACTGATGTGGGCGTCGGAGGTTACTTGTCGGTACTTGGGATGGGATTCAAATTTGATTGTACGGCTGTTTCTTACTTCATCGCTCTGCCCTTGCTGGTTTTGCTTATCAGCTCTATGTTCAATGCATTCAGTCTGAGCCGTACTGTACGGAGGGTGTTTCAATGCCTGTTTGTCATTCTGTCGGTTATCATTTGCGATGTCACTATCAACTACTATATCGAATATAACAGCCAGTTCAATAATTTCGTCTTTTTAGGAGTGGACGATGACAAGGCGGCAGTATGGAAAACGATAGTCGAGTATTACCATCCATATCTCAATATTGCCATTATGCTCATCAGCATCGTAGCCGGAATACTGATATTCAAGCTATTCGAAAAGCGAAATGTTATCGGCCAATTTCTGGGGCGGATCAATCCCCGTGGGGTGAGAATTGTGCTGGTTGTAGTGCTGTTAGGACTTTTTGTTTCAAGTACGAGAGGTACTATTTGGGGTACTATTGCTATACGCAAATGGGCATCGGTGAGTCAAGACCCTTTTCTCAATAAGACAATAATAAATCCTTTCCGCTCATTGAAATATGCCTACGATGATTATAAAGCGCTGAACTTTCTTGAAGGTGAGAATCCTTTCGGAAAGGACGATTTATCGGCTAAATACGGAAAGATGGCTGTAAGCGAAGTTATCAGAAAAGAAGCGCACGGAAATTCTATAGACAAACCGAAGCAAATCTTTTTGGTTATCATGGAAAGCTACGATTCGTGGCCGTTGATGGATAAGTACAGACCGTTCAATCTTTCCACAAATTTGAGCCGGATTGCTGATAACGGGACGCATTATGAGAACTTCCTCCCATCCTATAATGCAACATTTTATGCTTATGGAACGATAACTTCGGGTATTCCTTACTGCGGCATCAATGTCAGCCGCATTGGTACGATGAATGATCCGTATATTACGTCTATATTCAACCAGTTCAAGAAGTTAGGTTATAAGACCTGCCTCTATTACGGCGGATTTCTTTCGTGGGAGAATATCGGCGGATTTTCGTCCTATCACGGCTGCGACGTTATCTATTCGGGTGTGGATATGGGTGGTAAATCCGATTCGGGCGATTGGGGTGTCGAAGATGAGAAGCTGTTCGATCTGGTCTTAGAGAAAACCAATCCCGAAGAATATACCCTGAATGTTATTCTGACTTCGTCTTATCACTCGCCTTACTCGATAGACGTTTGCAGTAAAGGTTTTCCTTATAAGTCAGAGGATGATTTGCCCGCAGAGGTGAAAGAGTATTACAAATCGGGTATGACAATAAACGAACTCGGACATTTGTGGTATGGCGACTGGGCTATCGGGCGGTTTATGAAAAAGGCCGAAGCTGACTATCCGCAGGCTTTGTATGCCTTCACGGGAGACCATTACGGGCGTCGCTTCCTCAACAGAATTCCTAATCTGTACGAATCGTCATCGGTTCCTTTCATCTTGTACGGAAATCAGATAGAGAAACAGAAGTCTTCCGTTCCCGGAAGCCATGTCGATATAATACCTACGCTGATAGAGATGGTTGCCCCTGAAGGATTTACATATTACAGTTTCGGTCAGTCGATGACATCTCCCGGAAAGAACTATGGTATAGGCTTTGAAAAAGCTATCGATTGCGATTCGCTGTATTTTTTCCCTGTTCCTAAAGATGCTCCTGTTGTTTCCATCAATTTGCAGGATATGAAAGAGAACAAACAGGCTGTCAATAAATATCAGCAGCAATATAAAGATATGATGCAGTTGGCATGGTATTATACGGCAAAAGGCGATACAATCAAATGATTCTCGTCTTGTCCTCGTTATATACCGAATAGGATTGGGTGGAGGAATATTCGATAGCTGTTGCTTCTTGATATTGAGTAGACGGTGCGCTTTGTGGAATGGAAAAGCCTTTTCCCCCGGGTATGAAATACAACCAGCCCGAATGAAATTCGGTGTTTTCTATCTCTTTCTCAAAAGGGAATATGCGCTGAATCTTATTTTCAGCATCTAATTCAACAACAACATTTTTCAGGTAAATATCGGGCCAAATAAACGTGTAGTGTGAGTAGAAGCGCAACATTACTTAGCTATTTCTCTTTCGCGTGTACGCAGGCTGTTTTCCGCATCGGTAGACGTAGAGTCTTGATAGCGAATGTGGTATATGAAAACCGGAGACTTTTCAACTGATTTCTTCGATTGTTTGAGGCGAATATAACCGTTAACACCGGTGAGTAACGAATCGGGTAGATTCGGCTTCGTAAAGGCATAATGTGCATCCCGCCCGATGTGTTTCGTCTGGCGGACAGTTGTATCTTTGTAGGTATAGTATATGCCCGCTTCCAGTCTGCTCAACGAATCGGCGCCCAATACATCGAACTGGAACGAGAAAAATTCCCTTCCTACTTTGTCTAAGGTGTGTGTCGGCAATTTGAAGGAATAAGTCGGCGTATTGTCGTTCAGAAAGATACGTTTAGTCATCATATCATTCGACGCATTGCGATAACCATCCAATGCTAATTGCTCGTCTCTTAAAGTGGAAAGTAAAATATTGATTCGTTTCAGGTTGCTGTCGTTCACCTTCCTGTATTCGTCCATATTATCCGAATACCAGGCAATAGACGAATCCAATTGGGCTTGGGTAATACTATGTTTTTGCAACACTCCCGCTAAAATGCGGTTTTTGTATTCCTCTGTCCGTTGCTCGGCCGGTAGATTATGGTTCTCAACAATTGCGTTTGCCATTTGCAGGTCATACATCACATCTGTCATCTTGTCGCGCGAAAGGACATAACTCGGGCGTTTACCGCACGATATGGCGAGTAATACAGTTAGCAGGATGAATGATATGACCGGCTTTAGTTTCATTTCTTCGGATTTTTTTCGAACAATTTACCCAATGACTTGAAATAACCTATCAACAAAATGAATATTCCCACCGTAATAGCCGAATCTGCAATGTTGAACACGGGACTAAAGAAAACATACTTCTCGCCGCTCCAAGTCCATTCTATCAACGGGAAGTAGAGCATATCCACAACCTTTCCGTGCAGCCAGTCGGCATACCCGTCGGTCGTTGTGAAAGTCGATACTGTTCCGGGATAACTGGCAGTGAAGAATTGCCCGTAAAATACCGAGTCGATAATATTCCCGAATGCTCCCGCCCAGATAAGCGCAAAGCAGACAATAAAGCCTTTAGGGTATTTATTCTCTTTGACTAATTTGTACAAGAAATAAGCTATACCTCCTACGGCAATTATGCGGAAAATGGAAAGGAAGAGTTTTCCGATAACTTCCATCCCGAATGCCATCCCGTTATTCTCGATAAAGTAGATTTTGAACCAACTGGTTATTTCTATCATTTCGCCCAACGACATGTGTGTTTTGACCCATATCTTGCTGAACTGGTCGATGACGATAACTAATACGATAACGATGATGGCTAATGTGCCCGAAGATAGTTTTTTCATTGTTTTTTTTATAGCACAAAGAAACAGAAGAAAAGGCAGCAAATTGCTTTTTCTTCCGTTTCTTATGATTCAATATTTTGCTAAATTATCTGACACCTTTGTTCTTGGCTTCGATACTTAGTGTCGCATGTGGTACAGCGCGCAGGCGCTCTTTAGGGATTAGTTTTCCTGTCTCGCGGCAAATGCCGTATGTCTTGTTTTCGATACGGATAAGTGCCGATTGCAGGTTCTGTATAAACTTCATCTGGCGTTGTGCCAAACGTCCGGCCTCTTCTTTTGATAGGGTAGACGCACCTTCTTCCAATACCTTGAATGTCGGCGACGTATCGGTCACGTCATTACCATCGGTATTGGTAATTGCAGCCCTCAAATGGTCGTATTCTTTTTTAGCTGCTTCCAGCTTTTCGAGGATTAACTGGCGGAATTCCTCCAGTTCCTCGTCCGTATATCTTGTTTTTTCTGCCATAATTGTGCTTGTTTATAAGTTAGACAATCCTGTTTCTTGTATGAAGATACTAATTATTCATTAATTCTTCTCTATAAAAACTCTTAAAATATAGTCGTCCATATCTATTTCTACTCCTTCTTTGACATCGGATAGCTCTACGCTATCGGCAAGTGTTTGAGTAGCAATATAATCCTTGTAATCGTTGATCGCTTCGCGCACTTGCTCAATATCCGAAATCTGTACACGTATACGGTCGGTTATCTCGTAACCATTCGATTTACGCAGGTTCTGAATCCGGTTAACCAGCTCACGTGCAATACCTTCCTTACGCAAATCGTCGGTTATGGTGACGTCCAGCGCAACAGTCAGCCGTCCTTCGTTGGCTACAAGCCATCCCGGAATGTCTTCGGAAATGATTTCCACATCCGATAGCTCAATAACAGCATTCTGCCCTTCAATGTTCAGTGCAAAATAACCTTCTTTCTCGAACCGGGCTATATCTTCCTGTGCCATTTCTTGTATAGATGCTGCTAATTGCTTCATTATCTTTCCATAACGAGGGCCGAGCTTTTTGAAGTCGGGTTTTATCTTTTTCACTAAAATTCCTTCTCCGCTGTCGACGAATTTCAGCTCTTTCACGTTCACCTCGTTCAATATCAGGTCGCATACGGCTTTGATGTCCTCCTCTTGCTTCTTGTCTACCACAGGAACCATGATGCGGTTCAACGGTTGGCGGACTTTGATATTCACCTTGCGGCGGAGGGCAAGTATCATCGACGATATGTCCTGTGCTATCTGCATGCGTTCCTCCAATTGGCTGTCTATAACGCTTTCGTTATATACTGGGAAATCGGCGGTGTGTACCGATATGGCATTGTCGCGTCCTGTCACCGAAACCAAATCCATATACAATTTGTCGGCATAGAACGGCGATATAGGCGCCATCAGTTTCGCTACCGTTTCGAGGCAAGTATATAAAGTCTGGTAAGCCGAAAGCTTGTCTTTCGTCATCTCGCCACCCCAAAAACGTTTACGGTTGAGGCGGATGTACCAGTTACTTAAATTGTCGTTCACAAAGTCCGATATGGCACGTCCGGCCTTCGTTGGTTCATAATCTGCCAGACATTCGTCTACATATTTTATCAACGAATTGAGCAGCGATATAATCCATCGGTCTATCTCCGGACGCTCGCTCAACGATATATCTGCTTCGGCGTAAGTGAACTTATCGACATTGGCATATAATGCGAAGAACGAATAGGTATTGTAAAGCGTGCCGAAGAATTTGCGGCGCACTTCTTCTACCCCTTCTATGTCGAATTTCAGATTATCCCACGGCGAAGCGTTGGTTATCATATACCAGCGCAACGGGTCGGAGCCGTATTTCTCGATGGCTTCGAATGGATCGACGCCATTGCCCAGACGTTTCGACATTTTGTTGCCGTTCTTGTCCAATACAAGGCCGTTCGATATAACGTTTTTGAACGATATGCTGTCGCGCACCATAGTCGATATAGCGTGTAGTGTAAAGAACCATCCACGCGTCTGGTCGACACCCTCGGCGATAAAATCGGCCGGATATACTTTTTCGAATTCTTCTTCGCTGATATGCGGATAGAATACCTGTGCAAACGGCATAGCTCCCGAATCGAACCAAACGTCGATAAGGTCTAACTCGCGTTTCATCGGTTTGCCCGAATCCGAAACCAATATGATATTGTCCACATACGGACGGTGCAAGTCTATCTTTTCATAATTCAGCGTATCCAAATCGCTCTCTTGGAAGTCTTTCCAAGGCATTTCTTTCATATAGCCTGCGGCAATTGACTTCCGCATTTCTTCGCAAAGCTCTTTCATTGAGCCGATGCATTTTTCTTCTTTTCCGTCTTCGGTGCGCCAGATAGGAAGCGGTGTGCCCCAGTAGCGGCTGCGGCTGAGATTCCAGTCCTGCAGGTTTTCGAGCCATTTGCCGAAACGTCCCGAACCTGTTGATGCAGGCTTCCAGTTGATAGTGTTATTCAACTCTATCAGGCGGTCGCGGCAAGCGGTGGTTTTGATGAACCAGCTATCGAGCGGATAATACAATACAGGCTTATCCGTACGCCAGCAATGTGGGTAATTGTGCACATGTTTCTCTATGCGGAATGCTCTGTTCTGCTGTTTCAGCATAACGCTGATGTCGACATCCAATGTCGCATCTGCACCCGAAAGGAGGCTGTCGTATTCGTTTTTGACGTAACGTCCTGCGTATACTTTATATAATTCGACGTTGACATTGTTTTTCACAAAGTCAGCATCGAGATCTTCTATCTTGAAATATTTACCTGTGAAATCGACCATCGGGCGCTGATTGCCTTCTTTGTCGAGTAGCATCAATGCCGGAACATTGTTCGCTTTCGCTACGCGGGCATCATCGGCACCGAATGTCGGCGCGATGTGTACGATACCCGTACCGTCTTCGGTGGTAACGAAATCGCCTGTCACTACTCTGAATGCTCCTTCTCCCGGATTCACCCAAGGTATCAGTTGTTCGTATTCCATTCCGGCGAGGTCAGCACCTTTCCATTCGCCTACCACTCTGAATGGTATGAGCTTGTCGCCCAGCTTATAATCTTCCAAAGCTATGTCTTTCGCCTTTTCGTTGAACAGGCTATACATAAGAGATTTAGCGGCTACAACCGTTTCTTTCTCTCCCGTGTATGGATTATACGTTTGTACGGCAACATATTCGATATTCGGTCCTACAGCCAAAGCCGTGTTAGACGGCAACGTCCACGGAGTTGTTGTCCATGCCAGGAAATAAGCTTCGCCGAATTGTGCCATTTCGGGCTTCGGCGCTTTCATTTTGAATTGGACAATAGCCGTCGTGTCTTTTACATCGCGATAGCATCCCGGTTGGTTCAGCTCGTGCGAACTAAGTCCCGTTCCCGCAGCAGGCGAGTAGGGCTGTATGGTGTACCCTTTGTATAGGTAGTCTTTTTTGTATAGCTCTTTCAGCAGATACCAGAGAGTTTCTATATAGCGGTTGTCGTAGGTGATATAGGGATCTTTCATATCCACCCAATATCCCATAATGCGCGTGAGTTCTTCCCACTCGCGGGTATATTTCATTACTTCCTTGCGGCAAGCATCATTATATTCTTCTACAGTGACTTTTTTTCCAATATCTTCTTTGGTGATTCCGAGCATTTTCTCGACGCTCAATTCCACCGGAAGCCCATGCGTATCCCATCCCGCTTTGCGGTTGACAAGAAAACCTTTCATCGTTTTATAGCGGCAGAAAATATCTTTAATCGAGCGAGCCATTACATGGTGAATACCGGGCATGCCATTGGCTGAAGGAGGCCCTTCGTAAAACACAAACGACGGCGCGTCTGCACGTACTTCCAGACTTTTCTGGAAGATATTGTCCTTATCCCATTTTTTCAGGATTTCTTTGTTTATTTCGGACAGGTTAAATTGGTTGTATTCTGCAAATTGCTTACTCATGATATAATTCTTTCTAATCTGCTTTTAAAATTCTTGCAAAGATAATGAAAAATTAGATACAGTATATATTTTCGACTGATAGCGAGTCCTTAATAAAACAGAAAAACCCAATCCGTCTGGAATGGGTTTTCTCTGATTATATAAGAGTGTTTTTATTTTGCTCTGTACATGATGCGGAAGTTAACCATCGGCCAAACTTTTACTTTGTTCAGATAGCTGTTAATGGACAAACTTTCGCTCTGATAGTCTGGTGCTGAAGTTGCTTTTCCATCTTGGCGGATTTCGTATGTCGGCTGGATCAGAATACCTGCATCGCAAGCGAAGCTCCAGTCGCCTTTGTATTTGGCAAAGGGTTTACTATATCCCACACCGATATATGGTTTTACGATTTCTCCTGCACGGATTTTAGCATTGAGGCGTCCGTCATCGATATTCAATCTTTTGCCTTTCAGTTTCAATGTAGGCCAAGTGCCGTTCGGATCTAAAAGGGTCGAGCGCTCTCCGGTAGTCGGATTACGTAGGTAACCTTCAGCGATGAAGTCGCTGTTGCCTATATAAAGTCCCCCTACTACGTGGAAAGGATTGAATTGGTCAGGATACCAGTCTACTAATACGTGACCTGTGAAAGACTTGAATTTGAATTTTACATGATAATCAGGTGCATATCCTACCGACGCCATTAGCGCAGGGTCGTTCACTCGGATATCATCTTTTATGCTGAATGTTTTAGGCATGTAGTTAATCCCGGCACGAAGGAAAAAGTTGTCATTTATAGGTGTGATACCCTCAAATGTTACCCCCATAGTCGTAATACCAGCTCCGACTCCTATTTGATTGAAAAGTTCGAAATTCCTGCGGTTGAACCATCTTTTTGATACAACCTGTGCTTCGGTGTACGAATTAAATAAGAAAATAGAACAAACAGCAATTAGTACAGTAATATAAAGTTTTTGTTTTTTCATATAAGCGTTATAAAAATAGTATACACATATATAAGTTTGCCGCAAGGACGTATATAATATAAAGCTCTTTAAATTTTTAATTTAGCCACAAAGTTAACCCTTATTTTTACATAAAAGTGATTAAAAGAGATATTTTTTTCAAAAAAAAGCATTTTAACAAGTTTCCACCCTCTATATAAACGTGTTGTAAAGATATGTGAAAATAAGGAATGTGCTGCTAATATGCAAATATAGCAGCACATTTTTATGACTAATCTTTATTAATTAACGAAAATAGCTCTTCGGCAGCTTCGCGCGGACCGTCTTTTGCATGTCCGTCGATGGCAAGCGATGTATGTATTTCGCCGATTTCCACGCCTGTGTTCTTCATGTCGGTGAAATATTCGCGTACCAGCTTCTCTGTCGCTCCTCTTTCCTGAACAGGCCCGAACGGATTGGCAAAATAGGATTTTACAAGTCCTTCTTCGGTCGTAGTGCCTTTAGCTTTTCTGGCTCCGGCTTCGAATATGTCTATTGCTTTATCCAAATCGTCGTAGAAAACAATTTTCTTGTCGGCTTCGGCGTAATTGTTTGCATACAACATAATATCGACCTTGTACCCTTTGGAGATGACTTCGTATGTCGAGATAGGGATGGTAACGCGGGCGTTTATTTTGTCGGGATTGGTAAATATCCCTCTGTCCATTTGCTCGTATGCGTATGATGGGTCGAGGTCGTCGATGCGGACAAAAGCGCCGATTTCGGTACCGTACCCTTTGATGACGCCGTTCTCTTTCACGAGGTAGCCCATGTCGTCGAAGATGACGCGCATGTGGCGTATATAGTTCTCGTTGAGTGTGCGGAAGGCTTCGAGGCTTTCGGATTTACCTGCGCCGCTGTCGCCCATGATGATGATATTCGATTCATTACCGTTTCGCAGAACGATGTTGACCATAGCGCCGTGGATCGGCAGGCGTCCTTTTTCGATTTGCTTGACGTTGTGCAATGTCAGCAACATCTTTTTCATGTAGCCGAAATAGTCGATATCGTCGTTGTGGTTGGCATATCCGATGAGGATGTCGTTCTTTTTATCTTTATAGTAGAACGTCCGTTTTTCTTCGTCGCCGTCAGGATAGCCGAAAACGTATATAATATCCGGTTTTTTGCCGATATACTGGTCTTCTGTGGCAATCTCGAACAAGTTAGAAAGCCCGATACCCTGCACCATGAAATCGCGGTGGAAGTATACGAACGTCAGCATATTTCCTACCCACACAGGGAATACAAACCAGTCGTCCTCGCTCAAAACGATGTTGGCAAGCGGATTTTGTTGGTGTTCCTGAAAGATTCCGTCACGCTTGTTGCGTTTGGTGTAGGAGATAAACGGCGGTTGAATAATCACTTTGCTGATGAATGGTATGGCAGCCAGTCCTTTATATTCGACAGGGCAATTCCAGTTTACATCGTTCAGCGTCAATCCGGCATTCGCACCTGCCATGCTCTGACGGAAAATGCGGGTAGGATGCCCGTTTACAGTGCCCTGTATACGTCTTCCCGTGGCAAGGATCAGTTCGTTGAACATCTGGTTGGCCTGAATGAAGCGGACGTTCTGTAAGCCTTCGCTTACGCGGTTGTTGCGTACGATGGCATAGCGTTCGAGGCGTTTCCAGTAAACGAAAAGCAGTTCGGTAATCTCGATGAAGAGGTCTTTGTCTTCGAAAAAGATAGAAAATTTATTGTCGACTTCCAGTACTTCTTCGGTATTGAATACGGTCAGCAATTTAAATACTTCTATCAGCGAATTTATCAGTTCTTCTTCCGATTTGAAGTGGTTGATATAGTAATCATATATCACAACCTCGTCCTTTTTGAGGACTTTCTTGATGAAAGACTGGATAAACCTTCTGAATCCGAAACTGTTGAGTAATTTCTGTTTTGTATCGCAATATTTCATGGAGAAGTTGATCATAACCTTTCCATGTGATAATGTAAACTCATTTAGCATAATGCAATATATATTTTTGTTTTAATTGTTATTGGCTGTTTTTATATGGACAAAACTTGACAAAGATAGCAAAAAATACGAAAAATATGCTGCTTAATACTCCTATTCTTTTGTTATTGATATTTAACAAAACAACAATTGCCCGTCCATTGTTTTATACAAATAGAATAGAAAACCCCTAAAAAGAAAAAGGAGTAGCAGTGTTATGAAAACAGATTTATACCGCGCCTCAACCAGAGGACATTTCGACCATGGCTGGTTAGATACTTATCACACATTTAGTTTTGCGAATTATTATAATCCCGATAGAATCCATTTTGGCGCTTTGCGCGTAATCAACGACGACGTTGTAGCGGGAGGAGAGGGCTTTGGTACGCATCCTCACGACAATATGGAGATTGTTTCGATTCCGCTTTATGGCGAATTGGAACACGAAGATAGTATGGGACATACCGAGGTTATCCATCCGGGCGAAGTGCAGGTGATGAGTGCCGGAAGCGGAATAACTCACAGCGAATACAATTCGAGTAAGGACAAGCCTCTCAACTTTTTTCAGATATGGGTTTTCCCAAAAATACAGAACGTGAAACCCCGTTACGATCAGCGTTCGTTTGATTTTGACGATAAAGGGCGATTTATACAGATTGTGTCGCCCAACAGGGAAGATGATAATCTTTGGGTATATCAGGATGTATGGTTCAGTATCGCGACATTGGATAAAGATACCGAATTGGAATATCAGATAAAGAAAAAAGGCAATGGCGTTTTTGCGATGGTTATCGAAGGCGATTTTATTGTGGCAGGGACGGAGTTGCATCGCAGAGATGGCTTGGGAATATCAGAAACGGAAACGGTAAAGGTAAGGGCGGCATCAGACAATGCCCGTATTTTACTGATTGATGTTCCTATGAAGATTTGATAATTATATATAAAGATACTATTATGAATAAGAAGATTACATCCCTCTTAGGGGATAAGAGCGATTACTTGCTCGGACATACATGTAAGACGATTGATAAGTCGCTGATTCATACAGCCAGCGACGATGTTATTGATAAATTGTGGGTAGATACCGACCGTAACCTGCCTACATTGAACAACTTGCAACGCTTATTCGGTCACGGGCGTCTGGCAAATACCGGATATTTGTCCATCTTGCCCGTCGATCAGGATATAGAACATACTGCGGGAGCTTCTTTCGCTCCCAACCCGATATATTTCGATTCGGAGAATATTCTGAAATTGGCTGTCGAAGGCGGATGTAGTGCTGTGGCTTCTACATTTGGCGTCTTGGGTTCGGTAGCGCGTAAGTATGCGCACAAAATCCCGTTCGTGGTGAAAATTAATCACAATGAGCTGTTGACCTATCCCAACTCTTACGAACAGATTATGTTCGGAACGATCAAGGAAGCTTGGAATATGGGCGCAGCAGCTGTGGGTGCGACTATTTACTTTGGTTCGCCCGATGCCCGCCGCGAGATTGTGGAAATAGCCAAAGCGTTTGAATATGCGCACGAATTGGGTATGGCTACTATTTTGTGGTGTTATCTCCGCAACAGTGATTTCAAAAAAGACGGCGTAGACTATCACGAAGCGGCCGACCTCACCGGGCAGGCAAACCATATAGGAGTGACGATAAAAGCCGACATCGTGAAACAGAAACTTCCGACTAACAATGGCGGTTTCACCGCTATCAACTTCGGAAAGAGCGATCCGCGTATGTATGACAAGTTGAGTTCCGATCACCCTATCGACCTTTGCCGCTATCAGGTGGCTAACGGTTACATGGGGCGCGTGGGGCTTATCAATTCGGGAGGCGAGTCGCACGGAGCGTCCGACCTTGCCGATGCTGTCTACACAGCTGTGGTGAACAAACGCGCCGGAGGTATCGGGCTGATTTGCGGGCGTAAAGCCTTCCAGCGTCCGATGAAAGAGGGGGTAGAGCTTATCAATACCATACAGGATGTGTATCTGGATAAAGATATTACTTTAGCGTAAATAGTGATTGTTATATGAAACGGGGAAGGCAACTCTTAGCAGGGTTGTCTTTCTTTTTTATATATTTACGCATATTTTGCGAGCAAAAGCTTCATAAACAGAAAACATGAATAGACGGAACTTTTTAAATGCCGGAATCGGTTTGTCATTACTTTCGCTGATTCCCAGACGGTTGATTGCAGATAATATATCCTATAATCCTTTGCCCGAAACGGTCAAGCCTCTCAGATTGAAACAGGGCGACAAGGTGGGGCTGGTGGCTCCGGCATGGTTGATAACCGAAAAGGAGTTGCAAGCGTCTGTCGAACGGGTGAAACAGCTTGGTTTAGAGCCCGTTTATCCCAGCAATATACTCGATAAGCATGGCTATTTCAGTGGTACGGACAAGCAGCGTGCCGATAGATTCAATGATATGGTGAAGAATCCGGATATAAAAGGGATTATATTCACCAACGGCGGCTATGGCTGTGCCAGAATCCTCGATTTCATAGACTATGATTTGTTCAAAAAGAATCCGAAAGTAATTATCGGCTTCAGCGATAGCACAGCGCTCCTCAATGCCGTGCATCAAAAGACAGGAGTCGTAACTTTTCACGGGCCTGTTGCGCAAACCATCCATCGCGAATACAATAAGATGCAATTCAGGAATATCGTGATGAACCCGAGTGCAAAATACCTGATAGAGAGTTCCGGGAGCGATCTGGCGAAATCCGCTCAGGATAAAGTGCTGGAACGGTATACGATAACTTCCGGCAGGGTGCAGGGCGAATTGGTTGGCGGCAACCTTACTTTGATTTGTTCTCTGATGGGAACGCCTTATCAGATAGATATGAAAGGTAAAATCGTTATGATAGAAGAAATCGATGAAGAGCCTTATCGTATCGACAGAATGCTTACGCAGTTGATTGCTTCGGGCGAATTAGCCAAAGCCTCGGGTATTGCTTTCGGTGTTTGCCGGAAATGTGATAAATCCGATAAAACGGTTGCTCCCAATTCGTTTACGTTGAGGCAGGTAATAGAGGATAGAATCAAGCCGCTGGATATTCCGTCGGTATATGGATTATCTTTCGGGCACAATCAGTGCAATTTTACCTTTCCCATAGGACTGAAAGCCCAATTGGATACGGATAAGATGACTGTTGAATTGATGGAGAGGGCAGTTTTGTAGCAGCCTTAGTCGCGATAAGTATATTTGCCAATATGTACTTTCTCCCATTGTAGTTTTTCTTCGTCAAAAGGAGAACGTTCCTGTGCTTTATGTCCGATAGCGATGACGGATAATACCTGCAATTGCAATGGTATGTCAAACAATTCTCTGACGTAATCTTCCGACGATGTGTCGTCAGCCGTGAACCGTTCGCGTATCTGTATCCAGCAGCTACCCAAGCCCAGATCTTCGGCTTCGAGCTGGATCAATATCGAAGCGATAGAGGCATCTTCAATCCACACATCACTGGCCAACGGATCGGCCAGTACGATGATTGCTAACGAGCAGCCCTCTATCGGCTTGCTTCCTGCGGGTTTGCATTGCGACAGCTTTTGCAGCTGTTCTTTATCTTCGATAACGACAAATTGCCAAGGAGTTTTGCTCTTCGACGATGGCGACTTCAAAGCGGCTTTCAATATAGCTTCTACCTGTTCGGGGTTTAGTTTTTCTTCCGTAAACTTCCGCGTACTGCGGCGCTTGGTTATTAATTCCTGAAAGCTGTTCATTACTTGTAATCCTCCCTGAATAATTTGTCTATCTCGTCATTGATTTGTTTCGCTTCTTTCACTCCTTCGGTGCTGCTCTTGCGTAGCAGGATGTTCAGCGTCTGCATAATGAGCTTCATATCCAACGCCAACGAATAGCCGTTGATGTAGAGCAGGTCGTATTTCAGTTTGTCGCGTGCAGTGGTATTGTATTTCCCCTGAATCTGTGCTAATCCGGTTAATCCGGCTTTGACACGGTGACGCAGGTCATATTCGGGTATTTCTTTCTTGAATTGCTCAACGAAGTAAGGACGCTCCGGGCGAGGGCCTACAATACTCATATCCCCTTTGAGAATGTTGAATATCTGTGGTATTTCGTCTAAGCGGGTTGCCCGCATGAAGTGTCCGAATCGTGTTATCCGTTTGTCATTTTGTGTAGCCAGCATCGGTCCCGATTTTGCTTCGGCATTCTCTATCATGGTACGGAACTTATAAATCTTGAAGATTTTTCCGTCGCGCGTTACCCGTTCCTGTACGAAGAAGGCTGTTCCGCCGCCGATTTTCAGGAATATGTAGAGGATAATAGCCGGTATGATGAAGACAATAGCACCAATGAAAGCAATGAATACATCCATCATCCGTTTGACGGATTCGTTGCCCGGTTGTATGCCCAGATGCCTCACATTGAGTAGCGGAGCATCGTCTACCTGCAATATGTTGGCGTTGAATAGCAAAATCTCCTTATTGCGAGGCTCGTAGATGGTCATCTTGTTCTTTTCGACACAGTATTTGATAATCTGTTGTTTGCGTTCCTCGTTGATGTCTTCCGTAAGAAAGATAACTTCGCATTCGTCGATATATTTGTTCAGCTTTATATTGGTCGGGCGGCAGATATATTTGATAGCCGACCACATGCTGTCGCCTTCTATCAGTTTGTAGGCCAACGCCCGTCCCCTGTCGTCGCCGATGATTAGTACCGATTTCTTGGCATTGGCACGGCGATACATCTTATTGGTGAAGTAGTGCCAAATGGAGACAAGTAATAACTGAATGAACGAACTGAGGATGAGTACGCTTCGTGGATAAGCAAATTCGCGGGCAAGGAAGCTTAACGCCATTGTTACGCAGAACAACCCGAAAATGGTAAGTGCCGTAGAATAGGCTATGCCAAAGTAGGTGAAGTCTTTAGCCCTGTCTAATTCGAATATATGCGCCAGAACGAGGTATGCCAGCCCGATGTAGGGAGAAATGGATATAAAAGCATAGTAGTTATCGGTGAACGCATCTAATGACTGTCTTAGCAAGAGATAAGACAATATGATAGAAGCGTAAATCAGGATAAGGTCCACAATGGGTACTATTAACCTCAATATTCTGGTATTAAATAACTTATCCATACATTTATTGTTTTATGTTAAAAAAAAATACTTGTGCGAGAATTGCTTATTTCTATTTCTCGTTTGCTTTTTTCTTCGTAGCAGTCGATTTTTTAGTCGACTTGGTAGCAGTGCTCTTTTTAGTTGTCGATTTAGTCTTGGCAGCCGTTTTCTTCTTCGTAGTAGTAGATTTGGCTTTTGTCGTAGACTTTGTCTTCTTCTTTTCTTCCGGACCTATGATCTTCATACAATCATCATACGAAAGTGTCAACGGATCGGCATCTTTCGGCAGGCGATACGATTTTTTGTTATAAGCGATATAAGGTCCCCAGCGTCCTTTCAGGATTTTTACTCCCTCGTTCTCGTCGAAAGTTTTGATAAGCTTTTCCGCTTCTTTCTTCTTCTTATCTTCGATAATCGGGATTGCTTCTTCCAACGTGATGGCATAAGGATCGATTTCTTTCGGCAAAGAAGCAAACAGGTTATTATGTTTGGCATAAGGGCCGAAACGTCCGATACCTATCGTCACTTCTTTTCCTTCGTATTCGCCTAATTTGCGCGGCATGTCGAATAACTTCAACGCCTCGTCCAAAGAGATGGTTGTGATAGATTGGTTCTTCCCTAACGAAGCGAATTTTGGCTTTTCCTCATCTTCGCTGGTCCCTATCTGCACCATTGGCCCGAAGCGTCCGATGCGTACCGATACCTGGCGTCCTGTTTCGGGATCTGTACCTAAAACGCGTTCGCCGACTTTATGTTCGGTTTGTATATTGTTGGTGGCTTCTACAACCGGGTGGAACTTTTTATAGAAATCCCCGATTGTTTTTGTCCAATCCTCTTTTCCTTCGGCAATCTGGTCAAACTCCTGTTCGACGTTGGCCGTGAAGTTATAGTCCAATATATTGGGAAAGAACTCTTGCAGGAAGTCGTTTACTACGAATCCTATATCAGTCGGAATCAGCTTGTTTTTGTCAGCTCCTGTTATTTCGGTTTTTACCTTTTCCGACACCTTGCCTTTCGATAAGGTCAGGACATCGTATTGGCGTTCCGTTCCGTCCAGTTGCGATTTCTCGACATATTCGCGGTTGAGGATAGTCGATATAGTAGGTGCATAAGTCGACGGACGACCGATGCCTAATTCTTCCATTTTACGCACGAGTGCAGCTTCGCTATATCGTGGAGGCTTCTGGGTGAAACGCTCGGTAGCAGTCGTTTCTTTCATATCCAACAGCTCCGCCTTTTTCATCGGTGGCAGCATATTGGCTGCAGCTTCTTCGTCCACGGTTTCGTCCTCGTCGGAACTTTCCATATAAAGGCGAAGGAAACCATCGAATTTAAGCACTTCTCCGCTTACGCTGAAATACATATCGTTGGTAGAAATGCCAATGGTAACCGTTGTGCGGTCGAGCTCGGCATCCGCCATTTGCGAGGCAGCTGTACGCTTCCAGATGAGTTCGTATAATTTCTTTTCCTGCGCCGTACCGGTTACTGTCTGCTGCTCCATATAAGTCGGGCGGATAGCCTCGTGCGCTTCCTGCGCCCCTTTTGCCTTGGTCGTGAATTTGCGGGGTTTAGAATATTCTTTCCCGTAAAGCGACTCGATAGCATTCCGCGAGGTATTGATAGCCAATGCCGAAAGGTTTACGGAGTCGGTACGCATATAGGTGATTTTTCCCGATTCGTATAGCTTTTGTGCTATCATCATTGTCAATGATACGGGAAAACTCAATTTGCGCGAAGCTTCCTGTTGCAGGGTAGACGTAGTGAACGGGGGAGCCGGTGATTTTTTTACAGGCTTGGTTTCTACCTTTTCTACGGTGAAAGTTGCTTCTTTCAGTTTTTCGAGGAAAGCCAGTGCTTCTTCTTTCGTTTTGAGGCGTTTATTCAGCTCTGCTTTTATTTCGTATTTCGTTCCGTTTTCTTCCTTCGTGAAGATGGCTACTACCCGGTACGAAGCTTCGGCTGTGAAAGCCATTATTTCTTTTTCGCGCTCTACTATCAATCGTACGGCAACAGATTGTACGCGTCCGGCTGATAATGACGGTTTTATCTTTTTCCATAGGATAGGGGAGAGTTCGAACCCTACGATGCGGTCTAATACACGGCGTGCTTGCTGTGCATCTACGAGATTGTTATCGATTTGACGCGGATTTTCGATTGCATGCAGAATGGCGTCTTTCGTAATCTCGTGGAAAGCAATACGTTTGGTGTCTTTTTTGTCTAATCCTAATGCCTGATACAAGTGCCACGAAATAGCTTCTCCTTCGCGGTCTTCATCGGAAGCGAGCCATACGGTTTCGGCATTTTTAGCGGCTTTTTTCAGTTCGTCGACAACCTTTTTTTTGTCGGCCGGTACTTCGTATACAGGGGTGAAGTTATGATTGATATCTATTCCTAAGTCTTTCTTTTTCAGGTCGCGGATATGGCCGTAACTGGACATGACCTTGAAATCTTTTCCAAGAAATTTTTCTATTGTTTTGGCTTTCGCCGGTGATTCGACTATCACTAAGTTTTTCTGCATGCTTATATTGTATAATCTTAAGATTCTGCTTTATAGAGAATATCCCTCTTCTCTTGTTATTATTTTTCGAGGGCAAAAGTAATGAAATTGTTTTAATGTTCTTTAATAAAAGCCTTCAAATATTCCATTCTCTTTATTTATAGGTATTTACAATCAGAGGGATATTAATTCGTCTCAATATCCCTCTTTTTGTTGTCTCATATAACGTTATTTTTAGTCTTTTAGTTCAAAAGGCTTCGAGCCTATTCTGTTGCCATCGGCAAAAATATCGACTCTGTATTTACCCGGCATCAGGTATTCCTCTACATCCCAATAGAGGGTGACAAGGATTTCCTCTCCGCCATATTCTACAATACGTTTCATCGAATAGTTGATTTCCTTGTTTTCGTATTGGAAAACATTCGAACGGCTTTTGGTCAGCACATCATCGTCGGGTTTCATAATGCGCACGTAGATAGTACGTTCGCCCGGTTCGGCAGTGATGTTCTTTGTTATGGTGAAATTGACAACGAATTGTTCTATTTTCTTGATTTTTTTCTGGACTTTCCCTTTTTTATTTGTCCCTTGGATGGTTATGTTTGTAGCATCGAGCTTGGATGCTAAAGTTACTTTCTGCTCGAGGTCGTCTTTTGCCTGAGAGACCTGATTCAGGGTTTGGGTAGCCTGATTATATTTTGCTGCGATTTCGGCTTTGTCTTTCTTTAATTGCTCATTCACTTTGTTCAATGAATCAATCTGAACAATATATGATTTCATCACTTGGCGAAGAGTAGATAATTCTTTGTTGAGGCGGTTGATTTCGGCACGGTCGTTTGCTTTTACTGTACGGAGTTCTTCTAACAAGCGTTGTACTTTGGCTTGTTCGTTGTTTAGTTGGTGAAGCAGCGAGTCGTTTTTGATGTTGTACTTCATTGTCTCGTACTGAATCGTCAACCCTTCGTAGTCATCTTCGAGTTCTTGTTTCTTCAGATCGAGTTCCTGCTCGGTTTCGTCACTCTTTTGTTTGTAATGCCATAAGAAGTAGCCCGAACCTAAAAGTCCCACAATAAGTATAATGATAACAACTATTAGTATTTTGTTTTTATCCATAGTAGCATTAGCTGATTTTCTTCCGGCTACAAATATATATGTTTTTAAATATACTTGATTGATTTATACCTTTCCTTTCGCTTTTTTTAATAATTAGGCTGTTTTTTCCTCGAATGTCTATTTTTTTATTGAGAATAAGCATGTACATTTGCTATCTCCTTACAAAAAGATAGAGAGAGTACAACAATTTACTATATAATTAAACTATAAACTAATAAAATTAAAGTATCATGTCTAAAGTAACAGTGGTGGGTGCCGGAAATGTAGGTGCTACATGTGCTAATGTTTTAGCCTTCAATGAAGTGGCTGACGAAATCGTTATGCTGGATGTAAAAGAGGGAGTATCGGAAGGTAAAGCTATCGATATGAATCAGACAGCTCAGTTGCTTGGTTTCGATTCGCGTATCAAAGGTGTGACAAACGATTATGCTGCTACAGCTAACTCGGATGTTGTAGTTATCACTTCGGGTATTCCGCGTAAGCCGGGTATGACACGCGAAGAGCTGATAGGAGTGAATGCCGGTATCGTGAAATCGGTAGCGGAAAGTATCTTGAAGCATTCGCCTAACGCGATTCTGGTTATTATTTCCAACCCGATGGATACGATGACTTATCTGGCATCTAAAATCACAGGACTTCCTAAACACCGTATCATCGGTATGGGAGGAGCTTTGGACAGTTCGCGTTTCAAATATTACCTGAGCGAAGCGCTCGGCTGCAACCCGAACGAAGTGGAAGGTATGGTTATCGGCGGACATGGCGATACGACTATGATTCCGGTAGTGCGTCTGGCTACTTACAAAGGTATCCCGGTTACGGAATTGCTCTCGAAAGAGGTATTGGATAAAGTGGTTGCCGACACAATGGTCGGTGGTGCTACACTCACAGGCCTTTTGGGTACGTCGGCATGGTATGCGCCGGGTGCAGCGGGAGCTTATGTGGTAGAATCTATCATCCACAACCAGAAGAAAGTTATTCCATGCTGCGTTACGTTGGAAGGTGAATACGGACAGAACGATATTTGTATCGGTGTGCCTGTGGTATTGGGCAACAAAGGTTGGGAAAAGATTATCGACCTGAAACTGAATGCTGAGGAGAAAGAGAAATTTGCTGCTTCGGCTGCTGCCGTTCACAAAACAAACAATGTATTGAGAGAATCGAACTTGGTGTAAACCGATTTGGATATGTATATAATTAAGGCAGCTCCACAGGAGCTGCCTTATTTGTTTATTTACTATTTAATCAGTTCTGTGCTTCGCTTGATGAAATTGCTTAACGCTTCACCTTTCAACATACCATTCGAGAGCAGAGCTAAGTCGATTAGCTGGTGTACGGTATCACTGCCGGAAGCGTATTGGCTGACAGCATCTTTGTCTTTTCCATCGACATCGCCCATAATTTGCTTAATAAGCGGATGTTCGACATTCAAGACCAGATTGTAGTAGTTGGGCATTTCACCGTAGAAGGACATGCCCGATTGCATAGCCGACATTTCTTTCATGCGGCGCATCATCTCGTTTTGAGTGATTTGCACGGGTTGCCCCTTCTCGCCTAATGTAGCGTAGTCGATTGTGAACTCTGTTTTGTCGAGTTTGGGCAGCTGGGAAGTAAATGTTTCGCTCAGCTCCTCTTTCTGCTTGTCGGTCAACTCTACCTTGTTCGAATCGTCTTTCTTGATAAGGTTGTCGATGGTGTCACTATCGACACGGACAATGCGTGTTTTCTCGAGCTTACGTTCCAGCAAGCCGGTCATGTGGATGTCTAATTGTCCATCCAGCAACAAGACGCTATAGCCCTTATCCTTGGCAGCGCTGATATAAGCATACTGCTCGTCTTTGTTAGAGGCATATAAATAGACGAGGTTGCCATCTTTGTCGGTTTGGTTAGCCTCTACCAATGTTTTGTATTCGTCGAGGGTGAACATTTTACCATCCGCATCCTTCAATAGAAAGAATTTGGTTGCCCTGTCATAGAACTTGTCGTCGGTGAGCATGCCATAGTCGATAAACAGGCTGAGGCTGTTCCATTTTTCTTCGAATTGCTTACGGTCTTCATTGAAAATTTCATCCAGTCTTTCAGCCACTTTACGGGTGATATAACCCGAAATCTTTTTCACATTCTGATCGCTTTGCAGATAGGAACGCGAAACGTTGAGCGGGATGTCCGGCGAATCGATGATTCCGTGCAATAGTGTCAGGAATTCGGGTACAATGCCCTCGACCGAGTCGGTCACGAATACCTGGTTGCTATATAATTGTATCTTGTTGCGGTTGAGGTCTAAATTATTCTTGACCTGCGGGAAATATAAAATTCCTGTCAGTTTGAACGGATAATCCACATTCAGGTGTATCCAGAACATCGGATCGTCTGAAAAAGGATATAATTCTTTATAGAATTTCACATAATCCTCATCCGTCAGATCAGCAGGCTTGCGCGTCCATAGCGGGTTGGTGTCGTTGATGACATTGTCTTCGTCCGTATCGACCGATTTACCGTCTTTCCATTCCGTTTTTTTACCGAATACAATCGGTACAGGCAAGAAGCGGCAATACTTTTTCAATAATCCTTCGATAGTACTGTCTTCGAGGAAGTTTTTGTTTTCATCGTCTATGTATAGTATGATGTCTGTCCCTCGTTCTTCCTTGTCAGCAGCAGATATAGTGTATTCGGGCGAACCGTCGCAGCTCCATTTTACGGCTTTGGCTCCCTCTTTGAAGGATTTGGTGATGACTTCGACTTTCTTTGCCACCATAAAAGCCGAATAGAATCCCAAGCCAAAATGTCCGATGATGGCATTGGCGTCAGTCTTGTATTTGTCGAGGAATTCATTTGCCGAAGAAAAGGCTATCTGGTTGATATACTTGTCTATTTCCTCTTCGGTCATACCAATCCCGTGGTCGGATATAGTTATTGTCCCGTTTTCTTTGTTGACAGCAATCCTGACAGAAATGTCACCCAATTCGCCTTTAAACTCTCCAAGAGAGGCGAAAGTTTTTAACTTTTGCGTGGCATCTACTGCATTCGATACCAATTCGCGGAGGAAAATTTCGTGGTCGCTGTACAAAAACTTCTTGATAATGGGGAAAATATTGTCTGTCGTTACCCCGATTTTACCTTTTTGTTCCATTTTTATTTTTCTGTTTATATATTGTTGATTTATTACTATTTCTTTTTCATTTTCTATAAGCAAATAAAATGCCAGTTTTCATGTGTGTCAAATTGACGTAATTTTTTATTTTTTTCTTTCAAAATGAGTGTCAAAAAAGGAATAATAGATATAATATATCTACTATAGATTTATTCTTATCTTGCTGATTAATAGCGTGTTTTTGTCTTTTCCTGCCCGAGAAAACTTACTTTACAATTTAATAACTGAAGAAAACTTTTTTAATGTAAAATAAAGCATAACTTTGTATTAGAAGAATGAGACACTGGTATGGCGACCCAAAGCGTTGAGTAAAGTATCCGACGTTCTTTAAAAAGAAATGAAGAAATTCAAAAACTTTTATCTCTTTAGAATGTTATAATGATATTAAGGCTTTTATCTACAGAATAAAAAACTTGTTATCATTCACTGTCATTAAGAAAAAAGATATATAAGTCTAAAGGTCTATCAAAAAAGAAGGTATTATTGAGTTATTAAACTTAAAACAGGACTCGTTATGGAAAATGGAAAGGAATTTGAAAGAAAGCTTGTCGATTTGCAGAACAATATGCTAAACTTTGCATTTACTTTGACGTCAAATCGCGAAGATGCACAGGATCTTTTGCAAGAGACAACTCTGCGGGCGCTCAACAATAAGGAAAAGTATTACGAAAACGTAAACTTCAAAGGTTGGGTATTTACAATTATGCACAATATATTTGTGAATAATTACCGCCGTGTGGTACGTAGCCAGACAATTATCGACCAAACAGATAATCTCTATCACTTAAATATGCCTCAGGATTCGGGGTTCGCTTCACCTGAAGGATCATACACGACGACAGAGATTACAAGGGTTATCAATAGTTTCTCGGACGATTACAAAGTGCCATTTAACATGCACCTTCAAGGATTCAAGTATGAAGAAATCGCGCAGGAACTAGGATTGCCTATCGGTACGGTAAAAAGTCGTATCTTCTTTGCCCGTCGTCGCTTACAAGAACTTTTGAGCGACTATAAATATGCAGACAGACAATAGTAATGAGCTAAATATAATATTTTGAGGTCAGCCTTTCACAGGCTGGCCTTTTTTGTGTGGGTATATTCTTTCGGAGGTATGGGTAATAAAAATAGGATTGCCGGAGCTACCGGCAATCCTAATTCTACTTAACTTCACTATTATTGAAACTTATTTATTTTACTTCTTCGAAATCGACATCCGTAACATTGTCGTCGCCGTTGCTATTTGGCTGGCTTCCGTCTGCTTGTCCGGCATCTGCACCCGGTTGTTGTCCGGCATTGTACATTTGCTGGCTCATCTCGTGAAGGAGCTTGTTCAATTCCTCCGTTGCACTGTCGATAGCAGCAAGATCCTGCGCCTTATGTGCATCCTTCAGTTTGTTAAGCACTTCTTCGATAGGAGCCTTTTTATCAGCCGGAATCTTATCTCCCAATTCGTTTAATTGTTTTTCTGTCTGGAAGATTAAAGCATCAGCATGGTTCAGCTTGTCGATACGTTCTTTTTCTTTCTGGTCGGCTTCGGCATTTGCAGCAGCTTCCTCTTTCATGCGCTTGATTTCATCATCGCTCAATCCCGATGAAGCCTCGATACGGATTGTTTGCTCCTTACCGGTTGCTTTATCTTTTGCCGAAACGCTCAATATACCATTGGCATCGATGTCGAAAGTTACTTCGATCTGCGGAACTCCACGAGGAGCAGCAGGGATACCATCCAGATTGAATACGCCGATTTGTTTATTATCTCTTGCCATCGGACGCTCACCTTGCAATACATTGATTTGCACCGAAGGTTGATTGTCGGATGCCGTAGAGAATGTCTCGCTCTTGCGTGTCGGGATAGTGGTATTTGATTCGATTAATTTAGTCATCACACCGCCCATTGTTTCGATACCCAACGAAAGTGGTGTAACATCCAGCAATAATACATCTTTAACTTCCCCGGTCAATACCGCACCTTGGATAGCTGCACCTACGGCAACTACTTCGTCAGGGTTAACTCCTTTTGAAGGTGCTTTCCCGAAGAATTTTTCTACTTCAGCCTGTACCGCAGGGATACGGGTCGAACCACCTACCAAGATAACTTCGTCGATATCCGAACCGCTCATTTTAGCATCCTTCAATGCCTGACGGCAAGGTTCGATACACTTACGGATAAGGCTATCGGCCAATTGCTCGAACTTAGCTCGTGACAATGATTTCACCAAGTGTTTAGGCACACCGTTTACAGGCATGATATATGGCAAGTTGATTTCGGTAGAGGTAGTGCTCGAAAGCTCGATTTTAGCTTTTTCGGCAGCTTCTTTCAGACGTTGCAAAGCCATAGGGTCTTTGCGCAAATCAACGCCTTCCTCTTTTTGGAATTCTTCGGCTAACCAGTTGATGATTACATTGTCGAAATCGTCACCACCGAGGTGAGTATCACCATTAGTCGATTTCACTTCAAATACGCCGTCGCCTAATTCGAGGATGGAGATATCGAATGTACCACCACCGAGGTCGAATACGGCAATTTTCATGTCTTTGTTCGATTTGTCCAAACCGTATGCCAATGCAGCCGCAGTAGGTTCGTTTACGATACGCTCTACTTTTAAGCCTGCAATTTCGCCGGCTTCTTTAGTTGCCTGGCGCTGTGCGTCATTGAAGTAGGCCGGAACAGTAATAACTGCTTGCGTAACTTCCAGACCTAAATAATCTTCGGCAGTCTTCTTCATTTTTTGAAGAATCATAGCCGAAATTTCCTGCGGAGTGTACAAACGTCCGTCTATATCCACGCGTGGAGTATTGTTATCTCCTTTTACTACTTTATATGGTACACGTTTAGTTTCTTCTGCCGATTGGTCCCATGTTTCACCCATGAAACGCTTGATAGAATAAATCGTTTTTTCAGGATTGGTGATAGCCTGGCGTTTAGCCGGATCACCCACCTTGCGCTCGCCACCTTCGATGAAAGCGACTACTGAAGGCGTTGTGCGCTTACCTTCATTGTTGGCGATAACGATAGGTTCGTTACCTTCCATTACGGCAACACAAGAGTTTGTGGTACCTAAGTCTATTCCTATAATTTTTCCCATAATGTGTTATATAATTTATTTGTTGTTTTAATTTTCAATTCTGTTACCCGACGCCATTTCCGCGCCGGCATATTCTAAATATCAAATGCTGTGCCAAAAATGATAGGGCTAATCCACGTGACAGGTATCTGACGAATTGACAGTCTGCCTTGTTTGATTGTCTACATTATAATAAAACACACGGAAGTAAGATATTGTTTAGAAGTTGCTGACAGCTAACCAGATGGATTTTATGCTCGCATTGTTGTAGGAATATCATTTTCTCTTTTTACATCGAAATACTGAACTTCAATTCTTCGAATATTCTTTCCTTGATGCTTTTTTTCGCAAGAAGTAACCCCAAGAGTACTAATTGGCAATATGCTAATTAATAGATATTTGCAATGTCTGTATGGAAGTACTTATTTTTATTCTACTTTGATAAATAATTGAATGTTAAAAAAGTAAGACTTTCTGCAATTTTATGCTAAAGATAAAAAACCGATTTAAAATAGCCCTTAAGCTTTGCTTATTAGTTTTTTTAACTTAAATTTGCATTTGCGAGGTGCTTTAATATTTGAAAAACAAACAATACAATAGCTACAAAATAATATAACTAATATGCGCTATCTATCACCAGTACGTTTCTACTCCTATTGTGGAGTCGATTTGAACGACACTTCAACTATTGATAAAAATACTTTAGTTGCACTAATCTCGGATAAACTGTCAGAATCAGAAAATGGAGTTATATCAATCGAAAATCATGAATATGATGTCCACGATTTGCTCCATGCTATGGATACCCCAGCTTGGGAAAAAGAATTGAGCTATCACCTATTGATATGGAACCATCCTACATTCCTCAACTTTCTGGAGGCTGACGTGGCAGATATACCTTTCATCCGCAAAGAATGGGCGAGACTGGATCAGGATGAGGATTTTGTTGACTTTGTGTCGCCATATTTTGCCGGATCTTTCAACAATCTGATGCGTTCTTATCTCGACTCGGTAGACTTTGATGAGGCTATCACGTGGATTAACTATCTCAAATTTGTTAGACCGCAAGATTATGATTCAGCAATGGTTTCGACGATGAATTTCTTGGAAGAATCCATTCAGCTGTTTAAGAGTATAGAACTAACGACTTATGAGGTTAGCAAACCTTTACTAAAGCCTTGGACTGATACGTCATGGTATTTGTTTATCAATAATCTGCCGGTAAATTTGCAAGCTTATAAAGACGAACTGGCCGAACTAATATTAGACTTTACAATTAAACTGTATTCTGTAGACCTTACTGTAGCATACATGCTAAGTGTACGTCTATCCCAACTCCAAGGACTAAACTTCTCACGGAAAGATATTATTCAGAAAAATCATGAAAACCTTTCTGCACAATATAGCGGTCCGGTCGGAACTATAGAAGAAAGTGGATCTTCCCGTTCGTCTGCGTGGAATCTGCTGTGGGGAGCAATAGTTGTTGTGAAAATTATTATTTTAATTGCAAAATGTTCATAACTCTTTTGCCTCTCTCCTCACCACTTTAAGCATTCTTTTTCGTATCTTTGGTTTATAAGAATCGAATATATGAGTCAGCCATTAGCCGAGCGATTACGTCCGCAGTCGCTCGATGAATATATCGGACAAAAGCATCTTGTAGGGAAGGGGGCTATCCTGCGCAAAATGATTGAGGCAGGCAGGGTGTCGTCTTTTATCCTTTGGGGGCCTCCCGGGGTGGGGAAGACAACCTTGGCCAAGATTATTGCCAATACCCTCGAAACGCCTTTCTATACGTTGAGTGCTATCAATTCGGGAGTAAAGGATGTCCGCGAAGTGATAGAGCAGGCAAAGAGAGGACAGTTTTTCGGTACGGTCAGCCCTATTCTGTTTATAGATGAAATCCACCGTTTCTCCAAGTCGCAACAGGATTCATTGCTCGGAGCTGTAGAAACGGGTGTGATAACCCTGATTGGCGCGACCACCGAGAACCCTTCGTTCGAAGTTATTCGCCCGCTTCTGTCACGATGTCAGGTGTATGTGTTGAAATCGTTAGATAAGGCAGACTTAGAAGAGCTTATCCAACGCGCGCTGACGCAGGATTCGATACTGAAAGAGAAGAATATACAACTGGAAGAAACAGCTGCTTTGCTACGTTTCTCCGGGGGAGATGCCCGCAAACTGTTGAACATCCTCGATCTGGTTATAGAAGCTGATCTAAGCGATAAGATCATTATCAACGATAAGATCGTCACCGAACGCTTGCAGGAGAATCCTGCCGCTTACGATAAGGGCGGAGAGATGCACTACGACATCATTTCGGCTTTTATCAAGTCTATCCGAGGGAGCGATCCCGATGCAGCTATCTATTGGCTGGCACGGATGGTGGAAGGGGGAGAAGACCCTAAATTCATTGCCCGCCGATTGGTTATTTCGGCAGCCGAAGATATTGGGCTTGCCAACCCCAATGCTTTACTATTGGCAAACGCTTGCTTCGATGCCTTGCAGAAAATAGGCTGGCCCGAAGGGCGGATATTGTTGGCCGAAACCACTATCTATCTGGCTACCTCGCCGAAGAGTAATTCGGCCTATATGTCGATAGATGCTGCCATTGCTTTGGTACGCGAAACAGGCAATCTGCCAGTGCCATTGCATCTTCGCAATGCGCCTACCAAGCTGATGAAGGAGTTGAATTATGGCAAGGACTATAAATACGCTCACAGCTTCGAGAATAACTTTGTAGAGCAGGATTATGTTCCGCCCGAAATCAGGAACAAACGTTTCTGGGAGCCACAACCGAATGCTTCCGAGGCAAAGATAGTAGAGCTTCTTCGGAAATTGTGGAAAGACAGATATTAAGACTATACCTGGATAATACTTATATACTGATATGAAAGACATTGTACAATTAGAATCGGAATTATCCTCCTATCTGGATAAGGACGAGAAACTGTTATGGATAGGGCAACCCAAGCAGGGCTTCATTCTCAAGTCGACAGACTTATTCTTATTCCCTTTTTTAGCTATCTGGGTTGTAGTGATTATCTTCTTTGCTTTGAGTCCTCATTTCATGGCTGTATTTGAACTCTTTACGAAAATATGGCTCTGTCTTGCGGTGACTATGGTCATCTCTTTCCTTGTAGCGCGTTTCTGGGGTGACAGTTACAAGCGGAAGAAGACTGTGTATGCCCTTACGGATAAACGGGCAATCGTTAAAGCGGGAATCTTCTCACAGGAAATCTCTTCATACGACCTGACTTCCCTGACAAGCATCAGCTACACCGAGAAAGGCAATGGCAGCGGAACGGTTACCTTCGGCGAGCCTCCTGCCACCCTTTGGACAATGAGAGGCTCGAATAAGACGTTGTTTGACAATTACAAAGAGACTCCGGCATACCTGTATATTATGGATGCCCGCGCCGTATATACGATGTTGATGGAAGCCAGAAAAGCAATGAGTTGAAAGCGATATATCTTATATTACCCTTGTTGCTGCTCTCACTCCTTTCATGCCGGTACGAGCGGAAAGAGTGTCCTTTACCCGATGAGACGAGTAAGGCAATCGATACGATGACAATCGTAATGCAGCCTTTCGATGATTTCCCTGCCTATCTGGCTGATTCACTCTTTAAGCAGTTGAAGGCTGTCAATCCCAAGGTTGTTTTGTACGAACCTATCCCTTTGCCCGAAGAGGCTTACTATAAGCCTCGTAACCGCTATAGGGCAGATTCGCTGAACCGTTTTCTATGGCAGATGGCTACCACTAAGTCGGTTGTCATAGGGTTGACGACGAAGGATATCAGCGTAACAAACGGCAGCATAGAGGATTGGGGTGTGATGGGATTGGCGTATATGCCGGGGCACTCTTGTGTCATTTCTACTTTCCGCTTATCGAAAAAGAATCTACAGGAGCAGCTCTTTAAGGTTGCCATACATGAGTTGGGGCATACACAGGGATTACCCCATTGCGACTTCGATAAATCCTGCTATATGCGCGATGCAGCAGGAAAGAACCCTTTGGATGAGGAAACCCATTTTTGCCCTTCTTGCAGGCTGTTTCTGGAAGAGAAAGGCTGGAAGTTGACTTCTTAGTTGCAGCAATCGCAACCCTCGTGCTTGTCGAGTACACGGTGAGGGAGGTTACCATGCCCGAGAATCTCGATAGGGCAGGAGTATGATTTTTCGAGCCATTCGGTAGTAATATCCGCCCCTGCGTGGTAGTGCAATCCTTCGTTTACGCAGGCGATGTTCTTCACCATAGACAGGACAGTACCCACATCGTGCGAAACAAGGATGATAGCCGTGTTTTCGTTTATGCTTTCCAATAGCTTGTAGAAGTCACTTTCGAATTGCTTGTCTACATATGAGTTTGGTTCGTCCAGAACGAGCAACTTTGGACTGTCCACAATGGCTCTGCCCAACAGTGCCCGCTGAATCTGCCCGCCCGAAAGCTCGCCGATGGATTTCTTCAGTTGCTTTGTCAATCCCATTTGTCCGGCAACCTCTTTGGCGCGTTCTTTTTGTGCGGCGGAATATGAAACCTTGAATCTATTAGTCAGAGCCATTCCCGAGAGGATGACATCGAAAACCGAGATAGGGAAATTTTTGTCTATCTTATTGATTTGAGGCAGATAGCCGATATTGAACCGCGAAACGGCTTTGTCCCCTTCATAAAAGCGGATGCTCCCCCTGATAGGCTTTATCAGCCCGAGGATTGTTTTCAGCAGGGTTGTTTTCCCTCCGCCGTTTGGCCCGATGATTCCGAGGAAATCGTTCTCGAATACGCTCAGATTTACATCTTTGAGTACCAATGGATTCTCGTCGTACCCGACTGTAATATGTTCTATGTCAAGTATTTTATTCATGGGCTAAGGCTTGCGCTATTTTTGTTAGTTCACTGTTCCAGTCGTAACTTAGAAGGTTGATAACGTATGTTTTAGCACCTATCTCGTTGGCTAATGTTTCGGCATTCTTGGCATCGAATTCTTGTTGGATAAATACCACTTTTATATGTTCAGCTTTGGATTTGTCTACCAGTTTAGCCAGATAGGCGGGCGACGGTGTTTTCCCATCATGCTCGATAGTCAACTGATGTAGTCCATATTCTTCGGCAAAATAGCTAAGAGCAGGGTGATAGATGATGAAACTCCTGTTAGTCGCTTTCGCCAGATATGCTTTAATTTGTTCGTCTGTTTTGTCTATCTCGGCTGACAATGCGGCATAATTGGCCTCGTAGAAGTCCTTGTTGGCAGCGTCCATCTTGACTAATTCCTCATACATATTCTTTGCGATGATGCGCGCCGTAGAAGGGCTGCTCCATATATGCGGATCGCCTTGCTCGTGTGCCGAGTGAAATTCGCAATGATGGTGGTGGTCGTTGTCGAGCAATGCTACTCCCGATGAGCAGTCTACAATCCTCAACTCTTTGTTGTAACCTTTTACCTTCTCCACAAATACGCGTTCGGAAGTTAACGTGCCGACAGCAAAGTAGGCCTTGCTTTTACTGATATTTACCAGCTGCGACGGGGTAGGGTCGAACGCTTCGGGATTAGCGCCCGAAGGGATAGCACAATGAACGGTATATTTATCTCCGGCCAACTGTTCGAGGAAGTACTTTTGCGGCTCTATCGAGACAGTCAATACAGCTTTCTCTTCGGAAGTGCTTTTAGGCTTGCACGCAAGGAAAAGGAAAACGGGGAGTATAAATAAGATTGGCTTTAGTCTCATTTCCTTTTACCTTTAGTTAAATCGTATATCTTGCGTATTTTGCTCAATTCTTTTTCCATATCTATTTCGAGGTCGATGAGCGAACCGTCGTGCAGGTCGTATATCCAACCCACCACGCGCGGGTAGCCTGTTTCGTAATAAGACTTTTGCACTTCGGCTGTTTTCAGCACATTCAGACACTGTTCGTACGTATTGACCTCCACAAAACGGCGGTAGCGTTTATTCTTATCTTCTATTGCATCCAATTCGTCCTGATGGAGACGATAAACGTCGCGTATACAACGCAGCCAAGGGTTGAGGATGCCATAATCGAGGTTCTCCATAGCAGCTTTCACCCCTCCGCAATTGTAGTGCCCGCAGACGATGATGTATTTGACATTGAGGTACTCGACACCGTAATTGATGACCGACAAAGCATTGAGGTCGGTATTGATAACCATATTGGCGATATTGCGGTGAACAAAGACCTGTCCGTTTTTCAATCCCATGATTTCATTGGCATGCACGCGGCTGTCGGAGCAACCGATATACAGATATTCGGGGTGCTGGCCATCGGCTATCTGGGTGAAAAAGTCCGGTTCTTTCTTGGTCTGTTCGGCAACCCACTTTTTGTTGGATTCGAGTATCTTATTATAGAGCTCTTTGCTTTGCATCTTCCTTTATTTTTTTATGTGAATCGTTTTAATTGTTATACCCTCCCAAAAAGCCTCTAAAGTGTCGCTTTTTTGTACCACTTTTTGTCCCAGTAGTTACTTTCTTATTTACTCATTATGAGTGTATTGGTTCGATTTTCCGGTATAATAAAATAGTTTTTTTTGCAATATCACTTTTTATCACTTAATCACAAACAACGTTCGAGGAGCATAGGCGACTCAAAGAACACCAAGATTCTACACTAAGTTCACCAAGTTTTTTTAAGAACACTTTCTCTCAAAAAGTAACACAAGTATACTTATTTTCGAGCTTTTTATTGAGTTACTTTTTTCTTTGAGAACTCCGTGAAAAACTCAGTGGAACTCTGTGGTAAAAAATAACAACTCGTAACTATAGATAATTAAACTATCTTTTTATACTACTTTTTAAAGACTTAATTATCTCCAACGCTTGCTCGATGAGCGAGTGCCGGTCGTCTGCCATGATAACAAAATCGGACAATTTCACTTTCTCCTCGTCACTCATTTGGGCGTTTATCCTTTCGCGCGCCTTTTCTACGCTCGTATTGTCGCGTCTTACGATGCGCCTGATACGTGTTTCGACAGGTGCGTATATGGTAATCATCTTATCTGCCAGTTTGTTGAATCCCGATTCGAACATAATAGCTGCTTCGGTCGCCAGAATCGGATAGTCGTTTTTTCTCTCCTCTACCCATCTCAAAAGGTCTTTCCTTACTTCGGGGTGGATGATGCTGTTCACCATTTCGAGCTTTTTCTTATCACTAAAGATTATCGAGGCCAGTAACGGTTTGTTCAGCTTGCCGCCTTCGTATAGCGATTCCCCGAATAAGGCGGTTAACTTTTCGCGGATGACAGGCGAAGTATCTGTCAATCGCTTGCTCTCATCATCTGCAATATAAACAGGAATCCCGCATAGTTTGAATATCTCCGAAACAGACGATTTTCCACTGCCTATGCCTCCCGTAATGCCTATAATCTGCATGTTATTCTTTTTCGAGTATGAATTCCACTTCTGCCGGTTCTATTACCAGATTCCGTACAAAATCGGGGTGTTTGGTCAGACGTACCGGGATGGTCATTTCCTTGTTGTCCTTCAGTTCGTTGTAATCGACCAAAATAGAAAAATCCTTTTCGGTGATGTCTTTGTATTTCTTTATAGCCACAGCGAAAGAAACCTTTATGCTCGAAGGGAAGAATTTAACGGACAAATCTTTTGGCAGGTTCGGGCATATAATGGGCACAGATACATCTTTCGTGTTGAACTTGTCTACTGTGACGCCGATTCTTACCGAGTCGGGAGAGAAGCGCATTCCCTTCATTTTCTGTAAGGGAATAACGAGCTCCTGGCTTTTATCCAAGTCGTACACCGTATCGGCTACAGTATGTACAAATGTTGTGGTATCTAAAATAGCTTTGCTTGAATATACCGTAATCTCCTCGGGAGAGAACGTTATATCTCCGTCGAGGATGTAACCTTGGGCAAGGTTGATGTATCCGTCGTATATGACAGGAACAGTCTTTTTCTCTACCAACGCATACTGGGTAGATATGATTGACGGAGAATAGCTGACAAGTTCGGTTCCCGTATATAATTTGCTGCGGACTAATTGTACGATATTTTCGCTCGGGACAGTAAATCTCTGCGACGATTTCCGGCTGTTGATTGCATCCCTGACGTCGACAATTACACTGTCGTTCATCTTCGAGAAGTAGTAACGGAAAAATGCCGAACCGTCATCTTTGATTACTGCATGAATATCTTTGGGCAGATTATCCTCGAATATAATGCTATCGGGGATATTGGTGTACTTGATAGGTATGACGTAGTCCACCTCGAAGCGTTCGCGGTAGACCTGTGCTATCCAGAATACAGCGGATAACAACAGGAAAAAGAGAAAAGTCAGACCGTTTCTCCAAGAAATGTTTTTGAGAAAAGACCTGACTTCCTGTTTTGTTTTTGGTCCAGTATTACCCATAAGTCATACCAGAATCTGGCAAAATGATTAATTTACCTGTTTCTTATTTTTGTTGAGCATCGCCAGCCTGCGATTCGGCCGATGCATAGACTGATGTCTTTTCTATTTTGATTTTGACACCATCGGCAATTTCAACGATAAAATATGTATCGCCTACATCTTTTATTTTTCCGTGAAGTCCTCCGGCTGTCACCACCTTATCTCCTGTTTTTATCGCATTACGAGCTTCCTGCAATGCTTTTTGTTTTTTCTGTTGCGGACGTATCATGAAGAAATACATGATAGCAAACAATGCTACCATCATCAGGATCATGCTGCCTGAACCGCCTAATCCTAAGAATCCTCCTCCTCCTTCGCCACCTTTAGCAGCTTCTTCAGCAGCCACTTGTCCGGCTTCAGTACTTACTTGCAACAAAATAGTCAATAAATTCATAACGTCAATAGATTTCTGATATAATTAATTAAATGATATTTAAACTCAAATCTTTACAAAGATAGGAGAATTTTTAAGAAATAGGGATAAGGCTTTCTTAGTAAACCTTAATTATTGCTTAAATATTTTCTGTTCGCTTTTCAGCTCCTTCACAATGGCATCCAATATACCGTTGATAAACGAGGCACTTTTGGTTGTGCTGTATGCCTTAGCGATATTGATGTATTCGTTCAGGGTGACGCTGGTAGGGATGGAGACGAAATTCATGATTTCGGCTATCGCTATCTGCATGATAACCATATCCATGCTGGCGATACGTTCCGATTCCCAGTTTTTGGTGTATTTGTCGACCAACTCCTGATATTCTCCGGCATTCAACAGCGTATAATGTAGCAATTTTACGGCAAATTCGCGATCGGTATCGTCCCTGAACATCGGCAACAATTCCTGCTCCTCGCCGTTTTGCGGGTCAAATCGTTTGATAGTCTTCAACACGAACGAAACAACGATGTCTATATCATCGTTCCAGTAGAGGCTTTCATCCTCGAGGAAGTTGAACAAGTCCTCCGTCTGTGTGATGATATTCTTCAACACCTTTCTCCAGAATTCGCGATCGGTGTCGTAGCTGTCATTGGCGTCGTCCAGATATTCTTTGTAGATGTCCGAGGCCAATATCGCATCCAGCGTAGTGCGCAGGAAAGTGTCGTTGTCGTTCCAGTGGAAAGGCCTGTCGGTCAGATATTTTTGGAGTGTTTTGTTTTTTCTCAATTGAGATACAAAACGGTTGTCGGTAAGTCTTGTATTGGGATTGACATCTTCTTCGGTAGGGAGCAGCTTTGCCTTTCGGTTATCGATGCGATGTTGATACAGATCGGTGAGTTCGATAAACAACGAAAGTAAATAATGATATAAATCGTATGATTTTTGCAGACTAAAAAGGAGTTCATTCTCCGCTTTTTTCAGATCTGTTTCTTTACTCTCGAAACAAGCAAATAATATTTGTACCACTCTGATACGTATAAGAACGCGGTTTATCATTTTCTCGAAGATGAAAATTAATTGTTAGAGTGCAAAAATAGCCAAATTTTGTGTATTACAAAAATGCTGTCCATTTATTTTCTGTCATCTCGTCCGAAAACGGATATAAAAATGCAAAAGTAAGAAAAAGTCCCTCTCCGATTGGAGAGGGATATAGGGTGAGGTGGGTTAATCTTTCTTGCAGCGAACGGAGTATTGATAATCACGACTAAAAGAGTTTCGATAGACTGCTCTATTACCACCACCACCATTGATAAATTCTATTGCGCGGAACCATGCCCCTCCTGTGCCATTTCCACTTGATGTCCAAAGATAGCCAAAATTATCATAGGTAAGCATTGAGCCACTTCTGCTTGCACCTGCAAGCATCCAGTTCATACCTGGTAATACAGCCATAGAGATGATGTTCGAGGCACCCTCAGGTAAAGTTGAAATATCTGGAACAGAACAAGGATCTTTCATCGCTTTCCCATGTCCATGGTTTCCACCTCCACGATAACCAACAAAGCCGGTGGAAATAAGATTACTTGGAGTTGTTAGTCCACTATATTTTCCTACATTGGAACGTATTTCCAATTCCAGTGTTGTAAATTCTTTATCGCTTGGCAAATGCCATCCATTAGGGCAAATGCCTTGCACTTTATTATGGTTTTCTCCTGCGCTTGTTTCACCTTCTGTAAAACTGGCATTACCTGCACTACCTCCTTTTTTCATGGTCGCTGCCGGCCAATTATAAAGGCGGCCCAGACGTTGCGATTTGTTATATTCTGTAGGAGAAGTCGCATTTGTAGAACCAACGACATTTGGATAACCCATCAAAGGATCAGTGCTATTGCTAGCATATGATTCAGTTATTACATTGGGGGAAATAACTGTTGTGCCATCAGTACGTCCGGTAGCTGCATAGTTTGTAGCTCTTACATTATGAAGCATCCAGCGACCTGCTGTTGCGCCGAAATCACCCGAAAGAAAAAGATTGCCGTTCTGGTCGCGGTGTAGTTGAATTCCGGTTGTAGTATTAATAGCAGACGAACCGGCCTGAGCATCGGTGACAGCAGCGATTTCGGAGGAACTAAACCCTGCTCGTCCTGCCCATTCTTCTATTGTAGGTTCGCTTCCTGTCCCTTGACAATTTACTACAGAAACGGTAATGTCCTTGCTGCGCCTTATAGTTGCGGTATCTTGAAATGTTATACTGGATATATCATAAGGGGCACTTGCCGCTATATTATAGGTCACGTTGGTCGCATTATACGAACTGTTCTTTAGGTCTACCCCTCCGGATGAAGGGGCTACTGTAGACATGCCAGATGTACCTGTAATAACCGCATTCCATGCAGTATTACTGTGAACTGCAAATGAACCTGTGGCAGTTGATGTAATAATAATCTGGCTATTGGTAAACTGATTATTTACTCTAAATGCATAATTTGTTTGATTAAAGGTAACCTTTTTTGTTTGTCCGCATTCAGAATATATAAAGGTAAGCTCGCTTTCTTTACTATACCACGGATTTAAAGGAACAGCACCCAGAAGATCGGGTAATAAGGTCATCGTTGTAGGCGACGTTGTTAACGTTGTTGGTGTAATCGGATTCCCGGTAAAGGAAATGGCATTGAGTCCTGCAGCAGCAGCTGATGACCATGTAGGTGGAATTCCACCTGTCCAGCTAATTTCGAGATTTTGCGCTGTCAATGCACGGGCGTCTTGTCCACTTGGTAGGTCAAAGTATTCCTGATTGAAATTTAATCCTGCCACTACAGGTTTGTGTAGTGGTTGCCATTCGCTACCATTCCATACATACAAGCCCTTTCCATCCATTGTACATTTGTCGTTGTGGTAAACGATTAGTCCAGTATGGGCAGCATCCTCGCTGGCTGCATACCCATTTGCAAGCATAGGGTAGAGCTTATCTTTGTCGGTTAGTGTCACTCTGGGCATCGCTAACCCTTTGGTCGACATTCCTTGATTATCCATTTTCAGGTCGAGTAGTGCGCCTTTGTTAGGTGCTTCGGGGCTTCCGATAGAGACTTGTGCATGTAGGCTGCTTGTTGTAACGATTAAGGCTAATATAATAATAGCCTGTGCTAAAATTTTTTGCTTCATAAACATGTTAATTAATTAGTGTATTGTAAGTGATATCTTAATTGTGTTTTTGTTGCATGCATATACTGAACCTGCTTCTCCATCTTTGCTGAGAAGATGCAAATATCTCATTCTTCTAAAGGAATAGGATGCTTTTGCATAAGGTCTGACACGATAAGGATTTATTGCTTGTTTTTAAGTTACTCATTGTTAAATGTCCTAAATAAATCTTGCCTGTTTTTTGTAAATTTACCCAATATAAGTAAATTATTAAGTTGATAATGAATGTTATACCGAGTACGTGTTTGTAAATGTATGAAAACTATATACAAAGAAAAGCAATTTATCTAAAAACGCAAACGAAATGCAGCTTAATTTGCAATGTTTGTTAATAAACGAATACTTCTATTAACCGAAATCACCATCGGATTAGACAAGTATTTTCTTATCTTTGTGCCTTGTTCTATGCAATATGCTATACACCAGAAGCGAATGAAGAAGATAACAATAGCAGTCGACGGTTTCTCGTCATGCGGAAAAAGCACAATGGCCAAAGGTTTGGCGCACGAAATAGGGTATATTTATATCGATAGTGGAGCCATGTACCGGGCTGTAACATACTATTGCCTGCAAAACGGCCTTTTCGATGACAAAGTATTAGATGCAGCGGGCTTGAAAAAGCAGCTGGATAATATCAACATATCTTTTCGGCTGAATGAAGAGACTGCTTTACCCGAAACGTATCTGAACGGGGTGAATGTAGAGCAGGAAATCCGTAATATGGACGTATCTTCGCGGGTAAGCATTGTGAGCGCCATCCCCGAAGTCCGCCATGCGATGGTTGCCCTTCAACAGGAAATGGGCAGGCAAAAAGGAATCGTAATGGATGGACGCGATATCGGGACGGTCGTTTTCCCCGATGCTGAACTAAAGATATTCGTCACCGCCGATCCTAAGATACGTGCCGAACGCCGTTTGCTCGAACTTCGTAGCAAAGGGGATGAACAAACAACATTCGAAGAGGTATTGCAAAACCTGAAAGAGCGCGATCATCTGGATCAAACCCGTGCCGAAAGCCCCTTGAAGCAGGCGGACGATGCATTGGTGCTGGATAATTCGCACTTGACGCGCGACGAGCAAATGCAGTGGTTGGTAGAACAATACAACAAAGTAGTCGATTCATTGTAATATACGGATAGTAATGGCAAATAAGAAAATAGAAATTGATCAGCGCTCGGGCTTTTGTTTCGGGGTGGTGAATGCCATTAAGAAAGCAGAAGAGGAATTGGCCAAAGGAGAAATCCTTTACTGCTTGGGCGATATTGTACATAACAATCAGGAAGTGGAACGTCTCGAGAAATTAGGCTTGAGAACGATCAACCATGAGCAATTTGCCGGGCTGCACAATGTGAAGGTCCTGTTGCGGGCACATGGAGAACCGCCTTCGACGTACGAAATTGCCAAGCGGAATAATATCGAAATCATCGATGCCTCGTGTCCCGTAGTGCTGCGTTTGCAGAAAAAGATATACGACAAATACGAGAATGAGTTGCCTAATAACACCCAAATCGTTATTTATGGTAAGCAGGGACATGCCGAAGTAAACGGCCTGATAGGGCAAACGGCAGGAAATGCTATTGTCGTGGAAAAGAAAGAAGATCTCGAAAAACTCGATTATACTCGAAATATTTGCTTATTTTCGCAGACGACAAAACCGTTAGACGGCTTTCAGGAAATGATAGATATCATCCAGAGCCGCATGATAGGCGATGCGACATTCGAATATAACGATACGATTTGCCGTCAGGTATCGAACCGTATCCCCAATATTAAGGAATTTGCTACCAATCACGATATTGTCTTTTTTGTCGCAGGGCAAAAGAGTTCGAACGGGAAAGTCCTTTTTGCCGAATGTAAGAAATATAACGAGCGTTCGTACTTTGTCTCGGCGCCTTCGGATATAGATCCTGCAGTTATCGACAACGATTCGTCGATAGGCATTTGCGGAGCCACATCCACGCCTAAATGGCAGATGGAAGAAGTGGAAGCATACGTACAAAAAATCAGAGAACGTTTGAAGTAGCGAGAGCTGAAACAAAGCTTGCTTTGATTATGCCGAGTCACACCAAACGACTAATGAAATTGAGCAATTAGCTTGAAAAAGCACAAGATAACCTTTATAATTAACCTGTAATTAATGAATGTCAAAAAGTAGGCAAATCTCCTTTTTTTGCATTATTTAACTATGATAGTCTTCTATGTCTATGGTTTTAGACGTAGATTTGCGGCTGTCATTAGGCTAACCTGAACGAGATTAACTAAAACCTCTAATATCAGCTAAAAACATGAAAAGAAACTTGCTCCTCTTCTTGCTATTGCTTTGCTCAATAGCAATGTACTCCCAAACGGGCAATGTAACCGTAAAAGGCTTACTTGTCGATTCACTTACGAGCGAACCGGTTGCATATGCGACTATACGTATTTCGGCCAAAGAAACCCCCGATGTAATGTTGAAAGGATTTGCCACCGATGACAATGGCAAATTCAGCTTTGTCTTGAATAAAGCCGGAAACTACATCATGAAAATACAATACATGGGGAAGAAGGATATCGTAGAGAATCTGACGATTGGGGATAAAAAAACAATAGATTTTGCCACACTCCTCATGCCCGATAACGATGATATGTTGGGCGAAGTTGTCGTTACCGCCCAAAAGCCGCTGGTGCAGGTGGATCTGGACAAGATAACATACGACATGCAGGAAGATCCCGAATCCAAGACAAGCAATCTGCTGGATATGTTAAAGAAAGTGCCGCTGGTGACCGTCGACGGCGAAGATAATATTCAGCTGAAAGGCTCGTCCAGTTATAAAATCTATATGGATGGCAAACCGTCGAGCATGATAGCCAGCAACCCCAAAGATGTTTTGCGCAGTATGCCTGCATCTTCTATCAAAAATATCGAAGTCATAACCGACCCCGGAGCAAAATACGATGCCGAAGGGGTTGCAGGGATTATCAATATCATCACCAATAAGGAATCGAAATTGGGAGGATATACAGCGACACTGAATGCGGGTGTAGATAATCAGGGTAGCTTCAATGCGGGTGCATATTTATCGCTCAAATACGGGAAAATAGGATTCACGGGTAGCGGCTCCTATTACAACTACAATAATCCCGAAGGTCGCTTTGCTTCAATGCGCGAAACTTTTAATTCGCTGGGAGTACCTACTTCTTTCTTAGGACAGACAGCAAAACGCAAGAATCATGGCGACGGACAATACGGTTCGGGCGAATTAAGTATAGAACTCGATACTCTGAATCTGATAACAATCGGTTTCAACCGCTACGGAGGTGACTATAGCAGCCGGAGTAATGGAGAAACGGCTTTGTATGATGGAAGTATGGTAGGACAATATTACTTCGGGCAGAGTGGGAAATCAACAGGCACATATGGCAATACATCGGTCAATGCCGACTATCAACGCACTTTCTCCAAGAAGGACCAGTTACTGACCTTCTCTTACCGCTTCAACTTCAACCCCGACGATAGCCATTCCAGTACGAACATCGGAAATTCTATGGGCATATTGCCTCCCGATGCTGTCTCCAATTATCAGTACACAGATGCGAATATGAAAGAGCATACATTTCAGGGAGATTTTACCACTCCATTCGGGAAAGTGCATAATCTCGAAGCGGGATTGAAGTATATTATCCGCAACAATAAGAGCAACAGTGCCCGCTACAACTGGGATACCGGGACAAACGACTGGGTGCATGTGCCCAACCTGATGAATGATAAGTTCCGCCACGAAACAGATATCTTCGCCGCCTATGCAGGCTATAGCGCCAAGGTAGATAAATGGGGATTCAAGACGGGGCTGCGCTTTGAATCGACCGATTTGGATGTGAAATTCCCGCAGTTGTCGACAAGCAACTTCAAGACGGATTATACCAATGTAGTTCCTTCGGCAACAATTACTTATCAGCTGAAACCGAGCCAAACGCTGCGTGGAGGCTACAATATGCGTATCTGGCGTCCGGGAATATGGCAGCTGAACCCTTACGAAAACACTTCGAACCCGAACTATATAACTAAAGGGAATCCGAATCTGGATGCTGTAAAGAACCACTCTTTCAACCTGAACTACATGTTCTTTAACCCGAAAATCAATATCAATCTGAATACCTCATACTCTTTCGAGAACAATGCTATCGAGCAATATACGACCGTACAAAGCGGGGTGAGTACGACGACTTATGACAATATTGGTAAAAACAGACGTTTTCAGGCATCTACCTATATCAACTGGACAGGCATCCCTAAATTGAGAGTGATGGCTAACCTATGGGGAGGATACGTAGACATCAAAGCCAACAACAATTCGGGAGATGCCAATAACGGCTTCACCGGCGGTGGTTACTCCAACATCCAATATACTTTACCTATGAATTTTAACATAGGAGTTAATGGAGGCTATTTCTCACCCAATGTAGGCTTACAATCCAAAGGCTCTGATTATTATCATTACGGGCTTAACTTGCGCAAAAGCTTTTTGTCGGATAAGCTGAATGTAAATGTCTGGGCGAGAAGTATATTCCAAACAGATAGAAAATACAAAAATAGAATGGAAGCAGACACCTTCCGTTACAAATCGTTTAACGAAAATCGTGCCCGTCGTTTCGGGGTTTATATATCCTATCGCTTCGGCGAGATGAAGGCGCAGATAAAGAAAGCTAAACGCTCCATCAGTAACGATGATATGATTTCCGGCGGTGGTGGCGGTGGCCAACAGGGGGGCGGCGGCGAATAAGCCCGTGCAAACCTCTTGCAATGCATTGATGTAAAAAGGAAAAATTAAATGGAAATAATAAGTGGAACAACCGGCTATGCGCGCGATATATACGACATAGCCGAGCAGGCATGGGCTGATACATACGGCCATATTTTGTCGCAGGAACAGATAGATTACATGTTGGATATGATGTATAGCCCGCAGGCGATAGACGACCAGATAAATAAGCGGGGACACCATTTCTACCTTATCCGGGAGGATGCCTCGGCATGCTGGCAGGGCTTTGTTTCGTACGAATACGATTATCAAGGCGCTCATAAAACCAAGCTGCACAAATTGTACGTCCTGCCTTCGTGTCATGGGCTGGGTTTCGGGCGGATACTGATAGAAAAGGTTTGCGAAGATGCCCGCAAGCATGGAAATAAATCGGTGCTGCTGAATATGAATCGTAATAATGCCACTCTCGGTTTCTACAAACACATGGGATTTGAAATAATAGGCGAAGAAGACATCGACATCGGCAACGGTTTTCTGATGGAAGATTATATCTTCGAAAAACAGCTTTGAATCCTATAAATTCCTATCTTTGTATCAAACCCTAACGATTTGATATGATACCATTCCTGCGCAATGTTGCACAAGTCTATTACCATAAATACGGGCAGGCGGTCAGCCGTTTTGCCTTTGTGTTTCCCAACAGGCGTGCAGGAATTTTCTTCCAGAAATATTTAGCCGAGATTGCAGGAAAACCGCTTTTCTCGCCGCAGATATTTACCATTGCCGACCTTTTCGAGCAATTGAGCGACTACCATAAGGCCGACCGCATCGAGATGCTTTTCCTGTTGTATGATATATACAAAGAGGTGAGCAATTCCGCCGAAACATTCGACGAGTTCCTTTATTGGGGCGATATGCTGCTGAACGACTTCGACGATGTAGACAAATACCTGGTCGATGCCAAGCAGCTTTTCCGCAATATATACGACCTCAAGGAGATAGACGCTGATTTCGATTTCCTGTCACCCGAACAGGTAGAAGCTATCCGTCGTTTCTGGGACAACTTTTTGCCGATAGGGGATAATGACAAGAAACAAGACTTCCTCGAAATGTGGGAAGTGTTGAATGAATTATACACACGCTTGCGTAAGCGATTAGTAGATAAAGGTTTGGCATACGAAGGGATGATGTTCCGCGAGATAGCGGAGAAAGCCAAACGCAAAGAAGAACTGCCTTTGCCGAGTGAGCGGATTATCTTCATTGGGCTGAACGGGCATAGCAAATCCGAAGAAGAACTACTCAAATACCTGCAAAAGAAAGGCATTGCCGACTTCTATTGGGATTATAGTTCGCCGTTGGTACGCGACAAAGATAATAGGGCATCGCACTTTATCGACAGGAACAAAATGCTGTTCCCCTCGCAACTTCCTTTACTGCCCGAAGAGCAGACGATGGACAAGCCTGTTATCGAAGCCATCGGCATCCCTTCGGCAGTGGGGCAAGCCAAATATGTGCATAGCATTATCCGCTCGCTGATGGAAGAACAGCAAATCTCCTCTCCCGATAAGGCTTTGAACACAGCCGTTATCCTGCCGGACGAGAATTTGTTGCTGCCGACATTGTATTCCATCCCTCAAGAGATAGACAAAATAAATGTGACGATGGGGTATAACCTGTCCAATTCGTCCGTAGCTGGATTGATGGAGTATATCTTTGAGATACAGCGCAATGTGCGAAATGCTGCGGATGGTTTTGGCTTTTACTTCCGCCCGGTGATGTCAATACTGAATCATCGCTATATAGCCACCCTTATCGGTGAAGAAGTGAAAGCGCTGAAAGACAGTATTATCCGCTTCAATAAAATCATTGTTCCTGCCGGAGACTTACACATTCATCCCCTTCTGCGGCTGATATTCGTTCCTGTGGAATCGTGGGAAGCCATCCCCGATTATCTGCGGAATATTCTGGCTGCTTTGCAGACTGCCCTTTCGACAAAACGCAACGATGAGGACACCAATGACGAGACCGTCCGTTCGTTGGATATAGAATGCGAATTTATCATCGAATACTATAAAACGATAAACCGTCTGGATGAGACTTTTACAACGCGAGTACCTCAAATGACGGTAGAGACTTACTTTAAACTGCTGAAAAAACTGATAACAGGCATCAGCATTCCTTTTACGGGCGAACCGTTGTCGGGTTTGCAGATAATGGGAGTATTGGAAACGCGGTCGCTCGATTTCGACAACCTGATAATCCTGTCGATGAATGAAGGCATCTTCCCGATGAAACGTGCGGCTAACTCGTTTATACCCTATAATTTGCGTCGGGGCTTCGAGCTGCCGACCTACGAGCATCAGGACAGCATCTTTGCCTATCACTTCTATCGCCTGATAAATCGCGCCAAACGCATATACCTGCTCTACGATACCCGTACCGAAGGCTTGCAGAGTGGGGAGATAAGCCGCTATTTCAACCAGATAAAATATTTATATCCCGATTCTTTCGATATACACGAAAAGCTGGCCGTCTATAAAGTATCGGCGTCCGAGAGCCTCTCTATCTCTATCAGGAAAACGCCGTATATTATGGAGCAGCTTTCCGCCTTCCTCGAAGGAGGAGAACGGAGCCTCTCGGCGAGCGCTATCAATACCTACCTCAATTGCCCTTTGCAGTTCTATTTTTCGGTAGTGGAGGGGATGGAAGAAGAAGACGAAATATCCGAAACGATAGAATCGAGCATGTTTGGTACGCTCTTTCATACCATCATGGAGCTGATATACAATCCGTTGGAGGGTAAGATGGTGACAGCCGACCTGTTGCATAAAATGCGGAAGAATGATGCCGAATTGACGCAATATATCGAACAATCCTTTGCCGAGAACTACTTCAAGACGGAACGGGTAAAACGCCTGACCGGGCAAAACTACCTGACAGGCGAGGTTTTGCGCAAATATGTGAAGCGGGTTTTGCTGACGGATGCTAAGCAAACGCCTTTTGTATATACCAAATCGGAGATGAGGATGAATATGTCTTACCTACTTCCGTCCGGCAAACCGGTGATGCTCAAAGGTTTCATCGACCGTGTGGATGCAGTGAAAGGGCATACCCGAATCATTGATTACAAAACGGGAAAGGGCGAATTGGTTTTTCGCTCGATGGACGATTTGTTCGATAAAGAGATGAAAAACAGGCCGAAAGCTGTTATGCAGGTTTTCATGTATGCGCATTTATACCTGATAGAACATCCGGACGAAATCTTGGAGCCGGGCATCTATTACCTGCGCGAGCTTTTTGACGATAAATTCAATCCCGATGTCACCTACCAACCGGCTACCGGAAGCAAGGTGCATGTGACCGATTTCAATCAGTACCGTCAGGACTTCAAAGAACACTTCGAAAACTGCCTCGAAGAGATATTTGACCCGCAAATTCCTTTCGGACAGACACCTACGGGTGAAGCCTGCCGGTGGTGCTTATTTACTAATATTTGTAAAAGGTGAAAATGTCGCCTTTTTTGACCAAAATGTTATATTCGTTTTACCTTAAAAATGACTATATTTATACTCCTTTTTTGAAAAGGCTTTGAATCAACCGGCAAAACCGCCACAAATGAGTTAACAATTTTATGAACGTAAATAAATAAAAACTGTACCATGGACGTAAAACAATTACAAGAAAAATTCAACTCTCTTTATGGTTCCGAAGGAGCCGTTTATACTTCACCCGGCCGTATCAACCTGATTGGCGAGCATACCGATTACAATGGCGGATTCGTTCTTCCGGGAGCGATAGACAAAGCGATGTATTGTGTTATCAAGCCTAACGGGACGCCCGACCGCATCCGTGCTTATGCAATGGACCTGTCCGAAATGGACGAATTCGGTCTGGACGATATTCCAATCAAAGGATGGGCAAAATACATCTTTGGTGTTTGCACCGAAATGATTAAGCGCGGAGCCAAAGTACAAGGTTTCGATACCGTTTTTGCAGGCGATGTGCCTCTCGGGGCAGGTATGTCTTCGTCGGCAGCCCTAGAAAGCTGTTTCGGTTTCGCTATCAACGATATGTACAACTTAGGATTCGACCGCTTCGAGCTGGCTAAAATCGGTCAGGCTACCGAGCACAACTATGTAGGAGTGAAATGCGGTATCATGGATCAGTTTGCTTCATGCTTCGGTAAAGAAGGCTCTTTAATCCGCCTCGATTGCCGTTCGCTCGAATACGAATATGTGCCGTTCAACCCGCAAGGCTATCGCTTGGTGTTGTTGAATACCTGTGTAGCCCACGAACTGGCGTCTTCGGCATATAACCGCCGTCGCGAATCGTGCGAGAATGCAGCGTCGTATATCCGCAAATACCATCCTGAAGTAGAATTGCTTCGCGATGCTACCATAGAAATGCTGAAAGAAGTAGCCAACGAGGTAAGCGCCGAAGACTATATGCGCGCCGAGTTCGTAATCGAAGAGATTGCCCGCATGACAGAGGCTTGCGATGCGTTGAAGGCAGGCGACTACGAAACAGTAGGAAAGAAAATGTACGAAACGCATATCGGGCTTAGCCGCAAATACGAAGTTAGCTGCGAAGAACTCGACTTCCTCAATAACATTGCGCGCGAGTGTGGCGTAACAGGTTCGCGTATGATGGGTGGAGGCTTCGGCGGTTGTACTATCAACTTGGTGAAGAACGAATTGCACGACGGCTTTGTGAAACGTGCGACAGAAGCTTACGAAGCTAAATTCAAAATTAAGCCTAAAGTGTACGATGTCGTTATCAAAGACGGAGCACGCAAGTTAAGCTAAATTATATAGTTATTTAATCGTGAAAGAGGTTGTACTCCGGTGCAATCTCTTTTCTTTTGTCTTATATTTTCCTATCTTTGGCAAAAAAGAAATGAGATGAAACATATTTATGTCCTACTTTTACTAATATTAATCTGTTCATTCAACTGTATGTGTTCACAAGAGAAAAACAATTATCTGCTGATAAAGACGTCTATGGGCGACATTAAAGTCAAGTTGTACGATGAAACACCGCTTCATCGCGACCAGTATCTGAAACTCGTAGACGAAGGCTTTTTCAAAGACCGTATTTTCCACCGGGTAATCGAAGACTTTATGATTCAGGGCGGCGAAGCCCAAACCAAGACCGGCGAAGAAGAACCACCGCTTATTCCGGCAGAGTTTTGTTTCCCGCAACACTATCATAAGCGTGGCGTGCTGGCTGCTGCCCGTATGGGAGATAATGTAAACCCCGAGAAAAAGTCGGACGGATGCCAGTTCTATATCGTTACAGGTAAAAAGTTTGTACCGAGCCAGATAGCTGACATCGAAAAACAGCGCTACGAACAGCTCAAACAACAAATATTCAACCGCTTGCGGAAAGAGAATACCGAAGCTATCAAAACCCTTTACCGCGAAGGAGACAAGGAAGGCATGGCAGCCTTGCAGGAGAAACTTATCCAACAGATGGAGACCGAGGCAGAATCGCGCAAAGCCGAATCCCTCTACTCGGACGAGCAGAAAGAAGCTTACACATCGTTGGGCGGAACACCTCATCTGGATGGCGAATATACCGTATTCGGCGAGGTAGTCGAAGGCATGGATGTGGTGGCCAAGATAGAGGCTGTTCAAACCGCTGGACAAGACCGTCCACTGACGCCGGTCACTTTTAGCATCGTGCGGGCAGACTAATACATCTTTCCTGTTTTGCGCATTGGAGGAATTGCATTACCTTTGCGCTTCGTTTAAACAAAAGGATTAAGATGTTAATAGTAGACAGCTTGAAAGTAGAACTGGGTGACCGCATCCTGTTCGATAATATCAGTTATATCATCAACGATAAAGACAAAATTGCACTCGTCGGCAAGAACGGGGCAGGTAAATCGACCATGCTCAAGATTCTGGCGGGTGTCAATACGCATTATAAAGGGACGATTTCCTGTCCCGACGGAACGATAATCGGCTATCTGCCCCAGATAATGAAAGTGGCGGACGAACGCACCGTTCGCGAAGAAGCCTCGCAGGCATTCAATCATATCTTCAAGTTGCAGGAGCGCATCGAGGAGATGAACAAGCAAATCGAAACCCGCACCGATTACGAATCGGACGACTATGCCAAACTGATCGATGACTTTGCGCAGGCGCACGAACGGCTGGCTGCTATCGAGAATGTCAACTTCGACGGGGAAGTCGAAAAAGCATTGCTCGGATTAGGCTTCAAGCGCGGCGACCTCGATCGCCCTACCAATGAATTCAGCGGAGGGTGGCGCATGCGTATCGAACTGGCTAAACTGTTGTTGCAAAACCCTGATGTGTTGCTCTTGGATGAGCCGACTAACCACCTCGACATCGAGTCTATCGGTTGGCTCGAGGATTTCATCAAGACGCAGGCGAAAGCGGTTGTACTCATCTCGCACGACCGTGCTTTTATCGATGCAGTCACTACCCGTACCATCGAATTAACACTTGGCCGTATCTACGATTACAAGGTCAATTATACCAAATACCTCGAACTCCGTCAGGAGCGCCGCCAGCAGCAGATACATGCTTGGGAGGCTCAACAGAAGCAGATACAGGAGATGGAAGAGTTTATCGAACGCTTCCGTGCACAGGCAGCTAAGGCTGTATTGGTGCAGAGCCGTGTGCGCCAGTTGGAGAAGATGGAGCGTGTAGAGATAGACGAAGAAGACAAGTCGCATATCCGTATCCGTTTTCAGCAGGGCGTTCGCCCGGGAAGCTATCCGCTGACGGTGGAGAGTGTGACCAAACGATATGATGACCAGTTGATATTCGAAAATGCCAACCTGATGATTTCCCGCGGCGAGAAAGTCGCTTTGGCAGGACGAAACGGGGAAGGTAAATCCACCTTTGTCAAATGCGTAATGGGCGAAACCCCTTACGAGGGAAATATCATGCTCGGGCACAATGTGCAGATAGGCTATTTTGCTCAGAATCAGGCACAATTGCTGGATGAGGATTTGACCGTATTCGAGACGATTGACCGCGTTGCCGAAGGCGATATCCGTACCCAGATACGCAATATATTAGGTGCTTTCATGTTCAACCGCGACGATTCGGAGAAGAAGGTGCGCGTACTATCGGGAGGAGAGCGTACACGTCTGGCAATGATTAAGTTACTGCTCGAACCCGTGAACTTCCTTATTCTGGATGAGCCGACCAACCACCTCGATCTCCGCACCAAAGAGATATTGAAGCAGGCTATCCTTGACTATGACGGAACGGTTATCCTTGTTTCGCACGACCGCGACTTCTTAGACGGCTTGGTGACTAAAGTCTATGAGGTTGGCGATAAGCGCGTTACCGAACATATCGGTGGCATCAAAGAATTCTTAGCCAAGAAAAAGGCTGAAGCTCAATTGACTTTGTAATAGCTGCGCAGGATGGCAGCATACCATTTGGCGGGCAGGTATCGTTTGACGTAGATAGACAATACCTGTTCGAATTTTCCCACCGGCACACGGAACGGCGGATTTTTGCGCCGGATAACTTTTTCTATCACCTTAGCCAGCCGGGTAGGAGAGCTTCCGTTAGTTTCCTCCTTTACGATGATTTCCAATGCCCTTTTGGCCGTTTCGGCATAATCGGCTTCGTTCAACGTCGCTTCCGATATTATCCTGTTCGCCGTGAAGCCTGTATTGAAGTCGCCCGGCTCGATGAGTGTTACCTTTACCCCGAAGCGGTGAAGTTCGAGCGAAAGCGCCTCGCTATACCCTTCGACAGCGAATTTGGATGCCGAGTAGAACCCTTGAAACGGTAATCCCATCACTCCACCTACCGAGCTGATATTGATTATCTTACCCGAACGCTGACGGCGCATATAAGGGAGAACAGCCGAACAAACATTCACCACGCCATGAAAATTTGTTTCCATCTGTTGGCGGATTTCGGCTTCGGTGGCCAATTCCAAAGCCCCCAGAATACCCATGCCCGCATTGTTTATCACTGCGTCTATCTTGCCTTGCTCCGCTATAATATGCTGAATACCCGCATCGATAGAGGCAGGCGAAGTCACATCCATTTGCAGGAACGTGAAATGGGGAATCTCCGATTGCAATGCCTTCCGGCTTGTTCCGTAGACGCAATACCCCTTTGCTGCAAGGTATTCGGCGCAAGCCTTTCCAATGCCCGACGATGCTCCTGTGATGAGTATGACTTGTTTCATAGATTGCGATATTAGCTTCACACAAAGATAGAATAAAAAGTAAGATTAAAAAATCCCCCAAAAAGCCACAAATGTGTCGCTTTTTTGTCACCCTCGTGTTACTTTTGTACACTTCATATTATACTCACTGTAAGCATGTTAAACAAAAAAGGTAGACAAAAAGTATATATACCCTGTGCATTTTTTATTGTAGTTACTTTTTTATTACTTAACCACCAAGAACACAAAGTTTTTTAAGAACGCTTTCCCAAAAAAGTAACATATCTCTACTTTTTTTCAGTGTTTTTTATCAAGTTACTTTTTCTCAGTGTCACTCAGCGATTCCTCTGTGAAACTCAGTGTTACTTTTTCTTCCTCACGCTATCGGAAAGAGATGCCTCACTACGTTTCGGCATGACAGTAAAAAGCAACACATCTCTACTTCTTTCGGGCATTTTTTTTCGAGTTACTTTTTCTCTTGTAACTTGTAACTGCCCGAAGGGCGGAGTAACTCGTAACTAATCATTGATAAACTCTTTCACATAAATAACACTTCTTTTAGTACATTATTAGCTTATTTTTATAGATTTGTAATAGAAACAAAAATCTACGCCTTATGAGACGGATTTTATTCTTGCTGCTGCTTTCTCTGTCCTCATTCTCCCTCTATGCACAGGAAGAGACCCCGAAAGATAGCATACATGTGACAGGTACAGGCGAAAAGCCGCTGATGCAAGGCACTATCGGCAACGAAGGACAATCGCTGTCGAAAGGCGAGATTATGTATAATACCTGTTTCACGGACGATACCAATACAATCGAACTGGAACTTCCACCCTTATTCTATTACGCGGGTCCCCAATTGGAAGACCGTGAAACGCGCCATCCGATGGCAAACGATTATACTCACGCGGGGGCTGTCAATATTGGCTGGAGCCGGCATATATCAGGTGGTTCGATGCAACGGACTTATATGGGTAGCGGGCGGATGCAAACGGCAACCATCAACTATAGCCGCCTCATCGACGACCAGTGGACGGCATCGGCCGGACTTACCATCAACAAGCAAACTTTAGACCGCATCGGGGCGAATACGTCGCTCTATTCCGAAGCTGTTCTTTCGGGCGAAATAGGTTATCAGATCAACGACCGCATGAATCTCTCGCTCTCGGGAGACTATTCGATATACCGCACAGGCAGAAGCGATGGCACGAGCCCGGGTAGCCTCATGGGCAATTATTTCCCCGAAGATCCGGGAGTTTTCTCTTATGGCTTCCGCCCCGTTTACTGGACGGAACTGCAATTCGGCTATCAGGTCACCGACTGGCTCTATGTCGCTCCGGGTATGTATTCGTCCCGCCATGAGTTTTATAACAATCATTTCAATGATTACGGCTTCAACGGAATGGTCGGTTTGAGAGTTCACGAGCGGGTTAAATTCAACCTTTACGGCAAAAAATCCTTACGCGGAACCAATTACAGTTTTGGGCCGAGAGGATTGCATCCGCAGGACATGTATGGTGGAGGTATCGAGCTGAAAATCAATGAAAATTTCAGTGTCGAATCGGGGATAATCCGCGAGATTAACCCATGGAATGGTAAATGGGAGACGAAACCGTACGTCAGGCCTGTATTTCACATCAAATAGTTATTGCGCCACTTTTCCCGATTTTGCAAGTAAACTCACTTACTTGCCGCTTTTTTGTGCCGATATGAAGGAATCGTATAACATATTTTAATATGTACACTTACTTAAATTAAACTAAATATTCAATAATTTATTTATCTTTGCAGCTATTCATAACTCGTTATATTTATGGAGGATAAAAGATTCATTCCTTTACTGAGAAACAGTATTCGTAACAATTGGAACTTGCCTGCACTTTCTGATTATAATGACGAACCCTTCTATTATTACAAAGATGTAGCCCGCGAAATAGTAAAGTTGCACATGCTCTTTGATGCGATGAATCTGCAAAAAGGCGACCGGGTGGCAATCTGTGGACGCAACTCCTCACATTGGGCAATTACATTCTTTGCCACAATGACTTACGGTGCAATACCTACCTCTATCCTGCACGATTTCAGTGGCGAAAATATTCAAAATATAGTCAATCATAGCGAAGCGCGTATATTGGTGGCGGCAGAACAGGTATGGACGAAAGTCGATCCGATGATGATGCCTGCCGTCGAAACAATCCTCTTGATGGAAGACTTTTCCATCCAAAAAGCTAATTCGGCGGAACTGATTCAAATCCGCTCGGAATGGAAGACTATCCTGAACGAGAAATATCCGCAGGGATTAACAGCTGATGATGTCTACTTCCACGAAGAGAAAGCCGACGATTTGGTTGTACTCAACTATACATCCGGCACGACCAGTACACCGAAGGGAGTTATGCTGCCATCGCGCAGCCTTTGGTCGAATATACAGCTCACCTTCGACCGCATGCCGTTTATCAAACCCGGAGACAGCATTGTATCGATGCTCCCGATGGCGCACATGTATGGGCTGACGGTGGAAATATTGATGGGCTTCTCGATGGGATGCCATGTCCATTTTCTACCGCGCATACCTTCTCCGCAAGTGATATTGGAGGCATTTGCCAAATACAACCCAATAGTAGCTATATCGGTTCCGTTGATAATCGAAAAAATCGTACAAAGCAAGGTATTCCCCGAATTGAAGAAGCAGCCGGCTAAATTCTTATTGTCGATGTCTTTTACCCGTAAAAGAGTGTTGAAGAAGATAAAAGAAAAGCTCCTGCCGTTGTTCGGTACCAATCTGAATCAGGTCATAATCGGAGGCGCGGCCTTGAACAAAGAAGTAGGGCGCTTTCTGACGGAGATAGGATTCCCTTACACCGTGGGGTATGGCATGACCGAATGTGGCCCGCTGATAACATTTATTTCGTGGGAGAAATTCAAGCCCGAATCATGCGGACAGATAGTGGATAGGATGGAGGCGAAAGTGGATTCGCCCGATCCGGAGAATGTAGAGGGAGAACTCATCGTCCGCGGAGACAATACAATGCTCGGATATTTCAAGAACCAAGAACAGACCGACGCTATTATGACCGAAGACGGATGGCTTCATACGGGCGATTTGGTAACGATGGATAAGGACAATTTCGTCTTTATCAAAGGACGGTGCAAGTCGGTGATACTCGGGCCTTCGGGGCAGAACATCTATCCCGAGGAGATAGAAGACCTGCTGAATAATTCGCCTTATGTTGCCGAGGCTTTGATTATCGAGGAGAACAGGAAATTGATAGCGCTGATTTATCCCGATAAGGAATATCTGGAAAAGCAGAATACAAAAGAAAAGAACATTCATTCGGTATTTGCTTCCGAGATAAAATCGGTTAACAAACGCCTCCCCGATTTCAGCCGGATAGCTAATTTCCGCTTGCAGAAAGAGGAGTTCGAGAAAACACCGAAACGGAGTATCAAACGTTTCCTTTATCAGCGGTAAGAAATATAACAAGAATACAAATTTTACAAACACCTAAATAATATTATTATGAAACATTTAATTATTGCGCTTACTGCTATCTTTGCATTGGCGTCGTGTTCGAGCCAGAGTGAAGAAGATAAAGGAGTTATCAAATACGCGAAAGAAGCGGGATTTACGATCAATGGTAACGATGTGAAAAAGTCTGATCCTGCTATTTTGTTTTGCTATGCGAATCACTTATTCGAAGAAGGGAAACAAGACGAAGCTGTCTTCTGGTACTATGTGGCACAATACCGTTATCGATTCATGTCGAGTTGCTCGGAGCATCTCAAAGCAGGTTCGCTGACCGAAGCACAGGGCAAAAAAATATTGGTAAAAACAGGTGTTTACACCGAGGATAGAATAGGCAGCCTGCATCTGATTGGCGGAATATACCGGATAGAGCTGTATGAAACGATACAGGCTATGCTCGGGCGAAAGATTAACGGCTATGCTTATGGCGATCTGGAACAGCTGAAAGCGACTATCGATCGCATGCTGAAATATCAGGAGGAAAACCCTTTCAATCCGATGGGGATGACTCCGCAACCTTTGCTGAAAAGTGAAGAGGTGCAGGCAGAGAAGCTGACGAAGATAAAAGAGAGCTATGCCGAGCAAAAAGAAAAGATGGACGAAAAAGCGGATTACATCAGGGAAACCCGCCTCGAAAACGGATTGGAAAACAGAAACTAACTATAAATAATTATTGTAACAAAAAATGGCAGACGACAAGAAAATCATTTTTTCGATGGTAGGTGTGAGCAAAACCTATCCACCACAAAAACAAGTGCTCAAAAACATTTACCTGTCATTCTTCTACGGGGCTAAAATCGGTATTATCGGTTTGAATGGTTCGGGTAAGTCTTCGCTCCTGAAGATTATTGCCGGAATAGATAAGGAATATCAGGGAGACGTAGTTTCGGATAAAACTTTTTCCGTTGGCTACTTAGAACAAGATCCGAAGCTCGATCCGACCAAAACGGTAAAAGAGATCGTGCAGGAAGGCGTGCAGCCGATTATCGACATTTTGAAAGAATATGAAGAAATAAACGAGAAATTCGGTCTGCCCGAGAATTATGAAGATCCCGACAAAATGGATGCTCTCATGGCTCGTCAGGCCGAATTGCAAGATAAGATAGACGCTACTGATGCGTGGAATCTGGATAACAAGCTCGAACGTGCAATGGATGCTTTGCGTTGTCCGCCGGAAGATCAGTTGACCGAAAACCTCTCGGGGGGAGAAGCCCGTCGCGTGGCGCTTTGCCGCTTGCTATTGCAAGAGCCGGACGTATTGCTGCTGGATGAGCCTACCAACCACCTCGACGCGGAATCTATCGACTGGCTGGAACAGCATTTGCAGCAATATAAGGGTACGGTTATCTGTATCACGCACGACCGTTACTTCCTCGACCATGTGGCGGGATGGATTCTCGAATTAGACCGTGGCGAGGGTATTCCTTGGCAAGGAAACTACACTTCATGGCTCGAACAGAAGACTAAGCGCATGGAGCAGGAAGAAAAGCAGGCCAGCAAACGCCGTAAAACACTCGAACGCGAACTGGATTGGGTGCGTATGGCTCCCAAAGCCCGCCATGCTAAGGGTAAAGCCCGTTTGAACGATTACGAGAAATTGCTGAATGCCGACCAGAAAGAGAAGGAGGAGAAACTCGAAATATTTATACCGAACGGCCCTCGCCTTGGTAATAAGGTGATTGAGGCGCATGGCGTCAGTAAAGCTTTCGGTGATAAATTATTATTCGATAACCTCGAATTTATGTTGCCGCCTTCGGGTATTGTCGGTATCATCGGGCCGAATGGTGCGGGTAAGACGACGCTTTTCCGCCTGATACAAGGCCTTGAGAATGCCGATAAAGGAACATTCGAAGTGGGAGAGACGGTAAAGATAGGATATGTAGACCAATCACATACGGCTATCGACCCGAACAAAACAGTTTATCAGGTTGTTTCGGAGGGTAGTGACTTCATTCGCGTCGGAGGACGGGAAATTAACTCGAGAGCTTATTTGTCCCGCTTCAATTTCACCGGAGCCGATCAAGAAAAACTCTGCGGCGTGCTCTCGGGTGGAGAGCGCAACCGTCTGCATCTGGCATTGACACTGAAATCGGAAGCGAACGTATTGCTGCTGGATGAACCTACCAATGACATCGATGTGAATACATTGCGAGCCTTGGAGGAAGGTTTGGAGGGCTTTGCCGGATGTGCCGTCGTTATTTCGCACGACCGCTGGTTTCTCGATCGTATTTGTACGCACATTCTTGCTTTCGAAGGGAATTCGGAAGTCTTTTTCTTCGAGGGTAGTTACAGTGAGTATGAGGAGAATAAGAAGATGCGTATGGGTAATGTCGAGCCGAAACGTATTCGCTATCGTAGCCTGACGAATTGAAAAAAATGATGAATATAGCGTCGAAGTAAAAAAATATAGTTACTTTTGATGCTTGAAATATAGGGATTGGTGCGCGTGTAAACGCACTAATTCCTTTTTTAGACTAAGTGATGTATAATGAATAAAAGCATTGGATATAACAGTTTGCTGAAAAGTACCTGTGCACTTTTATTGTTATTACTTTTTATAACAACAAACGCCTTTTCACAAAACACAACTACTATCAAAGGAGTTGTCAAAGACTCTGTCACGCAGGAATTACTACCCTATGTGACTATCAAGTTTGCCGGTACGACTATTGGGGACTACTCCGGCGAGGATGGAACTTTCCGCATCAGTAATAATCAGAATAAAACGGAAGTTATTGTATCCTTTCTGGGGTATAAGAGTGCCAAGTTTACGATACCGGCAGGTAAAACGACTACGAAGGAAGTGTTGCTCGTAACGGAGGATAAAACACTGAATGAGGTAGTTATCCGTCCTACTAAAGAAAAATATTCCAAGAAGAACAATCCGGCTGTCGAATTGATACAAAATGTAATCAAGTATAAAAAGAAGAACGGATTTCAGGCCGAAGAATATTATCAATGTAAAGAATATGAGCGTATTCTGTTTGCACTGAACGAATTTAAGCCGGATAAAGCCCAGTTCAAGAAGTTTAAGTTCCTGCCGAATTATATGGTAACGTCGGAAATCGATAACAAGCCGATTTTGCCTTTCTCGGTGCGCGAAACAATCAGCGACTACTATTACCGGAAAGATCCGAAAACCGAAAGGCGTATCGTTCAGGCATACGATCAGGCTGGTATCGATAAGGCAATGGAGCTGGAAGGGTTGGATGTTGTTATTAATGAGGTGTTTAAGGATGTAAATGTGTATGATAATTCCATTACTTTGCTGTTTCAGGAATTTGTCAGCCCGTTGAGTGAGCATCGTGCGGTCAGCTTCTTCAAATGGTATATTACGGATACGGTGACGGTAGACGATAAAAAATATACGCGTCTGGACTTTGTTCCCTTCAATACGCGCGATATCGGCTTCATCGGGAATATGCTTGTCACCACAGACAGCACGTATGCAGTGAAGAAAGTGACATTGCGGGTACCTACCAAATCGAATATCAACTTTGTGGACGAAATGGTGGTACAGCAGGATTTTCAGAAGGCAGAGGATGGAAAATGGATTCCCGAGAAACAGCAGATGTCCATTGACCTCTCGCTATATCAGCAGATAAAAATATATGTCGATAAGACCAGGGAATTCAGCGATTTTGTCTATAACGAGCCGCAGGATTCTATCTATTCCATAAAAGCTCCCATTACTTTTGTCGAGGATTTCAACGATAAGGACAAAACGTTCTGGGACGAGAACCGTCCGGCGGATCAGCACGTAGACTACCGTATGGACGAGTTGATGGATGAACTTACGAATATCGGCTTTTTGAAATTCTTTATCAATTTCGGGAAATTTATGGGTAGCGGAGGATATATCCGCACCAACAAAGATCCGGAGAAGAACAAAGTCGATTTGGGAACGGCTTTCACGGCATACAGTTACAATTCGGTCGAAGGAAACCGTTTGCGTCTCACAGCCCGTACAACACCTAATTTCAATAAGCATCTTTTCCTGTATGGATATGCCGCTTATGGAACGAAGGACGGACGCCCTAAATACTATGGTGAGGCTACGTGGTCGTTCAAAGAGCAGAAAAAGAATAAAGATGAGTTCCCCAAGAATAATCTGGTTGTGGGCTACAAATATGATATGAATAGTCTCGGTCAGCGTTTTACGCAGAACGAACGCGACAATATATTCGGTTCGATAAGTTCGACAAAGAACGAGAAATTTACCTATAATCGTCAAACACTTGTATCATGGGAGCGGGAGTTCTATAATGGTTTCTCTTTCGCGCTGAAAGGGCAGACTTTCGACGAACGCCCTGCCGGAAAGCTGAAATTTGAGCGGTTGGATGATTTGAATAACATCATTCCCGAGAATAGTATCCGCACCACTGAGGCGACATTGTCGCTGCGGTATGCTCCAAATGAGAAATTCTATCAGCATCACCGTACCCGCTACGATGTACCTTCGCCGGGTTATTCTGTGATTCTATCGCATACTAACGGTCTGAAAGGTGTTCTGGGTGGACAATACGATTACTACAAGTCATCGCTGATGTTCGAAGGACGCCTGTGGGTAGCGCAGTTCGGTAAGATAACCACTAATATACAAGCCGAAAAAGTATGGGGCGAAGTACCTTTCCCGCTTTTGTTGTCGCCCAATGCCAATAGCTCGTATTTGCTTCAAAAAGGAGACTTTTATCTGGTCGAACCGCTTGAATTCCTTCACGATAAGCAAATTACGTGGGATGTGGAATGGCAGATGGGAGGATATATCTTCAATCGCATACCTTTGATTAACAGGCTCAAATTGAGAGAGGTGTTTGGTCTTAGAGGGGCATGGGGAGATCTCGACGAAAGAAATGATCCGACCAAGAATCACGATTTACTGATATTCCCGAATGCAGCCTTTAAAGCTGATAATAAGCCTTATATGGAATATACTGTCGGGGTGGAGAATATTTTGAGTTTCATCCGGATTGATTATGTCCGTAGGATTAACTACCGCAATCATCCCGATATAAATAAGAGTGGGGTACGTTTTTCGCTTAAATTTACATTCTAAAAGAGAATGTAATTCGAGGAAATATTTTATCTTTGTATCCGATTGGGGAATTAGCTCATCTGGCTAGAGCGCAACGCTGGCAGTGTTGAGGTGATCGGTTCGAGTCCGATATTCTCCACAAATTGAATCCTCAGACAGAAATGTTTGGGGATTTTTATTTTTGTTTTGAAACAGAAAAAAAGCATTATGATAGAAATGTTGAAGGACAAAAAAAGTATAAAAATATCTAATATAGACACTTTTAGAAAAATTGAACTTCCAATTGAACCCGAATTAATAGAAACACTGTTTATTACAGGTTCTTTTATAGATGATTTCTCTTTCTTAGAAAGAATGAGAGAAATAAAAAAACTTGTATTCTTAGCCTGCAAAAGTGATATTTGGGAGGAACTTAAAGGAAATATATCAATAAAAATTTTACGATTACATAATATAAAACGAGGTAAATTTTATTTAAATAATATTGATTTTATAAATACATTCCCTTCTTTAGAATATTTATACATCAACATGTTGGGTATAACAGAATTTCCTGATATCGTAAAGCTTGAAAGGTTACATACAATTTGTAGCTCAAACAGAAACCTGGTGGACTTTTCAACTTTGGAATATGTCCCAAATCTACAAACATTTATTGGTTGGGCTGCAGTTGACAAACATCGAACTCCTGCAGAAGCTTTTATTCCAATACTTAAGAATACTAAATTGAAGGCTTTTAATTACTCTCAAATGTTTAATGTTGAAAAGAAAAAATTAAAGAAATATGTAGATTTGTATTGTCCTAATATTTTATACCCCATGTCTACTTTCGAAGGAATTGTTGTAGATAACAGAAAAGTCATGGACATTATAAAGTTATTTTTCTAATTATAAAAATTTATAAAGCTAACAATATTCTACCAATCCTCACAAAAAGAGTTCGAGCCTTTGGTGCTGTGCTCCACAGAATTTAGAATCCTCAGGCAGAAATGCTTGGGGATTTTATTTTTTTCTTCTGCTACTTATTTTGGCTCTCTTTATGCCTTTCTTCTTAGCCCATAAATTCAAATCAGAGTTTTTATCTTTATACTGTTCCTCCAATTCTTGTTTTGTTAACCTTCTAAAATTCTTTATTGTTATGTGAATGCTTCTTGACATATAGAATGATAATTATATACTTTCTATAAAGCTAACAATTTTCTCCCAATCCTCACAAAAAGAGTTCGAGCCTTTGGTGCTGTGCTCCACGAATTGAATCCTCAGACAGAAATGTTTTGGGGGGGGTATTTTTATTCAGAAGATTCGGGGTATTCGGAGAAATAAACGTCCATTCCAATATCTCCCATTATTTTCATAGATTCAGAACTTAATACCGCTCCTCCTCCCGTAGCATCTTTTCTTATATCGAAACCAATATCAGCAACATATGAACCTTTTGGCAATATAACTCCTTTTGTTTGAAGCCATTTTTCTAATGAATCAATCTGATTTGGTAAATCCCAAATATCTTCACATAAATAATCAATACGTTCAAAATTGTCAATGTAAATATTTATTGGCATAGTTATTAGTTAATATTTTCCATAAAGCTAACAATTTTCACCCAATCCTCCCACAAACAGAGTTCGAGCCTTTGCTGCTGTGCTCCATGAATTGAATCTTCAGACAGAAATGTTTGGGGATTTTATCTTATAATTGTACCATAATAACCAAAATCATGGCTTAAAATATTTCCTGTTACAGCATCAATTATACAATATTCAGTTTCTCCAGTATCTTTTCCCATTTCATTCTTATACTGTGTCAATATATTAGTAATAGTATATACATATACATTAAAATGATTGTTAAATTTTAGCTCCGGCTCTAATACTTTTATTCCTTTTTTATTCAATATTTTTTTTGCTTTGTCTAATATTAATGTAGGACTAATAAAATTTGAAGATTTTCCTTCAAGTAAGAAATCAGGTATAAATTTATAATCAAGAGCTTCTGTTAGTTCTAACTTAGAGTTGAGTTTTACCCACATACCTCCCCTTATCCCATCAATATGAGAATATTTAAATGAATATAAAACCCATATTTCATTAATTGCGCCTTTTATTGCTTTTTTCTTCAAGAATTTACTTGTATGATTCTTCACATCAGTATAATAAGAACCTTCTGATATATCGAAATATTGAAATAAAGAATCTCCTACAGTTTTTCTTACTATATCATTAGATACACTTATAATATCTTCTACCATAATTTTTTGTGCAGATAGAATTGAAGGTATAAGCAAGAAAATGCAAATAACTACTTTTACATTTTTCATATAATTTATTTTTGTTCCATAAAGCTAACAATTTCCTCTCAATCCCCACAAAAAGACCTTGACGTTTTAGTGGCAAAAATCCTCCTTTTCAATTTTAATAGCCTGAGGGATTGAGCTTTTTCTATGCTCAATCAACTTCCATATTTCACGGTTGCTGCTAAAAACAGTTATGCCTGTTCCTTTTTTAATAGTAATATTCGAAATCGTATCTTTTGGCATATCCTTGTAATGGGTAGCGATAGTACATTGCAATAAACTGTCGGTTTGTTCAGTTTTGTATTGATACTTGTTGCAAAGGAAAAAATGTATGTCTGAAGCACCAATTTCGTTGGAAAAATACCGAAAACTGATATCTAAAGAATCACTTCCCCCTTTGACAAGCAGGTTTATTCTGTCATTGCATCCACCGCATTTACTATTGGCCGGATAATTATTCATATGGTGGGCTACATAAGAATGAATAACATATTCTCTATATCCGCTATCATTCCCCAAAATGATAGTATCCCCCTCCTGATAAGGTATCCATTCCGTATAGGTAGTGTTGAAAGGTGGGCATTTGATCATTGTCTTACACGATATGAAGCAAAATGAAACTAAAAGGACAAACAGATATAATTTATTTCTCATATTATGCAATTATTTTATTTTGATTGGATATCTTCCCAAAGATAGTAGAAATCTGTATTCTTAGCCCTTTCGGGCGAATAAATGAACCAAGTTTTTGATACATTGTTATAACCATATAGATTATATTAGCGATGAAACTATATTCGGTACTTTCCTATATAAGCCTTGCCCTATTTGCTTCCAGCATTATCCTCTGGTACATATCGGGCAATTACATGAAAGAGCGGAAACCTGCTCTATCGCGGAAGGTGACCTATATAGGCGGGTTTATGTTCTCTTTCGCTATTTTTGGCGGTCTGGTAGCCTTGATTCTTTGGGCTACTGCCGGATAGAATAAAAGAAGCGGCACGATCGCTCGCACCACTTCCCTCAAATTAATTAATCTACTAAAAACGGTCTATTCATTATCAGGTGTATAAGGCGGGGGCGTCTCTTGCGGCCGGCTTTGCTGCTGGATGATTATATGAGACGGTTTTTGAGGAGCTTTAGGCTCTTCATCTTCTCTATCCTCGTCGCTTATCCCTATTTTATACCAATCGATCTTGCGTGAGGCATACATCACGATAGCCAGTGCAAGGAACAATCCGACAGAACCGAATAGCAACGCCAGATTCTCTAATTGCAATACAATATACAGGAATGAATAAAGGATGGCTAAGCATCCGCCCATCATTGCTGCGTGCTTCTTCCGGCTGAATATCGTCAGCGAATAGAGCGAAACCATGGCTACGATGGCTATGGCTGATATCAGGTAAGAAAGCTCGAATCCGATGTGTTCCGACAAAGAGAGTAGGAGGGTATAGAAAATAATCAGGGCGAAGCTGACCAATACATACTGCATCGGGTGTATCCTTCTGCGGCTCAATATCTCCACCAGGAAGAAAGCGACAAACGTCAGAGCAATAAACATAATTGCATATTTTACCGCCCGCATATTCATCTGGTACTGGTTGACAGGCATGCGCAGGCTGACGCCGAAATTGGAATCGGAAAGCATCGAATTATTCTCTCCCGTCCACGCAAATACATTTGTGGTGTTATAATCGAATAAATCCCATTTCGCTGTGAAGCCATTCGTAAAATCCCTTTCTGTCGGGAATGTATTGCCGGTAAAAGATACTGTCGACCAATCCGATTGCATATTTACCTGCATCTCTTTAGCGGCAAGGGAATAGGACAAATCCTCTGTCCCGTTCAACAATAAATCGAAGCTGAAATTGATTTTTTCGTCCTTCTTTTTCTGAGCAAGGGACAAAGGTATGGTTATCCCCGAACCTGTGACTCCACCTCTCGGTACACCTGGCTGTACGGCTAATAATTCGCCGTTGACATTTAGTTCGATTCGGTTTTTGATTCCTTGCAAATCTGAAATACCAATCACTAAGTATGCTTCCTCCCAGTGCATTTTTTCATCTTTGATATGCAATTTTTCATTGTCGGGGAAAGAAAAAGAACCAGCTATCTTCATCTTGGCCTGATAGACCAATGCTTTGAACAGGCTGCGTCCCCGTTCTTCCGTTTGCAAATCGCTGTCTATAGTCATATTGTCCGGCAAAAAATAGGCATATTCGAGCTTAGGTTCGCCTTTGGGCGGCTCTTTTCCGGCCTGAATCCTGATTGAAGGCTCGTAGGGAACGACAAGTATAGGACCTGTCAACTGTTGACTTCCGCCCCATTTTTCGTTTACTTCGGCGTCTACCGTCACCTTATTGTTTTCGCGTTCCTCGATTAAGTTTTTGACCAATTGTATCGGTATCAGCATCACTATTATCATTAATGCTACAATCAGCCCTTTAATCAGAATGTTGTTTGAATTCATCATGTTTTGTTTTTTTAATGTTATTATATAAATGGTTGTTATTTGTTTTATTGAAAGAACTTTGAAATTCAAAGTGAATGTATAAAAAAAATTAGCTAAGAGGATTAATCAACTTTTCAAGTGCGTCGATATGTTCTTTAAAAAGCTTTTGTCCCAAAGGCGTTATACTGTACGATGTATTCGGTTTTCGTCCGATAAATTGTTTCTTTACCTCTATCACTTCCTCCTTCTCCAAAGCTTTTAAGTGGCTGGCAAGGTTGCCGTCGGTCACGTCCAGCAGATCCTTCATAGTGTTGAAATCGACACTATCGTTGACAGCCAGAATGGACATAATCCCCAGTCGGACACGGCTATCGAAAATCTTATTCAGACCTGAAATAATATCTGCCATTTTGTTAAGCCTTTTTCTCCGATTTATCGTATTTGATATACATGACTATACCGTATATTATATGCATCAGCCCGAAGCCTATCGACCAGAAAAGCAAGCCGTTATATACAAAGAATCCCGCTAAAAGCCCGAGGATAATTTCGCAAGCTCCCAATATTCTGATGTCGCGGTAGGTGCGTGCTCCCGCCTGTATGAGCGCCAGGCCATAGAATATCAGCATGCTGGCGGCCACCATGCGGGTAGCCCCCTGATACATAAGCAGCAGACAGAAGATGCCGCCGACAATCATCGGTATTGCAAAATCCTTTACTATCTGCCATGTAACAGGCATCCAGAATTTTGCGCCGCTCTTTCGGGCTTTCCTGAGAGAGAAGAAAAGTCCTGCTCCCCCTGCCAAAGCAATGACTGCCACAGCCAAAAGAAACAAATCGGTCACCACATCGCTTGTTATGGCATAATGTCCTTTCATCCTGCAATGTGCCGCTCCTGCGCCTGCAAGGGCTATAAGGCCTGCCGAAACACCGGAAAAACCGCTTAGCGAAAGGAATTTTGACGACCGTTCCATCATAGAACGGATATGTTTCAGATCATCTAACTTTGTATTCATCTTAATTTACTTTGAATTACAAAGTAAATAATTATCCTTTATATCCACAATAGTTTATGTAACTTTTTGTACTTAAAATAATACTTGCTGGTCAGTTGGCGCAAATCGCTACTTGTTTACCACATATATAGACTAAATGACCGATTTTTGATACTATAAAAAAGGGTTGTTTTCCTATATTTGTGCAGTTAAAAAAATATTATCAAATAAATACATTGAATACTATTATGCCACAATCAGTTACTCCTAAAAAACGGATAAGCTCCATAGATGCTGTCCGTGGATTTGCCTTGTTCGGCATCCTGATGTTCCACTGTATGGAACATTTCGACTTGATGCACACACCAACACTGGATTCTCCTTTCTGGCAGCAAGTTGATAACATTGTCGTCGAGACAATAACGTTCCTCTTTGCCGGTAAGGCCTATGCCATATTCTCCTTGCTGTTCGGGCTAAGTTTCTTTATGCAGATGGATTCGCAGGCAGATAAAGGCGTCGATTTCAGGTGGCGCTTTTTGTGGCGGTTAACGCTTCTCTTAGTATTGGGTTATCTGAACGGTCTTGTTTATATGGGCGAATTTTTTGTCGTGTATGCCCTGTTAGGCGTGTTTCTGATTCCATTGTTCAAAGTCCCCACCAAGGTATTGGTAGGCTTGTGTATTTTATTATTCCTGCAGATACCTGATATCATAATATTTGTCAAAGCATTCTCCGTTGATGGGCCGAGCGAACCGACAAGTCTGGTCGTTTATATGGATCAGCTCTATGTCGAATGTGCCGAATTGTTCCAGAAAGGCTCTTTCGCCGATGTGCTGGAATTTAATTTATGGAAAGGACAGTTTGCCAAACTGTTGTGGGTATTCAATAGTGCCCGCTATCCGCAATTGATAGGATTGTTTATTATGGGCATGCTGATTGGGCGCAGCGGTATACATAAGAGCGAAGAGAAGATGATAAAATACAGCACGAAGGCATTACCGTACGCCATTGCACTTTTTGTGTTTTTCTACGCTATTGTATTGTTACTTCCTCATTTAGGCATTGAGGGCTTTGCTCTTCGGACAGGAAGGACTCTCTTTAAAGCATACGCTAATCTGGGTATGATGGTGATGTATGTAAGCGGGCTTACTTTGCTATATTACAAAACCCGCGTGCGGAAAGTAATGGATCGCATGGCTCCCGTAGGACGCATGAGTGTTACCAATTATATGATGCAGGGATTTATTGGGGTGCCGTTGTTCTACGGTTTTGGACTGAATTGGGCTGTAGAGCTCAGTTTTCTGCAATGTATGCTTGTCGGGTTGGCTATTTATGCCGTACAGGTCGTATTTAGCAATTGGTGGATGAGCCGCCACTACTACGGGCCGATGGAATGGCTCTGGCGGATAGCTACCTGGTTCACCAAAGTGCCGCTCCGAAGACACTGATACCTCATTAAAGCCCGGATGTGATATCCGGGCTTTTTTATTATGGCATAATGTAAATTAATATTTTTTGCCTTAATATTTGTTAATATGAAAGCCTGTTCGTATCTTTACTTCTTCAAGCAATAAAAGTGATAGGGCGAAATATGTGAAAATGAAAATAAGGAAATCTATATTTTTTCTGGTATTATATAAGTAATAAGCAAAACTAAACAATGTACATTTTATGAAAACCTGTATTAAAACATTACAGGTAATTGTTGTTATTTTAACGGCAATTACGGTATCAGGCTATGCGCAAGCTCCGAAAGGTCAAAAAAAAGTTAAATTGACAAGTCTAACCTCTCTGTCTCCCGTGGTGGATTCGGTAGAAGATCCCAAAAGCCGCGTCGGGCTTGTAGTATACAACACGGAAGAAGATGCGAGCAAGCGGCTTTATCCGGCTACCCATGTCTGGGACGGAGACAGATGGATCAACCTGGATAAGTTCTGGTTATCGGCTTCCGAAGAGGAAATTATCTTTTCTTCGGGTACAAAGGACGTTATTAACCCTTATACGGTTTATCTGGCCTGGGCTCCCGAAAGTAGTATACCTGCGATAACGACCTCTCCTGTGCCGGGCTTCCCGGAGATACAGGGCTATATACCAGCCGTAAGGTTGGCGGGAGGTGTTGCACAGGAAGTTATTACCCCAAAACCTTTTGAGGTGATTGAAGTAGAGAATAATCCGTTTCTCGAAAAGGCGCTCGACTTGACCGTCACGTTGAAGAATGAACAAGGAGAAGAGAAACAGAAGCGAATTACACTCCGGCAGCTCGACCACAAAATATTAACAAAAGAGGCTGCCGAGTACATCATGGATGGACAGGAATATCAGTTCAATATTAAGTCGAATGCACGATGGGTGGCCGAAGTTATCGACCCGGACGGCTTGATAGCTTCGCCTAAAAAGTCGCTTCTCTTATCGGGCGATGCCAATTATGCCGAAGGCTATAATTTCCAGTTCCAGACGAAAGTTGAAAAAGGAGCGAATAAGACTGCTCATATTAAATTTACAAGCCCCGACAATTTGTTTGCCGAGTATACCGTAACCATCAAAGGAGTAGTGCCTACGCTGGATATTACGCCGGGCACGCTCCTGATTCCTGAAGGAGGCGTCGATACGCTGCCATTCAATATTACGAGCAACTCCTCTTTGCCTATCAGGATAGTAGAAGTCGCTTATCCTAACAGTGTAGAGAATAAGTGGATTAAAAATGCCTGGATGGATCCGGATAATGATAAACTTCTCTTTGTTTCGACTAAATCGGCCGGAAAAGCTCGGACAGCTACCGTAACGGTTACGAACGGTATTCTGACGAAGACAGTGGAACTCTCGCAGAATGATGTGGAAGGGTTTATTGTTGGCGATTATGTTGTAGCGCGCTACGATGTCGGCATAATGAACTATAACAGAGCTAGTAAGGCTTGTAGCGAAATGAGTCCGGCAGGAGCATGGCGTTTGCCATCGATGGATGAGGTGAATACTATCGCCGAAGCCATTTTGAAGGAAGACCCTAATGTCACCAACAAGTATCATTTCTCGCCGGGAGGAAACTATTGGAGTTCGTCCGTAAGCGAAGAAAGAAGTTCGTACCGTTTGATTGTCCGCTTCTCTACAGCCCAAAATACAGGGTTTGCGCAGGTTTCGAATCAATATGACAACGACGAGACTGTAACCAATCAGGTGCGTTGTATCCGGGATTTGGAATAAAATCGCGCTTGAAAAGTAATATATACGCGAACGGCTGCCTTAGATTGAAGGCAGCCGTTTGTTGGTTTGTATGGTGCATTTTATTATATATGATAATTGCTTAAACCTTTTTGCAGCGTTCAAGTCTTATTAATAACGATTAACTATTAAAAGACAAAGCCATGAAAAGTAGATTTATAACACTTGCCGTATTGGTGATTTTCGCATGCAATTTATATTCGCAGAGTGCAATAGAAGAAGAGGGATGGCATTTTGGGTTTCGCGGAGGTGTCGGGATGTCCTGGATGACAGGTCTGAACAAGGCAAAATCCGAAGGATTGCCAAATGTTGATTATTATATCTCAAGTGATTTCAAGGCGAAGCCCAAATTCTTATGGGAAATAGGTTTTTCGTTTCAATACATTAAACCTAAAGAGTATTTTATTCAGATAGATTATCTGGCATATACAGAAGGAGGGGCTAAATTGAATGGTGTCGGGAGAAAGTCAAATGATGATATTACTGCTCTCAATATGCCGTCTATGCAATTGAAATCGTATTTCGGGAAAAAGGTTGCTTTGAATTCGTCGGGATCAACGCGTTTTGTCGTTGGAGGAGATCCTTATTTAGCTTATCTTTTCCCCGGATATGGAGGCAGTTCGGATACCCATTATTACGAAGTGTACGATCCGGACTATGACTATTGGTACGAAGAAAGTTATTCGGTGGGAGGGGATAAGCCGGATGTTAATAACATCGAAATAGGAGCCAATATTTTGGCCGGAATCGAGTGTAAGGATACTCAGTTTGCATTGACTTTTGATTATGGAATAACAAAGCCGTTTAAGAATAGTCGGTTGAATAGCCGGAATATGTCTGTCAGGTTTATTATTACGACCTACATCTTCTAAAATTGAAATAAATCGTTAACTTATATTCGCAAGTTTATCTATAGTTAGTTACGAGGAAAAGTAACTCGATAAAAACGGCTAAAATAAGTAGAGCTTTGTTACTTTTTTGGGGAAAGCGTTCTTCAAAAACTTAGTGAACTTTGTGTAACATCTTTGAGACCTTCGTGGTTAAATAATAAAAAGTAACTTGACAAAAATACAACAAAACAAGTATACTTTTTGTATACTTTTTTATCCTAATTAGCTCATAATAAAGCTGATTGCAAGTGACGAAAGTAACAGCAGGGTGACACATACAATAGCTTCTTGGGAGGGGGCAGAATCAATTGCTGTATATCCCTTACAAGTCTACTACGGTGATGCCTGCCCCGCCGAACTGTACATGCTCGTCGGCAAAGTGCGAGACGGCAGGAACGGTTTTCAGGTAGTCGCGGATAATCTGGCGCAAAGCACCTGTACCCGTTCCGTGAAGGATGCGGACACGTGACATACCGACCAGAATAGCGTCGTCGATAAAATACATCACAGCCTGCAAGGCCTCTTCGCCCCGCATACCGCGTACGTCGATGTCCTGCTTGAAATTGAGCTTTTTCGCCCGCATGTCGTCGCTCACCGATGCCGAAACAGGCACGGCTTTCATCTCTTTTTTCGTCTGCGATTTGCTTACGTATTCCAATGTGTCGAGCTTGACAGTGGACTTTATCATCCCGAAGGCAACCACGGCATTGGTGCGCTGGATATCCATCACTTCGCCGATAGACGTCTGCCCTTTGATGCGGACATTGTCGCCTATTTCGATAATCTTTTTGGTTGGTTCCTTGATGCTTTCTTTCTTCGAGTGCTTTTTGACCTTGTTTATCTTATTGGCCAACTTGCCCGGTAGCTGAACATCTTTGTCGTTCAGTTCGGAACGGAAATCGCTTAACTCCTGACGGGCGTGGCGTGTTTTTTCCTTGTCGGCCTGCGTCTCCTTGATTGTCCGTATCGTATTCTCGATCTTCGCATTGGCTTCCGAAAGCAATTGCTCGGCCTCGGCTTTAGCTTGTCGGATTATTTCCTTGCGCTGCTTTTCTACCGAGAGCAGGTCGTCTTCGTAGGTGGCTGTTATCTCCTCCAGACGTTTCTCCTTTTTGCGTATATTCTGGCGTTTCTCCTCCCAATAGCGTTTGTCGCGGACAATGTCTTGCAGGTACTTATCCATATTGATATAGTCGCTTCCGACTATCTCCGAAGCATCGGCAATAACGTCTTCGGGCAAGCCGATTTTGCGGGCGATTTCGATAGCAAAAGAACTACCCGGATTACCGATAGACAGCTTAAACAACGGCTGCATCAGATGCCTGTCGTAGAGCATTGCCCCGTTGACAACCCCTTCGTGCTCGTTGGCGTAGTGTTTCAGATTCTGATAGTGCGTTGTAATCACACCAAAAGCGCCTTTCTCGTTGAAGCGTACAAGCAACGATTCGGCAATAGCGCCGCCTATTTGGGGTTCGGTTCCTCCGCCGAATTCGTCAATCAGCAAGATGGTTTTCCGGTCGCAATTGCGGACAAAAAACTTCATATTGGTCAGGTGCGAGCTGTAGGTACTCAAATCATTTTCGATAGATTGCTCGTCGCCGATGTCGAGGAACAGCTTGTCGAAGATGCCGACTATCGAGCGTTCGTCGACGGGTATCAGCATGCCGCATTGTAGCATGTATTGCAACAGCCCTACGGTTTTCAGGCAGACGGACTTTCCTCCCGCATTCGGGCCGGAGATAATCAATAATCGCTTATTGTCTTCCAGTTCGATGTCGAGCGGAACGATTTCTTTCTGCTGCTTCCGGTGCGAAAGGTAGAGTAGGGGGTGCTTGGCGTAATACCAGCGTACGATTTGCTTATCCTCCACCGTTGGCTTTATAGCCCCTATGTCCAACGCGAATAGCGCTTTAGCGCGAATGAAATCTATCTCGGCAAGGAACTCGTACGATTGCACCACTTCGGGAGCAAGCGGGCGCAGTTCATCCGTGAATGCGACTAATATGCGCACAATCTCGCGGCGTTCTTCCCCTTCCAGTTCGCGTATGCGGTTGTTGGCTTCTACCACTTCGGCAGGCTCTATAAAGACTGTTTTTCCCGAGGCCGATTCGTCGTGTACGATTCCCCGTATCTTCCGTTTGAAAGCTGGGGCTACGGGTATAACCAACCGTCCGTCGCGCATGGTGGGGGTAACGTCTTTTTCGACCAACCCTTCACTTTGCGCCGAACGTAAGATAGCATTCAGGCTTTTGGATATGCCACTGGATGTGTTGTGCATCTCGCGGCGTATGCGGTTTAGTTCGGATGAGGCATTGTCTTTTATCCGTCCGAATTTGTCGAGAATATGGTCGATTTGCCGTATCAGTTGCGGAAAGACGGCAATGTCTCCTGCCAGCGCCTGCAAATGCGGATAAGGTGAGTTTTCATCCTCTTCCTTTTTCAGGAAGGCGACAATATCGCGTATTGTTTGCAACGAGCGCCGTAAGTCGAATAAGGCGGTTTCGTCTATCCATGTCCCTTGCACATGTATGGAGCGCAAAGCGGGGCGCACATCTATGAAATAGTTGGACGGGAAGTCGTCTTCTTCCTGTATGATACGTATAAATTCGGCTGTCTGGCTAAGTTGTTCGATGATAATGGGATAGGAGGGGGAGAAAAGCATTTCCTCTACCTTCTCCTCTCCGAGCGAACTAAGGCATTTAGCTGCAGTGAGTTGTCGTATTTTGTCGAATCCTATTTTCGATTCGAAGTTATCGGGATATATCATGTATTTGTTTTTCGCTATATAATTGAATTGCAAAGATAGATAAATTACTTATGCTTATCTACTAAACAGTTTTGTATATTTGCATACCTGCTAATCAGGCTAATTTAATCAAAGAGTATGATTCTGAAATCCTTATTGATATGGGTATGCATTATACCGTTGGCTATTGTTAACGGCATTATGCGCGAACAGGTTCTTTCGCCCATAATAGGCGAAAGCTATTCCCTTCCGCTAAGTGGTATTTTGCTATCTCTGTTTATATTCCTTTTGTCGTATTTTACTATAAAATGGGTGGGCGTGAGAAATGCAGCATCCTGCCGGCTGATAGGCATAATCTGGCTATTGCTGACGATACTTTTCGAATTTGGATTCGGCATACTGGCATTGAATAAATCTTTTACAGCATTACTCGATGCCTACGACCCGACAACAGGGAATCTCTGGATATTAGTTGTCGCCGTCACATTCTTTGCACCCCGGCTGGCTGCAAAAGCGCGGAAAATAATATGATACGGGCTTATTTCAGCTGGTAAGATAATCCTACTGTTCCGTAGATGTTATTCATCTTGAATTTGATAGGATTCTCGTTCTTGTAGAAATATGGCAGAAGCCCCCATGTGAGGTTGGCATAGCAGCCAATCCGGTCTGTCAGGGAGAACTTTCCTCCACCGAACACGCCGAAATCATAGTCGCGCGAATTTTCGCTGAAGTCAAAATAAGCCTTGTCTATTTCTTGCTTCTCACCAGTCGGAGTACCGAGCCTGATATATCCGTCGGTCACGTTTCCGTCGAATGTATTAGATAGTACCTTGGCGGCATATATTCCCAGTTTTACAGACCATTTGTCGTTGAAGGTATATGTTCCGTAAATCGGGATTGTCAGATGTGTCATATCCACATTTGTCATATTCTTACCGACAAAATATCCGGTCAGCTTATTATCGCTGCCTTCTTCCACTTCTACCGTAGTATACATATATTTAACCTCGTCTTTTACGCGCATCCCTTTCCAATCGATAGTAGCACCGATACCGATACCCCATTTCTCGTTGATGTTGTAAGTTGTCATCACTCCTATCTGAGGATTGAACTTGGGGTTGTAGCTATCGATTTTCCTCACTTCCTCCGGCAAAGGTACGGGAGCAGTAGCACCAATATTAACACCTAAAACGAGATCAACATTCAGGTTTTTTCCCAGATCAAACTGGGCGCTTACTTTCGGCACAACAGCTAATAACAGGAAAAGTATTGCAATGTGGTATTTTATTTTCATCTTGTTTCTTTATTCTTTAAAGCTTTCGCATACTATTTCTACGTCGTCTATTGTCAGTTTGCTGCCGATGGCGCCTCTGTAATAGTCTCCTTCGCGGCTCGACGCAAATACGACAGCCAATTTATAATCGTAGGTATCGTAGTCTATCACAGCACCCTCTTTATAGACAAATGGTAATTCGAATTGTGTAAATTCGCTTTTCTCGCTGCCGTCTTGTAATTTGGCAACGGCAACTACATTACTTGCCGTGAAGATATTCGTTCCGTCCAATGTTTCGGACGAGCCTTTGGTGATATGGTAAAGCACCGAATAAATCGAACATTGGTCTACAGCGCCTGTTACTACGCCGTTTTTGTCGATAACGGTTTCGCCGGGGATGTATTTGTAATATCCAGTGAATTTCACGGGTTTACCGTTTTCTTTCGGATGTATTTGCCCGAACTTGGCTGTCGAAGGAAGATTGTTCCAATCGACAGTACCGAACTTACCACGGAATAAAGAGCCGGAGAAAATAGGCACATATCCGACAACCATAAAAGTTCCTCCCTGTAAAGTTTCGAGCAATGCAGCCTTATTTCCGGTATAGGCATCGGTTGTGTCGCGTGTAGGATATCTCGATACCCTCCCGAATTTGGCAGTCATGATGCCTTTGTTGGCAGAATCCCACATAATATCATCCAACGCAGGATATTTCCAGAGTGCACCGGCCATGTACCAGTCTTCGAAATCGTATTTTGTACTGAGTTGAGGAGTAACACTTACAGTATATTGTTTGCTGTATTTTCCGTCTTCGGATAGTACGGTATACGTTTGATCATGCGTGAAATCGAGTGTGTCGCCAGATGGCGGTGTGATAGTCGCTCCCGATGTAAGATCAAAGACAGGCGCTATTTTTTTGTAGTCCACTTCATCATTCGAAACAACCAACTGTATTCTATTCTCTGTTATCGATGATGCGATCAAAGGATCTTCACCTAATCCGATACTTAAAATATCGGCTTCTCTGTTCAATGGTTCATCTTTTATGCAGGACGGTAAAAAAGGTATGATTATTGCAATCAGAAATGATAGTTTTTTGTTCATAGTTTATGCTTTTAGTCGTATGATTTGGCAAAGGTACATATTTATTATTATCAGTAGATATATGATATAATATTTTATTAACAAATCTCACTCTTCTGCTTCTAAAATGCTATCGAAAAGGTTTTCATATTTCAAGAAAAATAGCGAAATTTGTTGCGCTTATGAAAAAATATATATTCTTATTTTTCATTTTCATATTATTCTCCGGCTGTAGGTTTGGAAGCAGGGCTTACGAACCGAGCGAGGATACCAATACTATCATGAGCGAATATCCTTGGTATCTGGATATGGATACTTTGACGATGGAGCAGGCCAATACGATTTTTGCAAGTATGGAGGCCGACACGGATCTCAATATTGATCTCTCGAAAGTGGTAATAGATGCCCCTAAAGTGAAGATTCAGTATTTCTATAAGTCGTTTCTTACAAAAGAATCGTTTATACTGAAAGCCGATAATGGCGAAAATTTTACGGCACGAGAGATATTGTTTAAAATAAACGAGAAAACATCTAAGAACCTCAAAGGGCATGACCATGTCTTTTTCGAAGGCTTGGGATTCTTGGGATATGAGGGCGATATGCCTGTTTATGAAATACATCAGGGCAGTTGATAATGAATTCACTAAATATTATATAAATAAAATTAATTGAACCAACATGACAAAAAGTGCATTACAAGTAGCCCGTGCGGCTTACAAACCTAAAATGCCGAAAGCATTGTACGGCAATGTAAAAATCGAAGAGGGTGCTCCTACACAATCGGTAGCCAATCAGGACGAAGTGAAAAAGCTATTCCCTAACACATACGGAATGCCTACACTCAGATTTGTAGAATCGTCTGAAAAAGTGAACCTCCCTGCTATCAATGTAGGTGTTATCCTTTCGGGCGGACAAGCACCGGGCGGACATAATGTGATTGCCGGAATTTTCGACGGTATCAAAAACCTGAATGCAGGAAGTAAAGTTTACGGATTCCTTATGGGACCGGGCGGATTGGTTGACCACAAATATCAGGAACTCACAGCCGACATCATCGACGAGTACCGCAATACAGGTGGTTTCGATATGATCGGTTCGGGACGTACAAAACTCGAAACAAAAGAACAATTTGATAAAGGTCTCGAAATCCTTAAAAAATTAGATATCAAAGCCTTGGTTATTATCGGTGGCGACGACTCCAATACAAATGCCTGTGTGTTAGCTGAATATTATGCAGCTATCAATGCCGGTGTTCAGGTGATTGGTTGTCCTAAAACAATCGATGGTGACTTGAAGAACGAAATGATTGAAACTTCGTTCGGATTCGATACAGCATGTAAAGTATATTCCGAAGTTATCGGAAATATCGAACGCGACTGTAACTCGGCACGTAAATACTGGCACTTCATCAAATTGATGGGACGTTCGGCATCGCATATTGCTTTGGAATGTGCTTTGCAGGTACAACCAAACATCTGCCTTATCTCGGAAGAGGTAGAAGCGAAAAAACTTTCGTTGGATGACATTGTAACAGATATCGCTAACGCAGTTGCTAAACGTGCTGCAAACGGAAACAACTTCGGTACAGTGCTTATCCCTGAAGGATTGATCGAATTTATCCCTGCCATGAAAGCGTTGATTGCCGAATTGAACGACTATCTGGCGCATCATCAGGAAGAATTTAATGCAGTACCTAAAGCAGAGCAATTGGCATACATCAAGAAAAACCTTTCTGCCGAAAATGCAGCTGTATTTGCCAGCCTTCCGGAAGGTGTTGCCCGCCAGCTGACACTCGACCGCGACCCACACGGAAACGTACAGGTATCGCTTATCGAAACTGAAAAATTATTGGCCGAAATGGTAGGAAATAAGCTTGCCGAAATGAAGAAAGCAGGACAATATAACGGTAAATTTGCTTCGCAGGTACACTTCTTCGGATACGAAGGACGTTGTGCTGCCCCTTCGAACTACGATGCCGACTATTGCTACTCATTGGGTTATACAGCATCTGTTCTTATCGGTGCAGGCAAGACAGGATATATGTCATCTGTTCGCAATACGACAGCTCCTGCTGCCGAGTGGGTTGCAGGTGGTATTCCTATCACCATGATGATGAACATGGAACGCCGTCATGGCGAAATGAAGCCGGTTATCCGTAAAGCACTTGTGGAATTGGACGGCGCGCCATTCAAATATTTCGCAGCTAACCGCGACAAATGGGCGGTAGGAACGGAATATGTATATCCGGGACCTATCCAGTACTTCGGGCCTACTGAAGTATGCGATCAGCCTACTATCACGTTGAAGTTGGAGCAAGGAAAATAATCTTCTCCATAAAAATATTAGTCCCTCCCTTAAATATTTTAAGGGAGGGATTGTTTTTATATTTATATTTGCTTTTCTATTAATCTTGAGAGCTTTATTTGATTAACAACCTAAATGAATATTCTATGAAAAAATTATGTTACATGGCTATTGTAGCCCTCTCTGTCCTGTTATTAAGCAGTTGTACCTATCGCATAGTAGACTTTACGATTATTTCAACAAAAAACTTCGATTTGTCGAGAGCCGGATCCTTCTATAAGGGTACAAACAGAATAGAAGGCGAGGATAAGAAGTATATCATTATTATCATCCCTACCGGTATTCCGAATATGAAAACAGCTATAGATAACACTATCGAAAAATGCCCGGGAGCGGTTGCCCTGGTCGATGGCGTTGTATATTCTAAATCGTGGTGGTTCCTGCTTTATGGCGAAGAATCTTACATCGTAGAGGGAACTCCGCTGATCGACCCTCAATTGGCAGGAAACGAAGAATTGCCGGACTTTATGTATATGGAACTCGACAAGCAAGGAAACGTAAAAAAACAACAAGAACTTTCGGAGCAGGAATATCTGACATTGAGAACCAAACTCATAAAATCGGATAATAAAAAGCCGCTGGAAGAATTAAATTGATAACAACCAAGAGATTAATAGACATAAATGAGAGACTGCCCTTGACATCAGGGGTAGTCTCGTTGCTTGTATTATGATGATAAATGATCTTAATAAAATTTAATTGATTCATAGGCTCGTGAAATGCATTGTATTTTTGTGAGCAGGCAAAAGTAAGCAAGCGAAAGGGCATTTTCAACTTAACAATTAATCCGGGTTAGAATTTAAGAGCAAAAGGCTATTGAAAAATAGGCCAAAATCTTGTTTCGTCGCAGAAATAAGCATGTTCGTCATGTAAATAGCCTTGTTTGTCTCAAAAATTCAAACTCAATATATTAATGATTTATTTTTGCTAAGTTGTTACAATCAGTTTGTAAGCAAATATCTAATAACAAGCAATATTATATGATGAAACCACTGTTCAAAACTACTTTGCTAATCGTTTTAGCATTTATTTCAACCAATTCATTCGCACAAGTAACTATCGGATCGGAACAACCTCCGGCTATAGGAACATTGCTCGACCTGAAGACTGAGTCGGACGGAACATCTACCAAAGGCTTAGGAATGCCTCGTGTCAAGCTGATCAAAAGAGCCGATGCGGATATCTCTCTGACTATCGAAGGAGTTGCAGCAAATGAATATACGGGCGATCATACCGGATTACTCGTATATAATGCCGTAAGCCCTTCCGAAGCCATATGTGCGGATATTGCGTCCGGATTGTATGTTTGGGATGGAGGACAATGGCAGCCGTTAGCTTCCGGTGGTGTCAAGGTTTTCACAGATCCGCGCGATGGTGAAGAATATAAATATGCCAACTTCGGTTCGGCGGGAGACTGGATGATCGAAAATCTGCGGGCTACTACCTATGCGCAGGGAGGTACTCCTCCGTTGCTATCTACATGGAGAAAGGCAGGTGAACCGGGAGGCTCTTTCTATAAGCGTTACTGCTATCCTGTGCCTGATCCCCTTCCTAATCCATTGCCGGATGGCGCGACAGGAGCAACCGACGGAACGGATGATACCTATTTCAAATTACAGCGTTCGATGGGGCTTTTCTATACGCAGGGAGCGGCCTTGAATATTGTGAATTACGACGAAACAATCAGTCCGGGAGAGATTGTCGATAATATGTTTGCTGCAGCAGAATATGAAGGTGGAGCGAACGAGCTTGCTGTTGGCTATCAGGGTATTTGTCCTGCAGGATGGCATTTGCCGAGTGATGTGGAATGGAACCGGTTGGAACAGGAAATCTATAATAATCCCGAAAAATACAGTTCATATACTTCTGCCGATTTGCCTTTCAGCCCATCGGCATGGGATACCAACTGGAATACCAGTATGTCGAACGACCGGGGCTCTTCGGCTGCTGCGGGTCATGCCAAAGCCATGATGAGCCAATGCGAAACATTATATTCTACACATTCGTTCGTAGGAAAAAGCAAAGGTGTGCAGCAAGGGGGCTTTAATGCTTTGCCGTTAGGTTTTTATTCGGCATTTAGTGGAATTCCTTATAATTATGGAGGGACTGTTTATTTTTGGACTGGAATAAGGGATTTCGGGGGTGGTAATGCCAGAGTGATCGACTCACCATATCAAGTGATAAGTAGAGATGCGGGTGTGAAACCTTTCGAAATGTTGCCTGTCCGTTGTAAGAAGAATTAAGACTGGCTCATAAAATAGATACACAGCCTCCGAAGTTTTCGGGGGCTGCATTGTATTGGTATTTATCGTATCTTTGTAGCCTATATTGTGAGAGATTAAATGATAGACAATTCTATATTCGAGAATAAGCGTGCAGCCTATCTGACATTGGGCTGTAAGCTCAATTTTGCCGAAACGTCGGCACTGGGCAAGCAATTGGCCGCAGTGGGCGTCCGCAAGGCGCGCAAAGGCGAAGTGGCCGATATATGTGTGGTCAATACCTGTTCGGTGACCGAACTGGCAGATAAAAAATGCCGTCAATCGGTGCGTAAGCTGATAAAAGACCATCCCGGAGCTTTTGTGATTGTTACCGGATGCTATGCTCAATTGAAGCCGGAAGATATAGCGGCCATCGAAGGTGTAGACTTAGTTTTGGGTTCGGAGCAGAAGCTGGATGTTATTGCCTATTTGGACGAACTGAAGAAAAAAGATAAGGGCGTAATCTATACGACCCAGACGAAAGATATAAAAACCTTTGTGCCATCCTGTTCCGAAGACGACCGCACGCGCTACTTCCTGAAAGTGCAGGACGGTTGCGACTATTATTGCTCCTATTGCACCATCCCTTTTGCCCGTGGGCGAAGCCGTAACGGGACAATCGAGAGCTTGGTGGATCAGGCAAAAGAAGTGGCAGCCAAAGGCGGCAAGGAAATTGTGCTGACGGGTGTCAACATCGGAGACTTTGGGAAGACCACCGGCGAAACATTCTTCGACTTGGTGAAACGCTTGGACGAGGTAGAAGGTATCGAACGCTTCCGCATCTCTTCCATCGAGCCGAACCTGCTCACAGATGAGATAATAGAATTTGTTTCCGCCTCGAAACGCTTTGCTCCGCACTTCCATATCCCGTTGCAGTCGGGCTCGGATGATGTTCTGAAGCTGATGCGCCGCAAATATGATACGGCTTTGTTTCGTCATAAGATAGAGACGATAAAGCGTGTGATGCCGCATGCCTTTATCGGGGTAGACGTGATTGTCGGTACACGGGGCGAAACGGACGGGTATTTCGAAGATGCCCGCCGGTTCACCGATAGCCTCGACCTATCGCAACTGCATGTATTTACCTATTCCGAACGCCCGAATACGCAGGCGCTCAAAATAGATCATGAAGTTGATCCCAAAACGAAGCACAACCGTTGCCGGGCGTTGCTGGATATCTCCGACCGCAAGTTGCGGGCTTTTTACGAGGCGCAGCAAGGAAAAACAGCCAAAGTGCTGTTCGAACATACACAGCACGACGGAATGATGTATGGCTTTACGGAGAATTATGTGAAAGTGGGGATGCCTTACGACGAAGCGCTGGTTAATAATATTACGGATGTTCGTCTGGGCGAGTTCAACGAATCCGATTCAACCCTAAAAGTTGAGAAGTTATGAATAAAGTAGTTTACTATATCTTCTACATCTGGATGTTTCTGCATGCCCTTTTGCCGTTGGGTGTGTTGTATATCCTTTCGGATGTCTTGTATCTGCTTGTTTATAAGACAATAGGCTACCGCCTGAAAGTAGTACGCCTGAACCTGAAAAATGCTTTCCCCGAGAAATCGGAGGAGGAACGGCGCAAGATAGAAAAAGACTTTTACCATCACTTCTGCGACTATTTCGTCGAGACGATAAAGCTATTCCACATCAGCGACAAAGAGATGCAAAAGCGTATGCGTTTCGAGAATATGGAGCAAGTCGAACGTATCTCGCAGGCAGGTAATTCTATCCTGATGTTTCTGGGGCACTATGGCAACTGGGAATGGGTGCCGTCTATCAACCTTTGCAAAGAAAACGGAAAGATGCGACTGGGGCAGATATACCGCCCATTGAAAAACAAGGCATTCGATGATTTATTCCTGAAGTTGCGCAGCCGTTTCGGTTCGTTCGGTATCGCTAAGAATAATACTTTGCGGGAGATTATCCGCCTCAAAAAGGAGAATATCCAGACGATGATAGGCTTTATGTCCGACCAGACGCCGTCGCTCAATAATATCCATTACTGGACGAACTTTATGAATCAGGATACACCTGTTTATACAGGAGTGGAACGTATTGCCAAGAAAACAGGCTTTGCAGTTGCTTATTTAGATGTGCAGAAGGTGAAGCGGGGCTATTATACAGCATCCGTGCGCCTGATAAGCGATAATCCGCAGGCCGAACCCGAAAATGCTATAACGGAGCGTTATATACGCGAGATGGAAAAGACGATTATGCGCAATCCTGCTTATTGGCTGTGGACACATAAACGCTGGAAGTGGACACGCGAGAAGGTAGCGGCAAAATTAGCTGAACAACATAAAAAATGAAACGCACGGCAATTGTCATATTAAACTGGAATGGCGAGCAGTTGCTCGACTGCTTTCTACCGTCGGTGCTGGACAATACACCGTCGGAAGTAGCCGATGTGATTGTTGCCGACAATAACTCGACTGATAATTCCATTCAATTGCTCGAAACGAAATATCCGCAGGTTCGGGTAATCCGTCTGGCGGAAAACTATGGATATGCCGGTGGCTATAACAAAGCTCTGGAACAGGTGAAAGCCGATTATTTCCTCCTGCTCAATTCGGATGTGGAGGTGACACAAGGCTGGATTGAGCCATTGATCGAATGTTTGGACAAGCATGCCGATGTTGTTGCCGTTCAGCCGAAGATAAAGGCTTATCGCAATAAATCACTTTTCGAATATGCAGGTGCTGCCGGAGGGTTTATCGACCGTTTGGGCTATCCTTTTTGCCGTGGGCGTATTTTCGGCACGGTAGAGGAGGACAGAGGGCAATACGATACGGCACACGATGTTTTCTGGACGTCGGGGGCATGTATGCTTATTCGTTCGAAGGATTTTTTTGAGGCGGGAGGCTTCGATGCTTCTTTCTTCGCCCACATGGAGGAAATAGACTTGTGTTGGCGGCTGAATGCGCGTGACAGGCGATTGTGCTGCCTTCCACAGTCGGTTGTTTATCATATCGGTGGCGCTACGCTGGATGAGGAAAGTCCCCGCAAAACTTACCTGAATTTCCGCAATAACTTGTTGATGTTATACAAAAATCTGCCGGAGGAATCGTTTAAGAAAGTCCTGCGCGAACGCCATTTGTACGATTGGCTGGCGGCTCTTCGTTTTGTCTTGTCGGGTAAGTTCGGTCAGGTAAAGGCTATCCGCAAGGCACGGAAAGACTTCAATAAGATGAAAGCGGAATATGCGGCCGTCCGCTCGCAGAATTTGTCGCTGACAACATGCGCGACGATTAACACTATTTACCCCCGCAACCTGATAAAAGAATACTATCTCTCCGGCCGGAAATTATTCTCTCAACTCACGGGTTTTTGATAATTTAAGAGAAAACATACAACCAAAAACGATTATTCTTGTATATTTGGCGAGAATCTGTACACAAACGTCGAGGTATTAAATTCATTGTAGGCTAAGTATGAAACGACTGTTATTCATTGCATGTACCATCTTTTTGTTTGCTTCCTCCCTCTTGGCACAGGAAGCGGCGACTGATAGCGTGCAAGTCCCTATGCGCAGGCAGTTGTTCGTGATAGTCGATTCTGATACCATTCCTTTATTCGGACTTCGTCCCGTGCATATTTTTTCTACCCGCAAATTTAAGAGCCAGAAAGAGCGATTGGAATATACCAAACTGGTTCGCGATGTGCGCAAGACGCATCCCTATGCCCGTATGATAGCCAATTCGATTATCGAGACCTATCAATATATGGAGACACTGCCGGATGAGAAAGCTAAGCAAAAGCATCTGGAGGAGGTGCAGAAATATATGATGGACGAATACAAGCCGCATTTGATGAAAATGACTAAGAATCAAGGGAAAATACTGATTAAGCTTATCGACCGCGAGTGCAATACTTCTTCTTATACCATTGTGAAATCATTACTTGGAGACCTTCGTGCCGGTGTTTATAACACCTTTGCCGGATTATTTGGGAACAGCCTGAAAACAAAGTATGATCCCGAAGGGGCGGATGCCGAAATAGAAACGATTGTTATTCAACTGGAAGAAGGGTCGCTCGATTATTATATGGCTTCCTCTTTCTACTTCGGGCAGTAGATTAATTCGGCGCTTTGGTGTACAGATAAGCGGCGATGAACGAGTAGATGATATTGGGCAGCCACACGGCAAGTATCACAGGCATAGCACCCGATACGGCAAACGACGAACTGATAGTCTGAAACAAGATGTAAGTCACGCTCAATCCCAATCCTATTCCTATATTCAATCCCATCCCACCTTTCACTTTCCGTGCCGAGAGCGAAGCGCCTATAATGGTAAGGATAAATGCCGAAAGGATAGAGGCAAACCGTTTATGGAACTCCACTTCGAAGGAGGTTATGCTGACATCGCCGACGCTTGCTATGCCTCTCGCCCGCTGTCGTTTGATGTAGTTGTAGAGGTCTGGCGTGGTCATTATCTCGAAATCGGTTGCGGAGACTACAATATCCGAAGGCGTTACATTCAGCAGGGTATCCATAGTTGTCCCTGTAATGATTCTTTCCCTGTTTCCCTCGAAGATACGAATCGAATAATTATTTAATGTCCACGAATTGCTGTCGTTGTATTGAACCCTGCGCGCTGTGAGACGCGATTTCAGGTCTTTTCCGTCGAAATAATCGAGCGCTAATTCGGCGCCGGTCTTGTCCCTGTTGTTGAACCGTCCGAGATAAAAGATGGTACCTTCACCTATCTGCATTTGTGTGCCGTTGGCGTGGGTGGTACTTTTATCCCTGATATATGTATTCATAAAGTCGATGCGCGTCTTATTGGCCGGAGGAATGATAAAGCTGCTGAGTGTAAACGTTAGGGCGGCTATCACGGCAGCCGATATCATATAAGGTTTCATCAGCCGTTTGAAGCTCATGCCGTTGGACAGCATGGCTATAATCTCCGAGTTTTCGGCTAATTTGGATGTAAAGAAGATAACCGAAATGAAGACGAACAATGCGCTGAACAGGTTGGAAAAGTAAGGGATGAAGTTGAGATAATAATCAAAAACAACAGCACGCAGCGGTGCTTCTTTTTCGATGAACTTATCTAAACGTTCGTTGATGTCGAATACGATAGCTACGGATATAATAAGGATGATGGAGAAAATATATGTCCCCAGAAACTTCTTTATTATATATCGGTCGAGAATAGATATTAGCTTCATATTCAGTTTGTTTTATAACCTTCTCGATACGTTTTCCACCATTATTTTTTTCCACGAAGAAAAATCTCCGTTTATAATATGCTGACGAGCTTCGCCGACTAACCACAGGTAAAATGCCAGATTATGAATCGAGGCGATTTGTAGTGCCAGTATCTCGTTCGTGATAAACAGATGGCGAAGATAGGCTTTTGTGTACAAAGTATCAACGAATGACGCGCCATTTTCTTCAATCGGGCTGAAATCTTTAGACCATTTAGCATTTCGCATATTCATTATGCCGTTTTTGGTGAAAAGCTGCCCGTTGCGACCGTTGCGCGTCGGCATGATGCAGTCGAACATATCCACACCGCGCTCGATGGCTTCGAGCAGGTTGGCGGGAGTGCCCACCCCCATCAGGTAGCGGGGTTTGTCTTTCGGCAAAATTTCGTTCACCACCTCTATCATTTCGTACATCTTTTCGGTCGGTTCGCCTACGGCCAATCCGCCGATGGCGTTTCCGTCCGCTCCTTTAGATGCTACATTTTCGGCAGCCCGTTTGCGCAGGTCGGGGTAGACGCATCCCTGTACGATAGGGAAAAGCGCCTGCCGGTAGCCATATTCGCATTCCGTCTCGTCGAAGCGTTTGATGCAGCGGTCAAGCCAACGTTCGGTCAGTTCGAGCGATTGCTTGGCATAAGCGTAATCCGCATCACCCGGCGTACATTCGTCGAAAGCCATGATGATGTCTGCACCGATTGTCCGTTCTATGTCCATCACCGATTCGGGCGTAAACATGTGCTTCGAGCCGTCGATGTGTGAGCGGAAAATAGCGCCTCCTTCCGTCAGCTTCCGGTTTTCAGCTAACGAAAATACCTGAAAGCCTCCGCTATCTGTTAAAATAGGCTTACTCCAACTGTTAAATTTGTGCAGCCCGCCTGCCAGACGCAGCACTTCAAGCCCGGGACGTAAATACAGGTGATAGGTATTACCCAGAATAATCTGGGCATGTATGTCTTGTTCCAATTCGGTCATATGCACGGCTTTTACCGCACCTTGCGTGCCTACGGGCATGAAGATGGGCGTTTCGATTTGTCCGTGGTCTGTCGTAATCAGTCCGGCACGTGCATGCGAATAGTTGTCGGTATATTGTAATTCGAAATCCATTAAGCGGGTTTGCTTACTAATTTATTCACTTTCTTCCTCTTCTTTCGGAAGTAAGTCTTTCATTTGGACTAATGTAATGGTTGTTTTGTTCTTTTTCAGTACGATAAATTCATAATCTTCCGAAACTAATTTATCGCGTGTAGTCGGTATCCGTCCGAATTTGTCGATGAGATATCCGGCCAGTGTATCGTATTGTCCCTCTTTGTCGATAGGATGGGGGAGATCGTCGTTGATGTCGTCCATCGCGGCAGTGGCAAGCACCTGATAAGTGCTGTCACCCGTTTTTTCCACGAAAGGCGTTTCGTTATCGTATTCGTCTTGTATTTCGCCGACGATTTCTTCCAATATATCTTCCATCGTGATGATGCCTTCGACACCTCCGTATTCGTTTATCACCATCGCTATTTGCTGGTGTTTTACCTGAAACTCCTTGAGGAGCGCACCGATACGTTTTGTCTCGGGGATGAATGTAACGGGACGGACAATAGAACGGATATTGATAACATCCTCGTCCGATTTGTTTTCGCGCATTTTGCGCAGAATATCTTTCAGGTGCACTACACCGATGGTATTGTCTATATTATCCTCGTAGCACGGGATGCGGGAATATCCTTCTTCGATAACGAAATCGAGCGAACTGTTGTCATAGTCGTTCACGTCGATGGCTACCACTTGCGTCCGCGGAACCATAATCTGCTTAGCTGTACGGTCGGAGAAATCGAACGCATTTTGTATCAACTCATAGTCGGGGCCTCCCGTTTCTTCTGAATTTCCGCTTTCTTTTACTTGGTCGACCAAGTATTTCAATTCGTCGCTGCTGTATGATTCCTGTTCGGTCACTACATGCAAGCCCACGGCTTTGATGACTAAGTTGGCTATTCCGTTGAGGACATAGATAAATGGCTTGCAGACAAGGTAGAACCAGTGCAGGGGATACGAAACGATGAGGGTGGTTTGCTCCGCCCGCTGGATGGCCAGCGATTTAGGGGCAAGCTCGCCTAATACAATGTGCAGGATGGTGATAACAACGAATGCTGTCACCAGCGCTATTTTGTGAACGATAGACGGGTCTACCGAGAGATTGAACAAATCGAGCAGGCTCAGCAACAATTTAGATACGACAGGTTCTCCCAGCCAACCTAATGCAAGGGATGAAATGGTGATACCGAACTGCGTTGCGGCAAGATAAGCATCGAGATGATGGGTGATGTGCTTGGAGAGTATCGCTCTTTTGTTACCTTCCTGGATTTTGATTTCCAGCTGGGAAGAACGGACTTTGACGATAGCAAACTCTGCTGCCACAAAGAAACCGTTGAGAAATACAAAGAAAAAAGTAATTAAAACAGAAAGAAAAATATCCATCTTTTAAATTGAATGTTCAATGTTGCAAAGATAATATTTCATTGCATCATATCTTTAATTAAATCAGACTATTTTTAGCCGACCGGCGATTTATTTATTAAAAAATCTTATTTGAGCGGGAGCACTTCAATCCAGTAATCGTCGGGGTCGTTGATGAAGTAAAGCCCCATCGACGTGTTTTCGTAGCACACAACGCCCATTTCTTTGTGGTAGGCGCGCATAGCATCATAGTCGCCTTCCATACGCATACACAGGTGACTTTCGTTCTCGCCTAACTCGTAAGGTGTACCGGCATGGTCGCGCAGCCATGTCAGTTCGAGGCTGAACGGCGACACGCCATCGCCCAGATAGACAAGGATAAACGAACCGTCGGAGGCTTCTTTGCGACGGACTTCTTTCAGCCCCAAGGCTTTGTTGTAGAATTCGATACTTTTTTCGAGATTGGTCACATTGATATTGAAATGGTCGAATCTGCCTTTTACTTCCATGTTATATATAGTTTTTTAGATGATTATACTTTCTCCTGTGGATTTCCAGCAAATATACTGACAATGATGCTTATGGGCAATAGGCTCGAATAATTTTATTTTGTCAGGGGAGGCAGTGAAATGCATAGGCGCTAATACATCGGTTTGTATGGCTTCTATAAATTCTCTGGCGCCTTTCATAAAATCTTTGCCGAGACGGGCATCTATCGGAAATATCGCTAAATCCAAGTGCTTTACTTCCTTGCTTATTTCAGCTAACTCGTTATGATAAAAGTCTTCGGCTTCTTCTACCTCTTTGGCAGTCGATTCCTCGTTCCAGTGCCAGTTGTTGAGGTCGCCTGCATGGAAGTATCTTTTGCCTTCAACTTCGATGTAAAACGATATGCCCAAATCGGTAGAGCCGTATGCTTTTATCTTCAAGAACCTGTCTTCGTAAGTCTCTGTCTTTTGCAAGTAAAAGGCATCTCCTACCTTGCTTTTCCCTTCGTCTAAAAGGTCTTTCGAGAAGATGTAAATAATATCTTCCATTGGCGTTTCCCATCGAAGGATATCGGGATTGAAATGGTCGTGGTGCGAGTGCGAAACCAATACGTACAGCAGTTTTCCACTTGCCAGAAGTTGTTCCAGATACTCATCCGTACGCTTGTCCATGCTTTTATAGTAGTCGATAATAATAGCAAAATCATCGAATTCTAATACAAAGCCGCTGTGGTATATATAGGTCAGTTTCATATCGTTTCTAAAGATAGGGAAATTATAAATATGTTCAACAACATGTTTTAATGATTCGCCGATATTTTGAGAAAAGGGCTATTATTAGTTCCTTTGTTTAGCCAAACGATTAACCAAAGTGAATAGTTCATATTCACAACCTGAAGCTTTGACCTGATAAATTTTATTTGTTAGTCTGTATTATTATGGGCTTGCGTCTCGTCATAAAATAATAGCCGAAATATATTTTAACTACTTAACTAACATATATATAATACCTCATAGAGAATTATGGTTACAAGAAGGAATTTTTTGAAGACAGCCGGACTGGCATCGGCCGGACTTGCTGTCGGAAGTATTAACCCATTGAAAGCTGAAAGTTATAAGCGGGTAGTGGGAGCAAACCGCAAAGTCGATATTGCATACATCGGTATCGGTAACCGCGGCGAGCAAATTATTCTGGGTGATTTTGAAAAGACCGGCATGGTGAATGTTGTAGCGCTTTGCGATATAGACATGGGCGCTCCGCATACACGAAAGGTGATGGCTAAATACCCGAAAGCCAAGCAATTCAACGATTTTCGCGAGATGTTCGATAAGATGGGCAATCAGTTCGAGGCGGTTGCTATTGCAACGCCCGACCATTCGCATTTCCCTATCTGTATGATGGCGATGGCCTACGGCAAACATGTCTTTGTGGAAAAGCCGATGGCACGCACTTTCCTCGAAGCGGAACTGATGATGCAGGCTGCCCGTAAATATCCGAATGTGGTGACACAGGTCGGCAACCAAGGGCACTCCGAAGCGAACTATTTTCAGTTCAAAGCATGGCAGGATGCGGGAATCATCAAAGATGTGACGCATGTAGTGGCTCACATGAACAATCCGCGCCGCTGGCATGGATGGGACACGAATATCTATAAATACCCCGAAGCGCAGCCGATTCCGAAGACATTGGACTGGATGAACTGGCATTGTGCCGTTCCATATCACGAGTATAACAACAAATATGACAACGGCGAATGGCGTTCGTGGTACGATTATGGTATGGGGGCACTGGGCGACTGGGGTGCGCATATCCTCGACACGGCGCACGAATTCCTTGACTTAGGTTTACCGTACGAAGTGAATCCGATAAAACTGACGGGGCACAACGATTATTTCTTCCCTACATCGTCGACTATACAATTCAAGTTCGGGCCGAGAGGTAATATGCCTGCCTGCGATATTACTTGGTACGATGGGGTAGACAACCTTCCGCCTATCCCCGACGGATATGGCGAGTCGGCGCTCGATCCTAATATACCGGCTTCGGGCGCAGGCGAAATCAAGAAAACAACTATCAATCCGGGCAAAATTATTTATAGCAAAGAGCTGACATTCAAAGGGGCTTCGCATGGCAGCACGCTGTCTATCATACCCGAGAGCAAAGCCCGCGATATGGCTTCGAAATTGCCGGAAGTGCCGAAAAGCCCGTCGAACCATTATGAGAATTTCTTGCTGGCCTGTATGGGAATGGAGAAAACACGTTCTCCGTTTGAGATACATGGACCATTGAGTCAGGTATTCTCGCTGGGAGTGATGGCGCAACGCCTGAATACGAAATTCTATTTCGACAGCCGCACCAAGCAGATTACGAATAATGCCTTTGCCAATGCTATGTTGTCGGGTATTCCGCCACGCAAAGGATGGGAAGATTTTTATAAACTATAATTTAACCAATATATCATGAAGAAAAATATACTATTCGTACTACTTTTTCTCTTTGCGGCTTCGTTGGTAGCGCAGGAAAAATGGGAGCCTCTCTTTAACGGGAAGAACCTGAAAGGCTGGAAAAAGCTGAACGGAACGGCCGAATATAAAATCGTAGACGGTACGATTGTCGGTACTTCGAAAATGGGTACGCCCAATACATTTCTTGCAACGGCAAAGAATTATGGCGATTTCATCCTCGAGTTCGATTTTAAAGTAGACGACGGCCTCAACTCGGGTGTTCAATTCCGCAGCCTGAGCAAAAAAGACTACGACAAAGGCCGCGTGCATGGTTACCAGTTCGAGATAGACCCTTCGGGTCGTGCTTGGACAGGAGGTATCTATGACGAGGCGCGCCGTGGATGGCTCTATCCGATGAACTACAATCCTGCCGCCCAAAAAGCCTATAAGCAGGGATGGAATAAAGTACGCATCGAGGCTATCGGCAATTCTATCTGCACGTGGGTCAACGATATTCCGTGTGCTAATGTGTGGGATGATATGACGCCGGAGGGATTTATAGCCCTCCAAGTACATTCAATCGGGAACAAAAAAGAAGAAGGCAAAACAATAAGTTGGAAAGATATCCGTATCTGTACGACCGATGTGGAAAAATATAAACGCTCGTCGACAGCACCCGAAGTAAATGCTATCACCAATACGCTTTCTCCTAAAGAGGCGCAGGATGGCTGGAAACTTCTGTGGGACGGACAAACGACCAACGGCTGGAAAGGGGCACGATTGGCATCTTTTCCGGAGAAAGGCTGGGTAATTGATAAAGGGCTGTTGAAAGTGATGCGCAGCGATGGCGGCGAATCCACCAACGGCGGCGATATCGTCACTACCCGCAAATACAAGAATTTCATTCTTAAAGTCGATTTCAGAATAACACAAGGCGCCAACAGTGGTATCAAATACTTTGTGAATCCAGACCTGAACAAAGGCGAAGGTTCGGCAATCGGTTGCGAGTTCCAGATTCTGGACGATGAGAAGCACCCCGATGCTAAATTGGGCGTGAAAGGCAACCGGAAACTGGGTTCGCTTTACGACCTCATACCTGCCCCTGCCAACAAGCCGTTTAATAAAGGGTTGTTTAATACGGCTACTATTGTGGTGAAAGGCAACCATGTGGAGCATTGGTTGAACGGAACGAAGATTCTTGAATACGAGCGCAACAACGATATGTGGAATGCCCTTGTTGCTTACAGTAAATATCGCGACTGGCCTAACTTCGGCAACTGGGCGGAAGGGAATATCCTACTGCAAGACCATGGCGATGAGGTATGGTTCAAAAACGTGAAAATTAAAGAATTACCATAATTACAAGCATACATACAAACAGCAATTTACAAGTAAAAAGTCCCGGGATTATTCTCGGGCTTTTTTTGTTAATACGGGGCAATTATGTGGCTGGAAATTTATCAGTAATTTAGTTGCGAGTTACAAGTAAACAAGTTTACGAGAAATAAGTAGAACTATGTTGCTTTTTTGCTATGTGTCCTATTTTAGTTGATTGCCTCCACTTTTAAGTGGAGGTATAGATATGGGCTCTTTGAGAAAGGCTTTAGCCAAATCTTTTTGACTAAAGTCATTGTTTCGGGGAATGAACTTTACCCACGCCTTAAAAGGCGTGGCAATTCTCTTATTTTATGAATAGGACAATGGTTTGCTCCGTTCAGCATGGAAGGTACATTAAAAGTAACTTTGTGAAAATGCCCGAGATGAGTAGAGGTATGTTATTTTTTTGTCACTTCGAACGAAGGTGAGAAGTCTCCTCCTTATTGTGTGACGAGATGCCTCAGATAGACTTCGGCATGACAAAGAAAAAAGATATACATGAAAAATATTCGAGATGAATATACTTTTTCTCTGCTGTTTTACCTTAACCAATTCATAATGAGGTCAAAATAAGGGTAGCAAAAGTAACAGCAAGGTGACAAAAAAGTAACACTTTTGTCACTTTTGAGAGGGGATATAAAAGTCAGCATTGATTCGCTTTAAACGGCAGATTGTTGTATATTTGCTTTTGATTAAGGCATTTTATTACAAAAAGAAGAAATATGAAGATAGCAATTGTAGGTGGCGGCAATATGGGAGGCGCTATTGCTTTAGGGCTGGCGAGTGGAAACTTATTTGCACCCGAAGATATAACGGTTATCAACCGCCGTCAGGAGAAAGCCGATGAATTGAAACATGCTTGCAAAGGCATAAATGCAGTTGCAAATGATTATATTTCTATCAGTCAGGCGGATATTGTTGTGTTGGCGATAAAGCCTTGGTTGATAGCAGATTTTGTAGGAGATTACAGTCCGTTTCTGAATAATCCGAAGCAACTGCTGATTTCGGTGGCTGCTGGAATCACCCTCGCCCAGCTATCGGAATGGACATCCGACGATAAGCCTGTCTTCCGTGTGATGCCTAACACTGCTGTTGCAGTCAAACAAAGCATGACATTTGTCAGTGCAGCAAACGCGACGCCCGAACAAACCCAATTGGTGATGGACATTTTTGCCGAAGTGGGAAAAGTAGAACTGATAGAAGAGAAGCAAATGGTGGCAGCCATGTCGTTGGCTTCGTGTGGAATAGCCTATGCTTTCCGCTATATCCGCGCGGCATCCGAAGGGGGAGTGGAAATGGCCTTTTCGGCATCCAAATCGAAAGATATTGTCATCCAGACTTTGCGCGGAGCTATCGAGTTGCTCGAGGCAAACGGTACGCATCCCGAAGAGGAAATAGACAAGGTGACTACGCCCGGAGGTATTACCATAAAGGGTTTGAACGAGATGGAACATGCCGGATTCACATCTGCCGTGATTAAAGGTTTGAAAGCCAGTTTTATAAAATAAATGTTAGTAAAAATTAATTATTCGGCATGTAAATTTATATCCTTGGAAGACTGATTTCATATTATATATGTTATCTTTACGAATTAAGTGGTATCTATGTTCATGTGAGAGCTTTAAGATACCGTTCTGTCGCGGAAAGTCTTGTCTGTGAGGCAAATGTAGCTCGAGTTGTGCTCCTTTCCGTACCTGAACCCTGAGAAAGAAAAAACAATATATATAATGATTTACAAATGGAATTATCATGCCCTTACACCACAACAAACAGAAGAAAGAGATAAGTTAGCACAGGAGATGTCTATCAGTCCTGTCCTGGCTCAATTGTTGGTACAACGAGGTATCACGACCGGCCAGGCAGCGCGAGGATTCTTTTATCCGAGCCTCAAGGACTTACACGATCCTTTTCTTCTGCCCGATATGGGTAAAGCGATAGAAAGAATAGAAAAAGCGTTGGGGCAAAAAGAACGCATTCTTATCTATGGCGATTATGATGTAGACGGAACAACAGCCGTTGCTCTGGTTTATAAGTTCTTACGAAAGTTTACGACAAATCTCGATTATTACATCCCCGATCGTTACGACGAAGGGTATGGTATCTCGGATCAGGGGATAGACTACGCATCCGAGACGGGTGTGAAGCTGATTATCGCCCTCGATTGCGGTATAAAATCCATTGATAAAGTCGATTATGCCAAAGAAAAAGGGATAGACTTCATCATTGGCGATCATCACATGCCCGACGAAACCTTGCCCGATGCCGTGGCGGTTATCGATGCCAAGCGGTTGGATAACAAATATCCTTACGAGCATCTTTCGGGTTGTGGGGTAGGCTTTAAGCTGGTGCAGGCGTTAGCGCAAAACAATAGGATGCCTTTCTCGGAGCTGAACGATTTGCTCGACCTCGTAGCGGTGAGCATAGCTTCGGATATTGTGCCCATAACAGGCGAGAACCGCATTCTTGCCCATTATGGACTGAAACAAATCAATGCCAATCCCAGCCTTGGCTTACGCGGAATAATCGATATCTGCGGACTGGCAGGGAAAAAGATAACGATAGGCGATATCGTCTTCAAGATAGGCCCGCGTATCAACGCCTCAGGCCGTATGATGAACGGGAAAGAAGCCGTAGCCCTTCTGCTGGCAAGTTCGGTGGACGAAGCCCGTAAAATGAGCGAGAATATCGACCATTATAACGACGATAGGCGCGAACTGGACAAGCGCATCACCGATGAGGCTAATAGCTTCATAGACGGGCATCTGGACATGCTGAAAAAGAAGAGTATCGTTATCTATAACGAGAACTGGCACAAGGGTGTAATCGGAATCGTGGCTTCGCGCTTGACGGAGAAATACCTGCGTCCGGCTATCGTATTGACGAAGTCGAATGGGCTGATTACTGGTTCGGCGCGCTCGGTTGCGGGATTCGATGTCTACAAAGCGATAGAGTCGTGCAAGGATATCCTCGAGAACTTCGGAGGGCATACCTATGCCGCAGGCATGTCGCTGAAAGAGGAACATCTGTCAGAATTTCGCCGCCGCATCGAGGAAATATCCACCGAGGCCATAGCGCCCGAAATGATGCAGCCTCAAATTGATATAGATGTGGAGTTGACATTCAAGGAGATTAACCAGAAGTTTACGGATGATTTGGCGATGCTTGCCCCGTTCGGCCCTGAGAACGAAAATCCGATATTTATGACCCGCAAGGTGATGGACTACGGTACGAGCAAGCTTGTAGGTAAGTCGGATATGCACATCAAACTGGAAATGATAGATCAGAGCACTTCTTTGCCTGTCAATGGCATTGCGTTCCGCCAGGGAGATGTGTTCGGCAGTATAAAGAACGGTAACCTGTTCGATATTTGCTATACACTCGAAGAAAATAACCATCGGGGCAAGAAAACGATGCAGTTGTATGTAAAAGACATAGATACAACTAATTATTGAGCCTTATGAGAAAGACGTGTGTTTTATCGGCTATTCTGCTTTTGCTACTGTTTGTCTCATGTAACGGAAAAAGCAAGAATAATATGGAAACAGACAATAAGAATGAAGTACCATACGAGGTGCAGTCGGGGAAAGTGATTCCGGCAGATAAATACCTTGTGGGCGAAGATACATTGTATGTTACGCTGGTGGGGCACGGCTCTGTTATGCTCGAGTATAAAGGGCAGATTATCCATATCGATCCTTATTCGGCTGTTGCTGATTATTCGGAGTTGCCCAAAGCCGATTTGATCCTGTTGACGCATGAGCATCGGGATCATTTGGATATGGAAGCCTTGAAATTGGTGGAGAAAGAGGATGCTTTGACAAGCCTCATGCTCTCACAGTCGTGTTATGATATACTGAAATATGGCGAAGTGTTGAAGAATGGTGATATTGCTTCGTGGAATGGAATAGGAATCGATGTCGTTCCGGCTTACAATATAAAGCATGCGCTCCCTGATGGCAAACCATACCATCCCAAAGGACGTGGAAACGGTTATGTCCTGAAGTTCGGTAAGCCCGGATTTGTCGTGTATATAGCCGGTGATACGGAAAATATACCGGAGATGGATGTCTTGAAAGGAAAAGTGGATATTGCATTTCTGCCACAGAATTTACCCTATACGATGGATGCCAATATGTTTGTTGATGCGGCATTAAAGGTACAGCCGAAGTATCTGTACACGTACCATGCAAAGGAGGGGGAGATGATCCAATCCAAACGCATCGACAATAATGGGATTGAGCACCTTATTCGTCCGATGTCTAATAAGAAATAGTTACAGGTAGACAAGTTACGAGTTACAAGTTGGTTATTCAGAATACCTATGAAACCGAATGGATAAGTATCATGAAGTCTTGCATCGATATTGGGGATATACTTCCTTCCGTCCGTTGCAGGAAGATATTATCCATGCCATAAGCGAGGGCAAAGACACCCTCGGGCTGATGCCTACGGGGGGCGGTAAATCCCTTACTTTTCAGGTTCCGGCAATGACAAAGGAGGGAGTGTGTCTGGTTATTACCCCTTTGATTGCTTTGATGAAGGATCAGGTAGACAACCTTCGCCAACGGGGAATCAGAGCCTTGTCCGTCTATTCGGGTATGGCCCGGCATGAGATTATCACGACACTCGAAAACGCCATCTTCGGCGACTATAAATTCCTCTACGTCTCGCCCGAACGGCTATCTTCCGACATCTTTCTGGTGAAAATGCGCGAGATGAATATCTCGATGCTCGTAGTCGATGAGGCGCATTGTATCTCGCAGTGGGGGTACGATTTCCGCCCTTCTTACCTGCAAATAGCCAACTTGCGCGAATTGCTGCCCGAAGTGCCTGTGTTGGCTTTGACGGCAACGGCTACCCCCGAAGTAGTGGATGATATACAGAATAAGCTCCTGTTCAAGCAAAAAAATGTATTCAAGACCAGTTTCGAAAGGAAGAATCTGGCTTATCTGGTGCGCCATGCGGAAGATAAGAATGAGCAATTGGTCAAGATATTGAACCGTCTGCAGGGAACGGCGATTGTCTATGTCCGAAGCCGCCAGAAGACAAAAGAAATAGCCGAATACCTGCAACAACAGGGCTTTTCGGCAGACTTCTTTCATGCGGGACTGCCTCATACGGATAAGGCGAGGAAGCAAACGGCGTGGAAGAACAACGAATGTCGCGTGATTGTCTCTACCAATGCCTTTGGGATGGGGATAGATAAGCCCGATGTGCGTTTGGTGGTGCATATGGATTTGCCCAACGCCATAGAGGAATATTTTCAGGAGGCGGGGCGTGCCGGTCGCGATGGATTGGAGGCTTATGCCGTGATTCTGTATAATAAATCGGATGCGACCAAGCTGAAAAAGCGTATTGTAGATGAGTTTCCCGACCGCGATTTTGTAGCGCAGGTGTACGAGCGTCTGGCGTTCTACTTTCAGGTGGCCGAAGGAGCAGGGTTGAATATGACCTACGACTTCAACTTGAAGGAGTTTTGTGCCAATTATAAGTTGCCGATGATACCTGTGCATAGCGCCTTGAAGCTATTGGCGTTAGCCGGATATATCGATTACAGCGACGAGATTGATAACCGTTCGCGCCTGCTGTTTACTGTCTATCGGGACGAGTTGTATCACTTCAATTTCGATAAAGATACCGATGCGGTTATCAGTATTATACTACGCTTATATACAGGGCTTTTTACCGATTATGCCCATATCGACGAAGGGGCGATTGCTACCCGTTTAGAGATGAAGCGGAAAGAGGTGTATGAGATACTGAAAATGCTGGACAAAAGGAATATTATAGACTATATCCCGCATAAAAAGATGCCGTTGGTGACATATCGGCAAACGCGTGTGGATAAGAAATACCTTACTATTCCGCGCCTGATATATGAAGACCGGAAGCTGCGCTTCGATACCCGTATAAAAGCAATGACAGATTATGCACAGCAGCAATCCGTTTGCCGGAGCCGTTATTTGCTCAATTACTTTGGCGAGGAAACATCTAAGGATTGCGGACATTGCGATGTTTGTCTGGCTAAAAACGATTCGGGGCTGACCAATAAACGTTATAACGAAATAGCGGATGCTTTGTGCGGATTGTTAAAAGAAAAACCTCTTCCGATAAGCCTGCTTATAGAGACTTTAGCCATCTTCCCCGCAAAGGATGTAACAACAGTAATCCGCTTCGAAGCAGACAAAGGTACTTTCCGTATAGATGGCGAAATGGTCGCTCTGAGTAGGCAGGAATCATAGTCCGACGCTTTCGCGCAGGAAATCAATCGATTCGAAAATATCTTCTTTACTGGCCGACTGGTCTATCTCTATTTTCCCAATATCCGACAAAAAAGTGAAGTTTATCTTATCTGCCGCAGCATTCTTCTTGTCGTGCTTCATCAAGTCGTAGAGTTGTTCGTAGTCGTCGCAGTCGAAGATAAAATCAGGGTAGTTGTCGCGGATAAAATACACCGTCGGGTAGAATTTCTCTTTCGGGAAATGGCAGTATTTATGCGATAAATATAACTCACAGACGATTCCCCAAGCAACTGCATATCCGTGTTGAACGGGCTTGTTCTTTTCATAAGAAAGGCTTTCGAAAGCGTGTCCGATAGTATGCCCCAGATTCAAAGCCTTGCGGATACCTTTTTCGAAAGGATCTTGTTCCACGATTCTCTCTTTAACCTTTACGGAGCTGAACGTGAGTGTTTTTAATCGCTCGTAGTCAATCTCCTCCGTATCGAAAGAGGTAATCGCTTTCCATTCCTTATCGCTATCCAGCAAACTGTGCTTAATCATTTCGGCATATCCCGAGAGTAAGTTCTGATGGTTGAGTGTCTTGAAAAACTCCGAGTCTATCAAAACGGCTTCGGCAGGAGCAAACGCCCCGATTTCGTTTTTCAGACCGTCGAAGTTAACACCCGTTTTACCTCCCACGGCCGCATCTACAGCGCCGAGCAGGGTAGTGGGTATATTGATACACTTGATTCCCCGTTTGAAGCAGGCAGCAGCAAAGCCGCCAATATCGGTCAGCATTCCGCCGCCCAAATTAATAAGCAGAGAATGGCGGGTTGCCCCATGTTCAACTAAATAATGCCATATCTGCGACAGGGTGTCTATGCTTTTGTGCGTCTCCCCCGAACCGATAGTGATTTTTCCGGCTTGCGCGATGTACTCATTCCCTGCAATAAGCGGATAGCAAAGCTTATCGGTGTTGACATCGGTCAGCACGAACAGTTTATCGAAACTTAGTTGTCCGATAATGGCGGATAAATCCTTGTCGAGGTCGGAGACTTTTATTATTTGTTGCATAGATTCCTATTTAAAATAGCTGTCTTTATCGAACTTGTAGCCGTTCAATACTTCCTGAATAGTCATTGCTCGTTTTCCGGGAAATTGAAGCTGTTGCACGTCGATGTATCCATCGGGGCAGGTAACATGCAGATAAGTCTTGTTGTCGGTGTGGATGCTCCCCACGTGATGAGACGATTCCGATAAAGTATAATTAGCTGCGTATATTTTCACCATCAAAGGCTCTTGGTCACCACAGAGAAGCCCTGTCCAAGCGGCAGGGTAGGGCGATAGTCCGCGGATATGGTTGTAGACTTGCCATACAGACTTCGTCCAATCAATCCGGCAAGTATTTTTGAATATCTTCGGAGCGGCTTTCAATTGACCTTCATCCGAATAAAGTTGCTCCTGTGCAACGGCATCGACTTTGTCCTCCAGAATCAAATCGACTGTTTTCTGCACGAGTGTTGCCCCCAGATGCATCAATTCGTCGTGAACCTTTCCGGCATTGTCTTTCTCGCCGATGGTTATCTTTTCTTGCAGGATGATTTTTCCTGTATCTATTTCGTGTGTCAGGAAGAAGGTGGTTACTCCCGTTTCCTTCTCGCCATTGATGACCGCCCAATTGATAGGGGCAGCCCCCCTGTATTGGGGGAGGAGGGAAGAGTGAAGATTAAACGTCCCCAATCGTGGCATATCCCACACTACTTCGGGGAGCATGCGGAAGGCTACAACAATCTGCAGGTCAGCTTCCCATGCTCTTAACGCTTCCAAAAAGGTTTCATCTTTCAGCTTTTCGGGTTGTAATAGCGGAAGGTTCTTTTCCAATGCATATTTTTTGACCGGCGAGTGCTGCAATTGCATTCCGCGTCCGCCCGGTTTATCGGGCATCGTGATTACGCCTACTATATTATAACCGTTCTCTACTAAAATACGCAAACTCTCGACCGCAAAGTCGGGAGTTCCCATAAATACAATCCGCAAATCCTGTTTGTTCATATTTCTTTATCGTGTGTGCTGAGATTGATTCGACTTGTTTTTGTTCAGTGGTTCCCCTTTGAAAAATAAGGTTCTTATCAACCACAACAAGACTGCCGCGACACAGATCAACGCTACTGTTATAGCAGCCTTAACTATCAGCAGCCACGAGATAGGATAAATATCCCAAATGGACAAAAAGGTGAGTATGGTACCGGTGATGACCACAATCGTAGAAAGTATGCCTATTGCTATCTTCATAACTAACAATTTTTAGTGTTTGGGGCTGAAAAATAATATCCATGTAAAGATATTACATTCTGCCCAAGATACCTTATCATAAAAAAGTAAAAATATAAAAAAAGGCATAGATTCCTGAAAATCGATTATAATCTTTCTATCTTTGGCGCGTCAAATTTTAATAATTAACAAATGAAACAGAGACAATTTAATCAGAATCAGGGCTTTCGCTTCAAACGATTTGTGCGGAAGTCTTATGCTGCGTTCAATAGCCTGAACAAAGCAGTTACTATCGGGGTTGTTGTCGGTTCGGTGCTGACAGTGGCGCATACCACGAATGCTGTTGCCCAAACGACCGATATTCAGCAACGTAGCGAGTTAATGGAAAAAGAGCTGGACGAGGTGATGGTGACTGCCTCGCGCGCCGAAATGCCATTGAATGAGACCGCCAAGACGATTACCGTTATCACCAAAGAGCAAATCTCGCAGGCGCCCGTCCGAAGTATCGAAGACCTCTTAGTCTATCTGGCCGGTGTAGACGTTATTCAGAGAGGCCCTCACGGAGTACAAGCCGATATATCGGTGCGAGGGGGAACAGCCGACCAGACAGCCGTACTACTCAACGGTATCAATCTTACAAACGCACAGACAGGACACTACAGTTACGACCTTCCAATCAATCTTTCCGACATCGAACGTATCGAAATCATTCAGGGTTCATCATCCCTCATATATGGTGTGAGCGCTTTTGCGGGTGGTATCAACATCATCACGAAAAAGGATGCCGATACCAGAGCCTATCTGCGCGCAGGTGCGGGCGGACACGATTTGTTTGAGGCGGAAGCCCGGGGAGCATTAAAGACAGGTATAGCGACTAATACCTTATCGTTCGGATACAAGACATCGAACGGATACATCGCCAATAGCGATTACGACATTTATAATGCCTTATGGCAGACGCGGCTAAGTCTTGAGAATCAGTCGAAGATAGACTTTCAGTTGGGATATAATAACAAGCGTTACGGGGCAAATACCTTTTATTCTCCTGCCTATCCCAACCAATACGACCGTACAGATACTTATCTGGGGACGGTGAAAGGAACATTTGGCCGCCAATTCAAAATAATGCCGGCCTTGTATTGGGTAAGGCATCACGATCAATTTGACCTAATCAAGAACAGTACATCCGGACGAAACTATCACCGAAATGACACATACGGAAGCAGCCTCAACCTGCAATATAAGTGGCGATGGGGTACAACCAGTGCCGGAGGCGAAATGCGGCGCGATGAGATATTGAGCAGCAATATAGGCAAAAATATTAGCCGCCACGGAGCATACTATAGCAAATACGACAGCCGCACGAATACAAGCATTGCAGCGGAACATTCGATGCGGATAGAACAATTTACCTTATCGGTGGGGATGATGGCTAATTATTCTTCGAATGAGGATACATGGCGTTATCTGCCGGCTGCAAGCGTGAGCTATGCACCTGACGAACGGCTGAAATTTCATACCTCGTGGAGTAAAGGGATGCGCCAGCCGACTTTTACCGATTTGTATTATAAAGATCCGACACATTTAGGCAATGATTCGCTGAAAACAGAGCGTTCCGAGAATCTGGAATTGGGTTTCAAATACCGCAATCATTTTATGTCGGCCTATCTCACCGGCTACCTGATGTGGGGCAAGGATATGATAGACTGGGCACAGCGCCCAAATTCGGATGTGTGGGAGTCTCATAACCTGTTCAAAGTGAACAAACAAGGTGTAGAAATGGGCGTCCGATTCAACCTATACTATTTGTGGGATAAGCTGGGCGAGAATACGACACTCTCGCTCGATTATGTCCGTCAGCACCAGAAAAGGAACAAGATGGAGTTAGGTGTCGATAATTCGAGTTTTATAATGGATTATCTGCGCGATAAGTTCACCGTTTCGCTTACGCATTCGATAATAGATAATCTGTCAGTCAGTTGGTATTTCCGCATGCAAAAGCGTATGGGTGGATATAAAAGATACCGCAACGGCGCTTTGGAACAGCATCTGACGCCATACCCGTTCTATAGCCTGTTGGATGCGAAAATCAATTACCGCCTCAAAGCGTTCGACTTCAATCTCTCTGTCAATAACCTCTACAACCGTCATTACTTCGACCGGGGGAATATTCCTCAATCCGGTTTCTGGATGATGGGCGGAGTATCGTATACGTTTAATTAATAGTTACGAGTTATAAGAAGAGCCTCCCTACGGGGAGGTTTGGTGGGGCTAATTAACTAAAAGACAATTTATGGAAATATTACTTACGATTATATGTTGCCTCCTGCCGATAGATACGGCAGAATTTCGCTTGCAGAATGGCGACCTTATTTTTCAGGAGGCATGTCCCAGCAACCTCGAAAATTCTATCAAAGCGGTGACAACCAGTATCGACGATTACCAGTTTACGCATGTGGGTATTGTTTATATCGATGAGAATGAGACTGTTTTTGTTTTGGAAGCGACACGGCCGCAGGTGAAGCTGACGCCACTGAATGAATATCTGTATCCCGAAAAATATAAAGATTGCTATCCTAAATCGGTTGTCGGACGATTGAAAGCGGCGTATCAGCCGCTTATTGCCGATGCTTTGAGGGAGGGTATGTTGTTGATAGGGAAAGCGTACGACTATGGTTTTGTACTCGATAACGACAAATATTATTGCTCGGAGCTGGTATATGACATCCTGAAAAAAGCGAATGACGGGAAAGATGTTTTCCCGCTGAATACCATGACTTTCAAATCGAAGGAGACAGGAGAAATAACGCAAGGTTGGAAAGACTATTTCGATTATTTGAACCTGTCTGTTCCGGAGGGCGAACCGGGTATCAACCCGGGAGCCATGTCGCGTTCGGAAGTTGTTGATATAGTGTACAGTTTCTGATAACAAAAAAGCAGGTAGCGAATTTTGCTACCTGCCTGTTATAGAATCCCTTGCAAGGGTGAATCTTAGTTGTACATCTTCTCGCGAAGCGCTTTGATATCGTCTGATGTGACGTAGTCGTCATAAGTCATTAGTTTGTCGATAACACCGTTTGGCGTAAGCTCGATAACACGGTTCGAAACGGTTTCGATAAACTCCTGGTCATGCGAAGACATTAATACGATTCCTTTGAAGTTGATTAATGTATTGTTAAATGCCTGTATCGATTCCAAGTCGAGGTGGTTGGTTGGTGAATCGAGCACAAGGCAGTTAGCATCCTTCATCATCATGCGGGCAATCATACAACGCATCTTTTCGCCTCCCGAGAGGACTTTGGCACTTTTGAGCACCTCTTCGCCCGAGAATAGCATACGGCCTAAGAAGCCTTTGATATATATTTCGCTCGTATCGCTCGAGAATTGGCTCAACCAGTCTACGAGACTGATATCTTCCTTGAAAAAGTCGCTGTTGTCGAGCGGCAGATAAGCAGAGGTGATAGTTTGCCCCCAGCTGAATGTGCCCGAATCGGCTTTCATCTGTTCGTTGATAATCTCGAAGAAAGCTGTCATCGCACGCGGGTCTTTTGACAGGAAAATAACCTTGTCGCCCTTTTCTACGTTGAAGCTGATTTTGTCAAAGAGTACCTTGCCTTCTACCGACTTTTTCAACTCGTTCACTTCCAGGATCTTGTTTCCTACTTCGCGGTCGGGCGTAAAGATAATTCCCGGATAACGGCGCGAAGATGGCTTAATCTCTTCGATATTCAATTTTTCCAACATCTTCTTGCGGCTGGTAGTCTGCTTCGACTTAGACACATTGGCGCTGAACCGGCGGATAAACTCTTCCAGTTCCTTCTTCTTCTCCTCTGCCTTCTTGTTCTGGTTTTGTTGTTGGCGGAGGGCTAACTGGCTCGATTCGTACCAGAAGCTATAGTTTCCGGCAAACATATTCACCTTGCCGAAGTCGATGTCTATCGTGTGTGTACATACCGAGTCGAGGAAGTGACGGTCGTGCGAAACGACTAATACAGCCGTATTCTCGCAGTTGTTGGCGAGGTAGTTCTCGAGCCACATCACTGTTTCGAGGTCGAGGTCATTCGTAGGCTCATCCAACAGCAGGTTGTCGGGATTACCGAACAAGGCGCGGGCGAGCAGGATACGCACTTTCTGCTTACCGCTCATGTCAGCCATCTGCTGATAGTGCAGGTCTTCCGTAACGCCTAATCCGCTGAGCAGCATAGCTGCATCGCTTTCAGCGTTCCAGCCTTCGAGTTCGGCGAATTTCTCTTCCAATTCCGAGGCGCGGATGCCATCGGCATCGGTGAAATCCTCTTTCATATATAGCGCGTCTTTCTCTTCCTTGATGTCCCACAGTACGGTATGTCCCTGCAAAACGGTGTCCATCACCGACTGGTTGTCAAATGCAAAGTGGTCCTGAGACAACACCGACAGGCGCTCTCCCGGGGCAAGGCTGAAACTGCCTTGTGTAGCATCTTTCTCTCCGCTTAGTATTTTGAGAAAAGTGGACTTTCCTGCACCGTTTGCTCCGATGATTCCGTAGCAGTTGCCGTTTGTCAGCTTCAGGTTTACTTCCTGAAACAATACTCTCTTGCCAAATTGTATTCCTAAATTAGAAACTGTAATCATAATCTTCCTTCACTAAAAAAGGAGCTTTGATACTCCTTCTTTCTCTTCTTTTGTTTATATAATCAATTAATCTTTTATTCTGATAGTCGTCGACTTCCTTATCTCGGGCGTGACGCTGAACAGGCGCAGCTGAATGCCATCCCAAGCCTCTATTTTGACGTCGGTCATCGGTTTGTTATAGATATATTTCTCGAACCCGTACAGGTAGGCAAAGTGTGCCTGATAAGCCGGTTTGGCAAGCTCTTTGGCTATTGCGTCATAAGACTTCTTATCCCAGAACATGCAATCGTTGTATCCCGACGATATAGTGAAGCGTACACTCGGGTCGCGATAGAGCATTGTTTCGGTTATGAATTTCTTATACCCGTCGGACAAGGATTCCTTTGTATGGTCGAATTTCTTATTGTTGAGTTTCTGTATTTTGTAGCCTGCCCGTATGCCTACGCGGTATGCCGGCGAACCGGGAATAACGTCCTGAATGGTAACGAGGTTGTCGGTGTTGAAATACATCCCTGTATAGTTGTAACGGTTGAATTTGACCTCGTATTTGCTGCTCGTCTTTCCCGTTGAGTAAGGGAACTGCATCAGTATCAACGGTGTCATGATGCGGACGTATTCTTCGAGCGGGTATTTCTCAGCCAATAATTCCTGTATGTTGCAATCCCACACCTGCGTCATCTTCTCGGTGTCTATTATCTTCTTGTCGTAGAAGCTGATGCCGAACTCGACAATGTATTTGCACCTTTTCTCTGCCGATTCGTCCGAGGCATTCAGAGCCGGTATGGCAACCATTTTTCCGTGGTCTTTGTCGAAACGATATGCCGGCGCTACCGAATCGGTTGCAGCAGCTGAATATTTGGCATTGGGCGAGAATGAATAGTATGTCTGGATGAGTATATCCGGATTCTGGGTGTCGCGCACCATGCCTTTCGATTGCAATTCCATACTCACCAGATTGGTGATGTAGGTATCTATGGCAGGGATGCTTTGCCCCGGCTCGGTGTAGAAATCGTATGTATGGAAGTAAGTATAATCGGCATTGTCGTGCGGTGTTATTTTCACGGGTAGCGTAAAAGTCTGGCTATTGGTGTCTTCGAGGCTATAGAATGAGAAAAATTCAGACAGTTGCTGCTCGCTTATCGCATTCGTATTGATACAGTTGCGGGTTAGCGTGTATTCCTGAAAGCTGGTGCTTTGGTTGCGAATGGTGAATTTCACAGTCGGGTCGTACACATCGAACAGCCAGCGGGCGATAGTCGCATTATCGCGCAGAAAGGTAGCCTGCCCGTTGATTTCCATGATGATATCGTTCACCCTGAAGCCTGCTCTTTCGGCCGGTGAGTTTGGTTCTACGTCGGTAATCACCAATTCGCCGTAACCCCAATTCGGATTCTGGCTGAATTCGAATGTTATTCCGTAATAGCAGTTTTTATCAGTTAGTTGAGCATTGATATTCAGTATACCAAATGCAAGAAAAAGTAGGATAACGTAATATTTTCTCATTGCTAACTACCGGGTAAATAATTCAGGGTACAAATATATGATTTTTTAGTGGTTAAACGAATCGTTAGTTTCGATAATTATTCAGTAACTTTGTCTGATATTAACCAGAACTATAAAACAGAAAGGAAAATATATGTTTTCGGGAATTGTAGAAGAAGCTGCTCCTGTTGTGGCATTGAGGCCTGAAGGAGAGAATTTGCACATCACGATGAAGTGCTCTTTTGTGAACGAGTTAAAAATCGACCAGAGTGTGGCGCACAACGGCGTTTGCCTGACTGTGGTGAGCCTCGATGATAATACCTATACTGTGACGGCGATAAAGGAGACTTTAGACCGTTCGAATCTCGGTTTGCTCGAAATTGGAAGCAAAGTCAATTTGGAACGTAGTATGTTGATGAACGGGCGCTTAGACGGGCACATCGTTCAGGGGCACGTCGACCAGACGGCTACCTGCACCAAAGTAGAAGAAGCAGGCGGTAGCTGGTATTATACTTTCGAGTATAAGTTCGACCGCGAAATGGCTAAGAAAGGTTATTTTACGGTAGACAAAGGTTCGGTGACCGTCAATGGTGTCAGCCTTACGGTGGTAGCGCCTACGGATAATACCTTTCAGGTAGCTATTATCCCTTTCACACATGAACATACGAATTTTCACCAGATAAAGGAAGGAACGGTCGTAAACCTCGAATTCGATATTATCGGTAAATATATCAGCCGCTTACAGCAATTCTGATCCCTGTCTATATGATTCGATACATATTGATTTTCTTCTTTTCATTATCTCCAATCGTCCTTTGCGGCCAAACCGAAGGGAAAGTGGCTTTAGAAGAGAAATTGCAGGAGGTATATAAAGAAGATCAGGCCATACGTAAAAGTTTATCTAATATTAGCCGAGAATGGGCAGGCAAACCTGAGTTGAGGCAGAAAATAGATAGCATTGTTGCCGTAATACAGAAAAAAGATTCGGAGCACCAGCTATATATTTCTACTATTTTAGATACAAATGGTTGGCCTTCAGATTTGTCATCTAAAGCGAATACAGCTATATTTCTGGTCATACAGCACGCTCCATTGGATTATATGAAGAAATACAGTGAAATGGTTTCGGAACAATATGCAAATGGATTGATAGAACCAAGCCTGTATGCAATCTTCAAAGATAGATTGTTGATGTATAGTGATGAAAAGCAACTGTATGGTTCTCAGACAATGAACGGTTATGTATGGCCGATAGAAGATCCTGAAAATGTAAATGCGAGAAGAGAAAAAATGGGGCTGTCTACGATGGAAAAGTATTTAGAAATGTTCTCTAAATCAGGGGTAACCATTGTTTGGGAAAAAGATATTACAGTAGAAGAGCTGAGAGCTTTAATTAAAAGATAAGTAAAAATAAAATATAAGAAATATGGATTTTTACGAATTAGTTGCTCAACGTCAGAGTTGCCGCAAATTCGATACGGAGCGGATTGTCGACCGCGATACGATTAACCGTATTCTGGAGGCTGCCCGCCTGTCGCCCTCGGCATGTAATGCGCAACCGTGGCATTTTATCGTTGTAGACGAACCCGAAATGAAGAATAAGGTTGCCGATGCTGCTTCGACCAAATTGCTTGGGATGAACCATTTTACCAAGCAAGCCCCCGTACATATCGTGGTGGTGGAGGAGAAAATGAACGCTATGTCGGGTATCGGGAGTGTCATAAAGGATAAACACTTTGCTTTCCTCGATATCGGTATTGCCGCTACCCATATTTGCCTGGCTGCCGAAGCCGAAGGCTTGGGAACGTGCATATTGGGCTGGTTTGGCGAGAAGAAGATGAAAAAGCTACTCAACGTGCCGGACAATAAGCGCATTGTATTGGATATCCTTATCGGCTATCCGGCGCAACCGCTACGCGAAAAGAAACGGAAACCATTCGGGGAAGTGGTTTCTTACAATACCTATAAATAACACACAAAAAATGAAAAATCTGAAATACTGGCTTGGCCTGTTGCTTATTGCTATTGTGACCGTCTGGTCGGGCATCGATGCTTACGAAACGACTCTTTGGTTTCTCGAAGCCGGATTGTGCTTGGTGGGGGTTGCAGCCTTGCTGTTGACTTTCAATAAGTTTAAATTTACAAACCTGACCTATACGATTATTTTCTTCGAGTTTATCATATTGCTGGTCGGCGCGCACTATTCCTATGCGCGTGTTCCTTTGTTCGATTGGATTCGTGAAGTATTCGACCAGGACAGAAATAACTATGATAAGCTGGGACACTTTTTCCAAGGCTTTGCACCGGCATTTATCTCCCGCGAGATACTTATCCGCCTGAAAGTGTTGAACAAACGTAGCTGGCTGCCTTTCTTTGTTGTATGTATTTCGCTTAGTATAAGTGCTTTCTACGAACTGATAGAATGGTGGGGAGCTCTGCTTATCGAAAGTTCGGCCGACGACTTCTTAGGCATGCAAGGCTATGAATGGGACACACAGTCGGATATGCTTTGCGCTATGCTCGGGGCTATCAGCATGCTCGTTTTCTTCTCCAGATGGCAGGATAAGCAGATAAACAAGCTGACAAACGAAAAATAGCCAATGGCACTATCCTCTAAGGCGCAAGGGCATTTGATAATGCTGGCTGTAATGACCGTTTTCGGTTTGAATATCCCTGTCAATAAATACTTATATGCTTCGGGATATATCTCGCCGTTCGGGATGACGGCCACACGTATGACGTTCGCTGCCATTGCCTTTTGGCTTATATCGCTCTTTTTGCCGAAAGAAAAAGTCGACAAACGCGACTTGCTCTTGCTTGTGGGTGCAGGCCTTTGCGGGATGCTTTGTAATCAGGGGCTTTTTGCATACGGGCTGGGTATGACGTCTTCGGTGGATGCTTCTATTATTACCACCAGCGGGCCGCTGTTTGCCATGATTATGGCTGCCATAATACTGAAAGAGCCGATAACTTTTCAAAAAATAGGAGGAGTCCTTGTGGGTGGTGTTGGAGCTGTAATATTGGTGCTCACCGCTCATCAGATTGCTGCAACGGATTCGGGTAATAATATGATGGGAAATCTGTCTATATTCAGTGCGCAGCTGTTTTATTCGTTCTATTTGGTAATTACGCGTCCGCTGGCGACTAAATATTCGCCCATCACCATGATGAAATGGATGTTTCTGCCTTCGTCGATTATTGGCTTGCTGCTATTCGGGAAAGATATGGTTTATGCGCCCATGTTCCATCAGTCGGATATGACACCTTTGCTGATGATTGCTTTCACGCTATTCGGGGCGACGTTTTTTACCTACCTGATGATTCCGCTGGCGCAACGGCGCATACGTCCCACTACCATATCGATGTATAACAACCTGCAACCGCTGATAGCGACGATTGTTGCCATTGCGATGATGGGGGAGAAATTCTCGGTGATGAAACTGGTAGCATCCGTATTTATTTTTGCAGGGGTTTATCTGGTTACAACGAGCAAGTCGAAAGCGGATATAGAAACTGAAAAAATAATGAAATAGGCAGCATAAATTTACGTTATAAAAATAAAATGTACCTTTGTAGGTGTATTTACATTATTGAATGAAAAAAGTTTTATTGATAACCATTTTGTCTTTTATGGCAGTCGCTTCCTATGCCCAGTTTGTAGGAGTGGGAGCGCAATATGCCGATGCTAAGGGCAAAGGCAATGCTATTCAGTTCGCGGCCAATTTGTCATTCCCTTATTGGCACGAGGATAACGCACTGAATACGTTTGTTTCGGGCGGAATAGACTATACCGGAGGCAGTTCGCCTGTGGCGGGACTGAATGTTAAACCCATTATGCTGACAACTTATTTCAGCGAATCGTTGTTTAATAAATATCCCTTTACGGTGATGGCCGGCCTTGACGGAGGTTACCTGTTCAACTTCAGGCATGGAAAAAACGGTGTGGTGTTGACACCTAATATATACATCGATTATAAATTTTTCTTTGTAAAAGCCGGATACGATATGAATGTTACGGCGGGGAAAGAACAATTCTTTGTACGCGCTGGCATCTGCATAGGGATGGGTACTTTGAAAATGCTTCCGAATACGAAAATACGTTGATTATGAAGAAATATATTTTTATACTTTTATTTTTTATTCCTGTTGCGGGATTCTCTCAATTGGTAGGGGTTGCCGGACAGTGGACGAAATTTGAAGGGGATAGCCATTTTCAGTTTAATGCCTCGGCATCGTTTCCTTATTTAAACAATCTGGGCGACAAAACCTGCTGGATGTTTGGCGGAGGGGTCGATTACCTATCGGGGAGTACGACCGTTTCGGGGTTGAATATCAAGCCGGCACAGTTTGTTATTACATCGGCTAATATATTCGGGGTGAAAAGTTATACCATTATGTTAGGTGCCGATGCCGGATATAATTTCAACTTCAACCATGGTAACGACGGAATCATACTGACGCCGAACATATACATGGACTATAAGATATTTTACGTGAAAGCCGGATACGATTACAATACTTCCCACAACGAAGGACAATTCTTTGTGCGAGCAGGTTTAGGGCTTGGAGTCGGCTTTTTCAAGATGTTTAAACGTTAGCATATTAACTTTTCAAAAAAAAAGAAAACAGAAAGGCTGTTTCGGCATATCATACAATGAAAATAGCAGCGCTTGTATCAGGTGGGGTAGACAGTTCGGTAGTTGTGCATCAACTCAAGGAACAAGGATATGACCCTACCATTTTTTATATCCGCATCGGCATGGAGGACAAAGACGGTTATATCGACTGTCCTGCCGAAGAAGATATCGAGATAACGACTTACATCGCCAAAAGATATGGCTGCAAGATGGAAGTTGTCTCTTTGCACGAGGAATATTGGGATAATGTGGTGAGTTATACCATAGAAGCTGTGAAGCGTGGCTTGACGCCTAATCCCGATATGATGTGCAACAAGATGATAAAGTTCGGCTACTTCGACCAGAAGTGGGGACACGAATATGACAAAATAGCAACCGGACATTATGCCACAACCACCGAATTGAACGGGAAAACATGGCTCTCGACGGCCAAAGATAAAGTGAAAGACCAGACCGATTTTCTGGCGCAGGTTACCCCTGTCCAGATTTCCAAATTGATGTTTCCGATAGGGCATTTGCTGAAAAGCGAAGTGCGCGCCATAGCTGCCGAACAGGCTCTTCCGTCTGCCAAGCGGAAGGATAGCCAGGGGATTTGCTTCCTCGGTAAGATAGACTACAACGATTTCATCCGCCGCTATCTGGGCGAAAAAGAAGGCTTGATAGTCGAATTGGAAACGGGTAAAATCATCGGACGGCACAAGGGTTACTGGTTTCACACTATCGGACAGCGCAAAGGGCTTGGCCTGAGCGGCGGGCCGTGGTATGTGATAAAGAAAGATATCGATCGCAATATTATATATGTATCTAATGGCTACGATCCCGAAACACAATACGGGAAAGTGGTGAATATGTCGGGTTTCTCCTTTATCACCGAAGATATTTGGGGCGACTTCGAAGGGCGTAAGGATATAACCTTCAAAATTCGCCATACGCCTGAATTTACCAAAGGTCAGATTGAAAAAATCGGCGACTTGTACCGCATACATTCCGAAGAGAAGATACAAGGTATTGCTGCTGGACAATTCGGCGTCGTTTACGATGCTGATTCCCATTTATGTATCGGTAGCGGCGAAATCGTTCTCGAAAAATAATCTTCATGGAATATCTTGCAGAATTACCTGACATTCAGTTTGTCGATGTTATCGAAGCATTGGGTACGGTAGCCTTTGCTATCAGTGGCATCCGTTTGGCCTCGGCTAAGCGCTTCGATTGGTTCGGAGCCGTTATCGTAGGTTTTGTAACAGCTATCGGAGGCGGAACGATGCGCGACGTCTTACTGGATGTCACTCCTTTCTGGATGCAATCGAGCCTCTATATATGGTGTACGCTTTTCGCGTTTCTTATTGTGGCATTCTTCCGCCGCTTACTCGTTCATCTCGACAATACGATTTTCTGGTTCGACTGTATCGGGCTCGGGCTGTTCGTCGTGGTGGGATACGAAAAAACGATGATGCTCGGTTATCCGATGTGGGTTTGCGTCTTTATGGCGATGATAACCGGTATTGTAGGAGGGATTGTGCGCGATATGTTGATCAACGAAATACCGATTATTTTCACGCAGGAGTTGTATGCCGTAGCTTGTATTATAGGCGGTATTATCTTCGGTATATTGATATATTTCGGTGTGGGATTGGTGCTGACCGAAGTCATAACGGCTGTTTCTGTCGTAATTATTCGTATATTAGCTACCAAGTTCGGCTGGAAGCTGCCGAACCTGAAAGATGACTGATGATTTAATCATGGATGGAAACCCACTTTCGGATTGACCTAAATATAATCTAATATGAAAATAACCAATGCCTTTATACGGCAGCGCTTAACAGAACTAATCAAAGAAAAGCAGCAGCAGAATTCAACAGCCAAACGGCATTCGGCAAAGCTCTTTACTATAAAAAAGATTTTTCCTAAATTCCTTAGGGCGGTAATTTTTCATCCTTTCAATCCGTTTTATGCTGTATTCATGCAGTACAAAGCATCGAAAAGCAAACGCAAAGACTGTATCGCAGTACAACCTCTATACCCTTTTGCGGTAGACTTTTTCGACTATTTCCTGCAAAATGAAATAAACTTCGATTCGTCGCTTTATTATCCGCTTGATGATGAGGCCGAAATAGGGAGTTATATAGATAACCGGCTGATGTCGCTTATTCCCGGTTACGAATCGAAAAAGATGACCGGTACGCAGTCGGGCATATTAGCCAAGCAAAGGGAATTGTCGGGGAAGATAATGAAAGAGGGCGATTGGTTTCGCCTGTCTTTGGAGGGAAAAGACTATTATTTGCCCCGGAATGAGTTTGGCGAGCATACCTATATTCACCACTATGGCTTGGGTGTAGTTCCCGAAAGTGTGAAAAAGCACATCGAAGGAAAAGACTTTCTGGATGTTGGCGCTTATCTGGGCGATACTGCGATTTTTCTCCGTCAGAACTATGCTCCTTCTTGCATATATGCTTACGAACCAGTTTCGTCCAATGCAGAGCAACTGAAAAGTGTAATCGAGAAAAATAAAGCCGATAATATTGTGTTGGTAGCCAAAGGTTTGAGTAGTGAAAAGGCCGTAGCCGATATTTATATCGATGCAGACGCTTCGTCCGTTGCTTCTATCAATACGGCTGTTGTAGCTTCCGGTCGTAAGAAGGAATCGATACAGATTACGACCATCGACGACGAATGCCGGAATAAAACAATTGGTTTGATAAAGATGGACATCGAAGGGGCTGAGTTTAGCGCTATCAAAGGAGGCTTGGAAACTATAAAACGCGACAAGCCTGTATTGCTGATTTCGTTGTATCATACCGGAAAAGATTTCTTCGAGATACCGCCTCTGTTGAAAGAAGCAGTTCCGGAATATTGTTTCCGTTTTGTCGACCTCGAAATATTGAACCCTTTTACCGAAAAAGTGCTGGTTGCTTATCCCTCAATATGAACAATAACCATTTTGCCATGAAAATCTACCTGTATATATTATTCTTTTTCGCTTTTGCTGTTGTTTCCTGCGCGCAAACAACTAAACAAGAAGATGTTTCGCAAAAACAAGAGAAAGTAGATCCTTATCCCGATTTGGACGATTTCAGCAGGCAATTGTGTAAGGCAGCCTTGGAACTGACAAAGGATAAGGTGACATACGATCCTGCTTATGTGAAAATCCCTTATCCCAACGGCGATGTACCGGCCGACAGGGGAGTGTGTACTGATGTGGTAATCCGTGCCTATCGCAAATTAGGCATAGATCTGCAAAAAGAAGTACACGAAGATATGGTAGCCAATTTTTCCTTATATCCCAATCAAAAACGATGGGGATTGAAAACCACCGACACCAATATAGACCATCGCCGTGTGCCCAATCTGCAAGTATTCTTCACCCGTAAAGGGACGGTGAAGCCGATTACCGACAATCCGGACGATTATCAGCCGGGCGACTTGGTAACATGGGACTTGCCGGGAAACCTGACACACATCGGGATTGTGGTCAATATTAAATCCGAAGACGGGCTTCGTCCCGGGATAGTTCATAATATAGGCAGCGGGCAGGTTTTGCAGGATTGCCTTTTTGCCTTTCCTATAACGGGGCATTATGCTTTTCGTAGATAGATAATATCGATAGCTGTTCTACGGTTTCTATATGGTGATGTCTGTTTCGTAGTCTTTTCTGTAATCTTCATTTAGCCAGTTGGTTAGATTCTTTTCTTTTTTAGGTTATAGCTTCTGTCTATAAGGTGATAGTAAATATCTATTTGATTTATTGATTGAGACATTCTACATTTGTAATGTCAAAATAATAACGAACAAAGTAATAGATATTATGTCAGTACTTGTAGGTAAAAAAGCCCCCATTTTTAAAGCATCAGCCGTAATAAACGGAACAGAAATAGTAAATGACTTCTCTCTGGAACAATACCTTGGGAAGAAGTATGTGTTGTTTTTCTTCTATCCTGCCGACTTTACTTTCGTATGTCCTACGGAAATAATTGCATTTCAGGAACGCCTTGCAGACTTCGAATCGCGCAATGTAGCCGTTGTAGGAGCTTCGACCGATGGCGCGCAATCGCATTGGGCATGGCTTCAGACTGCACAGAATGCAGGTGGAATTCAAGGGGTTAAATACCCGCTGGTTGCCGACAATTCGCTTGTGATTTCTAAAGCATACGATGTGCTTGCCGGAGATCACGACTACAATGACGAAGGCGAAGAGATATTTGTCGGTTCGCCCGAAGCATACCGCGGATTATTCCTTATAGACAAAGAAGGGGTTGTCCGTCATCAGGTAGTGAACGATATGCCGCTCGGACGTAGTGTAGACGAGGCACTTCGTGTAATCGACGCCCTGCAATTTACGGAGCAATATGGCGAAGTTTGCCCTGCTAACTGGAAAAAAGGAGATAAATCGTTGAAGCCGACTCACGAAGGTATTGCCGATTATCTGTCTAAAAAATAAAATGCCGATAGAGGCATAAAGGTCTTCTCATGAATTTAGTGAGATGTGTTTAGGTTAATTATTACGCAGAGCCGGAGCTGTTGATAGCTGCGGCTTTTGTTTTTTAGGTTTTTGGGTGTGTTATTTTGTATGAAAATTGAAGCAGGACAGTGTGTTTCTAAAGATTTTCCTTACCTTTGCATAATACACAGATGTTATTTACGTGCAAGAAACAGGGCAAAATAATTCAATATTTTTAGTTAACATGTTTTTCATTAATGTGTTAACATTGGTCTTCTTCGTGCACACACACACACACACACACGAAATATAGTCAATATTTCGGATTAATCCAAGGTTTTAGGAAGTTTTTTAGAAAAAAGAGTAAACAAGTAGACAAGTTAACAAGTACACGAGGATGGAATAAACTTGTTTACTGGTCAACTCGTCTACTTGTCCACTTAAGATATGCTTGTGTTAATGTCAGGGGTATTCCGGGCTGCGACAGCCGTACCTACCTCCCCCCATCCCCCTCCACAAGAGGGGGAGCGAGGGGCAATATTTCAGTGAGCAGCAGGCCCCCTCAATCCCTCGAAAGGGGAAGTATATCATCCTCTTCTATCAACAATAAGGCTTTTGTAGGGGCGAAACATCGTTCGGCGAAGCGCAGGCGAGCCAAAAATCTTTCGCCCGCAATATCCGACATATACGGGGCAATATTTATTGCCCCCTACAAAACGATAGCGAGATCCCTCGTATCCACTTGGGATGACAATAACCGGCCCCCTTTATCCCCCAGAAGGGGAAATGGGTTTGTACCACCATTCAACAAAAAACGAAAATATATCCTTCCCTTAGCCTCCCCCACGGGGAGGTTTGGTGGGGCTCAAACAAACTATTTATTCACTTCATCTTTTTCTGTTACCCCTCTTGTGGAGGGGGGCAGGAGGAGGTGGTTAATTTTTTTATAACATGAAAAGAACTTTGACACAGGCTATTATGATATTAGCCTTATTCACGACAACCGCCTTGCATGGGCAGGTAACCATCGGCAGTGGCGAGAAACCCAATGTCGGCGCACTGTTAGACCTGAAAGAACATGCCCCCGATGCCAATAATGCAACGGCAAAGCACGGGCTTGGATTGCCCAAGGTGGAACTTTCGGATTTGAGCAAACTGAAGATAGGAACAGCCCCCGAAATAACGGGAGCGGACGCTTTGGAGCATACAGGTCTTATTGTTTATAATGCCGTACCTTCGCTATGTATTTCTGCGGGTATTTACATTTGGGATGGAACCCAATGGGAACAACTAACAAGAAAAGGAGCAGGAATCGGCAGTTATGAAGAAGATGTGCAAGCCCTGAAAGACCTCTACAATGCCAACCCGGGCAATACGCTGGGGTGGAATTTGAGTGGTGACCCCGCAAATTTTGCTGGGGTTACCTGGACGACTATATGTGGCGAAAAAAGAGCTACAGAATTGCGTATTATTAGTAAAAATCTGACATCTGCTACCGGAATAGATAAACTTTATGCTTTAACGGAGCTGTATTGTGCTGCTAACTCACTAACGAGTCTGGATGTATCGGGCGCCACGGCGTTAACGGACCTGTGGTGCAATGATAACCAATTGACAAGTCTGAATGTATCGGGAGCCACGGCCTTAGCAACGCTGTATTGCTATTCTAACCAACTGACAAGTTTGGATGTTTCGGCAAACACTAATTTAACATCGCTGGAATGCAGTTATAATCAACTGACAAGTTTAAACGTGTCGGCAAACACCGCTTTAAAGCGCCTCTCTTGCTCTTCTGACCAACTGACGAGTTTGGATGTGTCGACTAACACGGCATTAACGGAGCTGTATTGTGACTATAACCCACTAACGAGCCTGAATGTATCGGGTGCCACGGCCTTAACATACCTGAGATGCAATAATAACCAACTAACAAGTCTGGACATATCGGCAAACACTAATTTAACAATACTGAGATGCTCTTCTAACCAACTGACAAGTTTGGATGTCTCGGCCAACACGGCGTTAACACAGCTGTGGTGCTATACTAACCAACTGACAACTTTGGATGTTTCGGCAAACACTAATTTAACATCGCTGGAATGCCCTTATAATCAACTGACGCAAACAGAAGTGAATAAGTTTAAGCTTCACCCGAATTATTGCCCCTATATATCTGGTTGGTCTGTAACTCCCCAGTATTTCCCGGGCACGACGACAATAGATCCTTCTGTAGCCAATCCTACTTGTCCGTAATCCACCTCCCTTCCGTTCCCCCTCCCAATGGAGGGGGAGAATAAAAATAAAACAACTTTATCTATATTAGAAAAGTTGACAAGTAGACGAGTAAACAAGTTGACCTATTCTTTGTCATCCCGAGCGGATGCGAGGGATCTCGTTGTTCACAGTCGGGTTGGGATGCCTCGCATCCGCTCGGCATGACAGAACCGTTCTTTTACTTTGTGACCTCTGTGTAAAAACTTCGTGTCCTCTGTGGTTGAGTAATAAAAAAAAGACAAGAAAAAAACATTGTATCGCGTCAAAAATGTCAAGTGTGTCAAGTTTTAACTAAATATTGATTGATAATCAGTTGATTGATGTTTTTCTTAAAAAATGACAACTCAAAAAAGGAAAATAGCCCTGTCTGGATAGATTTTTCGTACCTTTAGGCATCTAAAATCATACAACATGGCTAACTATAATTTTGATGAAATAGTCGATAGAAGCGGGACAGATGCCATTAAGGTGGATTTGTTGAAAGAGCGCTTCGGCAGTGATAACCTCATTTCCCTTTGGGTGGCAGATATGGATTTTAAATCCTCGCCGGCCATTACCGAAGCCATTATCGAGCGCGCCCGTCACGGTGTTTTCGGTTATACTTGTGCTTCGCAGTCGTATTACGATGCCATTATCAATTGGCTCGCCCGCAGGCATCAATGGCAGGTTGAGCAGGATTGGATATCTTATATCCCCGGCATTGTGAAAGGGATAGCCTTTGTGGTGGATTGCTTTACAACAAAGGGCGATAAGGTGCTTATCCAACCTCCTGTTTACCATCCGTTCCGGATTATACCTACGTTGCACGAACGCGAAGTGGTAGACAACCCGTTAAGGTTGGAAGCCGGTGTGTATAAAATGGATCTGGATGATTTGAAACAGAAGATAAGCGGCGCTAAAGTGCTCATTCTCTGCAATCCTCACAATCCGGGAGGAAGGGTTTGGACGCGGCAGGAATTGATTGATATAGCCGAAATCTGCTACGATAATAATGTGTTGGTCATTTCGGACGAGATACATTCCGACTTAGCTTTCGGGCATGCCGGACATACGCATGTTCCTTTTGCATCCGTTTCGGAGAAAGCGGCGCAGAATAGTATAACATTTATGGCTCCGAGCAAAACATTCAATATCGCGGGCATTGTGAGTTCGTTTGCAGTCGTGCCGAATGACGAGTTAAGAGAACGTTTCTATTCCTATCTCGAAGCCAGCGAACTGCGCGACGGGCATATCTTTGCTTACACCGCCACCAAAGCAGCGTATAACGATGCCGAAGATTGGTTGGACGAAGCGAAAGCATATATCTGGCAGAACATTCAATTTGTGGATGAATATTTGCGAGCGAATATCCCTCAGATAAAAGCGATGATTCCGGAGGCTTCTTATCTGGTCTGGCTCGATTGCCGGCAATTGTGCTTGAAGCAGGAAGATTTGGTGTCTTTGTTTGTACATGATGCTCATCTGGCGCTCAACGACGGAACGATATTCGGGCAGGGAGGCGAAGGTTTTATGCGTTTGAACGTGGGCTCGCCCCGAAAAGTGCTCGAACAGGCTCTTAATAATCTGAAAAATGCAATTAATAACAAAATTAAATAATACCTTTGTCTTTCTGCTCTGAAAAGGGCACGGTAATTGTACCGGACAACGTGATATACTCTTAAATATTAATTAAAAAAAACTGGAACAAAATGAAAATCTCAACGCATAAATTGGTTGCCGTATCATATGACTTGAACGTAGGTGAGGGAGATGAGCTCGAACTGATGGAGCGCGCTACGCCGGAGCAGCCACTTGAATTTATCTTTGGAACAAATTCTATGCTCGAAGCTTTCGAGCGCAACCTCGACGGCTTGTCGGAAGGAGATACTTTCTCATTCCAATTGTCTCCGGATGAGGCATATGGCGAATACGACGACGATTATGTTGTAAGCCTTCCACGCAATATCTTCGAAGTGGATGGGAAATTCAACGAGGATGTTATCAAAGAAGGAAACGTCGTTCCGATGATGGATACGAACGGTAACCGCTTGAACGGGGCAGTCCTCGAAGTAGGCCCTGAATCGGTAAAGATGGATTTCAACCATCCGTTAGCAGGCGAAACGCTTAATTTCTCGGGTAAGGTTCTTTCGGTGAAAGAAGCCAGCGCCGAAGAAATAGCAGCATTGACAGCCTCTCACGGTTGCGGATCGGGTTGCGATTGCGGCGACGAAGAAGCCGATGCTTGCGGCTGCGGATCAAGTTGTGGTTGCCACTAAATAGTTACTACGCAAATAATTATACTAAGCCTTCGAGTGATACTCGGAGGCTTTTCTTTACTCCTCTAACCGGTAATCTAATGGCAGCATGCAGCCTACCTTTTGCCCTCCCCACAAGCCACTGTATATAATCTTATCGAATTGGGTGGTGTTGCCGAAAGCGTCTACCAGTATCTTGTCTGCATTGAATACGATGTCCGATTGTTGTCTTCCGTGCTGGTCTAATAGAACGGTTACCCTGAGATATGGTTGTTTTACCTTGAACGAAGATAAATCGATTCTTTCTTCGGCTATTAAATCGTTAGGGATTATTTCCAGCATCTTCATGGATAACGTATCCTTTATTATAAAGCATTTCTCGGAAGAGATTGGTAAACCATTCCTGAAAAGCTCATACTTAGTGCCTTTTAGTCCATTTTCTACAAGGTTTTTATAGAAGTAGTTGGTTGAGCTCATGTAGGCTTCTTTCCTGCGCTTTTCTATTTTATCATTGATTGTCTCGAAGTTGGAAAACATCGATTTCCCGCTGAGATAGGACCATTTAAGAAACTTCTCATTCAATGTGTTTTTCCAGGAGAATTTCAGTGTGAATTCCTGTATGTCGAAAACGACACGATAACCTAAATAGTTATTCTCGATAATTAACGGTTTGTCCGAAACGGCTTTAAGTTCTTTTTCCGATTCGTCATAGTAAATGTGTATATCGTCTTCATTTATTATCTTACATGCTTTTCCCGCTTTGTCTTTCCCTAAGAAGTATTTCCGGAATATGGCCAGTTTCTCTTTGCGCGAGAAGATATCGGGTAAAACCGTCACTTCACTTAATCTCTGGTATTCCTTTTTTAGGTAAATGATTTCGGGTATTTCGTTGAATGGTGAAGGAAAAACCGCCAATTCATAAGACAAATGAGAAATAATCAGGTTGGTAGTCATCAACGTATAAATAGGAATTTTAAATACCCCTTCTTTATCGGTGGTCGTATGTATCGATGTTCCGTCGAAATAGACATCGACATCTTGCAGCGGCTTTTTGGTGTCGGTGTCGTATACTTTGCCTGTCAGTATTTGTGCATAAGAAGAAAAACTGATAATCAGGAATAAGCAAAATATAAGTAATCTGTTCATTGTTGTCTTTGTTTTGTTTATATATATGCAAATATATGGAAAATATTCTTAAAAAAAGCGCTTTTTCTGTTATATGGTAAAGCGTCTTACGGGCGTATATTTTGATGTGGATAAGGCCTTATTTTTATCTCGAAACTTCTCCTGTAAAAAATTTTGTTTATCCTTTATTTTAGCTTATTTTTGCAATGCTGAAAAGCTATAGAAATAACCGATAAGTCATTTTTATTATTGATAAAGAACAGTCAACAGAAAATTATCTAATCATAACAACTAAAAACAATTAAAATTTTATGAGTTGCTTATTTACATCCTCAATTGGGAAGAAACTGATAATGAGTATATCAGGTGTCGTCCTGGTTTTGTTTTTATTGTTTCACGCAACAATGAACGTGATTGCTATCTTCTCCGAGGAGATGTACAATGACATTTGTGCCCTGCTTGGCGCTAACTGGTATGCCGTTTTAGGAACAGCAGCCCTTGGCGCGATAGTGGCTATTCACTTCATCTATGCTTTCGTGCTGACAATACAAAACCGTAAAGCACGCGGTAAAGACCGTTATGCAGTAACTAAGAAACCAAAACCGGTAGAATGGGCGTCGCAGAACATGCTTGTTTTGGGTATTATCGTTATCGGATTTTTAGGCTTGCACTTCAGCCACTTCTGGTACAAAATGATGTTTACCGAATTAATGGGGCATCATACCGTTAATCTGGGAGGCGAAGTTGTTTCTCCGCAAGACGGGGCAGCCTTTATTAAGTACTACTTCAGCCATCTGTGGATAGTAGTTGCATATCTTGTATGGTATGTGGCATTGTGGTTCCACCTTTCTCATGGGTTCTGGAGTGCGTTGCAAACAATCGGTTGGAACGGTAAAACATGGTTTAACCGTTGGAAGGTAATCAGCAACATTCTTGCTACTGCTATCTGCTTAGCCTTTGCTGCCGTGACGATCTTCTTCTATTTGAAATCGATTTACTGCCTCTGCTAAATCAGGGATGTTTAATTATTAAAGTCTAAAAAGAATTATACAATATGACAACTATATTAGATCCTAAAAAAGATTCTAAAGTTCCTGAGGGGCCACTCGAAAGGAAATGGACAGAATATAAAGATCACCAGAAATTAGTGAATCCTGCTAACAAGCGCCGCCTCGATATTATTGTGGTAGGTACAGGCTTGGCCGGAGCATCGGCAGCCGCTTCGCTTGGCGAGATGGGATTCAACGTATTGAATTTCTGTATTCAGGATTCACCTCGCCGTGCGCACTCTATTGCTGCACAGGGGGGTATCAACGCTGCAAAGAACTATCAAAACGACGGTGACTCGGTTTACCGTTTGTTCTACGATACAATTAAAGGTGGTGACTACCGTGCACGCGAATCAAACGTATATCGTTTGGCCGAAGTAGCAAATAGCATCATCGACCAATGTGTGGCTCAGGGAGTCCCTTTTGCCCGCGAATACGGAGGCCTTTTGGATAACCGTTCGTTCGGTGGTGCGCAGGTTTCGCGTACATTCTATGCTAAAGGACAAACCGGACAACAGCTTTTGTTAGGTGCTTATTCAGCCCTTAGCCGTCAGGTGAACAAAGGGACTGTGAAATTATACACCCGTTACGAGATGGTCGAACTTGTCCTTGTGAAAGATGAGGATGGGGTAGAGCGTGCGCGTGGTATCATTGCCCGCAACCTCGTTACAGGTAAACTGGAGCGTTTTGCTGCTCATGCCGTAGTAATCGGGACTGGTGGATATGGTAATACATTCTTCCTTTCGACGAATGCAATGGGATCGAACGGTTCTGCCGCTATTCAGGCATATAAGAAAGGTGCATATTTCGCAAACCCTTGTTTTGCACAGATTCACCCGACTTGTATCCCGGTACACGGCGAGTTCCAGTCTAAATTGACATTGATGTCGGAATCGCTTCGTAACGATGGACGCATTTGGGTTCCTAAGAAAAAAGAGGATGCAGAGGCTATTCGTGCAGGCAAGATGAAACCGACCGAAATAAAAGAGGAAGACCGCGACTACTATTTGGAGCGTCGCTATCCTGCATTTGGTAACCTCGTACCTCGTGACGTGGCTTCGCGTGCAGCGAAAGAGCGTTGCGATGCCGGTTTCGGTGTGAATAATACCGGCCTGGCTGTATATCTCGACTTCTCGGATGCTATCAACCGTTTAGGTCGTGATGTTGTTGAGGCTAAATATGGTAACCTCTTCCAGATGTATGAGAAAATCGTTGACGATAATCCGTACGAAACACCAATGATGATTTATCCGGCTATCCACTACACGATGGGTGGTATCTGGGTCGATTACGAGTTGATGACTTCTATCAAAGGATTGTTTGCTATTGGCGAGGCCAACTTCTCCGACCACGGTGCAAACCGTTTGGGTGCATCGGCATTGATGCAGGGATTGGCTGACGGATATTTCGTATTACCATATACTATCCAGAATTATTTGGCAGACCAGATTACTGTGCCGCGCTTCAGTACAGATTTACCTGAATTCCAGGCTGCTGAAAACGAGCTGAAAGAGAAAATCGCTAAATTGATGAATATCAAAGGTAAGCGTTCGGTGGATTCTATCCACAAAGAGCTTGGTATCATCATGTGGGATTTTGTAGGTATGGCGCGTACAAAAGAATCGTTGACAAAAGCTATCGATGATTTGAAGAGAGTGAAAGAGGAGTTCTGGACAAATGTTCGTATTCCGGGTGAAGCGAATGATTTGAATGTGGAACTTGAGAAAGCACTTCGTGTAGCAGACTTCATCGAGATAGGTTTGTTGATGGCATACGATGGGCTGAACCGTAACGAGTCTTGTGGTGGACACTTCCGCGAAGAATACCAAACTCCTGAAGGTGAGGCTATGCGCGATGACCAAAACTATTCGTATGTTGCTTGTTGGAAATATACTGGCGACAATGAAGCTCCTGAATTAATCAAAGAGCCTCTCGATTATGAATTTGTTGTGAGACAACAGCGTAATTATAAATCGTAAAATAGTTACGAGTTACAAGTTACGAGTTACAAGTTATTAGAGAATAATGAAGTAATTGGTAGCTTATAGATAGACTGAAAGTATGAAAACGCATAAAGACCTTATTGTCTGGAAAAAGGGAATTGATTTAGTGAAGTCAGCTTATGAATGTACAAGTCGCTTCCCTCAATCTGAGCAATTTGGATTAACTTCTCAAATAAGAAGATGTGCGGTTTCGATACCATCGAATATTGCTGAAGGATGTGGTAGGAACTCGGATAAAGAGCTGATTCATTTCTTGTATATTGCTCTTGGTTCGGCTTCGGAACTCGAAACACAGATTATTATATCTGTAGAATTAGGGTTTATGCCACAAGAACAATCGGATAATATTCATCAGCAAGTTAATGAAATGGTAAGAATGATTTCATCCCTGATAAAGTCTATTAAAACTCGTAACGCTGATTTAATTCATTAAGTTTAAATAAACAAAAGTTATATTGTACAGTTCTTGTAACTCGTAACTCGTAACTTGTAACTGATAAAAACAATGGATAAAACAATAAATATAAAAGTAAAAGTTTGGCGCCAGAGAGGTCCTAAAGTTAAAGGAGCTTTTGAAACATATGCGCTGGATGGCATTTCGGTTGACAGTTCATTCCTCGAAATGCTCGATATCCTAAACGAACAACTTGTAAACGAAGGTAAAGAGCCTATCGTATTCGACCACGACTGCCGCGAAGGTATATGCGGTATGTGTAGCCTCTATGTAAACGGAGAGCCGCATGGACCGGACACAAGTGTGACAACTTGCCAGTTGCACATGCGTAAGTTCAAAGATGGCGAAACTATTACAATCGAACCTTGGCGTTCGGCAGCCTTCCCTATCATCCGCGACTTGATGGTGGATCGTACGGCTTTCGATAAGATTATTCAGGCCGGAGGTTATACAAGTGTTAATACAGGCGGTGTGCCTGATGCGAATGCTATTCCAATCCCTAAACCGGATGCCGACGAGGCGATGGATGCAGCCTCTTGTATCGGTTGCGGAGCTTGTGTGGCAACTTGTAAAAATGGTTCGGCTATGCTTTTCGTATCGGCTAAGGTAAGTCAGTTGGCGCTCCTTCCGCAAGGACGTGTCGAAGCTGCCCGTCGTGCCAAAGCCATGGTTGCTAAAATGGACGAATTAGGATTCGGTAACTGTACCAATACACAGGCTTGTGAAGCTGAATGTCCTAAGAATGTTTCTATCAGCAATATTGCCCGTCTGAACCGCGAATTCCTGAAAGCGAAGTTTAAAGACTAAGTTTGCAGAACGAACTATATCGGCAGCCTAATCAATTTTATTGGTTAGGCTGTTTTTTTGCTGATTGATTTCTGTGCAACGACCAATATAACGGAAATGATGATGAGGGCAATGCCAATAAAGCTGTATAAACTAAACGCTTCGGAAAAATAAACAACCCCGACGGCGACTGCCACAACAGGCTCCATCGAACCGAGTATGGAAGTGGTGGTAGAACCCACATATTTTATTGCCAGCACCAAAGTGAGATCCGAAATGACGGTACATAAAAGTGCCAGTAAAGAGAGTTCGGTAAAAGCCGAAAAGCTTGGGATAGGTTGCACACCTCCCGAAAGCAGGGCATATACTAAGAATATAAGCGCGCCGAAGAGAAGAATGTAGAAAGTTAATACTTCGGCAGGCAATTTTCCCGCCTTACTCTGGTTAACGCCTACTATATAAATGGAATAGGTGAGGATGGTGATGCCTGCAATCAGTATGCCGAGCAGCCGGATATTACCACCGCCTGTCCAACAAAGAAATACAACCCCACACACGGCGATGATAGCGGCTAAGAGGAGGGATATAGACTTCCTCTCTTTGAAAAAGGCAACCATAAAGATGCTTACGGCAATGGGATACATAAAGTGTATTGTCGTCGCCATTCCGCTGGGGATGTAATGGTACGAATAGATAAGGAAAAGCGCTGTAGCTGCATATAAAGCACTCAGTGCGAATATGGAAAGCAGATGCCGCGAGGGTATTTTCAGGCTTTCTTTCCGGATAAGGCAGATGCCTGCCATCATGATGGCTGAGAAGAGAAAGCGAAAAAACAAAATGGATGGTCCCTCTAATCCCTTTTCCATTAAGGGAATAGAAAACAATGGAATGAGTCCGAACGTGCCGGACGAAACCAGTGCAAAAATGATTCCCTTTAGAGTTTTCATAAACGATGATCTTAATTAAGCCTGCAAAGATAGCTATTGTATGCTGTCTAAAAAAGCCTTCTTTGTTAATCAATTGTTTAATATTGTTATTGGTTTATCAATATTTTTTTAGTTGACGAGTAAACCAGTTGACGAGTAAACCAGTTGACGAGTAAACGAGTATACAAGTATACAAGAAGTAGAAGCCTCCCCGTAGGGGAGGTTGGAGGGGCTAAAAAGTAACTACAATAAAAAATGCATAGGATATATATACTTTTTGTCTATCTTTTTTACTTAACATGTTTACAGTAAGTATAATATGAAGTGTGCAAAAGTAACACGAGGGTGACAAAAAGGTGACACATTTGTGGCTTTTTGGGGAACAACTATAATCAGAATCGGAAAACGGCCGGAAGGCGTCTTTTTTAGTTAATTTTTTTCACTTTATCGTATAATTTTTTATACTTTTGGTGGCTCATAGAAAATAAGGAAATGTCAGTAAAAACTATATATGACAAGTTTATCGTTTGGAAAACTAACCACGTAAAATCCAATCAATTATTACTCTTTATCAGCTTTCTGATAGGGATACTGACTGCATTGGCTGCATATATACTGAAATCGCTGATTCATTTTATCCAACATCTGCTGACCTCGCACATAACAGGCGAGAGCGCCAATTACTTATACCTTATTTTTCCCGTTGTCGGTATTCTTTTGGCAGGGTTATTTGTCAAATACATCGTAAAAGACGATATAAGCCACGGGATTACGAGGATTCTGTATGCCATTTCGCAACGGAAGAGTTTTATCCGGCTGCATAATGTATATACCTCTATTATAGCCAGCTCCGTAACTATCGGGTTCGGGGGATCGGTGGGAGCTGAGGCGCCTATCGTTCTCACGGGATCGGCTATCGGTTCCAATCTGGGGCGCTTCTTCAAAGTGGAACAGCGCTACCTGATGCTCCTCATCGGGTGCGGTGCGGCAGGAGCTATTGCCGGAATCTTTAAAGCGCCGATAACAGGCCTGGTGTTTGTTATCGAGGTGTTGATGCTCGACCTCACACTGTTCACCATTATGCCTTTGCTGGTTTCGTCGGTCACGGCTGCTACCTTCTCCTATATTACGACCGGGACGAAGGCCATGTTTGAGTTTGCTCACGGCGATCAGTTTTTGATGGAGCGCATTCCGTTTGTTGTGTTGTTAGGCTTGTTCTGCGGCTTTGTGTCCCTTTACTTTACGAGGGCTATCATGTGGGCGGAAGGAAAATTCAGAAAGCGTAGCTACTGGACTAAATTCCTGATGGGCGCAACAACATTGAGTATTCTTATATTTATTCTGCCTCCCCTCTATGGCGAGGGTTACGATACAATCAACATATTGATCGGAGGTAGCCAGAATTTCGATTCTATCCTTTCGGGCAGTTTCTTCTATCAGTATAAAGACCAGAATTGGGTACTAATCGTATTCCTTGTTGGAGTAATCTTGTTTAAGGTCTTTGCTACGGCGGCCACCAATGGGGGAGGGGGTACGGGTGGTACATTCGCTCCGTCGCTCTTCGTGGGGTGTATAGCCGGCTTTGTCTTTGCCTTCGTTATCAACCAATATGGTGGATTCACCCATCTGCCTGTGCAGAATTTTGCCCTGATGGGGATGGCAGGCGTAATGGCGGGTGTTATGCATGCGCCGCTTACAGGGACATTCCTGATAGCCGAATTGACGGGCGGATATGAATTGTTCTTGCCGTTATTGATTGTTTCGGGGGTTGCCTACCTCACTATCAGGCTGTTCGAATCGCACAGTATTTACTCCATGCGTCTGGCTAAGAAAGGCGAACTACTGACGCACCATAAGGATAAAGCCATCCTGACATTGATGAATGGACGGGAATTGATAGAGACTAATTTTCAGAGTGTTACCCCTGATATGACCTTGGGCGATGTGGTAAAAACGATTGCCTGTTCGACGCGCAATGTCTTTCCGGTGGTCGATGATAATGGCCACTTTATGGGGATTGTACAAATGGATAATATCCGCAATATCATGTTCCGCCCGGAACTGTATAACCGCTTCAAAGTGACGCGCTTTATGACCTCTCCTCCGGCAGTCATACAAATGGGGATGACGGTGGAACAGGTAATGAAGCTATTCGATAAAACTAAGGCATGGAACCTCCCTGTAATCGATCAGGAAGAGAAATATCTGGGCTTTATCTCCAAATCGAGCGTACTGAATGTCTACCGCGAAGTTCTGGTAGAGACTTTCTCTGAAGGTTAATTCTTTTTTTTAAGGAGTGACTATCGAAGCCAGCGAATCGGGGGACAATACCACTATGGTGTGTGTACTGTCTATCTTTTGGTTTCCGGCTTTATCCACACAGCCGATAAGTAAAAAATACTCCCCTTGCCGATAAGGTGTTTCGTTCTGCCCGCCAGAGTTGGCAGATATGCGGATGTCACTTTGGTTATAAACAGTCGTGTCTGTTTTCCCGAAAATGGTGCTCCAAGCCCTTGTGATATATAATAAGGAGTCGGTCTTTCGCCATTGGCTACCAACAAGGATGGAGTCTCTTGGAGGATTCGGTGATATCTCGGTAGAGTCATATCTTAGCTTGATAACGAATGAGGACAGTCCGCCCTCTTTGTTATCCTCGAACCTTACCTTGAATTTCATTATGCGTCCCGGTACCAGCGTATCTCTCGAGGAGGTGTTGTTCCTGTTGAAGGTATAGGTTATTCCGCCATGTATAATGGTATCTTCGTAATTTATCCTTATATCGGATATGACAGGCGCAGTTGTGTCGTCCTTGTGTTCGTCCTTTCCGCATGAGAGGAAAGCAAGTACAGAGGCTAAAAGCAGGAATATAAGTGAAATCAGTTTTCTCATTGTCGTGTCCTAAATGGGTTATACCCTGCGAAGATAAGCAATTTCGTTAAAAAAACATGCGATGAGCCGAAAGAAACAAGCAGTTGAGAGGTTTCCCTCTCAACTGCCTGATAGTAATGATTAGTGATTGTAAATATAGAACCTCTTATGGAATTAATCGAAGAATTCCCATTCATACTTCCGGTCGTATACCGTTAGCCTGTCGATGCAGAAGTATGCAGGGGTGTTCATGCGGGTTGCCGAATTGTCGCTGCTTTCGAGCGTGAAGAAAATATAACGGACGTCTCCCAGCGAAGAGATATTGATTGTCTGCCATTTATCCAAGATAGATGTCTTGCCATCCCGGTAGTCGGCCAGATAGACTGTTACGGGAGCGGTGATTTTCATATCGCCATCCACCCCGTAGATGTTCAGTTTGAAATAGTCCCCGTTTTGGAAAGCCGAAGCTCCATTGTTGTTCCCATTCATGATGGTGTAATAGACCAACGACGTGTTAGTCACGGAAATCCGGTGTGCCCGGTAACGCTTTTTGCCCGATTGAATCTTTACCCATGAGGTGAAATCGTATTCGGAGAAGGTCTTTCCCTTGAGTGGCTCTGTGATGCGTGAACCTTCTACAAGTCCTTTGCCATAGTTCACGAGGTAGGGTTTTCCTTCGCCCGATAATCCGCCTTTTGGCATGGCTGCAAACTGATTGCCGGGATACCAGCCGCTGCCGCTGTGGTCGGAGTTATTAGCCACGTTGCTTACAACAAAGCCGTCGAAAACGGTTGAGCTTAGAGCGGTATGAGAGAACTTAAAGATGCCGGATTCGACATTCGTATTGTCTGTATAGGCATCTTTCCAATATTTGCCACCTGTGACAGCTACGCCGTCCGATAAGTCGAACTTATCTATATTGAGCTTTTTGTACTCACGGTCATAATCGTCTTTGCACGATAGGAAGCCCAGCAAAAGGGGGGCTGATAGAAGTAGGTAGAGATAAATCTTTTTCATGTTGTATGTAATTAAAATAATGTATTCTTGTATTTCTTCTGCCAAAGGTATCTCTTTAGGGGAGGGGATAATGACTTTTTAGACGAAACAGCCTGTTTTGTAGACGGAACAGTGTATTTTGGTGGGTGGGCCTAAAAAAGGGAGAGAAGAACTGCTACCGAACAACTCTTTTCTCCCCCTGAGGATTACTTAATATATTTGCTTCTTTATTTGACTTTATCTACGACGAGTCTATCCAGACAGAAATATGCCGGAGTGTTCATGTAAGTGCTGCCACCTACTGTACTGTTGTCGCTACTTTCGAGTATGAAGAAGATATAACGCACTTCGCCCAACGAAGAGATATTCACCTTCTGCCATTTGTCCAGAATAGCCGTTTTGCCGTCGCGATAATCAGCCAGATAGACTGTGACGGGAGCGGTGATTTTCATATCGGCATCTACCCCGTAGATGCTGATTCGGTAATAGTCGCCATTATCAAAGGCGTTGGCAGTACCATTCCCGTTCTTTATGGCATAGTATGTCAATGAAGTGTTGGCTATGGAAACGCGATGCGCTTTGTACCGGTCGCCGGCTGCTCCGACCTTTACCCAAGAAGAAAAGCTCGATTCGCTGAATGTCTTTCCTGCGTATGGAGCTGAAATAGCTGCTCCGAAGGTAAGTCCTTCGCCATAGCTCACGAGATAAGGTTTGCCTTCGCCCGCTACAGCGCCTTTCGGCATGGCCGCGAATTGATTGTCGGGATACCAGTCGCTTCCATGGTCGCTATTGTTAGCCACGTTACTTGCCGTAAATCCTTCGAAATAGTTGGCGAAAGCCGATGAGTGCGAAAACGCGAAGATGCCGGACGTGATATTGGTGCCGTCTATATAGGTGTTTTTCCAATACTTTCCATCTGTGACTGCTACTCCGTCGGACAAGTTGAAGGTACTCATGTCGAGGTCGACATAGTGGTGGTCATCATCGTCCGAACAAGCTGTGAACCCTAATGCAAGGGTTGCTAATAGTAATAAATAAATCTTTTTCATGTTGTATATTAATTGTTTATAGATTGATTAGTCTACTTTGTCGACAGTCAGTTGATCCATACAGAAATATGCCGAAGTGTTCATACCCCATATTGGATCACTATCCGTACTTTCGAGTTTAAAGAAAATGTATTTCACTTTGCCAAGCGGTGATAGATCCATCCATTCCCACGAATCGTTTACCGTCCATTCCGATGGATCGTCCGAACGATAGTCTGCCAGATAGAATTCTACAGGATCACTTATAGTATTATCGGCATCTACGCCATAAGCACGGAGTACAAAATAGTCTCCCTGAACAAACTGGCGTGCCGATCCGCTTCCGTTGACGATGCAGTAATAAGGCCATGCACTGTTGCAAACGTACATCCCCACAGCTTTGTAGGTGTTTTCTTCGTCGGCTATTTTTACCCATGAAGTGTATCTGGTTTCGGAGAATTCGCCTCTGTCGGGACGCATTCCGGCCATTAAAAACGAAACTAAGTAAGGAGTGGATTCCCCTTTTACACCTCCTTTTGCCATACAAGCAAATTGATTGGTTATGAAATCGGCCTGTTGGCTGTTATCGTTTGAGTTGCTTACGGTGAAACCATCCCAGAAAGCATATCCTCCGCCGAAATTCATTGAAGTATGTGAGAACCCGAAGATTTGGGATTCGACATGTACATTGCTGTCGTCGTATGTTCCCGACCAGTACTTTCCTCCGGCGGTAGCTACTCCGTCGGATAGGTCGAAGTTAGTCAGGTCTAACCGTACATAGTTTACATCCTCCGGCAAGACAGTGATTTCGACTTCACCTGTCGTCTTGGTATATTCCAAAACATTCACAACCATTAATGTCGCTTTGTGTGTGCCGGCTTGCATAGGCGTGTATTCCAACACCAACCTGTCGGAAACAACCTTGTCGTCTATGCTCCATGTAACGATGTCTCCCGAACGCATTTCGATTCCGGGATTTATGTTTAGGGTTTGTCCTTCCTTTAGTATATAGCCGTTTTCGGGTTCGGTTATGCTGATTGTTTTGGTGCTGTAGCCGGGTGTGTCATCGTCCGAGCAACTTGTGAATCCGAGTAGTACAGGTGTAAGTAGTAATAGAAACAAATAAACTTTTTTCATTTTTTCGTGTATATTTAGTTTAACATAAAAAGTTGCCCGCCAATGCCTTATAACATTGAGGAATGGATATAAACGAAAACGGTAAAATATGAATGTAGCATTCTTTTCTTAGCGTTTTCCGGCTTCATTTCCCCCGAAAGCCAAAAACATAATACAACTTGGCAGGTCTTCTGACTTACTCTTGTTTCTTACAGCCTTCCCTTCATTTTCTAAAAGTGGCGATAGATTGAAGAAACATTGTTATCAGTGTCTGTTAACTGTTGACTGTTAACTGCTCACTGAAAAGAGCTCACAGCAGCGGGTCTGTTCAGGATTTTCACCTGATTCCCTTTTCATCACGCATCCGAAGCATTTGGACTTGTGACACCAAACTGATGCGGCAAAGTTCTGGAATTTTGTTCAGACTACCAAAGTATTTCTTGTGAAAGAAGTGATTTTGGAAAAGAAAAGGTATATTTGCACCGCATTTGGGCAAGGGGTATTCCTGCATTGTTAGAAATGGCCGTATATCCCTTAAATGCATCGAGAGTTCATCCCAAAAACATTCCTGTGACTCGGATGTTTTTGTATTACTTACTTAAATAAACAACAACATGGATGAAGACGAGCATAGAACAACTAAAAGAACAAGCCCTCTCGCTCATCGAGGCAGATGATGTAAATCAATTAAGGATTTATTTAGATGAACAGCACATTTCGGATATCGAAGATTTGATAGACGAGATACCCGAGCATGCTGCACTTATCATCGACACCCTTAGTATAAAAAGGGCTATCAATGTATTCCGTATCCTCGACGTCCCTACGCAGGAACGGGTTATAAACAAGCTATCGGAAGAGAAGCTGTCGGAGATTATCAATGGTCTTCCGCCCGATGACCTTACCGCATTATTTGGCGAACTGGGCGATAGCTCGTTGGTAGACCGTTTGGCTTCGCTCCTTTCGGTCGAAGATCGCGACGAAGTATCGACACTCCTTTCCTATCCCGAAGATACTATCGGGCGTTTGATGACGCCTGACTTCCTGGCGATAAACAAGGATTATACGGTCAGGGAGGCGCTCGAGTATATCCGCCGGAATGGGAAAAACTATGAGACGATAGATGTCGTGTATATCCTCGACGATAAAGGCGTATTGATAGATGACCTCCGTATCAGGGAGTTATTGATAAATGATCCGGAAACACCTATTTCGGAACTGATGGACGGGCGTTTGATTTCACTGAAAGCCTTAGATCCTACGGAGGAGGGGATAAAGATATTCAAGATGAATAACCGTGTAGCTCTCCCTGTGATCGATGCTGACAGGGTATTGCTGGGTATTGTGACTATCGACGACATCCTGTGGAAAGCCGATGAGGAATACTCCGAAGATATGCAGCGCATCGGTGGTACGCAGGCATTGGACGAGCCCTATCTGGATCTCCCTATCCACAAGCTTATAAAAAAACGTGCCGGATGGCTTATCATCCTGTTTGTCGGCGAGCTGTTGACCGCTTCGGTCATGCAATACTACGAGGAGCAACTGGCGCAGGTGATTGTGCTGGCGATGTTCCTCCCGTTGATGATTTCCAGCGGAGGGAATAGCGGTTCGCAGGCATCTACACTGATTATCCAGGCCATGGCTATGGGCGAAGTGAAGCTGCGTGACTGGTGGCAGGTCTTCCGTCGCGAGTTGGTTTCCGGTCTGAGCCTGGGGCTTATTCTGGGTTCTCTCGGATTGTTGCGCATCTTTGTGTGGCACTCGATATTCCCCGATCTCTATGGCGAACAATGGATGCTTGTTGCCTTCACGGTAGCCCTTTCCTTGGTCGGGATTGTGATGTGGGGATCGCTTATCGGATCGATGCTGCCGTTTCTCCTGCGACGTCTGGGAGCCGATCCGGCAACCTCGTCCGCTCCGTTTGTGGCTACCATTGTCGACGTCACGGGATTGATTATATATCTGGGTGTCGCCAGTTTGATCTTTGGGTCTATTATGCACGGAGGATAGGGGATAATCCTCCCCCTCAAAAAGCCTCTAAAGTGTCGCTTTTGCCTCGCCTTCGCTTCGGCGAACGTTGTTTCTGTACCACTTTTTGTCCCACTAGTTGCTTTCTATGTACTCGTAATGAGCGTGTTAAGTCTATTTTTCGGTATAAAAAATAGCGTTTTTTGCTGAGGTCACTTCTTGTTTTTTACCACCTCGTTTTTGTCATGCTGAGCCGTTGTGTTTTTGAGTAGGGGCGAATAAATATTCGCCCGGATATACTCGTTTGGGTAAGCATGTATGTTGTTTTCGCGGGCGAAACAGCGTTCGGTGAAGCGTAGGTGGGCGAATATTTATTCGCCCCTACATAACGCTTGTCTCCTTCGCCAAGGGAACAAAGCCAAGCCTCTTTCCTTTTCCTGTTGCGCACTCTTCTCGTATGAGCCGCTGCCTGTCACCCTCGTGTCACCTTTGTATACCTGCGATTGTGCTCATTATAAATCAATTAAGTAAAAAAGGTGTGCAAAAAGTAACTATTTTTTGTGCGTTTTTTATCGAGTTACTTTTCGTTTTTTAACTACAACATTTTTGTCATGCTGAGCCGTTGGCGAAGCATCTCGTCTCGTTAGCGGAAAGAGATCCCTCACATCCGCTCGGGATGACAAAGTTGTTGACTGATAACTGCTCACTGTCAACTGTATAACTTCTCCCTGTACAGATAAAAATAGGCTGATATCTTTCTTACAATTAACAATCAGCGATCGAGGAGCGTAGGCGACTCAAAAAAGTCCCTCTCCTGCAGGAGAGGGATATAGGGTGAGGTGCTTCTCCCCCTCTGTAGGAGGGGGCTGGAGGGAGGTGGGTTAGTCATTCTTCTTGCAGCGGACAGAGCACAGGTTGCTGCGACTACCGTAGCCCCGGAACACTCGCGGGGACTGCTGGAACACGACCCGATAGCACGCCCAGCCGCTGTCGCGGGCGCTAGCCGACCAAAAGCAGCCGGAGTAGCCGTAAAGGTCGTCCATCAAACCACCGCTGGCGCTGCCTACAAGCAGGGCGTTGAAGCCGCCTTGTGCCGTAGGGAGGCTTTTTCCATCGGTGTCGCCGTAAGGGCTGCTAGGTGGTTTGCATGGGGACATCATAGACATACCGTGGCCGCCGGTGCCGGTAGAGCCACGCCAACTTGTTGTAGTATCCCAAGTCCAGCTGCCTGTAGTAGAGGTAGGATTCCAGATAGTAGTAGTGCCTAATTCGGTAGTAGTGTAGTGACTATATTCTTTAGCGTTTTCGTATAATTCTTTTTCCAGTTCGTTCCATTCGCGATCGCTGGGTACGTGCCACCCGGGAGGACAAATACCTTGGATTTTTCCGTTTTTATTACCTGACCCAACAGGTGTCTCATAAAGTGATTCTACTTCTTTGGTGCCGGGAGTTGCGCCTGCTATTTGTTGCTGGTTGTCGTTGTAGCCATCTTGTGCGGCACTTAGTACAGTAGCAGCGTAGGAGTAGAGTAGACCCTGTTTTTCGCTCCAGGTGGTGGGTGCAATTGCGCCTGGGTCTGTGCCTGCGGGATTTGGATAGGTGTAATATTTGTCGAGTGGATCGTAGTTAGTGTCCCCAGCTTTAGCAGTTATACTTCCATCGTTGGGTATGTAGCGCATGTTTTCGAGCATCCATGTACCGGCATTGCCGAAGGTGCTGTAAGGGTAGCTTTGGTTGCCTAGTAGCTGTGCCCTATTGTCGGGTTCGTAGCCTATATTGCCGGTTGCGCCCTTTTTGCCTAATTGCTGCCATCTAGTCCCGTCCCATACGTAGAGACCGTCCATGATGTCAGCGCATTCTTTGGGTGTAACGCCCGATACATTGTAGACAGTGAGGCCGGTATGGTCACCGGTGTATGCATTGGCAGCTACGCCGTCGATGGTTAGAGAGATGTCAACGTTAGATAGTTTGGCCAATTTGACGCGTGGTAGTAGTAGGCCTTTGGTAGCTGTGCCGTCCGCCTGGTTTTTGAGATCGAGTAGAGCGCCAGCGACAGGTGGCTCTGCACTGCCGATGGTCACTTGTGCTTGCAGCGCGGTTGTCGTGAATAAGGCTAATATGATAATAGCCTGTGTCAAAGTTTTCTTCATGTTGTAAATAAATTAGCCACCTCCCCCTGCCCCCTCCACAAGAGGGGGTAGCAGAAAAAGATGAAGTGAATAATATGTTTGTTTGAGCCCCACCAAACCTCCCCGTGGGGGAGGTTAAGAGAAGGATATATTTTCGTTTTTTATTGAATGGTGGTACAAACCCATTTCCCCCTCTGGGGGATAAAGGGGGCCGGTTATTGTCATCCCGAGTGGATACGAGGGATCTTGTTATAGCTTTGTAGGGGGCAATAAATATTGCCCCGTATATGTCGATTCGCGGGCGCACACATACATGTATATTCTTTTTAATTGCCTCCACTTTTAAGTGGAGGTCTCGAAGGGTTAGTTCAAAAAGGGCTTTAGCCAAATATCTTTTGACTAAAGTCATCTCCTGAAAAATGCAACCATACCCACGCCTTAAAAGACGTGGCAACATTAGAGTGTTATCTGTTGACTGATAGCTGTTAGTTTTATTGTCATCCCGATACGCAGTGAGGGATCTCTTTCGGATTTTGTGTAGGGGCAGACCTGTGTGTCTGCCCGATATATTGGTTTGCGGGCGCACACACAGGTGCGCCCCTATATTGCCTCTATTGTTGATAGAAGAGGATGATATACTTCCCTCTTCGGGGGATAAAGGGGGCCCGCTGTTAACTGAAAGACAGCCCCTCGCTCCCCCTCTTGTGGAGGGGGTTAGGGGGAGGTGGGTACGGCTGTCGCAGCCGGACATACCCCTGACATTAACACAAGCATATCTTTTAGTAGACGAGTTACAAGTTACAAGTGACGAGTAGGGGCAAAGCCATACAACAATTCGCAACTTATCCCTTGTAACTCGTAACTGTGCGAAGCACGAAGTAACTGCCCGTAGGGCGAAGTAACTCTTTTTTCTAAAAAACTTCCTAAAACCTTTGATTAATCCGAAATATTTGTTATATTTCGTGTGTGTGTGTGTGTGTGTGTGTGGGAATATCACCAATTATCACATTGGTAAAAAAGATGTTAACTAAAAATGTTGAATTATTTTCCCCTGTTTCTTGCACGTGAGTAAATTTGTGTACAATGCAAAGGTAAGAAAAATCTTTAGAAATCTAAACGTCTGCCCGAATTTTTATATGAAATAATAACTGACAGAGAGTACTTTTACGATTAATCGAACTCCCGGTTATTTATTGGACGGCGACAGATATTTTAGGCCAATTGTATATGAAGCGTAGGATTTTCCGTTAAAATCACTATATTTGTCGTCAAAATATGAACTTATACATTTTTTAATTAATAAATTACATTTGTTAGAGCAATGAAAAAATATCTTGCAGAACTTGTTGGAACCATGACACTTGTGCTCATGGGATGTGGTAGTGCTGTTTTCGCTGGTAATGCAGCCGGCGAAGTCAGTGCCGGAGTAGGAACCCTTGGCGTAGCTTTTGCTTTTGGTCTGGCTGTTATTGCCATGGCTTATACAATAGGAAAAGTGTCGGGATGCCATATCAATCCGGCTATAACGTTAGGCGTTTTCCTTTCGAAAAGAATGTCGGCGAAAGATGCCGTTATGTATATGGTTTTCCAGGTGATAGGAGCTATTATCGGTTCAGCCATTTTGTATGCACTCGTTTCTACCGGAAGCCACAATGGCCCTACAATGACCGGATCTAATGCTTTTGCCGAAGGGGTAATGGCTCAGGCATTCATCGCCGAAGCCGTATTCACATTCATATTCGTATTAGTAGTGTTGGGTACTACTTCCAAAAATGGAGCGGGCAATTTTGCCGGATTGGCTATCGGTCTTTCGTTGGTGTTGGTGCACATCGTATGTATTCCGATCACGGGAACATCTGTGAACCCTGCACGTAGTATCGGTCCTGCTATCTTCGATATGATAGAAGGCGGTAAAGCTATGGGACAACTTTGGTTGTTTATCGTAGCGCCATTTGTGGGTGCTATTCTTTCGGCTGTTGTCTGGAAAGTAATCGATACGGACAAGGAGTAATAAGCATTGAACGATATATCAGAAAAGAGCAGGAGGTTTCCTGCTCTTTTTTGTATCTTTACATATTCACAAACGAATATCCATATATAACTATGAAAGCAGTATCTATTATCCTTTTATCACTTTTCTTATCCTCTTTTGCCGTAGGCAATAATTCCAAGGAATTTGTGCAGAAAAAGAAAGAGGAAGTGTTTATTTGTACAGGAAAAGGGGCAAAATGTTATCACAACAATCGGAAATGTTGGGGATTGAATAAATGTGGAGAAAATGCCGATATTGTGAAAAAGACATTGGATGAGGCAAAGAAAGAGTATAGGGCTTGCAAGATTTGCTATAAAGTAAAAAAATAACTTTATTCCTTACCCATCCCTGCCACCGCCTCGGCACAACGCTCACCATCCATAGCCGCCGAAACGATTCCGCCGGCATATCCAGCCCCTTCGCCGCAGGGATACAATCCTTTTATCTCGGGATGCTCCAACGTTTCGCGGTCGCGGACGATACGGACAGGCGAAGACGTGCGGCTTTCGACCCCTATCAATAAGGCATCGTTTGTCAGGTAGCCTTTCATATTTTGCCCGACCTTTCGGAATCCCTCCTGCAAGCGCTTCGAGACAAAAGGCGGCATCCATTCGTGCATAGCGGACGATATAACTCCTGCCGCATACGACGTTTCGGGCAGCGAATTACTCTTTTTGTTGTTGACAAAATCATACATCCGTTGAGCCGGAGCAACCTGCGTCTTACCACTCTCAACCCATGCCTGACGCTCTAAGTCCTCCTGAAACTTCAACAAAGCCAGTTCGTTATATTGTGCATATTCCGGGAAATCTTCGGGGTGAATTTCGACTACTACGCCCGAGTTTGACCACTTCGAACCTCTATTGGAAGGTGACATACCGTTAACTACCAACTGCTCCGGGCCGCTTGCCGCAGGAACAATAATCCCTCCCGGGCACATGCAGAAAGAATAAACTCCCCGCTCTCCGGCTTGCACGACAAAATTATATTCGGCAGCAGGAAGGTATTTTCCGCGTCCTTCGGGCGAATGATATTGAATCGTATCTATCAGATGCGCCGGATGCTCGATGCGGAAACCGACAGCCAAACCTTTGGCTTCTATCTTTACTTGTTGATCGTGAAGCATATAGTAAACATCGCGCGCCGAATGTCCCGTAGCTAAAATGACTTTTCCGTCGAATCGTCTGCCCGTATTGGTTTCGATGCCTTTGACTTCGTTATTATCAATTATCAGCCTGTCCATGCGGGTTTCGAAGTGAACCTCTCCTCCCGAAGCGATAATCTGTTCGCGCATCCGTTCGATAATAGCGGGTAGCTTGTCCGTACCGATATGTGGATGAGCATCTACGAGGATAGAGGTGTCTGCCCCATGCTGGCAAAAGACATGCAATATTTTCTCCACATTTCCGCGTTTTTTGCTGCGGGTGTATAGTTTACCATCCGAGTAAGCTCCTGCGCCACCCTCGCCGAAGCAGTAGTTCGATTCGGGATCGACGCTATGATTGCGGCTGATCATAGCGGTATCTTTTTTGCGGTCGCGGACATTCTTGCCCCGTTCCACTACAATCGGCTTAATGCCCAACTCTATCAGGCGGAGAGCCGCGAAAAGTCCGGCAGGCCCTGCCCCAACAATAACCGTTTGAGGGGCATTGGAGACATCGGGGTAATTTATCGGGAGATATTCCGCATCGGCTTGTTCTTCGCTCATGTAGCCTCTTACGCGCAGATTAACCAGTATATTGCGTTGGCGTGCGTCTATCGAGCGTCGGATAATCCGCACGGAATGGATGTCGCCAAACGGGATACCCGCCTGCTTGCTGTATAGCTGTTTAATGATATTCATATCGGCCGCCTGCTTAGGGCTGACGCGCAAGTCGATGTCTTTTTGCATATCTTTTTTCTTAATTATGCCAAAGGTAATACTTTTCGCTATAGCTTTGCAGGATGATTCATTATTTCAATCCCGGACACGAGACGGCGGTGGTCAACGCTTCGCCTTACTATATGGCTCCTGCCAATGTGGTATTGATGCAGCGCCAGTTGGCTTATTTGCCTGCTTGGTATGCCGCGCCGGAAGATGTTGTCTTTGTGTGGGAGGTAGATGAAGCATTTCATTCCTGTTTGAGAGAGAACCTGCGACCGATAGCCTCACCGATAGGGGCTACCTCATTGCCGGACTATGCTGCGGAGGATGTTTGCCTGTGGGGTATTTCGCCTCAGGCAATCCACTTTTGGGAGGAACTGAAAGCAGCATACGAACTCGATATTCATTTACCGCAATGGCGGGAGGAATACCGTTATCTGAACAGCCGTCAGTCGGCGCAGGAAGTTCTGTCGCTTCTTTGCGGGCAAATAGCAGCAATAGAGGATACTATACTACCTGTCTTTACTTCCTCGCTGGATGAAGTGGAAAGTATGGTCGAACAGTCTACCATACAACTCCTTGCAAAAGCGCCTTATTCCTCATCGGGGCGTGGACTTCTGTGGCTGCCTGTGGGTGAACTGACCCGCACGGAACGGCAAATCTTGCATGGCATCATCAAAAAGCAACAAGTTGTCAGCATCGAACAGGCATTGGATAAGCAAGTGGATTTTGCGATGGAATTTCTTTCGGATGGGAAGGGAAAAGTCTCTTTTGCGGGATATTCGTTGTTTTATGCCTCATCCAAAGGAGCTTACGAGGGAAATTATCTGGGTAGCCAGAAGAAGATAGCCGCTTATCTATCTTCCTATTTATCAGCTGAATTATTAGAGCGAGTACAAAAGGAATTAGCACTTATCCTCTCGGATAAATATGCACTGTACGAAGGTTGTATCGGGGTGGATATGATGCTGTACAAATCGGGCGGGGAATACCGCTTGCATCCTTGTGTTGAGATAAATATGCGTTATAATATGGGCTATCTGGCTATGTGCTTTAGCCGCAATTATTTGCATCCGCAATCGGAGGGGGCGTTTTATTTAGATTACAATGCGGGGGAGGGTAGCATAATGCAGAAACACAACGAATTACAAACAACCCGCCCTGCCATTATCGAAGATGGAAGGCTCAAATCCGGCTATTTGCCCCTTTGCCCTGTGCGCGACGATAGCCATTATTGGGCGTATGTGTTGGTTACAGCAGACGGCGGCGAAATTCCGCACAAACGATAGCCGTAGCTATAGCCACATTTAACGATTCGGAGGTATGGCTGTCTTTCGGATAGTTGGGGATAAACAGCTTTTGCCTGATAAGCTTTTCTATTTCGGGACGAATACCGTTTCCTTCATTGCCCATCACAATGATGCCGTTGGGTGTCAGTTCTTCGCCGTACATATCTTTTCCGTCGAGCAATGTCCCGTAGATGGGATATGCACTATTCTCCTGAAGGAATGACTGTAAATCGGTATACTGCACATATACCCGTGCGATAGCGCCCATCGTAGCCTGCACGGTTTTGGGGTTATATATATCTACTGTGTCGGTAGAACAGACGATATGCCTGATGCCGTACCAGTCTGCCAGCCGCATAATCGTCCCCATATTGCCCGGGTCTTGTATGCCGTCTAAAGCGATAACCAATTCTTCGGCAAGGTCGATTGGCGGTGTTTCCTGCGATTGATAGAATACGCCCAGTACCTGTTGAGGCGTTTGTACGAAGCTTACGCGCGACAGCTCTTCGGGCGTGACTTCTATAACTTCTTCTACGTGCTGTGTGTTAGCCGTTTGCAGGAAATCGGAGGTCGCAACCAGTAACCGGCATCGGAATACTTCGAGCAGTTCCGATACGGTTTTGTGCCCTTCGGCAACAAAAACCTGATGCTCCGAGCGGGATTTCTTGCTTTTGAGCGACTGGATGTATTTTATTTTGTTCTTGCTTAAACTCATTGTTTGGTATATGGAGAGAGAACTTCTAAACGGTTGCCATCGGGAGCGAGCATTTCGGCCTTTTCAGGTCTTTCGTCCAAATGGCTATGTGCTCTGTTCTCATCTGATTAATTTTATGCTCTTTTTAGAACAAAAGTACCAAAAAAAGCAATTAAAGTCCTAAATTTGTCGTTCAATTGAAAAAGATAGCAGGATAACGGACAGGATGAGATTAAAAGTATTATTACCTTTTCTTTTTATAGCCTTGCTTTGCGCTGTGTTACAATCATGTAGCTCGACTAAGTTTGTGCCCGAAGGTGAATACTTGTTGTCCGAGGCCAATATCAAGACAAAGAATAAATCGCTTTCCACCATCGAGTTGGAGAGTTATATCAAACAGAAGCCCAATTATCGCACTTTCCGCCTTTTTAAATTGCCGTTAGGCATCTATAACCTGTCGGGGCAGGATTCTACCCGCTGGTGGAACAGGGCTTTGCGCAGCGCCGGCGAGCCTCCTGTGATTTTCGACAGTACGATGATAGAGCGTTCGGAAGAAGATCTGACACGGGTGATGGTAAACAAAGGTTACCTCGATGCAGAAGTCACTTCCTCTCTGGAGTTGAATAACAAGAAGAAAGCCAAAGTCTCCTACTATATACAATCGAATAAGCCATACCGCATCAATGATTATACGATTATGGTTCCCGATTCGGTCATCGATACGTCTATCCTCCCGGAAAGTATGCTCAAGTCGTTGAACCTTACTGCTAAACAGCGGCGTATGCTTCCTTCGTTGAGCACGGATACTATATTGGCGCGGAACTCATACCTGAAAAAAGGCGATATGTTCGATTTAGGGGTATTGGATGAGGAGCGCAGCCGTATAGCCTCTGTATTCAGGCGTACGGGCTATTATGCTTTCGATAAGGAGTATATAGGCTTTGTAGCCGATACGGCGGTGGGAGGAAATAAGGTCGATCTCGACCTGACGATATATCCTTTCTCGATGAAATCATCGGAAGGGAATATTATCCACGAGAAGCATCGCCGCTACATAGTGAAAGAGGTGAATATTTATGTCGATTACAATCCGCTTTCGGGCGAATCGATTTCCGATTTTACAGCGAGCGACATTTATCAGTCGGGGAATTACAAAATCCTTTACGGCGAACGTGGCAACTATATCCGCCCGCAGGTTGTCCTGAACAATTGCTTTATAGAACCGGGAAAGCTCTTCGATGAAAACCGGACAACGCAGACATATAGGGCGCTTTCGCAGTTGCGTATCCTGAAAAATGTCAGTATTTCCTATACCGAACTGATAGAAGGCGATTCGACGATGCTCCGGTGCAATATTACCTGTGTTCCGGATAAGAAGCAAGGTTTCTCGGCAGAAGTAGAAGGTACGAACTCGGGAGGATTCCTCGGGGTAGAATCCGGGTTAGGTTACCAGCACCGCAATATCTTCCGAGGTTCGGAGCAGTTTAGCATCAAAGCCCGCGGAGCGTATGAGGCGCTGACTTCTTCGTTCAGCAACTTCGACAACAACTATTTCGAGATAGGGGGCGAAACTTCCATCCTGTTCCCTCGTTTTATGGTTCCTTTCTTGAATAGTGAATTTAAGAGGAGTGTACATGCCTCCACCGAGTTTTCGGCCAGCTATACCTATCAGCGCCGTCCGGGTTATTTTACCCGTACCATCCTGAATTCGGGTATCAAATATATATGGCAGAGCAAGAATGTGACTGCTCCCCGACATACCATCGATTTGGTCGATATAAGCTATGTGCATGTGCCAACACTGGATTCGACTTTCAATTCGTCTTTGACGGAAAATGCCCGCCAATATAGCTTCAAAGACCAGTTTATCATGTCCATCGGCTATACCTATTCCAAGAGTAACCTGTTGGCACGAAGGAAAGGAAATTATGGGCGGCCGTTCAGTTCGATACGGGCATCCGTTGAGTCGGCAGGCGATGTTTTAGCGTTGGCGGCAAAAATAGGAAATGTAAAGAAAGAGAGCGACGGAACGAGAAAAATATTCGGCACGCGCTATGTACAATACGTACGTGGAACGACCGATTATAGCCAGACAATCCACATCGACGAGAAGAACAGCTTTGCATGGCACATAGGCGGCGGAATTGCCTATCCGCACGGAAATATAAAGGAAATCCCTATTCAGAAGCGCTTCTATGCCGGAGGTGCTAACAGTGTGCGCGGATGGGGCGTGCGAGAATTGGGACCCGGATCGTTTCATCCGTCCGACCGCAAGTATGATAACTTTTACTACCATTCGGGAGATATCCGCTTCGAAGCGAATATGGAATACCGCAGTAAAGTCTTTTGGGTGCTCGAACTGGCAGCCTTTGTCGATGCGGGAAATATCTGGACGATACGCAAATATGAGGGACAGAAAAAGGGCGATTTCAAGGTCGACCGCTTCTATAAGGAGATAGCATTGGCCTGGGGATTAGGTTTCCGTTTCGACTTCGATTTTGTCCTTATCCGCCTCGATTGTGGCTGGAAGGCATACGATCCTGCCCGCAAGCCGGGTGAATCTTCTTCTGACCAGTGGAAGATTAAAAATCCTTTCGATATGGGGCATAACACAGCATGGCATATTGCTGTGGGGTATCCGTTCTAACGAATCATCTAACGCTTTTTGGTATATAATCCGTTTTGCAGGTGTTTGACTTTGCTGCTGACACAATAGGCATCGTGGCAATAGACTAATGTATACTCATTTTCAACTGCTTCGATCAGAAACCTTACCTTTTCATTCAAAGAATCGATAGCACTTATATCATAAGCTGAAATCCATTCCAATGGCAGATGTGCAGCGGTCGGAATCAAATCGCCCGGAAAAGCGACTATTCCATCAATGGTATTTATGTATGCAACCAGTTGCCCCGACGAATGCCCGTCGAACAAGCCGAGACGAAGCCCATCATAAAGTTCGGTATCATCCTCGATGAAATGCAGCAGTCCCGCTTCGTGGACAGGTACAATATTTACGTCGAAAAAGGCGTCTTTCTCTAACCGGTTCGGGTGACAGAAATTATCCCACTGTTTGCGACTCAACCAATACTTCGCATTGGGGAAGGTTGGGGTGATAGAACCGTCCTCGCTTTTCGCGGTAGCATAGCCGCAATGGTCGAAATGGAGGTGGGTGATGATGATATCGGTAATATCGGCGCGGGAATAGCCGTATTCTTGCAATGAAGTGTCGATATCCTTTAGTGCGTGGGGCTGATAGTATTTCACCTCATCAAGATGCTTGTCGCCCATGCCCAAGTCTATCAGAATCCGCTTTGAATCGGAAACAGCAAGCACAGAGCGCATTGCTAAGCGGCACAGGTTGTTTTCGTCGCAAGGGTATTTGCGCATCCATGCCCGTTTCGGTACAGCACCGAACATCGCCCCGCCGTCGGCCATGAAATAGCCGTTTTCGATGATCTTTATTTCAAACATAGGGCTAAGATACAAAAAAAGAAGAGGTAATTTCACAATCACCTCTTCCCGAATAATCCAATACCTAAATAATACTCATACTATTATAAAAACTTAACCTGTTATCACTATATAAAACCAATAACTTGGAATTTAGTTCATCTTTTATACGAAAAAAAATGATTTTTCTTTTATTTGTCGTACTACGTGAGTATGTTAGGAATAATTCTTATCTTTGCGCTTGCACTTCGAGCACATATAAGCAATAAATTAGCATTATCGATTTTCACATTAACAGTACTATAAGAATTACATTTATGAAAACCAAAAAAAATCTTACACATCTAATACTTGTCCTATTTTTAATATTTATACCATTAAATTTATTCTCACAAGTAACGATCGGCTCTAACAGCACTCCTGTCGATGGAGCATTACTCGAACTCAAAGAAAAAAATGCACTTTCTCCCGGAGGCGAAAACTCAACAAAAGGTTTGGGGCTTCCCCGCGTTTCTCTTTCTTCTTTGACTATCCCGGCAGCAGGAACTAATCTGGCTACTACAATTGTAGGGACAATAGCTTCCGACAATTGGGATAAAGGCGATCACGCCGGTTTATTTGTCTACAATATGAGAGAAGATCTGCAATGCGTAGGCGAAGAATTAGATGGCATATACTCAATGATTCATGTCTGGGATGGCGAAAAATGGGAGCCTATAGGAAAGAAACGAAGAAAAGATGTTCGTTCGATAACTTACATTGGTACAAATCAGTTTAAGCTGGAATATAACGGAGAATCAACCACTTACTATTATGCCAGTTTTGGAGACGCAGGAAAATGGATGACTCAAAACTTAGCAACAAAATATACTCCTGACGGGACGCTTTTGAATAATGCAATAGCTAATCCTGATACACAAGGAAACTTTGCTTACGCTATAACATCCGGAACTTATACGCCGGGTCAGTCTGCTCCCGGATCCTGGACTGTAGAGCAAGGAATGCTTTACAGTTGGTTTGCAGGCATGAACGGAGATGTTTGCGTTACAAAGAATCAAGGACATCACGAGACTGACGAAGGACCTTCTGAATATGTACAAGGTATTTGTCCGAGAGGATGGCATGTACCAAGCGATAAGGAATGGAACCGCTTGGAACAGGAATTGGCAGAAAATTCTGTAAACTATACCATAACTCCAATTGCAAACGAGGTTTGGTATACTCCTTTAGAAATAGAAAATGATGTCAGAAGAGGGAGTCAGGCTAAAAGAATGTTTTCTGTAAGTGCTGGTGCAGGTGATTCTAAAACCGCTCAGAATGGAGGATTTGATGTCTTATATGCCAGTCCTTTATATGCAGGTACTACGATTATGCCGCAGGCTGGTTTTATGACAAGTAGCAAGTACAATGCTACGGATATGTGGATTAGAACTCTTTGGACTGCATACGGCAGTTGTATCGGGCGCTTTAATGTTCCGGTAAATAACTATATGATTGCTATACGTTGCAAAAAAGATTAATTGAAAACAAAATAAGAAAAGGTGCATTAAAAAACAATTTAGTGCACCTTTTTCTATTTATATTAAAAGTGAATTACTCAAAAATCTTTACTCGCTTTTCCAATGGTTCGAATTCTTTTTCGCCCGGTTTTCCGGTTGGATTGCCAAAAGGCATCTGAGCGATTAATTTCCATTTCGGATCGAGATTCCACGTCTTCCTTACTTCCTCGTCTATCAGCGGATTGTAGTGTTGTAGCGAAGCGCCCAAGCCTAACGCCTCCAACATGGTCCAGATAGCAAACTGATGCATAGCCGACGTTTGGATTGACCATCCCGGAAAATTGTCGCTGTAGGAAGGGAAGGCTTCCTGAAGGCTTTCGACCACTTCCTGATCTTCGAAAAAAAGGACTGTTCCATAACCCGAAGCGAAAGCATGTTTTATTTTATCTTCGGTTTTGCTGAATAATTCGGTAGAAACGATGGCCCGTAATGTTTCCGTAACGATGCTCCACAACTGTTGGTGCTGCTTGCCCAACAAGAGTATCACTCTTGTCGTTTGCGAGTTGAAAGCTGATGGAACATGCTTCACGGCATGGTTTATTACTTCTTTGATTTCTTCGTCCGAAACGGATATCTGGTTGTTTAAACTATAATAAGTTCTGCAGTTTTGTATCGCTTCTTTAAAATTTTTGCCCATAATCATGTTTTATTAGTTTACTCCCTATTAACAATCCGATGCGTGTAAAAGTTTATTTTGTACATTTGCAGGATATAAAGAACAAATGATGAACAGGAAATATACCGGAGTTGTTTTTGATTTCAACGGAACGTTATTTTGGGATACCCCATTACATAATAAAGCATGGAATATTTTTCTGAAAGAGCACAATCTGTACCTTTCGGATGATGACTTCTTCCGTGTTATTCATGGCAAAACGAATAAGGATATTCTCAAAGAGCTTTTCGGCGAAGATATTTCGGATGCAAAGGTGGTTGCCTATACCGGCGAGAAAGAAGCGCTGTACAGGCAATTGTGCCTGAAAACAGAAATCCGTTTAGCGCCCGGCGTAGAATCTTTTCTCGACTGTTTGAGAGACAAAAACGTCCCTTTCACCATCGCTACGGCTTCGGGGAAGGAGAACCTCAATTTCTATTTCGAGCACTTGCCTTTGAAAAAGTGGTTCGACCTCGATAAGGTTGTGTACGACGATGGCACAATGCGCGGAAAACCGCATCCCGATTTGTACGAAAAAGCAATGAAACTGATAGGTATACAGCCGGAGGAAGTCACTGTTTTCGAAGATGCTAATATGGGTTTGCTGGCGGCTAAGAATGCCGGAGCAGGCAATATCATTGTTGTCAATTCCAACGACGACGACTATTCCGATTGGGCAGCATACCAGATAATAACCAATTACAATCAGGTCGATTGTGCCTTATTCCAATAATAACCGAATGCCGAAAACAATACATACCGAGAATTGTCCTGTTTGCCAACGTGCGGACATCAAGCCCTATCTGCGGTGCAGGGATAATTTTGCAACAGGCGAGCAATTCGAAATAGACATCTGCAACGCTTGTGGTTTTGCCTTTACGCAGGACTTTCCTGCCGAAGCGGAGATTGGCAGGTACTACGAGTCGCCCGAGTATATCTCGCATACCGATACGCAGAAAGGGATAATCAACCGCTTGTATCATTTGGCACGCGAAATGGCGTTGAAATCGAAATCGAAGCTTGTGCAAAAATATACCGCTTCGGATAAAGGTTCTTTACTCGATGTGGGCTGTGGAACGGGCTATTTCCTGCATACGATGAAAGAAGCGGGATGGAAGGTAGACGGTATAGAGCAATCGGCTGAGGTGCGTCAGGTAGTGAAGGAGAAATTTGGTATAGAACCTTATCCTTCCGAATACTTGTTCGATATTCCTGCCGCTTCGTACGATGCCATCACGATGTGGCATGTGCTGGAACATATGGAGCATCTGGACAAGGTGATGCAGTCGTTGCATAACATACTGAAAGATGATGGAACGATTTTTATAGCCCTGCCCAACAAAGTATCCCGAGATGCCGAACACTACAAGGCAGACTGGGCGGCCTATGATGTTCCGCGCCATTTGTGGCACTTCTCGCCCGATGATTTTAAGCTATTGGCAAACAAACATAACTTCGAACTGAAAGCTATCAAACCCATGTATCTGGATGCTTTCTATATCGCTATGCTTAGCGAAAAGAATAAGAAAACCCCGTTGGCATCCCTTATCGGGTTGATGGCGGGAAATGTCTTTTTCGTGCGCAGCCTGATACACAAGAAAAAGGCCAGTTCGCTCGTTTACATATTGAAAAAACAACGATAATAATATATACTATGCTCAATCAGGAAAAATCGCTCATTCGCAGAATATTGCCGCATATCGGTGCAATCATCTTATTCATCGCCATTACGATGATATATTTTGCGCCTCTCTATCAAGGAAAAGTCCTTAATCAGGGCGACCGTACGCTATTCCTCGGCTCATCCGAAGAACTACGCGAGTATTATGACGATGAAGGCGAAAGCTCGGCATGGACAGGTACAGTCTTTTCGGGGATGCCTGCCTACCAGATTGGTATCTGGGGAGGAGCGCCCAACGTGCTCAGCTATATAGAGAAACCCGTCAGGGAATTGACACATGGCACTGCCGGGCCGGTACTGATGGCTTTGATTGTTACCTATATCTTGTTTTGTCTGGGTGGCTTCAAACCGGGTGTATCCATAGCAGGGGCAATAGCTTATGCTTTCTCGTCCTACAACTTTATTATATTGGTTGCCGGGCATATGACCAAAGCCTGGACGATAGCCTATATCCCGCTGATTGTGGCAGGATTGCTGGTATTGTATCAGCGAAAGTATTTATTGAGCGGCATACTCATGGCATTAGGGCTGGGGCTTCAACTCCGGAATAACCATGTGCAGATGACCTATTACACAGCCATTATGTGTGCTGTTATCTATATTTTTGTTCTGATTGATTTTATACAGGCTAAAGAGTTTAAAGGCTTGCTGAAAGGTACGGGACTGTTGGTCGCTGCTGTTATATTGGCGCTTGCGGCTAATTACTCGAATGTGTACAACAATTACCTGATGTCGGAAGAAAGTATCCGTGGCGAATCGGAATTGACAGCTAATGTTGGCGAAGATGAGAAAAAAGCAGCGGGTGCCGACTGGGACTATGTTTTCCGTTGGAGCTATGGAAAAGCAGAGACATTCAGCCTGTTAGTGCCGGATGTTCATGGAGGTATATCCAAACAATACGGCGAAAACTCGGCACCTTACAAAGCACTTATACAAGGGGTGCAATCGGGACAGATACCTCAACAAAACGCTCAACAACTCTATCGCTATACGACCGAATATTGGGGAGCGCAGCCGTTCACTTCCGGCCCTGTATATTTGGGGGCTATTATTTGTTTCCTCTTCCTGCTGGGGATGATTATAATCCCTCACAAGCTGAAATGGGGCATGCTGATAGTGACCGTCTTATTTATCCTCTTGGCTTGGGGTAAGAATTTTCAGGCATTTAACGACCTGTTCTATTATTATTTCCCGCTCTATGCCAAGTTCAGGGCAGTATCGTCGGCGCTTGTCATCCCGGCATTTACTATTGTTTTTGTAGCCATTTGGGGGTTAAAAGAATTTCTCTATGGCGATATGGAAAAGAAAAAACGCCAGAAAGCCCTCTATATTTCGCTGGGTGTGACAGGAGGAATCTGTTTCTTATTATGGATTGCTCCGGGAGCATTCTTCAACTTCATTTCGCCTGTAGACGAGCAAACAGGCTTAACCCAAACGGGCGGTTTCTGGCAGGCTGTTTTGGCTACGCGTAAGGGAATGCTATCGTCCGATGCTCTCCGTTCGCTTATGTTTATCCTGTTCGCTACTGTGGTTTTATGGCTTTCGACACGTCCTATGAAGATGGACAAAACGAGAATGGCGCTTATTGTATCACTCATCATTGCCGCCCTCGTATTAGTCGATTTGTGGGGAGTGGATCGTCGCTATATCGACGAGGATAATTATATGCCCGAAGATTATTATGAGAAAGTAATATTCAAACAATCAGAGGCCGATAGATATATCCTTCAGGATAATGACCTTTCGTACAGAGTGCTGAAACTGGGAGACCCGTTCAACGAAAATTATACCTCCTACTGGCATAAGTCGATAGGCGGGCACAGTGCAGTTAAGCTGCGTCGCTATCAGGAGATGATAGACTATTATATGGGCGCTGAGGTGCAATATATAACGGGCGTTTGCAGCCAGCAATTCAGCAAGGTAGCAGCAGAGATGCAGAATAACGAGCAAGCAACAATGAATGACCTGTTGATGGGAATGAATCAAGGTGTATATCCGGCATTTGCCAATACGCCTATGCTGAATATGCTGAATGCCAGATACATTATTTATGCTGCCGAATATCCTCCGGTAGTCAATCCGCATGGAATGGGCAATGCATGGTTTGTGCCTGCTTATAAACTGGTTGAAAATGCCGATGAAGAAATCAAGGCGTTAGGCGATATACATCCGGCTGATTATGCAATTGTAGACAAACGTTTTGCCGGTCAGTTAGATGGATTGAATATCGTTCCCGATTCGACGGCAACGATAGAAATGACTGTGTACAAGCCGGATAGAATTACGTATAAGTCGAAAGCTGCTACGGAGCAACTGGCTGTTTTCTCGGAGATTTACTTTGCCGAAGGATGGGAAGCGCGTATCGATGGCGAATTGACCGATTATATGCGTGCCGATTGGACATTACGCGCGTTGCGAGTTCCGGCGGGTGAACATGAAATCACTTTCGAATTTATTCCGCATGCCTACAATACTTCGCGGGTTATTACTACGATATGCAGTAGTCTTATGATATTGCTTGTGCTGGCTGGATTGGGAGTTTTAATTCTTCGTAAGAAAGAGTAAAAATACGGATGGAAAAACGTTGTTCGGTCATATTCTGTACCTATAACAGGGAAAAGTATATCTACAATGCTTTGAAGAGTATTGCCGGACAAGATTATCCTGCCGGAAATTATGAGATAGTTCTCATCAATAATAACAGTACGGACAGTACCGAGGAGATTTGTAGGCAGTTTTCGCAAGATTTCCCGCAGATTGACTTCCGCTATTTGGTAGAAACCAACCAGGGACTCTCTTATGCCCGCAACCGGGGCGTACAGGAGAGTAGGGGAGAGATCCTTGTCTTTGTCGATGATGACGCTACGGTTTTCGAGCACTACCTGTCTTCTATAGATACATTTTTTTCGCAATATCCACAGGCTATGGCTTGTGGAGGGCCTATCGTGCCTGTGTATGAAACGGGTGAGCCCAAATGGCTCTCGCATTATACCAATGCCTTGATAGGCGGGGCGTTGTATGAGGGTGAAGAACTAAAGCCTTTTCGTAACGGGCGTTTTCCCGGAGGAGGAAATTCGGCCTTTCGCAAAGAAGTATTCGAAAAATACGGCTTGTTTAATGTCGAGCTGGGACGAAAAGGTACGAGCCTGATAGGGGCGGAGGAAAAAGACCTTTATGACCGCCTGACACGAGGTGGCGAACAGTTTTTCTATCTCCCGCAGATGGGTATTTATCACTATATTCCGGCAAAGAAACTCACGAAGGAATATTTTAAGAACCTGACCTATTCGATAGGTAAGAGCGAACGGATACGCACCAAATCGGTGTCTGCTGCTGCTTATTACAAGCGTATATTTCAGGAGGTTATAAAGTGGGGGGCATCCTATCTCTTATTTGCTTTTTACTTTTTTACGCTTCGTCCGTCGAAGGGTATTAAGCTGTTGCAATTTCGCTGGCATGTGACGCGTGGATTATTGGGAGGATAGCGTATGAAAGCTTTCCGTAAATTTCTCAAACGCACATTTATTGTTCTGGCTATCTTTTTCCTGCTTCTTTTTATTTTCAGGGGATTTTTATATCAATCATTTGTGACTTATTCGGATGCAGGGGACAGGAAGTCATACATTGTCACCAATAGAGCATTAGCTGCTTATATCGATTCGTCGGTTTACGATTATCTGAATGTTAGCCGTGTTAATAAGTTCGAATAATGGGGGAAGTATTTATCTATATATTTTTTAGTTGACGAGTAAACAAGTAAACAAGTAGACGAGTAGACAAGAAAAAGGTCACCTCCTCCCAGCCCCCTCCACAAGAGGGGGAGTAGAAGGCTCCTCTGTAGGGATGTTTGGCGGGGTTAAAAAGTAATTCGGTAAAAATACCAGAAACAAGTATACATGTGTTACTTTTTGAAAGTTTTGTCATGCCGACAGCAGGAGGCATCTCGCTCTGATAGTGTAAGGGAAGAAAAGATAACACTGAGTTTCGCAGAGGAGACACTGAGACACACTGAGAAAAAGTAACCTGACAAAAAACGCTCGAAATGAATAGAGGTATGTTACTTTTTGAGAGAATAATATGTCATCCCGAGTGTATGCGAGGGATCTCTTTCGGATAGACGGTATGACAAGCGTGTTTGCTGCTTTGTGACCTTAGTATGGAGTCTTTGAGCCATTTGAGTCGCCTACGCTCCTCGAAACAACGTTCGACGAACGAAGGTGAGTCAATGTTAATTGTTATTTTTTTCTATAGAAAACTCCGTGAAAAACTCTGTGAAACTCCGTGGTTAAAAAGAAAAAGTAACTCGATAAAAAACGGTCAAAATAAGTAGAGGAATGTTACTTTTTATATTTAATTCTCTGAAAAGCAGCTGTGTAATAAAAGAAAAAAGTAACACGGCGATAAACAGGAAGATTTTTAATATCTTCGTTTGATTAAATAAGATACGCATGAAAGAAATACTCGATATAAAAGATTTCAGGTTTAAAGATACTTCGTTTGCAAGTCTGATGAATAAACGGATTTATAATGTGTTGCTGATTGCAACTAAATATGATTCGTTTATGCTGGAGGACGATGGGCGCATCGACGAACAGATTTTCAATGAATATACGTCGCTCAACCTGCGCTATCCTCCTCGTTTTATGCAGGTTATATCGGAAGAAGAGGCGCTTGCCGAACTGGCGGCAAATCATTACGATTTGATTATCCAAATGCCGAATATGGATGATGCAGAGTTGTTTATTACCGCCAAACACCTGAAAGCATTATATCCCGATATACCTTACGTGGTGTTGACGTCCTTTTCGCGCGAAGTATCCAAGCGTCTGGAAACGGAAGATTTGTCGGCTATCGATTATGTTTTCAGTTGGTTAGGCGATTCCGAACTTTTGTTGGCTATCATTAAGCTGATAGAGGATGCGATGAATGCCGAGCAGGATACCGAAAGCGTTGGCGTACAGGTTATTTTGTTGGTAGAAGATTCGGTACGTTTTTATTCGACAGCGCTCCCGGTATTGTATAAAATTGTGATGGAAGAATCGCGCGAGTTCTCGAAAGAGGCCTTGAATGAGCATGAAAAAATGCTCCGTATGCGGGGACGCCCTAAGATTATGCTTGCCCGCAGTTACGAAGAAGCAGTAGAGATTTGTACCCGTTACGAAGATAACCTGTTGGGGGTGATAACCGATATGAGTTATATGCATGACGGCGTGAAAGATAGATTAGCCGGTTATGAGCTGGCAAAATGGTTGAAAACGAAAGACCGTTTCCTGCCTGTGGTAATTAACTCGTCGGAAACAGCCAATAAGAAATATGCTGACGATGTCGATTGTGTCTTTATAGATAAGAACTCGAAAACATACTCGCAAGACCTGAAAAAGGAGATTCGTAATAATTTTGGTTTCGGAGATTTTGTAATAATCAACCCTGAAACGAATGAACAGATATTCCGCATCCGAAACCTGAAAGATTTGCAGAAGCGGATATACGATATACCTATCGATTCGTTGGTGTATCACATGAAGCATCATCATTTTGCCCGGTTCTTCTATTCGCGCGCTATCTTTCCTATTGCCGCCTTGCTGAAGAAGATAGATATATCGGATTTTGAGGATTATGAAGATGCCCGCAAGGTTATTTACGATTCTATTATCAAGTACCGGCGGATAAAGAATACGGGCGTTGTAGCCATTTTCGACAAAGACCGATTCGATGCCTATTCCAATTTTGCCCGTATCGGCGAAGGCTCTATCGGAGGGAAGGGGCGAAGCATCGCTTTTATGGATAACTTGGTGAAGGAGCATGTCGAATTGGGACGTTTCGATGATGATTTACCTATCCGCATACCGCGTACAGTCGTTTTATGTACCGATATATTCGATGAGTTTATGGAGGCGAATGATTTGTACGAAATAGCCTTGTCGGAAAGGACGGATGATGAGATACTGCGCTACTTCCTGAAAGGGCGTTTGCCGGAAACATTGATTGAAGATTTGTTTGCTTTTATGGATTCGGTCAACGGTCCTATTGCCGTTCGTTCGTCAAGTTTATTGGAGGATTCACATTATCAGCCGTTTGCGGGTGTTTATTCCACTTATATGATTCCAAAGACGGATGACAGGTACGAATCGTTGCACATGCTGAGTAGCGCGATAAAGGCTGTATATGCCTCTGTTTTTTACCAAGATAGTAAAGTGTATATGGCTGCCACCCAGAATCTTATCGAGCAGGAGAAGATGGCAATTGTTTTGCAGGAAGTGGTTGGTACTACCTACGGCGACCGTTTCTACCCTACGCTTTCGGGAGTTGCGCGTTCGCTCAACTATTACCCTATCGGTCACGAGAAGCCCGAAGAAGGCATTGCGAGTATTGTGTTAGGATTTGGGAAATATATCGTCGACGGAGGCACCAGCCTTAGCTTCTCTCCCTATCATCCGGCAAGCATTATGCAGCTTAGTTCGGTCGAATACGCTTTGCGCGATACGCAGCGTCTCTTTTATGCACTCGATTTGACGAATAAGGCAGAACGTTTCTCAACGGATGATGCCTTTAATATGCTGAAACTGACGATTAAAGATGCCGATAAAGACGGTTCGTTGAAGCTGATAGCTTCGACTTACATCCCGGAAGATGATACGATATATGACGGTTATTATGAGAACGGACGTAAGGTTATTTCGTTTGCCAGCGTCTTGCAGCACGATTCTTTCCCTTTGGCTGAAATACTGAGAGAGGTTATGCGCATCGGGCAGGAAGAAATGGGACGGGCTGTTGAAATAGAATTTGCTGTAGATTTGAAAAGCCGTACAGAAGGTTATTTTTATCTGTTGCAAATAAGGGCTATTGTCCAGAACCGCGAGATAATGCACGAGGATCTCACCTCTGTGGATAAAGATAAGCTGATATTATCTACTAATACGGCTTTGGGGCATGGAGTGATGAATGATATATATGATATTGTATATGTTAAAACAGATAACTTCGATGCCATCAATAATATTAATATTGTTTCTGAAATAGACCAGCTTAACAGGCAGTTTCTGGACGCGGACAAGGGATATGTTTTAATTGGTCCGGGACGTTGGGGGAGCAGTGACCCGTATTTGGGAATACCGGTAAAATGGTCACAGATATCAAATGCGCGGTTGTTGGTGGAGATGACATTGGACGGTTATCGTATCGATCCGAGCCAAGGTACACATTTCTTCCAGAATCTCACATCTTTTGGTGTTGGTTATTTCTTTATCAACCAGCACGAAGAGGGTGGAGGATATATAGATAAGACCTATTTAGATAACCAGCCGGCTGTATACGAATCGGAGTATATACGCCATATCCGCTTTAAGAGCCCTGCCGTGACCAAGATAAATGGGAAAAATACGATTGGGATAACCTTGAAGCCAAAAGAAAATATCGATTAGTGCCGAAAGATAGTTAGCCTAATCTTTGCACTATCGGGAAAATATTATATCTTTGTCCTCGCAAAAGCAAAAATTGGTTCCTTGGCCGAGTGGCTAGGCGCCGGTCTGCAAAACCGTTTACGGCGGTTCGAATCCGCCAGGAACCTCTATTTGTAAAAGACAACTATCAATTCGATTGTTGTCTTTTTCTATTTTATTAAATACCAGTTAGTTATTTGAGAAATTCAAAAGGTCAAAAATTGGAAATTGTAGACCAAATGTAGACCACAGGGTATAAAATGACTCAAATGTAGACCAACATGGTACAAATTAATCTCTATTTACGACCTGGTAAATCAGACAAAGGATATGTCTGGGTTAAATTTTATGTGAACAGGCACATTAATAACTCTTCAAGCCCCTCTAACAGCCCTCTACATAAGGTATTTTTTTTATTTATGTTCGATAACATAAAAAGAATCATTGCAAATCCGCGGAATAAAGTTAAATTTGCTATATAAAAGTTAAAAAGCACCCGTAAATGGGCCCTGATAATCGATTCTTTTATCAATAGAAAAAATAAAGAGAATGAAAATACATCCCTCTTCAAAGCAGAGAGGTCGGTATAATAAAAAGAACCCATTGAGCTTTTATACTATGCTAACAAATAATACCATAATAATACCATTCAATTTATGAAGAAGCTACAATCATTTCTGCTGCTTATATCACTGCTGAGTTACAGTACATACAGCTTTAGTCAGTTAACCAAGGAACATAACACTATCCGTTGCGGCGATGTGCTTATCAAACAACAAGTCGAGTATATAGCCCCCGGTGACCCCGGCAAAAGCATCATCTGGAATTTCACCACACTTCAAAGCATTAACGATGAATATAAACTCACCTATAGCCCCGCCCCATTGCAAGGCGACAGCCTCTATATCATGGGCTACAACACCTTCGAAAAAGAAGATAATACCATCCTCCCATCCGATTTGATAGTAGGTACCGAACATAACACCATGTACTACTACCAAATAAAAGACAATACCCTCTTACTCCTAGGCCATGAAAACCCCGTAGTCAAACTCCAATACACCCCCGCCTATCCCCAGATAACCTATCCATTCAACTACGGTAATACCATCAGTGCCCCCTATACTACCCGCGGCTACTACTCCGGCACGGAACCCATCCATACCCAAGGCATCGTAACCATCACAGCAGATGCCTATGGCAAGATGATATTACCCGGTGGTGATACTATCAACCCCGTACTAAGAATCAAAACCATTCAAACCATACAAGACCTCTCAATCAACACAGTCAGCCAAGAACCCACGAGCGAAAAACACTTAGAAACCTATCGCTGGTACACCAAAGGCTATCGCTATCCTATCTTCGAAACCATCCGTAATATCGATACCAAGGATAACAGTATCCTTTTCGCTACCAGCTTCTACTATCCCCCTCAAGAACACCTGTATATAGATACCGACCCTGATAACCAACGTATCTTGGATGAAATGTGGGACATAAACAAGAAGAAAGAAGACAAATCAGAGGAGACGAAGAAAGAAAATATAACCAATCTGATAGCTAACTACAACTACTATCCTAACCCCATACAAGATAACTTAACTCTGAGTTACGAACTTAGCCAACAAGCAAAAGTTCAAATCACCCTCTACTCGATCGTCGATGGGACGATGTATTACAGGTCCAAACAACAAGTACAGGAAGCCGGTAGACATCAGACCAATATTGACTGCCACACTTTACCCAAAGGCGCTTATGTCCTGCAAATCATAACCGACAATCAAATCTCAGTCGCTCAGAATATTATTAAAAAGTAATTTTTAGAAACATATCATGAAAAGAAGTATTATTATATTATTGAAGATCTTTGTAGTTTTGACCCTTTTGGCTCAAAATGAAGATGTTGCTAGATCTCGAGATCCGGAAAACTATTTCAGATCACCAGAAGTGGCGGATATAATGCGTTTTGGAAATACTCCTGTTTCTCAGAATGCCGGACGTTTTAATCTATCAGTCCCCTTGGCGGAGATTAAGGATCAGGATTTCGAACTCCAAATATCAGTCAATTATAACTCATCTGGTTTTATGCCGATGAAAGCAGAAGGTTCTGTAGGCCTCAACTGGTCTCTGTCAGGGGCAGGCGTTATCAGTCGTGAAGTAAAAGGGATATCTGATGATGAAGAAATATACGACAATCAAGATGTTCGCGGGTTTATGTATTTTCTGAAAAATAAAGGAAAATATAACCAAACAGATATTATCACTAATCATACAAAATATATTCCTACTTCTTTTTTAGCACTACCCTATCCTATATTTACAGATAACACTCAATATCCTAACATTGATATTGAAGCAAATTCTGATATATACCACTTTAATTTTGGAAGGCATTCGGGAAAATTTATGATAAACTTTGATGGAAGCGTTAGCGTGTCCTCAGAATCAGGCGGCAAATATAAAATATTGTTAGACGAGTATACATATGCTCAATTTAACTCTAATTACTACTCTACTATTAAGATCATAACCGATGACGGCTATACGTATTCTTTCGGAGGATCGTATGATAATATGGAGTATAGCCTTTCATGGAGTCATCGCATGAATGGGTTGCTTCAGCACGACGGCTTTTTTGATCTTCTGGAGAACCATGAATTTAAACCTTCCATATCATCTTTTTATTTATATAAGATAGAAGCGCCAAATGGAAGAGTTCTGAATATCAAATATAAACCGCTGTCTACAGAATACCATGCTAAACATAATTGGCAGAGGTTACTCCCATCATCCGAGGCTACCCAATATAAAATGAATTATTTATCTTCTTTTTCGTGGGATGCCAGTTCCTCATTATCGGCGAGTGCAAATTATCCTAATTCTGTTTCGACTAATATCAATCACACCTTGACCAAGGTAGCATTAATAGATGTGATATTCACAGACAATCAACTCATTCGTTTTCATTATTCCCCGATAAACAGTCGTATTCCGGTAAGAGAAGAACATTTCTTTGAATTGGAAAAGCAAGCAGGAGCGAAATTAGATTCTGTCTCCACGTACTACACAGACAATGGAGCTCAGGTCGAAAAGATAAATACAGCTTCTCTTTCCTATCATAGCACAAATGAGCAATATAGCCGTTATTTTTTATCCGGTATCAAATTGTCTAAAACAGGAATTTATAACTTTTACTATAACTTAGGGACTTTGCCTTCTCCGTTAACTAAAAATATCGATTATTGGAATTATTGGAGAGGAACCCCTGTTGAGGAAGGAGATCTGATACCAAAAGCAAAAAGTATTAATGCCACCTCGATAGAGTATGAAACTAACCGAAGGGAGCCTACAGATAAAGATTTTGATCTGGCAATGCTTAGTCGTGTCGTTTATCCAACAGGAGGATGTTCTTATTTCAAATATGAACAACATACATATAATAAAATAATATCCCGAACCTCCGCATCATCTTACTATCCGGCATTATTATCTATAGGCAACCCCGAAAAAGCCGGAGGCGTCAGAATACAAAAAATAATTAATACTCCCAATGTTTACCTTAGCAACAACGGAGAAGTTGTCAGGTATATTTATAAGGACTCTTTCAAAGCAAAACAATCCAGTGGGATATTAAACTATAAACCCATTTATCACCAGAGAATCGATTATCTGGGAAGCGGTTATCTTGGGCAAGGTGGTTATTATAAAGTTGAAGCCCCTTTCTATTATACAACAAGCGCAGGCTTCAATCTTCGTGCTTACGAGAACGATCATGTAACGTATTCCTCTGTTATCGAAGCCCGTTATGATATAAAACATGATAATGATTCAATAACAAACCTGAGTATATCCCCGTTAGACCCTGTACGAATCCGACATATCAATGACATTATCATTGATGATATATACTCCCAGACATGGGATATTACTGGCAAAGGCTATAAAAACGGGGCAAAAGCAAATCTGTTTATAAGAGGACCTGTTACAAAAAAAATAGTTTTCGACAAAGAAGAACGTGAATCTTACGTTGAGACTCCTGCATCCTTGGGGCTTACTACAGGCCGGTATTCTATTTACGTTATGACCGATTCTATGGCTAGTATTGCCTTGGAGATTAGGTATGACAATACCGATCTGACTAAAATTCCACTAAAGGAATATACCATCTCAAAGTATACAGACCATAGCAATTGGCCAGATTTAAATCCTCTGTCGGTTTATGGAAAACTCCCGGATAACGCTAGCGATTATACAAAGAATTCGAAAATTGAATTCATCGATCGGTCGCGAATGAGAGGGCAGATTCTTTCCGAAAAGATGTATAATGCCAATCATCAGCTATTAAGACAAGCGGAGTATACCTATAATCTATCCGAAAATGAACAAAAGAGCTATACTTTCAATAAATTAATTGATTTAACAACAGTGATTTATAACGGAGGTGCTCCTGTTTACGGAAAAGCATATGGAGCATATTTTCAGATGAGACCAATTGAATTTAGCACCAGTCAAATGGCCGGGAGAAATACAAGGGAATTTGTATATGCTTCCGACAAAGATTCAATTCCTAAGGAAATAGTCGAAAACAATGAGTTGTACCATTATAATAAAGGATATTTAAAGAATAAATCATCAATCGGATCAGATCAAAAGAAAATGTATACAACCTATGTATATAGCTTTGAGAAGCAAGGAGCTCCGTACGAGCGGATGTCTTACTTGAATATTCTCTCTCCTATTGTCGAAACAGAGCAACTCAAAGGTAATACGATAATATCTGTAACAAGAAATAATTATTCTTTAGTAGAAAACACACAAAACCTTCCTAATAGATTACCTGTAATAACATCCGTAGAGACCGGAAAAAAACGAGAACACAGAGAGGTCAGAGTTGAATATCTTAAACATGATAAGTATGGTAACCCGATTCATCTCCGAAAAGATAATGCAACAAACATTGTATACTTATGGGGACACGAAGGACAATACCCTGTTGCCCAGATTGTAAGTGCAACATATGCAGACGTAGAAATTGCGTTAGGAGAAAAGCCCGAGAACATCTCTATGACAGGACATACCAAAATGGAAAAGATAAATAATCTAAGAGCAAAACTGCCTGATGCCCAAATCTCTACTTATATCTATAAACCATTCGTTGGCCTGATCTCAACAACAGATAGCAGTGGAATGACTATCTATTATAGCTATGATAATGCCGGACGTCTTACCGAAAGCTATCGGATAGAAAAAGGAAAAAAGGTAATAATGCAGAATCAGGAATATAAATATGTGCAAGAGTAAAAAAGAAAAATATATGAAACCAACAATCCAATATATACTGCTACTTATATTAGCATCAACTGGTAATATATATGCCATGGAGAACGCGGAGCCTGTACGTGAAGTAACCACGCAACTGCTCTATGAATTTTCGTTGAGCCAACCTTCTTCTGTAATTTTACACCATTGGGACTCCGAAGCAAGTGCTACTAAGATGACGCTGACAGACTCTGAGAAAAATATAATTGATATAAAATACGGATCATGGGATATAGCGAATAGTCCTAACATATATCAATCCTATATAAAAAAAATCTTACCTGCAGGAACATATACATTACGTTCTGAAAGTTTAGATGGAGGAAAGATCATGACATGCATAGAGAAGACCCCTTTTTCTATAACTGTAAAAAGCGATTATGCCGAAGGAATTCATGTACCTATCGAGGTAGGCAAGCATAGCTCCAACTTTTCCTTTATAGATGCCCGCAATACAGAAGAACATAATGGAAGTTTATCAGGATATAACTATGGGATACTTTTTTCTAGATCAAACGATGTTTATTACCATTTGACTTTGGAACAGCCAATGGATATAATAATAAACCATAGTCTATCCACTCTTAAATATGCTACGTTAATTCATCTTCTTACATATAAAGAAAGCTATGAAATGAGAGATGGAGAACCATATTATTATCCTATAACAACCCACGTTAAAACTGTAGGAGGCTATTGGGATTACGATAAACCTTATCGGCCGTCGTCAAAAGCAAATATGCAAATCCAAAGATTACCCGCAGGTGATTATCTGATATATGTAGAAGGCTCGGAATATACAACCAATTTAAAGACAACAACGACAAATGGAATAATTGTTACTTCAATTGAAGGTCGGGTTCCCGAAGGAGATGTCATAGACTTCCCTATAAACATTGGCGAATATGATTATGATTTCTCCTATAGCGATAAGAAAGACAGCTATTGGTATGCCGATAACCTGGATTCTTACCATATAGACAGAGGTGCTGATATTTTCTATCAATTCACAATAAACTCACCAATGAATGTCGAGATTTCGGCAAAAAGATCCCATGTTCCGACAAAAATATTTTTATATGAAGTTGGTGACAGGGCAGAGAAAAGCTGCATTGTCTGGGACGCCCCGTCTGTCGAAGGGCTGACTCTACCTGCAGGAACTTATATTGCCGTATCAAAAGCTATTATACCATCAGGGAGTATCGCTGAAGGAGATAATATTATAACAAATATTACTGGGAGTTTGTCTACAAATAATGGTAGTGGAACAGAAGAAGGAGGAAATATATCAATCCTGAAAAACATAATTCGCCAAATAACACCTTTAGTTGAAACATCCTCAATCTCCGAATTAAAAGCGGGTCAACAAATAAAAGTGACGCGTTATTTCGATGGATTAGGCCGTCTCGAACAAACCATACAACATGGTATTACCCCAACAAAAAAAGACTTAGTTACCTTGCAGGAATACGACCCTTTTGGGAGAGAATCAGTAGCTTGGCTTCCCTATGTAAAGGAAAGGAGTTCTTCCGATTATTTTATAAATCCCAAAAACATTAAGGAGAATATAATTACCCAATATGCAAATGATACTACCCCTTACAGCAACCCCGTCTACGAGAACTCTCCCCTGAACCGCGTGACCGAACAATATGGTCCCGGTCAACACTGGCATACCAATGGGAAATCTGTCAAAACCCACTACCTGACCAATAACACAACCCATCCCTGCCTCTATTTCGAAGCAGGAGCCAATGGCATAATCAAAAAAGGCAACTACCCGTCAGGCGAACTCTACGTAACCGAAATAAAAGACGAAGACGATAATACCAGCTATGAATTCAAAGACAAACTCGGACAGGTCATTCTGACGCGTCAACTAAATGGCAGCGAGAAATACGATACCTACTACGTTTACGACGAGTATGGTAATCTCAGATATGTATTGCCACCCTTAGCCGTAGACAAACTCACCAGCGACCTGAGCGATGACAACGAAATCATGCAACAATACGCCTACCTCTATAAATATGACCACCGCAACCGCTGCATCAAAAAACGCCTTCCCGGCTGCGACTGGATTTATATGGTTTACGACCAAGCCGACCAACTTATCTTCACCCAAGACGGTGAACAACGCAAGACCAACGAATGGACATTCAACAAGTATGATACCTTCGGAAGAATCGTGATGACAGGACTACTTGTGACAGCCAAAACACACGAAGCTCTGCGTGATATGACAGAAACAACCCTTGTCGTTGAAAAATACCAAGCAGACCATTGGTCCTATAGCTGGAACAGTCTTCCGGAGCTGATAACACCTAACACTTACAAACGAATTCTACAAGTCAATTATTACGACAATTATCAGTTCAGGGAGCGCCCCGAATATAAAGAAGACAAGTTTTCCTTTGCCAACAAAGGAGCCGAATATAACACCCGCTATGGAGATGATAATAGTACTTACCAGCACAAAGGTTTGTTGACAGGAACTGCTACTGGCTTACTCGATAATCGGAATAAGTTCACCTATAGCGTAATCTATTACGACAACAAAAAACGTCCGATACAAACACGTTCTACTAACCACATCGGCGGCATGGATTATACCTACACTGCCTACGACTTTGTAGGTAACCCGACGAAGATGTATACTGAACAGACAGCACACGGTATAACAACCAAAGAACAGTATACCTACAGATATGACCATGCCGGACGCTTGAAAGAAACCCGTCATCGGCTGAATGATAGTCGTATCATTATGGCGACTTTGAATGAGTATGACGAATTAGGCCGTCTCAAAACCACCCGTCGCAACACCTACGAAGAAATTACCAACCCCTAAAGTATAGATATTATGACAACAACTATATTTAAACAACTATTAATAAGTATTAGCCTCCTTACATTAGGGGTAACATATGGGCATGCACAAGAAATCAATCCCCAGCATAAAGCCCATATCAAAGAACGCTATGCTATAGAATATCCTCAACGTGATACCCTATCTCATATTCTTCCAGCAAAACAACGTGCTTCCCGGATATTTATTGGAGATGACGAACTCGCTCCCGTATATGGCTTCAATGGTGATTCCTTTGTCCTGTATGATATACAAGATCCGTGCGAAAGCCTCGAACATGGAGGCGAATGTACCTGTATGGAAAAATTTCCACAAAATAATTATGGGAATCCTATTGGCATACGTTTCAGGACAGTTGAGACAATGGATATAATGATAACGAATATACTTCCGCAAACAAGAATATACGGAAACGAAATAACCTTATATGGTCCTAATGGGGTGGTTTATCCCACTAAAGATTGCTTCTTTTATCACGACTATGATAAAATCGGAGCTATGTCAGAGGAATATAGGACATCATTTTATGGATTAAATAGCTTTTTTGCTGACGATTTGCCTCCGGGAGATTATTACGCTGTGATAACAGGCGTGAAAGTAACAAACGGCGGAACAGCATATGGACGCATTGAAACGTTAATAGTAGGCGCATCGAAAACTAAGATGGGATGGAAATCCTCGGAAATCTCTAACCTTATGGTTCCGACAAAACAAGGTTTCGATTTGGAGCACACTATACATGCCGGAAACTATGCTCAAGACTTTACTTATACGAATCAAGTAAATGACATGGAACAATATGTAGGTTTCCATCATGAAAACGAACCATTTTACTATTACGTATACCCCGAAGAAGATGATATATCGTGGATAGACAGATTCTTTGGATACATGAGAGAATATAAGCCCAACGAAGGGCGCAATGTCGTATATACATTCGACATCACACAATCCACTATGGATCTTGCCGTCACATCAGGCTCCTCCATATCCCTTCTCGACAGTAACAAAGAATCCCTTGCCACGGGAAACAGAAGCCTGAATAAAACAGTCGGGCCGGGCAGCTACTATCTTGTGACCTCGACCAACGACCTCACCGAACAAATTACCCTGAGAGGGACAGTATCTACCTCCACCAACCCCGGAGGCGGAACCAATCCCGGAGGCGGAACCAATCCCGGAGGCGGAGAAGGCGGCAGTACCGACCCCGGAGACGATGAGGAAAGACCCTACTTAGACGGGCTGAGGCCTGTAGGAGAAGAAATCGTCACCACCTACACCTACAACATACGCTCGTGGGTGACCGATATACAAGACAGCCACTTCGCCGAAACGCTGACCTATAGCTATAGTGGCAACATCAGTGCCATGGGGTGGACACAAGAAGGGAAAACACGCAGGTATAACTATACTTATGACAACCTTTCGCGCCTGCTGAAAGCTGACTATACAGGAGCAAACCAGAACGAGAAATACGGGACACAATACACCTACGACAAGATGGGTAATATGATGACCCTGCAACGCTATGGCAAGATAACGGCTAACAACTATAACATAGTTGATAACCTGACCATGAACTACAACGGTAACCAACTGATAAAAGTGACCGATACGGGAGCAAAGGTTACTTTGGGTGAATCAGAAGACTTCAAAGACTGGACAAACCAGACCATTGAATATACCTACAATAAAAATGGTGCGCTGACCAAAGATTTAAACAAAGGAATTGGCAAGATTGAATATAATTCCCTAAATTTACCGAAACTGATGGATATCAAAAGTCCTGTAGCCGAAGCAAGAAATGAATACCTCTACTCAGCTACAGGGACAAAATTACGGGTTACACAGCGGTATAACTCGAGCTTTAATACGGGACCAATCATGGGTTCAGATATTAATCTCTCCGCCTTGGATAAGAGCAAAACGACCGACTATGTAGGTAACAAAATCTATGAAGATGGCTCATTAAAGAAAATATTGGTAGACGGAGGTTACATCGAAGGCGGACTATATCATTTCTATGCCAAAGACCATTTAGGAAATAACAGAGCCGTGGCCACTTCAAACGGTACAGTAACCCAACAGAACCATTACTATCCATTTGGAGCAAGCTTTGCTGATGGGTTGAACAAAGACAAAGATGCCTACAAGTACAATGGCAAAGAACAAGACCGAATGCATGGCTTGGATTGGTACGATTATTCGGCAAGGCATATGTCTCCTGCTGTACCGAGGTTTATGACGGTGGACCCACATGCAGAAAATTATTTCTCTTGGTCGCCGTATGCGTATTGTATGAATAATCCTATGTTCTTTGTTGATCCAGACGGAAAAGATCCAATAGACATATTAGTTGGATTTATGCATGGCTTAATTGGCCATGATGCAGAAGATGTTGCTCAAAGCGAATATCTTTTGGACACAGGGCGATGGAAAGATCCAAACCATGAAAGGAAAAAAGGCAATGCTGACTATGAGAATGGCAGAAATTTTGGTGAATCAACAATGGAAGTCGCTGAATTTGTAGCACCTACTCCTGTGGGAAAAGTAAATAAAGGAGTAAAAATTGCTAAAAAAGCTCCAAAGGTAGCTAAAGTAGTACAAAAAGCCTTGCGTAAAACTGATGATGTAGCAAAGCGGGGTGTTAAAAAGGCAAAACCTACTAAAACAGAGCGAATGATCGAGAAGAAGGCTAAAAAGAAAAGTAAAAATAAATCTTCATCTTCATCTGAAGCTTCTGAGCAAAAAGTCAAAGGAGGACATAGGTCTAATCAATCTCCAAGTAAACGAAATCAACATGAGAAAGGAGATTCAAGAAGAGCTAAAGACCAAAAACGAGGAGAAAAAGGAGATTCAAGAAGACCTTATAAAAGATAAAATATGGAAAAGAAATATGTTATTAAGATTATTGTTCGAGATTGCTCGTATCCTGTATATGGAATTATTATTGAAGAAGGATCTGATTGGATTTTGCTAAAAAGTTTGAATGATTATTTTGTTGATGGTTTTGTTCTGATTAATAAAAAATATATAAAAAAAATAGAGCATACGGATGATGAGATTTTCATTGAAAAGGTTTTATCTGCAAATAATAAATTAAACTTTCAATTGAGAACAGATATACCTTTGAATACACAAGATCTATTCTCTTATATATTTATTAAGAATATAACTTTTCAGATTTCATTTAAGGACGATTCTTTTTCATATATTGGAAATATTAAATCTTATTTAGAGAAATCCTTTTATCTGAGAAGAATTAACTCCAGAGGTATATGGTTAGATGAAAATTTACGAATTCGAATTGATTTTATACGGAAAATCGAATTTGATACAGATTATATTAATTCTTTATTAGTTTATAATAAAACTTTTATTGAAAACTCAATAGAGGATAATATTCAGGACTAGATAATAACCAAAGAAAAATAATAATATAATTCCTTAAATTTACCGATGGCTATAGAGATAGCCAATCCTCATGCTAAGGGACGGATTAAGTATGTATATGCAGCCACGGGAGTAAAATAAGGACTATTCACGAAACCGACCCTGTGACCTATATGGCCCCTATGGCAGCAGTAACAACTTATGGTATCGGAACGACTACTACTAAGACCACCGACTATATTGGTAACAAGATCTATGAAGATGGCTCATTAAAGAAAATTCTCAAATAAAACAAGAAAAATCTTGCAGTCAACAAACCGAATTTACTTATCTTTGTAATAAGTAAAGAAATAAAAAGAGATTAATAACAAAATTATAAACTAAACAAAAAGTTGTACAATTGTTAGACTAAAACCGAGTAGAAAAGAAGTTAACTTTTTAATATCCAATCACTAACAAGAAGATAAACATAATCTGCCTGGGACTACAGATACAGCGAAAGCAAGAGTGACAAACGCACTCTACAAAGAGACAATAAAAGANGAGATGACTCTGGTCGAGATACTTGAGTACTACACACTTGCTTAAATCAACTATTTCTTTAACTAATATGAATTACAATAAAAAAGACAAGCTGGAGTCATCCGGCAGAGACAAAAGCCAGTCCTATAGCTCAGTTGGTTAGAGCGCTACACTGATAATGTAGAGGTCGGCAGTTCAAATCTGCCTGGGACTACAGATACAGCGAAAGCAAGAGTGACAAACGCACTCTACAAAGAGACAATAAAAGACAAACACTTATAGATCAGGAGATTTATAGGTGTTTTTTTTATGTCTTAACGAATCAGAAAAAGATAAGAATAAGACAATAAACCACCCAAAAAGGACACGTTCCGCCACCGCATCATGTGAAAAAACATGTGAATGAAAACACCCCCTTTTACTCACACGAAAAACGAGCAAAATACTGAAAACCAAACTGTCACAGTAGGGTGTCCCCTGTCGCTGACTGTCTACTGCATTATTTTGACCAAACCAATACTTTCGTAAAGAAAGTATAAAGCAAAAAATTACTAACTCAAAAAAATGCACTTATGAAACACAAAATGTCTCAAACCTTTTTCATCCGTAAAACCCGTCCCAATAAAGACGGCTCAATTACCATTATGGCACGCATCACCATCAACCACAAAACCCTCGACTTCACAACCGGTATAAACATCCATACCCCCGAACTATGGAATCCCACACTCAACCGAATGAATACCAAACGCACCCAAGCCATAGAAACCAATAACACCCTCGCCCTCATAGAAAAGAAACTCGAAGCAACCTATACCACCCTCTACCAAACCAACACACACATAACCGTAGAAATGGTACGCGATGCCTTTCACGGCAAAAACCAAGACCAATACACCCTTCTAACCCTCTTCGATAAACTCATAAAACAGAAAAAAGCCTTAGCCAAAACCATCATTACCCAAGACACCGTAGAAAAATACCAATGCACCAAGAAAAAAGTACAACACTACCTTCAAACCACCTATAAACAAAAAGACATCCATATCAAAGAAGTCAACTACGACTTTATCCATAACTATGAAATTTATCTGCTCTCAGACGGAGGCTGCGGACACAACACCATGGTGCGCCATATGCGTTACCTTAAACAAGTTATAACCGATGCCCTCAAATGCAATTACATCACCCGTGATCCCTTCTATAACATCACCCTCTCTTCCAAACGCACCAACCCCAAATACCTCACCGAAACCGAACTCGCCAAAATCCTCCACACCCCCTTTCAAAATAAAATCCTCGAACAAACCCGGGACATCTTTATCTTTTGCAGTCTCACAGGACTATCCTATATAGACGTAAAACACCTGACACCCCGACATATCATCACCGACCAGAACGGCAAAGAATACATTCTCAAAGACCGAAAGAAAACAGGCAACCAATCCTTTATACCCTTGCTCTCACAAGCAAAACAAATTATTGAGAAATATCTAAATACGAACTACTATCAAAATAATAACAATCAAGAGAATACTAACAACACTATCTTCCCAGTTGCACCCTGTCAATGCATGAACCGTTACCTCAAAGAAATAGCAGCCCTTTGCGGTATCGATAAGAACCTGACGAGCCATTGCGGACGCCATACCTGCGCTACCCTCATGCTGACCAAAGGAGTATCCATCGAAAGTGTATCTAAAATGCTAGGACATACCGATATCAAAACCACACAGATATACGCTAAAATCCTCAATGAAAAAGTACAGGCGGAGATAAGCGAAGTAGAATCTAAGCTTAATCTAACGCTAACTACTCCAAACCCTCAAAATCAAATACAGCCTCAGCTATCAAAGCAAATAAAGGGAATAGATTATAGATATTAAGTAGAAACCAATAAATTTATCTCTAATCTCGGAATCAAATTATATTGTTGAACAAATAAGGAGTTACAATATCTATTGTAACTCCTTAATATTTTAGCTATGCAAATTTAGCATTCGATAAGATTCATAATTTTGAAGTTTTTTTTGTAAAACCTAGGCAATCAAATAAAGATGTTAGACTTCTTTTGTCTGGCTTATTGGGATAATATTTGTAGTAAAATAATTCGAAACTCCTATATAAATTTAAAAATCTGTCTTCGCCTTTTCTTTTTTCAAAAGATTTTGCGTCTGATTTAATCTTTTTATGGTAATTATCTATTAGTCTTTTCAAATCAAGTTCTTTATTTCTTAAACGGGTAAAATTCGTAACTATAAATTCGAGATTAATAATAGTCAAATCTTTAATTCTGTTATCTTCCATATTTATATTATTCTTAAACTTTTGGTTTAAATAATCATTAAGCCCTGATAATTCATATCTATAGTCAGTGTATATAATAATTGGATAAATAACTAAATTCCTTTCTTTTATTCCTTTTAATAAGTAATCATCATATTTTTTGTATCTATTTTCCTTTATTCCATTTATGTAGTCTGCTAGTTGCAAAACTGCTTTTTTTCGACCTCTACTTGATTGTACAAAGGTGTTGTCTATGTGTTCTTGTATTTCTTTAAAATCATAACTATTATGTATTTTATCAGGCATTAAGCTATCCTTATATTCAAATAAGAATATATATTTTCCATTCCGAACATAAAAGTCTGGTAAATTTTTATTAATATCACTATTATGTATAGTATAAAAACCCTTTCTATCTTGAAAAATACTTTTAATGATGGGAACAAAAAAAGCTGACTCACTTATATTTTGCCCTATAAATGATTTAAAATCTCCAAAATTGAGGTGTTTACAATTTATTGATGAATTATTATAAAAATCAAATATAAATCCAGTGTATATTTGGTTGGATAATAATCTCCAACTTAGAATATAATATGTATTGCCCTTTTTAATTAGTGGTTTTTCTTTGATTCCTATATATCTTTTTTGTTTCTCAATATTTGTCTGATAATCTATTATATCCAGACATAAGTTATCGAAAAAAGCAGTAAGGGAATCATCAACAGAAAAAGAATATTGTATGTGTCCCAATTCTTTTTCATCTTTAACATGAAGGTCTGTGTATAATCTGAGAAAATTGAATACAAATTCCCACGAAATTTGGATATCCTTGATCAATTTATAATTATCAACATATTCTTTATAGTCTTTAGATTCCTCAAAATAATTTAATATTGACATCGTTTTAAAAGACTCATAAAATAAATTTAAGTTGTGTTGCACCTCTGAATTTTTGAGAATAAACCCCCAATTCATTCTTTGAAAGAAAAAGTCAGGTTCTCTTCTTGCCTCAGCAAAGCCTCTTTCAATTTTTTCGTCATCGTGGATAGTTCTGGTATCGTTTGCTATTAAAATGATTTTATATAAGATCAATTCATCATTAGGCTTTGTGTCTCTTACTATTGGAAGTCCATTATAACATAATAGTAACTGATGAATCAGTTCTACTATTCCAAGCGGATTAAATAAAATGGTAGTACTTCCTTCTCTTTCTACTTTCTTTTTGAACTTTGATAAAAGATATTTATCATAATCAGGTATTCTATGAAAGAAAAGATCAAATAAGAATGAATCTACTTTTTTTGTATCATCTTTATTAGATAATTGTGCATTAATATGAAGTGCGACTTTAAGAAATAAAGTCGGGCTGATATCTGTTTGAGAAAGTAATTCCCTTACTGATGGAATCTTCTCACCATAGATTGCAGAGTAAGAAGCATATATATAGAACATCTTATTATTTGTAATTAATACGAATTAGGTCTATACAATAATATAGTTTAAAGATAACATTTATTTGTAAAAATTCACAATTAAAATATATATATAATAATAGGCGAATCTTCATAGATTCGCCTATATCTCTGCTTGTGGGCAATAGCGTCGTAAAATTAAACAGTGTTATAGTTGGAAAGAATTGCTTCCTCTTGGTATATCATTTATAATATTTATCCTATCCTGCTCCGTACTTAATATATCTAGTATACTCATTGTATATAAAGTATGCATTGTATTCAGGCTCTTTTCAATATTCTCTAAATCCTTTAATAAACTATCGTTTTTGATTTGTTCCTTTAATAAAAATATGGATTGACTTATTTCCAGTTGTCGCAGTTCAATAAGGGATAAGTAAACTTTCAGGTTTGAATTGGTCTTTGGGTCTTGTTTTCTGTTAGGCATAAATAAAATAATTATATTCATCTGCTGTCCTTTCCTAATGCAGACAATAAAATAAAAAAAAGCGGGAGGACATTAACCTATCCGCAGAACAGGGAGTCCAAGCCCCGAAGCACAAACAGGAAACGCCTCCCGCCCTATATGATAAGACGGGATTGGCGTTCTACTGCTTCTTAGTGCTTCTACTAAATTTGGACTTTTGTTCTACACCGAATCAGCTAAACGCTTAATATCTTTTCTCTATAATCTACGCCTGTCATAATCAGACTTAGCAAAGATAGTAGATATTCTTTTATCTTTTATTACAAGCCAAAAATACGAAGGATAAATGAGTAAAAAAAAAGTATTTATATTCGATATAAATAGCTGTTTAAGGATATCTTATAATAATGTAATTGTTAGAAATGAGTAAAAATACATGACCATTCTAAAAAGGATACTAAATATTATTTTCTATATTTGAATTTGTTTTCAATTTAATATATAATTATGGATACAGCTAAAGAGAATAACAGTAAACATCACGGAGAAAATATCAGAAAAATAAGACGTATTATAGGGTTGAATCAGTACGATTTAGCTGATAAGATGAATACTAATCAGCAATTTGTATCTAGAATGGAAAGCAAAGAGGAATTAGATGAAGAGACTTTGCAAAAAGTGTCAAAGGCTCTGGGTGTTCCTGTCGAATTAATAAAAGAATACGACCACGAATCAACTATCCAAAATTTCTTTAATAATACAATAAACACCGTAAACGGAGACTGTTTTATAAACCCCTTAGAAACAGTTAAAGATTTATATGAAAGACTTCTGAAAGAAAAAGATGAAAAGATTCAGTTGATGGAACAATTTTTAAAAGAGAAGAAAAAATAGCAACTTATATTTTCCGTCCCTTTCGTTCTGTATTTTCCGATACACCCAAATTTTTAACGAATCTGCTATTTTCTGCTTTGAACCACGTTTGTATTGGTGTGTTGTTTACTGTTAAAACATATCTGCTTGTTTGACTATCCTTAATGAAAGAAACTTTCGCCTCCGTTAAGTCGAAATACTTATTATGCTCTTTCGAATATAACTTACCAGTAAAAGTTATAGGTTGGTTATTTAGTAATTGCTTTGTTTGCTCCTGTGAAAGCCCTGTGCTTAGACAAAAATACGCCCACCTCAATAATCTCGGTATCTCAGGAAACATCGTTTTAATCAGATTCAAGTCCTTTCGGATATTATCAGGATCAAGCATCCTCTCAGCCTCTTTGATTTTTTCGAGCAGCAATTTAAGCTCTTTCTCCTTTTCCATTAACTTCTGGTGAATAGTTAGGAAATCCCCCTTAATTTCATCTTTTTGTTCATAAAGATCGTATATCTTCTCCTGTACCTCTTCTTTTTGAACAGACAAAGACTGTACACTTTCCTGTATATCATTCTTCTGGGCAAACAAATCCCTGTAATACTGCGAACTCGCTATATGCCTTGCTGTAGAACCCTCTATCCCCCTCTCTAAACCATAAACTTTCATTTTTTGAGCATAGGTATCCTGATATCCTTTCAGCTTATCCCTTGCCATTACATCATCCGCACATAAACGGACTGTATCAGTCTTTTTCTTCCGATACCTTTTTTTAGGTTTATGTGTGTTATTATCTGTACTATGCTCTATACTAACATTTTCACTTTCTTTTTTTATCTCTACCTCCCTTTCCCTCTTCGCCTTTCTTCTTTCCCCTGTCACAATAGGAACAATAGTGGCATGAATATGCGGAGTAGCCTCATCCATATGCAAAACCGCAGAGACTAAATTCTCTTTACCGAAAGTCTCCCTTACCCAATCCAAACTATCATTACACCAACCATCCAATAAACCATTCTCCTGTATTCTTTTCATATCCTCTGCTGAACCCGATAAAATAATACGGATAGCCCGGACTTGATTACTGCCTATCTTTCGTTTTATATCCGCATGCTCTATCCTGTAAGCAATAGCCTCACTTCGCTTCTCTACCCCTTGGGGAAACTCAACCAACTCTTTATTCAGGTGTGTTCTCTCTTCATCCGCATTCTCTGGAATCCTGTCACGTTCTATATGCTTACTCATCCCTGAATCTCCTCCGCTACCTTTAGCCTTTTGCATATGTAATACTACATATCCCATATAAATACCTTTTCAATATTTATATCTATCCAAACACAAAAAGCAATTATAGAAACAGCCATGATAACTAACAATAACCTCTTACCATTATCATCATACCGCAGGATTCCAAAGGGGGCACGCCTTTGGCTTATTGGGGCATTTTTAGAGAAGTGAAACGCATCGTCAAGAAAATGCCCTAATAAGCTAGGTCTTTTACAAAGTACCGTAGTCGCAGCGCAGCACGGATTTATACGAAGCCTTATACGCTTAAAGAATATGCTCCCCGCAAAAGACAAAGAGTTATCATTATATCGAGATGCCACAAATAAAACAACACAATAATTCATCGGTCGGGGAACGCCCAGCGGCAAGGGGGGAGACCACTCCTCCCGACGAGCGGAAAAGGAGGATTCAAGAATGAAAATTGCATCGGATAAATAGCACATAATCACTATATTTTTTGTTATTTCAACAAAAGAATACAGTAAATGAGATTATTCTAAATCGGTGGACAGATAAGTCCATTTATGACGATATAAGTCGCTATATAATGACAAAAAAACTACAAGTAGATACTTGTAGTTTAAATATTCTAAATAGAAAAGTATTAGTTATCAAAATCTTTGTTTTTTCTCCATTTCTTTTTTCTGTAATCTCTAATAATTACCTTTAAATCCATGTAGAGATAGAACGATGCAAAACTTATTACACCTATTCCGACTAGTCCAGATTTCCAATTTATAGGTGATAAAAGACTATAAATTCCTAATCCTATCAGAAATATACAAAATGGATAAGAAATGAGCCGAATTAATATACGTTTGGCAGACCATTCTTTTTCTATTTTTTCTGGTTTTCGTTTCGCTGGTTCACCTTTTAATACATCTCGTAGATTCTTGAGGAATATTTGATAGTTTCTTCTATTTCGTCCCCATGTTGCACTTAAAGTATATCTATTAGGATCTAGAATGCTATTAAATAATATTTTATCTTCTTTTCGGATAACTGTTATCATAAAACCTTGCACTCCCATAAAATCGAAGTTCGAATAAGCTTTGAAATAGCCGTTTTCATTTATTTCGACTAGTAAATCAAGCTCTCGAATCGTCCTCTTTAAAGTTTCTTTAAATTCAGATGTAGAGCATGTTATTTCAAGTATTTTATACCTTAATGCCCGCTTAAGCCGGATATAATCATAAATGGCTACAGTCAACATAGGAATAGTCATCAAATATATAAGATTATATTTTCTATCTTCTGATGCACTCTCTGACAATAATCCTAGCCAATCAGCAATTATTATGAATATTGGAATCATTGCCAATAGAAAGAATGCCTGTGCAAGTAAATAGTAGTTTCTTCTTTGCGATTTATCTAACAAAACTTTTTCGTACTTTTTCATGCTTTTTCAATATCCAAATTGCTCTCTTCGCCAGGGCAGAATGTAATAATATTTGAAATTTTGATAACCTTCGGTCTCTGTTATTAATCTACCACCTTCCCAACCTAATCCCCATGCCGCACCATAAGGAAAAGGCAATTTCCAAGAAATAAATGACGAAGTTTCTTCAGCCACAAATTGTGCCGTATTTATTTCATCGTTCCAATATTGAACACCTGTACCTCCCATGCTTACTAAAGTCAACCCTGTACCTAATTTTCCGAAAGCTTTAGATGCTTTTAAAGCTCGCGCTTTTCCTTCTGCTAACATTGGTTTAGTCATATGCTGATTGCCATTGAAGTTGTGCTTATAATATTTCATATTACGAATGTTAAGCCATGCACTTTTATTATAAGTTGCTATTGTTCCATAAGATAACCCTGCATTGACGACAGCATTTGCCATACCTATGTATCCACTATGCTTGGGGTTAAGATGGGGATTTTCCTTAATATGTTGTATATAGAAATAATAGCCAATCTCTTTTTTGATAGAGGGATAATCAAAAATATGTATATCTTCGGGCTTCAACGTATTGTTTAGGACTTTTTGCTTCAGCTGTTTAAATTCCCTTTGTAGCAAAGACTTCTCTACATTTACCTGATCGGGAGACGTGAGACCTAAGGCTAGTATTCCCAGATCTTTCTTTACCCTATTATATTCCTTTTGCTGAAAATGCCTTTCAAAGGCATCAATCATCATATGGTTTACCGAAAGGTTGAATATCCCCTGTTGTATCTGTGTATCCATCTTAACTTCCAACGCTCCATTATCAAATTGAATTTTATCATTCATAATCTTTATTCCTGGTATTGGACGTTCGATATATTTCACACTGGGTATCATGGTGTATTGAGTATATTTACCCATACTCTCGGTTGTTTGCCTTGCTGTGACTACTACTTCCGGTAGCACATAAGAAATCGTTCCGTCATTGTAGATCACAAATCCTCTGTATGACTCATTTTTTCTAACTTTTTCCCAATATACCACCTCAGGTATCATGGAATGTTGTTCATTTGGTCTGCTCATTCTACCCAAAGATTATCATGTTCTACTCCGTTTATCATTATTCGCTCTGGAGAGATAACAAGTCTTGTAGACAAACCTCCTCCATTTTCACTGACTTCCCTACCAAAGCTAATACAAGCTGCCCGAAAGAACTTCATCCATAGAGGAGCACCTCCTGTCTGTATCTTGAAATTGACAGCTCCATCTTTGTATAGCCCTGGTTTAATAGCCCACTCATAAAAGGAATCGGGTAGAGCTTCACTCAAAGTTACCATCAGTTGTCCGCCTTTTGTTTCAGCTTGGGGTTCACCTTTATAATCAGTTGGTTGGCTAAATCCTATTTTAAACTGTTCTACTTCGTATTCATGTCCGTCTATTTGCAGCCATACAGTTACATTACTGTCAGTCAAAGGAAAACTTAATAATGAAGCCGCTTTGTTTAGTCCGTCTTTTAAATTCATGTTTGTTCCAATTTTTATTTGTTAACCCATTTACTTTCGTATGTTATACTCCCTATTGTTATGGTCTTTGCACTCAGTACCAATGACGTGGAGATATAAGAGGAGCCACTGCGAGCATAGCTGATATCCATTGAAATGCAAGCAACATCCTCTAGTTCAAGTTTTTCTAATGAAACCCCCGATTCATCACAGAATGTGATTTCACAGGGTAAATACAAACGTGAATTCAAAGCCCATGTAATCAACTCATTTGAAGGTAATGCCGAAATGTTAATTTCGATTATTCCTCCGGCAGCCCTTGATTGTACCTGTCCTTTGTTATCTATATTTTTCAGGAAAGAATAATTGCAACTGGCTAATTCGTAACCATTTTTAGTTAAGTCAAAGATATTTCCCGCAGAGGAAACAGTCCCAATTTTTAAGAAACTTTTGTGTGAAAACATAATTGTGTTTTAGTTTGGTTAGACATTGGATCTTGTAAGATCAGATCTTCATTACCTCAAAGATATAAATATTTTAACAGTTTTGCCAAAAAATGCACAAATGATTTTGTAAATCTATTTGCAAAATGCAGTGTAATATCAAAGTTATCTAGTAAAAAAGAGGCTTTAGTATTGCTATTTAATAGCCGATTATTTATCTTTGCTATTAGTTAAAATAATGCATATCCGTTAACGAACGGCAGTTGTTTTTAGCTTATGTAAAATTCGTGTGAATAAAGAAATTTCCCATCTATAAGAATCTAATCTACATTGTCTTATCCCAAGCTATTCAAATCTGCCTGGGACTACAGAGACAGCGAAAGCAGAAGCTAAAGTGACAAGAATAGTTACAAAGAAGCAGAGTTGAGCAGAACAAAACAAGAAAACATGAGGCAGTAAATCAATCGATTTGCTGCTTTTTTTTATGCCTTATTTATACACATACCAACTTATAAATATAGATAGACCTATTTATCTTTTATTATTATATAATAGAAGAAGACATTTATAAGATAATCACAAAAAACATTCTTCATTATTAAAATATTTTATTAAACAAAACTTATTTTAAATAAATATTTATATATTTGTTGCATAATAAGGTAATAAAATATATAATTTTTTATTTTATTCGCTAATTAGACAGAAAAGAACAACCTTCATCGCCTAATCATTATGAAAATATTTAAAAACATAACACCCGTTTTATTCGCCCTACTACTTTTATCGTGTAATTCAGCAGAACCACACAAAGTAGAAATACTCATCATCGGCGGAGGAGCGAGTGGAACAACGGCAGGAATACAGGCTGCCCGCATGGGTAGCAAGACCTTGATTATAGAAGAATCCACTTGGCTGGGAGGCATGCTGACTTCGGCAGGAGTAAGCGCCACCGATGGCAACTACCGCATGCCGGGAGGCTTATGGGGCGAATTTCGCGAAGCGCTGGCCAACCATTACGGAGGATTGGAAGCACTCAAAACCGGATGGGTCAGCAATGTATTGTTCGAACCATCGGTCGGCAACAAGATATTTCAGTCGATGGCTGCAAAAGAAGAAAACCTCGATATCTGGTTCGAAGCAAAAGTCAAGACCGTACAAAAAGAAGGCGAAAAATGGAAAGTAGAAGTAACAACCCAAAATGGCGACACTAAAACCATAGAAGCAACCATCCTGATAGATGCTACCGAATTGGGCGATATAGCCAAAATGTGTGGTGTGAAATACGACATCGGCATGGAAAGCCAGAAGATTACGCACGAAGACATTGCCCCCGCAGAAGCTAACGGCATCATACAGGATTTGACGTATGTTGCCATACTAAAAGAATACGACCGCGACATGACTATCGCCAAGCCCGAAGGTTACGATCCGTCGCAGTACCTCTGCACTTGCATCAATCCACTATGCGTTTCACCTTTAGAGCCGGAGCGCGTGGTATGGAACCGCGACGAAATGATGAATTACGGGAAGCTTCCTACCCTCAACGGAAAGGCTAAATATATGATCAACTGGCCGCTCGAAGGCAACGATTTCTATCTGAATATCATAGAAATGACGCCGGAGGAACGCACCGAAGCATTGAAAAAGGCTAAAAACCATACCTTATGTTACCTCTATTTCCTGCAAACAGAATTGGGACTGAACAACTTAGGATTGGCTGACGACGAATACCCAACCGAAGATAAACTTCCATTTATCCCTTACCATCGCGAATCGAGGCGTATACACGGTTTGGTACGCTTCCAGCTGAATGACATCACTAACCCATTCGAGCAGGAAACCAAATTATATCGTACTACCATCGGCGTAGGCGACTACCCTGTCGACCATCACCACAAAAAATATACAGGCGAAGAAATCCTGCCCGACCTGCACTTCCACCCTATCCCATCCTACGGGCTGCCATTGGGTACATTGATACCTAAAGACGTGGAAGGATTGATAGTGGCGGAAAAATCGATTTCCGTATCCAATATCGTCAACGGAACAACGCGCCTGCAACCCGTAGTGTTGCAAATAGGTCAGGCTGCGGGAACATTGGCTTCGCTTGCCGTAAAAAATAAGTTAGCTATCCATAACGTGAATGTACGGGATGTTCAGCGCGAGATTCTGTCTGCAAATGGCTATTTAATGCCTTATCTCGACGTTCCTGTCGGAAGTCCTTTATTCAAACCGTACCAACGGATAGGGGCAGCCGGAATCTTGCGCGGAACAGGAAAGAGTGTCGACTGGTCGAACCAGACATGGCTACGCGCCGATGACCTCTTACTCGCAACCGAACTGGAAGGATTGGCAGCGTTTTATCCATCCGTACCAGTAAACTTCCCGGGGAAAACAATAAGCGTAAACGAAAGCCTGAATTTAATCAAAGCAATTGCTGAAAAAGAAAATATCGAACTGCCACAGGATATAGAAGCCGAAAGCAGGCAGCTGTTCGAAAAATACGGATTCGGGACTCTATCGGCCGCCAACAATATAAAAAGAGGCCAGTTTGCAGTGCTGATAGATGCATTTCTCAACCCATTCGACAGCAAAGATGTAGACATACAAGGGGAGATCAAAAAATAGGTGAGATACCGGAGAAGAAGGATTTTTCGAATTCTCCATTTTCAGATAATAATATAACGAGTCTATAAGAACAGATTAATTCATACTCAATAATCTTTTTGTTAAGACCTCTTTCCGGTATCTCACTTTTTATCTGAACCTGACAATAAATCTAATACTCACTAAAAATCAAGGATATGAATTTTAAAGAACTGGCAAAACAATACAAGGACGAACTATTCGAGAAGGTTCTTCCTTTCTGGCTCGAAAAGTCACAGGACAAAGAGTTTGGAGGCTATTTCACATGTCTTGACAGGAAAGGTGCAGTTTACGACACCGATAAATTCATCTGGTTGCAAGGACGCGAAGTGTGGATGTTCTCGATGCTCTACAACAAAGTAGAGAAACGGCAGGAGTGGCTCAATTGTGCCATACAAGGAGGCGAATTCCTGAAAAAGTACGGGCACGACGGCAACCTCAACTGGTACTTCTCGCTCACCCGCGAAGGAGAACCGTTGATTGAGCCGTACAACATTTTCTCGTACACCTTTGCTACGATGGCATTCGGACAATTGAACCTCGCAACCGGCAAACAGGAATATGCCGACATAGCCAAAAAGACATTCGACATTGTATTATCCAAAGTAGGAAATCCAAAAGGGAAATGGAATAAAGCGCATCCGGGAACACGCAACCTGAAAGGGTTTGCCCTACCGATGATATTGTGCAACCTCGCCCTCGAGATAGAACACCTGCTCGATAAGGATTTTATGACCAAAGTGATGGACGATTGCATACACGAAGTGATGGACGTATTCTACCGTCCCGAACTCGGAGGGATTATCGTAGAAAACGTCACCGCCGACGGGCAATTATCCGACACCTTCGACGGACGCCTATTGAATCCCGGGCATGCCATCGAGGCCATGTGGTTTATTATGGACCTCGGCGTGCGCCTCAACAGGAAAGACCTCATAGAGAAGGCCGTAAAAATAACCCTCACCACGATAGAATATGGCTGGGACAAAGAGCACGGAGGTATTTTCTACTTCATGGACAGGCTGGGTTATCCGCGCCACGAACTGGAATGGGATCAGAAACTCTGGTGGGTACACCTCGAAAGCCTTATCTCCTTATTGAAAGGCTATTATCTGACCGATAACGAGGATTGCCTGAAATGGTTCGGGAAACTGCACGAATATACCTGGAAACACTTTGCCGACAAAGAATACCCCGAATGGTTCGGCTACCTCAACCGGCAAGGAGAAGTATTGCTCCCACTGAAAGGTGGCAAATGGAAAGGATGCTTCCACGTTCCGCGCGCCCTCTATCAATGCTGGCAGACGCTTGCCCTCATACAACAGAAGAAAGAAGAACAAGTAACCATATAATTAATCGAATACTATGAATAACAATCGCCGTAATTTTCTGAAAGGAGCGTTGGCATCTGGTGCACTCGTTGCCGGACAGAAATTATTTGCTGTAAACAAAAGCCTCAGCAAGGTCGACGAGCAATTCCGGACGATACCTTCCGGAATGCCCGATTTCGCTACGCCGGGGCTATTGAAAGGGATGCCCATCCACGCCACTTTCTTAGACGAGGTGAGCTGGGACATTCCGCATCAGAACTGGGGTGTAAAAGATTGGGACAAAGACTTTGCTGCTATGAAAGCTGTCGGCATCAACACTGTGGTGATGATACGCTCGGGGCTTGCCAAATGGATAGCTGCACCATTCGAGACGATCCTTAAATCGGAAGACGTATATTATCCGCCTGTCGATTTAGTCGAAATGTTCCTCTATTTAGCCGACAAATATGATATGAATTATTACTTTGGCATGTACGATTCGGGAAAATATTGGATAGAAGGGCAATTTCAAAAAGAAATTGACTTAAATTTAAGGCTGATTGACGAAGTGTGGAAAAAGTACGGACATCATAAGTCTTTTAAAGGGTGGTATTTATCTCAGGAAGTTAGCCGAAGAACGAAAAACATGTCGCGCATCTATGCCGACGTAGGCAAGCATGCCAAAGCCATATCGGGCAACCTGACAACGATGGTTTCGCCATACATACATGGCGTGAAAACCGATCAGGTGATGAGCGGCGACAAGGCTTTGAGCGTGAAAGAACACGAAGACGAATGGAACGAAATTCTGGGAAATGTACAAGGTGCTGTTGATATATTGGCTTTCCAGGACGGACAGGTCGATTATCATGAACTCTACGATTATCTTGTGATAAACAAGCAATTAGCAACCAAATACAACATGCGATGCTGGACAAATCTTGAATCTTTTGACCGCGATATGCCTATACGTTTCTTACCCATCAAATGGGAGAAAATGCTCTACAAATTAGAAGCTGCGCGTAAGGCGGGAATGGAAGACGCCATCACATTCGAATTCTCTCATTTCATGAGCCCCAATTCGACTTACCTACAGGCAGGGCATTTGTACGAGCGCTATCGCGAACACTTTGGGTTATAAACAATTACATTAAATAAGGATTTATTCTAAATCTTAAATTGCTTAAGCTATGCAAAAACTAAAATCAAAAATCTGGATGAAATTCAGCCTATTGTTAGGATGCTTGTTTCTCTTTACAAGCATGCAAGCTCAGCTGAATGTTAAGGGGAAAATTGTCGACGGTGACAATGAACCTCTGATTGGCGCTAGTGTTTCCGAAAAGGGGACCTCTAATGCGGTAATGACCGATATCGACGGCAACTATCAAATTTCGGCTACCAACAATGCTACCTTAGTATTCTCTTACGTAGGCTACACAACCAAAGAAGTAGCTGTGAACGGAAGGACAACTATAAATATGACATTGAGTGCCAAAGAAGATATCTTAGACGAAGTCATCGTTGTAGGATATGGTACACAAAAGAAAACGTCGCTGACGGCGGCAGTATCGCAAATCGACGGGAAAGACATCCTTACCACTCCTTCGACCAACATTTCCAGCGTATTAGGCGGACGCCTTCCGGGCGTATCATCGCGGCAGGAATCGGGACAGCCGGGGATGGATAATGCAGCCCTCTACATTCGTGGTTCGCGTATCGGAGCCACCTACATCGTCGATGGCATCCCGCGTGCAATCAACGACATCAACCCGAACGACGTTGCTACCGTTTCGGTATTGAAGGATGCATCTTCAGCAGCCGTATATGGTTTGGGTAGTGCCGGAGGGGTAATCATCATCACCACCAAATCAGGGAAAAAAGGAGAATCGAAAATAACCTACGACGGCTCATTCGGTATCTCGAAGAATGCTAATTTCCCTAAATTCCTCAATGGACCCGAATATGCTTACTACTACAACAGGGGATTGGAATTAGACGGCGGACAGGCAATTTTCACCCAACAGCACATCGATATGATGACCAATGGCGACGACTCCGACGGATGGGCGAACACCAACTGGATAAACAAAGTTTTCGGCACAGGCCATAATCAGCAACATAATATAACCCTGACAGGCGGTGCAGAAAAATTCAACTACTACGCATCGTTAGGTTATATGGATCAACAAGGTAACATCGACCGTTTTTCGTACAAAAGATACAATCTGCGTGCTAAGGTCGATGCAGAAGTGGCTAAAAACCTGAAAATGACAGTCAATGTTTCGGGTATCAGAGGTGACCGCAATTCCCCGGCATTTGCCGCAGGAGGAAACTCCGGCAGCGGAGGAGACGACCACTGGATGTCGATTGCCCGACAGACAATCGCCAGCATGCCTTTCATTCCGGTGCAATACAACGGTTTGTACACGGCCTCGGGTAACACATTGGCACAGCCAAACAGCCCGATTGCAGCCATCAATGAATCGGGTAAATACAAAAACAATACGATGAAAATACAGACCAACGTTTCGTTGGAATGGAATGTGCCTTGGCTGAAAGGTCTAAGTGCAAAGGTGAACGGTACGTATGACTATTCGAACGAGACAGCTAAAAACCTGTCTACTCCTTACAAAGTGATGTTGGTTAAGCTGCCGAGTAGTACCCTGCCGAACCTGCAATATAGCGAACAGAACGACCCGCGTGCCGCCCGCAGTATCACGCTGACCGAAGCGCATGGCCGTAATAATTTCTTAGTGGGACAAGCAAGCCTGAACTACGAAACCAAAATCAACAAAGACCACAGCATCAAAGCAATGATATTGGGCGAGGTACAGGAAAACAAATGGAACAACCTCCAGGCATCGGCCAAAAACCTCGACTTCCCCGAACTTCCCGAGTTGAGCAACGGTGTACCGGCCGATCAGCCGATTGCAGGGGCAAGCACACACTGGCGCAAAGCAGGATTTGTATACCGTATCAATTACGATTATGCAAGTAAATATATACTGGAACTATCGGGACGTTACGACGGATCGTATAAATTCTCGGGTAACCGCTCGAATAAGCGCTGGGCATTCTTCCCTTCGGCATCCGTGGGATGGAGAATCTCGGAAGAAGACTTTATGAAAGACTTCGAATTCATCGACAACCTCAAGTTGCGTGCAGCTGCAGGCCGGTTGGGAACCGATGGTGTTCCGGCATATTCTTACCTCAGCCAGTATAGATATGGCAATCCTATATTATTGAACGGAAACCAAGTGAATACAATGTATCAGAATGTGGTGGCCAATATAGACCTGACATGGGATTACACCCGCTCGACAAATATAGGGTTCGATGCCACACTCTGGGGTGGACTGTTGGGCGTAGAATTCGATGTATTCTATAACTATCGTTACAAAATGTTAGCAGCAAACAATGCCAATATTTCACCATCAATGGGCGGATACTACAAAACATACGCAAATAATGACAGACAAGACTCGAAAGGGGTTGAGATTATCCTTACTCACCAGAACAAATATGAGGTAGATGGCAAAACGCTGAATTACGGTGCCAAATTCAATATGGGATGGGCTAAAACCCGCTGGCTGAGATATGGTGAATCAACCGATCTTCCGGACTATCAACGTACACCGGGAACGGCTGCCGGAAGCCTCAAAATATACAAAGCCGACGGCTTGTATAAGAGCGAAGAAGACATCGACAACTCTCCTTGGCGCGGAAATACCCGTCCGAGAGTGGGTGATGTGAAATATGTAGACGTAAACGGCGACGGTGTCATCGATGAGCAAGACCGCGGATATTTCGGCAAATCGAATATCCCTGAAATCACAGGTGGTTTAACATTATATGCCGACTGGAACGGTTTCGACATAAATGTATTCTTCCAGGGAGCAACTAAATGCGAGGCTTCGCTCACAGGCGTATATTTCAACGGGCACGACGACACCAGTGTTTTCACCCGCCTGTTCAAAGATGCAGGAAACTCGCCTCGTTATCTGGCTAAAGGCGCATGGAGCCCCGAAAACCCGAACGGAAAATATCCTCGTCTGTCGGTAAATACACCGACCAACGCCAATGGTTATGCTTCGACATTCTGGATGAGAAACGGCGAATATCTGCGTCTCAAATCTATGCAGATAGGCTACACATTGCCTAAGCAGCTTATCAGAAAAGCGGGAATAGACAATGTACGGTTCTATGTAGAAGGCTCCAACCTGCTGACATGGTCGCATCTGCCGAAAGGTATCGACCCTGAAATGCCGGCTGTAACAAATGGTTATTATCCTCAACAACGAGTATTTATGACAGGTCTTAGTGTTACATTCTAAAAAAGAACGAACAATGAAATACAATATACGAAAAACAGTAATCGGAATAACATTGGCTTGTACCATGTTAGCTTCGAGTGGATGTAATGAATTTTTGAACGACACCATGCCTACCGACAAGGTATCGGACAAAGTGCTGTGGAGTAAACCCGAATATGCCAAATTGGCGCTGAACAACTGTTATCACTATATCCGCATCTATGGCGTATACGACAACGACGGAACAGGACAATCACGCATCGGACTAACCGAAGGTGCTACCGAAACCTTGAAATACGGCTCATTGACGCGCATGCCGCACATGTCTTTTGCCAACGAACTGGCATTCGGGCAGGCAGCAGCCGATTATACAACAGCCGAAAGCTTCCTCGGCGGATGGGGCAGTTACTATAACCGCATTATGGCTGTCAACCGGACTTATGCAGATTTCAAAAAATATGCAAGTTTCGATCAGGCCACTCAGGATCTGATAGAAGCCGAAATACGCTATTTCCGCGGATACTTATATTTCGAACTTATCAAACGCTTCAAGACTGTTGTGTTGCGCGACGAAAATCTGGATGCTGTAGGCCCTAATGCACCATTAATGACCGAGGCCGAAGGATGGGAATTTGTCTATCAAGACTTACTGTTTGCAGCACAAACACTTCCCGTAGACCGCACAGGCGAAGATGCCGGACGATTGAACAAAGCTGCTGCTTACGGTATGCTGTCGCGCGCCATGCTATACGCCGAGCGCTGGCAAGATGCACGCGATGCTGCCAAGGAAGTTATCGACCTGAATAAATACGACTTGAATCCGGTATTTAAAGATGCTTTCAAATCGAAAAACATCGAATCGATACTTGAATTCAACTACCAATTGGCAGGACCTAACCATTTGTTCGACGACATATTCGCACCGAAAGGCGACGCTGGTGTAGTACGCGGCGGAATGGGCGTTCCGACACAGGAAATGGTGGAATCGTTCGAACTGGCAACAGGCGGATTCGCTAACTGGACACCTTGGCATGCCACATCGGGCACGACTGTCGATCCTCCGTATGCAAGCCTCGAACCACGTTTCCATGCTACTATCCTCTACAACGGGGCTACATGGAAAGGTCGTACAATAGAACCGTTTATCGGTGGACGCGACGGATGGTGCTCGTATAAAGACGACCCCGATCCTCAAGGACGTACAACGACAGGTTATTATCTGAGAAAGATGCTCGACGAAGGACACGATTTATCCGTAAACTACTATAGCACACAACCATATATCGCTATCCGCTACGCAGAAATATTGCTCAACTATGCCGAAGCTTGTTACCACAACAATCAAGGGACAGACATATCGGAAGCAAACTGGGCTGTGAAAGAAATCAGAGATCGCGTAAGCTTGCCATATACCAACAAAACTGGTACAGCGCTGATGGATGCCATCCGTCAAGAACGTAAAGTGGAATTGGCTTACGAGGGACACCTCTATTGGGATATGCGCCGCTGGCGATTGGCTCATACAGCTTACAGCAACATGCGTGTGCATGGGTTGAAGATAGAAAATGTAAGTGCCGGAGTATTCCGCTACAGCTATGTGGATTGCGACAAGCAAGACCGCCAATTCCCTGAAAAGCTATACCGGATTCCTCTTCCGCTGGGCGAATTACAAAATAACAATATGGTTGAACAATTCCCTGAATGGAGATAATAAACTGTAACACACGAAGATATGAAAAAGAAATTCTTATACATAATAGCCGGGCTATCAGTCGTACTCTTTGGCTGCGAAAGCCCCGATGATATTGCTCCTGAAACTACTTCGAAAGTTATATCGAGCGTTTCGGCAACCTTTGTCGAAGGCGATTACAGCTACGATAAAAATCCGAATAGTATTTTCACCTACCTCATTACCAATGAGAATGAAAGCGACTTCAAAATCGAAATCCCCTGGTTCTATCCTGAGGAGACGAACAATCAACCCGACATCACCAAGATGCAGGTGCGGGCTAAGTTGGCTAACAACTGCTACATCAGCCCCGAGCTCGGTGTGTTGGATCTGAGCCAGGTAAATACTTTTACGCTGACCGATTACAATGGTGGCAAGCGCCAGATAACCATCACAGGCGAAGTGTACAAGTTGAGAGGTTGCACGGTAGACGAGTTGACTGTAACGGATAATCTCACCGGAGAAATAATCTCGGGTATTATCGACGAAGCCCGCAACCAGATATCGATTATTTCGACAGATGCGCTGACGGACGTGAATATCACGTACGAGTTGTATCCGCATGCCACGGCAACGATTACAGGAGGCAGCTTCAACAACGTCGACCTATCCACGTCGCCTCAGATGACGGTGACTGCCCACAACGGTGTCGACACCAAAACATATACCATTGTGAAAGACATCCCTAACAAGGTGACGAAAGGTATACGCGAAGGTAGTGCGAAGCTCTTATTTGCCAAACAGCTGAATGCCGATCTGGGTATCACTACGGCGAATGTTACGGGAGGTATTGCCGCGACGAAGGATTATGTTGTTATCAATACACGTAACGAAGCAAGTGTTTACATTCATGCCAAGACGGGTGCTAAGATAGGAGCAGTCAACTTAGGTGCTATAACCGGCAACCTGACGAACTTCTACAACACAGCCGATTCGAAAGGTAATATCTTGATAAATAACCTTTCTCCGGGTGGAGGAACGTTCAAAATCTACAAGCTTACATCCGTAACGGGAACACCACAATTGTTCATCGACTGGACAGGTTCGGGTGCCACAGCGATAGGACGCAAAGTGTCTGTACAAGGGAACATCGATGGCAATGCCATTATCACGGCACCTATACATGATGCGAGCGTTACCAAATTTGCGCGCTGGACTGTCGTGGGCGGAGTATTGACGTCGCACACACCTGATATCGTAACCGTTTCGGGATGGAGCCGTACAAGCCCTGACAATATCGACGTGGTATATACTTCCGATACGAACGTAAATGCCGACTATTTCCTTATCGGATATTCCAACAACCGCCTGACGCGTATCGACGGAACTACGAATACCGTGAAAGCACAGTTGGACGTACTTGATACGAATTACATCACCAACGCTGTCGATTTCACCATGTTCAACAACAACGAATATGTCGCATACGGACAATTCAACAGTTTCACATGGGGACAAGCCGACCAGGCATGGGTTATCAATGCCGAATCCGGATTCTCCGGCAATCCGGGTGCTTCGGGCACAACAGGAAACTGTTCGGGTGCCATCTGGGGAGCACCGAAAGGGACTTACGGCCCGAATGCCATAGGTGGTGTACAAAACGGTAATGGTAGCGGAGACGTAGCATTACGCGTATCAGACGACGGATACTACATGTACATGTACTTTATGATTACAAACGGTTATGTTGTAGGAGTACAATTCGACTGTATCGATATGTAATACTTTTTCTGTGAAAAAGAATGGGGAGATGAACGGATTCTCCCCGTTCTTCTTTAAATTGTACCCAATAATGGGTTATCACTTCTCAAAAAAAACGGAACAAACATGAAAAAGATTTTTTCTATCCTCCTCTTAGTATTTGTGACAACAATCATCTTTGCCTGCTCGTCTTCCGACGACGATACGCCGCCGTGGAGATGGCCCGACGACGAGGAAGAAACCGATGCAAAGCCCCGCTATGTATGGATAGACGCGGCAGCCAATTTCCCCGATTATGCCGACAACAAAAATAAAATCCGCGAAGATCTGGCAAAAGTCAAAGAAGTAGGATTCACCGATATTGTTGTAGATGTTCGCCCGACAACAGGCGATGTGCTGTTCAACACCTCCGCTTGCGATCAGGTACGAAGGGTTGCCTATTGGGATGGCCCTACCTACAAACTCTACGACCGCACGGCGACATGGGATTACCTGCAAGCCTTTATCGATGCCGGTCACGAAGTAGGACTGAAAGTACATGCCGGCATCAATACCTTTGTCGGAGGCAATACCTATGCCTATGGTCTGGGCGAAGACGGAATATTATTCCGCGATGCATCCAAGAAAAACTGGGCAACTTCGCTCAACACTACTACGGGCATCAAAAATACGATGGACATTACTGACGGTTCGTACCGGACAAAATTCTTTAACCCTGTGAATCAGGATGTGCAGAACTATTTGCTGACAATCATCGGCGATTTGGCTACTTACGACCTCGACGGAATATTCCTCGACCGTTGCCGCTACGACGAGCTGGAAAGCGATTTCTCGGATTATACCAAAAGTAAATTCGAAGCCTATATCGGTCAAACAATCAGCAACTTCCCCGGCGATGTAGTCGCACCCGGAACGGCTGTTTATCCTTTACCGGCTACCCTACCCATCCATTTCAAGAAATGGCTCGAATTCCGCGCGAAAGTGATACACGATTTTGTCGAAAAAGCCCGTGCCAAAGTGAAATCCGTGAATGGCGATATTCAGTTCGGCGTATATGTAGGCGGCTGGTATTCGACCTATTACGGTGTCGGTGTCAACTGGGCAAGCCCCAAATACAACACCGCACAATACCACTCGCAATGGGCTTCGGCCGATTACAACAAATACGGCTATGCCGACCATCTCGATTTCTTATTGTTGGGGGCATATGCTTCTGCCGACAAGATATACGGAACGGGTGAATGGACAGTGGAAGGATTCTGCAAACAAGCGGATGCCAAAATTCTGGGCGATACCAAGTTTGCCGGAGGCCCCGATGTGGGCAACTGGAATGTCCCTGCCGGAACAAACGTACATACATCTGTGACCAATTCGATAGATGCAGCCTATCACGCAGGAAACGGTTACTTCCTTTTCGACCTGATTCATGTGAAGAAGTCCGATTTCTGGAACGACCTGAAACAGGGATTCGACAAATTAGAACCTAAAAAATAATCATAAAATCGACAATAATATAATGAAAAAAATATTTTTACTCCTCGCACTCGTACCACTCCTTTTTGCTTCGTGCGACCAAAAAGAAGAAAAAACGCATGGCAAAGAAGCCCTGATGTGGTTCGATGCCACAGCCAATTTCGAACGCTTTGGCAATCCCGATTCTATCGACTATTACCTCGAGAAAGTACATTCTCTCGGCTTCACGCATGCAGTGGTAGACATTCGTCCCATATCGGGCGAAGTATTGTACGACAGCAAAATAGTGCCGCAGATGCTCGAATACAAAGGATTCACGAGAGATAAAAATTTCGATTTTCTGCAACATTTTATCGACAAGGCACATAGTCTGGGAATGGAAGTACACGCATCGCTGAATACTTTTGTTGCCGGTCACAATTATGTAGACAGAGGTTTGATTTACGACGGACATCCCGAATGGGCAACAATGGTATATACGCCCGAAAAAGGAATCGTATCCATCACCACACAAAAGCATAAATATTCGGCGATGGTGAATCCTATCGATCAGGACTTTCAGCAACATATCCTCAGCGTATTCAAAGAAGTTGTGGCCAAATATCCGAAATTGGACGGATTGATTCTCGACCGCGTACGTTACGACGGCATTATGGCTGACTTCTCCGAGATGTCGAAGAAAGCATTCGAAGAATATGCAGGCGTGGAAGTGAAACGCTTCCCCGAAGACATCTACGAATGGGCAAAAGGCGAAGATGGCAAATATACCCGTAAGGATGGCGTGCACTTCAAAAAATGGATTGAATGGCGTGCTAAAACGATTTACGACTTTATGGCATTAGCCCGCAAAGAAGTGAAATCCGTCAACCCGGATATATCCTTCGGGACGTACACAGGTGCCTGGTATCCATCCTATTACGAAGCAGGCGTCAACTGGGCAAGCAACACCTATGATCCGAGCAAAGATTTCGACTGGGCTACACCGGAATACAAGAACTTCGGATATGCCGAATTGTTAGACCTTTATACGACAGGTAACTATTACACCGACATCACTATCGCCGACCGTCGCGCCAATCCGAACAGCGTATGGAACGAAACGGACAGCGAAGCGCAAAGCGGCGACTGGTACTGTGTAGAAGGTTCGTGCGAGAAAATACGCGGAATCTTAGGCAATAAGACATTCAGCGGAGGAATATTGGTTGACCAGTTCTACAATAAGCCGGAAGATCTCACTCGCTCCATCGAAATGGATTTGGCGAAATCCGACGGAGTAATGGTATTCGACATCGTGCATATTATCGAGAAAAACCTTTGGAAAGAGGTGGAAACCGGTATGCGCAACGGTGGCATGATAGAATAATATTCAGTTACAAGTTACTTCGCCCGTTGGGCAGTTACAAGTTACAAAGTAACTAATTAAAACAAAAGACGATGAAGACGAAATTATACCTATTGCTGCTCTTTATTGCAAGCTCGGCTATGGCCGCTTGCGGGAGCGATAGCGACGACCCTGTAAAGGAAAAATACATTTCCTCGGTGGAAGTGATGAATAAAGAACGCGGGGAAATAGAAATCGATAATTTCAGCCGGACAATCAAAATAGAATTGGTTAAATGGCAGGATTATTCGGACGTACGCCTGAAAATAGGATTGGAAAAGGGCGTTAGCATGTATTCCCCCGAAAGCGAGGAAGCAAGTTACGACCTTCGTGAGAGTGGAACGTTAACCCTAATGTACAAAAAGCATCCGGTAACATTCCAGATACAAGTCGTACAAATCGACGAGCCTTTAGACACCTACAAAGGATGGCCTCAATCGGCCGATTTCGGTTCCCTTCCACAAGGATTGAAGGTGTATAAATCACCCGAAACGCTTCAGGGACAAAATGCTATCGCTTATATAGCCGTTGCCGATATGAGCAAAATCTCATTCGAAGTATTGGGCGAATCGGGCTACAAAACACCGAGCCAGTTCTACCAAGCCGGAGGGCAGCCAATCGTTATCAATGCCGGTTATTTCTGGGCAGGCGAAACGGTAAGCCTTATCGGTAAAGAAGGACAGATAGTCAAGACGAACGGCTATGTATATAGCGGAGGGGATGTTTATTATCCTACCCGCGGCGTATTCGGGCAGATGAACGACAACACCTTCCGCACCGACTGGGTATTCACGGTGGCATCGCCATTCACCACCAATACATACGCCTACCCTGCCCCATACGAAACGGCAGCCAATGTAGCCCCTACACCGGCAAATCCGGCAGGAGCATGGCCATACGAGGCTCGGACGGCTATCGGTGGAGGCCCTGTACTGGTTAAAGGTGGTGTATATAAAAATACCTGGGAAGAAGAACTATTCGGACCGTCGAGTGGTATCGGGGCAACAGCGCGTCATCCGCGTACGGCAATCGGCTACACGGCGGACAACAAGCTGATATTGTTCGTCTGCGAAGGTCGAAACATGACACCCGATGTTCCCGGATTTACATTGGAAGAAACCGCCAAAATATTGCTCGACTTAGGATGCGTGGAAGCGCTCAACCTCGACGGAGGCGGCTCTACCTGCATGTTAGTCAACGGACTGGAAACGATAAAACCAAGCGACGGCACACAACGTCAGGTTGTTACCGCCATTGGTCTTCAATAACCGTTAAAATCAAAGTAAAACAATTTTGAAAAATAGCGTCGCGATGACGCTATTTTTTTATTAATAGGCTGAGTTATTATTTATTTTTTTAAATTTGTAACCTTAACTATACACATTATAGACCATGAACCTGAAAACCGTATTGGGTAACTGCGAAGATAACAGCTTGTCGGGCATAAAATGGCACGCTTTGAAGCAATCGATTGTCAAGAGCCTGCTATCGATGGGTGATGCTACCATTGCCGAATTGAGCACCGATCTGCAATCGAGTGTACCGACCGTAACCAAAGCCCTGAACGAACTGTTAGCTTCCGGCTTGGTTATCGATTCGGGTAAAATATCCAATAGCGGAGGGCGTCGTCCGTCGTTGTATAGCATCGCTCCCGAAAGCGCTTATTTTCTGGGGGTGGAAGCCAATCGGTCAAGTATGTCGATAGGTATCCAGAACGTGAAAAACGAGTTTGTAAGCATCGACCTCAACAGCTCCTTTATATTAGAGAACTCATACGAATCACTCCTCGAATTTTGCAAGCGTATCAATGACTTTATCGACGACAGTCAGGTCGACCGTTCGTTGATTATCGGCGCCTGCATCAACCTTTCGGGGCGTATTAACTCCAAAGAAGGCTTTAGTTACAACTATTTCTTCGACGAAAACCGCCCTTTGGTGGAAATCATTTCGGAGCTTATCCATCTGCCTGTATTCCTCGAGAATGATACACGGGCAATGGCTTTCGGCGAATACTCGCAAGGGGTGGTCGAGGGCGAACAGAATATCGTTTTCCTTAATTACAGCTGGGGCGTGGGTACGGGAATCGTCACCAACGGAAAGCTGTATTATGGCAAATCGGGCTATTCGGGCGAACTCGGACACTGGCCAACTTTCGACAACAACAAGCTCTGCCATTGCGGCAAATCCGGCTGCCTCGAAACCGAAGCATCGGGATGGGCATTAGTGGAGCAGTTCAAAAAGGCCTTATCGGAAGGCAAGAAATCGCATATATCCATCGACCCGCATCAAAGCCCGATGCAGATGTACCACAAAATTATCTCCGGCGCACTTATACAAGAAGACAATTTATGTATAGACCTCATTACCAAGCAGTGCGAGAATATCGGACGCATTCTGGCCGGTCTGATTAACCTGATAAATCCCGAATTACTCGTTATCGGAGGAGACTTCTCGCAACTGGGCGATTTCGTCTTATTACCTATCCAATCGAGCCTGAAAAAGTACTCATTAGGGCTTGTCAACAGAGACGTCGTACTAAAGAAATCCATCCTCGGACGCCGCGCGGGAGTGATAGGGGCTTGCTATATCATCAAGAACAGGGTACTCTTCCCCGAAGACGCGTAAAAGCATCCTTTGAGAATTATTAAAATATTTTATTAATAAAGCTTGTTATTTAAAAATATTAATAATATATTTGTCTTATTATAGAAATCGTTCAATAATAACCTGAAAAACACGCGGCCAATATCTGATAAAAAGATACCGCCCGAATAAGACAATATAACATGAATACCAGAGCTTTATCCTTAGATGCCTTGCGTGGGTTCGCCATTATCATTATGGTCTTATCCGGCTCGATGTACATGGCAGACTTACCTGCCTGGATGGCACATGCGCAAGTTCCGCCCGGCAAAGGCTTCGACCCCTCAATATACGGCATTACTTGGGTAGACCTGGTTTTTCCGTTCTTTTTGTTCTCTATGGGCGCGGCTTTTCCGTTCTCTATCGGCAGAAAGATAGACAACGGGATAAGGAAGCCCAAATTATACTTCGATATTGTTTTACGAGGCATATTCCTCGGATTTTTCGCCATATTCTATATGCATTTGCATCCGCTCACACTGGGACAGGAAAGGGGTATAACTTCCAGCCTGTTGTCATTATCAGCCTTCGCTTTGATGTTCCCGATGTTCATGCATATAGATGTGCCGAAGCTTAAAAACACCAAGTATGCATCGGCAGCCAGCTGGACAGTCAAAATACTGGCTTTCGTAGCCGCTTTCATACTGATGAAAGTTACCTATTACGAAAAAGCTCCTCACGAATTCAGCCCCTACCGCAGCGATATTATACTCATGGTATTGGCTAATATGGCGCTTTTCGGAAGTATTATCTATTCGCTGACATGGAAGAAGCCTGTCGCCCGCATGGGCGTACTGGTCGTATTGGCGGCTGTTTTCCTTGCCGGAAAAGGCGGAGAGGGATGGGTAAAAGATGTATTCGACTACTCCCCTTTGCCATGGGCCTACCGCTTCGATTTTCTCAAATACCTCTTCATTGTCCTGCCGGGCAGTATCGCCGGCGATTATCTTTATCAATGGATAAACAAACGGAAAAGCCTGCAAAGCGAAGAGCCGAAGAACAATCCGCAAGCCATAGCAATGGTTATACTGCCGTTGCTGCTTATTATCAGTAATGTAGCCTTATTATTCGCGCGACACTTGATTCTTAACTTAGTTATAACAGCAATATTGCTTGTCATTTGCTACCTTGCATTGAGGAAGCAGAGCAACTCATTCTCAACCTTTTGGAAGCAGCTTTTCACAGGAGGGGCGTTTTGCCTGCTGGTAGGCTTGATATTGGAATCTTACCAGGGAGGTATCCGCAAGGATGACGCTACATTCAGCTACTTCTTCGTGACGGCCGGACTGGCATTCTTTATGCTTATGCTGTTATCGTCGCTTTGCGATTACTTCAAATGCGCCCGTTCGACGAAATTCCTCGTCATGTCGGGGCAAAATCCAATGGTTGCTTATACCAGCCTTTGGCTTGTAGTGATGCCGATATTAACGATTACGCATCTGAAAGGGCATCTCGACATATTCTATCATGGAGCATTCTTGGGATTCCTGCAAGGGGTCTTCCTGACGACGCTCTGCGTACTGATTACGATGTTCTTTACCTATAAGAAATGGTTCTGGAGAACATAATTTAGTTACGAGTTACTTCGCCCTTCAGGCAGTTACAAGTTACATTACATTATAAAGACATAAAAAACAACTTAAATATAATACTTATGAAAAAGAATAACAGGCGGGACTTCCTGAAAACGATGAGTATAGGAGCTGCTGCCATGGCGAGCGCCCCTATACTGAATGCCTGCAATGGAACAACCAGCGCAGCAACCAATTCCGAACGTCCAATTTTCACATCGGATGCCGAAACCAAACTTATCGTTCCTCATGCCGAAGGGCTACCGCTCTCGGGTGCATTTCTGGACGAGATTTCGCACGATATACCGCACCAAAACTGGGGCGAAAAGGAATGGGAGCAGGATTTCATGTATATGAAAGCTATCGGCATCGACACGGTTATTATGATACGCTCGGGATACCGCAAATTCATCACCTATCCATCGGAATACCTGCTAAAAAAAGGCTGTTATAAACCATCCGTCGACCTACTCGATATGTTCCTGCGCCTTGCCGACAAGCACGGGATGAAGTTCTACTTCGGGCTGTACGACTCGGGGCATTACTGGGACACGGGCGATATGTCGCACGAAGTGGAAGATAACCGCTTTGTGATAGACGAAGTATGGGAGAAATACGGACAACACCACAAGAGTTTCCAAGGGTGGTATATCAGCGGCGAGATAAGCCGCGCCACCAAAGGGGCTATCGACTCGTTCTACAAGATGGGTAAACAATGCAAGGACGTATCAAATAACCTGCCTACTTTCATTTCTCCGTGGATTGACGGAAAAAAAGCCGTGATGGCCTCATCGAGCCAGATATCCCGCGCCGAATCGGTATCTATCCAACAGCACGAAAAAGAATGGAACGAAATATTCGACGGCATAAAGGGAGCAGTAGATGCCTGCGCCTTTCAGGATGGGCAAATCGACTACGACGAACTGGATGCCTTTTTCACCATCAACAAGCAATTAGCCGACAAACACGGCCTGCAATGCTGGACAAACGCCGAATCGTTCGACCGCGATATGCCTATCAAATTCCTGCCTATCAAGTTCGATAAACTTCGCATGAAATTAGAGGCAGCCAAACGTGCCGGATACGACAAGGCCATTACCTTCGAGTTTTCTCACTTTATGAGCCCACAATCGGCTTATATACAGGCCGGACACTTATACGACCGCTACCGCGAATATTTCAATATCAAATAACAACTATAACCCATGGAATCAACCGCAAATCTTAAATACGTCAGCTTTCTGGCTCTTGCCGCAGCTTTGGGAGGCTTCTTGTTCGGGTACGATGCCGCTGTTATCTCGGGAACTATTAGCCAGATAACCAGCCAATTTCAACTGGATGCCATCTCTCAAGGCTGGTATGTGGGCTGCGCCCTTATCGGCTCTATTTTCGGAGTGGCAATAGGCGGTTTTCTGAGTGATAACTTCGGACGGAAGAAAACGTTGCTCGTCTCAGCCACCCTGTTTGCCGTATCGTCGGTATGGTGCGCTTCGGCATCGGACTTCGACCATCTTGTATGGGCACGGATGATGGGTGGTGTCGGCATCGGAGTAGTATCCATCGTATCACCACTGTATATCTCCGAAATATCCGTTGCCCAATATCGCGGGCGTATGGTTTCGCTATATCAGTTGGCGGTAACAATCGGATTCTTAGGGGCATACCTTGTCAACTTCGGCTTACTCAACTATTCGCGAGGAGGCGCGACAGAGTTAACAACTCCTTGGCTGGCAACTATATTCCACGACGAGGTGTGGCGAAGCATGCTGGGCATGGCAGCCGTGCCGTCCGTGTTGTTTTTCATCATCGTATTGCTTATCCCTGAAAGTCCGAGATGGTTGATTCTAAAGAACAAGGAAGAAAAATCGCTTTCTATCCTGCAACATATCTACGGTTCGATGCAAACGGCCAAATATGAGTTGAACGAGACAAAGACAAGCATCGGCAACGAAACCAAAGCCAATTGGCGCGAACTATTGAAACCGGGCATTATGAAAGCCGTACTCATCGGGGCGGCAATCGCTATACTCGGACAATTTATGGGCGTCAATGCTGTATTGTATTACGGTCCGTCTATCTTCGAGAGTAGCGGATTATCGGGCGACGATTCGCTGTTCTATCAGGTGATTGTCGGATTGGTAAACGTACTGACAACCATCTTAGCGGTATTTATCATCGACAAGGTCGGACGGAAGAAACTCGTCTACTTCGGGGTGACAGGGATGATCGTTTCGCTTATCCTGATTGCCGTTTACTTCTCTTTCGGTGCATCGCTGGGAATACCAAGCGCTTTGATGCTGGTTTTCTTCCTCGCCTACGTCTTTTTCTGCGCCATCTCTATCAGCGCCGTCATTTGGGTATTGCTATCCGAGATGTATCCTATCAAAGTGCGCGGATTGGCCATGTCTATAGCGGGATTTTCGCTGTGGGTAGGAACATACCTCATCGGTCAGCTGACGCCATGGCTACTCCAAAACCTGACGCCGACAGGAACATTCCTTCTGTTTGCCGCTATGTGCCTGCCATATATGCTTATCATCTGGAAGTTAGTTCCCGAGACGACCGGCAAATCGCTGGAGGAGATAGAGAAAATGTGGGAGAAGTGAGAATTATAAATTATGAGTTATGGATGATGAATAAAGCTATTGATACTAATTCATCATCCATAATTCTTAATTAATCTTTCAGCCGCTCATAATAGCGAGGCGTATAAGCAGGAAACAACTCCGGGTGAAAAGCTGCTGCCATATCTTTCAAAATCCAATCGGGATGGATAGGTAAATCGCCGAAATAATCGTTTCGGATAGTATTGCAACCGTATATCTTTTTGTCCTTCCATGCCTTGAAATGGACATACTTGGCATTCTCCTTTTTCAGGCTTTGATAGGTAAGATCTTCCGGCGAATAGTACTTTATCAGCCACATATCGGCATCGCCCGCCTTATCCAGAACAGCCTCGAACGGCAACGGATGGAATTTGGTCGATTCATCGTCCGCCCAAACGTAATTAGCACCCGCATCTTTCAGCATTACCGCTACGTAGCTCTTTCCCCCGGGCATATTCCAGTTGCCCTGATAGGGCGTATCCATAAAGACAGAGGGGTGTTTTTTTCCATCCCTAACCAGTTCTTTTACCTCATTATAATTGCTTTCGGTAAGGCTGAACAAGGAATCAGCCCTTTGCCGCGTATTGGTAAAGAATGAATAAAAACGTATCCATTCGGCACGCGCCAGCGGTTCATTTTCGAGATAATCGATAGTTTGGATAATCGGTATCTTTGTCTTTTCCACCTGCCCGAATCCTTGCCCAGCAATAGGCGAAGCAAATATCACTTCGGGATCGAGTTCGATTATTTTCTCCACATCAGGGTTATGCCCTGCACCGACATCCGCGATTGTGCCATTTTTAACGCCTTCCTGTATCTGCGGGATTTTTATGTAGTGAGGTTCACAAACACCTTTAATTATATCGAGGGAGTTGAGCTCGTCCAACGTCGTACAATTCACCGTAGAATAAGCTACAGCCGAGCGGATCGGGGTACGTACAAGTACTCCTGCAGGGAGATTTTCGGGTAGCTCTTTGTTTCTATCCACCAACACATAGGTTTGTAATAAGCGGGTTGTGTCCCACGGATCTATCAGTTTGATAAGGGTATAATCCTCTTGCTCGTCTACTGTAAATGCTTTGGCATAACGAAGTTCGAAATTCCCCCCAACATTCTGAGGAGTTTTGTTGCAAGCTGTAGCAAACAGCAGTGCACATGAAAGAATAAGCATGATTTTGTTCATTTCCTGCAAAGTTAAAATAGTAAGTAAATTTCTTTTTGCCTTGTCTTAATCCCGAGACGTACAGCAAAAATGGCAGGTTTTCTGACTTCTCCTTTCCAAACAGACCTTCCCGGCGGGATGCCAGTGGTTGCAGATTTGTTCCTCGTAGCGAGGGGAGTTACAGCAACGGGTATTGTTCCGGACTTGCACCGGATTCCCTCTCATCGCCGCCGGATGCTAAGCGATTCACCATAATCAACAGCAAAGATACTATTTATTGCCCGAAAACGATCTCCATCACGATATAATCATGTCCGTCGCGCGAGAATCGTTCTTCCGTTTCGCGAAAACCTTCGCTTCGGTAAAATCCAGTGGCTTCGGCACGGGCATTGCACCACAAACGATTGAGTTTTACATCTTTGGCATAATCAACCAGCCATCGGAGCAAAGCGCCTCCATAACCTTTCCCCTGCATATCCTTACGGATAGCCAGCTTGCGAAACTGTACACTTCGATTGGGATGCATAAACAGCGAAACAACACCAACCAAGGTGCTGCCCTCGTAAGCGCCCATATGGATTCCCATATCGTCGTCGGGCAGTTTTACAAAGTCGATAGCTTCTTCAGGGTACATTACCTGTCGGCGCATGGCAAGCACGTCGTTATAATTGGCTTCGGTGATTGTTATATTCATATCTTTTCTGCTAAATTCAGCGATAAAGATACCATATTTTCTTTACATTTGCAGATAATAATCCGAGGAGAGATTACACAAATATGAAATATCTGAATCGTTTTGCCGATAAGATTTCCAACAGCAGCCGCCTGCAGCTATGGCTGGCTATTGCTTTAGTCACTGCCCTATCGGGCATTATGCTGATTGCCTACAATCCGATTTATCTTATTCCGGATTCGGTTTTCCATATGAACAGGATGCTGGTCTTGGCAGAAGCTATACAAAACGGTGATTTCCCTACTTATTTAGACTATAATTCGATCGAAGGATATGGCTATTTCTCTAAGGCTTTTTATCCCGATTTCACATTAATACCCTTTGCGGTACTTGCTCTCTTTACAGATGTCGTTTTTGCCTATAAGTTTTTGTTGTTTTCGACATCTGTTATTTGCGGAATAACAACTTATATGGCAGTCAAACGGATTTACAAAAGCGCTTATTGTGCTATTCTTGTATCGTTGCTGTTTACTTTTTCGTCCTATAAAATATTTCAGACATTCTACTTTTCCGTTATTCAGGAAGTGTTGACCTTCATGTTTATCCCCCTCGTTATCTGGGGAGTATATGAAATTATTGCAGGTAATTACAAAAAATGGTATATCCTCACCATCGGCTTTGTATTTATAACCCTTACACACCTGATGACCACCGTTTTGCTGGCGATGTTTGTCTTGCTGTTCCTCATCATTTATTACAAAAGATTCATAGCCGAACCTGCAAGAATCAAGTATCTGGCAATTGCGACAGCTATCTGCATTGTACTGTGTGCCTATTTCATCTTTCCCATGCTGGAACAAATGTTGTCCAATTCGTTCTACTACCAAGACAAACCGCTTTTTACCACTATGGGCTATGGCGCTACCATTAAGCAGCTTTTCGAAGGTATTACCAACAATATGGCCAACGCCGACCACTCGTATATCCTGCCTAAAATCGGCGGACTTCTAACCGGTCTTATCTGTTTGAGGTTTTTCATTAAGGGAAAATCGAAATCGCTCAGAAGTGTCGATATTATGGTTGTTTTCGGATTAGTATTAGTTATGCTGAATCTTCACAATATCAACTGGAATATTTTTCCTTTAAACAAATTTATCTTCATTCAATTTCCGTGGCGATTTCTGAAATACGCGACAATCTTTTTTGCTATTGCAGGAGGTTTCTATTTGAGTCGATTGGTAACGGACAATAAGCGAAAAATGGCATCGGTACTGTTTCTTTCTGTCTTTTTATCGGCGACTTTCGTATTCGATGCCGTCGACTACCGCGACATGCGTTCTTGGGAAGGGATAGCTCTCAGCGACCTGACGTCAAAGGGAAAGGTAAAAGAGCAACTGACATTGGGTGGCGGAGCGGAATATCTCCCCTCGAAAATGCCGACGCAAAACTATCCGTTCGAGAGAGGCGTAATAGTAACCAAACAGCAGGAAGAAACCTTATTGAGTAATTTCAAGCGGGAAAAAGGCAACATCACTGTCGATGTAATTACCCAAGGAGATAAACTAGAAATGCCTCTGACTTACTACAAAGGTTATAAAGCAAGCTTGGATGGAAAGACTATAACTGTCCAACAAAGTGAAAACGGCTTAATAGAAGTACCTATCGACAGGTCGGGAGAGATAAAAGTATGGTATGGTGGCACTACAATACAGACAATCAGTTGGATTATTTCTCTTATTTGCGCAATTCTGTTTTGTGCCTATATCTTTTATTTCCAATATATACGACAAAAGGCAACGATGCAAAAAGCTATAGCGTAATTTCTTCCATCGGATCCCAGAAAATAGTTTTCCATTTACAGATGCGATTATTGGACACTGCGACACCTTCCTCTTTCAGCAGTTCCCGTTGCAGGGAAAATACATTGCCGGCAGACAGCACTCCCTGACTATTGACTACACGATGAGCAGGAATATTGGAAGCATCAGCATCGCACTCGCACATCACCCGCCCTACAAAACGCGACATATTGGGATAGCCAACGGCTCTGGCAATAGCACCGTAGCTTGTAGCCCTTCCGCGAGGAATTGTTTTGACAATATCATAGACTGCCTGCGTAAAAGCTTGCTTATCCTCAACCCGTGTCCTCATCACTTATTTTTCGAATATACTGAAATGGACGCTGCCATATTCCCGTTTTTCGCGGAACAAGGGAAGTGTAGAAAAATCATACTCTTTGGAATGTTCCTGCACGAAAACTCCGCCTTCATTTAATAAATCTTTCTCCAAAACGAGGCAGGGAACATCGGCGAAATTCTTTAAATCGTAAGGAGGATCGGCAAATATAAAGTCGAATTTTGTAGAGATTGACTCCAAATATCTGAATACATCCAATTTCAAGACCTTCATATTGCTGATTTTCAATTCGGCTTTCACTTTCTCTATAAAGGCTGCATGGTTGTGTTGCTTTTCTACGCAAGTCACGAAAGGGCATCCGCGCGAAATAAGTTCAAAACTGATGCTACCCGTACCGCCGAAAAGGTCGAGAGCTGTCGTTTCTTCCCAATCGATTTCATTGTTTAGGATATTGAACAGGTTCTCTTTGGCAAAATCGGTTGTCGGTCTTGCTTTGAAGTTGGAAGGAGGAGAAAAACGCCTTCCTTTATATTTACCGCTGACTATTCTCATAAGGCTAATAATAATAAATCCAAAGGAGCTTTTTCGGCATCCTCGTTCCAAAGATAAGCTTCCGTCGGGAAGTTGCAAGTTTCGATACTGAGGACGTAATCCTTGAAGCCATCCATCACCTGTTCATCGGGATGCCCGAGAACATACAGGATGTCTGTTTTCTGGTCAAATTCGCATTTCTCCCAAAGCTTCAATATATAATACAGTTGATTAGCCGGTTTCTCCCCTTGATAAGTGATGCAATGCAATAACCGGTTGGTCGAAAAGCAAAGCACATCTACCATATCGTCGTGAAAATTGACAATCATACGCGAAGTAAGATTTACATTCTTACCCTTACTCTCGAAACGGCTTATCACCGGAGTTGTATGATGCAGAAACTCGGGATTATAAAGGCTGCGCGCCAGAAACTCGTACAACTCCTTATCTATATTGAAAAGGGTTACCGTTTCTTGCTGCTCGTTTCTGTTTATCATAATATGGCTCGATTGATTATAGTGGACGAAATCATAAATGAGTGATTTCTGCTTCTCCACAAAATAAGCCGACGGCACAATATCATACTCCTTCGAAACAAAGATTACATTCGTTTGCCGGTATTGCTGCGTCAGAAAATTCAGGTCGAAGATAATCCGTTGAATGTTCTGAAACAACGAATCTTCCGAGAAAGTCGTTTCCCGCAAGCAATAGTTCCTGCCATCCTCTGGGTCGGCAATAGCAAACATAAACCCATCGGGGCGTATGCGGATGGATAAGTCGTATTTCTCTGACTGACCGAGGTCTATGGTTTCGGGAATGAACATAGTTGCTTTTTAGTTCAGGCAAAGTTAAAGATATTCTATTGAAGTTCGAAAATTTTATTATAATATTGCGTCGAAGTTTATAATAAACAATCATACATGAAAAAAAATCTATTTTACCTATGCATTATACTATTTTTCGGAAGCTGTGCTTCCGGGAAAATAAAAACAACAGATACTAAAACTGATGAAGTTTTTATTTTTGGCAAACTTTCTATAAATGAGGAAGAGGCTCGCAGCTACGAGAAAGTATTCCTTTATTTCAATACTCCTGACGGGTTAGATAGTGAAGCTAAAAAGATAAGAGTAGATTCTACAGGTTTTTTTTCGAAGAAACTGCCTAAAGGAGAGTATTTCATTTCAGTTCTCGGCTATGGAAAAAAAACAAAAAAAATAGCAAAAGGCTATATAGTTATAAATACCATGGAAACAACCAATTGCCTCTATATTGGCGATATTTTTATTGACTGGAAACCTACATTTCGAAACAATCAATACTTAGCAACTGCGGCTGGTGGGGTTATTGGATACGCCTTCATAGCTTACGAAGACGGAGAAGCTCTTCCTGCTAAGGTAATAAATTCCGATACTACAATTCAATATTTTAAGGGGCAATACCCAAGCAATACGAAGGAAATTGAAACTCAACTAGCAGTAATAAATGAGACAAAAAAGAAAGAAAAGCAATCTGACCATAAGCGGTCTGTAAGAGATAGAAGAGGTGTTAAGTAAATTCTTTCTGACAAAAGTAGTCGAGAACTTCCCGTTCGAACCGACGACGGAGCAATACGCAGTCTTACAAAAGGTTGTGGATTTCCTCTTTTATCCGAAAGAAGAAGCTTTATTCCTATTGAAAGGATATGCCGGAACGGGTAAATCGTCTTTGTTGGGGACATTGGTGAAAACCATGACCGAGTTTAAGCAGAAAACCGTACTTTTAGCCCCCACCGGACGCGCCGCCAAAGTTTTTTCGTCTTACTCCAACCATCCGGCATTTACCATCCACAAAAAAATATACCGCCAGCGCAAGTTCTCGGAAGATGTAGGCAATTTTTCGATTATGGATAATCTGCACAAAGATACCTTATTCATTGTCGACGAGGCCTCCATGATAAGTAACGACGGGCTGGATTCGGCTGTTTTCGGGACGGGGCGATTGTTAGACGATTTGATTCATTATGTCTACACGGGCGAGAATTGCCGTTTGTTGCTGATTGGCGATACGGCGCAGCTTCCTCCTGTGATGCAGGAAGATAGCCCTGCCCTGCAAAAGGAAAATCTGGAAGGTTACGACTTGGAAGTTTTCGAAGCAACTATGACACAGATTGTCCGTCAGGCAGAAAGTTCGGGGATTGTATTCAACGCCACCGCCATCCGCAATGCGCTGCATAACGACACAACAGAGGATTACCCGAAGCTGACATTAGCCGGCTTTGATGATATTGTAAAAATCACAGGCGAAGAACTGATCGACGAAATTTCCTCTGCCTACGACCGCGACGGGATAGAAAACACGATGATTATCTCCCGCTCCAACAAGCGTTCGAATATCTATAATCAGGGTGTTCGGGCACGAATCCTTTGGCGCGAAGAAGAACTATCGTCGGGCGATTTGCTGATGGTAACCAAAAACAACTATTTCTGGACGGAAAAATTGGAGGGGATAGAGTTTCTTGCCAATGGCGAGATTTTAGAGGTCGTACGCATCCGCAAGATGCAGGAGCTATACGGTTTCCGTTTCTGCGACGTATTGGTTCGCAGCATCGACTACGATATGGAACTGGAAATAAAAATCCTGCTGGATACGCTCACTTCCGAAACGGCAGGCTTATCGCGCGAGAAATCGCAGGAGCTTTTTTATAATGTCATGGAGGATTACAACGACCTCTCGACCAAAGCCGCCAAAATGCGGAAGATGAAGGCCGATCCGTTTTACAACGCGGTGCAGGTGAAATTCGCTTATGCCGTTACCTGCCACAAGGCACAAGGTGGCGAATGGAAAAATGTTTTTGTGGATTTGGGGTATGTGCCGCAGGAATATCTGGGTATCAACTTCTACCGCTGGCTTTATACAGCCTTTACGCGGGCAAGCAGCAAATTATATCTGGTCAATCTGCCGGATGAGTTTTTATAACCGTTAGTCTCTTTCGTTCAGTTCGATAACTTCCAAATCGCGGATATTTCCCTCATCCAAGACGAAACGTATAAGCGTCCGCACGCGATGAAAGCCGTATTTACCCGCAGCCCCCGGATTGATATGCAGGCAGTTGAGCTTTTTATCGAACATCACTTTCAGTATATGCGAGTGCCCGTCTATAAATAGTTTAGGAGGGTTAGCGAACAGCATATTCTTGACTTTCGGATCATATTTGCCGGGATAGCCACCGATGTGAGTCATCAGTACATCTACCCCTTCGAGCGTGAAACGCAGAAATTCGGGGAAAGCGGCACGCACCTTGCTATCGTCTATATTGCCATATACTGCACGAAACGGTTTGAATGCCTCGAACTTTAGCGCCAAATCCATCGAGCCGATGTCGCCGGCATGCCACACTTCGTCGCAGTCGGCAAAGTAGGTCGTATATTTTTCATCCCACCAGCCGTGGGTATCGGAGAGTAAGCCTATTTTTTTCATAATTATTTTCTCAATACCACTTTTTCATTACTTAACCACGAAGTACACAAAGTTTTTCCTCGTAACCGTGCGAAACGCAAGGTAACTTGTCACTTTACACATTTATACTGATTACAAATGCCAAAGACAACAAAAACGCCGACATAGACGTAAACTTGAGATAAGGATCTAAGCGGGCATTTTCCTGCGTATTCAGCACCTTTGCCAATATAGCGATAAGCAGCAAAAAGACAAGCACATAGAGATATTGCCACCAGTGCGAAGTGTATAAGATATTGAATAGCACAAAGCAAGCAATCGCCCCCAACAGGAGGAAAGCATGATAAGCCTTTGCACCCTTTATGCCGAGGCGGACGGGGATAGTTATTTTACCTGACTTGCGGTCGTTTTCCAAATCGCGCATATTATTGGTATTCAATACGGCAGCCGAAAGGAATCCCAATGCTATTGCCGGCAGCCAAGGCACAAAATCCAGTTGCTGCGTGTGCAGAAAGTATGTACCCACTACGGGTACAGGCCCGAAGAAAATAAAAGAGAACACATCGCCCAACCCTTTGTAGCCATACGGATTCTTGCCTGCTGTATATTTAACGGCTGCAACGATTGCCAGTAAGCCAAGAAGAATGAAAACAACAATATAGATAATATTGATAAATTGCAAAGCAATATAGACAAGCAACAATCCTACAATAGCCGATAGAATAGCTGCCACGAGTACAGCCCGTTTCATCTCCTGCTCGGTAATGGCTCCGCTCTGAACGGCACGCTTAGGCCCTACCCTTTCGCCGGTAGTATCTGTACCATGCTGGAAATCGCCCAAATCGTTGGCAAAATTGGAGAGGATTTGCAGGACGGATGCCGTCAGTAAGGTCAGAATGAAAACCCGGACACTGAAATGCCCAGTGTAATATGCCAGCCCACTCCCGCAGATAGCCGTTCCCACAGCCAGAAAGAGTGTACGCGGACGCGCCGCCGAAATCCATGCGTTGATAAATGCCATGTAGTTGAATTGTCTTTACTTCTATTTGTCCAATTTCATCGTGAACCTGAGCCCGACGCTCTCATAATGTCCTTTCTTAAACGAAGCAAAGATACCTAAATTCATCGAACGGACGAAATCGACCGAGTAGCCAATTTCGGTATAAAGTTTAAAATCGGGAGTATACAGATTCTTCACATGCAGGCTTTCGGTAAACATCTTGCCTTGTAGGAAAGGCAGGCGTTTCAGCAGCAAATAGTGGTCGTTATAATTGAATGCCGTACGCAGCCACCAGTCGTTGGTCGAGGCTTCGTAATTGTCGAGCAGCATAAACGACTGATATGGTGACTTAAAGGTAAACATCAGATTGGCTGTATTGAAATGCTTGAAGTCGGTAAAATGAATACGGCTTTTGTCTCCAAGAAAAGCGCCCCCTTCGACTAAATAGTCGAACCTGCGGAAGAAGCCTATCGGAATTTCCTGTTTGACACCTCCCATCAGCAGGCGGAAGCGGGAGTTATCCCTCTGCGAAGTACCTATCGCCTCCCTGTAACCAACCATAAATATAGGTGAAGTGATTTTCCGGTAATATTTCTTCCCTTTCCATTTGGAGTAATAAGCAAAAGGGGCATAGTTAAGCGAAACCATATAGGACGTTCGGTCGAAACGTTCGCCGGAGAATGGATTCTGCTTTATATAGCGTCTCTTGCCCCATGTATAGTCGGTCTGATTCTCCAGCCCTTCGCGGCGGGCTATATCAAATTCGGTGCGCAACACCAATCCATTGACCAAGTCGATCTGATTACGGAAAGCGATAAAATCTTTCTGGTAGAAAAAGTTTTCGTTCTTACCCCGCATCAGCGAGCGCAAAGCATTATTCAGACGGGGAATACCATCGGGATTGAAGTCCTCGGATAACGAACCGCCTTCTATCTCGAAGCGTCCCTGTCGCATAGGAGCATAATCGTACTGAAACTTTCCACCCCCCATCAACTTCTTGCGGGAAGTGGTATAATAGAGGTAAGGTTCGATTCTGATATTGTTTACACTATCGCGCTTAATGTTGACTTCGAATTTCTGTCCTACCCATAGCCCATCTACGAAATTGAAATCCCGTAAGGCATGGAAAAGACCGCCATACTTAAACGTAACCGTTGATGAATCGTGTCCGACTTGCCCACCCGTGAGCAAATCATCCCATTCGAATTTATGAGATTGATGCTTATCGCGAATGGAATCGACACGCTGTTGAATAGAATCCCGGCGGTTGAGGCTGGTTATCTCATCTATTTCCAGCGGCACAACGCGCACCTGCTCCCAGTAGAGCGAATCGCGTTTTTTAGCCAGCGAATCTGATTCTATTTTGTATCTGTCGCTATAATTTTTCAGCTCTAACTCTCGCTTTTTCTTTCCTTCGGACTGCAATGCTGCTAAAGGATTCTCTTTGACCTTTACATCTTTATAAGTCAGCGAAGCATAATAATCCAACAGTCCATGAATCCCCATAAAATCGACTTTATAGTTGACCTGATAAGTCACAGGCAAATATGCTGCATCGCCCAGCATCATATAGGTGATATGGTAGTTTGGCTTGATACCGTAAATGTCGCCCGAAAGTTCGGCATAGGTCACATGCCACGTATCATCGGCAATGTAGAGGTAGCCATTGAAAAGCTGCGGGTCTTTCACCTTGGCTATCACCTGTATTTTGTTGATGGTCATCCCATCTTCTTCGGTATATCCTTCGTATCGGAAGCGGTAATAGGAGAAAGTCCCTTTGCACAAGGGCGATGCCTGCCCATTGAAGCGTTCGTTATATATCGAACCACCCATTACGCCCATTACATCTTTGGCATCCAGATTATCGGGGAAGCTGCTCGTAAAGGCGTTCACCTTTTGCTGATACATATCGGGAGCCGTGAACTGAATCTCGTTGTAAGATTCCTGCACAAAAGTCTGGTTCTTAAAGTCTGCCATCTTCACCCCATCATCGGATTTGGAGGACATAAATTCCATAAACTTGGACATGCCCGTCAGGATGGCGTTGCCTTTGATATAGGCATCAGCCGAATAGCTTTCGACGGCTGCCGCGTAATAAGGAGCCTTCTCTATGGCTTTGCGCATAATGGGATAAGCGGGATCTTCCTGTGCCGAGACTTCCACCTGTGCCAGTTCAAAGGGCTTTTCTTCCAATACGAAGTCCAGAACAGTACTTCCGCCTTGTGGGACGGTGACAGATTTAGTTGCAGGCTTGTAGCCAATACACCGCGCTTCGAAGGTATAGCTCCCTGCTTTGAGCGTTGCCTGATAAAGCCCGTCTTCGTTGCAGAGCAATCCTTGATTCGTTTCTTTAATATAAATGGTTGCGCCGGGAACAGCCTCATTCTTGGCATCGACAACCTTCCCTGTCAATTTCTGCGCCGAAAGCGTGTGTATGAATGTAAATGATAAGAGTATTAGTATAAGCCTGATTCGTAATATTTTCATAACTGAGCGTTTAGGTGGTACGGTACGGCAAGTATAAGTCAATTGTTAATCCTGACCTCAAAAATAATCGTTTCTACTTATGTAGCAATAGCCAGTTATGAATAATAACGTACCCGAAGCAAAATTATTCCAATGTCCGGGATATTTTGTCGATATTCAGGCTGCGCGCCATGGCATCGAAGATGTCTTTGTACACCCCTTCCTGCGCATAAACTTCTTCGTGTGTACCCGATTCCACCACCATTCCGTCTTTCATGACATATATGCGGTCGGAGTCGATAATCTGCGAAATGCTGTGCGAAATAATGATTACCGTACGATTTTTCTTGATAGCATCGAGGCTGTTCTTTATCTGCTCGGTGGAGACTGCATCGAGGCTTGCCGTAGGTTCGTCCAGAAAGATTATCGGCGGATTTTTCAGGAACATGCGAGCAATGGCTATCTTCTGCTGCTGCCCGCCCGAAAGGGCAAGCGCCGAGGTTTGGTACTGTTCGGGGAGCAACATTATCTGATCGTGAATATAGGATTGGCGGGCGGCATTTTCGACTTCCCCGAAGGTGGCATCGGGTTTCCCGTAGCGGATGTTTTCCTCTATCGTCCCGCTGAATATATGATTCTTTTGCAGCACCAATCCAATATTTTCGCGCAAGAAAGTGGTGTCGTATTCATCTAACGGCACTCCATCCAACAGGATTTTCCCCGAATCGGGCTTATAGAACTTGTCCAGCAGGTTGATTAAAGTACTCTTGCCCGCACCGGACAATCCGACCAACGCCGTAATCTTGCCCGGCTGTATATGCATATTAATATAATGTAGTGTACGTGTTGCATTGCCGGGATAGGTGAAGTTAACGTTTTCCAGCTGAAATTCCCCTTTTATCCGTGCGGGCTTATACGAACCCGAATCTTCGATCTGATGATCGGCATGCAACACTTCGAAGAATCCTTCGGAGTAAATCAAAGCATCGTTCATCTGGTCGTATATCCGATGCAGTTGGCGGATAGGAGCCGAAACGTTATTAAACAACAGGATGTGAAACATAATCGCCCCTATCGTCATCTGCCCTGTCAGGACGAAATAGGCGGTCAGTATAATAATTATCACCACGCCGATTTGCTCGATAAAGCTTTTCAGCCCGTCGAAGAAAAAGCTTGTCTTGCGGGTTTTCATCTGCGTATCAGTCAATGCCGTCTGCAATCCCATCTGTTTCTCGCCCTCGATATGCTCGCGGATAAAGGACTTGATGACAGGGATAGATTCTATTATGCTCAGTATTCCCTGACTTTTGTTCTCTCGCAACTCTTTGATTGTCCGCCTTGCATTTTTCAGCTTTTTGGCTTGCAGTTGGCTGACATAATAATAGATAGGCACGATACACAATCCCACGAGCCCGACATAAAAATTCGCATTGAACATCATTATCAAAGCGACTATGGAATTGGCAAAGAGGGGTAATATATCGATAAAGAAATTCTGCACAAGGCGCGTCAGACTTTCCACACCCCGGTCTATCCGCGTTTGCAGTTTTCCGGCCTGATTTCCTCCCGATGTGAAGAATGCCATCTGATAGGTCAATACCTTTTCGACTACTGCCTGCGCCAAGTCGCGCGAAATAAATATACGCAGTTTCTCGCCGTAATATTTCTGCCCGAACTGGATGAAAGAGTTTATGATTTCCTTACTAATCAAGATAACGGATATCATTATCAATACATTCAGTCCTTCCTGCAACATGCGATGCTGTTCGACCAAACCGTTTATCTCGTCTACCGTATATCGCAATACCCACGCGTTGACCTGCGCCGTCAACGAGCCGATAAACGTCAGCACCAATGCAAATACAACCAGCCACCTGTATGGTTTCACATACGGCCAAAGGTTCTTGAATAATTGTAACAAATTCATCCCGAAACGTCTTTTAGTATATAAAACGATTGGCAGAGATTTTTGTTTTAAACCGAAATCTGTTGTTTCATGCTATTAAAATGTCAACAATATACAGCTTTTCACTTCATTCTATTCCTTTTACATCAAAAACCGATTGATTTATAATATTTATTTATATTTTTGCGCTGGTAAAATAACAGCCAAGTTAAAACAAAACAAATGTTGACAGTAGAAAAGATTGGCGGAACTTCCATGTCTCAATTCAACGAAGTTCTGAATAATATAATAATCGGCAAGCGGAAACCCGACGAATTATATAACCGTATATTCGTCGTCTCGGCCTATAATAATGTAACTAACTGGCTACTGGAACATAAAAAAACGGGCGAACCGGGAGTATATGTCCAATTCCTCGAGAATGCCGATTACAGTATCGGCCTCGATAGCGTTTGCATGCGATTGCTCGAAATAAACCAGCAATTTGCTGAAATAGGATTAGATCTGGTGGCTGCCGAAGAGTTTATCTCGCACCGTATAAAGATGGCCAAGACTATGCTTTACAGCCTGAGTGGCGTGATGGCATCCGGTTACGTAAAAACCGAAGATATCTGCCTTGCTGCCCGCGAAATACTCGCCTCCATCGGCGAATCGCATTCGGCATGGAACTCGGCGAATATCCTCCAGAACAACGGCATAGAGGCTCGCTTTATAGACCTCTGCGGATTCAACGATTCGTTGCCGCTGACTATCGACGAGCGCATCCACAAAGCTTTCAAAGGAATCGATTTCAGCCAGACGCTTTGCATCGCTACCGGCTACACCAAAGGTATAGAAGGCATTATGCGTGCTTTCGACCGTGGCTATACGGAAGTCACTTTCAGCAAGATTGCCGTAGAAGTCAAGGCCGACGAAGCGATTATCCATAAGGAATACCACCTTTCGAGCGCCGATCCTAACATTGTAGGAGTCAATAAGGTTGTTCCGGTGGGACAAACCAACTTTATCATTGCCGATCAGCTGGCCGATATAGGTATGGAAGCCATTCACCCGAAAGCATCGAAACCCCTCGAACGGGCAAATATAAATATACGTATCAAAAACACGTTCGAGCCGGAACATCCGGGAACACTTATCTCTAAGGATTATGTTTCGGAAGTGCCGAAAATAGAAATCGTATCGGGAACAAATAAGGTATTAGGAATTGAAATTCACGATCCGATGATGGTAGGCGAGGTAGGTTTCGACTTGCGCATCATGCAGCTCTTTGAGAAGCATGGCGTCAGCTATATTCTGAAATCGACCAATGCGAACTCTATCACCATGATCGTTTGGGACAACTATAAATCGAGGGAACTGATAGCCGATCTCGAGCGTAATTTTTATCAGGTAACCACCGAACGGGTAGCCATCGTGTGCGTAATGGGGACTAATATTGCCATCCCCGGATTCCTTTACAGGGCAGCCAAAGCGCTATACGAAGGAGGTATCAACGTCGAGAGTTTCGGTCAATCGCTCCGGCAGGTCAATATGCAGTTCGTTATCAGGCGCGAGCATTACGAAAATGCCGTCAGATCGCTCAACGACGCCTTGTGCCTCGGACAAAATTGATGTTTTTTTCTAATAAAAAAGCGCATAATATCGAATTTTATTTTAAATTTGTCTCTCGACAAAAAAATGATGGATGCTGTTGATACCTGTAAAACGCTGTTATATTATTATATCATTGGAATATATTATACTAAGTGAGGACGAATTCCGTTTAGAATGAGATGGAATATGAAAGGTTCCGAGTTAGCTTTAAACAGTTAAAAATATTACTAAATATTGCAATAATGCGGAACCAAGCCATTGAAAAACAAAATGGATTCGTATATTTGTATGTTTTAATGCGTTAAAAATACAAATTTCAGCAATAGCAAACTGAATATCAAAACAATAAACTAAACTATAAAATTAATTTACTAAACTAATTTATTTTTTTATCACTATGGAAGCTAATAAAAAACCAACAAAAGCAAGATCAAAAGGTCTTTCATCAGGATGGATTATCGTTGGATGCGCTATTGTCGCAGCCGTATTTTTCTTCGGATATTGTGGTCATCCGATGCACATGGACGAAAGAGGTATACATCCAATCGACCTATTCGGTACATTGTACCAGGGTGGAGTCGTTATTCCTTGCGTATTAACACTCCTCTTCACAGTAATATGTCTTGCTGTAGAAAGATTTTTTGCACTTAACAGAGCGAGCGGTAAAGGTAGCATTGCTAAATTTGTCGTAGCTGCTAAACACAAACTCGAAAAAGGCGACATCGACGGAGCAAGCAAACTTTGCGACGAACAAAAAGGATCTGTAGCTAATATCCTCAAAGCAGGATTAGTAAGATATAAAGATGTTGAAACAATTACAGACAAAAACAACGCTGAAAAAGCTGAAATGATTCAGAAAGAAATCGAGGAAGCAACTACTTTGGAATTGCCTTACCTTGAAAAGAACCTGAACATCATCGCTGCTATTTCATCTTTGGGTACACTCTTCGGACTCTTCGGAACGGTAGTCGGTATGATCAAATCATTCCAGGCGATGGGACAAGACGGAGCTCCGGATTCAACTCAGTTGGCGATTGGTATCTCTGAGGCCTTGATGAACACGGCTGCAGGTATCGGTACTGGTGCGCTTGCTATCATTTTCTATACATATTTTACAGGTAGAATTGCCAGCATGACAAATGCTGTTGACGAAATTGGTTTCGCTATCGGTCAGACTTATACTGAAAAACACGGTGGTATAACTAAATAATTTCAATTAACAAAGTTTCACACTTTCGGGTGTGGAATCGATTAATAATTCTACTCAATAAAACAAAAAGAGAAATATGGCAAAAGGAAAAAAACACGATATATTCATCGACATGACAGCCATGAGCGATGTGTGTGTACTCTTGCTTACTTTCTTCATGTTGACAGCAACATTTAAACCGAAAGAGCCAGTTGAAATTATTGCACCTCAATCTGTATCGGAAACAAAGGTACCTGAACATAATGTCGTAACAATTCTTATCGACATTGAAGGCCAAGTGTTTATGCAGGTAGATGGCGACAATAACAAAAGTGCCCTTCTCAATAAAGTAGCTGCCGCTTACGGTCTTAAATTGAATGAGAAACAGCGTAAATCATTTATCACACAACCTTCGATAGGTGTTGCGATAAAAGATCTTCCCGCTTTTCTGAATTTGAGTATGACAGAGCAGGATCAGGCAATGAAGAAATTAGGGATCCCTACGGATACAGCAGGTGGCGCTCGTAACGAGTTAGCCGACTGGATTCGTTTCGCAAGAGAAATAAACGAAGATGAAATAAAATTCGGTATCAAAGCAGACGCCAATACACCTTATCCTAAGGTGGACCTCGTGATGAAGACAATGGTAGCTCAAAAAGCGAACCGTTACAGCCTCATGACAAGTTTGAGAGCGATGCCGGATATTGCAGCGTCTAATTAGTAACAAAACATAAAAGAACAGAAAAATGGCAAGTGTAGATACTGGCGGTGGGGAACAGAAAAAAGGTAAACCCCAACAGAAAACACTTCGGGTAGATTTTACGCCGATGGTGGACATGCTGATGTTGCTTATTACTTTCTTCATGTTTTGTACTACTTTGGCAAAACCGCAGGTAATGGATATTGTGATGCCATCGGACGATAAAACCCTGAAAGAAGAAGAAAAAGATCAGGTGAAAGCGTCTAAAGCTATTACAGTATTGCTCGGACAGGATGATAAAGTTTATTATTACACCGGACAAATTACCACTGACTCTTATAGCGATTATACTACGCTTAAAGAAACAGACTTTTCGGCAAAAGGGGTTCGTTCCGTTCTCCTTAGTCGCAATGCGGATGCTGTAAGAAAAATGCAAGAACTGAAAGAGAAAAAAGCAAATGACAGAAGGATGACGGAGGAAGACTTTAAAAAGCAAGCCAACGAAATCAAAAACGACAAAGAGGCTCAGGTTGTTATCATAAAAGCGACAGAAGAAGCGAAATATGAAAACCTGGTCGACATTCTCGATGAAATGCAGATTTGCAGTATAGGTAAATATGCAATTGTGGATATTACTGATGGAGACAAATTTTTGATAGAGAACCTGAAGACCAAAGGAGAATATGGTAGTCAGCATCTTGCTCCTAAGCAATAAAGAATCGTGTTAAAATAAGAAACTATGGGAAAAGATATTAATATTGATTCTAGTGAATGGGTAGACCTTGTCTTCGACGGAAGAAACAAGCAATACGGAGCATACCACTTGCGTCAGACATCGGACAAACGTTATGTAGTAGCATACATTGCAGTGATTATATTTGTCATCCTTTTGGCTGTAGTGCCAAGATTGATAAGTGCTGTAAGTGAGCTCGCTAACAGAAACAGGGTTGAGAACATAGACGAAGACTTCGCTCTCTCGAAAGTTGAGATGGACCAACAGGTTCCGGAAGAAAACATCGTGAAAGAAGAAGTTGCTCCTCCGCCTCCACCTTTGAAATCGACTATCAAATTTACGCCTCCTGTTATCAAGAAGGACGAAGAGGTAGCCGAAGACAAAGAAATGAAAGCGGTGAGTGAAGTTCTCGAAACCAAACTTCAAGTTTCGATGGCAGACGTAAAAGGTACCGACGAAAAATTTGGTGTGGACATTGCAACACTGAAAGACCATAAGGTTGTGATGCAAGAGAAACCCCAAGAAAAACCGTTCACTACTGTAGAACAGATGCCAACTTTCCCTGGCGGAGAAGGTGAAATGAACAAATTTATCCGTAACAACCTGAAATACCCTATCTCTGCACAAGAGAACAGTATCCAGGGACGTGTAACAGTTCGTTTCGTTGTAACTGCTTCAGGAGAGATTTCAGATGTAAGAGTATTGAAGGGTATCGACCCTGCCTGCGACAGAGAAGCTGTGCGCGTGGTGAAATCGATGCCGAAATGGATCCCGGGTAAGCAAAATGGACGTCAAGTAGCCGTTTATTTTACATTGCCTATCGTATTCAAACTTCAATAATTATTCAATGTTTTCAAACTGAGGTCTGAAAATGACATTAGAATAGAAATACAAAGTAGAAAGAAGAGAAGCTGGATAACATCTTCTCTTCTTTTTCGAATTTAGAAAATGGACAATAACAAAGAAAAAGACAAAAAAAGTTTCAGATTTATATGGAGTTTACTCATGGTATTCATCTATATGGGTATAGCATACCTATTCACAATGACACCGATTTTTGAGGATAAAATAGATTGGAATATACGAGTAGGAATAGCTATATTGGTCACAATATATGCAATAATCAGAGGATATCGTCTCTGGAAATTAGGAAAATAAAATCTGAAAAACAAAAATCTTTATAAATAAGACGCTTATGAAAAAACTTGGATTCATTCTATGTATTTCGACTATAATTGTTTTTTTCACCTCCTGTTACGAAAACAAGTCGACACGGACTGATACTATGACCAGCGGTATAGCTGAAATAGTAGTGGACGAGTGTATGGCGCCCATCATAGACGAACAGATAAACGTATTCGAGGCACTATACCCGAATGCGACAATTATCCCTACCTACACCAACGAGTACGATGCATACCAGATGTTAGTAAACGACAGTATGCGCCTCATCATCGGAGCACGCGAACTTACTCCGGGAGAAGAGGCAAAAATAAAAGCACGCGAACAGCGTGTATTAACTCACAAAATAGCTGTCGACGGGGTAGCAATCATTGTAAATCCTCAGAACAAGTTATCATACCTCTCGACTGCCGATCTAAAAAAAGTATTTACCGGGCAAGCAACCAATTGGAAAGATATACACCCAGGTTCGAAATTGGGTAATATATCTGTCGTATTCGACAGCCCCAACTCAAGTACTGTCCGCTTCATACAAGACTCGATATGCCGCAAAGATCCGCTCGGATCGAATGTAAAAGCCATATCTAAAGATACAGCCACTATAAATATCAATGAAAAAACCCCCAACCAGAGGGTATTGGATTACGTTTCATCTACGCCTAATGCAATGGGTGTAATAGGGGTAAACTGGATAAGCAACCCGACGGACACTACAAGCCTCAGCTTCATAAACGGCATAAAAGTGCTGGCTGTGAGCAAGGACGAAGTAGCAACGCCGGACAACAGCTACCAGCCTTATCCGTATCAGTTTGCATTAAATCAATATCCACTGCAAAGAGATATTTATATAATAATAACAGATCCCAGTGGTGGATTACCCTCAGGATTTGTTAATTTTGTTACAAAAGAAAAAGGACAACGCATCATACTCAAGGCTGGATTACTTCCGGCAACACAATTAACGCGTTTGGTCCGCATAACAACCGATTAGAAATTAAATTTATTAAACCTGAAATAATAACCTTGAAAATAAATAAAAGTATGAAGATGAAATTTTTATTTGGCGCAATACTTAGCTTAGCTTTCAGTATCGGCGCATTCGCTCAGAGCCCGGGGGTAGACTATTACAGACTTGGGGAGAAAAAATTGGCTAAAGAGGTATTAACGAAAGAAATCAGCCAGAATCCGGCACAGGCATATTATTACTTAGGTCAGTTAGCTTTTCAGGCAGGTAACATGGCCGAAGCTAAAGCCAACTACGAAAAAGGATTGGCTGCCAATGCCGAAAGTGCAATCAATCAGATAGGTATTGCTAAAATGGATCTGAAAAGCAATACTAAAGAAGCGGCTAAAACGCTGAACAATATTGCAAAAAAGAACAAAAAGGATGTAGTTGTCCTTACTGAAATCGCACAAGCATACCTGGATAACGGTATGATAAAAGAAGCTTTGGAAAAAGCGGAAGAAGTGCGCAAAGCAGACAAAAAATCAGCATTAGGATACATCATCGAAGGTGATATTTATGCTAAAGAAAACAAAGCGGGTGATGCTGCAACTCAATACGAGCAGGCATATACATTCGATCCTTCAAGCACAATTGCTTATGTGAAATATGCAAAGGTATATGAAGGAATCAATTCGGAATCATCTAAAAGCATGCTCCGCAAAGCACTCGAAATCAATCCTAAATTCGCTATCATCAACAAGTATCTGGGAGATTTGAACTACTCTACCGGACACTATGCGCTTGCTATCGACTCGTACAGCAAATACTTTGCTGCCGGTGACTACTCTATCGACGACCTTACGCGCTATGCTGGAGCTTATTTCTTCACCGATAATTATACTGAAGCTGAACGCTTGATTTCGGAAGGGATGAAAAAAGAGCCGAACAACTTCGTGTTGAACCGCCTGTTGATGTATACACAAGCCAGCACCAAAGATTACGACAATGCACTGGCTACCGCTGATAAATTCTTTAACCGTCAACTGGCAGGAGATGAGAAATACATCCCTCGCGACTACGAAACGTATGGCGAAATCCTGCTCGAATCAGGCGATGTACAAGGAGCTTTGGCGCAATATGCTAAATTGATAGAATTGGATGAAACTAAACAATCTATCTACAAAGATGTAGCGACAAGACTTGCCAACGAAGATAAAAACGCCGAAGCTGCTGCCGTATATGCTAAGTATATCGAAACTGCAGGCGAAGCTGTAGAATCACTCGACTTCTATCAATTGGGACGCTACTACTATCTGGCAGCGCAAAACCTTATCAAAGAAGAAGACGAAGATATGGTTGCTCTCCGCAACTCGTATATCGAAGCGGGAGACAAAGCATTCACAACTGTGACAGAACGTCTTCCTGACAATTTCTTAGGCTACTTCTGGAGAGCCCGTATCCACACTCTGGCAGACCCTAACACTACCGAAGGTTTAGCTAAACCTTATTACGAAGATACTGCCCGTGTGATTACTGAAAGCGGCGAAGTCGAAGAAAATGCAGGTATACTTGTCGAAGCATATACTTATCTCGCATACTACAACTATCTGCAATGGGTAGAAAATACCAATGCGAAAAAAACGACTGCTGCCAACGAAGCTAAAGCAAACATGAAGAAATACACCGAAGCATTGTTGGAAGTAGATCCGACGAATGCAACAGGACAGCAATTCATGGAAGTATTGAAATAATACGCCTTAAAATATATGACAGAACCGGTATTATTGTTAATACCGGTTTTTCTTTTTGTCCGAATCAAAGAAAATATTGTATCTTTGCACCAGAATTAAATTACGTGGATAGATTTGTATGATTGCAACCACAGGAAAAAATGCTAAAACATGTTTCTCCCCTGCAAACATATACTCATCCTCCTATTTATTATTAATAATTTAATAACAGATTATGAGTTATTTATTTACATCCGAATCGGTATCGGAAGGGCATCCTGACAAAGTTGCCGACCAAATTTCCGACGCCTTGCTTGACGAGTTTCTGGCTTACGACCCGAACTCTAAAGTAGCTTGCGAAACATTAGTAACAACCGGACAGGTCATATTGGCCGGAGAAGTAAAATCCAACGCTTACATCGACATTCCCGAAACGGCCCGCAAAGTAATCAGCCACATAGGTTACACCAAAAGCGAATATCGCTTCGATGCAGATTCGTGCGGAGTATTGTCAGCCATCCACGAACAGTCGGACGACATCAACCGTGGTGTGGACGGAAAAACAGATCCGATGGATCAAGGTGCCGGCGACCAAGGGATGATGTTCGGCTATGCCACAAACGAAACAGACAATTACATGCCATTGGCGCTGGACTTGTCGCACGCTTTATTGTTGGAATTGGCTGCTATCCGTAAGAACGAATTGCACCTGATGCCTTATCTCCGTCCCGATGCCAAATCGCAGGTAACGATAGAATATGACGACAACGGAACGCCTTTGCGTATCGACACAATCGTTATCTCTACACAACACGACGATTTCGGCGATGACGAAACCATGCAGCAGAAAATCCGCGAAGATGTTATCAACATCCTTATCCCGCGCGTGAAAGAGAAATATAAATTCCGCGAAGATGTATTGAAACTTTTCTCGGGAGATATCAAATATTACGTCAACCCTACGGGACGATTCGTTATCGGCGGCCCTCACGGCGACACAGGTCTGACAGGCCGCAAAATCATCGTAGACACTTATGGTGGAAAAGGCGCGCACGGCGGTGGAGCTTTCTCGGGCAAAGACCCATCGAAGGTAGACCGTTCGGCAGCGTATGCAGCCCGCCATATTGCGAAAAACTTAGTGGCCGCCGGAATAGCATCCGAGGTATTGGTACAGGTTTCGTATGCGATAGGTGTTGCCCGCCCGATGAATATCTACGTGAATACGTACGGAAAAAGCAATGTAAACCTCTCTGACGGCGAAATAGCCAAGAAGGTGGAAGCCTTATTCGATATGCGCCCGAAAGCGATAGAGGAACGCCTGAAACTGCGTAATCCTATCTACTCGGAAACGGCTGCATACGGACATATGGGACGCGAACCGAAAGTGGTGAAAAAGCATTTTACTTCGCGCTACAACCCGGAAGGGATAACCTGCGAGGTGGAGTTGTTTACATGGGAGAAACTCGACTATGTAAATGAAATAAAATCAGCCTTTTCGCTCTGATAAATAATAAATTCCCCAACAAGGATTTATGATGACCGGACTAAAACATATATGCTCAATGGCTAACGGGATAACCACACACGAAGGAATCCCGTTACCATTTAGTCTGGATCAGACAAACGCCGCTTTTATACTGGTTCTCATCTGCTTAATATCCTTTGCTTTTATTTACAAAGGGGATTTTGCCACGATGAAAGTCAACCTGTATGCGCTCGTTTCTTTCAACAGGAATAAGCGGATAGAGACCGAATATACGGTAAAAAACACCTGGCATACGTACTACCTCATCCTGCAATTTACCATTCTCAGTTCGATAAGTATCTACAGCATACTCAGCGAACAAATGGGATATGAAGCAGAACATCACCCTTTGAGGACAATCGCCCTATTTGGCCTGTTCGTAAGCCTCTTTATATTCGCCAAATTTCTGATATATAATCTGGTAGGATTCATATACAACATGCAGGAAGAAATAACGCTTTTCAAGCACTGGAGCATCGTTCTCATGGAGTTTCTGGGCATCAGTTATTTCATACCTACGCTTTTGCTGCTATATGCCGATTACTGGCATACAGAAATTGCCCTATTTATGATCGCACTGTTCATTATAGCGCAATTAATTCTTTTTTGCAGGCTAATTGTATATTTTGTCCGGGAAAAATTAAACTTTTTGTTTTTGATTGCCTACCTTTGCAGTGTGGAAATTATACCATGCATATTCTTAGCCTCAGGGCTACTATTTTTGTACAAAACAGATGAGTTGACTGTATTATGGTGAAAGTGAAAAAAATTCTTATCTCGCAGCCAAGCCCCAAAACCGAGAAATCCCCTTATTTCGATATTGCCGAAAAATATAAGGTTCAAATGGATTTCAGACCGTTTATCAGGGTAGAAGGTATTGATGCCAAAGAATTCAGAGCTCAAAAGATAAATATACCTGACTATACGGCTGTTATATTTACCGCTAAAGTTGCTATCGACCACTTCTTTGCCTTGTGCGAAGAGCTGCGTATAGCAATGCCCGAGACTATGAAATATTTTTGTATCTCCGAAGCGGTGGCTCTATACCTGCAAAAATATACCGTATATCGTAAACGCAAAATATTTTTCAGTACGACAGGCAAAATGGACGGATTGTCTACTGCGCTGACTAAACATAGTAAGGACAAATACCTGTTGCCGGTTTCGGATGTACATCAGGAGGATTTGACCGTTGTGCTGAACGAAAAGAAAATAGATTATACCAAAGCCGTGATGTACCGCACGGTAAGCAACGACATCACCGAAGACGAAATAATGTCTTACGACATGCTTATATTCTTCAGCCCTTCGGGTATTGCGTCTTTGCTCAAAAATGCACCGAACTTCAAACAGGAGGAACGGGCTATCGGATGTTTCGGGGCGGCGACTGCCAAAGCTATCAAAGATGCCGGACTACGGTTAGATTGCGAGGCTCCTCTGCCGGGAATGCCGTCGATGACTGCTGCTTTGGAAGCGTTCCTGAAAGAGAATCATAAGAAGAAATAATTTTTCTACATATAATAGTGTATCAAAGGCTTAACGTTGCATTGTCAGGGTTAAGCTTTTTTATTAAGAATGTGAATCGGTTTGTGATAGGTTTATCTATGTTTTAGTTACAAGTTACTTCGTGCTTCGCACAGTTACGAGTTACTAGTAAATAAGTTTACGAGAAAAGGGTAACACTGAGTTTCTCAGAGGAGACACTGAGGTACACTGAGAAAAAGTAACTCCATAAAAAAAATACTCCAGAGCGATGGAGGTAAGTAGAGAAATGTTACTTTTTATTGTCACTTCGAACGAAGGAGAGAAGTCTCTTCCCGATAAAGCGACGAGATGCTTCGGTTCACTCAGCATGACAAGAACCATTGAGCTGCACTGAGAAAAAGTAACTCGATAGAAAACGCCCGAAAGAAGTATACTTGTGTTACTTTTTGAGAAAGTGTCCTTAGAAAGACTTGGTGCTCGTGGTGGTTAAGTAATTATTCAGTTGACGAGTAAACAAGTTTACAAGTAGACAAGAAAAGTAACTCCATAGAAAAAATACTCCAGAGCGATGGAGGGAAGTAGAGAAATGTTACTTTTTTATTGTCACTTCGAACGAAGGTGAGAAGTCTTTTCCCGATAAAGCGGCGAGATGCTTCGTTTCACTCAGCATGACAAGAACCATTGAGCTGTACTGAGAAAAAGTAACTCGATAGAAAACGCCCGAAAGAAGTATACTTGTGTTACTTTTTGGGAAAGTGTCCTTAGAAAGACTTGGTGCTCGTGGCGGTTAAGTAATTATTCAGTTGACGAGTAAACAAGTTGACAAGTAAAGTAACTCTATAGGAAAATACTCCAAAGCGATGGAGAGAAGTAGAGAAATGTTACTTTTTTATTGTCACTTCGAACGAAGGTGAGAAGTCTCTTCCCGATAAAGCGGCGAGATGCTTCGTTTCACTCAGCATGACAAGAACCATTAAGCTGTACTAAGAAAAAGTAACTCGATAGAAAATATCGTTTCTTTGCACCGGTTTTCGAAATATTACACACTGATAATCAGAAAAATAAACATCTAAAGACGCTAAAAAAAGTAACAAAAAGTAATACGAAAAAGCGACACATATGTCACCTTTTAGGGGGATAAAAGAAGTCACTGATTCGCATAAATGGCTATATGACTAAGGAATTAGATAAATTAGGAAAAGTAACACTGAAACCGAATGCCCGGGCGCGACGCGTTATCGTCCGCTACCGGGAGAATGCGTTCGTTGCAACTTACCCTGCCAAGATGAAAATCCCGGAGGTGGAAAAGACGTTGGAAAGGATGCTGCCCGATTTACTAAGCCTAAAAGAGAGAACCCCGCAAAACCATTTATTTACACCCGAAGCCGAATTCAGGACATATCCATTTGAGGTGAGGATTATAGCCGAAGGGGCGAGATTTTACCTGACTTTGAAGGAAAAGGTATTGTATATTGTCTGTCCGGCACAAAGCGACTTCCAAGACACGGCACTTCAAAACCGCATCCGCGAAGGCATAGAGGCGGTATTGCGCAGCGAAGCCAAACGGATATTGCCCGCTTGGACCAAGTTATTGGCCGGCAAGCATGGCTTCGAAATCAATCAGGTAAAGATAAACAAGAGCCGTTCGCGCTGGGGAAGCTGCTCCATGCAGAAGAATATCAACCTCTCCTACTTTTGCCTGCTCCTACCCGAACATTTGATAGAATTGGTTATTCTCCACGAGCTTTGCCACACAAGGGTTATGAACCACGGAGAGGCATTTTGGGTACTCCTGGATAAAGTCACGGATGGGAAAGCACAAATGCTGACCAAAGAATTGGACAAGCACCACACGCGCTTTTAAATCATCGAATCCGCACCGAAGCTAAGAGGTAAGAGGTCTTTGGCAGAATCGACTTCGTAAACGTATTCGTCGCTGCACATCAGCACTTTAAACGGGGCGCCTCCTTTGTTCTCGAACTCGGTCATCACCTGACGGCAAGCACCACATGGCGTGCAAACTTCGCGCGAGAAGCTGTTATTGAAGGATGCTGCTATGGCAACGGCCACTACCCTATCGGCGGGATATTGCGCATTGGCATAGAAAAGGGTTGTCCGCTCGGCGCAAAGCCCTGAAGGATAGGCGGCATTCTCTTGGTTATTCCCGGTCACCACAATGCCGCTGGACAAGAGAACCGCACAGCCTACATGATAGTGGGAATAAGGGGCGTAAGCCTTTTGTGTAGCCTCCTGCGCCTTTTCTATCAGCATTTTCTTCTCATTATCGCATTCCGCTATCTTATAAATCCGTATTTTTGTAGAAATAGTTTTAACATTCATCTTCATCGAGTTTGAGTATATGAGACAAAAATACATATCAAATAGGATATTCTGCCTGCTATCAGTGCTTTTTTTTATTGCCGGCGCCCATTATACGGCATCCGCCCAAGTGAAGAAAAGCAAGGTCAACGAAGACTATATCAGGGACTACAAGGATTTAGCTATAACCCAGATGAAGAAATATAAGATTCCCGCAAGTATCACCTTAGCCCAAGGGATTCTGGAATCGGGCGCAGGGAAAAGCGATTTGGCAAAACGGTCGAACAATCACTTCGGGATAAAATGCCACAACGACTGGAAAGGCGAGAAGGTCTATCACAACGACGATGCCCGCAATGAATGCTTCCGCAAATACAAGAAGGTATCGGAATCGTTCGAAGACCATTCCAAGTTCTTAGTCGGAAAGCAGCGCTATGCATCGCTTTTCAGCCTGAAGATAACCGATTACCGCGGTTGGGCCAAAGGACTGCAGAATGCAGGATACGCCACTAATAAAGCTTATGCCAACAGGCTGATAAAGTTGATAGAAGACTACGAACTTTATCAATACGACAAGGGCTATTCGGGAGGCAAGACAGATAGCAAGAATACACAAGTCTCGCCGGCAAATAATACGCCCAAGAAGACTTATCTGAACAAGCATACTCCATACCGCACACACAATCTGGTATACGTCATAGCGCAGGAGGGTGATACTTACGAGGATATAGCGGGCGAATTCGACTTCAAGGCGAAAGACTTAGCCAACTGGAACGAAGTTCCGCAAGGCTTCCCGCTGAAAAAAGGAGATTTAGTATATTTCCAGAAAAAGAAAAGCAAGGCCGACAAGCCATACTACGAGCACGTTGTGCAAGTGGGGGAATCTATGCACAGCATCTCTCAACTCTATGGTATCAAAGTGAAGAACTTATATAAAATGAACAAGAAAGACCAAGAATATGTTCCTACAGAGGGAGATGTACTGAAATTACGATGACTTGAACTAAATTAACAATTATAATGAAAAAGTTTTTTTTAATTGTAACACTCTTTGTTACAACGCTCTGTGCTGCAGCACAAGACAAAACAGAAGAAGATGTCGACGGTAAATGGATATTGGATGGGGTAACAGGCCTCAATATATCGCAGACATCATTTAGTAACTGGTCAGGAGGAGGAGAAAATTCCTTAGCTGGAAATATCTATCTAAACGGCTCATTGAAACGGAAGAGCGGCAACTGGCTGTGGGTAAACACTCTGGCTCTTGACTATGGTTTAACGAAAAACAAATCGGATGGTATGCGCAAAACCAATGATAAGATAGACTTATCTACCCAGCTCGGCTATTCGACAGACAACAAGTGGTTCTATACGGCAATGGCCGACCTGAAAACCCAGTTCTACAAAGGATATGATTACCCGAATAAGGATAATTACATCTCCAAGTTCTTCGCGCCTGCTTACGTAAACGTTTCGCTCGGTATGGAATACCGCAAAGACTGGTTCTCGGTTTACCTATCGCCTGCCGCGGGCAAAATGACATTTGTCGAAGATTCCTATCTATCCAATAGGCCGGGAGGAAGCTTCGGTGTAGATGAGGGCGACCGTTTCAAAGCTGAATTGGGTGCATACCTGAAAGGACGTCTCGAGAGAACTATAATGGAGAATGTGAAGGTTATCTCTACTGCCGACTTCTTTACAGCTTATGACGACTCGTTCGGCAATGTCGATATCAACTGGGATGTTATGATAAGCATGAAGATCAATAAGTTCTTGTCGGCATCTTTGAATACGACGCTCAAATACGACGATGATGTGAAAACATACGACAGCGCAGGTAACTGGAAAAGCGGCGCCAAAGTACAGTTCAAAGAAGTGCTGGGTATAGGGCTTGCATATAACTTCTAAGGAGAAGATAGCTTAATATAGGGTAAGTAGCGGGATAACTTCCTGCTACTTTTTTTATACCATATTCTTACTAACATAGCAAAACGGTCTATCGCCTATTGAGAAGCCCTACACACTGGTTAGCATAGGGCTCTATGATAGCGGCACGATTTCTACTGCGTCATCGTTATACTACCTTCCTATAAGGCACAAAAAAACTGCCCCTCTCGGAGGGGCAGTTTTCTATTTCGTTACCTTGTAGTACTTTATTAGTCTTGAACAACAAATATAGCTACACGGTTCCATTCGTTAGTTGAATATGGCTGTACATTAGAGCCTTTGTACTCAACATCTACACGGCTGCTGTTGATGTTATGTTTCTTGATCAATCTGTCAGCTACGTTCTTAGCACGTCTTTCAGACAATCTTTCGTTGTAAGAAGCAGTACCAGTTTTCTTATCAGCGTATCCAACAACTTTGATCTTAACGTTAGGGTTATCTTGCAGATATTTAGCAACGTTGTAGATAGTCACTTCTTGTCCGCGGTCGATAGTAGAGCTGTTCAAACGGAAGAATACTACGTTAACCGGAGCTGAACCTTTCACTTCTTTCACGATAGTTTGAGCTTCAGGACACTTAGGACAACGCTCAGGACGAGTAGAGAGTTCAGCATTTTCGCGACGAAGTCTGTTGATTTCATCGTTCATTCTATCAATCTCAGCCTGATCTCTCAACAATGCTTCAGAGAATCCTGTTTTACCAAGTTTGTAAACCAAGCTTGCCGAAACACCTGCGATAGCATCGTAGTTAACTTTTCCAGGACCCATTTTATCCAAGTTGTCTTTTACCAATGTAGCATAAAGCTCAACATCGAGAGACAATCTGTTAGAGAAACGGAAGTTGTTGATGATACCGGCATTAGTAGTGATACTTCTTGTTTTAGCATCTTCCAATCCCATTACAGCATAGTTGTCATAATCCCATGCGTGAAGGTATCCGATACCTACATAAGGAATAAAGCTATAGAAACGTTTTTCGTTGTAACGTCCGAATGTATTCGATACATTCCACATGAAGTCAACGTGTCCGTTTACATAGTTGTTTTTCAACATCGTGTTACCATTGTTCATGAAGTTGTGAAGTCTTCCGCCTTCTACCTTCAAACGAGATCCCCACATTGGGCTAAACCATTTACCTACCTGTACTGTAGGAACAAAGTTTATACGACTTTGGAAATCAGCTTCAGCACCTTTGTCACCGAGTGATACATTGGCAGCAGCACCGGCTCCGATAAACCAGTTATCCCAGAATCCATTTTTCTCAAATACAGTCTTGCGTCCAGCCTGAGCACTTTGCCCAGATGTTTCTTGAGCAGAAACAGTCAGCGTGGCAAGAATCAAAATTAAAAGCAAACTTACTTTTTTCATAACCGTTCAATTTTTATTAATTAATTAATTTAGTTCTATGTTTAAGTTCTTAGTTCAGAATTAGTTGTTATTGTATTGTATGTACCATCTATAAATTCTCTCCAACCCTTCTTCGACTTCGACTTTGTGTTTCCATCCTAACGAATGCAGTTTGGAGACATCTGTCAGTTTACGCATCGTACCATCAGGTTTTTGGGGATTAAACCAGATTTCACCTTTAAATCCTATAATTCTTTCTATTAGGCCGGCTACATCTTTTATGGAAATCTCTTTCCCTGTTCCGATGTTTATATGCGTATTTCGGATTTCTTTGTTATTTATAACACCCGCTAAGTCCGAAAAGTTTACGTGTTCCATGATAAATATGGTTGCGTCTGCCATTTCTTCACTCCAAAGAAATTCACGCATCGGATTGCCTGTCCCCCAGAGTTCTACCTGAACAGTTCCGTCCGGTTTATGCCTGATACCATATTTAGATAACACCTCCACGATTTCCTCTTTAGTGGATTTATCGGAGACTCCTTCTATCGGGCGCTTTTTCAAATCCTTCGCAATCGTCTCCCAGTCGTTATTCTCGAGGCATTTACCTAAATGTATTTTGCGTACCATTGCCGGTAAGACATGGGAAGTTTCGAGATTGAAGTTATCATTCGGGCCGTACAGATTCGTTGGCATCACAGCTATAAAGTTGGTTCCATACTGGATATTATAGCTTTCGCACATCTTTATACCGGCTATTTTGGCAATAGCATACGGTTCGTTGGTATATTCGAGCGGAGATGTAAGCAAAGAGTCCTCGCGCATCGGCTGAGGCGCTTCTTTCGGGTAAATGCAGGTACTTCCGAGGAAGACCAGCTTTTTCACGCCATTTTTATATGCCTGATGGATAACGTTGTTTTGTATCATCAGGTTTTCGTATATAAATTGTGCTCTGTACTTATTGTTGGCGACAATGCCACCCACTTTGGCAGCAGCCAGAATGACACAGTCGGGCTTTTCTTCTTTGAAGAAAGCTGCAACAGCTTCCTGAGAAGTCAAATCCAATTCAGCATGAGTACGGACGACAAAATTTCTGTAGCCTTTGGATTGTAAGTTTTTTAATATAGCCGAACCGACTAAACCCCGGTGACCAGCTATATATATTTTCGCATTTTTATCGATCATCCAATTTATTCAAAATAATTCAAGATCCTGTAGCCGCCATCCTTCAGATACTCTTCTTTTTTCATCAGGTTCAAATCGTTAGCGACCATGTCCTGACAAAGAGCTTTCAGGTCGTATTCAGGAGTCCAGTTCAGTTTTGTTCGTGCTTTTGTACTATCTCCAATCAAAATATCTACTTCAGTAGGTCGGAAGTAAGCAGGATCTACTCCTACTACAACCTCTCCGATTCTCTTCTTAAACATTGCCAGCTGTTCTTCACCGACAAGCTTAGCAAATTTAGCCTCATCTATCGATGCTATTATGCCGACTTCGTCGACGCCCTCTCCTTTGAAAGCGACTTCGACACCGACTTCATTGAAAGCCATCTTGATAAAATCGCGGATAGTCGTTGTCACGCCGGTTGATATTACGTAGTCATCCGATTCTTCTTGCTGAAGGATCAGATACATAGCTTTTATATAGTCTTTGGCATGTCCCCAGTCGCGCTGGCTCGAAAGATTTCCCATAAAGACTTCCTTCTGCAAGCCAAGTACAATGCGCGCTACAGCACGGGTTACCTTACGGGTAACGAATGTTTCGCCGCGCAAAGGCGATTCGTGGTTGAACAGTATTCCGTTGCTTGCATGCATGCCATAAGCTTCGCGATAGTTCACTGTTATCCAGTAAGCATATAGCTTAGCTACAGCGTATGGGCTGCGCGGATAGAACGGAGTTGTTTCTTTTTGAGGTATCTCTTGTACCAAGCCATATAACTCGGAAGTTGAGGCCTGATATATTCTTGTTTTCTTCACCAAGTCCAACAGGCGGACAGCTTCCAATATGCGAAGCGTACCTATACCATCGGCATTTGCTGTATATTCGGGTGTATCAAAGCTAACCTTCACATGGCTCATGGCTGCGAGGTTGTATATCTCATCCGGTTTTACATCACCAATAATACGTGTTATATTCATACTATCGGTCATATCTCCGTAGTGAAGAATCAAATTACGGTGAGACTCATGCGGATCCTGATAGAGGTGATCTATCCTGTCGGTATTGAAAAGCGACGAACGACGCTTGATACCATGCACTGTATAACCTTTTTTAATTAAGTATTCAGCCAGATAAGCTCCATCTTGTCCTGTAACACCTGTGATAAGGGCAACTTTTCCCATGTAAATCAGTCTTTTTTTTAGTATATATTAATTTTGTATATAACGCTATGTTTGGGGCAAAGGTACGTTTTTTTAGAAAAACAGATCTATTTTCTTTTCTATTTTCACGTTTTATCAGAGTTTAATACTTTTTATAATATCTTTTAACATAAAAATATCAAAAACTCATCGCATCTAATGACCCATAACGTCCAATCACTTTATTATCTTTATCCAAAAGGAAATAAGTAGGGGTTCCTATGATACCATAGTTCGTATAATTAGTCCCGCCAAATCCCTTGAAATCACATAGTTTATCCTTCCACTGAAATCTGGAAGCCATAGTCTTATATTCATTCTCGTCATGATCTGCCGAAATCGAAATCAGCCGTACATTTTTCTCCTTGATAGATGGATACCGGGCTATCAGCTTTTCCAATTCCAATTTGCAATTCGGACAATCAGACTCGTAGAAAAATAGAATCGTATGCGCATATTTCCCCGCAACCATCGGTGCCTGCAAACCTTCCAATTCGGGAACAAGCATCCCTTTGCGCAACTTGGCAAGCGTGAAAGCAGCATACATATTCCCCTGAGGGTGCTCTATCCTACCCGATTCCACTACGTAAGGGATAATGATATCGAAAGCATCGTCCCAGGCATATTGGTTGACAATGGTCAGCAAATCGTCTGCCAATGCTTCAAAAACAAGTTGGGATTTTATCCTGTCCAAAAGCTTTACCATATCCTGTCCAAAAGCTTTCTGTCCTCCTATCCTCGACAACGGATCGATGATAAAATACCATAGGCTACTGGTATATAAAGCCTCTGCATTCAATTCATTTTGAGCATATTGATGTATTTGGTAAAGAGTTTCCAGATTTCGCTGTTGCTGTCCCGAAGCCATCCCGCTGAGCATATTCATGTACTGCAATAGTTCGATGAATTTATCGGCATACAGGCTCGTATCCCTCTGCGCCGGCCCTGTCTGCTTCAGGTAAGCATACAAATAATCGTTCTCCGGCGAGTTCTTGAATACAAACTGATTGTCGGCATAGTTGACAGAAAAGTTTTCCTTGTTGACAATAAACATTGCCGATTTCTTACCTGAAACCTGCAAAGAAGCCATACCGGCATAATCCTTATATTTGTTGGGGATGGTGATAGTAGCGCTGCCGCCAAAACTGAACATTCCGGACTGAACGGTATCTTGTTTCAACCCTTTATTGAATATCAGGTAATATTGCGAATTGGCATCTTCGGGGATGGTGACGTTTATCTGTTGCGCAAATACGCTACTTGAAGTAAATAATAGAGCTAAGAGAACAAATAAAAATATTGTTATTCTTTTCATTTAAATTCAATTTTTAGAGTAACGGCGAAAACAGCCGCACAATTGATTCTGCAAATTTACGGAAATTTGACCGTTTTGCCCAATCTTCGGGGTACAATAATGATGCCATCACCATATCCTGTTCGAATATCCGGCGTGCACTACGCGCCGAACCTTCATTATAGATAAACGCATCTATCTCGAAATTATGTTCGAAGCTGCGCACATCCATATTAGCCGAACCTGTTATGGTCAACGAATCGTCGATGACAGTCATCTTGGAATGAAGGAAGCCTCCTTCGAAAAGGTAAACGCTGACACCCGCCTCCTGCAACTCCTTGATAAAAGACATGGTAGCGATATGCACAAAAGTAGTATCGGAGTTTCGCGGAATCATCAACCTGACATCTACGCCCCGCATGGCAGCCGTCTGAATAGCCGACATCAACTGATCGGTCGGGACGAAATAAGGGGTTTGGATATAAATATAATCCTTGGCATTATAGATGGCTTGTATAATACCGATGTGGATGCTTTTGTATTGCCCCATAGGGCCACTCGTCACAAACTGGACGAGGTTATCTCCTTGTGTGGCAATCTTCGGAAAATAGCTATCATCGGACAGAAATTCCTTCCGCGAATAATTCCAGTCGATAATAAAAGAGGTCTGCAAGCCGGCTACGGCTTTGCCTTCCACTTTGATATGGTTATCGCGCCATATGCCATAATCCACTCCTTTTATGTAGCGGTCGGCAACATTCATACCGCCCATAAAACCGACTTTGCCATCAATCACAACTATTTTGCGATGGTTGCGGTAGTTGACGCGGCTGGCTAAGAAACGGAATGTCACTTTCAGGAAGGCTTGTGTTTCTATTCCTTGTTGTTGCAACTCTTCAAAGAATTTCCGCTTGGCATTCCACGAACCCACATCGTCGTACATCAAACGCACGGTGACGCCTTGCTTCGCTTTTTCGAGAAGGAGGTTTGCCAGTCGATGCCCCATATCATCATCCATAAAGATATAATACTGGATATGAATATGATGTTCGGCCTTTCTTATTTCTTCGAACAGGGCGTCGAATTTGCTTACGCCATCCGAATAGAAAGTTATTTTATTGCCGGAATACAGGGCTGCCCTATCCATACGATACAGCAAACTGATAAGATTCGAATATTTCTCGGGCGGAGGGATTAACTCTTTGGGTTCTATGCGGTTTATGGCTTTCTTGCTCAGTTTCCGAAACATCCTGTGCGAGATAAGGCGTTTCTTTCGCCCGTCTTCGCCGAAAAAATAATAGATAATCAGCCCGACAAGGGGAAGGAAAACCAGAATAAGTATCCACGAAACGGTCTTGACCGGATTGCGGTTCTGCGTGATAATAACCACTATCACCCCAATTGCCGTAATTACATAAAACAATTGCAGGAACAGGATAAGATTATCAGACGTAAAATCTATCATGCCGACCGATTAGTTTAGTGTGTTCAACTTTCGTCTAAAAGCCGCAATATATCTTCTTTCAGCACGGTGCGATCCCACGAATAGGTAGCATCGGCGTGTTCGATATATTCTACCAAAGATAAGGCTTTTCTTAAATTTTCGTCATATTTTATGTCAACAGTTTGATATTCATCGGTTAGTATGCGTGCATACTGCTCTATCAACCCGAAGTCTTCCAGCAAATTAATTATTTCGACAGCCGAATCGGAACGCTCCACATGGTAATAGTCCCGATACAGTTCGAAGCATTTCTGCAATATCCTTTTCTGCTCTTCTTTAGGCGCTTTCGGCCTTTTGAGATAAAGCTGGTTCAGCTTGGCAAAAAACTCCTGTAAAATACGCTGTATGTAGTCATCTTTTCGTATCTGTTGTACCATACAATTTCCTTCCGTCTATCAAATAGCAAATAAATGCTCCTATCGTATAACAAAGTATGTCTCCCCAACTAAAGGAAGAACCGAGAACTGTTCGCAAAATAGCATTATCCTGCACTCCCAAGGCCTCCACCATGCGAAAATATTGAGCTATCTCCACCGCATAGGCGAAAAGGAGTGTAGGGATTATCAAATATAAGGATTTTGTCTGAATAAATGTTTTCAGGAAATAATATATCAGTATGACAACAATTATATCCCCTCCGTAGGGGCGGACAAACGAATCGTTGACAAACAGGGCAATAAGCACCTCAACCAAGAACAGGAGCACGAAAACAATAAATGAACGGATACTGAACCGGAAGCGGAAAAGCGGGTTATTTGCGGTATTTTTCATCTACTTCTTCCTCCATGATGTTGAGATATGACTTGTAGCGGCTCTCGCTTATATAGTGATTTTCGACAGCTTCGCGGACAGCACATCCGGGCTCGTTCAGGTGCAGGCAGTTATTGAAACGGCAATTTGCCGATGCTTCGAATATTTCGGGGAAGTAATGCGAGATTTCTTCTTTCTCCATATTCACCGTCCCGAAGCCTTTTATACCAGGCGTATCGATGATATAGCCCCCTTCGGGCAATTCTATCATCTCGGAAAAAGTTGTGGTATGCATCCCTTTCTTATGATAATCGGAGATAGCGCCCGTCTTCAGGTTTACATCGGGGATAAGGGCGTTTATCAACGTCGATTTACCAACCCCGGAATGCCCTGAGAAAGCGGTAACTTTTCCCTTTATCTTTTCGTGGATAGCTTCGAGGTTCTGCTTGTTCAAAGCCGAAATACAGATACACGGGTAACCGATATGCTCGTAGAGATGAACCAAGCCATCCATGTATTCCTTGTCATCCTCGTCGTAGAGGTCTGTTTTATTCAGTATCAGATTGACGGGTATGCGGTATGCTTCGGCCATAGCTAGAAAGCGGTCGATAAACACCGTAGAAGTCACCGGATGATCGACTGTCACCATCAAGAAGCATAAATCCACATTGGCGGCGATGATATGCGATTGTTTCGACAAGTTCGATGCCCGGCGGATAATGTAATTTTTGCGGTCTGTTATGTCGGTGATAAGCGCCGTGCCTTCGGCATTCCGTTCGATAGAAACGATGTCGCCCACCACCACCGGATTAGTACTGCGAATGCCTTTCAGACGGAAGTTTCCTTTCACCTTGCACTCTACATCCTGCCCCTCGTCGGTGCGGACAATATACCAGCTTCCCGTATTTTTTATTACCAGACCTTTTGTCATGTACGCCTTTCTATTAAAAATGGTAAAACTCAAAGTTCTGTAAAACCTTGAGTTTTAAACCGAAAACAGTCAAACAAATGTTCGATTATACGGTCATTATTTCTTTTTCCTTAGCTGCAAAAACTTCGTCTATCTTCTTGATATACTTGTCATGCATTTTCTGCATATCATTTTCCGCATCTTTGGCTACATCCTCAGGCGTACCGTCTTTCACCGATTTCTTGATAGCATCGATAGCATCGCGGCGGGCATTGCGAACACTGATTTTCGCTTCCTCGGCCTCACCCTTAGCTTGCTTAGCCAATTGCTTACGGCGCTCCTCTGTCAATGGGGGAATGCTCAGGCGGATGACCTCTCCGTTGTTATCCGGCGTAATGCCGACATCGGAATCCATGATAGCTTTCTCCACATCGCGCATCATTTGCTTTTCCCAAGGCTGTACCACAATCGTACGGGCATCGGGGGTACTGATAGAGGCGACTCCGCTCAATGGCGTCAATGTTCCGTAATAGTCGAGCTTGATTCCGTCGAGGATACGCGGATTCGCTTTTCCGGCACGGATATGTGCCAACGATTCGTCGAGATACTCGATAGCACCTTGCATCTTTTTCTCTGCTTTTTGCTGTATTTCTTTTATCATAGTCTATATCGTTTATATTTTTTCTTTCTCTTTCCGAATACTTTACGCATGCACGTATGTACCGATATTTTCGCCACGCATCACCTTTTCGAGATTGCCCGGGGTATCCATATCGAATACGACTATCGGCAGGTTATTTTCTTTGCACATCACGGTTGCTGTCAAGTCCATCACTTTCAGTCCGCGTTGCAATACTTCGTCGTACGAAATAGTGTCGAATTTGGTCGCAGTAGGATCTTTCTCCGGATCGGCCGTATAGATACCATCCACGCGCGTGCCTTTCAGCATCACATCGGCCTCAATCTCGATCCCCCGCAAGGAAGAACCGGTATCGGTCGTAAAAAACGGATTGCCCGTTCCGCACGAAAAGATGGCTACCTCGCCATTTTCCATCGTCTCTATAGCTTTCCATTTGGTATATAATTCGCCTATCGGCTCCATACGGATAGCTGTCAGGACGCGGGCTTTTACGCCTGCTGCCACAAGTGCCGAACTGAGCGCCAAGCTGTTAATCACCGTAGCCAGCATACCCATCTGATCGCCTTTCACCCGGTCAAAACCTTTAGAGGCGCCACTCAAACCCCGGAAGATATTTCCGCCGCCGATGACAATACCTATCTGCACACCCATTTCGGCTATATGCTTAATCTGTTGGGCATATTCGTTCAACCGGTTGGTGTCGATACCGTATTGCTGGCCGCCCATGAGCGACTCGCCGCTTAGCTTGAGAAGTATTCTTTTATATTTTGCCATTTCGTTATTTCGTGATATGCAAAACTAACATTTTTTCGTAACAAAACAAAAGCGGCGACGTCAATCGTCCCGCTTTTTAGTCAGTAAGCTATTATATAATGTCGTATTTTTTATTATTTCGAATCCTTTACCGAATACAGGGTTCTCATGGTTCGAAACCTTAAAGTAAGCGGCATTATCGAACAAATCCCTTGCTATCAAGGATTTCAGATCCGATTTTATCAACTCCTCGGAACGCTTATATTCCGCCTCATCGAATTCTATTTTTTCCGCCTCACCTGCTGCTATCAAATTATCCAGCAACTTCTGCGGAACGGTATATCCTTTGATAAAGCTATCTATCGTTGGATATTGCTGCAACAGTTTTTTGCGGTGCAGATCCACCTCGGTCAAAGCGGTCTTGTTCAATGCGCCATGCCAAATCAATTTGCTGCGATAAGTCGTATACATCGTTGTATCGAACGGAACAAAGTAATCCGGCATAATGCCGCCACCACCGTAGACAGTACGCTCGTTAACCAACGTTTTGAATTTCAATGAATCCGGGAAGTGAATGCTATCGCTGCTTTGCAGTTCGCCCCTGTTATAGCGTTCGTAGAAATCGGCAGCATAAGCCTCTTGATTTCCTTTCTCATACGGACGTTGGATAGAACGTCCTGTAGGCGTATAATAGCGGGCTGTTGTCAGGCGCATTTCCGAACCGTCGGGCAATGGGAACGGCCGTTGCACCAATCCTTTCCCAAAGCTGCGGCGACCGACAATCACGCCTCTGTCCCAGTCTTGTATTGCTCCCGAAACGATTTCGCTTGCCGATGCCGACGACTCGTTTATCAGGACAACCAATTTACCTTTCTTGAAAATTCCTTTATTGTCCGATGCTGCTTGCTGACGGTTTTGATGTGCTCCTTCGGTATAGACTATCAAATGATTCGCTCCCAAAAACTGGTTCGAAACTTCGATAGCGGCTCCCATATAACCGCCGCCGTTTTGTTGCAGGTCGAGAATCAGATCGACCATTCCTTCTCCCTGCAATTTCTTGCACGATTCCAGAAACTCGGCTCCTGTCTTCGCTCCGAAGCGGCTCAAACGAATATAGCCTATCGTCGGCGTCACCATATAAGCGGCATCTATGCTGGTGATAGGAATACGGTCACGTGTTATCTTGAAGGTAAGCAATTCGGGCATTCCGCGACGGACAACTTTCACGTTTACGATAGTCCCTTTTTTACCTTTCAATCGTTTCATAATAGCCTTTTGCGGCATTTTTACCCCTGCAATAGACGTATCGTTCACCTGCACAATGCGGTCGCCGGGCATAATCCCTACCCTCTCGGACGGGCCTCCCGAAACGGTCTCGATAACATACAGCGTATCCGCCATCATATTGAACGAGATACCGATGCCATCGAAGTCGCCTTCTAATGGTTCGTTGGCTTCTTTCAATTCTTCCGCACTCAGATACGAAGAGTGAGGATCCAACGTTTGCAGAATGGATTTGACGGCATCTTCCGCCAGCTGGTCTTCGTCTACTTTATCTACATAAAAGTTTTCGACAAAAGTCATGGCCGTAGCCACTTTGCGTGTAGCATCGCTGGTTCGCAGCTGCTGAGCTGTAAGTGAGGATAGCGCTACCACGAGCGCAAACAGAGTGGTATATATCTTTTTCATACACATTCGGGTAAAGCCTCGAGAGCTTTCTTTTGAATTATCTTTACTCAGATAGTCCTATTTATAATTAGTTTCAATCTCGTTTGGTTATGTCGAGCCCTTCGGGTATAAAACGGCTGACATCGTGCCCATATTGTATCAATTCGCGCACGATGGAGGAACTGATATGTGTCAATTCGGGTTCGGTAAATAGTATAACAGTTTCTACCCCCGATAATGTTCGGTTTATGTCGGCAATATTTTTCTCGTATTCGAAATCGTTCACCGAGCGGATGCCCCGTATTATGATAGAAGCGTCTATCTCGCGGGCAAAATCGATTGTCAAAGTCCGGTATGCTTCGACCGATATGCGCGGTTCGTCGCGATATAATTCGCGAATCATAGCCAGACGCCTTTCGGAGGTGAATAAACTTTTTTTCGCGTCGTTCACCCCGATAGCAATAACAAGCTCATCGACAAGTGCCAATGAGCGTTTTACTAATGAATAGTGCCCGATAGTGAACGGATCGAATGTACCGGGAAAAATACCTTTTCTTTTCTTCATCGTTTAGTTTCCTACATCGGAGAGGAATTTGATGCGTACCAGACGGATTTCTTCTTCGGTATATTCACCCAATTCGTTGATTGCATCTTCCAGATTGTCCGATTCGGCTTCATTAAAATATTGAAATATATCTTCCAGGTGATCTTCGTCGATCACTTCGTGCAGGAAGTAGTCGATATTGATTTTCGTTCCCGAATATACGATAGCTTCTACTTCGTCGAGCAGTTCGTGGAATTCTATCCCTTTCGATTCGGCAAGGTCGTCTAATGCCACTTTGCGGTCGATACCCTGCACGATGGCTACTTTCAGTTTCGACTTGTTGGCTACGGTTTTTACGCGTAGGTCTTCGGGACGTTCTATTTCGTTTTCTTCGACGTGCTTTTTGATGATAGTTACGAATTCGGGACCGTAACGTTTCGCCTTCCCGGCTCCTACACCCGGTATATTCTGCAGTTCTTCCAGATTTATCGGGTAGATAGTCGCCATCGCTTCGAGCGAAGGATCCTGAAAGATTACGTACGGAGGGACGTTCAGTTTCTTGGCCATTTTCTTCCGCAAATCTTTCATTATCGAGAAGAGTACGGGATCGACGGCCGAACCGCCACCGCCACCTTTTACTACCACATCGTCTACATCTTCGGTGTCGTCATCGTCATCATCGCCCACCTTGGTGATCTTGAACGAAGTCGGTTTTTTAAGGAATTTATCTCCTTTTTTCGTCACCTTCAGCAGTCCATAATTTTCGATGTCTTTTTCGAGGTAACCTTCGATAATAGCCTGACGGAAAACTTCGTTCCACACTTGCTCGTCCGTGTCGTCACCCGAACCGAAGACTTCGATATCCTGATGGTTATAGGTTTCTATTTCTGATGTTTCTTTTCCTCGTAGAATATTAATTACATATTCTGTCTTGAATTTTCCTTTTAATGCGATCACGGCTTCGATCGCTGTTTGTAACAATTCTTTCGCTTCCACTAAAGTTTTTGGATTAACACAGTTATCACAATTTCCACAATTCTTTTCTTTATATTCTTCCCCGAAGTAATGCAACAACACCTTTTTGCGGCACATAGCCGTTTCGGCATAAGTTGCAGTTTCGAGTAACAGTTGTTTTCCGATTTCTTGTTCGGCAATAGGCTTGCCCTGCATAAACTTTTCGAGTTTCAGCAGGTCCTTGCTCGAATAGAATGCTATACAGCGTCCTTCGCCACCATCGCGTCCGGCACGCCCGGTCTCCTGATAATAGCCTTCGAGGCTCTTAGGCATATCGTAATGGATAACGAAGCGTACATCCGGCTTATCAATTCCCATCCCGAAGGCGATAGTCGCTACAATGACATCGACTTCTTCCATGAGGAAGGCGTCCTGATTCCCCGATCGTGTAGAGGCATCCAGCCCGGCATGATAGGGGCGGGCATTGATATCGTTTGCTTGCAGAATTTCGGCAAATTCTTCTACTTTCTTTCTGCTGAGGCAGTAAACGATACCCGATTTTCCAGCTTGAGATTTGATGTATTTAATGATGTCCTTGTCGACATCTTTTGTTTTCGAACGTATTTCGTAATAAAGGTTCGCCCTGTTGAAAGACGATTTAAAGACGTCGGCCTCGACCATACCGAGGCTTTTTTGTATGTCATATTGTACCTTCGGCGTAGCGGTGGCTGTGAGCGCGACAATAGGATGCTTGCCTATTTCGTTCACAATGGGACGGATGCGGCGGTATTCGGGACGGAAATCGTGCCCCCATTCCGAGATACAATGCGCTTCGTCTATGGCATAGAAAGAGATAGGTATTTCACGGAGAAATTCGACGTTTTCTTCTTTTGTCAACGATTCAGGTGCTACATACAGGAGTTTTGTCTTTCCCTCGCGGATATCGTTTTTTACTTTTTCTATCGCTGTTTTGTTGAGCGACGAATTCAGAAAATGGGCGACGCCTTCGGTCTCGCTGAAGTTCCGCATGGCATCGACCTGATTTTTCATCAAGGCGATGAGAGGGGATATAACAATAGCCGTTCCATTCATCATCAGCGCGGGAAGCTGGTAGCAAAGCGACTTACCTCCCCCGGTCGGCATCAACACAAACGTATCTTTCCCATCCAGCAGATTCTGGATGATCTGTTGTTGGTTTCCTTTGAACTTATCGAAGCCAAAGTTCGTTTTCAACGAGCGGATTAATACGTCTTCCTGAGCAGACATAATGAATTTGTTTTATTCTATTATTCTTATTATTTAAGTATCAAGTTGCCCCTTTTTTTGCGGGGTATTCTTCAGAATCCTGTAATAAGCAATTCTACCGTGCAATTAGAGTATCTCTATACGAAGATATATCCTTATTCTTTAAACATCAAAGGTTATTGGAATATTTTTTTAGTTCTGCCCACATTTTTAACATGAAGCTACGACGCTTTCAGCCTGTCAAGATTCGACGAAGCCAGTTGTTGTTCGGCATATTGCTTGGTTATGTGCAGCTTGTCTCCTCCATCCGACGGCATGGTGAACATGGCATCCATCATAATGGTTTCGACAATCGAACGTAGTCCGCGTGCCCCGAGTTTGTATTCGATCGCTTTATCGACAATGTATTCGAATACTTCCTTGTCGAAAGAGAGGTCGATATTATCCATCCTGAAGAGTTTGAGGTACTGCTTTATGATGGAATTCTTCGGTTCGGTCAGAATACGCAGCAAAGCATCCCTATCCAGCGCATCGAGGTGGGTAAGGATAGGCAATCGCCCGATGATTTCGGGGATTAACCCGAAGGATTTCAAATCCTGCGGCGTAACGTATTGCAACATATTGTCGCGGTCGATATCGGCTGTCTGGCTTGCTGTGGCATATCCTACCACGCGCGTATTGAGGCGCTGTGCAATCTTCCGTTCGATTCCGTCGAATGCTCCTCCACAGATGAACAGAATATTTTTGGTATCGACAGGTATCATCTTCTGATCGGGATGTTTACGTCCTCCCTGCGGCGGCACGTTGACAATAGAGCCTTCGAGCAGCTTCAACAATCCTTGCTGAACACCTTCGCCGCTAACGTCGCGCGTGATGGAAGGGTTATCGCTCTTGCGGGCAATTTTGTCTATCTCATCTATGAAGACAATCCCTTTTTCGGCTGCTGCAGTATCATAGTCGGCGGCCTGCAACAAACGCGTAAGGATGCTTTCGATATCCTCGCCGACATATCCGGCTTCGGTCAATACGGTGGCATCTACAATAGCAAAGGGGACGTGCAGCCTTTTGGCTATGGTGCGGGCAAGCATCGTCTTCCCTGTCCCGGTAGGGCCTACCATGATGATGTTGGATTTTTCTATCTCCACATCATCGTCGATATGCTGTATCAGGCGCTTGTAGTGGTTATAAACGGCAACGGACAAAGACCGCTTGGCGCTGTCCTGTCCGATGATGTATTCGTCTAAATAGGCTTTTATTTCTTTAGGAGTAGGGAGTTTGTCCTTCTCCAGTTTTCCGCTGTTGGTTGTCTGCTTTTTTGCCTCGAGGTTCTCTTTTACTATCTGATAGGCCTGTTCGGCACAGCTATCGCAAATCTGGGCAGAGATACCCGAGATGAGAAAATTCACATCCCGGTCACTTCTTCCACAAAACGAGCAATAGTCGCTGGTTTCTTTTTTAGCCATGTATTATTCTACTGGTTTTACTTTTTTTCTTTGGTTAATATTTTATCCACCATTCCGTAATCTAATGCTTCGCTCGACGTCATCCAGTAGTCACGATCCGAATCGCGCTCTACTTGCTCGAACGGTTTGCCCGAATGTTCCGAGATAATAGTATAAAGCTCTTTCTTCACTTTACCTATTTCGCGGGCGGTGATTTCGATATCGGATGCCTGTCCCTGTGCTCCTCCGAGCGGCTGGTGAATCATTACGCGGGAATGTTTCAAGGCAAAGCGTTTTCCTTTTTCGCCGGCAACGAGCAACACGGCTGCCATAGAAGCGGCGATACCTGTACAGATAGTAGATACGTCGCAACCGATATATTGCATCGTATCATAAATTCCGTATCCTGCATATACCGATCCTCCGGGAGAGTTGATATAAATAGAGATATCCTTGCCCGGATCGGAGGTATCGAGGTAGAGCAACTGCGCCTGAATAACATTGGCAGTATAGTCATCGACTTGCGTGCCGAGGAAGATGATACGATCCATCATCAAACGCGAAAACACGTCCATCTGCGCCACATTCAACTGGCGTTCTTCAATAATCGTCGGAGAGATATAACTGCTGGTTATATCCATATATTTTTCAAGCCCTAAACTATTCAGTCCTAAATGCTTGGTAGCATATTTTTTAAAATCGTTATTCATCGTCTTTTATTTTTTAGTGATTAATCTGAAAATACAGTATATAAAGCCCTACAAGTTTTATGCCACATATTAACAGATTAAGCTATTGTTGTTCTCAAACAAAAGTATAACAAAAAAACGGAAACGCATAAAAAAACAGGCAGCAAGATTTTTTTCATCTGCGGCTGCCTGTTTTTAGTATCTTATTCAGCGTATATTACCCGTCTTTTTTTCGCTATACTCTCTCAATCCCGGACACAACGGACCGAAAGCCCGTTCCAGACGAAAGGAGAAGGAACAATAGTCCCATCAGTAAGCGAAGGCGTATTATTTATCAATTGGCGGTAGCGGTAAGACGTTCCGACGATAGTAGACGACCACCAATAGGCATGCCTACCAAACCAAGTAGCATAGAGATGACTGTAGTCGACATCGCCGGACGGCACGGCGTCAAAGCCGGATGGCTCCGGAGTACCGCCGTCGCAGCAGCCCCACGAAAGAATAGCATTTCCATTGGCATCGGTGTAAAACTTTCCATATTTGTCCGCTTTGCGCATTTTCCGGGCGGCATCAGCTGCACCACCAAATACATCAGCCAGCTTATCCCACTCGTCATCGTCGGGCACGTGCCAGCCGGTAGGACACACAGACTCAAATAATGGTAAACCAAAGACGAAGTAATGCAATCCATATTCTTTCGCAAAATCCAGATAGCTTGTTTCTGGGTTGTTCTGAAGCACACCCCAGGTATCGCCTATCCCCCAGATATTGGCAGGGATATTGTTTCCCGTCAGGTCTGATACGCTACTAATAACCGCTGTTGTACCGCCTGCAATACTCAACTTGGCTCTATTACCTAAGGGATTCCCGTCTCTGTTGCGGGTAACGTACAAGTTGCTGGTAGTCCAATAAGCGCCATCGCACAGGTCTACACCAAACCACCGGGCATTGTAGACGTTGCCGTCGATGTCCGTCATCGTTATATCTCTTCTTCCCTGATAGGGCGGTATAAGCGGTTCCCACTTTTCACCATCCCAGATAAATATACCCGGATCGACCGCCGGCTGGAAAACATTCGCTATACATGTAGGTTCCATCTCCTGCATGTTGTAGACCAACAGGCCGAGGTGCTCGTCTTTGTCCCAACTGTCACTGGCTTCTGTGCCGTCGATGGTTTGTGCCAGCGTCTTGCCGGCAGGGATAGTCAGTGATGTCAATTTCACCCGCGGAAGCGCAAGGCCTTTGTCAGCATTGCCTCCAGCTAAATTTTTCAGGTCGAGCAAAGCGCCGGCATTAGGCTGTTGCCCGCTACCGATAGTCACCTGCGCTTGCAGGTTGATTGTTGTTGTGAATAAGGCTAACAGTACGATAGCCTGCGTTAAGATTCTTTTTTTCATGTTATAAAAGAATAAGCCACCTCCCCCTGCCCCCACAAGAGGGGGTAACAGAAAAAGATGAAGTGAATAATATGTTTGATTGAGCCCCACCAAACCTCCCCGTGGGGGAGGCTAAGAGAAGGATATATTTTCGTTTTTTGTTGAATGGTGGTGCAAACCCATTTCCCCCTCTGGGGGATAAAGGGGGCCGGTTATTGTCATCCCGATACGGAGCGAGGGATCTCGGTGCGTTCTTACTAATTGCCTCCACTTTTAAGTGGAGGTCTCGAAAGGTTGGTTCAAAAATGGCTTTAGCCAAATATCTTTTGACTAAAGTCATCTCCTGAAAGATGCAATCATATCCACGCCTTAAAAGGCGTGGCAACATTAGACTATTAGCTTTGTAGGGGGCAATAAACATTGCCCCGTATATGTCGGATATTACGGGCGAATATTTATTGGCTCGACTACGCTTCGCCGAACGATGTTTCGCCCCTACATGGATTTTGTTGTTGACTGTTGACTGATAACTGTTGACTGAATAGTGCTGCTCACTGTTGACTGAAAAATCCCGCTTCTCCTCACGGAGAAGACGGGACAAAATGGGGGTTCTTCCCCTGACATTAACACAAGCAATTTGGCACCCCCTCCCTGCCTCCCCCATTAGGGGAGGAGATAGGAAAAGGGTATATATTTTTACTCCCCCTCTGTTGGAGGGGGACGGGGGGAGGTGAATATTTTTTGAAAAAACTACCCTGAAAATTTGGTGGCCTAAGAAATAATCGCTAAATTTTCGTGTGTGTGTGTGTGTGTGTGCACGTAGATAACAGAATATATCATATTAGAATACAATATATTAACTGAAAAAATGGTCTTATTATATCTGTTTTTTAGCACGATATTTGTGTTGTATGATACTGCAAAGAAAGTACTTTTTATTGACAAATACACCATTTGAAAGAAAGAAAATAGTCAATCGTCACAATCAAAAGCCGGAAATTTATTATCTCAACCGATAGCTTTTTCCCTCTTATTCAACACTTATACCTGACATACAACTATTCATAATCAAAAAAAGACTATATTTGTAGGCTTAATTTAATAATATCGGAACAAAATATACTGAATGGACAACGCTAAAATCATTGTAAACAACGTCGTGGCAGCTTGCCAGGAGAAAAAAGCCCGTAACATTGTAATCGTAGACATGACAGAGATGATAGGAACCATCTGTCAATATTTCGTAATATGCGAAGGACGCAGCCCTACACAAGTATCGGCAATAGGTGAGGAAGTTATCGATTCACTCAAAAAGAACATGAAAGAACGCCCTATCGCAAGCGATGGTGTAGTGGAAGGACGTTGGGCAGGAATAGATTATGGTACGGTTATTGTTCATATATTTTTACCCGAATTGCGCGAGTTTTATGACATCGAACATTTGTGGGCTGATGCGCAGTTGGAAACGATTCCCGATATCGACTGACAACTTTTCATCTGAAAGTTTGTTCATTTAGTAGAATTATTTTGTCGAATTTTAATTTTTCCAGTTAACATATGGATAACTACAACAAAGAAGAAGGTCAGAAAAAGCCACGAATACCAACCCCCCAGAAACCGAAAAGCTCCTTTAATCTCAACTGGTTATTCCTGTTAATCTTTGCCGGAATAATCGGAGTTTATTTCTTTTCGCAGAGTGCATTCTCGAAAGAAGTTGCCTGGTCGGATTTTCAGGGGTATGTCAAGAAAGACTATATCAACAAGATTGTTGTTGACGGAAAATCGCGTACCCTGCGCGCCTACGTGCGTAGCGAATCAATAAACGAGGTATTCAAAGACGAAGCTAAATCCGAAAACCTGCCAAAAAATCCTTTTATCTCCGTTAAGATTCCTTCGGCCGATAAATTTTCGGACTTCTACGACCAGATAAAGAAAGATCACAACTACAATATAGACGTCAGCTACGAAGAGAATGTCAGCATTTTCGACTTTCTCATCGGTGCACTGCCATTCCTGCTGCTTATCGGGCTGTGGGTATTTATGATGCGCCGTATGTCCGGCGGAGGAGCCGGTGGTGGCGGCGGAGTATTCAGCGTAGGAAAATCCAAAGCACAATTATACGACAAAGCGTCCGATCTGCGTGTGACATTCAAGGATGTTGCCGGATTGTCGGAAGCAAAAGAAGAAATAGAAGAGATAGTAGAATTTCTCAAAAACCCTTCGAGATATACCGAAATCGGGGGTAAAATACCGAAAGGCGCCTTGCTTGTAGGCCCTCCGGGAACAGGTAAAACGCTTTTGGCAAAAGCGGTTGCAGGCGAAGCCAATGTACCGTTTTTCTCGATGTCGGGTTCCGACTTTGTAGAGATGTTTGTCGGCGTTGGAGCTTCGCGTGTGCGCGACCTCTTCAAGCAGGCTAAGGAAAAATCGCCTTGTATCATCTTCATCGACGAGATAGACGCCATCGGCCGTGCCCGTGGCAAGAATCCGAACTTCGGCTCGAACGACGAACGCGAGAATACATTGAACCAGCTCCTGACCGAGATGGACGGCTTCGGTACCAATAGCGGTATCATCATCCTCGCGGCAACTAACCGTGCCGATATTCTGGACAAAGCACTCCTGCGTGCGGGACGCTTCGACCGCCAGATAAATGTCGATTTACCTGACCTCAATGACAGAAAAGCGATATTCAAAGTACACCTTCGTCCTGTGAAAATAGACGACAGCGTAGATGTCGATTTCCTTGCCCGCCAGACGCCGGGATTCTCGGGAGCTGACATTGCCAATGTGTGTAACGAAGCGGCTTTGATTGCTGCCCGTAAAGGAAAGAAAATAGTACAAAAAGAAGACTTCCTGAATGCTGTAGACCGCATCATCGGGGGGTTGGAAAAGAAAAATAAGGTTACAACACGCGACGAGCGCCGCACGATTGCTATTCACGAGGCGGGACACGCTACGTTGAGCTGGTTCCTCGAGCATGCCAATCCGTTGGTGAAAGTTACGATTGTTCCCCGCGGAAAAGCATTGGGAGCAGCATGGTATCTGCCGGAAGAAAGGCAAATCACCACCAAAGAGCAGATGCTGGACGAAATGTGTGCCTTGCTCGGAGGACGCGCCGCTGAAGAGGTCTTTATCGGACAAATATCTTCGGGTGCAGTCAACGACCTCGAACGTGTAACGAAGCAGGCTTACGCGATGATTTCCTATATGGGGATGAGCGACAAGCTGCCAAATATCAGCTACTACGATTCGGCCGATAATTACGGCTTCACAAAGCCATACAGCGACGATACGGCCCTGCTTATCGACCAGGAGGTGCAGGCGATGATTAGCGAACAGTACGAGCGTGCTAAGCAGTTGCTTCGCCAACATTCGGACGGACATCATGCCTTGGCTGACAAACTGATGACCGAGGAAGTTATCTTTGCCGACGACCTGAAAAAGATTTTCGGTTTACGTCCGTGGGTATCCCGTTCGGATGAGATTATGAAAGAAAACGAAGAAATCGTGAAAGAGGTTGAAGAAGAGAAAGCCAAAGGCGAAGATGCGCCGGGCATTCTCGCACAGCCGGGACAATCGGAAGAGATAGAATAATAATATAACAGTCATTATATTTTGAAGAAACTGCCAAATATTGTCGTCCGCATCCTTGCCGGAATCGTATTTGTAGGATTGTTGCTTGCCGGAATCCTGATTAATGAATTCACTTTTGCTGCTATATTCGCCCTGCTCACAGGGTTGGCTCTGTACGAATTTTATGGGTTGATAGAAAAGGCCGCCAATGTCAAAGTATCGAAATGGCTGAATATCATCGGGGGGCTTCTTTTATTTGGCGGAGTGTTTTGGTATAGCAATTCGGTAACTTGCTTCAGACCGGATTTGTTTTTCTACCTTACACCTTATGCCATTTTCTTATTAGTCCTCTTCGTAAGCGAGTTGTATCGGAAGCATGCCAATCCGTTGCAATCGCTCGCCTATTCCTTCTTAGGGCAACTTTATATTGCTCTACCTTTTGCGTTGACTAATAAGTTGGTGCTGACTGCCTCTTTCTACACCAGTTACAACTATATCTTCCTTTTAGCTATTTTAGTTATTATCTGGGTCAACGATTCGTTCGCTTACCTCACGGGTATGACTTTCGGTAAACATCGCCTGTTCGAGCGCATATCGCCAAAAAAATCGTGGGAAGGATTCTTTGGAGGGTTAGCTTTCGCCATAGGAGCATCCTTGGTGCTGGCATATTTTTATCCCGAGTTGTCTACTCCTAAATGGATAGGCTTTGCAATTGTAACGGTTGTATCCGGCACATTCGGCGACTTGGTAGAATCGCTTTTCAAACGCACATTGGGTGTCAAAGATTCGGGTAACATGATTCCGGGGCATGGCGGTATCCTCGACCGCTTCGACAGCACCATTCTTGCCATTCCGGCTATTGTAATATATCTGGAGGTGATAAAGATTTTTTAAATATCCGCTTTCTTCGTCCTCGCTCTTAAAAATGAGACTATTCCTTTTTCTCAGAAAATGCAAAACTTCTCTAACTCCTTATCTTATCGAACCCTTCGCCATAAACCCCACGCACGGTCGTTTGCGAGATAAAGGCTTTTTCATCGATTTTTTGTATCAGGCGGAACATCTGTATCGATTCGGAACGCTTAGCTAATACAACCACCACCTTTATCGGTTTACCCGTATAAGCTCCCGTACCGTCCAACAGGGTACAACCTCTATGCAGTTCAAAATTAATAGCTTTCGCTATTGTCTCATACTTATCAGAGAAGATAAAGAACTGAACCGATTGACGGAATCCATTGATAACCATATCAATGGTGTATGTCATCACACCCATTACGATAAGGGCGATAATAATCTTCTGATAATCATGGAAAACAAAATAGGAGCAACAAATAATAGTAAAGTCGCAAAGTAACATTCCGCGACCGAAAGAGATATTCTTATATTTATTGATGATGGCAACAACAATATCCGTACCGCCCGTACTCCCGTTTGCGCTAAATACAAGCGCTATGCCGGCTCCACACATCATCCCCCCTACTACACCCGAAAGTGTCGGTTCAGAAGCCATCAGAGGCTCTTTAAAGATTAATTGAGCAATCGTAATGAGGGCCGTAAGAACTACTACCCCGTATATTGTTTTGGCGAGGAATTTTATGCCTAATATCTTCAAGGCAACCAAAAGCAAGGCGCAGTTAGTGAAAAAATATACATATTGCAGTGGTAATCCGGTACTGTATTCAATCAAGAGGGCGATACCGGTCAGTCCCCCTGTTACGATTCCACCGGGCTTGATAAAGCCTATCAATCCAACTGCGTATAAGACAAGACCGACAGTTATTAACAGATAGTCTTTCCAATAAAAATCTTTTAAGTATCTGCGAGGCATATGGTTAGATATTATAATTTCGACGCAAAGATAAGTAGGATTTTCCATTTCATCTCTCAAAAAAGAGAGAAATAAGAACAACAATATTTATTTTTTATCCGAAATCAAACCATCCCTCATCAAGTCTTGTATCATCTTGTGCGTAAAGAGTTTGCTACCTCTGTTATTCATATGCATCGAGTTGTAGAAGTAGTCTTTATGATAACATATCGAATCATTGGAATAATCAAAAAACGGGATCGCATATTTGTCCGAAAATTTTTGATAGATAGCAATAACGGAGTCCTTATTTGATATAAATTTCTGTCCCTCGATATACTCGGGTGTATAAACAAAAATCAACGGAATATCTTCTTTTTTGGAATCGATAATAAAATCTTCAAATAACCTTACAGAAGTCGTATCGATATAGGCTTTGTACGACTTCATATTGCCTTGTGCTCTCTCTAATGCGCCATCCCATTCTTTTTCGTATCCTTTATATCCTTTCTCGCGGAAACGGGCATCAGGATTAACATAATAATTCAGTCCCGAACGGATAGCATCGAAACGCCCGATATAGCGGTATAAAGGGATAATGAAATCGGGACAAGTAAAACCTTCGTATGTCAATGTTGTCTCTGCTACATCTTTGTTCCATAGCATATAAGGCAGGAATTGCCCCAAATTATATAAATCAGGACGTTTCTCAAGCGTAAAGACATCCAAGGCATAAATAATTGCTTCCGGCTTCGGGTTATGTCGCAGATACTCACGATGTCTTAAACTTTGCAGATAGAAGTTATGAGCATTCAGACCAAAATTATAGGCCGGGTGCCCGGTTTCTTTTTCTATCATCATAGGGTCAATATGGATCCATGCACGCGAAGAACCATAGATAAGATAATCGGAATTGACCTGACCAGTATAAATATCTGTCCATGTTTCTATTTCACCATCTGAATAAACAGAATGAGCCAAGCCGTTTGAAATAAACCAATCGGCAGGATAAGCCAATACGATTATCGGGCAAACAAATATCAATAGTTTTTTTAGTAGCTTCTTCATTCCTGCTTAGAATTGGAAATAGATGAATTGTTGCTCGCCTCCGGCAAATAAAATAATAAATACGATAATCATATAATAGAATGCCCACCGGAAGAAGCGGCTACGCTTCGCTCCGAAGAATTCCAAACCATACTTATTTTCTCTACCTAACCATTCGACAATAAACATCAGCAAAAACATACCGATAGTTATCAAAGTTTTGGTATCATAATGAGGTGAGGTAAGTAATTCTTTAGGTATACTTGCAATGTATTCGAAAGCATGCGTCATGTTATCGGCACGGAAGAAAATCCAGGCAAAAGCAGCCAACGCAAATGTTATGCCCACATGCAGAATATCCTTGAACGAAGGTAATAACTTACCTTGCGCTACCACATCCAGATTCTTCCGGTTCTGCTTCATAATAATAGACGGCATAATAAACAAGGCATTCAGACCGCCCCAGGCGATAAATGTCCAGTTAGCGCCGTGCCAGAAGCCACTGACAAGGAATATTATAAACGTGTTGCGTATCGTCTTTAACATCGTACCTCTGCTCCCTCCGAGTGGGAAATAGAGATAGTCGCGAAACCACGAAGACAAGGATATATGCCAACGCCGCCAGAACTCGGCAATATCGCGCGAGAAATACGGAAATTTGAAGTTCTGTAATAATTCAAAGCCAAGCATCCGCGCGGTTCCCAGCGCTATATCCGAATAACCCGAGAAGTCGCCGTATATCTGTATCGTAAAGAAAATAGCCCCCAACACCAATGTACTCCCCGAGTGTTCGCCTCCATTAAAAGCCATATTGGCATATTCGGCACAGTTATCGGCTACAACAACTTTTTTGAACAAGCCCCAAAGGATTTGCTTCAAGCCATCTACCATCTTGGCGTAACGGAATGTACGTTCCTGTTCTATCTGAGGGAGTAGGTGTGTTGCCCGTTCGATAGGCCCAGCAACCAATAAGGGAAAGAAGCTGACGAACAAAGAATAGTCTACCCAGTTGCGGGTAGGCTTTATTCTATCGTTATAGATATCGAGCACATACGAGAGCCCGTGGAATGTATAGAACGATATACCAACCGGCAAAATAATACTTAGTGTGTGGATACTTGATGATAAACCGAATAGCTGCAGGAATTCCTGAAACTCGTGTATAAAGAAATTAAAATACTTAAAGAAGCCCAGAAAACAGATATTCACAATGACTGCGATAAACATCCAAGTCTTTCGTCCGCTCTTAGTCGTTGCCGTACTGACTCTTAGCCCTCCGTAATAGCAGAGAATAGTGGAAATAGCCAGCAGAAAAAGAAAACGCCAATCCCAGCAGCCATAGAAGAAATAACTGGCAACAAGCAAGAAAACATTCTGTGCCTTTTTGTTATTCTTCAATACCAGCCAATAGATAAAAAAAACTATCGGAAAGAATATGGCAAAGTTGATTGAGTTAAAAAGCATATTTAGTTAATTTAATTTGAGTTGTTGCAATTCGATTCCCAATTCCCGAGAGAATTTACGGCTACCTTCAACATTAAGGTGAAGCACATTATAAAAGTATGCCGTATCGGAAGCCATAGGATCGTCAGCGTAATTGAAAAAAGGAACATCATACTCCCGGCTCACTTTCTCATAATATTGGTTTGCCTGTACCACAGTAGCCACCACGTGATCTCTGTCCTTGTACTCGGGACTATAGACGAGTACCAATTCGATACCTGCAGCCTTACATTCTTCAATAAACTGAGTAAATAAATCTTTATATAACAAATGATTCTCGTAATCATCCTCCCATATATCACGTTTGTCATTGACGCTTTTATCGTAGGGCACCTTGCCATGAGAAAGTGTATACCAGTGATAATACACAGGAACATAGCCCTTTCTCCTATATCTTTCTTTTTGAGGGATAAGATAATGTCTTATCGAGAATTTCAGGGCGCTGAAATCACCTATATATCTCAGCATAGGAATATAATAATCGCATTTAGAGTAGTTAAGCCACTTGCCAATAGATTGTTGCATTTCCGAATTGAACAGCATAAACGGCAAAAAGCTCTTTTTGTCGACCTCTGATGGAGAGCGTATCGAAAGATTGTCGAGTGAAAGGACGATTGTTTTAGGCTTATCGTTATAACGTAAATATTCTTGCAAAAGCTCATATTGGATATTGAAGCGGGAGCCATCGAACGCTAAAACATAGGCTGACATATTCGTTTCCTGCTCCAATATATCCGGATCGACATGATATAATGCCCTGGACGATCCCAGAACAAGAATATCTGTATTGATATCTCCGGAATACAAATCATTACAGATTTCGAAATTACCTACATTCTCATACGACTTTCGCAAGCCTTTAGAAATAAACCAGTCAGCAGGATAGGCCAATACAATTATCGGGCAAACAAATATCAATAGTTTTTTTAGTAGCTTCTTCATTCCTACTTAGAATTGGAAATAGATGAATTGTTGCTCGCCTCCGGCAAATAAAATAATAAATACGATAATCATATAATAGAATGCCCACCGGAAGAAGCGGCTACGCTTCGCTCCGAAGAATTCCAAACCATACTTATTTTCTCTACCTAACCATTCGACAATAAACATCAGCAAAAACATACCGATAGTTATCAAAGTTTTGGTATCATAATGAGGTGAGGTAAGTAATTCTTTAGGTATACTTGCAATATATTCGAAAGCATGCGTCATGTTATCAGCACGGAAGAAAATCCAGGCAAAAGCAGCCAGCGCAAATGTTATTGTTACATGAAAAATCTCTTTTGGCGAAGGGAATAATTTACCTTGCGCCACGACATCCAGATTCTTCCGGTTCTGCTTCATTAGAATAGACGGCATAATAAACAAGGCATTCAGACCGCCCCAGGCGATAAATGTCCAGTTAGCGCCATGCCAGAAGCCGCTGACAAGGAATATTATAAATGTGTTGCGTATCGTCTTTAACATCGTTCCTCTGCTCCCCCCGAGTGGGAAATAGAGATAGTCGCGAAACCACGAAGACAAGGATATATGCCAACGCCGCCAGAACTCGGC
>NZ_QVMN01000007.1:315634-315951 GCF_010501075.1 Dysgonomonas sp. 25
AGCACATACGAGAGCCCGTGGAATGTATAGAACGATATACCAACCGGCAAAATAATACTTAGTGTGTGGATGCTCGATGATAAACCGAATAGCTGCAAAAATTCCTGAAACTCGTGTATAAAGAAATTGAAATACTTAAAGAAGCCCAGAAAACAAATATTCACAATGACTGCAATAAACATCCAAGTCTTTCGTCCGCTTTTTGTCGTTGCCGTACTGACCCTTAGCCCTCCGTAATAGCAGAGGATAGTGGAAATAGCCAGCAGAAAAAGAAAACGCCAATCCCAGCAGCCATAGAAGAAATAACTGGCAACAAG
>NZ_QVMN01000008.1:0-10018 GCF_010501075.1 Dysgonomonas sp. 25
TGAACGGACAAAAGGGCGTCGGTACGGGGCAGCCTGTGAGATATATAGAAGTGTGTTTGAAGGTTCGCATTGTATCATCCCGCATGAAAGTGTCATCCCGAGTGGATACGAGGGAGCTCTTTCGGTTTTTGTGTAGGGGCAGACCTATGTGTCTGCCCGATATATCGATTCGCGGGCGCACACGCAGGTGCGCCCCTACAAAAGTTCTATTGTTGATAGAAGAGGATGATATACTTCCCCCTTCGGGGGATTGAGGGGGCCTGCTATTGCCTGAAAAATGGCCCCACATTCCCCCTTCTGCAGAGGGGGACGGGGGGAAGCATCCACGGTCATCGCGACCCGGGATGCCCCTGGTATTAACACAAGCAATTATTAAGTTGACATGTAGACGAGTTGACCAGTAAACAAGTTTATTCCATTCTTGTATACTCGTATACTTGTCTACTCGTTTACTTTTTTTTGAAAAAAATACCCAGAAGATTTGGTGGACTAATCGAAAATAGCTATATTCGTGTGTGTGTGTGTGTGTGTGTGTGCACGCGAAAGAGCAATCATCATATTGATATGAAGAATATTAAATAAAAATATATGCTTATAATTGCTCACTATTTGCACGATAATATTACTTTATGATATTGCAAATATAAATGAAATATTCCTAAGCGATTGCATTTTTCTGAATTTTAACCTTTGGGTGGAGTCTTTTTTTATAGGACATTTCGTGCCATAAGCATTGTAATTGCAAAATATATAGCCTCCAATGCCTGTTAGTTGAGGTATTTTTCCTATTTTTGTCATCCTCAACTAAATATACGAAAAGCAATGAATATTCTGGTCTTAGGAAGTGGCGGACGCGAGAACGCCCTGACATGGAAAATAAAGCAAAGCCCGAAAGTAGATAACCTGTATGTTGCACCCGGAAATGCGGGAACAGCAGCAATTGCCCGGAATGTGGATATGTCGGTCAACGATTTTGAAGCGATAAAGCAATTTGTGCTTGCCAACAACATCGATATGGTAGTCGTCGGCCCCGAAGAGCCGTTGGTGCGTGGGATATACGACTTTTTCAAGGGTGATGCGGCTATTGCGGCTATTCCTGTTATCGGCCCGTCGCAGGAAGGGGCGAAGCTGGAAGGCAGTAAGGATTTTGCCAAGCAATTTATGATGCGCCATGATATTCCTACTGCCCGCTATCAAAGCTTTACGCAAGAGCAGTTGGAGGATGCTTACCGTTTTCTGGGCGAGTTGAAAGCTCCTTATGTACTGAAAGCTGACGGTTTGGCTGCCGGAAAAGGTGTGCTTATCATAAACGACCTCGACGAAGCTAAGTGCGAACTGAAAAATATGTTGGGTGGCATGTTTGGTGATGCCAGCCGTACGGTGGTAATCGAAGAATTCCTGTCGGGAATAGAATGTTCCGTTTTTGTATTAACAGATGGAGATTCATATAAAATCCTTCCCGTGGCGAAAGATTATAAGCGTATAGGCGAAGGCGATACCGGTCTGAACACCGGCGGTATGGGTGCTGTGTCGCCTGTGTCGTTTGCTGATGCTGCTTTTATGAAGAAAGTGGAAGAGCGTATTGTTATTCCGACCGTAGAGGGATTGAAAAAAGACAATATCGAATATAAAGGCTTTATTTTCATCGGATTGATTCGTGTAGACGGAGAGCCGATGGTAATAGAATATAATGTGCGCATGGGCGACCCTGAAACCGAAGTAGTCATGCTTCGCATCCAGTCCGATTTGGTAGATTTGCTCGATGGCGTAGCTAAAGGGACATTGGATATCCAATCGCTGGAAGAAGACAGTCGCTATGCTACTACCGTTATGCTTGTTTCGGGTGGATATCCGGGCGATTATGCCAAAGGAATGGAAATATCGGGGCTGGATGATGTGACCGATAGTATTCTCTTTCATGCCGGAACTGCAACAAAAGACGGTAAGGTGGTGACAAGCGGCGGACGTGTGATAGCTGTCAGTTCGTACGGGAAAACAAAAGACGAAGCGCTTGCTTTGTCTTACCGCAATGCCGAAAAGATAACCTACACAGGCAGATATTACCGGAAAGATATTGGCTTTGACCTACAATAATCTGTCGGCGTGCAATTAGGAACTATACAAAAGAAGATCGCAGCCGGTAAGGGTATCTTTACCGCATCGGTTGTTTTTGCAGTCATTGTCAGAGTGCTGTTCTTTTTGTATGGAGATTATCAGGGCTGTGATTATACAGGTGCCGGTTATCTGTGGAATGCGATAGCCCCGTTGTTCGATAACCTCTTGTTGTCGATGGCGACCAATGTGCTGATTGTTGCCTTTATCTGCGGTTTGATTTCGTTTATCAATTCGAAGTTTATACTTATCCGCGAAAAGACGTCTCTCCCTGAAGCTTTTATTGTCCTGTTTCTTAGTAGTCATCCCTATTTTCTTGTAACCAGCCCTTACTTGATTGCCGTTATTTTCCTTATAGGGGTTACCTACCACCTGTTTAATACCTACAATGCACCGGGAAAACCGCTGGTATCTACCAATATCGTCTTCGAATTGCTTCTGGCGAGCCTGTTTGTCAGCCAGATACTTTTATTCTTTCCCATATTTCTCATTGGGTTGGGCATAATGCGGAATCTTACGTTTAAATCTTTCTTGGCCACCCTCCTGACTATTGTTGTTACCTATTTTCCTATACTTACCTATTACTTTGCAACGGGAAATATGGAAGGCTTTTATCGTCCTTTCTTGGATTTTAGCCTGGATAGATTGTCTCAGATGCCTTTCTTCGGCTTCACAACAATAAATTGGGTTATTTGCGGGATAATAGTGGCGGTTATCATTTTCCTGTTTATCTATAACTATCTCAATAGCTATAAAGATAAAATACTGGTACGTATCTATCTTAATTTCCTCGGCATCTTGTTGAGCTTTTCGGTTCTCTATTGTGTCCTGCTCAACATACACGGTCAGATGAATATGCTTGTGGCTTTTTTTCCTGCATCCTTTTTGTTGGCACACTATTATGCTCTTTCGCGCAGCAGGGTGACCTTGCTGGTTTTTATCTTATTTATTTTGGTTTATCTATTTATCGGCTATAACTCATTTCTTTAAAAATGCGCTAAAAGATGAAGTTTTTGATAGGCAGTATAGGTTTTTTACAGAGAAAAAAGTTATATTTGGAAAATTATTATTTAAATTCGCAGTCTGAAATAGAGAATTCAATTCGTTTTTTATCATAATTATGCATATATCCTTTACGGCAGAGCAAATTGCTAAGGTTTTAAACGGAACTATCGAGGGCGATCCTCATATCGAAGTGAATAACTTTTCGAAGATAGAGGAAGGAAAGCCCGGAACTTTAACCTTTTTGGCAAATCCGAAATATACACATTATATATACGATACCAATGCCAGCATTGTATTAGTAAATAGTGATTTCGCTGCCGAACATCCTATAAAAGCGACGTTGATACGCACACAAAACGCTTATGCTTCATTGGCTATTCTCCTCGATATGGTGGAAAAGTCCAAACCTCGTAAAACAGGTGTGGAAACGATGGCTTATGTAGACGAGAAAGCCGTTTTGGGACAGAATATCTATGTGGGTGCGTTCAGCTATATTGCACAAGGTGTAAGAATAGGAAACAACACACAAGTGTATCCCCAGTCATATATTGGCGATGGTGCTACCATCGGCGAAAATGTGGTTATTTATCCGGGAGTAAAAATCTATCCGGGATGCCGCATCGGGAATAACTGTATCCTTCACTCCGGAGTGGTAATCGGTTCGGATGGATTCGGTTTCGCCCCCGAAGATGGTGTGTACAAAAAAATACCACAACTGGGCATCGTCATCATCGAAGACGATGTGGAAATAGGAGCAAACACAACTGTCGATCGCGCAGTGATGGATGCTACTATCATACACAAAGGCGTTAAACTGGATAACCTTATTCAGGTGGCGCATAATGTAGAGATTGGCGAAAACACCGTTATGGCTGCTCAGGTAGGTATTTCGGGTTCGACAAAAATCGGTAAAAGTTGTATCGTAGGAGGACAAGTCGGTTTTGGCGGCCATATCACAATCGGTGACGGCGCTAATATCGGTGCGCAATCGGGCATTATAAGTAATATAAAAGAAGATGCGAAGATTATAGGCTCTCCGGCCATACCGGTGAAAGACTTTTTCCGTTCGAGTGTTGTTTTCCCTAAACTGCCCGATATGTATCGCGAATTAGCCAAGTTACAAAAGGAAATAGAAAAATTGAAGTCCAATAACAACGAATAACAGAATAAAGCGTTAAGCAGATAAGATATGAATAATACCGCTATGGATAAGCAACATACCTTGAAAGGTAGTATTACTTTTAAGGGTAAAGGATTGCATACAGGTTTGCCTGTTACAGTTACGTTCAATCCTGCACCGGAAAATCATGGATATAAGATACAACGGGTTGACCTTCCGGATAAACCGATTATCGAAGCCTTAGCCGAAAATGTAGGAAACACACAACGGGGCACTGTCCTCGTGAAAGGAGATGTAGTTGTCAGCACAGTAGAACATGCTATGTCTGCCCTTTACGCATTTGGTGTAGACAATGTTTTTATAGAAGTCGACGCTCCTGAATTTCCTATACTCGACGGAAGCTCTATCGAATATGTAGAGGCTATCAAAAAGGTAGGATTGGAAGAGCAATCGGCCGATCGCGACTACTATATCGTTCGTCGCAAGATGGAGGTTAAGGACGAAGTGACAGGATCGAAACTGATCCTTTTGCCGGACGACCAATTCTGCGTAAACTCATTTATAGAATTCGAATCCAAATTCATCCCGAATCAGTCGGCAACGCTCGACGATTTGTCCGAATTTGAAAAAGAAATAGCACCTTGCCGTACATTTGTGTTTGTGCGCGACGTTCAGCCGCTGCTTGCAGCCGGGTTGATCAAAGGCGGCGATTTAGACAATGCAATCGTTATCTACGAAAAGCAAATAGAGCAAACGGATTTAAACAAACTGGCTGATTACCTTGGTGTACCTCACAAAGATGCATCGGAACTGGGTTATCTGAATAATAACCAACTCCGTTTCCCGAACGAGCCGGCTCGTCATAAACTGCTCGATATTATCGGCGACATGGCACTTGTAGGAAAACCGATTAAAGGACGCGTCATTGCAACCCGTCCCGGACATAAGATAAATAATCAATTGGCTCGTGCTATCCGCAAGCAGATCAAGCTGAACGAAGTACAACCGCCTATATACGATCCCAATGTAGAACCGGTATTGGATGTAAACAGAATCAGAACAATGCTTCCGCATCGCTATCCATTCCTGATGGTAGACAAGGTGATCGAGATCGGGCATCAACACATCGTTGGAATCAAGAATCTGTCTGTAAACGAATTGTTCTTTCAGGGACACTTCCCTCAGGAGCCGGTTATGCCGGGCGTCCTTCAAGTGGAAGCAATGGCGCAGATAGGAGGCTTATTAGTACTGTCACAGGTCGAAAACCCCGAGACGTACTCAACATATTTCATGAAGATAGACAATGTCAAATTTCGTCATAAAGTAGTGCCGGGTGATACGCTTATATTCCGTTTGCAGATGATGTCTGAAATAAGACGTGGAATAGCGAATATGAAAGGCTATGCCTTCGTTGGGGAGAAACTCGTTTCCGAAGCAGAATTCATGGCGCAAATAGTAAAAAACAAATAAATTTATGTCAAATATATCAAATCAGGCCTTTGTACATCCCGATGCTAAACTGGGAAAAGATTTAACTATCGAGGCCTTTGCCTATATCGATGCGAATGTAGAAATAGGAGATGGCTCGGTTATCATGTCGGGTGCTAATGTCCGCAGTGGTTCGCGTATCGGCAAGAATTGCCGTATATCTCCGGGAGCCGTTATCGGCGACATTCCTCAAGACCTTAAATTCAAAGGGGAGGATACATTAGCCATAATTGGAGACAACACCGTGATAAAAGAATGCGCTACTGTAAATCGCGGAACAGCATCGAAAGGCAAAACCGTAGTCGGTAGCAACTGTCTTGTTATGGCGTATGCCCATATTGCACACGATTGCATTATCAAGAATAATGTTATCATAGGCAATGCAACCCAATTGGCAGGAGAAGTGGAAATAGACGACTTTGCCATTTTGAGTGGCGGGACGCTTGTTCACCAGTTTACCCGTATCGGACGCAATGTGATGATACAAGGTGGAACCCGTTTAGGAAAAGATATTCCTCCCTACATTATTGCAGGGCGTGAGCCGGTTTGCTATGCAGGCTTGAATCTGGTAGGGCTCAAACGTCATAATTTCAATATGAAGCAAATCAATGATATCCAAGAGGTTTATCGTTATTTGTACAACTCGGGCTATAACTTTACGGATGCTATTACTCACATAGAGAAAGAAATGGAAATGACCGCTGAAGTGAAGCTAATCGTAGACTTTGTGAAGAACTCACAACGTGGAATCGTAAGAGGATACCTATAAAAAATACACTTATTATAAGTGCAATAGCTTGCTCTTCCATCGGAGGTGCAAGCTATTTTGCTACAAGGGGGATATATTTTTCCCAAAACTCTTTTACTTTCGGTTTATCAAAGCCATGACACGCAAAAGGGAGTTCGCCGTTATTAAGCTTGATGGCAATATCGGGTTTCCTGTCGATGGCAAAAGAAACAGCCTCCTGATAATCAGGTATTTTAAAGTCAGGCTGAAGTAAAGGCGCTTTCAACGACCAGAAAACATCTTCGACTGCATAAATTGACTTCGAATCATCTTTTAGTGTGGTAATTAGTTCCTTATACTGTGTCGCTATATTGTAGAACGATTCGACTTTTCTTAACGAGAAGCCTCCATTTCCCACTTTGAACAGATGATCCCAATTCCGTTTTTTCTTACCCTTTATCACGCGGAACGCATTATCGAGACTTCGCAGAAACCCGCTAAGCCAAGTCTCTTTTGACCCGAGCCATGGGGCGCCAATATAATCATATCCACGCTGGCACCAATATAACAGATCGTCTCTGAAAACATATGCATCTGTCTGGCAAATAAGGATATATCTGGAAGATAAAAACCGCTCGTAGAAAGTCTCTGAGAGCATCAGACTATTATAGCCTTTTATCCCTTTGAAGAATTGAGGATCGAACCTTTCGACTCCGATATTTTCCCGATTAGGGACTCCTTCCAGAATACTTTCTATATCCAGCCCTTCGGGGCAAACAATTGTGATTGGGTGCTTCCCTAATACCTGAAAAGTCTGTCTTAGTGATACTTCTTCATGTTGAGACATCTCAGTACGGTAAACCGGGATAATAACTTTTACTTCCTGCATATCAAATAGTACATTATTATGCGGTAAAGATATTGATTTTTTCGCCCCTCCCTTTTTATATTATGCAAAAAACAGACAACAACATCTCCTGATTGCTAAAAAAGCACTACCTTTGCACCCACAAAATCAATTTATGCAAAATATTAGAAACATTGCGATTATCGCACACGTAGACCACGGTAAAACAACACTTGTTGATAAGATGCTGATTACCGGACAACTTTTCAGAGATAACCAACAAACAGGCGAACTCATCCTCGATAATAACGATCTCGAACGCGAACGGGGAATTACTATCCTCTCCAAGAACGTTTCGATTAATTATAAAGGAACAAAAATCAATATCATCGATACTCCGGGACACGCCGACTTCGGTGGCGAGGTAGAACGGGTATTGAACATGGCAGACGGATGCCTGCTTCTTGTCGATGCATTCGAAGGGCCTATGCCTCAAACACGCTTTGTGTTGCAAAAGGCTATCCAGATGGGATTGAAACCGATTGTAGTCATCAACAAGGTGGATAAACCGAATTGCCGCCCCGAAGAGGTTCACGAAATGGTTTTCGACCTTATGTTCAGCCTCGATGCTACGGAAGAGCAGTTGGATTTCCCTACCATATACGGTTCGGCCAAACAAGGCTGGATGGCTGAGGAAGACTGGAAAACGCCGACTTCGGATATTACTCCTCTCTTAGATGCCATCGTGAAATACATTCCTGCCCCTCAGATATTAGAAGGTACACCGCAGATGCTGATTACCTCGCTCGACTTCTCCAAATATGTGGGACGTATCGCTGTTGGGCGCATCCATCGCGGCGAGTTGAAGGAAGGAATGGACGTGTCGCTCTGCAAGCGTGACGGCAGTATAGTCAAATCAAAAATCAAAGAACTCGATACATTCGAAGGCCTCGGCCGCGTCAAAGTCGATACCGTGCAATGTGGCGATATCTGTGCCCTGATTGGTATCGAAGGTTTCGAAATCGGTGATTCCATTGCCGATATTGAAAATCCCGAACCACTGGAACCGATAGCCATCGACGAGCCTACGATGTCGATGACATTCACCATAAACGATTCTCCGTTCTTTGGCAAAGAAGGTAAGTATGTGACTTCGCGTCATATTCACGACCGCCTTATCAGCGAATTAGACCGGAATCTTGCCTTGCGCGTCGAAATGACCGACAATGCTGATACATGGACAGTCTATGGCCGTGGCATCCTGCATTTGTCTGTCCTCATCGAAACAATGCGCCGCGAGGGGTACGAGTTGCAGGTAGGACAGCCGAAAGTGATTATCAAGGAGATCGACGGCGTTAAACACGAGCCTGTCGAAATGCTTACGATAAACGTGCCGGATGAGTATGCCAGCAAAATGGTGGATATCGTTACCCGCCGCCGCGGTGAACTGACGATGATGGAATCGAAGAATGAGCGCACGTTCATGGAATTCGTTATCCCTTCGCGTGGTATCATCGGGCTCAACAACGTAGCGCTTACCCTATCGGCAGGAGAAGCTGTGATAGCTCACCGCTTCCTCGAGTTTCAGCCATGGAAAGGCGATATAGACAAGCGCAACAATGGTTCTATCATTGCAAGCGAATCGGGCAATGCTTTTGCTTATGCCATCGACAAGTTGCAGGATAGAGGACGCTTCTTCGTAGAGCCGCAGACAGACATCTATATGGGGCAAATCGTTGGCGAACACTCCAAAGAAGGCGATTTGGTCGTAAACCTCACCAAGTCGAAGAAACTGACCAATGTTCGTGCTTCAGGTACGGACGACAAAGTGCGGTTGGCTCCGGCTATCAAATTCAGCCTCGAAGACTCGTTAGAATATATCAAAGAGGATGAATATGTGGAAGTTACGCCACAATCGATTCGCCTGCGCAAGATATACCTCGACGAGAACGACCGTAAACGGATGACGAAAAATAAGTAAGCAAGCGCGTCACTTTTTTGTCACGCTGTTTTTGGATGTTTATTCGCTTAATTATCAGACTGATATTGCCAAAAAAACTTGACAAAACAGGATGTGTTTTATAAAAAACAGTTGTCAAATTGTGTCAAAAAACTTATTTCCTTGATAATCAAGCGAAATTTAGTTAAAACTTGACACACTTGACATATTTGACGTGCTACAGTGTTTTTTGTCTTGTCATTTTTTCTTTTTAACCACGGAGTAGCACGGTTTTTTTCACGGAGTAGCACGAAGTAAAAGAACGGTTCTGTCATGCTGAGCCTTTGGCGAAGCATCCCGACCTGAGGATGAACAGCACAAAGCGCAATGAGATCCCTTGCATTCGCTCGGGACGACAATCTATATGTCAACTCGTTTACTTGTTAACTTTTCTTATATAGATAAAATTATTTGATAAAAACTATCCCCAAGCTGACAGGCCCGCGTATTGTCAGCTCGGGGAAGATAGAAAATTTCTACCGAATTAAAATAGAGGAATTAATCAAAATTTGTAACTCCAATTAAATCGGTAATATTCAATATCAGGGCAATCTGAAATTAATTTAAATTGATATTTCTTTAGCTGTTGCTCTAATTTATAGACCTCTTCTATGGAAATTGATAAATCAGAAGGGGAGTCTTCTTTTGAGGGAATTCTAAAACGAACTTCTTTTATTAGGCCATTTTTGTCCAAAAGCAGAAGAAGAGTTAATCTTTTCC
>NZ_QVMN01000008.1:10147-180364 GCF_010501075.1 Dysgonomonas sp. 25
TAATAATAACCTGTTTCATAATCGATAAAATTAACCAGTCCGATAGGCCCGATACCGGACTGGCTGAATTACTTATTCACAAGTTATTTACCTGTTTTCCACCGATAAACCATGCGGCCATTTTTTATATAACCTCTGGGCTCTTTAAATGTACGACTCTTCTTTTGCGAATAATATCTCTGATAATCTTTATGATTAGGGGATAATATTACTCCAATTTCTCTTATTTTATTGTTTTTGTATTTCTCGTAGAAAAATATCTCATTTTTAGGAAGATCTATATTTTCTAAATCTTCTTTTTCCCAACAAATATAAATTGGCTCAGAATTTGATTCGTTATATAGATAAATATACAATTTTATTATATCTTTATTTTGAGCCGATTCAGTAATATATTTGATGGAGGGGAGTAACTCATTATAGAGTTCTTCCATCGTCTTATCTTTATAACAATCTGAACGATCCAGGAAATTATAAATTATAAAAGATGTTGTATCCTTATTAAATTCTGGCAATGATTTGTAAGGCAAATCGCATTGGGCATTCGCCGTTGAGATACCCAGTATTATCATAATTATTAATGTTATTTTTTTCATGATTAAGAAAAGTAAAACCAGTCCGATAGGGCCGATACCGGACTGGATAGATAATTTATTTCAAATCCTCTAAATTTCCTGGAGGTAGAGGACCTCTTACTAATCGAAATTTAGGTTTACGTTTATTGGATTTTGATTTTTTAGTATTGTATGGCAAATCATCTTTCCCTATCGGGAGATATACCGCCTTAATCACTTTATCTTTATAATATTTAGAAGCATCATTCGACCATTTTCCATCTAAAGAAAAGTCAGGATTTTCTATTTCATTAAATAGAATCAAGACAACGTTTTTCTCTCCCCAATAAAGATATATACCTTCTTTTTTAGTATCATTTCGATTCATTTCCGAAATTACATAAGTGATAGGAACATTTATATCATTAAGAATGGTTTCCACTGTTTTATCTTTATAACAGTTTGCCCGTACTATAAAATTATAATCCTTAAATAATTCTATATCATTGTTAAAATCATTCAATGATTTGTACGGTAAATCGCATTGGGCTTTAATTTCTATAATCGTTAGAAATGTAATTAATATTAATAGTAATTTTTTCATGATTGATAAAACTATCCCCGAGTAGATACCCGCGGTACTATCTACTCAGGGAAGGTATAGGTTCTCTACCTGTTAATAACCTCTTCTATTAGTTTTTGTTGCCGGATAAATTCGTTTCTTTTTTCGGCACTTTTTACCTGCTCCAGATATTTTTCCTCTTTAGGAGCAAGTGCTTTTAATTTCTTTATCTTAGCGTTTTTGTATATATCGAGATAATCGGTATATGGCTTTTTACCATATATTATATCTGCTTCGTGTTGCAAATCGATATATACTTCATTTTCCCAATAAATATAAATAGTATTATCTGTTTTATTGTTATTTATCAGGCGTAAGGATTCATCATTTGTATTTACACCTATTTTAACACCAAGCGAATAATTTGTTATTCCGGCTTTGAGTATTGATTGCCCCCATTTAATAGGGAGCTGCATATCCTTTACCACATCATGCAGTGTCTTACCCTTATAACAATCGGCCCTGTTAATAAAGTTATGAACGAAAAACGCCGTTGTGTCATTATTAAATGCTTTCAAGTCTTTATAGGGTAGATTGCATTGCGCTTTCACAGATGTAATCCCTAATAGCATAATTGTTATTAATATTATCTTTTTCATAATTGATAAAAACTATCCCCGAGTAGATACCCGCGGTACTATCTACTCAGGGAAGGTATAGGTTCTCTACCTGTTAATAGACTCTTCTATTAGTTTCTGTCGCCGGATAAATTCGTTTCTTTTTTCGGCACTTTTTACCTGATTCAGATATTTTTCCTCTTTAGGAGCAAGTGCTTTTAGTTCCTTTATCTTAGCGTTTTTGTATATATCGAGATAATCGCTATAAGGCTTTTTATGATCGGTTATATCTGCCTCGTGTTGCAAATCAATATATACTTCATCTTCCCAATAAACAAAAAGATTATTCGCTACTCGACCTTGCTCTCTTAATATCAAACTTTCGTCGTTCGTATTCACTCCAATTATTACCCCAAGAGAATAATTGGTTATTCTACCTTTTATTATTGCATTACCTTTTTTTATCGGGAGTTGCATATCCTTCACCACATCATTCAGTGTTTTCCCTTTATAGCAGTCGGCTCTGTTGATAAAGTTATGGACAAAGAAAGCTGTTGTATCATTATTAAAAGATTTCAAATCTTTATAGGGCAAATTGCATTGTGCTTTAACTGAACTAACTGCTAATAGTATTATGGTTATTAATAGTAACTTTTTCATGATTAAGAAAAGTAAAACCAGTCCGGTAGGGCCGATACCGGACTGGATAGATAATTTATTTCAAATCCTCTAAATTTCCTGGAGGTAGAGGACCTCTTACTAATCGAAATTTAGGTTTCGGTTTATTGGATTTTGATTTTTTAGTATTGTATGGCAAATCATCTTTCCCTATCGGGACATATACGGCCTTAATTATTCTATTTTTGTAATACTTGGAAGCAGTTTCCGACCATTTTCCATCTAAAGAAAAATCTGGATTTTCTATTTCATTAAATAGAATCAAGACAACGTTTTTCTCTCCCCAATAGAGATATATTCCTTCTTTTTTAGTGTCATTTCGATTCATCTCCGAAATAACATAAGTGATAGGTGCATTTATATCATTAAGAATATTTTCTACCGTTTTATCTTTATAGCAATTTGCCCGTACTATAAAATTATAATCTTTAAATTGTTCTATATCATGGTTGAAATCACTCAATGATTTGTATGGCAGATCACATTGTGCTTTAACTGCTATTGAGCTAAGCAGAACTAATATAATTAATGTTATTCTTTTCATAATTAAGAAAAGTAAAACCAGCCCGATAGGCCTGATACCGGACTGGCTGAATTACTTATTTATTCTTTAACAGACCACCCCATCTCTTCTGGCAAAGGAGGCAAGCTCTTCTTTTTCACCTTAGCTTCTTCATCCTCCTTTTTGAGTCTTTCTTCTTCCATTTTACGATATTTGGCGTACTTTTCACCCTCTGGAATCGTTGTATATATATTCTTTATTTTGCAATTGTTATAAATATTGTAATAATTGAGATTATTATTCTTAATAGCATCAAAATCCTCTTCTGGATTTATAGGATATGCTTCTTCCCAATAAATATAAATTGTATTATTATGTTTATTGTTCCTTATTTTCTCAATACTCTCTTTATTAGAGAGAATACCAATCGAAATTCCATATGATATAGTTGGCCGTCTCTTGTTATAAGTAGACATTGCCCATTTTACAGGAAGATGTAAATCATTGCGTACTTCTTTTAATGTTTTACCCTTATAACATTCAGCTCTATCCATAAAATTGTATAACATAAATGCTGTTGTATCATTTTTAAATTCACTCAATGATTTGTAAGGTAAATTGCATTGTGCTTTAACTGAACTAACTGCTAATAGTATTATGGTTGTTAATAGTAACTTTTTCATAATCAAGGACATATAGTTGGTTTGTATTCATTTAAACTCTTTTCTGTTGTTTTGGTCTCTTTAAAAGAATTTTTTCCTTTTTCTTTTTTAGAAATCTTAAGACCACTATTATATTTATCCAATAAACGACTCATCGAGAATATACTGGCGTCACTTCCCGAAAAGCCTTGGCTTATTAAATCTTGCGTTATTCGAGCATATTCATCATTCAATGCTCGATCTTTAAATAAACCATCTGAATCTGTCGCAAATTTATCTCGAGTACTGGGGTTACTGGCTAAAGAAGGATCATTTACACATATTAAAATCTCTGTTCCAGTAGAAGTTATTATGATAGATCCCTTATAGACTCCTCCTTGTGCTTGACTCTTAATATAATCCTTTAGCAGCGAATAGATATCCCTTTCCGAAGGCCCGTCTTGCAGATACTTTCCTGTAAGGCCATATGCATTAGGATGAGTATGGATATCATATAAAGTGGTTTGATAATTAAATGGTATAGTAACGCTATACTGCTCTCCTCCAACAATATCCTTAATGACATATTGCCCATTAATATATTCAATTGTGGTTCCGTATTCCACTTTCTGATTTGATGCTTTTTCTTTCAAATTCTCTACAGTTTTTTGAGTTTTTTCATTTGCCTCCATTGCACTTTGCGCATTATTCGCATTCTGAGCTGCCTTTCCGGCACAGTCTTTCCGTTCCTCCGGCTCCTTGTCCTTCGGTTCAGGAGCATTCCATTTACCACCACTTCCCAGAGCTGGTAAAGAGATGTCGCCACCGCCTCCAAGGCCAAATTCAGGAAGGGTAGGAGCATCATCTGTCCAAAGGGAATAATCTCTACAAATCATTCGGTCATCAATTACCCCTAATTCATCCCCGGCTACTCCACCAAGAGCAAGCTGATTGTGGCAAATTTCGATAAGAACAAAAGATTTCGTTCTATTTCCGCCGAACTCCTCCACATGCGTACCGTAGGTGATTTTCCCCTTCTCATATATCCATCCATTGACGAATTCGCCTGCACAGTTGAAATAGACAACCTCACCATCCAAGTCACTCTCCCGCGAAAGATACTTGTTCGTTTCCAAGGCATCACCCACACGTTGCATATACTCCAGCGTCGGCATCACCACCATGATAAAAGCATACGTTTCGCCCGTCTCCCTGTTTCGCATCACCACATGGCGGTGTACCTGCTTCACCTGTTGATACGCCTTGTTGTCAATTGCATGATTTAATACCTCCTCCTGCATAAAGAGGACACGGATGTCCGAAGAAGATTCCAGTGGGCTTTCCACTGTGTACCATGCCGAGTTCTCCGAAAGCTCGGCCTCATTCCATTGCGGGATTAAAGTAATCCCGTCATCGTCGCCTGCATCCGAAGATGCTTTCGTCTTTGCCGCCGAACCGAAATGCTGGTTGTACCACTTTTGTGCATTTTCAATTGTTAAGGCTTCCACCGGCTGTTGAGGCTCGGTTGCTACCTCCTCTTTCGTACAGGCATACACCAGTACCGAGAAAAGCAGAACTCCTGCCATTAGCCCCGAATAAAGTTTGATTTTGTTCTTCATTAGCTGTTTGTTTATTAAGTACTGTAATTTCTTTGGGTTCATTTGAGGGCCCTCTATGAACTTGTTGTAAATATAAACTTTACAATTCAACCTACCAAGAAATGCACAATGGTTTTTTTCGATTTTAACAATTAGAGTGCCACGAAATAGAGGAATGATCTTTTCGTGCTAAGCGAAGTATTTCGACACACTATCGGAATGACAATCTACTCGTCTACTTCTCTTATATAGATAAAATTATAAGAAGACTGTTATTATGGCTTCAGGTATTTCAATATACAAGCAGCATTCATCTCGGTCAGCCCTTTCGATGCCAAATCCTCGAAGCAAGAAGAAAGCGTATCGGCAGCTTTCTGTACGGCTGCAAGCATATCCTTCCCTCTGGCTAATTGCGAAGCCAATATAGCAGTATATAAATCGCCTGCTCCTGTCACAGTCACGGCTATTCGGCGGGAGTGGATGCGGTCTATTTTCCCGTTTCTTACCACGAGCGATTCGATAATACCCTCCGGTGTATCTTCCAGCAGGCAGCCTGTGATAATAAACGTTTTATCGGAAAAGGCGGGAGAATGGGCAACCAAAGCGGTCACTTCTTCAATCGACCGAATCTTTTTCCCGAGCATATGTTCCAGCTCGAATTGGTTAGGCGTAAGTACGTCGCACAAAGGAATAAGCTCCGACTGAATCTTACCTGCCACTGTTTCGGGGACATACATACCCTGATCGAAATCACCCATTACCGGGTCGCAGATATATAGCTTGTCGGGATATTGCTTTTTTATCCTCCTGACGAAATCGAGCGTCGAACCGAGTATATCATCCGTACCGATATATCCCGTAACCACACATGCTGTGGTGTCTAAAACATGTATTGCTTCGATGCCTTTTATCAGTTCGTCAAAAGAGGCTTTGTCCGTGGCTCGCCCATAGATCGGCTTATGTCCCGTGTGAGTTGCCAGCAGGACGGTAGGCAGCGAAATAACGTCTAATCCGTGCAGCTGGATAGCTAATTCTGCTACGTTGTTGCCTACGTAGCCGTATGCCAGCCTGCTCTGGATAGATAATATCTTGTCATTTTTCATCAGTGGTTGTTTTTTTTTGAGCTTTGTACAGTTTTAATAACACGCGAACAACGAAAAAGTTAAAAGAGAAGGGGATTGCCTTGTAGGCATTATTTCTTCTTTTTTTCGTCCTGCTCCTTCTTATAAGCCCGCGGCAGGGCGATAGACGTGTATAATATGAAGAGCGCTCCTATCAGCAGCGTAATAACCCATTCGTGCCGTCCGACAAACATCAGGTACGAAGAGGCGACCATAAACAGCACGCCGAATACCTGAATGTTATACAGTCGTTTCCCCTGGATACTTTTGCCCGGATACTTTCCTGTGAAAACAGTGCCGGCATATCCGATAACGCCTGCAATGATAAGGTATCTGGCTATATCGAACGAAAAAGAATATAGTATTGCCGAAAATAAAATCAACAATGCCGATACCTGAAAAATAATATTACGGATTTGAGGGGAAAGGTTCATATGTTATTTATTCGACAATGAAAATGTCTTCGTCCGGCTTCTTCATCATAAAGTTTTCGCGCGCGAATTTTTCTATGTCTTCTTTATTTGAGTTCAACTGTTGGAGGCGTTCTTTATCCTTTTCGGCCTGTTCGCGGTAATACTCGATTTGGTTGTTCAGGTCGTGAATTTCTATATCGTAATTCAACCGCGTAAAGATATTGCTATCGCTTACGAAAAAGGCAAAAACAATAAGGACAACGATTGCCAGTAACTGCAATTTCGAAAAATATTGCGTAAGATAGCGACCTATTGCTTTAACAAATTTCATCTGCCCTGTCTGTTAGATAAACACTACTTTCGTTGCAAAGATAAAGAATTGTGATTAGCATGCCATATTATATCTGTTATATTTTTGTTGCATAAGAAAAAAGCAACCCTTCCGGACTGCTTTCTTCTGTCTGACTTTATCTTACGGATTTATCGGAGTATATCTTGCACCTGCACATTCGTCCATTCGGCATTCACTTTATCCCAGTAGTAGTTAACGACCTGTGTCAGCTGGTTCTGGTTGTTATATTTATATTCCGTCCTGTTCGACACAATCCATTTACCACTTTCGCTATCCAGATGATAGACTATTTTGGCTGTGCGATTGCCTGTGTTGTTATCTGTGTAAACGATTCTCATAGTAGATGTCGAATCCTGTTCGTTATTGATTATATATTCTTTCGACATGCTACGCTTCGATAGTAGTTCCACTCCCAGATTTACATCTTCGGGTTTTACGTTGTTCGCTGATAAATTCACAGATACCAAGCTCATCAATGCTGCTAATATTATTACCGTTGTTTTCATAGCGTTTCGTTTTTATAGTTGTTATTTTTTTCTTAACTGCTCTCATTATATATGAGTACAAAAGGGGGCGAAATATTACAACGAAACGCAACTTTTTTTATTTTTTTTTGTGTTAAAAATTGAAATCCCTTTGTGGGAAAGGATTTCGGATGGGGTGAAAAATTACGATTTTGACTTGAAAAGATATTTCAGTGACCATAAAGCATTGTATAACTGCCGGAAACGCAGTCGGTGGAGGTAATGGAACTTGCTCGGATAATGCATGTCGCGCATCGCCCAGATAGGATAATCGGTGAGTAAGTCCCAATTCTGTCCTATAGGGAATAGCTCATTGGTAGAGACTTCAGCAATCTTATGTTTTTTTGCTAATATTGAATAGAGGCTCTGGTCGTGGCGGTTTTCGACAAAGCCTTCGAGGTTTGGTGAGCGTGAAGGTTGGTCTGTGATAAGCGAAGTATCAGCATAGATAGCATCCAGCCATTCTTTAAAGAAGAGTACCGACTGCGGATTTTTACGAATAAAAATAATCCCTGCTTCAAACTGGGTCGTTTGTGTATAGGATTCATCATTTCGTACGCCGAAATAGTCGAGGATGTCCCCTTTAGTAAACTGATACTCATAATACGTATTCTCCGGCATGCCATTGTAGCTCTTTTCGTAGCTGCGGAATCCTAAGATGCCAATCGGCGATTTTTCTACCATATCATAGTATTCCATCATGCGTTTGCGTCCATTCGGATTGAAAAAACAGCCCAAATCGGTATATAGGAGGATGTCGCCTTCTTCGAGCAACTCCAATGCCTTCAATATCAGATAAGGTTTCCATGACCAATAGCCGAAACCGCGGGAATAAGGGTAGAGATGACGGCCATACTTTGCCCTGAAATCTTTTCCCAGATCCTTTTGGGAGTAGAAAATAATTTCGTCGAATACGTCCATGCTCTCCGCTTGTTCTTTGAAGCGGGGGAACCCTCTCGTAATAAAATGATTGGCGAATGTACAGAGTACTTTTTTCATATCGATATTTGTATAATATGCAAAAATAGGGTATTTCGACCGAAATACCCTATTTCTTCTATAGAGAAATCTTTTTTGATTACTGTTTCACCTCTACCCAGCGTCCTGTAGTGCGTCCTTGCAAGTCGGGGCTATACATCGCCTCACATCCCACGGCAGGCAGGTAGAAGCGTCCGCAATAGGCCGCCTGCAAACGTATAGTCACCGTATTCGAATAATTCGTACCGAGGTTCAGATAAGTCATCACACGGTCGTCGCGCACATCCTGATAGTTGTATCGGCTATCGGCTTCCGCCTCTTCGTCATACATGCGATTGTTGAAAATCTCCCATCCCGACGGGAATATCTGCGTCAGCGCCAAGTCTGTCAGGTATTGCCCCGAAGAGTTTTGCAGCGTAACCTTTGCATAGAACTCCGTTCCTTGCTTCAATGATGTGACGTCGATAGCATGCCCGTCCTCATCGGTATACTTCACCGACAGGTTGATGCCGTTGCTGATGGCCGGATTCTTATCTTCGAGCGGTTGTGTCTTACCTATCAGGCGTACATACAACTCGCCATCGCCATTGTTGCGGAACTTGACATCGACTTTTTTCGTCGGTTTGATGTCTATCACCTGGAAGACACGTCCCTGCTGTCCGTTCTTTTGCGTAACGCCATTCAAATCCCATTCGTACGAAACCAATCCCTGTCCCATCTTCTCTGCCAGTTTCGACATCGCTACCAGCGCATAAGCCGACGATTGCGTCGAACTGTAGTAACGTCCGTTCAGGCCTTCGGCCACTTTATGAGACAATTGCAAGGCTTTATCCGTTTTGCCCATCAACAGGTAGGTCTCCATAATCATCGCCATATCGCGCGTTGAAGAGCCGTAAGTGTCGTTGTTGAATGAGTATTTGCCGACAATATCGCTTGCTCCCGATATTACCTGGTTGGCAGCATCTGTTTTGCCGGCTATCATATAGGCGGCAGCCAGACGCCAGCGGGCTTGCGAAGAAATATTATTCATCTCTTTTAGGCGGTTCATTGCTCCCAATTCGGCATCACCTGCCAACGCCAAGGTGTATAGGCGGTAGGCTTGTTGCAAGTCACTCATACTGTTGGAGTAGTAAGTGCTGTACATGCTGTTGTTGTTCCACTGTAGAGCACCTTTCTTCTGGAATGATTTCCATTTGCTCAGTACCGACGAAGGTACATTATACCCTGCGCGTTGCGCTTCGATGAGGAAGTGTCCGGCATACGTCGTCACCCATTCCGTAGGATAACGGTCGCCCGGCCAGTAAGCGATACCTCCGTCCGAGAGTTGGCGGGCTGATATAATGCGGATTCCTTCTTTGATGTTGTAATCCATTTTCTGTTTCTGCGCAGCGCTCAACTCCATGAAGTTGCTGATATACAGCAGCGGGAACACGCGCGAAGTAACCTGTTCGGAGCATCCGTGCGGATAATCGAGCAGATAATCGAGGTTCTTGTTGAGGTTGATTCCCGGCATGCGCGATACCTCCATGCGTACCCAGTCGCCATCTTTCAGGTCGTCCATTTTGAGGCTTAACGAGGCTTCTTTTCCTGCCGAAACCAATTGGTCTGAAGTCAGTACCACATACGGGTTCGGGTTGCGGATTTCGATGTCTATCGTTTCGGTAGCCGTTTCGCCGGCTCCCGAGGCCGTAATCGTCACTTTCTCTACGCCTGTTTTGTTGGCAACTTTCATTTTGAAGTAAACCATCTGGTCGCCTTGCTTGGTGAACGATACCGATTTCGACGTTCCGTCGGTAAATTGGAATAAGCCTTCGGACTTCACACTCACCGAGACGTTCTTTATCTTATCATCCATCGCAAATACATTCACAGGCAACAGGATTTCTTCGCCTGGTCCTGCCACACGCGGAAGGGTAGACAGCACCATCAGTGGATTTTTCACCTGTACGGTTTTGTCCGCACTTCCATAAGCTGCATCGCCATTACCGGCAACGACCATCACACGGACAGAGCCGAAGTATTGCGGAAGCGTAATCTTATGTTTCTTCGTCTGACCGCCTTTCAGTGTGAAAGGGCCTAAATATTTCACTACCGGTTTGAAACGATTGACATTGTTAGCTTTATTAGTACCACCTTCTTTCTCAGCCTCGTCTTCGTCGCCCCCACCAATACTCAATAGTGGGCCGAATTTACCTGTCTTGGCATCTACTACCATGTTGTACAAATCCCATGTGCGCACGCCTAAAGCCTGACGGGCATAGAATTCTTTCCAGGCATTCGGTGTTTTGAATGAAGTGAGGTCGAGCAGCCCGTCGTCTACGATAGCCAGCGTATAGGTCATGTCCTTCTTGTTCTTTTCGGTAATGGATACCGTAAATTCTTCTTCGGGACGGACTACATCCGGCATATTGATAACAGGCTCGAGTTTCGTATTCTGGTTCTCCACGTTGATATTCAGTACCCCGTACATGCGGATAGGCGATTCGTTCGACGTCTGCGAGTGCGGCTGCAAGAGGCTCGCCCAAACATAGAAGTTAGGAGCCATCTCGTCCGTCACGGCGAAGGTATGCTTGGTATCTTCGTTGGCGCTTGTTTTCACCCATGTGCGGGAGATAACGCGCGAACCGTCTTCTATCGTAATCAGGGCGCGTCCGTTCGAGCTTTTCGGCAGGATAACGGTCGCCTTTTCACCTACGGCATATTTGTTCTTGTCCGTCGAGAACGAGAGCATGGTTGTTCCCATCGCATCCTGCTTGTTGCTGCGTCCGCGATAAGCAGGCCAGTCGACATAAACAATCTTTCCGGCGGTATGTCCGCTTTCTTCATCGGATGCCAGAATCAGGTAGCGTCCCCACTCAGGATAATCGATGCGGAATTTAACCTTTCCTTTTCCTCCCGATGTGGAGATAGTTTCATCCATCAACACTTCTGCCGATGTGCTGTTGATGTAAGACGAAATAGACGAATAGCTTTGGCTCCACCACCACGACCAGCGCAGCTTGTAGACTTTCACATTGATGCCTGCGCGGTTGACAGGCTTGCCTTTAGCATCTACGGTCAATATATCGACAATGTTGTCGGTGTCGGTTTCGAGCCAGTCGTATGTGTTTTCGTTCGGCGTTTTGATACCTACATAAGACTCGAAAGGGGAATACGGCACAACTTGCGTATTGATACTTGCATCACCACCCGATTCGTAAACGCGCGAAATGATATTCGCCTGCAACATTCCCGGAGCATTCTCGGCACTCGGAAGGCTGGCTTCTACCTGATTTTCGCCGTTTTCATCGAGCATTTGGTCGAATAATTGATAGGTATCGGAGTAGAAATTAGACGCCGGATTGTCGAACGTATATTTCGGATAAGCGCTAAACGGATTCGACATTTTTGTCAGGCGCATTTCGACTGTCGCTCTCAGATAGCTTGCCGGAGCACCGTGCAGCCATTGAGATGATATTTTGGCTTTGAGTTTTCCTTCGGAGGCATCTATCATATCGCCTGCATCTAAGCGTACTTTCAGCCGGTTCGGTTTCACTGTTTCGATGCGGAGGGATTGGTCGAATGTCGCGCCTCCTACTTTGACCTGTGCGCGCCAGTAACCTGTTATCGCATCGGGTTCGGTAGCCATGCGGAAAGCGTAGAATCCGTTTTGTCCGCTGGCTGCAAGGTAGCGCTGATACAATTGCCCGCGAGGGGTGTATAGGTCGAGCGAAACAGGATGTACGGCCGGCAACATCTTATTCTTGTCTTCCAGAACGAAAGTGACAAAAATAGAATCGCCCGGACGCCAGACGCCACGCTCGCCATAGATGTATCCTTTCAGTCCTTTTTGTATTTCCTTTCCGCTGACATCGAAATTACTCAACGAGAGCGAAAGCCCCGATGTTACTTTCAGGTAGCCTTTGTCTTTCCCTTTCGATGCAATGACGGCAAACGGTACACCGCCTTCGTACGAAACGTCGGCAAAGCCTTCTTTATTGGTACTTCCTGTCCCGATGCGCTGCATCTGGTAGTTATATACGTCTATCGTTGCACCCGAAATAGGTTCGGTGTTGACTAAATTAGTCAGGGCAACCATTAGTTTTTTGTTTCCTCCCAGTTTGGCCGTGATACCCATGTTAGAACCCATGACAACACAGCTTTCCTTCCTGTTCATATAGTAGGTAGGCTTGCAAGGATTATCCCTGTCCGACCAGTTGTATTCACTCCAGTCGACATCATAGTCGTCATAATAGTAATACCCCGGCGTGTCGAATTGCGACATATCTTCGTCGGTAACAGTATCGAATCTTTCCAAGGCCGATTCTGTCGGTTTTTCGGGAACAACGCCATCGCACGGATAAAGCGAATACTCCTGCCTCATCGAAAACTCGAGGCGGTAGATTGCTCCCGGATCGCGCTTGATCATCGAAGACAGGTCGAGCGAGAAGGTATTCCATTCCTCTAATCTTACAGTCGGATCGGTATCGAGGCGGAGGCGCTTTTTAAGGATTAATCGCCCGAAGCGTCTCAATTGGCTGTCGCCACCTAAGTTGTTGCTTTGCAGATAGCCGAGTATATTGCTTTCGAATATCTTAATCACTTTCACGTCTACTGCCCAAAGGTTGACAGCCTGTATCGGTATTATCAGCCTTCCCGTATCGGGCAGGATATTGCCCGAACTCGGCAGCTTTATCTGTGGGTTGTTCTGTTCGAATTGCAGCGCATATGTATAGTCGTTGTCGAGCGTTCTTCCATTGATGCTCTTCAGTTGCTTATGCAATGTAAGGCTTACATTGTTGCGGCGCGAATAGGTATCGAGGTAAAGAATCAATACATTGCTTTGAATCTCATAGGAGAAGTTTTTGACTCCTGCTATCTTCACCAGCCCTTCGATATTCTGTTTACTCGAAAGCGGATCGCTGAATGTGATATGGATAGACTCTTTCGGGTCGTATCCTGTGGACACATCCACCACTTTCAGATCACTCGCGCTCAACGATGGAATGGCTATTTTATAGGTTTTATCTTCAGTTTTGGCATTGATGGCTTTCCCTGAAACGGTAAGCGTATATTCTGTATCGGTATTGGTACGGAGCAAACTGTCGATAATGATGTTGTACCGTGTAGGGGTGATGGTCGGCGAAACCTGTATGCGGGCTTTTTTGTCCGACAGAGAGAACATTTTCTGTATATCTTCCGGTTTCGCATCGTCCGATAAAGTCAATGTTCCTCGCACGCTATTCCATGCGAGATCGTTGTTTTTCATCGGTGAATAGGGCGATAAATCGAAATCGAAGCTTTGCTCGGGTATCTGAAAATTGAAGTAAAATTCCTTGAAATCACTTTCCACATCTAACACTTTGTCCAGTTTGAAGATCACATCATATTGCGTTCCTGCTTTCAACTCTCCGGGTTCGGGAACGAATTTGATGGTGCGCGTACTTTCCCAGTAAGCTTTTCCTTTGACCGAAGGGCTGAGTTTGAACAAATCCTTGTCGACTTCTTTGCCTATCTCTACGGCAGGCACATCTTGTGTGAGTTCGACAATGACAGGCGAAGAAGAGGTAATGTTTCCATACGTGAATCCTGCGATGTAGCGAGAGAATTCAGGATTGATTTCGTGGTTATTTTTTGTTTTGCACCCGCCAAATGCAAATACGAAGAAAATAACCGCAGCAACGGCAAGCAAAGCGGTGATCTTTTTGTTCATTAGAATAAGTTCTGAAAGTGTTTGGTGATATTTATTGTGTATTTTACTATCTCTACAAATATAACTTTTTCTTTCGGAGATTTCTATCAAAAATTTATCAATTATTCAGGATAATTTGCAGAAAACAGGCGATTTAATATTTTTTATAAAAAAGCCGCTTCGGAAGAATCATGAATCCGGATAATTAATGATTTTGTATATTTGTAGAAACAGTAAAAATGCAGTGCGGATTTATAGGCAAAAACAATAAAAGGTAAGACCTGAAGCAACAAAAAATGATTAGGATTGTTACTTCATAATAGGACTATAGAAACACTGTTATCATATACGAAATGAACATATTCAAGAAACTGCGGAAGGCGTACAAAACGAGGAATACGAAACAGAAGTCAGGGGCTTTTGAGTTGCTCAAATATATCGGGCCGGGATTGCTGGTTACGGTCGGATTTATCGATCCGGGTAACTGGGCGTCTAACTTTGCTGCCGGTTCGGAGTTCGGATATACGCTTTTGTGGGTTGTTACCCTTTCCACCATTATGCTTATTATCTTGCAGCACAATGTGGCGCACTTAGGCATTGCTACGGGATTGTGTCTGTCGGAAGCAATAACCAGGTACCTGCCCAAGACCGGATCGAAGGTTGTTCTTTGGTCGGCTATCGGGGCATCTATTTCGACATCCCTCGCCGAAATACTCGGGGGAGCCATCGCCTTGGAGATGCTTTTCGGTATCCCTATCAAGATAGGCGCTATTCTCGTTACCATCTTCGTCTTTGTGATGATGTTCTCGAACTCCTACAAGAAGATAGAGCGCTATATTATTGCATTCGTTTCGCTGATAGGATTGTCGTTCATCTACGAGCTATTCCTGATAGATATAGAGTGGGGTGCTGCCGTTAAAGCTTGGGTGACGCCTTCTATCCCTCAAGGTAGTATGTTGCTTATCATGAGTGTGCTCGGTGCAGTTGTGATGCCTCACAACCTCTTTCTGCATTCCGAAGTTATCCAGAGCCGCCAATGGAATCTGGAGGACGAAAAGGTGATGGAGAAGCAGATGAAGTATGAGTTTTTCGATACTTTCTTCTCTATGCTTATCGGGTGGGCAATCAATAGCGCGATGATTCTTCTGGCTGCTGCCACTTTCTTCAAGCAAGGAGTTCATGTGGATGATCTGCAACAGGCTAAATCGTTGCTCGATCCGTTACTCGGGACGAATGCAGGAGTGGTATTTGCTTTGGCTTTATTGTTTGCCGGCATCTCGTCGACTATGACATCGGGTATTGCTGCCGGATCGATATTCGCAGGGATGTACAACGAGCCGTATAATATCAAGGATATTCATTCCCGCACAGGCGTCGCTATCTCTTTGGGTGTTGCGTTGCTTATCATCTTTGTCATCGACAATCCGTTTATGGGGCTTATTATATCGCAGGCCATACTGAGTATGCAGCTGCCTGTCACGGTCTTTGTTCAGGTTCGCCTCACTTCATCCGAAAAAGTGATGGGTAAGTATGCCAACCGCCCATTTACCAAATGGATGCTGTATATTATTGCGGCTATCGTGACTTTCCTGAACATCCTGCTGTTGGCAAGCTTCGTCACAGGTAATTGATAAAAACAATCAAGGCTGTCTCATGCATATGTGAAACAGCCTTGTATGTTATAGTAAGCTAAGTGATTAGCGGTTCTGAGCCAAAAGATTTGATGCTTCATGATGAAATACTGTTGTATTGATTACTTGAAGGAGTTTGCTGTATTGTTCTTTTGATAATACTACTTTCGAGTTAGCAAGCGTAAAGTTCATAGCCTTTGTTGCTGCCTCTTCTTCTGATGCACCACCTTTGATAGCTTCTTTGTATCGTTTGTCTGCAAGGTTGAATACATATTTCAAGTCCTGAGACTGATCAGAGTCAACTGACAGATAACGTGCTACGCGATTAAATGTTTTTTTGTCGTTCAGTTTTTCGACAACTACGCCTTGACCGGCAAATGATTTAGCGGCAAAAGCCACAACACATAATGTAAGTACTAATAAACGTTTCATAACCAATTTGTTTTTAATTAAACAATCTTTATTTATAACCTTTAACCTAATAAAAAAAGACAGAGAATCCCTATGTGGTTTCATGGTATTCTCTGCTCTTGTCTTAATTCACATTACAAAGATAAAAATATGTTTTATAACATACAAATATTTTTGCGATTATTTTTTCGTTTATTATAGCATTTTGTCAAAGAACTGTTTGTTTAGTCGCTTTCGGTGGTTACTTATGAGCGATAGATAATATCAATGTGTACAGAAGACAGGACGAAAAAATATACTTCAAACGAAGCAAAAAGAAATATTTTAACATTCTCAGCCCAATCATAGCGGATAATCCTCGAAAGCATAGAGGGCGGTCGAAAGATACCGTTCGCCGGTGTCGGGCAATAGTACAACAATGTTTTTGCCGTTATACTCCGGCATCTTTGCCAATTCAGCAGCTGCATAGACGGCTGCTCCCGATGATATGCCGACCAATAGCCCTTCGCAGCGCGCTAATTCGCGGCTGGTGCGGATGGCATCGTCGCCTTTCACTCGCACAACAGTATCTACCACAGCAGCATCGTAGTTCACCGGGACAAAACCTGCCCCTATGCCTTGAATCTTGTGTGGCCCAGCGTTTCCTCCCGACAATACAGGCGATTCTTTGGGCTCTACAGCTACGATTTTTACTTCCGGCTTATGCTTTTTCAGAAACTCGCCAACGCCGCTTATCGTGCCGCCTGTTCCTACCCCTGCCACGAATACATCCACATTTCCATCCATATCCCGCCAGATTTCTTCGGCTGTTATTTTTTTATGGATAGCCGGATTGGCCGGATTGGTGAACTGCTGCAATATGATAGCGTTCGGATTTGTTTTCTGCAACTCTTCGGCTTTGGCGATGGCACCTTTCATGCCTTCCGCTCCGGGCGTAAGCACGATATTCGCGCCCAATGCTTTGAGTAGGTTGCGGCGCTCGATGCTCATCGTTTCGGGCATTGTCAGCGTTAGTTTATATCCCTTCGATGCTGCTACCCAAGCCAGCCCGATGCCGGTGTTGCCGCTGGTAGGCTCTATGATTTCGGTGTCCTGATTCAATGCACCTTTTTTCTCCGCATCCTCTATCATGGCCGCGGCAATGCGGTCTTTGACGCTCGAGGCAGGGTTGAAATACTCTAATTTAGCTATTAAATGCGCTTGCACATGGTGCTTTTTCTGATAATTCGACAACTCCAACAGGGGTGTGTTGCCTATCAGGTCGGTCAGCTTGGTTGCTATTTTTGCCATAATAAATGAATCTTTAGTTAATTATACCTTTAATCCTATAAAACAAATATAGTGACATTTCGGTTGAATGGACTGTCCGATAAAATCATTTCTTTAGCCATTAGCAAAAACTTTACAAACTTTACATATTTGACGCACTACAGTGTTTTTTTATTTGTCATTTTTTTAGTAGTAGAGTTAAAGAGCGCAGGGAAACAACTCTTGCGGACTGCTTCCCTGTATAGATAAATTATTTGATATCTGCTAATTGATTCGCGCTAATCTTTTTTGCAACGGACGGAGAACAACCAACTGAAGCCCCATACTTGTCTTTGGACCAGTTGTTCACCACCATTATAAGTTATCCACCTATGGTATGCATGATTGCTCATAGACCAAACACTTGAAGTCCAGAATCCTCCTGTGTAGCGATAATTTGATATACCTCCTCTTGACCCATGTCCTACCATCAAAGCGTCGAAGCCTCCGCGTTTGGCTGTATAGCCACGGTTTTCTTTTGACCAATGGCCACCCGAATTATCAACATAGCAGGAGGAACGCATAGCATAGCCATGCCCCTTTTTGGAATCGGTAGAGCCTCTTCCACCTTTGAATGTATTCCAATCAGGAGATGTCGCATTCCATGTTGCAGGGGTAAACTCACTACTTCCACTATAGAAACTATACTTTTCGGGGTGGTTGTAAATTTCTTCTTCCAGTTCATTCCACTCCTTGTCGGAAGGGATATGCCAATCGGCAGGGCAAACGCCTTGTATATAGAAAGTAGGACCTTCCTTTACTTCTCCTTGACCTTGGTCCTCGACAACGGCATCCTGCACTCCTTTGGTGGCAGCCGAGTAAGTGTAGAGTAGCCCTTCCTGTTTAGTCCATGTTGCAGGAGGGTTGCCGTAAGTATTGCTTGAATTGCCCGAAGGATACAAATATGATTGTGCAGTTGCTGATTCGCCATTTACACTCACAGTAAATGAAGGATCTTCATATCGTACATTCTCTAAGAGCCAATCTCCTGCATTACCAAAATTGCGAGCTAAATATATTTCATTGTCCCGTGAATCCTTAACTTCATACACAGCCGAGTTGTTTCCTCCAATTTGCTGCCATTTGTCTCCATCCCAAACGTGCAAGCCAATATCTCCACCGGGGAGGCATTGATTCGTATTGTACACTAATAGGCCGACATGTTCATCAGCATTTGCTGCTGTCACGCCTGTGATATCGCCATTGGTGATGTCATCTATTTTTGTCAATTTCACCCGTGGCAAGCCCAGTCCTTTAGTTGTATTAGCCCCTTCGGTGAGGTCGAGTAGTGCTCCCTTGTTGGGTGCTTGGTCGCTTCCAATAGTTACCTGTCCATGCAGGCTGATCGTTGTCAATGAAAAGGCTAATATAATCATAGCCTGTGTCAAGATTGTTCTTTTCATAAAAAAAAATGATTAGTAAATATGATAATGAGATAATGTACTGATATATAGCTTTTAGCCGTTGATTGATAGCTGTTAGCTTTATTGTCATCCCGGGTGGACACGAGGGATCTCTTGTCATCAGGGTGTAGGGGCAGACCTATGTGTCTGCCCGATATATCGGTTTGCGGGCGCACACGCAGGTGCGCCCCTACAGAAGTTCTATTGTTAACTGTTGACTGATAACTGCTGACTGAAAGACAGCCCCTCGCTCCCCCTCTTTTGGAGGGGGCTGGGGGGAGGTAGGTACGGCTGTCGCAGCCGGGAATACCCCTGATATTAACACAAGCATATTTTTTAGTAAACGAGTTACAAGTTACAAGTGACGAGTAGGGGCAAAGCCATGCAGCAGTTCGTAAGTTATCTCTTGTAACTCGTAACTGTGCGAANTGGAGGGGGCTGGGGGGAGGTAGGTACGGCTGTCGCAGCCGGAAATACCCCTGACATTAACACAAGCATATTTTTTAGTAGACGAGTGACAAGTGACAAGTGACGAGTAGGGGCAAAGCCATGCAGCAGTTCGTAAGTTATCTCTTGTAACTCGTAACTGTGCGAAGCACGAAGTAACTGCCCGTAGGGCGAAGTAACTTTTTTTTCTAAAATTCTTATCTGAAAACTTGGATAAATCCCAAGAAAACGTTATATTACGTGTGTGTGTGTGTGTGTGTGTGTGCTCATTATCTCACCAATGAACATATTGATAAGGCAGAAGTTAAGTAAAAAAATGGTCTGTTTTTCTTGCATGTTGAAATTACTTACGATTACAAAGAAAAGGCCTTTTTGCGAGAAATACAACCTATTTAGCATGTTTTTCTAAAATAAAAAGCACCCTCCAAAGAGGATGCTTTTACTATCTAAACTAAATAAGTCCTTTTTATTCTACAGGCACACCGTAGTTGTCACCAGCTTCGAGCACTTGTCCGGCATTGTTGATTTCGAGGAACGAAGTACCTCCGCCTTTCGCGAAGCTTCCGCTCAGGTAAGCTACCATATCTTCTTTCTTGATATGTCCGCTCTTTGTCAATCTGTCCAATGCTTTCAGGAAATATGCTTTGTGCTTGTTGGTTGTGTAACCAGTAAACTCTTGATATTCGGCAGCGATACCGTAGCATACCGATAGTTGGCGTGCAACTTCTTCTTTGCTACAGATAGCATATACAGGGCTCTTGCTGCGGAATGCCGCCAATGTGCGCGCTGTGCGGCCTGTTACGCTGTCGGTGATGATAGCAGTAACGCCCAATTGGCTACAAGACTTAACCGCTTGTTTAGCAAGGAATGAAGTTGTATCATATTCGCTGTCTTTGAAAGGAACAGGAATCACGTTTTCCAACAATTTAGAAACCTCAGCCGCTTTAGCTACCTGAGCCATTGTGCGAACAGCTTCGACAGGATATTTACCATAAGCAGTTTCACCACTCAACATCACAGCATCAGTACCGTAGTAAACCGCATTTGCGATATCGGCAACCTCGGCGCGTGTAGGGCGTGGATTTTCGATCATGGTGTGCAACATTTGTGTAGCAACGATAACCGGTTTTTTGTATTCAACAGCCTTACGGATAAGCAAACGTTGGATTCCCGGGATATTTTCCTGTGGAACTTCGATACCCAGGTCACCACGGGCAACCATCACGCCGTAAGCGTATTCGTATATTTCGTCGATGTTATCAACACCTTCTTGGTTTTCGATTTTAGCGATAATCTTGATGTCGCTGTTGTGCTCGTCCAATATCTTCTGCACATCCAACACGTCGCCTTTGTGACGTACGAATGAGTGAGCGATAAAGTCAGCGCCATATTTGATAGCGATTTCGATAGAACGTTTATCCTTTTCGGTGATAGAAGGCAAATTCACGCTTACTCCCGGGATATTTACGCTCTTGCGGCTACCGATAGTACCATCGTTTTGCACTTCGCAAAGCAGGTAGTCAGCTGTTTTCTCAACAACTTTCAATGCCGTTTCGCCATCGTCGATAAGCAATACATACCCTACCGGAACATCGGCAACGATGCTCGGATACGAAACAGATACCTGTTCAGGTGTAGATAGCACGTTGATGTCGCCGATTACTTTCAGCTTATCACCGATTTTCACCTGAATCTTGTTTCCGTCAGCAGTTGCAGTCGTACGGATTTCAGGGCCTTTGGTATCCATGATGATACCGATATTTTTAGACACTGCACGCACATTGTTGATGACTTTCACAAAGCCTTCTTCTGTCATATGTGCAGAGTTCATTCTCACCACGTTAATTCCTTCTTCATACAACGACTTGATGAAGTCAACTTCGCAACGCATGTCTGAAATCGTAGCTACGATTTTCGTTTTTTTCTGAATCATAAATGTAATCTTAGTTTAATTGTATGTATCTAAATTTCTTTTATTTATCAACTGTTTTGTTTAGCAGATAGTCTACCGCCAAACGGTACGAATCGAGCCCGAAGCCTGCAATCGATCCCACACAGGCAGGAGCGATAAGCGATTGGTGGCGGAACTCTTCGCGGGAGTGTATATTCGATATATGAACTTCAACCACCGGCGTAGCTATCGCTTTGATTGCATCCAATATCGCTATTGAAGTATGCGTATAAGCTCCGGCATTGAGGACGATGCCATCATAATCGAATCCTGTTTCGTGCAATTTATCGATAATATCCCCTTCGTGATTGGATTGGAAATAGGATAGTTCACCTAAGGGGAACATCTCTTGTAGCCGGACAAAATAATCGCCGAAAGATGAATGCCCATAAACAGCCGGCTCCCTTTTTCCGAGCAGGTTCAGGTTTGGTCCGTTTATAACCATTATCTTCATTTCAGTCAATTAATTTACGGTAAGATATGTTTTGTTATCTAATTTAGGACTTCAAAGGTACTATTTTTTTTGTTGTAAGCGAAAAGTTCAGAGACAATTAATGTAAAAAATCTCCCTTATCCCAGAGATAATAAAGCCCGGACGATATCCGCTTTCAAATCACCGACATCCTCCAATCCTACCGACAGACGTAACAAACTGTCTTCTATACCCATAACTGCTTTCATCTCGGGCGAAAACGTGCCGTAGATAGTCGATTCGGGGTGGATGATCAATGACTTGTTGTCGAACAGGTTTGTTGCCCTGCGGATAACCTGCAACTCGTCGATGAATCTATAGCAAGCGGCTTTAGATTCGAGGTTGAATGTCAGCATTGCTCCCGGATTACCCGTGACAAACTTATCCGACAAAGCCTTATAAGGCGAACTGTCCAACTTGGTATAATTCACTTTCGTAACCCGCGATTGCTGCCCGAGGAAAGACGCCAGTTCGTAAGCTGATTGCGAAGCCTGCTCGAACCGCAGCTTCAATGTCTCCATCCCCAACGCTTGCAACGATGCCGCTTCGGGGTCTATGGCTGCACCCATGTTGCGGGTGATTTCGCGTTTCAGTTTGAAGGAAAAGGCAGACATGCCGGCCGTAGGTTTGACTTTACCTAATCGCCTGTGTGCCGACCAGTCGAATGTGCCGTAATCAAGGATAGCCCCTCCGATAGAGGTTGCTCCTCCCGAAACGTATTTAGTGGTAGAAACGACTTCTATATCGACGCCCCATTTCGCGGCATCGAATCCGCACCAAGGGATAACGGTCGTGTCTACAACGACAGGGATGCGGCGGATATGCATTATCTTCGCGATAGCTTCTAAATCGGCGATTTCCATATGCGGGTTGGTTATCAATTCGCAGAAGAAAGCGCACGTATTATCGTCTGTGGCAGCTGCTACCGCTTCCGGATTGTTGGTGTCGACAAACCTTGTTTCGACGCCAAATTCGGCTAACGTGAACTTGAGAAAGGAAAACGTGTTGCCGAAAAGGTGAGGTGAGGTGACGATATTTGCCCCGGCCGAAGCCAGACACATAAAGGTGTTGGTTATCGCAGCCATACCCGAGGCCAACGCCTGCACCTGTTGCGCTCCCGAAGCTGTTTTTATCTTTTGTTCCAGATTCTCGACAGTGGGATTGGTAATGCGGGTATAGGTGTGCGAAGGCGAATCCTCCTGATACTGAAAGGCTGCGGCAATACTCTCGGCGCTCGGGAATTCGAATGCCGCGTTTCGGTATACGGGCATGCCGATAGCTCCGTGTACATCGGGTTTCGCAAAACGGTTGTTGATGATGCGGGTATCGAATCCTTCTTCGTTGTATCCTTCTTGTGACATAGCGTATAAAATGAGGGTTAAAGGTATTGATATTTAAGAATATTGATAAGTTTTTTTTGATAAAAGAAGTCAAAACCCTCTTATTTGTTTTCCTACTATGTAGAAAATGATTATCTTCGGACTTTGTTCTCTATATTAAGTTAATAATCTTTATCAAACCTTTTTTTGACGAACAAAATATTGTAGAACATGTTATAGACACAAAGCTTAGAACTATAAATATATAACGACATGGGTAAATTTGAAATTACAAAAAGAAAGAATGGCGAATTTCAGTTCAATCTGAAAGCATCTAATGGACAAGTAATCCTTTCCAGCGAAGGCTATACAGCTAAGGATTCATGTATCAACGGAGTGAACTCGGTAAAGAGAAATGCTACGGATGATGCTAGATATGACCGTAAAGTTTCTAGTAACGGAAAGCCGTATTTTAACTTGAAAGCGTCTAACGGGCAAATAATAGGAACGAGCGAAATGTATGAAAGCGAATCGTCTCGCGAAAAAGGTATCGAGTCTGTGAAGAAGAACGCGCCTACGGCTGATGTGGTTGAAAACCTGAAATAAGACTTCTCTACCTGATAAGAAAAAGTGAAAGAGGTTATCCATTCGGATAACCTCTTTCTGTTTGCGTTCTTCTTTAATTTCCTTTCTATTCTATTATAATTACTTTCTTTCCAGAAGGTATCGTTCTACCTCGATAGCTGCCTGACAACCCGTTCCGGCTGCTGTAATAGCTTGACGGTAAACAGGGTCGGCTACGTCTCCTGCGGCAAAAACCCCTTCGATATTTGTCTTGGGAGTTCCCGGGATAGTTTTGATGTAACCTACCTCGTCCAATTCGAGTTGCTCGCTGAATACACCTGTGTTAGGTTGGTGACCGATAGCGAGGAAAAAGCCATCGATAGCGATGTCGAATTTTTCTTCATCCGCTTCACCCTGACGTCTTACCAGATGCGCCCCTTCTACACCATTTTCGCCGAACAGCCCGAGCGTATTGCACTCGAACAGCACTTCTATCTTCTCATTTGTCATTACGCGGTCTTGCATCACCTTAGAGGCGCGCAGAAACGGCTTGCGTACAATCATATATACTTTGCTTGCCAGATTGGCCAGATAAATAGCCTCTTCGCAGGCAGTATCGCCGCCACCTACTACAGCCACCACCTTTTTGCGGTAGAAGAATCCGTCGCATGTTGCGCACGCCGATACACCCATTCCGGCATATTTTGTTTCGTCAGGAAGTCCCAGATATTTAGCGCTTGCACCTGTCGATATGATGACAGTATCGGCTTCTACGACCTTTTCGCCGTCTATTGTTATTCTCTTGGGCGTCGATTTCAGATCGGCAGCCGTAACCGTTCCTGTGCGGATGTCCGCACCAAAGCGGGTTGCCTGTTTTTTCAGGTTTTCCATCAACTCTGTTCCCGTAACGCCATCGGGATAACCCGGGAAGTTTTCGATGTCGGTCGTTGTAGTCAATTGCCCTCCGGGCTGAATACCTTCGTATAATACGGGGTTCAGATTAGCACGGGATGCATAAATGGCTGCAGTGTAACCGGCAGGTCCAGAGCCTATTATCAGGCAGCATACTTTTTCGTTCATAACAATATTCCTGTTTTTATTTATAAAACTTAATGCGGTACAAAATTACATCCGATTCGGGTTCAATCAAAGAAAAAGCAGTAGTTATTTTCTATCTCGCATAATCTTCGTCTATATCAGCGCAAATCGACGATTTCGGCATCGGGATAAGCTGCTTCATCAAATGAGAATGTATTATCCGGCAAGCTGACTCCCGATTGAATTTTGCTGATTATCAGTGTGTTCTCGTATCCCGAAGTGTCGTAAACGACAATCTTGGAGAACAAATTGGTAGCCTTGTTGACTTGTACGATTATCTTCTGCAAATTGTCATTTTTGGCAAGCGGCGTCATTTCCACTTCGAGAACCGATGCGCCCCGCTCGGTCTTTTGTCCTTTATATATCAGATTAAACCCTGTCTTATAGATGCTGAAAATAGACGACGGGCTTAGTCCCTGCAATTCCTCCCCTGTAGGCTCGGTGATGTTGACCTCGTCGGTTCCTTTCACATACACCCACTGTGTTTTGCCATCGTACCAGGTGGTCATTTCGGGTATGTCGAGGCAGAATCTGTCCCCTTTCATCTTGATAGTACCATCCGAACTGTAGACATTGCCCGATGCGGTATCTTTCATGTCTAACGTGAAGCTCGCGGTGATGCCGCCTACCTTGCTATAAGTGGCCGACGCATTGTCGAGGATGGTGCGGGCGCTTTGTGCGTATGCTCCCGTGAGGGATGCAAGGACAAATATAAATAGTAGTTTTAATCTCATCAGGTTTGTAGTTTTCGGTTTATGATAATAAAAAGTCGAAATTGTCATTGCTGGTAAGTTCCAGCGTTTGTTTAGCATGGTGGAAAATGCGTGCAGGGCGGTTTCCTATCAGTTTCATTGTCCGTCCCTCCACCTGCAACATGGTTGCTTCGCGCAGTCCTACCACATATACATCCCTGTTTTCGGCTATAAATTCGGCAATGCGCATCTCGCGTGTTTCTCCTCCGTGATTGCTTGGATGATCGTCGAGATAGTGCGGATTTATCTGGAACGGAACAAGGTTTAACGTATCGAACGATGTAGGATCAATAATAGGCATATCGTTAGTAGTGCGCAGCGTAGGGCATGCCAGGTTCGAACCGGCGCTCCATCCCACATAAGGCACTCCGGCTAACACCCTTTCGCGTATTACCTTCATCAGCTTATTGTCGTGCACCATCCGTACGAGCTTCCATGTATTTCCTCCGCCTACTACTATTGCTTCGGCCTCTTGTATCGCCTGAACGGGATCGTCGTAATGATGGATGCTTGTCACGCGATGGTTGATATCTTCGAAGCGTTCGTTCACTTTCCGCTCGTATTCGTCGTACGAAAAAGTAACGGCAGCATAGGGTATAAATACGATTTTAAGCGGTTTTTCACCTAAAAAATCCTTGATATTATTTTTCGGGTAATCCAGATAAGCCTCTCCCGGATTGGTAGAGTTGCTGATAAGAAGTAAACGTTTCACCATAAATATATCTTTTGTTTATTATATAGACTTTATAAATCTCTTTTGGTTTAAAAACCGGCCTCGGTTCTCCCCCCCTGAAAAGCCACAAATGTGTCACTTTTTTGTTACCTTATTGTTACTTTTGTGGGTTCTTATTATGTTTATTATGAGTTGATTAATGTGAAAAAAGTATATAAAAACTTTGCGTTTTTTTATGCAGTTACTTTTTTATTATTTAACCACGAAGAACACGAAGATCCTACACCAAGTTCACCAAGCTTTTAAAAGAACACTTTTTCGCCAAAAGTAACACAAGTATACTTATTCCCGGTGTTTTTCCCGGGTTACTTTCCCTTGTAACTTGTAACTGTGCGAAGCACGAAGTAACTCGTAACTAAACATTGATAAACTTACAACAAAAATAGTGACAATTACTTATACCTCCTAAAGAAACCGGCTTTTATCACGAGATAAATTGCAGGTATTGCTCCTTGGCCTTGTCGATAAGTTTTTGATTGACCTTTGCCTGACTGTCGAAGAAAGACGTTTCGATAGCTGTTTTCCCTTTCGCTTTTACTTTCTTCCAGTTGCCTACAATCTTGCCGTTGTGCATAATGACCGGATAGAATATTCCGAAATTTGTAAAAGCCTTCGGATGATGCTCCAATTTTAATGCGGCCGTCCGGTCTTTATAACTGATCAGATATTCATCGTAAGAAGGAAGCAAATGCAAACTGCCGTCGCGGGATAATTCGCGGGCACAGGACTCGTGTATATAGTACTCCTGATTATTGTATTTTTCGGTTATCAGTTTGTCTTCCATCAACTTTGTTGCGAGTTTGGCTTCCGTAATCGATAGCCCCGACCACCAGATAAAATCCGTTATCGTTGCCGGAGAATGGCTCTGGAAGTATTTGGTCGCTAATTTAGCCAAAGCCTCCTCTTTCGTGATTTGGGGGGTGGGTGGTACGCGCTCCTCGAGCAAGGCGTAAGTGTGCTTCTTGTTCTTTTCGCCGCCGCTGCAAACGATACCTTCTGCTTCCCCTGCAGTCAATATGCGGAAGGTGAAACGATCGTCTGCCTCGACGCCTGCTTTCACAAACTCTTGGGCTACCTCCTCTTTGCTCAGGCTTTTCCCTTCGAGTATCTTTTCCAGCATACGGTGATATTTCGGGTAAAAATCCTGCGTTTTGCCTCTCTCTTTCCACCACGAATCTATACCGGCTATGATGCGTTTACCCGATAGCATCACCATCCAGCGTATATCTTCGGCGGCAACATAGTGCCATGTGGGGCGCAGGATATGTGTGCGAATGATTTCGCCTTTCTCTAATGCCCGGTTGATATCTTCGATACGCGCAGAGGGGCAGCGGATGCCGACAGCCCATTTAGCCATATTATATTCCTGCGCCTGTATGGCTCCCATCCAGCTGACAACATCTTTAGGCGTCGTAAAGCGGGGTTGGGCTAATTGCTGGTTTAGTCGGCGGATTTTGGTTATCATATTGATGTTTTTTTCTTAGATATAGGTGTAAAGATAATTATTCATGTGAATCAGCAGTTCAAGAATGTTCTATTATTTGTGTTTTCGTTGCATTGCAATAAGACGTGCATTAGTTCCGCTGTTGGGGTACCCGTCCGGTGCAGGCAGCGCAGAATGAAATTCCAGAATGCGAAGCATTCCTTATTTCATTCAGTTGACAAACCGGATTGACGGGTCAACAAGGAACGAAGCAATGGCCTTTTGGTTCGTTTTGGGCAATGCCAAAATGAACGAAGGCAAGCTTCTGAAAGAAGCGCGGCAGTATAAAACAACAGCTATGCCAATCTGTCAGAAATTCCTGTTTGGCAAATTCTTTGGAAGAATTGAACGGAATGTCGTGATAAATTGTTTAACTAAAAGACGTAAAATAAAACTTTAAATATATGAACTTCAATAATTTTACTATTAAGTCTCAGGAGGCTTTGCAGAAAGCTATTGAGATAACACGCGAAAAAGGACAGCAATCTATCGAGCCGGCTCACATCCTGATGGGGGTGATAATGACCGGCGAGAATGTTGTTAATTTCCTTTTTCAGAAGCTGGGAGCGAATCCTTCTTACTTGACCGGTTTGCTCGGCAAGGAGTTGGATGCTTACCCCAAAGTTTCGGGCGGAGAGCCTTATTTGAGCCGCGAGAGTAATCAGGATTTGGAAAAAGCGATAGATTATTCCAAAAAGATGGGCGACCAGTATGTTTCGCTCGAGCACCTGTTATTGGCTATCCTTGCCGGAAAGAGTTCGGCTGCACGCATGCTGAAAGATGCGGGCGTGTCGGAAAAGGAGTTGCAAGCCGCTATAAACGAGTTGCGTAAAGGAAATAAGGTCGATAGCCAGTCGGCGGAAGATACTTATCAATCCCTCGAGAAATATGCTATCAACCTGACACAACGGGCACGCGACGGCAAACTCGACCCCGTTATCGGGCGCGACGAGGAAATTCGCCGTGTGCTGCAGATTCTTAGCCGCCGGACAAAAAACAATCCTATCCTGATAGGTGAGCCCGGTACGGGTAAGACGGCTATTGCCGAAGGGCTGGCGCACCGCATCGTTCGCGGAGACGTTCCCGAAAACCTGCGCAGCAAGCAGATTTATTCGCTCGATATGGGTGCATTGGTTGCTGGAGCAAAATATAAAGGCGAATTTGAAGAACGCCTGAAATCCGTTGTCAACGAAGTGACCAAGTCCGAAGGGGAAATCATCCTCTTCATCGATGAGATTCATACCCTTGTCGGTGCGGGAAAAGGCGAAGGCGCGATGGATGCCGCCAATATCCTCAAGCCTGCTTTGGCTCGCGGCGAATTACGCTCGATAGGAGCGACCACATTGGATGAATACCAGAAATACTTCGAAAAAGATAAAGCCCTCGAACGCCGTTTCCAGATTGTGATAGTAGACGAGCCGAGCGAAACGGACGCTATATCCATCCTTCGCGGGTTGAAGGAGAAATACGAAAACCACCACAAGGTCCGCATCTTGGACGAAGCTATTGTGGCGGCCGTGCAACTTTCGTCGCGCTACATTACCGACCGTTTTTTGCCGGATAAGGCTATCGACCTGATGGACGAGGCGGCTGCCAAATTGCGTATGGAAGTCGATTCCGTCCCTGAGGAACTGGACGAAAAGAGCCGCCGTATTGCGCAATTGGAGATAGAACGCGAAGCTATCAAACGCGAAAAGAATAAGGCGAAAGAAGAAGAGCTTTCGAAGCAGATAAGCGACCTCAAAGAAGAGGAAAAAGCGTTGAAAGCCAAATGGCAATCCGAGAAAGAGGTTGTCAATAAGATACAGCAAAACAAGATAGAAATAGAAGATGCCAAATTTCAGGCGGACAAAGCCGAACGCGAAGGCGATTACGGAAAGGTAGCCGAAATCCGTTACGGAAAAATCAAGGCATTGGAGGAAGATATAGAGAAGCTGCAAAAGCAACTTCGCGAGATGCAGGAAAGTTCGGCTATGATAAAAGAGGAAGTCGACGCCGTAGACATTGCCGATGTGGTGTCGCGTTGGACGGGTATTCCTGTGAATAAAATGCTGCAAAGCGAGAAAGATAAACTCCTGAACCTCGAAGCCGAATTGCATAAACGTGTAATCGGGCAGGATGAGGCTATCGAAGCCATATCGAATGCTATCCGCCGGAGCCGTGCAGGCTTGCAAGACCCGAAACGCCCTATCGGTTCGTTCATCTTCTTAGGAACGACAGGAGTAGGTAAAACCGAACTGGCAAAGGCGCTCGCCGAATTCCTCTTCGATGACGAGAATATGATGACGCGTATCGATATGAGCGAGTATCAGGAGAAATTTGCTGCTACCCGCCTGATTGGTGCGCCTCCGGGATATGTGGGATATGACGAGGGCGGCCAGCTGACGGAGGCTATCCGCCGCAAGCCGTATTCGGTTGTCCTGTTCGACGAAATCGAAAAGGCGCATCCTGATGTATTCAATATCCTGTTGCAGGTATTGGATGACGGGCGTTTGACGGACAACAAGGGTAGGGTAGTCAACTTCAAGAATACGATTATTATTATGACCTCCAATATGGGTTCGAATGTTATCCGCGAGAATTTCTCGTTGATGACGAAGGAAAACCACGACGAGGTTGTCGAAAAAACAAAAACAGAGGTGTTGGATATGCTGAAAACAACTATCCGCCCCGAATTCCTGAACCGTATCGACGAAATAATCATGTTCGAACCTTTGACCGAAACGGACATCGAGCAGGTTGTACGCATTCAGTTGAACGGTGTTGTCAAAATCTTGAAATCGAATGGGGTACAGCTCGAATTCTCCGACGAAGCCGTGAAGCTGATAGCCGAATTGGGCTACGATCCCGAGTTCGGGGCACGTCCTGTGAAACGCGTTATACAGCGTACGGTCTTGGATACTCTTTCTAAGCAGCTATTGGCGGGAACGGTCGACAAGTCGTCGCCGATTGTCGTCGGGGTGAAGGATGGAGGTCTGGATTTTAAGAATTAATATAGGTTATTGTAGATATAGATTGTCTTGATATTCAAGACAATCTATATTAGAGCCACATATTATTAATTACTCAATAAAATAGGATCAATTATCTTTGTGTCTTTTAGACGACATTGATACTTTCTTCCTTCTTTTGAGTCAAAATAGTTAATTATTGCTGTATATTTTTTGTTAAATAGCTCTTGAGGATTAGACATCTTGTCAATAAGATATTCTTTTTTGAAAATTTCAACAGCAATGGAATCATTACCTTGATTTTTTCGGAGAGCATCTATGACGACTTTACATTCTCCTTCTATTATTCGGAACCCACTCTTTTCTTGAGCAGAAAGAGTATTACAACAAACAATAATAGCTAATAAAAAGATATTTTTATATATGGTTTTCATCTTCAATAATAATTTAATTCAATTTAAGCATGATCGATCGTTGCCTATTTTACAAAAATAGAATCCTTCCGTCTCAAATTGCATACGGAAGGAAAAAAGTGAATTTTGATTATTGATTTTTCTTTTCGGCAGGCTTTGCTTTTTCTGCATCTATGGCTGTTTCGTTGGGTATATTGCTGATGCCCAGTCCTGAGTTTGGAGTGTCTTTGGCAAGTTCTTCCGGAGTAATAACGTTGTTACCGACTATTTTTATCTTCTTTAGGGTTCCGTAAAATGGACGATATTCTTGCTCGGCTTCCTGCATAATAATATGGAGCCGTGTTGTGTCGCAGATAACGATATTTTGTGTTACAAAGCCGATATTGGAGAATTGCAGGGAATCGCCGGATTCGGCTTCGATACAAAATTCGCCAATGTCATCTACAACAGCTGTCTTTTCTGTGCGGAGATTGGTGACGGTTGCCCCCGTAAATGGCTCGCCAATGTCATCTTTCATTGTTCCGGTCACTTCAAATGTTTGTGCATTTGTTAGTATGGGTATGATGATTGACAGGAATAAAATGACTCTTTTCATAATATATAATATGACATGGACAGCAAATCTAACTCTTTTTCAGCGAAAATGAATATATCTTGCCCTGAAATAATTGCACAAAAAAAGCGGCCTTTCGACCGCTTCAACCAATCAATCTTATATGTCTAATAAAAAGGATTCATTGCTGAATAGCCTAATCTTTGAACCCTATCTTTGCGTGCGTTCCGTCGCAAAACGGTTTATTCTTCGATGCCCCACAGCGACACAAAAACGGATTTTCCCGTTCTTTTTTACTTCCGTCGGCTAATGTTAATTCGACTTTGCCCTCTACTTTGAGTGGCCCGTTCGGCAGAACGGTGATTTTTAATAAGCTTTCTTTTTCCATAATTGTAATAGTTTTTTGTTGACCTTTGTTTAGTAAACATGTAAGCGGGCAAGAGAGTTCACTTTTTCACTTTTAGTAAGGATTGCCTTGCATTTTCCTTTATGTTTTGCAAACTCTGTCTTACAATTTCGTATATTTGTACATCCAAAATCAAAGCTCTGATAATTTCGACACGGGGCTTTTGCGAATAACTTATAATACAACAAAATACAAATGGACTTACTTAAACAAATTATTGAGCGGGCTAAATCGGACAGGCAACGTATTGTCTTGCCCGAAGGCACCGAAGAGAGAACCCTGAAAGCTGCCGATCAGCTGATTGGCGACGGAGTTGCCGATATTATACTCATAGGCAGTCCTGCCGAAATTCGTGCCAAAGCGGCTAACTTTAAATTGACCCATCTCGACAAGGCAGAAATTGTCGATCCGGCTACTTACAGCAAAAAAGATGTATATACCAACCTGCTTTTCGAACTGCGCAAGGCAAAAGGTATGACCATCGAGCAAGCCGCTACATTGGCTTCCGATCCGTTATACATTGCATGTTTGATGATAAAGAACGGCGACGCCGACGGCGAAATAGCCGGAGCACAAAATACCACGGGCGACGTATTGCGTCCTGCCCTGCAAATTATTAAAACAGCGCCGGGAATCAGCGTAGTATCGGGTGCATTCCTGATGTTTACGCAGGCGAAAGAATATGGCAAAGACGGCTTGCTACTTTTTGCCGATTGCGCCGTGACACCCAACCCTACGGCATCGCAGTTGGGCGAAATAGCCGTGGCAACAGCCAATACGGCACGTGCCCTCGTCGGCGAAGAGCCGCGCGTGGCTATGCTTAGCTTCTCGACCAAAGGAAGTGCTAAACACGAAATGGTAGACAAAGTAGTGGAAGCGACCAAAGTAGCGCAGCAACTGGACCCGACATTGAGTGTCGATGGCGAATTGCAGGCCGATGCTGCCCTCGTAGCTTCGATAGCATCCAGCAAAGCGCCGGGTAGCCCCGTAGCCGGAAAGGCCAACGTGCTCATTTTCCCTACGCTCGAAGTAGGCAATATTGCCTACAAACTCGTTCAACGCCTCGGAGGCGCCGAAGCGGTAGGCCCTATCCTGCAAGGGATGGCCGCACCGGTACACGACCTCTCGCGCGGATGCTCGGTAAGTGATATATACAACCTGGTTGCCATTGCCGCCAATCAGGCTCAGGCAGCAAAAAAAGCAAAATAAATAAGATAATAACTATACTATGGCAGAAATAAAAGAGCCCATTGGAGGCTATGGGTTTAGCAAGCAAAATACGAAGAGCCGCTTGTTCTCCAAAATCGGCGTTGTCGGTTGCGGACGCGACGGGCGCAATATCGTAAGCGTGACGGCGCTCTCGGGCATGGAAGTTACCTTTGTCGAAGTGTCGAAGGAAAAGATAGAGGAAGCGTTGAAAGACATCGAACAGGGACTCGATACCAAAATCGAGAACTGGGGTTTGACCGAATCGGAGAAACGTGCTACTATGGGACGCATCAAAGGGACGTTGGACTATTCCGATTTGCGCGACTGCGACTTCGTTATCGAATGTATCCGTTACGAAGCGAATGGAGAGCGTAGTACACAGCTCCGCAAAGAAGTGTTTCACAACCTCGAGAAAGTGCTCTCTCCCGATGCCATCATCGCAACCAATGCCACGACGGTTATCATCAGCGAACTGGCAGCGGAACTGAAGTATAAGGAGCGCTGCGTGAGCCTGCATTTTCCTGTTGCACATACCGATGCCCGCCTGTTGGAGGTTGTTCGCAGCACTTTTACGGCAGACAGTGTGTTGGAAAAGATATACCTTTTTGCCAAGCTGATAAAATACACTCCTGTGGAAGTGCACGAAAGCAGCGGTATGGTAAGCATGCGCCTGCTGATTATCATGCTGAACGAATCGTGCCAGATGTGGCTCGAGAATGTTGCCCGCATGGAAGACATCGACAAGGAGTTCAAAATCATATACGGACAGCGCTACGGTATCTTCGAGATGGCTGATATTGTAGGGATAGAGAAAATCGTTATGCTGATGGAAGACATGTTCCATGATTACGGAGACAAGCGCTACAAAGCGTCTCCTATCTTATGGAGGTTGTACCGTTCGAAACAATACGGAAAATCTACAGGTAGAGGATTCTACATCTACAATGAGCAAGGTAAGAAAATCAGTCCAAACAAATTAGATTAAGAAAACGATGAAGATATTAGTATTGAATTGCGGTAGCTCCTCTATCAAATACAAGCTTTTCGACATGGCTTCGAAAGAAGTGTTGGCGCAGGGAGGTATCGAAAAAATAGGGCTGAAAGGCTCATTCCTTAAATTCCCGCTCCCGAACGGCGACAAAGTCGTGCTGGAAGGCGAAATACTGGAGCACCAGACAGGTATCGACTATATATTAGGTGTATTGGTCAGCGAAAAATACGGCTGCATCAAATCGCTCGACGAGATAGATGCCGTAGGGCATCGCGTAGTGCACGGCGGCGAAAAATTCAACGGCAGTGTATTCATCACCGACGAGATGATAAAGGAAATGGAAGCTTGTATCGAACTCGCTCCGTTGCATAATCCGCCCAATCTTGCCGGTATCTATGCTGTGAAAGAGTTGATGGGCGACGTTCCGCAGGTCGGCGTATTCGATACGGCCTTCCATCAGACCATGCCGCCTAAAGCTTATATGTACGGATTACCATACTCGCTGTATGAGAAATATGCTATCCGTCGCTACGGTTTCCACGGGACGAGCCACCGCTATGTATCGCGCCGTGCAGCCGAAATACTCGGCGTGCCGTACGAAGAGCAACGGATTATCTCGTGCCACTTGGGCAACGGAGGATCGTTGGCAGCCATAAAAGACGGAAAATCTATCGACACGTCGATGGGTATGACTCCTGTCGAAGGCTTGCTGATGGGTACCCGTTCGGGAGACGTCGACGCAGGTGCTATACCTTTTATTATGGAGAAAGAAAATATCGGTACGCAGGCTATCAATACGCTGATAAACAAGCATAGCGGTATGCTCGGTGTATCGGGCGTTTCGTCCGATATGCGCGAGGTGCAGGCGGCTATGCGCGCAGGCAACGAGCGGGCACAATTAGCATTCGATATGTTCGAATACCGTATCAAGAAATATGTAGGCTCTTACGCTGCTGCCCTCGGAGGGGTGGATATACTTGTCTTCACGGGCGGTATCGGCGAGAACCATGCTATTTCGCGCGAGATTGTTTGTGCCGATATGGAATTTATGGGTATCAAGCTCGACGACGCCAAAAATAATGCCGCTATCGGCGAAGAGGGTGTTATCAGTGCCGACGATGCCCGCGTGAAGGTCTTGGTTGTCCCTACGGACGAAGAATATATGATTGCTTCCGATACGATGGAAATCGTCGGACATCAGTAATCCAACTACAAGAAAATAGCAGAGGCGATGAGGGTATATCTTCATCGCCTTTCTTATTGCTATAAGATGTATAAAAAAGGAGAAGATACCTTGCTTATTCTAAAGCGGATACCTTCCCTTTCGTTTTGCTATGTGTAAGTGTTGGTAATTTTTATCTTGGAGGCCCACCTCTGTGTCCGCCCGGGCCAAAGCCGCCCTGCGGTTGCATATCTCCCATTTTGGCTCCTCCTTTAAATATTTGGAAGCGATATACCAGATTAATCATTACGTAACTGTTGATGGTATTGTACCGCGTACTTTGCGTATAGTTCTGGTTAGATGTCCAGCTGACATTGCTTCGGTCCTGAAGGATATCATACATTTTGACACGGATGGTTGCATTTTTGGCTTTCAGGAAATCTTTGGCAATAGATGCATTCCAAAGCCATTCTTTCTTATCGAAGCCATCATTATATCCCGAATTGTCCGAGTAAGTCAGGTCGCTGTCGATATGGAAATTGTAAGGCAGGTGCAACGTGAAGTCGGCATAACCGCCATAATCCCATACATTGCGGTTGTTATTCGATACATTATTCTTCACCTTATTATAACTCATATTTCCGCGCACGGTGAAATCGAATAAATCGGACGTGAAACGCAATCCTGCATTTTCCTGTATACGATAGTTGTTGGCCGTATTTTTCAACGCGTCTACGCCCTGTCCCGGGCTGACGAAGCTATTCGTGCGCGAGTAGCTGGCAAAAGTCATGGTGTTGAACGAAAATTTGCGGTTGCGCAGCGGGGTATTGTAGATAACCCGTGCATTGGCACTCATATTTCCGTCAACGTTTTTGTACGTAGCCACTTCAAGGGGAGTGCCGTTTTTCTCTTCCCAGATAGTAGTGCTCACAATATCTTTCATCTTGTATGTTAAGCGGGCAAATATCATAAAGGCAGAACCTTGCTCCGGGTTGAAGTTCTGATAGCGGATATGCAGTCTGTTTTCGAACGAAGGGCGAAGATTCGGATTACCTATTTCTATCTTATTACCATTGTCGGAATATATCCCGTCGAATAACTGGCGCGTCGAAGGTTGGCTCGCCGAACCATAATAGTCGATGCGCAGGTTTTTACGTTTGCTCCACATATAGTTGAAGCGTGCACGTGGCGCAAAGAAGGTTGTATTGATCGGTTTATAAGATGTTTTACCCGAAACAGGATCGGTGGTGGTGGTCTTGGTACGGTTCGGTTCTAATCCCAGCCCGATGGTGTAATTGAATTTTTCGCGCATACTCTGGAAGCTGAGTGTTACATTGTGCCGCGTAAAATCATTCTCTATGCGCCTCGATACGCTATCCACGCGCATACCGTAATTATCCAACAGGTCGTTGGAATATACATTTTTGTCTGCGTCGGAATAATTATTTCGTGCCGTATATTGCAATTCAAGGAAGTTGTTTCTGCCCAAAGGTTCCACGTACGATACCGATGCCCGCCAGTTGTAGCTTTTGTCGTCCTGTACCGATTTCTGGTCGATAGGAAGTGGCGGTATCGAATCCGGGCGCAGATCGGCAAAGTGGTAAATATTGTCCGAGTAGTTGTAAGCATCACTGTTCGTTTCGCTGTATCCTCCTGCCACACGGAAAGTAATCGTTCGTCCCGAATTACTCAATCTTCGGCTGAGCATCAGGTCGCCTCGTGTATTCCAGCCATCCGCATCCGAGTAGTAAGCAGTTGTATCCTCAGTGTAGCTCAGGTCGGATTTTCCACTGGCATAATAAGTTTCACCTTTTTCATATTGCCGGTTTTTGTTTTTGTTGTATTGGAAACTCGGACGGAAAACAATTTGTGTGAGTGTGTCGGGTTTCCATTCGAAGCGGAAATTTGTCCCGAAACTTTGGCTCTTATTATTTCCTTTTGCCAAAGAGGTCATCCGTTCGCGCATGTCATTAGTTCCGTAATCCCGTTCCATATCCGATGTTACGTCATTGTCTATCGAGTTGAAACGCACGTCTCCGCTGACTTTCAATTTATCTTTTACTTCGGTGGCAAAGTTTACGCCTATATTATTTGTTGTCGCTACCCCGTTATTGCTGCCGAAAGTCAGTCCTCGCGGAGGCCCTCCCTGTCGCATGCTGGAGGCAAAGTCGGTGGCTCCGGCGTTGTTGGTGTTGTTTAATCCTCCCAAAACGGTTAGTTGTGTGCTGTTTCGCATATAGTTGACCATTCCGTTTCCTTCGTAGCGTCCGCGCGAGCCATATCCTCCAAGGAAATTCCCGAATAATCCTTCTTTCATTCCCGGCTTCACGGTCAGGTTGATAACCGTTTCCTCTTCGCCGTCGTCGAATCCTGTCAACTGTGCCATATCCGACTTTTTGTCGAGCACTTGCAGTTTCTCAACCATTTTCGCCGGAAGATTCTTCGATGCAACTTTCGGGTCGTCGGAGAAGAACTCTTTCCCGTCAACCAGAATTTTCGATATTTCTTTTCCGTTGATAGTGATTTTTCCATCCGAATCGACTTCCGCACCCGGGATTTTCTTTATCAAATCCTCCACTACAGCGCTTTCCTGCGTCTTATACGAATCGGCGTTGTATTCTACCGTATCGCCTTTCACCAGAATTTCCACCGCTTTGGCGGTTACAACAGCCTCCTGTAACAGGATGCTACTTTCTGATAGGTATACCTGGCCTATGTTTCCGTTGTTCTGTCGCGGACTGACATTGAAATACTGACTGTCGAAACCCATAAAAGATAGTTCGACAATATACCTTTTGCCCGGAATGGTTAGTGAAAAGTTTCCTTTTTCATCGGTCACGGTTCCTGTTACGTACGAGCTGTCGCGCGCGTTAAGGATACGTACGCTGGCCGATTCGATAATTTCTTTCGTCGTGTTATCCAACACGCTTCCCTTAATGGTAATATTCTGGCTGTTTTGGGCAAACAAACAACTCGTAATGAATAAAATAAAGAGGGTTAGAGAGGCTTTCTTCATTCTCATTAGTTAATTATAATTGCATACTTATGTGGTCAATAAGACTACAAAAAGATGAAAAGGTTTAATCGGGTTTGAATTTTTTATTAAAAAAGTTTTTTGTAGGAAGAGATGATGTTAAGTAAAGTGTGTTTTCTGGGTAAATGTTTGTTGCAGGTGGGTTAAAAATCGTATGACTTTTGCTTTTTTTAGTTCAAAAAAACTATGTGATTAAAGTTTAATTAGTTGATTTTCAGAACCCCTTTTTTATAAAAAACTATATCGACCTATTTCCTGCTTGAAAAATACTTTGTGTATGTATAAATTTGTAATTATTTTTTAATTTCTTAAACTTAACATTGAATTGAAACATTTATGAAAAAAGTAATTGTATTTATTATTTTATCATTTTTAGTATTATCGTGCTCAGAGCAAAATAGTAATAGCACACCACCTGAGAAAGTGAATGAAGGTTTAGTCCTTAAACAGGAAACCTCAGTACATGATTATAATGGTACAGGGGTGAATTTTCTTATAAAACCTCAAGAGAGGACAACAAAGTCTGCATCAGGAGAATTTACTTATTTAATAACAGCTTCGAGTGATTATAGCGATGATACTATGGATTTTAAATTAGTCCAACAGTTTGATAAAGATGGTAATTTCTCTGTAGAACATTATGTGGGAGATGATAAGATAGCAGTACTAAATTATACAGAAGAGGGGCGGCTATACAAAATGGATATGGAGGAAAATATTTCTCCAAAGGCTGCGGGTGGATTTTATGGCTGTGTGCAAGGAGAGTATAACAAAATGATGAAGCAAATAGAGAGTGACTGGCTTAATGATATAACATGTTCAGCTATTGGCTTTGCTTGTGAGGCTATGGTTGGTTTTTCCGCAGTTTTTATTTGTGTTGAACGAGCAAACGGTCATGAATTTCCACGAAATTAATTTTATATAGATTATGCCATACGATTTTCATTTAAGTTCAACTATATTCCTTATGCTTGGAACCCTTGTTGCGGTATATGTCATAGGATTAGTAGAGGCGATAAAGAGTTTCAGACAATATAAATATCATCTAGGATGGTTAGTGTTGGCATTTGGACTGCTGTTTTATCCGGTTTTTATATTTGCACTATATCCTGCGGCAGAATATAGCATATTAAAGAAGAGAAAGTCCGATGAACAAACGCTTCGTAAAGCTAAGCAGAAGCGCCTAAAAGGTATCTTGTTTGCACTCTGGTTTGTCTTTTCCTATACATTGATGTCGCTTTATTTTAAATATGTTGTAGGTATTGAATGGTCGGGAGAACTTGCCTTTGTATGTATCAATATTGTGACTGTTTTGCTTTTGTTGGGAGCGTTTATTTTATCATACAAAAACAACACTTCCAGTATAGAATAGTTTTAGGATATCTTTCTTTTGATTGGATGAATCTCTGCAGTAATTAATTGTAGAGATTTATTCTTTAAAAAATACATCAAAAATTTGCTTATCTCATTGATAATGCATACATTTGCAGCCCAAATAATGGGTTGAAACGACTTGTCGCGAAAGATAATCTTCTGATAATCTTAGTGATGGGTGGTTTTATCGCATTGTTCGGAATAAGAAAATTTAACAAAAAACTAACGTTCAAAAAAGAACAAAAGAATTAAAACAAGATGCCTACAATTCAACAATTAGTAAGAAAAGGACGTACTGTTTTGGTTGAAAAGAGCAAATCACGTGCTTTGGATGCGTGTCCGCAACGTCGCGGTGTTTGTATCCGTGTGTACACGACTACTCCTAAAAAACCTAACTCGGCTATGCGTAAAGTTGCCCGTGTGCGACTAACAAACACAAAAGAAGTGAATGCATATATTCCTGGAGAAGGACATAACTTGCAAGAGCACTCAATCGTGTTGGTACGCGGCGGTCGTGTAAAGGACCTTCCGGGAGTTCGTTACCATATCGTACGTGGAACATTGGATACAGCCGGTGTAAACGGCCGTACACAACGTCGCTCTAAATACGGAGCCAAACGTCCTAAACCGGGAGCTGCAGCAGCAGGAGCTAAGAAAAAATAATTTCGTAGCATTATCCCGATAACCGAATTTTTAGATTCAAAAGTTTAACAACGGTTTACGTTTATTGGATAGGCAAATACGGGTTGAGTAAACGGTTTCGGAGGAAACTTGTTGAAGACGACTAAAATTGGCAACCAAAAACAAAAACAAAATTTTAAAGTAAAAAATGAGAAAAGCAAAACCAAAGAAGAGACAGATCCTTCCGGATCCTGTTTTCGGTGATGTAAAGGTGACGAAATTCGTTAACCACTTAATGTATGATGGTAAAAAAACCACAGCATTTACGATTTTCTATTCAGCCCTTGAGACTGTGAAGTCGAAATTGGCGAATGAAGAAAAATCTGCATTAGAGATTTGGAAATCTGCATTAGATAATGTAACTCCTCAAGTGGAAGTGAAGTCACGCCGTGTAGGTGGAGCCACATTCCAAGTTCCTACGGAAATACGACCTGATAGAAAAGAATCCGTTTCGATGAAAAATCTTATCCTCTATGCTCGCAAAAGAGGTGGTAAAACGATGGCTGATAAATTGGCCGCTGAAATCGTAGACGCATTCAACAACCAGGGAGGAGCATTCAAACGTAAAGAAGATATGCACAAAATGGCAGAAGCTAACCGTGCATTCGCTCACTTCAGATTTTAATATACAACAAGTAAGAAGGAAGGAAAATAACAAATGGCTAAAGTTATTGATAACTTAAGAAACACGAGAAATATTGGTATCATGGCTCACATCGATGCCGGTAAAACTACTACATCGGAACGTATCCTCTTCTATACCGGTCTTACACACAAGATTGGCGAGGTGCACGATGGTGGGGCTACTATGGACTGGATGGAGCAAGAGCAAGAACGCGGTATCACGATTACATCGGCTGCTACTACTGCTCAATGGAAATATAATAACGAAATTTTCAAAATCAACTTGATCGATACTCCGGGACACGTTGACTTTACTGTAGAGGTAGAGCGTTCACTTCGTATCCTCGATGGAGCTATCGCTACATTCTGTGCCGTTGGTGGTGTTGAGCCTCAGTCGGAAACAGTTTGGCGTCAAGCTGATAAATATAATGTTCCACGTATTTGTTACGTGAACAAGATGGACCGTTCGGGAGCAAACTTCTTCGACGTAGTACGTCAGATCAAAGAAGTTCTCGGAGCAAACCCATGTCCTGTTCAGATTCCAATCGGAGCAGAAGAAAAATTCGCCGGAATCATCGACCTTGTGAAGATGAAAGCTATGTACTGGCACGACGAAACAATGGGTGCCGACTACGAGCTTGGCGACATCCCTGCTGAATGGTTAGCCGAAGCTGAAGAATGGCGCGAGAAAATGTTGGAAAAAATTGCTGAATGTGATGAAACATTGATGGAGAAATTCTTCGATGATCCTTCAACAATTACCGAAGACGAAATACTTGCAGCACTTCGCGTAGGTACATTAAGCATGCAAATCAACCCGATGCTTTGTGGTTCTTCGTTCAAGAATAAAGGTGTGCAACCACTTTTGGATGCAGTATGTAAATTCCTTCCAAGCCCGATAGATACATTAGCTATCGAAGGTACGGATCCACGTACTGACAAAGTAGTTGTTCGTCACCCAAGTCCGGACGAGCCGCTTTGTGCATTGGCATTTAAGATTGCAACCGACCCTTACGTAGGACGTCTTTGCTTCTTCCGTGTATATTCAGGAGAACTTCCTGCCGGATCATACGTGTACAATCCACGTTCTGACAAGAAAGAACGTATTTCGCGTTTGTTCCAGATGCACTCGAGCAAGCAAAACCCGAAAGATGTTATCGGTTGTGGTGACATAGGTGCCGGAGTAGGTTTCAAAGATATCCGTACAGGAGATACACTTTGTGACGAAAATCATCCGATTGTACTCGAGTCTATGGATTTCCCTGAACCGGTAATCGGTATCTCGGTTGAACCGCAAACTCAAAAAGATATGGACAAGTTGGCGAACGGTTTGGCTAAATTGGCCGAAGAAGATCCGACTTTCCGTGTACATACTGACGAAGAAACAGGTCAAACAGTTATCGAAGGTATGGGTGAGCTTCACTTGGAAATCATCATCGACCGCTTGAAACGTGAGTTCAAGGTTGAATGTAACCAAGGTCGTCCGCAGGTAGCTTATAAAGAGGCTATCACCGAGACTGTCGAGCTTCGCGAAGTTTACAAGAAACAAACCGGAGGTCGTGGTAAGTTTGCCGATATCATCGTTAAAGTTGGTCCTGCAGATCCTGATTTCGAAGGCGACTTGCAATTCGTTGACGAAGTAAAAGGTGGTAACGTTCCGAAAGAATTTATCCCTTCAGTTCAAAAAGGATTCGCGGTTGCCATGAAAAATGGTGTACTTGCCGGATATGCTTTGGATAAACTGAAAGTGGTATTAGTCGACGGATCGTATCACCCGGTTGACTCCGACCAGTTGTCATTTGAGCTTTGTGCCAAATTGGCATTCCGTAGTGCATCAGAGAAAGCGCGTCCAGTTCTTCTTGAACCAATCATGAAAATTGAAGTGGTAACTCCGGAAGAAAATATGGGAGACGTTATCTCTGACTTGAACAAACGTCGCGGACAAGTCGAAGGTATGGAATCGAGCCGCTCGGGAGCACGTATCGTGAAAGCGCAAGTGCCTTTGGCAGAAATGTTCGGTTATGTAACATCATTGCGTACAATTACTTCGGGTCGTGCAACGTCAGCAATGACATTCGACCACTACGAAGAAGTTTCTTCTTCGATAGCTAAGCAAGTGCTTACCGAGGTGAAAGGACGTGTAGAACTGATTAAATAAAAGAATAGGACGGTGGTTAGCGAATGACTCTTAACCATCGTCCTAAACTTATATAATAACAATAATAACAAATAAAAAAAGACATGAGTCAAAAAATCAGAATTAAACTGAAATCTTACGACTACAGCCTGGTTGATAAATCGGCTGAGAAAATCGTAAAAACAGTGAAAGCTACAGGTGCTGTAGTAAGCGGACCTATTCCGTTGCCAACTCACAAACGTATCTTCACTGTGAACCGTTCAACTTTCGTAAATAAGAAATCGCGCGAGCAGTTCGAATTGAACTCTTACAAGCGTTTGATCGACATTTACAGTTCAACTGCTAAAACAGTAGACGCATTGATGAAACTTGAATTGCCAAGTGGAGTCGAAGTTGAGATTAAAGTATAAATAGTAAACAAGTAAACAAAGTATACAAGTAGACAGAAGGAATATGAATAAAACTTGTTAACTGGTCTACTTGTCAACTCGTAAACTAAATTTAAATTAAAGAGAAATGCCAGGATTATTAGGAAAAAAAATCGGAATGACATCCGTTTTCAGTGCTGAGGGAAAAAATATTCCATGCACTGTTATCGAAGTAGGTCCTTGTGTAGTTACTCAGGTGAAAACCGTTGATACTGACGGTTACGAAGCTGTTCAGGTAGGTTTTATCGAAAAGAAAGATAAACACACTACCAAGCCATTGGCCGGACACTTCAAAAAAGCAGGAGTAAAACCGCAAAGACACTTGGCCGAGTTCAAAGGATTAGGAGATTGCAAACTTGGAGACGTTCTTACAGTCGACCTGTTTGCCGACACACAATTTGTAGATGTTGTCGGAACCTCTAAAGGTAAAGGTTTTCAAGGGGTAGTTAAACGCCACAACTTTGGTGGGGTAGGTCAGGCGACATTAGGTCAGCACAACCGTCTCCGTCACCCGGGTTCGATTGGTGCATGTTCGTATCCTGCAAAAGTATTCAAAGGAACTCGCATGGCCGGTCAAATGGGTAATGTGCGCACTACCGTGCAAAACCTTCAGATAATTAAAGTAATCTCAGAACACAATCTTTTGTTGATCAAAGGATCTGTTCCTGGATGCAAAGGTTCAATCGTTATAATTGAGAAATAATGGAACTTAGTGTATTAGATATAAACGGTAAAGAAACCGGAAAGAAAGTAGCGTTGAACGATGCTATTTATGGAATCGAGCCTAACGACCACGTTCTTTGGTTAGACGTGAAACAGTACTTGGCAAACCAACGTCAAGGTACTCACAAGTCTAAAGAAAGAAGCGAAATGTCGGGTAGTACACGCAAGTTGATCCGTCAAAAAGGTGGAGGTGGAGCCCGTCGTGGTGATATCAACTCTCCTGTTTTGGTAGGTGGTGCGCGCGTATTTGGCCCTAAGCCAAGAGACTACGGCTTCAAGTTGAATAAAAAAGTAAAAGTATTGGCTCGTAAATCAGCCTTGGCTTATAAAGCGAAAGACGGACAGATTATCGTTATCGAAGATCTTTCTTTCGAAAAACCAAGAACAAGAGACTTCGTAGCCCTTACTAAGAATTTGCAAGTAGCTGATAAAAAGGTACTTCTTGTTTTGCCGGATCAAAATAAAAACGTATATTTGTCGGCTCGTAACTTGCAAAAAGTTAATGTTATAAGCGCTTCGGACATAAACACTTACGCGTTGATGAACTGCGCAAGTATCGTTATGGCCGAATCTTCAGTAGCAGTTATCGATAAACTTTTAAATGCATAAGGAGGATAAAAAATGATTCTATTGAAACCAATTTTGACAGAAAAACAAACGGCGATTACTGAAAAGTATCCTAACCGTTTCGGTTTTCGCGTTTCTCCTGATGCCAACAAAGCTCAGATAAAGAAAGCGGTAGAAGAAGTTTATAACGTAACAGTCGTATCTGTTAACACGATGAACTATTCGGGCAAGAAGAAAAGCCGTTATACTAAATCGGGCGTTGTAACAGGAAAAACAAGTGCTTATAAGAAAGCAGTCGTAACCTTGAAAGAGGGCGAAGTAATAGACTTTTTTAGTAATATCTAAATAGAAAATGGCAGTACGTAAATTAAAGCCCACAACACCGGGGCAAAGACACAAGGTTATTGGTACATTCGAAGAAATCACTGCACGTGTACCAGAGAAATCGCTTGTAGTCGGTAAAAAAGCATCAGGTGGTCGTAACAATACCGGTAAAATGACAGTACGTTATGTCGGTGGCGGTCACAAGAGAAAATACAGAATTATCGACTTCAAGAGAACAAAAGACGGCATTCCGGCAACAGTAAAATCAATCGAATACGATCCGAACCGTTCGGCACGTATCGCATTGCTATATTACGCTGATGGAGCAAAAGCATATATGCTTGCACCACAAGGCTTGGAAGTAGGCCAGACAGTGATGTCAGGAGCAGAAGCTGCACCTGAAGTAGGAAACTCATTGCCATTGGCAAATATACCTGTGGGTACCGTTATCCACAACCTGGAATTACGTCCGGGACAAGGAGCCAAAATGGTTCGCTCGGCAGGTGTATTCGCACAGTTGGTATCACGCGAAGGAACTTACGCAGTTGTTAAAATGCCTTCGGGCGAAATGCGCAAAATCCTAACGACTTGCCGTGCAACGATAGGAACTGTGGGCAACTCAGATCACGCTTTGGAAAAATCAGGAAAAGCCGGACGCTCTCGCTGGTTAGGCCGCCGTCCTCACAACCGTGGGGTAGTGATGAACCCTGTCGATCACCCAATGGGTGGTGGTGAAGGTCGCGCTTCAGGAGGTCACCCAAGATCACGTACAGGCTTGTATGCTAAAGGTCTCAAAACAAGAGCTCCTAAAAAGCATTCGTCTAAGTATATAATTGAGAGAAGAAAGAAATAACCTGATTAATTAAAGAATAAATATGAGTCGTTCATTAAAAAAAGGTCCATATATTAACGTTAAGCTCGAGAAAAAAATCCTGGCTATGAATGAGTCGGGAAAGAAAGCTGTAGTTAAGACATGGGCAAGAGCTTCGATGATATCACCAGACTTCGTAGGACACACAATAGCTGTGCACAACGGAAATAAATTCATCCCTGTATATGTTACAGAGAATATGGTAGGTCACAAACTCGGCGAGTTTTCACTTACCCGCAATTTCCGTGGTCATGGAGGTAATAAGAAAAAATAAATCATAGCAGAAGCCACATAATTATTAAAAAGAAACAGTAAAAAAATGGGTGCTAGAAAAAGATTAACAGCCGAAAAGAGAAAAGAAGCTAACAAAGCTGTCTCTTTGGCAAAGTTGAATAACGTTCCTACTTCACCACGAAAAATGCGCCTTGTAGTAGACATGATTCGTGGAATGGAAGTTTTCAAAGCTCTCGGTGTATTGAAATTTTCAAACAAAGAAGCCGCTGCAAGAGTTGAAAAACTATTGCGTTCGGCTATCGCTAACTGGGAAGCTAAGAATGAGCGTAGAGCAGAAAGCGGAGAGTTATACATCTCATTGATAAAAGTAGATGGTGGAGCAATGCTTAAACGTTTGCGTCCCGCGCCGCAAGGCCGTGGATACCGTATCCGTAAGCGTTCCAACCACGTAACTCTTCAGGTAGATACAATAAAAAATGATAATCAAAACTAATAGGTAGATGGGACAAAAAGTAAATCCAATAGCAAATCGTTTAGGAATCATCCGTGGATGGGATTCTAACTGGTATGGAGGTAAGAATTACGGCGCCACTCTTCTCGAAGACAGCAAAATCCGTAAATATCTTAATGCCCGTCTTGCCAAAGCGAGTGTATCGCGCATTATCATTGAACGTACATTGAAACTCGTTACAATCACCGTTTGTACAGCACGCCCCGGTATCATCATCGGTAAAGGCGGACAAGAAGTAGACAAACTGAAAGAAGAGTTGAAAAAAATCACTGACAAAGATATCCAAATCAATATCTTCGAAGTTAAAAAGCCGGAGATGGATGCCGTAATCGTAGCAAACAACATTGCACGCCAGTTGGAAGGTAAAATCGCCTACCGCCGTGCCGTGAAAATGGCTATCGCATCCACTATGCGCATGGGAGCAGAAGGTATCAAAATTCAAGTATCAGGCCGTTTGAATGGCGCTGAAATGGCACGTTCCGAAATGTATAAAGAAGGACGTACACCACTTCACACATTCCGTGCCGATATCGACTATGCTCATGCCGAAGCTTTGACCAAAGTAGGATTGATAGGAATCAAAGTATGGATATGCCGTGGAGAAGTTTACGGCAAGCAAGACCTCTCGCCATCATTTGCAGCGTCTAAGGATAACAATTCCGGAGGACAACGCCGCGAAGGAGGCAACCGTGGAGGTTCCAAGAGAAATAAGAGAAAATAAGCATTAAACGTTTGAAGAAATGTTACAACCTAAGAAAACAAAATTCAGAAGACAGCAAAAAGGCCGCATGAAAGGTGAAGCCCAAAGAGGACACCAATTGGCATTCGGTTCATTCGGAATCAAAACATTAGATTCTAAATGGATTACAGGACGCCAGATAGAAGCAGCCCGTATTGCAGTGACTCGTTACATGCAGCGTCAAGGACAAGTTTGGGTTAGAATTTTCCCTGATAAGCCAATCACTAAGAAACCTGCCGAAGTACGTATGGGTAAGGGTAAAGGTTCGCCAGAAGGATTTGTGGCACCAGTTACCCCGGGCCGTATAATATTCGAAATCGAAGGCGTTTCTTTCGAAGTAGCTAAGGAAGCATTACGTCTGGCAGCACAAAAACTCCCTGTGAAAACAAAGTTCGTTGTGCGTCGTGACTATGATTTAACTCAAAAATAATCTGAATCGTTATGAAAATAGCAGAAGTAAGAGAATTGTCTGACAAAGAATTATTGGAAAGACTGGACGCCGAGAGAATCGCGCTCACTCAAATGAAATTGAACCACAGTGTATCTCCGTTGGATAGTTCGGCCGATATCAAAAAGAAACGTCGCGACATCGCACGTTTCCTTACAGAACTTCGCCAAAGAGGTATTAAAAAATAATCTTAAAAGCTGATGGAAACGAGAAATTTAAGAAAAGAAAGAATCGGGGTCGTTTTCAGTAACAAAATGGATAAAACCATCACCGTTGCTGTAAAATGGAAAGAGAAACACCCTATTTACGGAAAATTCGTGAACAAAACGAAAAAATACCACGCTCATGACGAAAAGAACGAGTGCAACCAAGGCGATACAGTACGTATCATGGAAACTCGTCCGTTGAGTAAAACTAAGAGATGGAGATTAGTAGAAATAATCGAAAGGGCTAAATAATTATGATACAACAAGAATCAAGATTAGTCGTAACCGACAACAGCGGAGCAAGAGAATGCTTGTGTATCCGCGTATTAGGCGGAACAAAAAGACGCTATGCGTCTGTAGGGGATGTAATCGTAGTTGCTATCAAGAATGTAATCCCTTCGAGTGATATTAAAAAAGGTGCTGTAACAAAAGCAGTAGTAGTGCGTACCAAGAAAGAAGTTCGCCGTGCCGACGGATCATACATCCGTTTCGACGACAACGCTTGCGTATTGCTCAATGCTGCAGGCGAAATGAGAGGTAGCCGTATCTTCGGACCGGTAGCCCGCGAACTTCGTGCTACAAACATGAAGATTGTTTCACTTGCACCCGAAGTGCTTTAATCCCATAAAACGAAGAAGTAATGAGCAAATTACATGTCAAAAAAGGCGACGAAGTAGTAATCCTTGCAGGAAAAGACAAGGGAGCTACAGGCCGTATACTTAAAGTCTTTATTAAAACACAACGTGCCATCGTAGAAGGCCGTAATATGATGAAGAAAAGTGCGAAGCCAAGCGCCAACAATCCTCAAGGAGGATTCGAAGAAAAAGAAGCACCGATCCATATATCTAACCTCGCTTTGAATATCAGAGATTCAAAAACAGGCAAGCTGTTGAAAATCGGTCGCAAGAGAAACAGTGAAGGAAGATTAGTACGTTACGTAAAAACAACAGGGGAGGAAATTAAATAATGGCAAGTACAACAACCCTCAAAACAGATTATAGAGAGCGTATTGTAGCCTCTTTGATGAAAGAGTTCGGCTACAAATCGCCAATGCAGGTTCCGGTTTTGCAAAAAATCGTTGTGAACCAAGGTTTGGGTATCGCTGTTGCAGATAAAAAAATTATCGAAACCGCCATCAACGAACTCACCGCTATCACAGGTCAGAAAGCAGTAGCAACCTACTCGAAGAAAGATATATCTAACTTCAAGTTGCGTAAGAAAATGCCTATCGGCGTGATGGTTACACTACGTCACGACAAAATGTACGAGTTCCTCGAAAGACTCGTTCGCGTAGCATTGCCACGTATCCGTGACTTCAAAGGTATCGAAAGCAAATTGGACGGAAGAGGAAACTATACGCTCGGAATCGAAGAGCAAATCATCTTCCCCGAAATTAATATCGATAATATTACCAAAATATTGGGAATGAATATTACCTTTGTGACCTCTGCGCAAACAGATGAAGAAGGCTATGCTCTTTTGAAAGAGTTTGGACTACCGTTTAAAGATAACGCTAAAAAGAATTAAAGAATGGCAAAAGAATCAATGAAAGCTCGCGAGGTAAAGCGTGCAAAATTAGTAGCTAAATACGCTGCCAAAAGAGCTCAGCTCAAGGCAGAAGGAGACTACGACGCTTTGCAAGCATTGCCAAAGAACGCTTCTCCGGTACGTTTGCACAATCGTTGCTCTATCACTGGCCGTCCGAAAGGATATATCCGCCAGTTTGGAATTTCGCGTATTCAATTCCGCGAAATGGCATCGAAAGGCTTGATCCCGGGAGTGAAAAAGGCGAGCTGGTAAGAATAAAATTACGAATGGTGAATTATAAACACATAATTCATCATTCTTAATCTATAATTCACAAAAGTTTTAAATATTGTCCCGATAATCGGGATCAATTTAATTAATTTATTTTATGACAGATCCAATAGCAGATTATTTGACGCGTGTTCGCAATGCTATTATGGCGAAACACAGAGTGGTAGAGATACCTGCGTCGAATTTGAAAAAAGAGATTACTAAAATTCTCTTAGAAAAAGGCTACATACTTAACTATAAGTTTGTAGACGAAGGACCTCAAGGAAGCATCAAAATAGCCTTGAAGTACGATCCGGTAAACAAAGTGAACGCAATTAAGAAATTAATTCGTGTTTCTAAGCCAGGTCTTCGTAAGTACACAGGATACCAAGATATCCCCCGCGTACTCAACGGACTGGGCATAGCAGTGTTATCTACCTCTAAAGGTGTAATGACAGACAAAGAAGCACGCGACCTGAAGGTAGGCGGAGAAGTTTTATGTTATGTTTATTAATTAAGAGGGAGGATAACAAATTATGTCAAGAATAGGAAAATTACCGATAAGCATCCCTGCAGGCGTTACCATTACCCAAAACGGTAATGTAGTAACAGTGAAAGGTCCTAAAGGCGAACTTAATCAAGAAATCAATCCTGCTATCGAAGTTAAAGTTGAAGGAGCAGAACTTACCGTAAGCCGTCCGGACGATTCGAAAGAAAACCGTTCGATGCACGGACTTTACAGATCGCTTCTCAACAACATGGTGATTGGAGTTTCTGAAGGATATCGCAAAGAATTAGAATTGGTAGGGGTTGGTTACCGTGCTTCGAACGAAGGACAGGTACTCGAACTTTCGCTCGGTTACACACACCAGATTTTCTTGAAATTACCGAAAGAAATCATTCTGGAAACTAAAGCTGAGAGAAACAAAAACCCGCTTATCATTCTCGAATCTTGCGATAAGCAATTAATCGGCCAAGTTTGCGCTAAAATTCGCTCGTTCCGTAAACCTGAGCCTTACAAAGGAAAAGGTATACGCTTCGTAGGCGAACAAATACGCCGCAAGTCTGGAAAAGCCGCAGGTAAATAATTCATAAACTGAAATTAATCATGGCAATAAAGACAAAACAAGATAGAAGAATTAAGATAAAAACGAGAGTACGCGGCCGTATCACAGGTACAGCAGAGCGCCCTCGTCTTACAGTATTCAGAAGCAATAAGCAAATCTACGCACAGGTAATAGACGACCTGAGCGGAAAAACACTTGCAGCAGCATCTTCTCTTAAAATGACCGACAAGGCCCCTAAGAAAGAAATCGCCGCCAAAGTAGGTGAAATGGTTGCTAAAAGTGCTCAAGAAGCAGGTGTAACAACAGTCGTATTCGACCGTAACGGATACCTGTATCATGGTAGAGTTAAAGAATTGGCAGATGCTGCCCGTAACGCAGGACTTAAATTTTAATAGAAATGGCAGAAAATAGAGTAAAATCAACCAACGATATCGAATTAAAAGACAGATTAGTTGCCATCAACCGTGTAACGAAAGCTACAAAAGGTGGACGTCGTTTCAGCTTTGCCGCTATCGTTGTTGTAGGTAACGAAGATGGAATCGTAGGTTGGGGCTTGGGTAAAGCCGGCGAAGTAACTTCAGCCATTGCTAAAGGCGTTGAAGCAGCTAAAAAGAACCTGATAAAAGTTCCCGTATTGAAAGGAACAATCCCTCACGAACAAATCGGTAAATTCGGCGGTTCGGAAGTATTCATCAAACCAGCTGCTCCCGGTACAGGAGTAAAAGCAGGGGGTGCGATGCGTTCGGTACTCGAAAGCGTTGGTATCACCGATGTGATTGCAAAATCGAAAGGTTCGTCTAACCCTCACAACCTTGTGAAAGCTACTTTGGTGGCACTTGGTGAGTTGAGAGATGCATACACTGTTGCTCAAAACAGAGGTGTGTCTTTGGAAAAAGTATTTAAAGGTTAATCTGCAAAGAACATTCTAAATTATGGCAACAATAAAAGTTAAACAAGTAAGAAGCAGAATCAACTGCCCCAAAGACCAAAAAGCGACATTAGACGCTCTCGGACTTCGCAAGTTGAACCGTGTAATCGAACATCCGGACAACCCTGCTATCAGAGGAATGATCAACAAAGTAAAGCACCTCGTTGCAATTGTTGAGTAATAAACTTTAGTGTATAAGAAATAAAAAATATAGCATATGAACTTATCTAATCTGAAACCTGCAGCAGGTTCTACTAAAACAAGAAAACGTATCGGTCGCGGACCGGGTTCGGGTTTGGGTGGAACTTCGACAAGAGGTCACAAAGGAGCTAAATCGAGATCGGGTTATTCTAAGAAAATCGGTTTCGAAGGTGGTCAGATGCCAATCCAACGTCGCCTTCCTAAATTCGGTTTCAAAAACATCAACCGAATCGAATACAAACCAATCAATTTGGACGTATTGCAACGTATGGCAGAAGCTTCTAATCTGACAAAAATCGACCTACAAGCGTTGATCGATGCCGGATTTGTAGCTAAAAAACACTTAGTGAAAATTCTTGGAAACGGAACATTGACTGCTAAGCTTGAAGTTGAAGCTCACGCGTTTTCAAAATCGGCAGAAGCAGCTATCACAGCAGCAGGTGGAACCGTAACAAAATTAAAGTAATATGGGACTCGTAAAAACGATAGAAAATATATGGAAGATTGAGGATTTGCGCAAAAGACTCCTCATTACTTTCTTTTTCGTAGTGATCTATCGCTTCGGAGTACATGTTGTTCTTCCGGGAGTCGATCCGGATGCCCTCGATGCCCTTCAGGCGAAAGCCTCGGGTGGTCTATTGGGACTTCTCGATATGTTCTCGGGAGGAGCTTTTGCCAATGCTTCTATTTTTGCGTTGGGTATCATGCCATACATCACAGCATCTATCGTTATTCAGTTGCTGGGTATAGCATTACCTTACTTCCAGAAATTGCAGCGCGAAGGCGAAAGCGGACGTACTAAAATGAACCAATACACCCGTTATCTGACAGTAGCAATACTATTATTCCAAGGACCTGCTTATCTTATCGGAGCATTAGGCGAAGCCGCTCCCGGTGGATTCTGGGACTTCTACCTGCCATCAGCCATTATCTTGGCCGGAGGTAGTATGTTTGTCCTCTGGTTAGGAGAACGTATTACAGACAAAGGTATCGGAAACGGAGTATCGTTCATCATCCTTGTAGGTATCATTGCCCGCCTGCCTCATGCCCTTATCGGTGAATTTACAGCCCGTTTAGGAAATCAGGCCGGAGGTTTGATCATGTTCCTGGTTGAAATCGTATTCCTGCTTTTGATTATTTGCGGAGGAATCCTGCTTGTACAAGGTACACGCCGTATTCCAGTGCAATATGCTAAAAGAGTAGTTGGTAATAAACAATATGGCGGAGCACGTCAGTATATCCCTCTCAAGGTGAATGCTGCCAATGTGATGCCTATCATCTTTGCTCAGGCAATTATGTTTATACCTATTACAGTAGCAGGCCTGTTCGAAGGCGGAGGCGGTTCTTTCATTCAGGCATTTACCGATCATACCAGCATTTGGTACAACTTAGTATTTGCATTCCTGATTATAGCCTTCACATGGCTCTATACAGCGGTTACGATCAACCCTGTACAAATGGCCGACGAATTGAAGCGTAATAACGGATTTATTCCGGGCATCAAACCGGGAAAGAAAACGGCCGAGTATATCGATAACGTAATGTCTCGTATCACTCTTCCGGGTTCATTGTTCCTTGCCTTGGTAGCCATCATGCCGGCTTTTGCAGGCCTGATAGGCGTAAGCCGCGAGTTTGCTCAATTCTTTGGAGGTACATCGCTCTTGATTTTGGTGGGAGTTGTATTGGATACGCTCCAACAAATCGAAAGTCACCTCTTGATGAGGCACTATGACGGTTTGCTGAAAACAGGAAGAATTAAAGGACGGTCTGGTTCAATAGCAGCATATTAATAAAGAGCTATAAATGATATTTCTGAAAACAGACGAAGAGATTGAATTGATGCGTGAGGCAAACCGCCTTGTCGGAATGACATTGGGCGAGTTAGCCAAGCACATCAAGCCGGGTATAAAAACAATTCGCTTGAATGAAATCGCAGAAGAGTTTATCCGCGACCACGGTGCGATACCATCGTTCCTCGGTTACAACGGATTTCCATACTCGCTCTGTATTTCTCAGAACGAAAATGTTGTGCACGGATTTCCTTCGGAATATGAATTGAAAGACGGAGATATTATATCGGTAGATTGTGGAACCGAGAAAAACGGATTCTGTGGCGATTCGGCTTACACTTTCCCTGTGGGAGAAGTTGCCGAAGACGTGATGAAGCTGCTCAGAACTACAAAAGAAGCTTTGTATAAAGGAATCGAAAAAGCAGTCGAAGGCAATCGCGTAGGCGATATAGGCGAGGCTGTACAGACATATTGCGAGAAAAGGGGATACTCAGTTGTACGTGAATTGGTCGGGCATGGAATTGGCCGCAAGATGCACGAAGAACCGGAAGTTCCTAATTATGGACGTCACGGGGTTGGCCCTCTCCTGAAGAAGGGAATGTGTATCGCCATCGAACCTATGATAAACATGGGAAGCAAGAATGTCGTATTCGAATCGGATGGATGGACAGTGCGGACGAAAGACCGTAAACCGTCGGCTCACTTCGAGCATACGGTAGCTATCCGTCAAGGCGAAGCAGATATATTATCTACATTTGAATTTATTGAATCTGTATTAGGAAGTAACGCAATTTAATTAGTAAGAGTTTTATGGCTAAACAATCGGCAATTGAACAGGATGGAGTAATCGTAGAAGCATTATCGAATGCAATGTTTCGTGTCGAATTAGAAAACGGACATGAGATAACAGCACACATTTCGGGGAAGATGCGTATGCACTATATCAAAATCCTTCCCGGAGATAAGGTAAGAGTGGAAATGTCTCCATACGATTTGACCAAAGGTAGAATATCATTCAGATACAAATAAAAAAACGAAGATATGAAAGTTAGAGCATCAATCAAGAAACGTTCGGCTGACTGTAAAATAGTTAGACGCAAAGGACGTTTGTACGTTATTAACAAAAAAAATCCTAAGTTTAAACAACGTCAGGGATAAATTATTAATTTTGCAAAAATTATCAATATAATATGGCAATAAGAATAGTCGGTGTCGATTTACCACAAAATAAAAGAGGCGAAATAGCCCTTACATACATTTTTGGTATCGGTCGTAGCACAGCGAACAAAATCCTGGCAGAAGCAGGAGTTGACAGAGATGTTAAAGTAAAAGACTGGAATGACGAACAGGCAGGTAAAATCCGTGAAATTATCGGTGCAAACTATAAAGTCGAAGGAGACTTGCGTTCTGAAGTTCAATTGAATATCAAACGTTTGATGGATATCGGTTGTTACCGTGGCATCCGTCACCGTATCGGTTTGCCTGTAAGAGGCCAATCAACTAAAAACAACGCCCGCACACGTAAGGGTAGAAAGAAAACTGTTGCTAACAAGAAAAAAGCTACAAAATAATTAATTGACTTATGGCAAAAAAGACAGTCGCAGCTAAAAAGAGAAACGTTAAAGTGGATGCTATGGGGCAAGCCCACGTTCACTCTTCATTCAACAACATTATCATTTCGATGACTAACAGCGAAGGACAAGTAATCAGCTGGTCATCGGCAGGTAAAATGGGCTTCCGCAGCTCTAAGAAGAACACGCCTTATGCCGCTCAGATGGCAGCATCGGATTGCGCAAAAGTGGCATACGATTTAGGCTTGAGAAAAGTAAAAGTATACGTGAAAGGACCGGGTAACGGACGTGAGTCTGCTATACGTACTATCCATTCTGTAGGAATCGAAGTAACCGAAATCGTTGACGTTACACCACTTCCGCACAACGGATGTCGCCCTCCTAAACATAGAAGAGTTTAATCGATTTATTTATTGGAAACTGAAAACCGGATGAATGTGATTGATTGCAAGTAAACCCTCTCTGTAATCGCGGCTGCACAAAATTTGGCTTTCACTTAATTATTTAACTTAGTAAAAAATGGCAAGATATACTGGACCAAAATCAAAAATTGCCCGTAAATTCGGAGAACCAATCTTTGGACCTGATAAAGTTCTTTCTCGTAAGAACTATCCTCCGGGACAACATGGTAACGGACGTAAGAAAAAATCTTCGGAATACGGTATTCAGTTACGCGAAAAACAAAAAGCAAAATATACTTACGGTGTATTGGAAAAACAATTCCGTAATATGTTCGAAAAAGCACTTAGCTCACGCGGTATCACCGGTGAAGTATTGCTTCAATTGCTTGAATCGAGATTAGATAACATCGTTTATCGTCTTGGTCTCGCTCCTACGCGTGCTGCAGCACGTCAGTTGGTATCACACCGTCATATCGTAGTAGACGGCAAAGTGGTGAATATCCCTTCGTATACCGTTAAACCAGGACAATTGGTCGGAGTACGCGAAAAATCTAAATCGTTAGAAGTTATTGGCGATACTTTAGCCGGATTCAACCACAGCAAATACCCTTGGATAGAATGGGAACAAGCTTCGATGACAGGTAAATACCTGCACATCCCCGAAAGAGCCGATATCCCTGAAAATATCAAAGAGCAGTTGATAGTTGAGTTGTATTCTAAATAAAAAATAAAATAAATACATGGCTATATTAGCATTTCAAAAACCGGATAAAGTATTGATGTTGGAAGCGGACGATTTCTTCGGCAAGTTCGAATTTCGTCCATTAGAACCCGGCTATGGTATTACCGTAGGTAATGCTCTTCGCCGTATCCTTCTTTCATCTCTCGAAGGTTTTGCCATCACATCTATTAAGATCGACGGTGTAGAGCATGAATTTGCCACTATACCGGGAGTTATGGAAGATGTAACAAACATCATCCTCAATCTTAAGCAGGTGCGTTTCAAGCAAATCGTCGAAGAGATTGAAACCGAAAAAGTAACCATTTCTGTTTCGGGAAAAGAAGTATTCAGCGCCGGCGACATAAGCAAGCAATTATCGGGATTCGAGGTATTGAACCCTGAACTCGAAATTTGCCGCTTGGATAAAAATGCCAGCTTCCAAATTGAATTGAATATAAATAAAGGTCGCGGATATGTGCCTGCCGATGAGAATCGCAACCTGTCCGACGATGTGAATGTTATAGCTATCGATTCGATTTATACACCGATACGTAACGTTAAGTATTCGATCGAAAACTACCGTGTCGAACAAAAGACCGACTACGAGAAACTGGTAATAGAAATAGCTACCGATGGTTCTATTCATCCGAAAGATGCTTTGAAAGAGGCAGCTAAAATTCTTATTCACCACTTCATGTTGTTCTCTGACGAGAAGATACTTCTCGAGAATAACGAAATGGATGGAAATGAAGAATTTGATGAAGAAGTCCTTCACATGCGTCAATTGCTCAAAACAAAGCTGTCAGATATGAACCTTTCGGTTCGTGCGCTTAACTGTTTGAAATCGGCAGAAGTGGAAACATTGGGCGAACTTGTTCAATTCAACAAGAACGACTTGCTCAAATTCCGCAACTTCGGTAAGAAATCACTTACCGAGCTTGACGAACTGTTGGAAAATCTGAACCTGTCTTTCGGTATGGATATTTCTAAGTATAAATTAGATAAAGATTAGAAAGCGAAATGAGACATAATAAAAAATTCAATCACTTAGGGCGTAAAAGCTCACACCGTAAGGCGATGCTCTCTAATATGTGCATATCGTTGATTATGCACAAGCGCATCTTCACTACCGTTGCCAAAGCGAAAGCTTTGAAACTGGTAATCGAGCCGCTTATTACTAAATCAAAAGAAGATACAACACACTCGAGACGTCTTGTATTCCAAGCTTTGAAAAGTGGTGTTGTAACGCCTAATCCTAAAAAAACGGATACGGTGAACGGCAATGCTAAAAATGCAGTAACAGAGTTGTTCCAGAATATTTCTCAGAAGGTAGGCGACCGTCCGGGTGGATATACACGTATCATCAAGACAGGTAACCGTTTGGGAGATAATGCTTCGATGTGTTTTATCGAGTTGGTAGACTACAACGAAAACATGTTGAAAGAAAAAGCTACTGCAACCAAGAAAAGAACACGTCGTTCTTCTGCTGCTAAGAAAGAAGCTGACGCTGTTGAAGTTGCTGCAGAAGCTCCGGCAAAAGAAAAGCCGGCTAAAAAAGCTGCTGCGCCTAAAGCTAAGAAAGAGGAAGCTCCGGCTGTTGAGAATGATGCTCCTGCAAATGAAGCACCTGCTCAGGAAACGGAAGAGCCTAAAGCTGAATAATATAATACACGTATTATATAAAATAAGGGGATATGAATTTCATATCCCCTTATTTGTTTTTGTAGCAGCCATTTTGGGAAACTAAAAAATACCCTCAAACTTTCGTTGTAAGGGTATTTCTTATGGTAGTTTTTGTATGTGTTGTAGTGTTTATAAAGAGCTTTAGCTCTTTCCCTCGAAAGGGGTTGTGTTAGGGTTGGAAGTCTTATTCACGAGAATCTTTTTATTTGATTCGTTATATTAAAGATGCAGCTTTGTAGAAAACGTTGCACGGAAATTGAAAATTTTTATAAAAAAGTAAATATTTAACATTCTCCGGAATCACTATTAACATGGGTAAGCACAATAATATGCTTGAAGATAAGTTTGTTACTGAAACTGAAACGTTGCTTGCGAAATTTGCCTGTTGCCTTACTGGACAAGGAATTTCATAGATATGCTGCTTCCTGTTTCGTCTACAACAGTTAGCTTATGCTCGCCTTTGGCCGGAGTATATTCTTTCTTGTGGAAATTCCTTGTTTCGCCGATATATTCGTTGTCGATGTGCCAGAATACCCGATGGGTAGGTATGCGGTGGGCAATCTCGAAGACAACACGCCCCTCCGAACCGTCCAATTGCTTAGGCAGGCTCAATATACTATTCGGATAAGGGTAAACGAACTCCATCAGGCGCTTCTCCTCCTCGGTACGGCATTCGGGCGAATAGGGCGGGAGAGGTTTGTAAGAGGTATTATGTTCCTTGTAATACTTCTCCCAAAGGGGCGGGAGCGAGAACCACGAGAGATGTACAATTCCCCTTTTTCCGGCACAATCCTCATATACCTGATATTGCTTGTCTTCCGACAAGTGAACCCGCTTATGATAGGGGCAAGGATGCCCATTGAATCCTTTCGGGCTGATACGTGTCCATTCGCTGTCCTCGTCGGGGCAATTGATGCTTTTCAGGTGGCCGCTTAATTGGCAAATATGCGCTTCTACCAAGTCCTCTTCGGGTTGGTCGAACCACTGGCTTTGCGGCAAAGCGTTGAAAATATCGAACATCACCATGCCTGCCGTTTTCGAACCGATTATTCCGGGACGCCCTTCTCCGTCGGCATTTCCCACCCATACGCCAACGACATATTTCGGGGTAATACCTACCGACCATGCATCGCGCGAGCCGAAACTCGTTCCTGTTTTCCAGGCTATTTTCTGGATGGAAGGGATAAACTGCCAGTCTATTTCTTCGGGGCGGTGGACGGTAGTCAATGCTTCGAATGTTTGCCAGATAGCTCCTGCCGAGAACAGGGGATTGCTTTCTTCTTCGAAACTCTTTTCTTCGTTCAGGATGTAGGAAGGGGCGACGGGCTGATAGTATTTGCCTTCAACATTGAAATCCTGCAACGTCTGTGCCATTTGCAGGTACATATAGCTGATTTCCCAAAGCTTTCCTTCTGCTCCTCCCAGAACGAGAGATAGCCCGTAGTTATCATTCGAGCGCTTGAGTGTAGTCATCCCGCTTCGTTTCAGCAGGTTAACGAACTTAGACACCCCATAATCCTTGAGGCAGAGCACAAAAGGCACATTCAGCGAGCGGGCTAAGGCACTCGAAGCCGGTACCCCTCCATCGTATTTCTGGCTGTAGTTCTTAGGCATAAAGCCGTATAGGTCGACGGGTATGTCGGGCAATAGCTGGTTGGGGAGTATCTGCCCGTTATCCAGCATAGAGCAGTAGAGGATAGGTTTCAGGATGCTGCCGGTGCTTCGTGGCGCTTGGATAACATCCACCTGGCTACCCGTTGCATTACGCTCGAAATGAACATTTCCGCAGTAGGCGGCTACTTCGTTTGTCTGTACATCGAAAACGACGGCCGCTATGTTGTTGATACCGTTTTGCGCAAACTCGGCATTCCATCGCTCGAGGATGTTCTCTACCCGTTCTTGCTGGTATTTGTCGATGGTCGAAGTAACCTGTTTGCCCCCTTCCTCGAGGTAGATTTTCGTCACCAAGTGAGGGGCGGTTTGCGGCAGCGAATGGGGACTGTAAGGCAGCGGCTCGGCAATGGCCAGTTCGTAGTCTATTTCGCCTATCAGTCCTTTCTCGAATATGCGTTTCAACAGGCGATTGCGTTTCGATAGCAGCTTGTCGCGGTTGCGCCCGAAGTGCATCAGCGAGGGAGCATTGGGCAGTACGGCCAAAGTGGCTGCTTCGCTCCACGAAAGATACGAAGCGTCGTGCCCGAAATAGCGCCACGAAGCAGCATTTATACCCACCACATTGCCGCCCATCGGGGCATGCGATGCGTATAGTTGTAGGATTTCGTCCTTACTGCACGCAAATTCGAGGCGGGTGGCAAGGATAGCTTCGTATAGCTTTTCGGTGATGGTGCGGTCTTTGTTGCGCGAGAGGCGGATAGTCTGCATCGTGATGGTGCTCGCCCCACTGACAATGCGGTCGCCTTCGATATTCTGCACGAGGGCGCGCCCGATAGCCAAGGGATTGACGCCCCAATGGCGATGGAAGTGTTTGTCCTCGAACTCGACAAGGCATATCTTATATTTCTCGGGGATAGAGTCGGTCATCGGAAAGCGCCATTGCTGGTCTTTGGCAATACGCGCGCCGAGAAGCTCCCCGTTACGGTCGGATACGACAGTACTATAAGGTACATTGAACAATGGGTCAGGCAGGCAGAAGATATACCACACAACAAACACCAATAAAACGGGAATCCCCACTTTATAGCGCTTTTTGCTGTGGCAATATCGTTTCCAGATAGCTCTCAGCCTGTTTTTTATATTATCTCGGCATGCTGACATCCGTGTGTTGTTTTGTTAAAAAGTAACAAAGGTATACTTACCTCTATCGCTTTGGAGTGTTTTTATCGAGTTACTTTTCTCTTCGGGCACTCCGTGGAAAACTCCGTGTCCCTCTGTGGTAAAAATATAAACCACAAAGAGCGTAAAAACTCACCAAAAGTAACATATGTATACTTAATTTCTTGTAAACTCGTTTACTTGTAACTCGTAACTGCCCGTAGGGCGAAGTAACTCTATAAACTATAGATAAATTACAGCGGTTTATATTGTAAATGTACAAATAGAAACGGTTATAACGAAATGTTTTTTTACATTTGTACTTTCTCTAAACACCTGTAATGGCGGCCGCAACAAATAAAACATTCAGTACATGGAAAATTCTCCTGCCCACACTCATCGGGTTGGGGGTGATTGTGTACATGTTCGGCCGTGAGTTCGATTTGGAGCAGGTCAAACAGATTAAGGTCACGTGGCATACCGCATTCTGGATATTTATTGCCTTCTGCTTTATGCTGGGGCGCGATGCCGGTTTCACCATTCGCTACCGTTATCTGACCGAGAAGCAACTTTCGTGGAAGCAGGCTATAAAAGTCACATTGTTAGCCGAGTTCGGCTCAACCATTACCCCTTCGTCGGTTGGAGGCTCTACGATGGCGATTCTTTTTCTGACAAAAGAGAATATCCCTGCGGGCAGGAGTACCGCGATGGTTTTTGTTACGACCTTGTTAGACGAACTCTTCTTTGTCGTAGCATTCCCCGTTCTGCTGTTATTCATCCCCTTCGATGTCCTTTTTTCGGACAATTCGGCATTGGGGACAAGCATATTAACCCTGTTTGCGATAGCCTACGTCGTTAAGCTGGCTCTTTGTGCCCTTTTGATTACAGGCTTGTTTTTCAAGCCGCAGGCAGTACGCTGGCTGATAATCAAATTATTCTCCCTTCCTTTCCTTCGGCGATGGTACAAGCATGCCGTAAAAGCAGGAGACGATCTGATAATCAGCGCCCGCGAAATACGCGGAAAGAAATTTTCTTTCTGGTATCCGCTTATCATAGCCACCATCCTGTCGTGGTGTTCGCGCTATCTGGTTGTCAATGCCCTTTTTATGGCATTCTTCCCGGTCTATGATAATTTGCTTGTTTTTGCCCGCCAGTTTATCATGTGGGTGGTCATGGTCATCAGCCCTACCCCGGGAGGTAGCGGATTCAGCGAATTTATTTTCGACCAGTACCTGAGCGAATTTATCCCAATGGCAGGAGTTGTACCGCTTATTATTTTGCTTTGGCGTTTGCTGACATATTATAATTACCTGTTTGTCGGGGCGTTAATCGTTCCGCGATGGGTGAAATCATCATTCAACAAATCTAAAAAAGAAGAATAGATATGAAAAACAGATTTATTTTATTTTTTGCCTGCCTTTTTGTAATCATCGGATTGCAGGCGCAAACCGTTAAGCCGTTAGACATTTTCAGTCAGAAAATGAATCGTAATGTGAAGAATATTATCATTTTGCCCGAAGGCTATAACGAAAAATCACAAACCCGTTATCCTGTTGTATATCTGCTACATGGGCACGGTGGAAATGAAACGACATTCACTTCGCGTACAAAAAAATCGTTGCCGGAGGATGCTAACCGATTGCAGGTGATTTTTGTTTGTCCCGACGGTCAAAACAGCTGGTACTGGGATAGCCCTGTAAATCCTGCGAGCCAGTACGAGACATACGTGAGCAAAGAATTGGTAGAATATATCGATTCGCATTATAACACAATCGCTTCTCCCAAAGGGCGAGCTGTAACAGGCTTCAGCATGGGAGGCCATGGAGGTTTGTGGATCGGAATCAACCACCCTGATGTCTTCGGGGCATGCGGCTCCATGAGTGGGGGAGTAGATATCCGCCCTTATCCGAAGAAATGGCATATCGAAGACCTTCTGGGACCTTACAAAGACAATAAAGACCTTTGGGAATCTCATACGGTGATAACCAATCTGTCGAAGATAGAACCCGGAACGCTGGCAATTATTATCGACTGCGGAACGGAAGACTTTTTCCACCAGATAAACGAAGAGCTGCATAAGGCGATGTTATATAATAACATCCAGCACGATTATATTGTCCGCCCCGGAGCGCATAAACACGAGTACTGGGATAATGCGCTGGATTACCAGTTGGAGTTTTTTATGAAACATTTCAATAAATAATACTCACTATACGGATGAAAAAGCTGATTCTTTTAGCCTTGTTGACAGGCATACTATTTTCTTCGGCCTCGTGCCAGACAGGTCAATCAACAGAGGAACGGGCAACCAACCTGAAACCGATGTATGGCAAAGGCAAAAAGACAAAAGGGCAGTTAGAAGCGGATCGGGAATTTCTGCGTATCTGCGATAGCATCTACTCTTCGCGGCAGAAGGCGGCGATAGAGCATGTCGAAATGGGCTTCTATTACATAGGTGTCAATGATAACGAAACAGCCATGAAGCGCTTCAATCAGGCTTGGCTGCTCGATAGCCTGAATACTTATGTCTATTGCGGATTTGGGATACTGATGTACGAAAAGTCGGCCTATAAAGAATCGATGGATTTATTGGATAAAGCAATACAGCTCGATCCCGCGAATCCGGTCGCTTACTTCCGGCAGGCGATAAATGCCAACAGGCTCTTTCTCGACACAAGAGAGGAGAGCTATAGAGAACAGAGTACAAAATATCTGCAAAAAGCAATTGAACTAAATCCCGATGCCGACTATGGCGGACAGATGACGGCCATGATGTATGGGCTTAGTACGAATGCCGATAAACAAGGACAAACTTATTGATACTTCTGTAACAAGAGATAATAATACTGTTGTTAGTGATTGATATTTTCTTTATATTTGCCTTATTCAAAAATAATAATTAATATAGAATAAACATATGAAATTTGTTGTATCCAGCACTGGCTTACAGAGCCACCTTCAGGCAATAAGCAAGGTTATCAATTCGAAAAATACATTACCGATATTAGACTGTTTCCTGCTCGAACTGAAAGGGAATACACTGACCTTGACAGCTTCGGATGCCGAAACCCGTCTGGTAACCTCTATCGAGGTGCAGGATGCCGATGGCGAAGGCAAATTCGCGGTAAATGCTAAAAACCTCTTAGACCCGTTGAAGGAATTGCCGGAACAACCGTTGACATTCGATATCAACGACGAAAATCTGGAAATATTCATTTATTTCCACAATGGTAAATATAACTTTATTGGCCAGAGCGGTGACGATTATCCGTTGCCGAAGGAATTGAAAGAATCGGCTATCAACCTGACGATTGCTCCCGACGTATTGTTGGGCGGAATCAACCGTTCGATATTTGCCAGTGCCGACGACGAACTTCGTCCGGTGATGAATGGTATTTACTTCGATATTACCACCGATGATTTGACGTTTGTTGCTTCGGACGGACATAAATTGGTTCGCTGCAAGACATTGTCTGCTAAAGGAAATGAGCGCGCTTCGTTCATTCTCCCTAAAAAGCCTGCAAACCTATTACGCACTATTTTGCCGAAAGAGAGCGAAACAGTAGAAATCGCTTTTGACGAAAATAACGCGCACATCAAAATGTCGGGCTATACAATGACTTGCCGCTTTATCGAGGGACGCTATCCGAACTACAACTCGGTTATCCCGCAGAACAATACCAACAAGGTTGTATTAGACCGTTTGGCATTCCTGAATGCTATCAAACGTGTATCGGTGTTCTCTAATCAGGCAAGCAACCTTATCAAATTGCAGTTGACTGACAGCAATATCGAGATTTCGGCACAGGATATAGATTTCTCTACCGCTGCCGAAGAAACAATCCCTTGCCAATATGCAGGTACACCGATGAGTATCGGATTTAAATCGACATTCCTGGTTGATATTTTGAATAATATCCCTTCGTCGGAAATTTCACTCGAACTGTCCGACCCTTCGCGCGCCGGATTGATTATCCCTACCGAGAATGAGGAAAACGAAGACCTGCTGATGCTCCTTATGCCGATGATGCTGAACGACTAACAATCGTTTCATCTCAAAAATACTATAAGACCCCATCATTAAAAAGGTGGGGTTCTTCATTTACAACATATACAACACACAACAAGCGATGGCTAAAAAAGTAAAAATAGCGATTCTCGTCACGACTATATCTTTGCTGGCGATAGGGACTATCCTTTTTGTGATTATTCATCCTGACCATATTAGCGGGATAACTTATTGGATATATTATTATCCGGCTTACAGCCTCTTTGGCGAATACCTTTACCTACCTTATTTTCTGCAGGTTTTTAAATGGACATCGTTTGCTTTGCTTTTTTTAGTGGCTTTTTTGCTGAAAGGGAAAGACCCGAGAAAAGCGAAAAGTAATAAAAACGAAAAAACTATAAAGAATAAGGCTTCGAAAAAATATGGACGTTATGTCGGGTATGTAGCTTTGGGAGGTTTTGCCTTGTTTGTAGGTTATCTTGTTATTACCTCGGCTATTCAGGATTTTCCTTCTATATGGAATAATGAATATCTTCAGCAGGAAGTCGATTTGCAGTCATTGAGACGCTCCCGAACAGGTAAAACACGCTATTACCAATTAGGAGATATCGAATTGGATATCTACCAATACAGAGAATTACAGAAATTGAAGGAGAATTTCCAACTTACACCAGAGAATTTTGATATTCATGTCAAACGGTTAGAGTCCTCAAATAACTATGATGATGCCCGTTCGTTTGTATTGACCGAAAAGGATAAAGCGATGATAGCCGCCAGTTGGAATACCACCCCCGAAGCTACACGTGGAAGTTATATGAGGCGCTTGGGACTGAAAGTCAATATAAAGCTGAAAGCCTATTATCTCCCGGGCAGCGAACGGTTGTTGAAATACGAATTGATAGGATATAATCCAAAATAAACCCTTACCTTTGTATCTCGAATAACAATTTTCAACTGTATGGAATTAAATCTAAAGAACCCGCTTATATTTTTCGACCTCGAAACCACAGGAACCGATACCGTCAAAGACCGTATTGTCGAAATATCCTACCTCAAAATATTCCCGAACGGAAAAGAAGAATCGAAAACGAAGCGTCTTAACCCTGAAATGCATATACCCGAGGGTGCTTCGGCTGTGCATGGGATATATGACGAAGATGTCAAAGATTGCCCCACATTCAAGCAGGTAGCCAAGTCATTGGCGCAGCAGATGGAAGGTTGCGATCTGGCAGGATTTAATTCGAGCCGTTTCGATGTACCGCTGCTTGCCGAAGAATTCTTGCGCGCAGGGGTAGATATCGATTTCAGCAAGCGTAAGATGATAGATGTGCAGATTATCTTCCATAAAAAAGAACAACGTACACTGGAGGCAGCTCTCCGTTTCTATTGCGGCAAAGAATTGGAAAATGCCCATTCCGCCGAAGCTGATACACGTGCGACATACGAAGTATTGAAAGCACAACTGGACAAATATCCCGATTTGGTGAATGATATAGAGAAATTGTCGGAAGACTATTCTTTCTTCAACAACAATGTCGACCTTGCCGGACGTATTATTCTGAACGAAGATGGTATCGAAATATTCAACTTCGGCAAACATAAAGGAAAGCCCGTGGCAGAAGTGCTGAAAAACGAACCGAGCTTTTATGCCTGGATGATGGATGCCGATTTTCCGCTGAATACCAAGCAGGCACTGACGAAGATTAAACTACGCGAAATAAATAAATGAATAAAGCAGCTCTCTCCGAGCTGCTTTTTCTCTATCACAGAAATCTAAAAAGTTGTCTTTCACAAGACTTGCCCATCTTATAAATCAGGGCATTATCAACAATCAATCTTCGAAAAAGTGTGTGTGTCCTAAATGAATGTATCTAATCAAAGTAAATCTTTTTTCAATCCTGCGTTAGAATCCGCTTCAAATCGTTCAAAGTACCTATCCTCCTGTTTATTCAACCCGAAGCGGATAAAACGCATTCATGTCATAGTTTTGTGTGAAGTAAGTATATCGTGATTCAAGTCATTGTCTCATTTAACTTACATTGTAAAAGTAGGCAAAACATGTCTTATGACCTTGTCCTAACCCTCCGAAAGATTAGGACAAGAGACGATTGTATTCATTTGATTGCTAATTATTTAAGGTCTGACCGATGTCTCATTTTTGAGACAAGGGCTTTTCCTTCTCTGACAAGTGCCGAAAATGGGGTAAAAAATGACGGGTGTGAGATTAAATTTCTGCTTTTTCGCGGAGCATTTGTTCCAGCTCTTTCGAACCTGAAAGATTCAATTTTTTAGCCAGCCGTTGCTTAAATTTATACAAGCTGCTCTGGGTATAATCCATCAGCATGGCTATGTCTTGTGTCGGGATATCCAAAACGAAAAGGCAGCAGCAGATAATATCTTTGGACGTGATGGCCGGATATTCGGCTTTCAGCTTATCGGGCAGATGATTCAATACAGCATTCATTTTACTGAAAAATTTCTGTTCATCATCGATATATAATACCTCTTCGTATATCGTTCTCTCTATCTCCTGACGCTGGATGAAATCAGCCTTTTTCCGTTTTTCCGCATATTTTTCGCGGGTTTTCTCAAAATCGTAGTGTAGCTCCTGCAAGAGTGTTTCGTGCTTTTTCTCCAGTTCCACTTTGTAAGTATCTGCTTTGTCAGAGACTTTTTTCTTCTGTTTGTGCAGAAAGAGGAGTATAAGGGCAGCTATGACAACAATTATTATGATAACTATTGCCAGAATCGTATTTTGTGTTCTGGCTTCTTCCGTCTCTTTGGTTGTTTTGTGCAATTCCTCTATCGTATTGATGTTGGGTTGCATTTCGATTTTCCGGATAGAGTCTGCACAGATTTGCTGCTGGGCTATGTACCATGCCAGATTATCTGTTTCGCCACTCATCAGCGACAACCTCACCAGCAATTTGTAGCAATCATTCTGTGTGTATATATCGATAGGATCGTATAATGCCTTGCGGAGATATATCTTGGCCGAATCATACTCGTATAAATCGGTATATACCTGTGCCTGATGATAGAAACGAATAGCTCCGTTTTTGTGGTCGTAGGGGTAATGCAGGCTTCTCTTGATGAAGTAGTGTGCCGAATCGAGATTCCCCTTTTGGTAATATGCATATCCTATGTCGTTCAGCGCATCACCTTTTTGCTCCAATTTTGGAGTAGCTTCCAGAACATACTTAGATGAAATGATGGCTGAATCCAGTTCTCCGATGGTTTGATATATCCAGCTTTTCAGTACATAACTAGCAGTAAGATTTACTTGGTAGTTACTCTTTTCGAAGTTCTCGATGGCAATATTGGTATATCCGAGGCTTTTGCTGAATTCGTCCTGATAAGCCGCCAGATGCGCCAGCTCGATATATACATTGCCTAACAGATTGAAATCCTTAGACGGGTTAAGCTGGTCTTTTGCCTTCAGAAAGGTCTGTATGGCAGCAGGATAGTTTCGTTGGGTTTTGTAATGGCGTCCTTTGTATAAAAGGGCATGTACGTGCTTCTTCTTATTATTGGTGCGGGCATAATAATCGATCGAAAAATCGAGATACTTTAGATCGGCTACCGGCGTTTGCGTTGCATCGAGCGCTTCCGTATATTTCAGCCCGAAGACGGCTTTTTGCTCATCTGTCATCTGCGGATAATTCTCTTCCAGCTCCTGATAAAGATGAAGCATGGTCGGATTACCCGATGTCAGCAATTCCTTTGAAGCGTCTTCTATATCTTTAACAGTTATAGACTGCGCCGAAAGAGGAATACATAAAAAGTAAAAGAAACATATCAATAAGATATTCTTCATACAAATGAGGTTAGAAAGCCACACAAATTTCCGTTTTGTAAAGATATAAAAAATAAATCTCTTTAATCCGTTTGTTCTCACGAATATGAGGATAGATTGTTTACAACAACTCTATAATATTCTCGAGATGTAATCGCCGGGCACCCTTTAGCAAGATATAATTATTCTTCAACGGTTGTTTTTTGAGGTAATCCATCAAATCTTCGACTTCCGAAAATGTTTCGTATTGGGGACTTAACTGGTTGAAGTTTTCGCCTACCAGAATAACCTTATCGAAGTCGTATTGCGAGATGTTATCCACTATCCGCTGATGCTCGTTATTACTATCGGGACCTAATTCTTTCATCTCGCCCAGGATGAGCACTTTATTGTTGACCTCCATCTGCCCGAAGTTTTGCAGGGCAGCCTGCATGCTTGCCGGATTAGCATTGTAGGCATCTATGAGGAGCATATTTTTCTTTGTCTCCTTCAGGTGCGTCCGGCGTTTGTCGGGCTCGTATGCTTCTATGGCGCGGCATATTTTCTCCCCTTTCACCCCGAAATACTTGCCGATAGTGATAGCAGCCAACGCGTTGGATAGATTATAATCTCCTATCATCTTGGTTTTTACGGTATGGAATTTTCTTGCCATTTTCCATTCGAATACCAGATAGGGCGTAGATGATACCACTTTTCCCGTAACAAACTGGTCGTGGTCGGAATCCAGACCATAGTAGATAGACGGTATGCCGACAGCCATTTCGCGCAAGGCGGGATTGTCGTAATTGACAAAAATTTTACCCTCTTTTCGCGAGGCGATATAGGTATATAGCTCCTTTTTGGAGTTGATAAGATTCTGTAATGAACCGAATTTCTCGGTATGTGAAGGGCTTATATTGGTTATCAGCCCGTAATCGGGTTCTGCGATTTCGCACAATTCCTTGATTCCTCCGATTTTACCGGCATTTATTTCTATGACGGCAATTTCGTGCTCTTTTCTGAGGCGGAGCAATGTCAACGGTACGCCGATAGCGTAGTTTATGTTTTCTTCCGGTGCAATTGCATTATGCTCTTGCGAAAGGACAGAATATACCAATTCTTTCGTTGTCGTTTTACCATTCGTTCCCGTAATAGCAATAATGGGTGTCCTCATCTTCCGGCGGTGATAATTGGCCAGTTCCTGTAAGGTCTTGAGGCTGCTCTCTACCAATATGGTATTGGGCGATGTGGCATATCGGGGATTGTCGACTACGGCATAACTGCAACCCGCAGCCAATGCTTCGGAAGCATACTCGTTTCCATCGAAATTTATCCCTTTCAGTGCAAAAAATATCGCTCCGGGAGTAACATCACGGGAATCGGTTGTAACGGCTGGATGTTGGGTGAAAATTTTGTATAAAGATGATATGTCCATGATACTAATCCATATATTCTATTCTACCCTAAAAACGTTTATATGTCCAAAAAAGTTGGAGTCTTGCTATAATTTCTTCCCTTTTTTAAGAAATATTATTAGAGCTATACGAATATAAGATTTATATCATTAAGAAGTAAAAACGTTAACGCTTTTTGGCTTTATTTTTTATCTGTTTATAATCCGGATATTTACCGCCCCATACTCTCTACGGTGGCGCGTGCTGTTTTGGCAAAAGTTTGCATCGTACTGAAGTTTTGCTCGCCCATATGCGCTTTTCCTTCTTCGTTGTCGAAAGCCTCTACAGGCAACAGTTCGAAGAAATTGAACTTGCCGTTTTTCTCCTTTTTGTTCACCCATACGAGCGAATAGTCGCAACGCTCTATCTTTACAGGCTTATCCTCTTCCTTGCTGATGTCGATATTCACCATCAATCCACCCGTTGCATTTACTATCTTCATGGCTGAAATGAAATTGCTGAGCGAATATACAACCACAGCATCTATCTCGCCCGATTCGTTTCGGCGGATGTCGATCGGTTGCACCACATGCGGATGGCTACCGATGACGAGCTTTACACCGTGTTGTATAAGAAAATCGGCTAATTCTTTCTGTTCGCTGTTCGGCTGCAATTTATATTCCAGCCCCCAGTGCATATTGGCGACAATAATATCGGCTTTCAATATCTTAGCCATGTCTATGTCGTTCAATATTTGCTTCTTATCTATGTAGTTGACAATGTTGGGCGATTGCACAGTCAGCCCGTTCGTTCCGTAAGTGTAATTGAGTATCGCAATACGGATGCCGTTTTTGATCATCATCAGCGGATAATGCGTATCCCGTTTCTCCTGATTGATAAAAGTACCTGTGTGCTTGACTTTCAGCGAATCCAGAACTTTGATGGTGCGTTCCAACCCTTTCTTACGTTTGTCCAAACTATGATTGTTGCAGGTCAGGAAAATGTCGAATCCTGCATCCTTCAAAGCAACCGAAAATTCATCCGGCGCACAGAAGGAGGGATAGCCTGTATAAGGCTTTCCGGCGTGCGTTACTTCCAGATTGACAACGGCAATGTCGGCCGCCTGTACCGAATCTTTTACGTATTTGAAACAGGAAGTATAATCGTAACCGGCGGAAGTTTTTCCGGCATCTATCTGCGATTGGTGCTGCATGGCGTCTCCGGCAAACAAAAAGCTGACGCGATTTTGTTGAGCGTGAAGTATTTGCAGGAAAAGCAGAAATATGGATAGTATAAGTGCCCTTTGCATAGTTTAGATAAGTGTAACAAAACCTTAATAAATGCAAAGATAGGAAAATTATTGTTTGTAGGAGTAAGAAGCTTATTCTTTAACCACAGAGGACACGGAGTTTTTTCACAGAGTAACACAATGTTACAAATAGACCATCTCGTAACTTGTAACTATCCGCAGGATGAAGTAACTCGTAACTAATATGCTACTTCCGCCAGAAAGCAGGCATGAAAAGGGAAAGGACAGTAAACAGTTCGAGACGTCCGGTGAGCATGATAAAACTCAGATACCATTTCGAGAAAGTCGGAGCAGATGCAAAATGCCCGTTGACACCCATTTCGCCTAACCCGGGACCGACATTACCCATACACGAAATGGCGGCTCCTATAGATTCTTCAAAGCTCATCCCTGTAACAGAGAGGACAATAAAGCTGAATATGAGGATGCCGATGTACAGGAATATAAAGGCCAGTACTTTGGTTACGATATCGATAGGGATTACCTGATTGTTGAGGCGTACAGGCAATACGGCATTGGGATGTACCTGCCGCTTGAATTCGTTGATGGCATTCTTGAACAGGACAATAATACGCACTATCTTTACCCCGCCCGACGTAGAGCCGGCGCAGGCACAGAAAAGCATCAGTATACATATCATGAAGATGTAGAATGCGCCCCAATTCATATACGATGCCGACGAAAAGCCTGTGGTGGTGATGGTGGAAACAACCTGAAAGAGCGATGTGCGGAACGAATCCTCGATATTGCCTATTTGTCCCGATATGAATAAGCCACCGGCAATCACAACCGTAAAAATCAGGCAGATAACGGCATACCAGCGAAATTCTTCATCTTTCATTATTTTCTTCGGAACGCCTTTCAGCAGGAAGAATATCAGGGAAAAGTTTATCCCGCCGATAAACATAAAGATGCTGAGGACATATTCCAGATAAGACGAATTCCAATAGGCAATACTTGCCTGCTTGGTCGAATAACCTCCTGTCGACATGGTTGTTAGCGCGTGGCAGATAGCGTCGAATAAGTCCATTGGCCCTATCCAGAGTAATATTACCAATACCGAAGTGACAAAAATATAGGTTATCCACAAACGCTTGGCTACCTGCGCGATACGCGGACGGAAACGGTCGCGGACAATCCCTGTCGATTCGGCGTCGTACAGCACCGAAGCGTTTCCTCCTACGATGGGGAGGATAGCAAGGGCAAAGACAATGATTCCGATACCGCCTACCCATTGCGTGATACTTCTCCAGAAAAGCAAACCGCGCGGAGTTTCGTCGATATTGGTCATAATAGTCGCGCCGGTAGTCGTGAAGCCCGACATGGTTTCGAAAAAGGCATCGCTTATATCGGGTATAGCCCCGCTGAGGTAGAAAGGGAGCATCCCGAAAGTCGTCAAGGCAACCCATGTCAGGGTGACTGTCAAGAAACTTTCGCGTTTGCCGATGGGATGGTCGTAATCGTCGGTCCCTACCAACCGGAGGAAGATGCCCGAAAAAAATGTAATAGCCGAACTGAGCAGCATCGAATCGGCGCTCCATTCGTGCCAATAAAACGAAACAATAGCCGCACCCATCATAAAGAGGGATTCGATAATCAGGATAAACCCGATTGTTTTCAACACAAAACGGTAGTTGAATTTCCTGCGAACGATATTATTCCCTATTACAAGTGCATCCATCCGGTTCAGCGAAATAGTTTTTCTGCATCTTTCAGCGTTCCTTCCAGACAGAAAACAATGACAATATCATAAGGTTCGATAATGGTATTACCGTCGATCATCAGCGATTCACCGTTGCGGATAAGCCCTCCCAGCGTGATATTTTTGGGTAAAGTAATTTTCTTTATTTCCTTCTTCGTTATCTGCGAATTGGGGTTGGCAGTGATTTCTGCTACATCGGCATTCGCAACCATCAACGTTTTCAGGTTCGAAACGTCAGCGTTCAGCAGGAAGCGGTATATATTGTTGACTGTTATCAGCTTTTTATTGATGATGGAACCGATGTTCAGGCTTTCCGCCATCGAAATATAGTCCATATTTTCCACTTCCACCACAGTCTTCGGCACGCCATAACGTTTGGCAGCCATACAGGCGAGAATGTTGGCTTCCGAGTTGCCGGTGACGGCAATGAAAGCATCCATCTCCGAAATACCTTCGTGTATCAGCGATTCGGCATGGCGTCCGTCGTCGTAAAAGACAGTAACGTTTTTAGGCAACACTTCCACAAGCTTCTGCGTTTTCTCCTTATCAGATTCCAATAGCTTGATATTCACATTGTCCGGCAGGTACTGCGATGTTCGTATAGCAATCCGGCTGCCGCCCATAATCATGACGTTGCGTATCTCGAAATCTTTTTTGCCGACAAGCGTGGGGATAGCGTCGACATGTTCCTTCGTTGTAGTGAAAAACAACGTGTCGTCCGCTAATATCTGGTGATCCCCTTTCGGTATAATAGTCAGTCCGTTGCGTTTGATGGCAACGATATGGAATTTCTTCTCTTCATTGCTCAGGTCGCTCAGCTTGGTATTGGCTAAAGACGCATTCTCGGGAACTTTTACCCCGACAAGGATTAGCAGCCCGCCGCATAATTCGAGCCAAAGGCTTGCCCACGGATGCTTGAGGGAAGTTACAATCTCTTTAGCAGCCAGCATTTCGGGATAAACCATTGCGCCTACACCCAATTTGGCAAAAAATTCCTTATTCTGCGGGAGGAGGTATTCGTAGTTGTCGATACGGGCGAAAGTCTTTTTTGCGCCCATGTTCGATGCGAGCATGCAAGCGGTGATGTTGACTGTCTCTTCGGGGGTGACACCTATGAAAAGGTCGGCATCTTTGACGCCTACTTCCGTCAGGTCGTCGAGCGAAGTGGGCGAACCCACCATTGTCATTATTTCGAGGTTACTCTGCGAAAAGTTGAGGTTGTCACGGTTGGGGTCCATCAAGATAATATCCTGATTTTCGGCTGATAACAATTTAGCCAAATGTGTTCCTACCGCTCCGGCTCCTGCAATCACTATTTTCATTCGCTCGTCCTGTTTTTATTCGTTGTCTGATGCTGTTGCCGTCAGTTCAGGATCTTTCTTTCCTGTTGTTTTGGCCTTTTCCAGCACTTCGGTCATGCGCTTGGCAAGCCCGTTCATATCTATACCGCATATTTCGTTCAGAATAGAAATCGAACCGTGCGTCACAAATTCGTCCGGCAGCCCGACACGCGTTACGTCGATATGGTTGTATTTGTTATCGGCAAAATATTCCACAACAGCGCTTCCCAATCCGCCGTTTATGGTACCGTTTTCGATGGTCATCACATGTGTGAAGTTTTCGGCAACCTCTTTCAAAAGTTCGGTATCTATCGGCTTGAGGAAAATCATGTCGTATTGGGCGATGCTATACCCTTGGTCTTCGAGAATGGAAATCGCTTTGGATGCAACATTCCCGATAGGGCCTATGGTCAGTACCGCCAGATCTTTACCGTCTTTCAGTTTCCAGCCTTTTCCTATTTCCAGCAGTTGCATTTCCTTCTCCCAGTTGACCAGCTCGCCTTTCCCGCGTGGGTAGCGGATGACGAAAGGCCCTTCGTTGCCATACACGGCCGTGTACATCAGGTCGCGCAGGTAATGCTCATTATAGGGTGATGCCACTGTCAGATTCGGCACGCAGCGCATGAATGCGAGGTCGAATGCTCCGTGGTGGGTAGGCCCGTCTTCGCCGACTAATCCGGCGCGATCGAGACACATCACCATGTGCAGGTTTTGCAGGGCTACGTCGTGGATAACCTGATCGTAGGCGCGCTGCATAAACGACGAATAAATGTTGCAGAACGGGATAAGCCCTTCTTTGGCCAATCCTGCCGAATAGGTTACGGCATGTGCTTCGGCGATGCCCACGTCGAAGGCGCGGCTCGGGAATTCTTTCATCATGAAAGACATCGAGCTTCCCGACGGCATAGCAGGTGTGATACCTACAATCCGCTCGTCCTTCTGGGCGAGTTCGACCAGTGTATAGCCGAAAACATTCTGATATAGTTGAGGTTGATCCTTGGCATTGGAAACGATGCGTTCGCCTGTTTCTTTATTGAATTTACCCGGAGCGTGCCAAAGTTGTGCTTCCTTTTCGGCAGGCTCGTATCCCTTTCCTTTCACCGTGTGGATATGGAGCAGCTTAGGCCCTTTCATATCCTTTATATTTTGCAGGATGCGTATCAATCCGCGCAAATCGTTTCCGTCTACCGGCCCGAAATAGCGGATATTGAAGCCTTCGAACATATTCTGTTGTCCTGCCAGAAACGATTTCAAACTATTGTTGAAGCGCAGGATAAGGTTTTTTGTCTTTTCGGTAATAATGTTTTCGCCCCTGAAAGTCTGAGCGACTTCATTCCTTATCTTGTTATATGTCTCTGAAGTAGTGAGTTTTACCAGATAATCGCGCAATCCGCCTACATTGTCGTCGATAGCCATATCGTTATCGTTGAGGATGATAAGCATATCGTTCGGTTGCGAACTGGCATTGTTGAGTGCCTCGTAAGCCAACCCCCCTGTCATGGAACCGTCGCCGATGATGGCAACTACACTGCGGTCTTCACCCTTCAATTTGGATGCGACTGCCATCCCCAATGCTGCCGATATGGAGTTGGAAGCGTGTCCGGCAATAAACGAATCGTATTCGCTTTCCGCCGGATTGGGGAATCCTGCCAAGCCTCCGTATTGGCGGTTGGTGTGGAAACGGTCTTTGCGTCCTGTCAGGATTTTATGGCTGTATGCCTGATGCCCTACGTCCCACACGATGCGGTCGTAAGGTGTATTGTATATGTAATGTAGAGCTACTGTCAATTCAACTGCACCCAGACTGGATGCGAAGTGCCCCGGATTATTGCTCAATTCGTCGATGATAAACGTACGGAGATCAGAACAAAGCTCCTCCAATTGTTCTATGCTCAGATGTTTGAGATCAGCCGGATAGTTGATATTGTCTAATATAGTCTTTTTATCTTGTTCGTCCATCTTTCTGCTAATAGCTATACTGCAAGTAGCAGTATATTAAGAAAGCAAAGATATAAACAATACGGATGCCAATAAATCTTTTAACGGATATTTTTACGGGTTTAACAAAGGAAAATACACTTCCGGCGAGAGTAGCAGAGCGAATAGAACATCGAGGAGGAAGTCTGCTCGCTATTTATAGGTATTTAAATTTGTTAAAATCATTATTATTCGGTATTGCATCAAAAGAGTGCGATAGTGACCTTTGTGAACGAAAAATCAATCCATATAACAGTATTATAAACCAACTTAAATATGCTTAGAAGAATATCTTTATTAATCACATTTCTTGTGATATGTTGTTCATTTGCGATGGCCCAATCGCTCATAAAAGGACGTGTTGTTGATGAAAAAGGAGAGCCTATGGTGGGCGCATTGGTTGTTCTGGAAGGAACGCAAAAGGGAGTACATACCGATGATGACGGACGTTTCCGTTTCCATCATTTAGATCGTAAAGCCTATGACGTGAAAGTGACTTTTGTAGGTTACCAGACAGTTGTCAAAAAAGCCGACCTGACTAATAAATACGAAGAAATATTAACGATTCAGATGGTATCGGACAATAACCTCCACGAGGTAGAGGTATTCGGCGAACGCTATAAACAACCTGAAAAATTAGATGCCATCACGCGTATGCCTTTGCGCCCGAATGAGCAGATACAAAGTATCTCGGTTATTTCGGAAAAGGTCATTGTGGAACAAGGAGCTTTATCCATTTCGGATGCCATGCGCAATGTTCCCGGTGTCACGCTGTTCGGTAGCTACGGAGGCGTGAAAGAAAGTATGTCTACCCGCGGTTTCAGGGGAGTGCCTGTGCTTAAAAACGGGGTGCGCATGGACTCTCAGTTTCAGACGGCATCGGGTATTACCGATATGCAGGGTGTCGAAAGCATTCAGATGATAAAAGGTTCTGCCGCTATTACACAAGGGGTTATCACGGATATAGGTAATGCCGGAGGGGTAATAGATGTGGTAACGAAAACACCTAAATTTACTAATGCAGCCGAAGTAGGTGTGCGTGTGGGCAGTTGGGGACAATTCCGTCCGACATTCGATGTGCAGACTGTTCTCGACGAATCGAAAAAGACAGCCCTGCGTATCAATGGAGCATACGAAAGAAGCGATAACTACCGTCCGATTGTCCGTATGGAGCGCGTTTATATAAACCCGTCGTTCGAATGGCGTCCGAATGATAAGACAACCGTTAATCTCGAAGCCGATTATCTGAACGAAGACAGGACACCTGTGACAAGTACCGTAAACTTAGCTGCCGACAGTGTCAGGGCTTTGTATGATATGCCTCATAATAAATTCCTCGGCTTCCGCAACGATAATACCAATACCGAGTTGATGACCTACTCGGCACGTATCAAGCATTACTTTAATCAGAATTTCAGCATACGTGCTGCCCTATATGGTTCTTCCTATCAGGTAGATAATACCAGTACAGGACTTAGCACGCCGAATGCCAATAAACCGGGAGCGGATTATAATATCCGCAACCGTACGCTCTCCCGCAGTTTGCGCGACGATAACAATTATACATTCCAGTTCGACTTTGTAGGGCAGGATGTCTATACAGGTCCGGTGAAACATACCTTTCAGGCAGGATTTGATTATCGTAAAGCAGATGCTACGACTAAAAATTTAGGTTCTTTTGTTATCGACCAGATAGATGTAACATTGCCTGCAAGCCAGATACCGAATAGCAGGGTGGATACCTTGTTCTATAACGAAAACGATTATTCGAAAGTAAAACCTGTCAATACAAAATACAATACCTATGGAGTGATGGCGCAGGAGGTAATGAGTATTACCAAATATGCTCGGGCTATTTTAGCCATTCGCTATAGTTCCATCACTACCAATTCTAATTCGGGAACAAAAGGATCGGAAGCAGGACCTGTCCGTAACGATGCATGGGATCCGATGTTCGGATTGATGCTGTCTCCGGTGGAAAACGTAAACTTCTTTGGCTCTTATACCACCAGCACCAATCTACGCAGTGCAGCCGATTTGCTCGTTGGCGGAGGAACAGCCGGAGCATCGAAGACAAAACAATGGGAAACAGGTTTCAAGACCGAATGGTTCGACCATCGCCTGCGTTTCAACTTCACTTATTTCCATATTATTACCGAGAACTTAACCAATTCGGAATATAACGGGACACAGGCTACCGGACTGAAGTATAAAGCCGGAGACTTGAAGCGCGACGGTATCGAAGTGGAATTGAACGGGCGTATCCTCGACAACCTTCAGGTGATGTTGGGTTATGCCTATCTCGATGCCCGTTATGCCAACAGCCCGTCTTACAAAAACGGCAGTGCGCCGATGAATGCGCCGAAGCATACGGCAAACGGTTGGATATATTATACGCAGGATAAAGGAATCCTGAAAGATTTGTCAGTCGGAGTAGGAGCCTATTATGTAGGCGAACGCCCTGTAAATGAACATTCTCTCCGCCCTGACGGACATGGCTCTATGATTGGCGCCAAACCGTTCGATATGCCGGGCTATATTACGTGGAATGCCCAACTGGCATATAGATATAAACATATCACGGCGCGGGCTTATTTCAATAATATCTTCGACAAGGTCGGCTATAACTCTTACTATCGCGGAGGGTATATCAACCAGATCGATCCCCGCAACTTTGCCGGATCGTTGTCGTATACATTCTAAGACAGGCGATCACTATTTATAGTGATCGGGTGGATGAAAAATCATTATTTTTAGCGATTGTGTATCCGCCCGAAAGTAACGACCTTTGTAACATGTAAGGAAATGATCAATATTTTAGTAATTACATAACTTTGATGATAGTTTTCCGATGCTGTGATGTTGAATCAGGGCATCGGATTTTTTTAGTAAAATTGTTATAACCAGCTTAAAACCTGTATATGAGAAAATTCTTCAAAGCGCTGCATAAATGGCTTTCGATCCCCGCAGGGCTTATTATTACGATAACTTGCCTGACCGGTGCTATATTGGTCTTTCAGACGGAGATGCTTGAACTGGCATACCCTTCGCGGTACTTTGTTTCCGAAGTAAAAGATACCCCTATCCCTTTGGCAGAATTAATTCCGATGGTAAACAAACAGATGGATGGAAATTCGGTGGCCAATGTCCGCGTCTCGGCAGATCCCGAACGTACCTATACTATGCAGCAGGCTGCGGGAGAGAAACTGATGGTGGCAGTCGATCCCTATACGGGTGAAATAACAGATACTTATCCTTTCCGCGGAGGATTTTTTCACGAGGTGATGAAAATACATCGTTGGCTGATGGATGGCAGCCGAACGGTAGGCAAATATGCTGTGGGCGTGACTACCCTTTTGTTGGTATTTATTATTGTTAGTGGGGCGGTTATCTGGTTTCCGCGTAACCGCAAGCAATGGAAAAAAGCCTTTACGATTAAATTCAAAGGCGGAGGCCGTCGCTTATTCTACGATTTGCACCGCGTATTGGGGGTGTATGTCAGTATTATTATTCTCTTATGCGCGCTGACGGGGCTCATGTGGTCGTTCGAATGGTATCGGAATGGCGTTTTTAAACTCTTCGGTGCAGAACAATCCGAAAGCCGTGGCGGCAGTCATGGGCAGCAGGCTCAGCAAGGAGGAGGTCAAGGACGAGGAAACAGGGGAGGACAGGAGAACAAAAAAGAAGAGCTCGATATTCTTCACTGGGATGCAGTCGTGGCCGCCATTAAAGAGAAAAACCCGACTTTCGAATATATCCGCATAGCTGATAAATCAGCATCCGTACACCTCAAAGATGCCGTTAATTCACGCGCGACAGATACTTATAATTTCAATCCGCAAACAGGCGAGATAACAAAAATCACTTACTATAGCCAAATCAGCAAATCCACACGCATATTCCATTGGGCTTACGTGCTGCATGTAGGAAATTATTGGGGGATGTTCTCCAAGATATTCACCTTTATTGCAGCGTTGATAGGTGCCAGCCTGCCCGTTACGGGTTATTATATTTTCTATGTCAAACGCAAGAAACACCCCAAAACGGTGAGGCCGGTAGACGGCTAATAACTCTCCGAAGGACGGAGATAAACAAAAAAGTTATATATTTGTTTATTCAATATAAATTGGTTGATTGCGATATGGGTTATTTTTTGTTGTTTATTCTTATTGTTGTTTGTATTATCTGGTTCGGAGCAAAGATACTGAAAGGGATACTGAATATTCTTAACCCGCTGAATACGAACAACCGCAGAGATCGGAACCAACAGCAAAACAGCAATCAGCACGAATCTTCTTCGCACAAAAACAAACAATTCGAGAAAACAGAAGGCAAATATGTCGATTACGAAGAGATAACCGATTGATTCGCATTACTTCCCTTCCGTAAACCGTTCGGTTGTTTTCAATACATTATCCACATATTTTACTGTTTCCATTCCGCGCATATAGCCGTTGCGCACTACCGGGTCGTTGTAATATTCGGGTTTGCTCTTCAATAGCAGGAATTTGCGCACATCTTCCCATTTATGCGGATTAGCGCCATATTTGGTCGCCAGCCGCTGAGCATCGCGGATATGCCCGTCGCCGCCATTATAAGCTCCTAATATAAATTTGATGCGCTCATCGCGGTCTTCTATTTTCTTGAAGATATCGTTTAGCCTGTCTAACAATACTACAGCCGCGCCGATGCTTAAATCGGGCGATAAGCGATCGTCATCCGACAATCCGAGCGAACGTGCCGTGCGCGGCATCAGCCCCATAATGCCCGATGCTCCTGCCCACGATGTCCTGTTATTCATAAAACGGGATTCGTGATAAGATACCGCGGCTAATAGTTGCCAATTGTAATCGGTACTGTCGGCATGTTTCTTGAATAAATCGTCATACGGGGAGATTGCACCCTTAGGCAACCCTTTTGGTATTTCGAAATAAGCAGAGAGTGGCTGTTTGCTCAACTCGAAGTATTTTTTTGTCACCGCTTTGAATGACGGGGTTTTATTATATTTTTCAGCCCACTCGTCGAGTGCTGCTGCCAATTGCGGCGTATTTTTCCGCACTACCCACAACGAACGTTGGTCGAAACTGATAGGTAACGAGACATCTATATTGTTGTAATAGGTTTTGTTCAGTTTAGCTAACAGGTTCGATGCCAGCGTATATTGTATTTCACCCGCCGAAACCATCGCTATCAGGTCTTCTGTTGTCACCGTATCGCGCGCGATCAAGCGTATATCGATCCCTCCCCCTAATTCTTCGTTGAAATTGTTTATACGCTCATAGTACCTCGAGTCGGGGACGGCATACACTGTCTTCCCCAATAACTGTGATTGGCTGATTAGCAGCGTATCTTCCTTATTGGCGCGCTGCACCAAAACCTGATAAGTGATTTGTTTTGGGCCGCAATAGAGAATCGAATCTTTCATCTCGTTTCGTACCAGAATAGGATAGGCGACCAAATCGCCTTTGCCTTCTTCCAGCATCTCGAGCAATTTCGATTCGTTCTCGGCAACTACAATATTCAGCTTCACCCCCAACGTATCGCAGAAGTTGCGCACCATGTCGTATTGATATCCCATGGTATCTTCGCGATAGATAAAATAGGAAGCCGAAGTGTTGAGCGTCAGCACGGTCAGCTCCTTATTCCTCTTTATCTGCTCCAGATCATATATCCTTACATTTTCTTGCTTGCAAGAAAACATGCATAAGAGAATAGCGATAAAAGACAGGTAAAGGATGCGTTGCATATAAGCTGGTTTTTGTTCGACGTCAGAATTTCGGTCGCTCTGCCAGTATCTTTTCGATGCCGGCATTGTATTCGGCGATAATATCTTCCACAACCTTTTGTACCGAAGGTAGATCTTCTATCAGAGAGGCTATCTGTCCTATTTCGAGTTCGCCGTTTTCCAGATCGCCTTCGAATATTCCTTTCTTAGCGCGTCCGCGTCCGAGGATTTCGCGAAGTTCCTCTGCCGAAGCACCTTTGTCTTCCGCATCTTGAACCGCATTATAAAAATGATTCTTGATGAGTCGGGTAGGGCTGACCTTCTTCAACGAAAGCATTGTATCGCCCTCTTTCAGTCCAATACACAGTTTCTTGAACTCCTCCGAAGCCGAACTTTCTTCCGTCAGGGCGAAGCGCGAACCGATTTGTACCCCTTCGGCGCCCAACGCCATAGCGGCGAGCATTCCTGCTCCCGTACCGATTCCTCCGGCGGCAATCAACGGCAAAGAGAGCGTTTTGCGCACCTGCGGGATGAGTACCATGGTGGTAGTTTCTTCACGTCCGTTATGCCCTCCGGCTTCAAATCCTTCGGCTACAACGGCGTCGACGCCAGCTTCTTCGCATTTCAGGGCGAATTTGGAACTGGAAACCACATGCGCCACTTTTATGCCGTTATCTTTCAGTGTTTTCGTCCATGTTTTGGGATTTCCGGCCGAAGTGAAAACAACTTTCACCCCTTCGGCGATAATGATATCCATAATCGTTTCTATCTCGGGATACATCAACGGCACGTTTACCCCGAAAGGTTTATCCGTGGCAGCCTTGCATTTGCGGATATGTTCGCGAAGTGTCTCGGGATGCATCGAGCCTGCGCCTATCAGCCCGAGGCCGCCGGCATTGCTCACTGCTGCTGCCAATCTCCAGCCGCTGCACCAGACCATTCCGCCTGCGACAATAGGATATTTAATTCCGAAGAGAGATGTTATTCTGTTGTTCATAATTACTGTTTTTTATTTTGTACAAATACAAATATAAGGGATTTTGGGAAATATTATCTTGTGTGGCTGAACAGCCAGGCAGCGAGTTCTTTCTCGGCAAAGGCATTGTCCCAGCTGTTGTGGTTTACACCTTTATATTCGGAATACTTTACGTCGCAACCCATATCTTTCAGCTTTTTGTATGCTTCGCGCGAAAACTCGACAGGGACAATCCCGTCTACTTCGCCGTGGAAAATCCATAAAGCGGTATTGTTAGCATAGATAGGGTATTTGCTGGTATCCGAACCTCCGCAGATAGGGAAAGCGGCCGCAAAAACTCCGGGCATGCGCCATAATATCTCGAATGTACCCATTCCGCCCATCGACAAACCTCCGACATACATTTGTTTCAGGTCTATTCTACCCGAGACAATCCAGTCATTGACAAGTGCTACCACCAATTGCATAGCATCCGATGGCTCGTCGGTGATGCCGAATCTGAAAGAAGGTTGCTCGCCTTCTATCTGGTGGCGCGAAACATTCGACCAAAATTCACCTGTCGGACATTGCGGAACGACCACAATCGCCGGATAGTCAGCGCTGAAATGATCTATAAGGAATTGCTTTCCGTGCGTCAACTGGGCTTCGTTGTCGTTGCCCCGTTCGCCAGCTCCGTGCAAAAGGAGGACAAAGGGATAGCGTTTGTTTGCATCATAATTTTCAGGGAACATTACCTTATAGGGCAATGTTTTGCCGCCGATGGCGTAAGATGCGTTTTTGAACTGGGAAAAGCCGGATAACGAGACAATGAATAATAATGATAGGAATAATAGTCGTTTCATAACGTATGTTTTATTAATTGATTACGAGATAAAGATTGGTAAATATACAGATTTTTTCAGTTTCCGAATGATATTGCTCCCGTTTTGTTTCTTTGGGCGAGTAGTGAATTTAAGGGAATTATTTTTGAATGAGCCGATTATTGCGTATATCTTTGTATAAAACTAAAGCATTCGGCTATGACACTAAAAGGCAAACATATCGTTCTGGGTATTACAGGTAGTATCGCCGCTTACAAAGCTGCATCACTGGCTCGTCTCTTTATCAAGGAAGGGGCTGAAGTACAGATAGTAATGACGCCCTCGGGCAAAGAATTCATTACACCCGTAACCCTTTCGGCGCTGACAGGCAGACCTGTTGTCAGCGAATTCTTCACGGCCAACGACGGTACATGGCACAGCCATGTAGACCTCGGCATGTGGGCCGACCTGATGGTTATCGCTCCGGCTACGGCGGCTACTATCGGCAAGATGGCGAACGGCATAGCCGATAATATGCTTATCACGACTTACCTGTCGATGAAAGCCTCGGTGATGGTTGCCCCGGCGATGGACTTGGATATGTTTGCGCATCCTTCTACTACACGAAATATAGAGATACTACGCTCGTACGGTAATATCATTATAGAGCCGGCGGCAGGCGAGTTGGCCAGCCATCTGATAGGAAAAGGACGGATGGAAGAGCCGGAAAAGATTCTGGAAGCCGCCAAAAGCTTCTTCGAAAAAGGCGGGAGCCTGTCAAAAAAAAAAGTCCTGATAACGGCAGGGCCGACGTATGAGAAAATAGATCCCGTACGCTTTATCGGAAACTATTCGTCGGGTAAGATGGGCTTTGCCCTTGCCGAAGAGTGTGCTGCACGCGGGGCGGAGGTTTATCTTGTTGCCGGGCCTGTTTCGCTTAAAGTCAATCATCCGAACATTCACCGTATAGATGTGGAGTCGGCCGAACAAATGTATCAGGCAGCGACGGACATCTTTCCGCAGATGGATGCGGCTATCCTTTGCGCAGCAGTTGCCGATTACCGTCCTAAGGAACAGGTAGAACAGAAAATCAAACGGAACGATGACGAAATGACGCTTTCGCTCGTGCCGAACAAAGATATTGCAGCAGTGCTGGGGCAGATGAAAACAGCACAAAGGCTCGTAGGCTTCGCACTCGAAACAAACGATGAGGTAGCAAACGCCCTGAAAAAGATGGAGCGGAAGAATCTCGATTTCATTGTCCTCAATTCGCTTAATGATGCGGGAGCAGGATTCCGCCACGATACCAACAAGATAGCTATCCTGAGCAAAGACGGAACCAAAGAAGATTACCCGTTGAAGTCGAAAGCGGATGTAGCCAAAGATATTATCGACCGGATTTTTGCATAAAATCCTCTCCTGTAAAGAGAATCCCTAAACAAAAGGTATTCGGAGTTGTTTAGTAATAATAGTATACTCAAACAATCGGGACCGATGGCAAAAAGAATCCGTAAAGCACTAAAAATAAGCATTATTGTAATTGCGGGTCTTGCTGTGATCGGTATTTTGCTGAATACCTTCTTGATGCACGAACTGAAGCAGTATCTCCAAAAAGAACTGCCCAAAATTGTCTATAAAGAAACAGACGGATTTTATGACCTTTCGTTTACCGACCTGAATATCGACTTCTTTTCGGGCGAACTGCTTATCGAAGGCATCCGTTTACATCCCAATCAGGAGACATTAGCCCGCTGGAAAGCTCAAGATAGTTTACCCGCCATCCGGGCAGATTTGTCGGTCGGTTCCATCTACTTCAAAGGGGTTAACCTTACGTGGCGAAGGAATTATAAGACGCTGAACTTCGACCTGTTTGAGATAAAAGATGTGGATACGCATCTCTACGAAACACAAGTGAGTGAAAAGAACGGCAACGAGCATCACATATCGGCGGCCGATGTAGAGAATCTGTATGCTGTCATTTCACCTTACATATCGGAACTGACCGTTGAAAAAATGAATCTGGAGAATGCGAGCATTGCCTATCATCTTGGCGAAGATTTGGATTCGACTACCTATGCACTCAAGGATATAGATTTTCATATCTATGGTTTCAGGTTGGACGAACATTCCTCGGAATCGGGGAAATTGCTATATTCCGATAACTTCGAATTTAAAGCGGAGAAAGCGCAGGCATTGCTGCAAAGCGAGCGCTTCAACCTGACGACCGGGAATATCTTGCTCGATACGCGCGATTCGATCATCCTCTTCGAGGGGATACAATTCAATATGTACGATTCCATCCGCCCCGACTATGTCGCTGATAGCTATGTGAATGCAGCCGTAGGAAAGGTTGCGGTGAAAGGAATTTACTTTAAGCGGGAAAACAGCCTGAATTATCTGGATGCCCGTTCGTTCGACATCTCATCGGCGAATATCCGTTATTTCAATGCCGGAACGGCAAAAAGCGATACAACGGCTAATGCTCCGGTGCAGAATGTAGATTCGCTTCTGGATTCGTGGTCGTTGTACGAGCTGGTGTCTCCATTGCTTCATCGGGTGGTTATCGAACGGATAGGAATCGATAGCACACAGCTGGAATATTGCCTAATGAATGCCGGAAAAGAAGATGTGTTCGAGATGGAGGACTTCACATTCACGGCCAACCATTTTCGGATAGATTCCCTTTCGCGTGATAACCCCCGGCAGCTTTATTCGAACGATTTCAGTTTCAGTTCCAAAGAGTTGCGGGGAAATATGGTGAGCCGTAACCACCAGATCCGAATTAAGAATATCGATGTTTCGTTCGACAGCTTGGGTACGGGCCAGCTCGGGGTGGACACGCTCCGGATAAAGCCTATCAACACAACTACTGATTATGATTGCTTATCGGGAACAGTTAGAAGCCTTTCAGTCGAAGGGCTGAGGTATATGAATGCAGTCGAAATAGACTGGCTGACTATCGACAAGCCGGTAGTGTCTTTCGAGAAATCAGCCAAAAGAACTTCGTCTTGGTCTTCGGGTGCGAAATCGCAGGAGGTTATCAACAATATCTTTTCGCCCTTGTTCGGGCACTTGCTTATCAAGAATATCAGGCTGACCGATACCGATTTCAAGTACCTCGATAAAAGAACAAAGGAGACATTCCGTATAAAGAACCTGTATCTCGATGCTCAGGGATTCTTAGCAAATAAGAGCACGGTGAAGCATCCGAATGCTTTTTTCGACTACCTCGATTTCCAATTCAGTTTCGATAAGTTCTTCGGCTATTTCCCACAAGAACAACATACGCTCGATATTGGAAACGCCTCGTTCGATAGTCAATCCGGCAATCTGAAATTGAAGGAACTGCGCATCAATCCACGGATGGATGATGGTGCGGATATGCCGGATATGTGTTACACTATCTCTTCGCCCTCGCTTACTATCAGTAAGTTATTTTATGGTGAACGGAATAATGCGGTCGCTTCGTTCGCTGCCGATTCGCTTATCGTGCAGGCGCCACAGATTAAAATGGTGAAAAGAAATGCTGCTAAGCAGCAAACAGCTTCTGAACAGCCGGCTAATTTCCCTTCGATAAATATTGCCCATATCTCAATCGATAGTACCGAACTTGTCCTTATAGATAAACCGGGGAGAGATAGTTTACATCTTACCCTGTCGGCTTTTTCCTCTCAAGGCGTTACGACAAAAGGCCGTACTCTCTTTGGCTTTTCGGAGTTATATCTCGCCCGTTTAGATGCTGATATCTGGCATTCGGGCAAAGAATCTAAACTATCTCTCGATAAACTCGAGGCTAACGACTTCGCTTATAAGGCGACCCTTCCCGATTCCTATTTCAGGATTGGGCACTTGAATATCGATAACCCTTATCTGCTCTTTCAACATGCACCACCGAAGAGGAAAGGTATAGCCCCTCTTGAGCAGCAAAAGCAGGATCTGTATACGACTATCGGTCGTCTTGCACAAACGCTGGAAGTGGGAAATCTGAATATCCGCAACAGCAATATAACCTATCACGAGATGGAAAGCGATTCGCTGAAGAAGCAATTCGATTTGCACGATACCGACCTAATGCTTAAAGGGTTGGCTTTGGATAGTAAAGAGAAATCGTTCTTCCTCGAAGATATATCGTTCGATACGCATAAGTTAGCCATTCCTATCGATAACGGCTTCTATACATTGAAGATAGATGACCTCAATATCAGCAAAACGAATGCGCAACTCAATCTGCGTAACATCCGCCTCGATCCTGCCTATCCGATGATGGAGTTTGCCTACAAGCACCCTAAGCATAAGGACTGGTTCGATGTCAAAGTGGGCGACATCCGTTTGAGCGGGATAGACATTGCCGGTTATTTCAGCGATAAGGTATTGCGTATCGCATCCGGCGAGGTCAACGATGTAGAGCTGCTCAACTTCAAGAACAAGCAGATAAAGACCGAATCGCGCCTTGTGCCGATGATATATGAGGGGTTACAGAATCTTCCTGTTAAGCTGGATGTAAACGACTTAAAGGTCAGTAACTTCGGTGTCGTATATGAGGAGTTGGTTCCTAAAGCCACCGAACCGGGTAAGATATTCTTCACGGAGATGAACGGGCGCTTCTCGGGATTTACCAATGTAGCCACCGAACCGAACCAATACATCCGCCTCGACGCTGACGGTAAGCTGATGGGTACCGGCTATTTCACTGCCACATGGCAACTGCCTGTGGATACGGCATTCGATAGCTTCCTGTTGGATGCTCATCTGACGGATTTCGACTTTGCCGAACTCAACCAGATTGTGCAGCCGATGTTCCCAACTGTCAGAATTGCAAGCGGATATGTACATGACCTTTGGTTCAATACGGCAGCGAGCAGCGAGCGGGCGACCGTTGGTATGACATTGCTCTACAACAACCTGAAAGTCGATATGTACAAACAGAAAGACGGCGAACTGGTCGAGAATAGGTTTGTTACGGGTCTGGCAAACAGGGTGTTGAAAGAGAATAACCCCGATAAGCGCAATAAAGCGCCTCGTCAGCCGGAAGCCGAAATCACGCGTAACCCTTACCGTTCGACATTCAACTATATCTGGCAGATATTGCAGCCGCCTGTTGTGGAGTCGGTCGGTATCTCGAAAGAGAAGCAGGATTTCTTTAAGGGAATAGCGAATATCATCACCCGAATCAAGCATTTCTTCAAACCTCCGAAGAAAGAGGCGGCACAAAAGAAGGAGGACGAGGGTTAAAGCTTCTTTCGCAGTGTGTTTACCGGATAGAAAACCGCTAATACACCTACCACAGAAACAGTTATAAAGGTAATAAACACATCCTGTAGGTCGATGGAGACAGGGTAGGCATCTATGATGAATGCGCCCGGCGTATTACCTAAGCTTATCAGCCCGAAGTGTTGCTGCAACAAGCACAATACCAATCCCAGTATCAGCCCGATAACCGTTCCGATAAAGGTAATGAGCCACCCTTCGTAGAGGAAAATCTTGCATATCAGGTTCTTTTTCGCCCCTAATTTTTGCAGGACGGTAATATCGTCCATCTTTTCGAGGATAAGCATCGATAGCGATCCCACTACATTGAATACGGCTATGATGATGATGATAGTCAGAATAAGGAAGGTCACCCATTTTTCGATATTCACCATGCGGTAAGTCGATTCCTGCTGCTGGAAGCGGTTCTTGACGAGGTATTTATCGCCTAATATGGTTTGTATCTGCTTCTGAACCTCGTTTATATCCGCACCATGAGCCACCTTTATATCGATAGACGACACTTCGTTGGTATATTGCAGCAATTCGCGCACTAAGTCGATGGATACAATCAACATATGCTCGTCGTACTTCGCCTGATTGAGCATGAATATCCCCGAAATGTAAGCGTCCTTTTTGGCAAAAGCTTTGGTCGGATTGGCGGGATTGTAGCGCTCGTTCCGTTTGGGCATGTAAATCTCCAACGGGCGAATGCTGTTTGCCTGCATCCCTAATTTGGCTGCTATGCCGATGCCGACTACCCCGAAATCTATGTCGCCGTTGCGTAACCCGAATTCGCCGCTCATCACATACTTGTTCAGGTCGGCAATGTATTCGAAGTCCTGCGATAAGCCGCGCAAAACAATCGGCTCTTGCCGTTCGTCGTAGCGGAGCAGGGCATTTTCTTCGAGCTTCTGGGCGCTGAAAGCGACGCCGTCAAGCTTCAACACTTGCTGAATCGTCTCGTCGTCGGGATTGAAAACCTTTCCGCGCGCGACAGTTATTTCCAAATCGGGATCGAAGTCGCTGAATGTCAGTGTTATCGTATCTGTGAACCCGTTGAAAACGGACAACAGGCAAATCATGACTGCCGTAGCTACAGCAATACCACACACCGAAAGCGCAGAAATGACGTTCACTGCATTGTGCGATTTCTTCGAGAACAGGTATCGGCGGGCTATGCGAAATGGTAGATTCAACGGGCAGTTTTTTACAGTTATTATTTCTTCAACAGGTTCTCGATATTCTCGATATAATCGAGCGAATCGTCGATGTAGAAAGCCAATTCAGGAATTACCCGAAGTTGTTTTCCTGTTTTCTGTCCCAAAGCAAAACGGATGCCTTTGGTGTTCGTTTTAATGTTCTTGAGCAGTTCCTCCCCTTTATCCGAAGGGAAAATGCTCAGATATACCTTTGCCAGTCCGAGGTCGGGGCTGACACGCACCGTACTCACGGTTATCAGCACACCCTGCATCTGGCGGGTATCGCGTTGAAATATCTCACTCAGTTCTTTCTGGATGAGGCGGTTTATTTTTTGTTGTCTGGTCGATTCCATGTTTTTATTCTAAATGATGATGCAAAGGTAAAGACTTTCTGCCATTTATCGTTATATTGTTGAACTGATAAAAAGAAAAATCGTTTTTTTGTTTATTTTTGTCATAATTAAAATACAACACACAACTCTAATAAACATCGCTATGCTGGAATTAAATTACACGTTAGACAAAGACGATTACATACAGTTTCAACTGTATATTTTTTCAATAAGCCCTATAATGAAGAAGCAAAGGCGCACCGGACGCTTCATCTTATTGGGGATACTGCTCATACTTGGAATCCTTTTTATCCCATTCAATCCATTCATTAGCTATTACTTCTGGGGTATGGCTGTTTTGGCTTTTCTTTTGTTCCCGCTATATTCCCGTTGGTTCTATAAACGTACACTTCGGAAAAACACCGAACGGAACTATGATTCTGAAAACTCAACAATTTCATTTAAAATAAGTGATGAGACAATAGAATCGTCTAACAAAATCGGGCATACGACTATGTATTTGAAGGAATTGTTGAGTATTATCGAACTTGCAGATTACTTTTACATCCAACAAAGTAAGCAAGTGTATTACATCATTCCTAAAAAGAAAATAGCGGATCCGGAAGGTTTCAAATCGCACTTGCTTAACTGTTCCAGAGCCTTGCAAATACCTTATCTTCTGGAATTGGATTGGAAGTGGAGATAATGCTATTCGGCATCATCTCTTCCTCCTTTTACCAGACAAAGTTTAGATTGTCTTATCTTTACTATCTGCTTCTCTAAGCAAAAACTATACAAACTTGACATATTTGACGCGCTACAGTGTTTTTTACTTGTCATTTTTCTGTCATGCAGAGCTTTCGGCGAAGCATCCCGACCTGACTGTGAACAGCGCAAAGCGCAACGAGATCCCTCACTGCGTTTCGTGATGACAAAAAACACAGGGAAACAGTCCTCGCAGAATATTCCCCTGTATAGATAATTTATCTGATAACTGCTAATTAGTCTTTCTTGCAGCGGATGGAGATCAAAGCGTCGCGACCGGTTACATGTCGAACTATCTGTGCGCTGTTATACTCCGTAACCTGAAACCTTGCTTGGTTTCCAACATAACTACTGGCCGACCAAAAGTATCCATAGCCGCCATAGAGGTTGAACCCATTGTAGATGACACCAGCAAGATAAGCGTCAAATCCACCTTGCGCCGAGGATTTACTGATACCTGCGGTAGGTTGACTGTTGACTTCCGTGATGCTTTTCATCGCAGCACCGAGAGTAGAGTGAGAGCTATCATCATAGCCAAGCAAAGGGCTGCCGATATCAGCGGTAGTACTAAAGAGACTTGTTTTAAGGATAATGCCATTTTTCAGATCTGTCCATTCCTGATCGCTTGGCAAGTGCCAGTCTTGCGGACAAAGACCGCGGATACGAACGTCGTCATCGTAGCTTCCGCCTTGTAGCACATTCCCTGGGTCAGGTGTTTGTCCTGCTCCGTTACCCATATTGATAGCGGCTGCCCAGTTGTACAATAGTCCGTGCGCGCGCGTGACAGTAGCCTGATTGCCAGGGATAAAATAATAAGGGGAAGTATAGCTACTTGCTGAAGACTTGGTTATATTGCCCCCAGTGGGTAAGGTAGTTACTCGTAGGTGTTCAGTAGTCCAAACCCCGTCGACGAAAGTACGTTCTGTTTCTGTTTCAGTGCCTTCGTTTACCCAACTCGGACTGGCAGCAGGATCACATTTGTAACTGCGACTTATTTTATACGTTTTTACTTGGGTTCTATATCCCACATAGAAACGAGAAGTATTATAACTATTTCCTTGATGGTCGGTTATGGCTGGCGTTTTGCTGTTTCCCAGAGCATAATTCCCTGCAGCACGCTCTGTTTCTTTATCGTCAGGCCAACCTACAGGACTATCAGGGTCGAGGTATTCGAATCCGCGTACCATAAGTTGTAATGTTTTCTGTTTCAATGGCTCGGGATAAGTGCTCAAAGGTTGCCAAGTTTCTCCGTCCCAGATATGTACACCCGGGCATACGCGATTGGAAGCTGTTTCCACTTTATTGATGTTGTATACCAACAGCCCGATGTGCTCATCCTTATCCCATGCAGGCCCTGTTGCCCCGTTTACAGAGACTTTGAGGTCGTTTCCCGCGATGGTAAGTGAATTTAACTTCACGCGTGGTAAGCCAAGCCCTTTGTTTGTAGAGGAGCCTTGTGTCAAATCCAATAACGCCCCTTTGTTAGGTGCTTGGTCACTTCCTATTGTCACCTGTCCGTGCAGGCTAATTGTTGTGAGTAAGGCTAACAGAACGATAGCCAGTGTCAAAGTTTTTTTCATAAGAAATAATAATTAGTAAATATGATAATGAGATAATGTGCTGATATATAGCTTTTAGCCATTAGTTGATAGCTATTAGCTTTGCCATCCCGAGTAGATACAAGGGAGCTCGTTCGGTTTTTGTGTAGGGGCAGACCTGTGTGTCTGCCCGATATTCTGGTTTGCGGGCGCACACATACATGTATATTCTTTTTAATTGCCTCCAGTTTTAAGTGGAGGAACAAGAAGGACAGGAAACAAAGGGCTTTAGCCAAATATCTTTTGACTAAAGTCATCTTCTGAAAGATGCAATCATACCCACGCCTTAAAAGGCGTGGCAACATTAGACTAATAACTATTAACTGCCTGCTGATAACTTTGTCACCCCGGGTAGATACGAGGGATCTCGTTAAAGCTTTGTAGGGGGCAATCAACATTGCCCCGTATATATCGGTTTGCGGGCGCACACGCAGGTGCGCCCCTACATGGGTTCTATTGTTGATAGAAGAGGATGATATACTTCCACCTTCGGGGGATTGAGGGGGCCCGCTGTTAACTGAAAGACAGCCCCTCGCTCCCCCTCTTTTAGAGGGGGCTGGGGGGAGGTAGGTACGGCTATCGCAGCCCGGAATACCCCTGACATTAACACAAGCATATTTTTTAGTAGACGAGTTACAAGTTACGAGTGACGAGTAGGGGCAAAGCCGTACAGCAGTTCGCAAGTTATCTCTTGTAACTCGTAACTGTGCGAAGCACGAAGTAACTGCCCGTAGGGCGAAGTAACTTTTCTTTGAAAATTCTTCTCTAAAACCTTGGATTAATCCGAAATATTTATTATATTTCGTGTGTGTGTGTGTGTGTGTGTGTGTAAGATAAGGCGGTTAACTTATCTGATGTATAATAAGTTAAGGCTATTTCTGATATTGTTTTTCTTGTCCTTTTCACTGGAATGATACTGTTACTGATAAGCAAAGGAACGCATTTTCTTTAAATAATACAAATTTTCAGCAGGAGTTTAGGCGTTTAAAAAATAAATTTCCAAGCAATCTTTCCAGATTTTCATTTCTTCCAAATCATTGTCAAGCCATCGCGTAAGGGGACAATAACCTTTTCTACCCGTTCGTCTTTGGCTATCATATCGTTGAATGCCTGTATGCCGATTGTCTGTTTATCCCCCTGCTTGGGCGTTTCGAGGACTTTTCCGTCCCAGAGCGTATTGTCCGCAAGGATTAGCCCGCCCGGGCGAACCTTATCGAATATCAGGTCATAATATTCGATATATGTCCGTTTGTTGGCATCGATAAAGACCAGATCGAACATGCAATCAAGTGTCGGGATAATCTCCATCGCATCCCCCAGATGAAGGTGTATCTTATCGTTCAGCTTCGTCTGATGCAGGTATTTCATGATGAAATCTTCCAGTTCATCATTCACCTCGATGGTGTGTATCTCGGCATCATCTGCAGCCCCTTCCGCCAGACAAAGCGTTGCATAAGCCGTATAGGTGCCGATTTCGAGGATATATTTCGGTTGCATCATCCGGCAGAACATTTTTAGTAACCGTCCCTGCAAATGCCCCGATAGCATGCGCGGGCGCATCAGGTTGACATGGGCGTCGCGGTTGAGCGCTTTCAGGAGGTCGCCCTCTTCGTCGATATGGTCGAGGATATATTGCTCTATGGCTTCGTCGTGTTCCAAACTCATTGTTTACAATTCTTTTATTATTCGAAGATACAACCTTTTAACAAAATCCCTATATTTACATTTCAAAAAAAACTAAACCAAAAATAGAAATACCATGACAAAATCAGGACTCAATCCGGCAGACTTCACCGGAAAAGTAGACGGAAAGGATGTTCAGCTATACATCCTCACAAACAACAAGGGCGCGGAAGTGACAGTACTCAACTATGGTGCTAAAATCGTTTCGTTAATGGTTCCCGACAAAAATGGGAAACTGACCGACGTTGTACAAGGACATCAGAACCTCGATGCTTACCTCCATTCCGAAGAACCGAGCTTCGGTGCTGTTTGCGGGCGGGTGGCCAACCGCATCGCCAAAGGTAAATTCACCCTCGAAGGGAAAGAGTATCAATTAGCTATCAATAACGGGCCTAACAGCCTTCATGGTGGTGTCAAAGGCTTCCATTTCGTAGTGTGGGATGCTAAGCAGATCGACGGGCAAACAGTGGAATTGACTTATCTGGCTAAAGACGGAGAAGAGAATTATCCGGGCAACTTGACAACAAAAGTTACTTACCATCTGACCGAAGACAACGCACTGGATGTGAAATATGAGGCTACTACCGATAAAACAACGATTCTAAATGTAACGAACCACTCGTATTTCAATCTGTCGGGCGATGCCGATCAGGATGCGATGGATCATGTGGTGGTGATAGATGCCAAAGAATATTTGCCGACGGACGAAACGTCTATTCCGTTAGGGAAACCGGCAACAGTTGTCGGCACGCCGTTCGATTTCCTTTCGCCTCATACATTGGCGGAGCGAATCAATGAAGACTTCGAACAATTACGCATTGGTAAAGGATACGACCATTGCTGGGTACTGAACAAAAAAGAAGGTGAGTATGCTTTCGCGGTAGAATGTACTTCGCCTAAAACAGGTATTTGCATGACGATTCATACTTCCGAACCGGGTGTGCAGGTTTATACGGCTAACTGGTTAGCTGGTAAGCAGGTGAACAAAAACGGGCATAAATACCCTGAGCGCAGTTCGGTTTGCTTCGAGACGCAGCACTATCCCGATGCTATCAATCACCCCGATTATCCAACTGTGATACTGAAGCCGGGTGACAAATTCGAAAGCCGCACGACATTTGCTTTCTCTGTGAAGTAATTAAAATAGCAAAAGCCTCCGAAAAATGAAAATCGGAGGCTTTCTTATTGGATATCGAGGTGGGCTTACTTCAATAAACTTTTCGGATCGAGGTTGTTATGCTCGATATCCTTGAAGTATTTGTAAGTACCCACTTTCAGTTCGTATGTTGCCATTTCGTCGCACACGATGATTCCTTTCGGGTGCATTTGCAGGGCGGTTATCGTCCATGCCTGACTGATAGGGCCTTCTACCACTTGAACCAATGCGCGGGCTTTGTTGTGGCCGTTTACCATGATCAATACTTCTTTGGCATCCAGTACAGTGCCTACGCCGACAGTCAAAGCCGTTTTGGGGACTTTGTTGATGTCGTTGTCGAAGAAGCGCGAATTGGCGATTATTGTATCCTGCGTAAGCGTTTTGATACGTGTACGCGAAGCCAATGACGAACCCGGCTCGTTGAACGCGATATGTCCGTCGGGACCTATCCCACCGAGAAATAAATCGATTCCTCCGACTGCTTTTATCTTTTCTTCGTAAGCTTCGCATTCAGCAACCAAGTCGGTAGCATTTCCGTTGAGGATATTGACGTTCTCTTTCGGGATGTCTATATGGCTGAAAAAGTTGTTCCACATGAACGAGTGATAGCTTTCGGGATGATTTTCGGGCAATCCTACATATTCATCCATATTGAAAGTGATCACGTTTTTGAACGAAATACGTCCTTCTTTATAGTGGTTTACCAAGCAGCTGTACATGCCCAGCGGCGAAGAGCCTGTAGGTAATCCCAGTACAAAAGGTTTGTTGCTTTTGGCTTGAGCCTCTTTTATTTTCGACACCACATAGTTGGCCGCCCATTGCGAGAGCAGATTGTAGTCGGATTGAATGATTAATCTCATGGTTCGGTTTTGTTTTTATAAATATTATATTTGTCTCCTCCAACTATCCCACAGGGAGAGGAGGTTTTTCTTGTAACTTGTAACTGTGCGGAAGCACGAAGTAACTTGTAACTACTATAATGGTTTATACTGTACAAACGCTTCTATCGCTTCGTAGCTGGCAAGTCCCAGCTGACGGTACAACTCGGCAGTGGCGCGGTTACGATCTTCCGAACGTTGCCAGAAAAGCCGTTCGTCGCTTCCGAGGAACGGGGCGCTCTCCATCTGCGATTGATGTTTCAGGATGGCATTCCGTTTAGCGCGCAACTCTTCGGGAGAGATAGGTACAGCCATTTCGATATGGTCGATTTCCCATTCTGCCCAAGCTCCGCGATACATCCAGATGCGGCATTCTTTCAGCCATTCTGCGCCTTTCAATTCGTCTATCGCTGCCAGTGCTGCATCCAGACAAACCTTGTGCGTCCCATGTGGATCGGCTAAGTCTCCCGCAACGAATATCTGGTGCGGCTTGACTTCTTCCAGATGTGCTTTGACGATTTCGACGTCCGCTTCCGATATGGGATTCTTCTTGATTCGTCCTGTTTCGTAGAACGGCAAGTCGAGGAATGTCACATTTTTGGCAGGAACGCCTACATACCTGTCGGCTGTTAATGCCTCCTGTCGGCGGATATGTCCTTTCATAAACAGTACATCCGGCGTATCTACATCATCCTGTTTTTTGTCGTGCATCAGGAATTGCAGCATTTCCGCATACTTCTGCTCCATCACCTTGTTGTCCGGTTCGTAACGCTTACGAACATCTTCGAGCATCCAAAGATAGCGAATAACTTCTTCGTCGCCAACAGCAATGTTGCCCGAAGTCTGATAAGTTACATATACATCGTGTTTCTGATCGACAAGGCGCTTGAATGTCCCGCCCATCGAAATGACGTCGTCGTCGGGGTGAGGGCTGAATATGAGAACCCTTTTCGGGTAAGGTATAGCACGTTCGGGACGGTTCGAATCGTCGGCGTTCGGTTTTCCTCCCGGCCATCCGGTGATGGTGTGCTGCAAGTCGTTGAATATTTTTATATTAACGTTGTAGGCAGAGCCGTATAGTGTAAGCAATTCTTCGAGGCTGTTGTCCTGATAATCCTTGTTCGTCAGTTTCAGGATAGGTTTATCCAGCTTCTGGCAAAGCCATACGATAGCGCGGCGGATGAGTTTATTGTTCCAGTTGCAACTGGTTACCAGCCAAGGGTGATTGATACGTGTCAAATCGAAAGCGGCATTCAGGTCGGCATAGATGCATGCATGCTGATGGTTTTGCAGACACGATGCCGGAATGGTGTCGGACAAAGGTCCTTCTACTACATCGGCAATGCTTTTGGCTTTGTCTTCTCCCCATGCAATCAAGGCTATTTCGCGCGCTTTCATAATGGTGGAAATACCCATTGTAATGGCGCTCGGAGGAACTTTGTCTAACGAGCCGAAGGTATTTATCGCTTCCTTTTTGGATTGCACATCGAGTAGTACCAGACGGGTTTGAGAACCCATGCTGGAGCCGGCAATGTTGATACCGATATTTCCTGCGCGTCCGAGCCCGAGCAGGATATAGTCGAGGCCGCCGACAGTCCTTATTTTCTTTTCGTAGTCGCGGCAATGGTCGAGGATTGCCTCCTTCGATTCCATGCCGTTCAGTGAATAAATGTTTTCGGGTTTGATATCTACATGGTCGAGAAACAAATCTTTCAACAGGTTTAAGTTGCTGCTCGACGAAGCTTGTAGCGGATAGAATTCGTAAATGCTGAATACAATTACGTTTGCAAAGCTTAATCCTTCTTCGTGGGCGCGGATTAATTCCTGATAAACGGTCTGTGGCGAATGACCGCCGGGCAGCCCGATTGCAAAATGTTGGTTTTTCTCTTGCTTAGCCTTGATTTTGGCAATAATATCTTTCGCTACTTGTATCGAGCCTTCGGTGGAAGATTCGAATATCCGGGTAGGGACTTTTTCGTAGCGTGTCAGTGCCGATAATTCGAACTCGTTTTCGGGACGATAGTATCGCTGGGGCACACGGTCTAAGACTATTTGTGAACTTAAATCCAGTCGCATAATAAGTGAATATTTTGGTTTTTAATAATTATTGAATGTATAAGAATCAGAGGACGAGTGCCGCTGCACCTAATAAACTGCTATCCTCGTTTTGAGAGAATCGTATTTTTAAATTTCTTTTCGGTTCGCTGAACGGGAACTGCTCTACGACGGCGTGCATGCTATCGGCAAAATAGTCATGTGCCAGCGATATGCGCCCTCCGATAATGATTGTTTCGGGATCGTAAACGAACAAAATCGTTTGGATGAGGTTGCCCAGATGGAATCCGAATTCTTTCCAGATAGCCAATGCTTTAGCATCTCCTTCGAGGGCTTTGGCATGAGCTTCGGCGCCTGTCATATCGTAGTGTCCGACAAAAAAGTGGCTGCTGCAATAATGCTCGAAGTCGAAGTCTCGATAAGGTAAACAACCGATTTCTCCTGCAGCGTTGTTTCGTCCGCAGTATAGTTTATTGTCTACAATGATGCCTGCTCCTAATCCCGCCCCGAGCGAGATGCATACCAGATTGCGCGAGGTAGTACCTTCGCCGTGGTAGCGTTCGCCGAAAGCAAAGCAGTTACAGTCGTTATTAATATAAACAGGTAAGTTAAATTCTTGTTCAAGGATATCTTTTAGCGGGACTTCTTTCCATGCCGGAATGTTTATCGAGTTGTAAACGATTCCTCTGTCCGAATCCACAAATGCGGGAACTCCAATCCCAACGCCTCGTATGTTGGAATTGACAAGCGTGCGCAGCATCGCTATCAGGTGATCTGTCGTCTCTTTTTCAGACTTGTCTGCCCGGCAGGGTTCCGATATTTTCTTCAGTATTACTCCGCCGTCTACAATCCCCATTCTGATAGTCGTGCCTCCTATGTCTACTCCTATTCTCATGGTATATAATTAAGTTTAACAAAGAAGAACAAATGGACTTCTGATACAAATATAACCACAAAAAAATAGGGATTGCGTTTCGAAATGTTAATTAACATTTCGGGCGGATAAAATGATTTTCCTTTGTATGGATCGGGTTATTGCGTAATATATTTGTCTGCTGTCGTTTCTTTCAGTATTTCGGTGAAAGCCTTTTTGAGTTTGGTGGGTAATTCTTTTAGTTTCTCGTCCAGATTATCATATAGATGGTAGTCCTCGAATCCTTCGTGTCGGCTGCGGTAATTGATGTGGATAAGGTACTTCTTCCGGTCGTAGAAAAGAATGTAAGAGATTGTTATATCCATATCGGCATTGCCGCAATAAGAGAACGGAATGATAGCAGCTGTTTTCCGGGCAACAGTTTTAAAGATGATTTCCTTTTCCCGCAGGTCGATAAGCGACATGGCTACGTGAGGGTTGTAGTAGAGGAGGCTATCGGTGTATTTTTCGTTTTCGATATGTGCCGAAATGGCATTAAAAAGGCCGTTGACCCGATAATCTTCAAAGTCCATTTCGTCAGAGCAAATGCAAGGATTCAACACTTGAACGGTCAGTCGGTTTTCAGCCCCTTTATCGGTAAAGGTTTTTTTGATTGTCAATGTATCGACAGAGGAATGGCTAAACCAACTAAGTGCCGTCAAATCTTCGGGGGTAGCTTCTCCTCTATTAAGCCTCTCGTAGAAAGCGTGCAGGTTTTCGAAAATGATGTCGATGTTGTAAACACCCAAGCTATCTTCTTCTACCTTAATAGGTGATTGGGCATAGGTGGCCGAACAGCTGCAAATAAGTAAGAAGAGTGAAAGTATGCGGGTTTTCATATATCGTGATTTGGATATTAACTAATCAATTCCCAGCCATAGCGGTTGCCTTTCAGCCGGCGTAGCTGGCGCAATAGGATTCTGTTTTCGGGGCGCTCCATATTCGGATCTTCATCCATGATAGATTGCGCTACCTCGCGGGCATATTGCAATATTTCGCCGTCGCGGACGATATTGGCTATCCGCAGGCTGAACGGGATGCCGCTCTGCTGTGTCCCTTCCAGATCGCCGGGGCCACGAAGTTTGAGGTCTGCTTCGGCTATCTCGAAACCGTCGTTGCTCTCTACCATGATGTTGATGCGTTTGCGGGTATCGGCTGATAATTCGTAAGGGGTGACGAGTATGCAGTACGATTGGTCGGCTCCCCGCCCTACGCGTCCGCGAAGCTGGTGCAGTTGCGACAGCCCGAAGCGTTGCGCTTCTTCGATGACCATGACGGAGGCATTGGGGACGTTTACGCCGACTTCGATAACGGTGGTCGCTACCATTATCTGCGTCTCGTTGCGGAGAAAACGTTGCATTTCGGCATCTTTCTCTTTAGGTTTCATCTTGCCATGCACCTTGCTGATTTTGTATTCGGGGAAAACTTCCATGATATGCTTGTAGCCTTCCTCGAGGTTTTTCAGGTCTATCTTTTCGCTTTCCTCTATCAGTGGGTAGACGATATATACCTGTCGCCCTTCTTGCAACTGCTTGCGGATGGATTGATACATCGCCCCGCGTTTTTTGTCGAACTGGTGGATGGTTTGTATCGGCTTCCGTCCCGGTGGAAGTTCGTCGATGACCGAAACATCCAGATCGCCGTAAACGGTCATTGCCAATGTGCGGGGGATAGGGGTGGCTGTCATCACCAGAATATGCGGCGGCTGATGGTTTTTTGTCCACAACTTGGCTCGCTGGGCTACGCCGAAACGGTGTTGTTCGTCTATAATAACTAATCCGAGATTGGAAAACTGCACGGTATCTTCTATCAGGGCGTGTGTGCCGATGAGGATTTGCAGGTCGCCTGTCAACAGATTGTTGTGTATGCGTTCGCGGTCGGCTTTCTTCGTCGAGCCTGTCAGTAATTCGACGTTTACGTTCAGTCCTTCCAGCAGTTCGCTTATTGTCTGGTAATGTTGAGTAGCCAATATTTCGGTAGGAGCCATCAGGGCAGCCTGATAGCCATTGTCCAGCGCAATCAGCATCAACATGAGGGCTACTAATGTTTTTCCGCTGCCCACGTCGCCTTGCAGCAGGCGGTTCATTTGCTCGCCTGTGGCCATGTCGACACGTATTTCCTTGATAATACGTTTCTGTGCTCCCGTCAATTCGAAAGGTAGCTTGTCGGTATAGAAGCGGTTGAGGTATTCGCCGACATGCGTGAAGACGATTCCTTTCAACTTCGACTTTCGCTCCGAAGTGTACTTCAATATATTAAGTTGTATATAAAAGAGTTCTTCGAACTTGAGCCTGTATTGCGCATCGCGTAGGATTTGCGGATTCTCGGGGAAATGGACATTCCGCAAAGCATCTTTTAGCGGCATCAACTTAGCCTTTTGTATGACCGTATCGGGCAATGTCTCGCTGATAGAGCCGAGTATGGATTTGAAAGCTCCCGCCATAATTTTCTGTATAGCCTTCGAGTTGAGATAATGCTTCTTCATTTTCTCCGTCGTATTGTAATGAGGTTCCAGACCTACATTACGGCTATTCTCATCTATATAAGGATCTATCTCGGGGTGGGCGATATTGAATTTGTCGCCGAAGCGGGTAGGTTTGCCAAAGACGATATAAGGCGAATGAGTTTTGTATTTGTCCTGCATGAACTTTACGCCCTGAAACCATACCAGGTCGATGAAGCCTGTTCCGTCGGTGAAGTGTGCGACGAGCCGTTTGTTCCGCCCTTCGCCCACTGTTTCGAAAGCGGTAATCCATCCTTTCAGCTGTATATAGGGCATATTGCCGTCTATCTCGTGGATAAAGTAAATACGGCTGCGGTCGATGTATTTGTATGGGAAGTAATATAGCAGGTCTTCGACTGTGAATACATCGATTTCCTTATTGAATATTTCGGCTCTTTTAGGGCCTACTCCGGTCAGGTATTTTATATCGGTTCGTAAAAAATCGGACATTGTCGGCAAAACATTATCTATAAGGCAAAGGTACATTTTTTTATGTTATTAACTGCCAGTAAATGTTTGTCGTGTGATATTTCGTATCGTTTCGGCGCATATGGGTGATAATTGTTATAATTTTAACTAAAATAAACAACCTAAAGTGTTGCCAGTCAATTTTTATTCTTACATTTGCCCATGCATAAGAGTTCTTAAATTCGGTTTTTATAATTTCTTCTTCTCAAGTTTATACCTAAACTATACTTCTTGTTAAGCGCATTTTATACGATTCCTTTTATTTTGGTAATTTCTTCTGCACGAATTATTTATTTTATCAATTTATTTTTATTACGACAATGAACATTTTTATTGCAGGTTTAAGCTACAGAGTTAATGATGCTGATTTGAGAGAACTATTCGCTGAATATGGTGAAATCGCATCTTCTAAAGTTATCATGGACAGACAAACAGGTCGTTCGAAAGGTTACGGTTTCGTTGAATTGAGCGACGAAGAAGCCGGCAAAAAAGCTATCGAAGAACTGAATGGCGCTGAATATGATGGAAGAACAATATCTGTATCAGAAGCCCGCCCAAGAGAAGAAAGACCTCGTCGCGAAGGTAGTTTCAACAGAGAAAGAAGATATTAATAAATTAATATACTTTCCAACCGTCTTAGTAAGTGAAGTCCTATAATTGGATTTCACTTCTTTTTTATCTATATTTATGATAATGGAAATGAAGAACAAGTATCGATTATTTTTAAAGAATTAGATTATCTATATCTCGAAAAAAAAATATATCTTTGCAGCCGTTCTTTGTAAGAGATAAAAAAGTGGGAAAATATAGTAAATACAATATCCCTTTAAGGTCGCTCGAAGATGGTAAGCATGAATTTACATATCAGCTTACCGATGAGTATTTTAAGCTGCTGGGCGAAGATACGGACATAAAAAAAGGTAGCTTGGACGTAGTCGTTTCGCTGAAAAAGACGGCAACCACGTTTGAGTTGAATTTTGTTATTGCAGGGAAAGTGAAAGTTCCTTGTGACCGTTGTCTCGACGAAATGATAATGGACGTGGATACCAAGAGCCGCTTGATAGTAAAATTCGGGAATGAATATTCCGAAGAAAGCGACGAAATTGTAATTATCCCTGAAGAGGACGGGCAAATCAATATTTCGTGGTTTTTGTACGAATTTATTGCTTTGAGCCTCCCGATGAAAAAAGTTCATCCGCAAGGCGAATGCAATAAAACCATGACTTCGAAGTTGAAAAGGCATAAAACATCTTCTTCTGATGAGGATGGCGATGACAACGACGACGAAATGGATTTGGATGATGATAGCGGCGAAGCCTCGTCAGATTCCAGATGGGATGCATTGAAAGATTTGCAATTTGAAGAATAAATATATATCCTGCAAAGGATTGAAAATATAATCGTTAATTAAAAAAAACTATAAATAAAAATAAAAGAAAATGGCACATCCTAAACGAAGACAATCGAAAGCGAGACAAGGAAAGAGAAGAACTCACGACAAAGCAGTTGCTCCTACTTTGGCTGTTTGCTCTAACTGCGGTTCATGGCACGTGTTTCACACAGTATGCCCTGAATGTGGATACTATCGTGGCAAATTAGCTATCGAAAAAGAAGTTTCTCTATAAATATTGCGTAGGCGAAATTTATAAAAAAACCTCTATGACCGAGTTCATATAGGTGTTTTATTAATCCAATTCCTAAAGAATTATGGTATACGCAGCAATAACCGGTATAGGTGCTTCAATCCCCAAAGATGTATTGACAAACGAAGAACTTTCGAAGATTGTCGATACCAACGATGAGTGGATTATGACCCGTGTCGGTATCAAAGAGCGGCATATATTGAAAGGCGAAGGCAAAGGTGTTTCCGTGATGGGAACAGAAGCTGTCAACGAATTACTCGAAAAGACGAATGTCAAGCCGGAGGATATAGAAGTCGTAATTTTTGCAACAACAACGCCCGACTACGGTTTCCCGGCAGCGGCAGTGCTTGTTGCAGAGGCATGCGGAATAAAAAATGCTTTTGCATTTGATATACAAGCTGCATGTTCAGGTTTCATCTATGCATTGGAAGTCGCTTCTAATTTTATCCGATCGGGACGCTACAAAAAAGTAATTGTAGTTGCCGGCGATAAAATGTCGTCGATAACAAACTATAAAGATCGCACTACTTGCCCGTTATTCGGAGATGCAGTGGGAGCTGTATTGTTGGAGCCGACCGAAGAAAAGTTGGGAATAGTAGATACAATTCTACATACCGATGGTGTCGGAATCCCGCATCTGAATATGAAAGGTGGAGGTTCGGCATATCCTGCTTCGGCAGAGACTATTGCCAACGATATGCACTATGTCTATCAGGAAGGACAGCCCGTTTTCAAACATGCTGTGACCAAAATGGCTGATGTATCGGCCGAAATAGCAGAGCGCAATCAGTTGTCGAAAGATGACATCGATTGGTTTATTCCTCATCAGGCAAATATCCGTATTATCGAGGCAGCGGCAAAACGTTTGAGTTTACCTGCCGAGAAGGTAATTATAAATATCGAAAATTACGGAAATACAAGTGCCGGAACTATCCCTGTTTGTCTTTATGAATACGAAAAGAAATTCAAAAAAGGCGATAATATTATCCTTGCTGCCTTTGGCGCAGGATTTACGTGGGGGTCGGTCTATTTGAAATGGGCATATTGAGCATAATATCCAAAACATATTATAGGAGAGCATTTTTCACAAGATGCTCTCTTTTATTTTAAGCGGATTTAACCTATCTTTACACCAACAACTAAATGGAGACTGTATGAAAAAAATGATATATATACTTCCGATAGCTATTACCGTAATCTTCTTTTGGGCCTGCTCGAGCGATAGCGATTCGCGGGTGAAGCGGATAAGCACAAGCGACTTCAGCGACCTGAAAGTATATGTGGGGAAACCCGGTGGAGGAGAAGAGTTGACAGATTTAGCCACGGCATACAGCTCATCCCGGCATGAAGTAAAAGATCTTGACAGCCTGAAACAGGCATTAGGCAGACGCTATTTTACTCCTACGTATAACCAGTACGGAACTTATCTCAACAATATAACCCTCGAGTTTCTAAGTGATGATTTGCTTAGCTATATCGATCGCAATGCAGGAGGAAAACAGGTAATCTCTTCCTATTTCTTTAGAAATGAAAATGGGAATGATACGCTTTTCATCAATCTGAAGAATGGCAATCCTTTATTCGTTGCCGAAGGGATGTCGAAAGATAGCCTTTGGCGGACGTCCGGTTTTATCAAATACCCCAAAACTGGTGTGGCCGATTGGACTTTGCACCAAGATACGGCAGCTATTGTAGATATCGACAAAGCAGTGGGTTTGAGCTATTTCGGTAGCCTGCCGGCAATGACCGATCCGTTGGATACCATTGCCATCTGCAACCTTAGATACAGATATAATAAATAAAGTTTCCTATTGCAGGAACTCGCTTATCTTGTCGAAAGTTATCCTGAATTGTTTGTCCACTTCATCGGCAATCTTCGTCAAGGCGGGGAACGGATCTTCGTGTATATATTTGTACGGGAAGTCTAATACATCCACTTTTATTGGGATATCGCGCTTGCTCCCTTGCAACGTATTCATTACCTCGTATGCCGGAACGACCTCGTCCTGAGCCAATACAATGCCATAGAAACGATCGCTCATCGAACGGAATATTTCTTCGCGATGTTTTGTCAACGTTTTATAATTCAGCATCGTCCTGAAATTGATCCCTTCTGCAAAAGGCTCATTCAGATAGTGGCGTAACATCCTGTCGCGTCTCATATGGCTCTCGATATGCTCTACCACAAACGAGTAGAGGCTGACATTCGCTTCGCTGTCCAAAATGAATTTGGATACGGGGAACATACGGTTGAATACCGCCCCACCGCAGAATGTCGCATATTTAGAATGGGAGAAATAGCCCTTATGATTGGTCATCATCACCACCTGCCCGAGGAATGTGCCTATGGAATAAGAACAGAAATCGACTGATGCATCGGACGATATGAAAGGATGCTTCCCGCTCTTAACCTGCTCTACGAAGTCTATAACATCATAATAGCTTTGCAATCCCGACCAGATAAAGCGCTGAGGTTTGTTATGCAACCGCGTACTGATGGCGACATTCGACAAGCTCGAATTGATGATGTCGGGGTGGCGCTGTTTGCGCTGTTCGCTTATCTTGTACATCTCGCGCGAATTGCTCCAGGCAGCCGGAGCACGGTTCATGTGGAAGGCGATGGGAAACATGACGATGGATTTACCCGTCTTTTCGGCGATATATCTTGCCCAAGGCAGGTATTTATCCCAATGCTTTTCGTTGAAGCCGTGGAACATCATCACTATCTTATTCGTCCGTTCCGCATTGCGCGGTACAATCATATGGTACCTGAAGCGGATATTTTCTGTGATTTCGGCATCGGTTTTATTTAGCATCTGCTGTATAACGTCCGGTTCGAAATCCTCGGGAATAGTAGGTGTATACTCATAATCGTCCGGATTGTTTTCGCCTCCGGGCAAAATAGATTGATAATTCGATTTGAAATCATAATTACGGATGGCGAAATCATCATCGATTATAATCTCGTCATCCTCATAGTTCTCGATACTTTTCAGATGTTTGAATAAATCAATATATTTCATGTTACAAGTCATTTATATTATTATCTCGTTGTCAGTAGTTTATGCCCTATCCGGCAATGCAGGCATTTTTTCAATTCGCAGTATTCCCTTTTCAACTGGATAATCGATTGCGAATCGGCGGCGTTTGTCAGCGGGAAATTCAGACTGCCGAAACGTTTGGTTATCACGTTCTGCTCAGGCTTTATTGTTTCCAGAAAACGGATGCTTCGTTCACAAAGAGCCTCGTTATTCATCGTTTTCCCATATGCAAAAAGCATGGGAGCAACCGTATTTATCAGCAATATATCCAAAGATGCATCGCCCAGATATTTGGATTTCTTTTCTGATGCTATCCCGAAAGTATAGTGTGTCTGCCAATATTCCGAGGCGTTTACATGAAACATCAACCGGATACGCCCTACATCCTCACAGGAAATTATCTTCGAAAAAAGTCCCTGCGATGTATACAACAAAGCTGCCAGTTGGGCTATCCTTATTTGCGGGAAAGCCGTAGGGCGGCTTCGTAGCTTCTTAAAGATAAACGCGTCTAAAGGGGTTAACGTATATTTGGTGCGAAGAAAGTTGTATTCTTTCTGCAATTCGAGGAAATAGGCATCCGGATTAGCCGTTTCATTCAGCATCCCTGCTTGTCCGAACAGGATAGCTTCTATCTGCTTGATATTATCCCCTTGCTTCTGTATGCACTTGAAAGGGAAGCTCAACGCTAATCGTTCGAAAGAGTCGGAGTTCAGCCCGAACCCGAAGTTACGGGTGAGCAATACGAAGAAAACATCTTCCCACGAGTTATTGAACCGCTCGAGCAGGCTGAATATATGCTTTGTCTTACGTTCCAGCCGTTCGAAAAGCAAATAGCTCATCCACGAAGTGATATGGATGGGCGACATGGACGATACGAAGTTGTGGCAAGGAATATCCGTATTGGCATGCTCAAGGAAGGCAAAATTGTCTTTGATATGTTGCGGATATTTCAGTTCGCATTGGGGTACGAGCCGTTTTTCTTCGTTATATATCTTGTCGTTTGCTTTTTCCACCACATGCAATACTACCGAGTTGTATGCTTTGTCCGTATGGTGTTTGTGCTTTACCCAATCGGAGGAGGCAGAATGTATTTCGATGTTTCCTGCCCATAGTTCGCCGTTTATCTTCACTTTGGCATTGAAAAAATCCGGACCAGCATCCGTGTTATGTATCCCCGGATCAATCACTTCGATCGGTAGTCCGTCGGTTGTTTGCATATCGTTGGTGTAGAGACGGAATTTCCAGACGTAGTGTAAGATATTTTCCATATTGAGCCGGTTTTGTTTTTCCGACATCAAATATAGATAATTTAACTAAAAAGAAGAAAGCCTGTACCGTAAGATTTTTGCTCCTACCATACAGGCCTGTTATATTTTTCTGATTCCCTTTACAGCGGTGTTCCCATGATGATATCAGGGAACAATCCCAAAGCGATATTCATCAGGATGGCTAAAACAGCAACAATGCGGTATGCATAAGGGCTTTTCACCTTCTTCTCGTCGTTTGTTTTCACAATCATCACATTCACCACACCCAGGTAGTAATAGACAGCAATGATGGAATTGACAACCCCGAAAATAACAAGCACCAATTGGTTGATTTCCAGCATTTGCTCGAAAACGAATAGCTTGGCAAAGAATCCGGCAAAAATAGGTATCCCTGCCATAGACAGCATAGCAAATGTCAGTATAGTAGCCAGTAACGGCTGACGGCGGGCTAAGCCGTAGAAATTGGATATGTCTTCGTTGCCCTTTCCTTCGCATACCGAGAGGATTATGGCAAAAGCAGCAATTCCTGCTAATGAATAAGCCGCTGCGTAATACAATACGGCATTAGCGCTGCTTGTAACCGCCAATAATGTCATTATCATAAAGCCGGCGTGCGATATGCCCGAAAAGGCCATCATCCGCTTGATGTTTGTCTGTCGCAGACCCGTAATATTGGCTACCGTCATGGTGAGGATAGACAATACAACGATTACTGTCTGATAGGCCGGCGTAATCATGCCCGACATAGTCGATACCAATTTGAATAATGCCCCGATAGCTGCCACCTTAACCAAGGTGCTCATCATGGCTGTTGTCAGTGTAGGTGAGCCTTCGTAAACATCCGGTGCCCAGAAGTGGAACGGGAATATAGATGCTTTGAAGAGCATTCCGATACAAATCATGACAAACCCGATATTGAACCATACAGGCATCGAAACTGTCGAGGAAAGGATGTAAAGTGAATTGATGTCGAACGTCCCTGTAGCACCGTATATCATTGCGATACCGAACAATACAAAACTCGAAGCAAATGCTCCCATGATGAAGTATTTCAATCCGGCTTCGTTGCTGCGGAGGTCTTTTACATTACTTGCTGCAAGAACATAAACGGCGATAGACAATACTTCCAGTCCGAGGAAGAACATCGCCATATTGCCGAACGAAACCATAGCCACTGCTCCCGCGAGCAGGAATAGCTTCAGGGAGACATAGTCGGCGATTTTTGTTTTCTGCTCCTGATAGAAGCGGGGGCTCATCGCTATGAGGAAGATAGCCAGAATGATGAATAGCATTGAGAATCCCAACGAATAGGTAGTCGTTTCCACCATACCGGAATCCAGATCCAGAAAAGACTGGGCGAAATAATATTCGATAGCGGTCAGCCCTAATATAGCCAACAAAGCCGCAATTATGATCGGTACCAAAACCTTCCGGAGATTCAGAACCTCCAACACAAGGCAGATAATACCCAATCCCGAAATAGCTATCAATGTATTCATTATCTTGTTTCTATATTTTACTAATTAATATAAACTAAAATCTGATGTAGGTAAGGGCTTAATATATTGCTTATCGGCGTGGAATAAATCCCGAAAAAGAAAACAACCAAGGTAATAAGCCCGAAAACGAATCCTTCGCCCATGGTCAGGTCTCCGAACGGTTTGCTTTTATCCGGCTCTCCGAGCATCACCTGCTGATACATCCGCAGCATGAAGAATGCTCCGAGAAACATGCTTGTGCCGATGAGGATGGCGTACCATATATTGATGCGGAATAATCCGAGCATGATCGTAAATTCTCCGAGGAAGTTGAGCGTCAACGGCAAGGCTATCGAAGCCAGCAGCATCAGCATGAAAGCCGTTGCAAACTTAGGCGCTTGCGCTTTGATGCCTCCCAGTGCTTTTATCTCCATCGTACCACGGCGGCGGTTGATAACTTCGACGGCAAAGAACAATCCGACGATGCCGAAGCTGTGCGCCAGCATCAGGAATATAGCTCCTTCGAGCCCATCATACGTTCCCGAATAGATACCTGCGGCTACCATCCCCACATGCGAGAGTGAAGCGTAGGCCATAAAGCGTTTCAGGTTTTCCTGCCGCAAGGCGATAATTGCCCCGTAGATAACACCGATAATACACAATACCAATACAACCGGGCGGAGTTGGAGTGCAGCATCGGGCGCGGTAGGCAATTGCCAGCGTAAGATGCTGAATAGCCCCATTTTCGACATCAGTCCGGCTAATATCATAGTGCCCGAATAAGGCGATTTCTCGTAAACATCGGCCTGCCATGTATGGAACGGGAAAATAGGAATCTTGATAGCATAAGCCAAGAAGAAAGCCAGATATATCCATATTTGTTCGGTAGACGAAAGGTTGGCTCCGTAGAAAGCATCGAGTTCGAAGCTGCCGACTTTGGTGTACATATAGATGATGGCGGCAAGCATAAACATCGAACCGGCAAAGGTATAAATGAAGAATGTCAGCGTTGCTTTCTTACGTTTCTCTATATCGCCATTTCCCCAGAATAGGGTAATGAAATAAATCGGTATAAGCGATAATTCCCAAAAGATATAGTATATCAACGCGTTGCTGCTCATAAATACACCTGCGATGGCAAACACGTTGAACAAGATGAGCGCATAAAACGTTTTCTCGCTTTTCATCTTATCCGCAGAGGAAGACATCAATATCACCGGCACTAAGAAGGTTGTCATCAGCAACATCAGCAATGATAAACTATCGGCACGGAGCGAGAAATTTATGTAAGGCTTGCTTATCCACTGCATAACGAAGTTTCCCTCTCCCGATTGGAAGTATTGCAGCAACAAGGCAACGGCAAATACCGCCGATGCGACGCTGAATAATAGTGCCACTTTCTGAGCAAAGCGGTTGCCCGACAAATAGGTTACCACGGCTCCGGCAAGTAAGATAATCAGTATTATAGCAATATTCATATTCCGATAGAATTTTTATACAAGAAACATATAACAAGCAACACAGCAGAACCCGACAACAAAGCAGAGCAGATAGAAGCCTAAGCGGCCGTTTTGCAGCCCTCGCAGCGGGTAGGAGACTGTATCGGTTATTTTGGCAAATGCCGCAACACATCCCGAAAGAACTTTCTCTATGATGTTATTGAAGAACTTACCCAATGCATAGATGGGTTTGACAATGACTTTGTCGTATAGTTCGTCGATGTAATACTTATTGTAAAGCAATTTGACGAAGCCTGTTTTCTTGCTATCCTCTGCAGGGACAGCATTTTTCTTATTGTAGATGACAAAGGCAATAGCCCATCCTACGATGGCGATAAGCGAAGACACAATCATTAATATCAGGTGTGTCGACATATTCAGATGGCTTTCGGCATAAGCCAGCTTTGGAAGTACAGGCTCTAAATAATTATTCAACCAACTTAGTCCGAATGGGAGGCTGATTAATCCTCCAAAAGCAGCGAAAACAGCCAATATAATCAACGGGATGGTCATGCTGGCAGGCGATTCGTGCACGTGTGCTTCCTGCTCTTTTGTCCCTCTGAAGTTCTTGTAGAAAGTGAGGTATACGGCACGGAAGATATAGATAGCTGTCAACAAGGATGCTACTACTCCGACAATCCACAGGATAGTGTTCTTTTCGAAGGCGGCTATCATGATTTCGTCTTTCGAGAAGAAACCCGAAAGCGGCGGAATACCGGCAATGGCTACGGCCGAAACGGCAAAGGTGGCGAATGTTACAAGCATCTTTCCTCTCAATCCTCCCATACGGCGCATATCCTGCTCTCCGCCCATTCCGTGGATAACCGAACCGGCTCCGAGGAACAAACAGGCTTTGAAGAAGGCATGCGTAATAACATGGAAAACAGCTATATGATAAGCTCCACAGCCGATGGCAAGGAACATCAATCCCAATTGCGAAACGGTAGAGTAGGCCAGCACTTTCTTAATATCCGTCTGAACGAGCCCTATCGTTGCGGCAAACAAAGCAGTAGCTGCGCCCACAATGGCTATCACCCAAAGGATATCCGGCGTGAGGTCGAACAGGAAGTTGAGGCGGGTAATCATAAAGATTCCGGCAGTTACCATCGTTGCCGCGTGTATCAGTGCCGATACAGGTGTTGGGCCTGCCATGGCATCAGGCAACCACGTGTAAAGCGGAATTTGCGCACTTTTACCCGTAGCCCCGATGAAGAGACATAGTGTTGCTACTGTCAGCAAACCTGTTGCTTCGAGGTTGGCAGTTGAACTTACGGCTAATTTCAGCCCTTCGTAATCGACTGTACCGAATAAATATATCAATGTGAAGATTCCGACCAAGAAAGCCAAATCTCCTACGCGGTTCATAATAAACGCCTTTTTGGCGGCATCGTTATATGATTGATTCTTGTACCAGAATCCGATAAGCAGGTACGAACACAATCCTACCCCTTCCCAACCGATGAAGAGTACCAACAGGTTGCTGCTGATAACCAGCACCGTCATAAAGAAGATAAAGAGATTCAGATAAGCAAAGAATTTGCCTATATTCTCATCTCCTTTCATGTATCCTATCGAATAGAGGTGTATCAGCGAGCCTACTCCCGTCACCACGAGCATCCACAAAAGCGAAAGCTGGTCGAGGGTGAAGTCGAAGTTTATCGTGAAGTTACTTACCGAGAACCACTCGAATAGGTGTACGTGTACAGGTTCGCCACTCGAATAGGTAGAACCGAAAAAGTAAGCCGATATAACAAAGCTGACGAGAACAGCCAATGTAGCCACAATACCCGATTTGCCTCCTATCTTGTTGCCAAGGCACATGTTGAAGAAGAAACCGGCTAACGGACTTAATAATAATATGATTATCAATATCTTTTCCATCCGAAATTATCCTCTTAAATTTTTCAGTTTATCGATGTCGATAAACCCTATATTTCTGAATATGGAGACTAATATGGCTAATCCTACGGCCACTTCGGCGGCGGCTACGGCCATCGAAAATATGACAAATACCTGTCCGCTTGTATCCTGATGGTAGACCGAAAAGGCGGCCAACAACAGATTGGCGGCTGCCAGCATTAACTCTACCGACATCAGCATCACGATAGCACTCCGGCGGAAAAGGATTCCGGCTATACCTACGCAAAATAGCAAAATGCTGAGGTAGATATAGTTTTCGACTCCTATTTGACTTAATATTTCCATAGCTTATTCTTGAGCGTTTTTCTTACTTTGTTTCGATATCATCACTGCACCTATCATAGCTGTAATCAGCAGGATAGAGGCAAACTCGAACGGAACGAGGTATTCGTCGAGCAATACCTGACCGATTACTTTCACCGATTGAAAATCGGTTCCCGCAGCGCTATACCCTTCGATAACGGGGCTGGCTTTTACTACGCTTGCCAACAGGACGAATCCCGTGAGGCAGGCTGCAAGGACGGCAGCTATACGGCCGGCAATCTTTTTCTTCTCTTCGTGTTGTTCATTCAGATTCATCAACATCAGCGTGAACAGCAACAATACCATAATGGCGCCGGCATATACTATCACATGCACCACTGCCAGAAATTGGGCGTTGATAAGCAGGAAATGCCCTGCTATGGAAAAGAAGCAGATGACCATATACACGGCACTATGGATAGGATTCCGCGAGATAACAGTCAGTATCCCTGTCCCTAATGTAATGGCTGCCAGAATGTAGAATACTATTGTAATCATGTATCTTAATTATTTGGCCCCTCCCTGCCTCCCCGTGGGGAGGAGAAGAAAGGATAGTATCTATTTTTTATCTATTTTCATTTTTTTATTTCTAATTCCCCCTTGGGGGGAATATGGGGGGCTTAATTATATTTCCCCGATTTACCATCTTCTACCGAAATCACTAATTTGTCTTTCCCGTAAATCATCGATTCGCGGTCTAACTTCGGTTTTACGAGCTGTTTCGATTTTGTCAGGAATATCGCCTCTTTCGGGCAGGCTTCCTCACATAACCCGCAGAAGATACAGCGCAACATATTGATTTCGTATATCTTCGCATATTTCTCCTCGCGGTAGAGATTTTCTTCTCCCTCCTGACGCTCTGCAGCTGTCATCGTGATGGCTTCGGCAGGACAGGCAAGGGCACACATTCCGCAGGCGGTACAATGCTCGCGTCCCTCTTCGTCGCGCATCAAAACGTGACGCCCACGATAAACAGGGCTGAATTCGCGTTGCTGCTCGGGATATTGTACTGTTACTTTCCGCTTGAAAAAGTGTTTCAGCGTAATCCACATACCTTTCATGATAGCTACCAGATAGATACGTTCGATAGGTGACATATCTTTATTATTGGCAACTACCTTGCGGCCTGATAGTGATATATTATTCATCGACATCTCACCTCCCCAACCCCTCCTACAGAGGGGCTTCCGTTAATATCGTTTATATAATCTCTATTTTTCATTTGTTTTATTTTTTTACTTTATTCCCTCCCTATTGGGGAGGGTTAGGGTGGGGTGACTACTTAAAAATCAATGTTCCTATACCCACGATGAAAATATTCAGCAATGCCAGCGGGAACAACATCTTCCAGCCGAGACGCATCAATTGGTCGTAGCGGAAACGCGGGATTGTCCAGCGTACCCACATATAGAAGAATATAAAGAACAAAGTCTTACCAAACAGTGCAAGGAATGCGATAGCATTTGCCACATTCACTCCCCAATCGCCTTTGGCATATAATGTTTCATTCACCCAGTCGATTCCCGGATAGTTATACCCTCCGAAGAAAAGGACGGAGATAAATACCGACGAGAAAAACATGCTGGCATATTCCGAGAACATATAGAATCCCATCTTCATCGAACCGAATTCGGTATGGTGGCCGTTGACCAATTCCGATTCGCACTCGGCGAGGTCGAACGGTGTACGGTTACACTCGGCAAATGAACAGATAATGAAAATCAGACACGAGATAGGTTGCACAATAGCGTTCCAGCGCATACCATGCCATGCACTCTGATGGTCGGTTATATCGTTCAGGCTCATCGAGCCGGTAGCTATGATAACAGCAATAAGGGCAAGCCCCATCGCTATTTCGTACGAAATCATCTGTGCTCCTGCGCGGATAGCCCCTTGAAGGGCAAATTTGTTGCCCGACGCCCACGCTCCGAGAACAATGCCGTAGACGCTGGTCGATAACACGGCTACGATAAACAGCACGGCTACATTGACATCCGCCACTTGGGGAACATATCTTTCGCCCATGATGATGAACTCTTTTGCCCACGGAATGACGGCTGTCCCCAGTAACGAGACGGCCATAGCTATGCCCGGGCCTGCGATAAACAGCCACTTGTTGCGCGTGTTGACAACAAGGTCTTCTTTCGCAAACAATTTTGTTCCGTCGCATACCGGTTGCAACAGCCCGAAAGGCCCTGCGCGGTTTGGTCCGTAGCGGTCTTGGATGAATCCTGCAACCTTACGCTCGGCATAAGTAGAGTACATCGCCACCACCAAGGTGATGGTGAATACCAGCAGGATAAATATCAGTTTTTCAACAATAAATGCAATCTCCATAATCAGTTAGCAGTTATCAGTCAACAGTTATCAGGTACTTCTTGTAACCTGTAACTATCTATTTTTTTGTTTCTTCTATCGCTTTCAATTCCTGTTCGTCGTACGGAACTTGTTCCATACTTATTTTCTCACGGTCTTGCGGACGTCCTTCCTCTACCAGCTCGCCCATATTGAGTTGTACTTTCTCGGTAGGCTTGGTATAGTTGTTGACGTTCAACACGGATTGCTTGCCGAATTCGCGAGGCTTTTCGATTGTCCAGTCAGACAATTCTTTTTTCTCGAAACGGCATTCGTTGCAGATGAATTCGTCCACTTCTCCCCATTCGTTTTTACGTGCCGAAACCCGTTGAATATGGTCGCCGAACATCCACAGTACCACTTTGCCCGAACAATGCGGACAGTCGCGGTGGGCGTCGAATTTCTTGGTGAACCATACACGCGATTTGAAGCGGAAGGTCTTATCTGTCAATGCTCCCACAGGGCAAACATCAATCATGTTCCCCGAAAAAGCATTGTCTATCGAGTTTTTGATATAAGTCGATATTTCTGCACGGTCGCCACGGTTCAAGACACCATGTACCCGTTCCGGTGTGAGTTGGTCGGCAACATGTACGCAACGGTAACAAATGATACAGCGGTTCTTGTTGAGGGCTATATAATTACCGATATCTTCGGTAACGAATGTTTCTTTCTTCTCGATGAAGCGCGAATGAAAGGATTTATTTTCCATCGCCAAATCCTGCAGGCTACACTCTCCGGCCTGATCGCATACGGGGCAATCGAGCGGGTGATTTATCAGCAGCATTTCGGTAATCGCTTTGCGGGCAGTCAATGCACGGGGCGAAGTAGCGCTTTTCACTTCCATACCGTCTTGCACAGCCGTCACACACGAAGGTTGCAATTTGGGCATCGGGCGAGGATCTTTCTCGCTGCCTTTCGATACTTCGACCAAGCAGCAACGGCATTTCCCTCCGCTACCCTTCAGTTTAGCGTAATAGCACATAGTCGGCGGCACACAGTTGCCTCCGATCATGCGGGCAGCTTGCAGGATGGTTGTCCCTTCGGCTACTTCTATTGTTTGTCCGTCTATTGTAACTTTCATTTCACCTCCCCAACCCCTCCTACAGAGGGGCTTTTGTTTCGGTTATCATTTATTTCCTATCACTATTTTTTCACCTTCATCTTGTTCCCTCCCTATTGGGGAGGGTTAGGGTGGGGTGTTTAACTTTTCAATAATTTCCTTACCTGTTCCATCGGTTCGTTAACGAAGTGGTCTCTGTTCTTCACCTTTTCGGGGAAGCGGACGTGGTATTCGAACTCTTCGCGGAAATGGTGTATTGCAGCAGCCACCGGCCACGAAGCGGCATCACCCAACGGGCAGATGGTATTCCCTTCTATCTGGCTCTGAATACTAAATAATAAATCTATATCTTCTTCGCGTCCTTTACCTTCTTCGATGCGGTGCAGGATTTTTTCCATCCAACCCGTTCCTTCGCGGCAAGGCGAACATTGTCCGCAGCTTTCGTGATGGAAGAAGCGCGATATATTCCAGGTGTTACGTACGATACAAGTGGTGTCGTTATACACGATAAATCCACCCGAACCGAGTGACGAGCCTGTCTGTTTACCGCCATCCGACCACGATTCGTAGCTCATCAGGCGATCTACGCCTTCGGCAGTTTTGAATATATATTGCGGAGGAAGTATCTGTACAGATGCCCCGCCCGGGATAAGCGCTTTAAGCGGACGGTCGTCCATCATGCCACCACAATATTCGTCGGAGTAGAAGAATTCTTCTACAGATAGTCCCATTTCTATTTCGTATACACCCGGATTTTTGATATGTCCCGATGCACTGATCAGTTTTGTTCCGGTCGATTTCTCTGTACCAATAGCAGCATAAGCCGCTCCGCCGTTATTCACGATCCACGATACGGTAGATATTGATTCTACGTTGTTCACCACCGTAGGTTCTGCCCACACCCCGCTGACAGCAGGGAAAGGTGGTTTCATACGCGGATTACCGCGTTTCCCTTCGAGCGATTCCAGCAAAGCTGTCTCCTCGCCGCAGACATATGCTCCGGCTCCACAGTGCACGTATAGATCGAGGTTGTAGCCCGTACCCAGTATATTTTTGCCTAACCAACCGTTGGCGTATGCTTCTTTGATGGCTTTTTCGAGGATTTTGAAAATCCACATATATTCCCCGCGAATGTAGATGTAAGACAGGTTTGCTTCCAGCGCATAGCTGGCAAGGATAGCCCCTTCAATCAACAGGTGCGGAATCTTATGCATCAGATAACGGTCTTTGAACGTTCCCGGCTCCGATTCGTCGGCATTCACTACCAGATGGCGGGGTTTGCCCGAGCGTTTGTCTATAAAACTCCATTTCAATCCCATCGGGAATCCTGCCCCTCCACGTCCGCGGATGCCCGAAGCTTTTACTTCTTCGGTAACGGCGTCGGGAGTCATCGTTTTCAGGGCTTTCTCTACGGCAGAGTAGCCACCGTTTTTGCGGTAGACTTCATATTCCTGAATGCCTTCGATATGTAACTTCTCAAATAATATCTTTTTACCCATTGCCAACGATTCAATGAAGTTTTACTTTTCCTTGTCTGCAATCCTCAATCAAGGCGTCGATTTTTTCTTCGGTCAGAAATTCATGGTAGTAATCGCCTAATTGCAGCATCGGCCCGAAACCGCATGCTCCGAGGCATTCTACGCCTACCACGCTGAATAATCCGTCAGGAGTTACTTCTCCTTCTTTGACGCCCAGTTTTTTGCATGTATATTCCATCAACTCTTCCCCCTTGCGGATAGCGCAGCAGCTTGTCCGGCAGAATTCGAGCATATATTTTCCCTTTGGTTTCTGGTTGAACATGGTATAGAATGTCACAACCTCGTAGACCTCAATCGGTTTCACTTCCAGTATTTCGGCAACCTTATCCATCAGTTCCACGCTCAACCAGTCGTTGTGTGCATCCTGCACAGCATGCAGCACGGGGAGCATCGCCGACTTCTTTTTATCGGCGGGATAGTGGCTTAGCAGTTCGTCGATACGCGCCTGCAATTCGGGAGTGATATTTATTTCTTGTTTCATAATAATAGCTGTTAGCCCTTAGCCTTTAGCTGTTAGTATTTTTTAATTAGCATATTTTTACTATGCGTCCAACTCTCCTGCAATAACATTCAGACTCGAAAGCGTGATGACAGCATCGGAAATGGAGCTGCCTTTCACCAATTCGGGGAATGCCTGATAAAAAATAAAGCAAGGACGACGGAAGTGCAAGCGGTAAGGCGCACGCGAACCGTCGGTAATCAGATACATCCCGAGTTCGCCGTTTGCGGCTTCTACGGAGTGGTATACCTCGCTGACAGGAACAGGGTATTCGCCCATCACTATCTTGAAGTGGTTTATCAATGCTTCCATCTGCGTATACACCTCTTCCTTCGGAGGGAGGTAATATTCCGGCACATCGGCATGGTAAGGGTCTTTCTTCATCCCTTTCAGCTTGTCGAAAGCCTGACGAATGATGCGAACCCCTTCTTTTACTTCGCCTGCGCGAACGCACCAGCGGTCGTAAGTATCGCCGGATTGCCCGACAGGGATGTCGAAATCGAAATCTTCGTAAGAGCTGTAAGGGCTGGCAACGCGCACATCGTAGTCGATACCTGTTGCACGGAGGTTAGGTCCTGTGAAACCGTAGTTCATTGCCTTTTCGGCGTCGATTACGCCTACACCGATCGTGCGATCCATAAAGATGCGGTTTCGTACGCATAGGTTTTCTAATTCGCCCCAAGCCTTAGGAAATCCTTCGAGGAATTTCTCTATCTTTTGGTAGCAAGCTTCGCTGAAATCGCGTTCGAATCCGCCAATACGTCCGATGTTGGTCGTAAGGCGTGCCCCGCAGACTTCTTCGTATATTTCGTATATCAGTTCGCGGAATTCCATCACATAAAGGAAGCCTGTATATGCTCCCATATCGACACCCAATATACCGTTGCAAATGATGTGGTCGGCAATGCGGGCAAGTTCCATAATAATAACACGCATATATTGCGCCTTCTTAGGAACTTCGACGTTCAATGCTTTTTCTACGGTCATCCACCAGCACATATTGTTGAGTGGCGACGAACAGTAGTTCAGCCGGTCGGTCAGTGTATTGATTTGGTAGAACGTGCGGTGCTCGGCTATCTTTTCGAAAGCGCGATGGATATATCCTACCGTTGTGTCGGCATCAAGGATGATGTCGCCGTCGAGTAGCAGGATATTCTGAAATACACCGTGAGTGGAGGGGTGAGTAGGACCGAAATTGATTACGGATAACTCGCGTCCGTCTGCGAAGTTCTGATTCTTAATCATCTCTTCAAATTGACGTACTTTTGGAGATATAACTGGTTCGCCTAACATTATGCTTCTCCTCCTTTCGTTTCTACTTCGTAGTTATTGGGTGTACGTCCGAAGAAACGGTCGTCCTTATCGGAACGTCCTCCGTCTTCGAGCGGGAATTCTTTTCTCATAGGATGGGATGATACGCTGTCGGCATTCAATATACGGCGTAAATCGGGGTGTCCGATAAATTTGATACCGAAGAAGTCGAATGTTTCGCGCTCCATCCATCCGGCAGCCTTGAATATGTCGGTTACGGTTGCCACTTCCGGCTGTCCGTTCAGATATACTTTTACGCGTACCCGTACATTATTTATCCAGTTGTGCAGCAGGTACACCACTGCAAACTGCGAATCTTTATCATTGTCAGGATAATGCACACCACAAAGGTCAGTGAGGAAGTTGAATAGAAGTGTTTCGTCCTCGTGCATATATTGTATTACATCGTGTATCGCTTCGGGTGAAGCTTCGAATGTAAGGATATCCTTTTCCATGCGGAAGTTGGATACACCTTTTGGGAATTGCTCCGTAATCCGGCTTTGAATAGTGGATGTTTCGAGTGTCATTTCGCTTCCTCCTCTTCTTCAAACTGGTACGACTTCAACAATTCCTTATATCTTTCCGAACCACGGCGGTGGATGGACTCGTTTTTAACGATTTCCTGTAATTGCATCACACCGTCGATAATCTGCTCCGGGCGCGGTGGGCATCCGGGTACATATACGTCCACAGGGATAACCTTGTCGATTCCCTGCAATACGGAGTATGTATCGAATATTCCGCCCGACGAAGCACAAGCTCCCACAGCTATCACCCATTTGGGCTCGGCCATTTGTTCGTATACATGGCGGAGTACGGGAACGAGCTTTTTCGAGATAGTCCCCATCACCATCAGCATATCTGCCTGACGTGGCGAGAAGCTGTTTCGTTCAGCTCCGAAACGTCCCATGTCGTAATTGGATGCCATGGTCGCCATGAACTCGATGCCGCAGCACGAGGTGGCGAAAGGCAACGGCCAAAGAGAATTGGCACGGGCTAATCCGATGACATTATCGAATTTGGTAGCAAAAAAGCCTTCCCCCATATATCCTTCGGGGCAAGGGACAATATCAACGGTTGATAGTTTAGTTTTTTTGCTCATATATAGTGATATATAGATTGCTTATTTTTCCCAGTCGAGCGCTTTGCGCTTCTTTATATAAAGGTATCCGATAAACAGCAGTCCGAGGAATCCTCCCATCTTGAGCAGGCCTTCCCAGCCTAACTCGCTGAAATTTACTGCCCAAGGGTACATAAAGATGATTTCTATATCGAAAAGCACAAATAGTATGGCTACGAGGAAATAGCGGATAGAAAAGGGATAGCGGGCATTGCCGATGGATGGTAACCCGCACTCGAAGTTGTCGAGCTTATTTTTCATACGTACTTTCGGTCCCAGTAGTTGCGATACAAAAATGATAGCAACCACAAATATTACACAGAATGCTATTTGCATAAGAATGGGTAGAAAACCGTATAAAGTCGAAGATTCCATCGTTATTTTTCTATTGATTGATTCTTGGTATATTTTATGTTCTAAAGCACAAAGATACTCCCTTTTTCGCTAAAAAAATGTAGTAATTATGACAATTTTGGCAGGATTTTGATGAAAAAACAATTAAAAATGAACAAAATAAGCCGTTTTGCAAAGAGTACTTAGCAAACGGCTATTTTAACAATTTTATATCGAAGTTTCGTTTTTTACTTTACTCATTCTATAATCTTCAACATCGAAAATTACAAAGATAGAATAGGGGATGTGTGTTTTCTTTTTCAATAGATAAAAGTTAATTCAGGTGTTCTTTTTTCTTATTAAGAGAAAAAACATGAATATTGTTATCTTTAATCCATAATATTCCGCCGTTATCGAGTTCTTTGCTGAAGTAACATGTTTGCTCACCTGATTCTGTGATTATAATTTCGTCAGTCATCATATTAAAGTTAGCAATTTTTTCTATCAAAACTAATTCATTCTTAGTAACTTTATATAGATTGGTCGCTTCGGTATAATTCGGCGACAGATAATCTACTTTTGATCCAATATGGTATAATTCCTCATTATAGACAAATGAGGTCATTGTCATAAATCCTACTGAGTCTATTACTGTCCTATTGGGTGAATCGGGGCTGATAGGTAGTCTGTCGGGATGTTCTGATATATTTCTTCTTTTTTGGTAGAGAGGTAGAGAAGATGGATCGTTGATCTCAAGAATAGCCGTGAATGCTGTTAGATGGAGTAGAGAAGTTGTCAGATAATATGTATTGTTTATTTTATTGATAATAAAAGGACAAGTTGCCTCACAGGCATATTTTTTCTTTGTTCTTTTGTCTGTGAACCATGCTTCTCCTCCCCACTCTCCGTTGCAGAGTGTTTCTACCAGATACTGCTTGTCTTCGAAGAAGGGCTTTTGCTTGATTTTTTTATTATATCTCTCAAATTTTGTTCCGGTATAATAATATGGCTTGTTTTTATAATTGTAGGCAATCAATGTATTGTTATAGTTGATCAGGTAGTCGAGTTCGATATTGCAGTTTAAGGTGTCTATTGCTTTTGTTGTAAGGTCGATCTTGTAAGCATTGTCTCCTCGGCTATCCAGAAAATAAATACTGTTTTCTACTTTGCATAAGGATCTTGTATAGTCGTTAACTTCAATTGAGTCTTTTATTATATTAAATGTCTGGGCATCTAAATTGAAAGAAATAACTAATGCTGACAAAAGAAGTATATTTTTCATTTATTGTGTTTTTTTGCTAAAGATAAGAATTTAAGCATAAAAAAGCCGGGCTCCTTGTCGGAATCCGGCTCTTAAATTATAATTGTAAGTTTATTTACTCACCATCTTTCTTTATAGGCTTGTCCGGTCTTGGAGGACGCGGAAGAAGCACTTTGCGCGAAAGTTTCAATTTGCCCGATTTAGGGTCGATATCTATCAATTTCACTTCGATGATATCGCCTTCTTTCAATCCGGCTTTCTCCATATCGTCGATACGTTCCCACGATATTTCGGAGATATGCAACAATCCGTCTTTGCCCGGAAGTATTTCTACGAATGCTCCGTACGGCATGATAGAACGTACTTTACCTTCGTATACTTCACCTACTTCAGGAACGGCTACGATACCTTTGACCTTAGCCATGGCAGCCTCGATAGACTGGCGGTTTGTAGCTGATATTTCAACACGTCCGTAACCGTCGATTTCTTCGATAGTAATAGTCGCACCTGTTTCTTCCTGAATACCTTGGATGATTTTTCCACCCGGCCCGATAACAGCGCCGATGAAGTCTTTCGCAATGATAAGCACTTCGATACGAGGAGCATTGTCTTTCAGGTCAGGACGAGGAGCAGGCAATGTTTCGAGGATTTTACCTAAGATGTGTAAACGTCCTTCTTTCGCCTGAGCCAATGCTTTTTCAAGGATTTCGTATGATAGTCCGTCTACCTTGATGTCCATCTGTGTAGCTGTGATACCGTCTTTTGTACCACACACCTTAAAGTCCATATCTCCCAAATGGTCTTCGTCTCCCAAGATGTCAGAAAGAACAGCATAGTTTGTTCCTTTCTTCTCAGAGATTAATCCCATAGCGATACCCGATACCGGTTTTTTGATTTGTACACCGGCATCCATCAAAGCCAATGTTCCGGCACAAACAGTTGCCATTGAAGACGAACCGTTCGATTCCAGAATATCCGATACTACACGTATTACGTATGCGTAGTCGGTAGGTATCATTGGTTTCAAAGCGCGGTGTGCCAGATTTCCGTGACCGATTTCGCGACGGCTCAATCCGCGTGATGGGCGAGCATCTCCTGTCGAAAATGGAGGGAAGTTATAGTGTAGTAAGAAACGCTCTTTTCCGTTGTTCAATACATCGTCGATAATCTTCTCATCGAGTTTTGTACCCAAAGTTACGGTTGTCAAAGACTGAGTTTCTCCACGAGTAAAGATAGCAGAACCGTGTGATCCCGGAAGGTAATCTACTTCGCTCCAGATAGGGCGTATTTCGGTAGTCTTGCGACCATCGAGACGTTTGCCTTCGTCGAGAATAGAACGGCGCATCGCTTCTTTCTCTACGTCGTGATAATAGCGGCTGATAAGAGTAGCTTTTTCCGCCAATTCTTCTTCAGTTAAAGTTGCTTTATATTCATCAACGATAGCGGCAAAATTGTCGCTGCGCTCATGTTTATTCGTGTTGCAAGATGTTGCGACAGCATAAGCCTTGTCGTAGCATTTAGCCCAAACATCTTTGCGTAAGTCTTCGTCGTTTTCTTCGTGGCAGTATTCACGTTTAACGGTTTTGCCACATTCTTCCATTAACTCAATCTGAGCCTGGCATTGTACTTTGATAGCTTCGTGAGCGAATTTGATAGCTTCGAGCATTTCTGCTTCCGATACTTCTTTAAATTCACCTTCTACCATCATGATATTGTCCATCGTAGCACCTACCATAATGTCCATATCAGCTTGTTCGAGCTGCTGGAATGTAGGGTTGATAACGAATTGTCCGTCGATGCGGGCAACACGCACTTCCGAAATTGGCCCGTTGAAAGGAATGTCGGAAACAGCAAGAGCTGCCGAGGCTGCCAATCCTGCCAATGCATCTGGAATATCTACTCCATCTGCTGAAAAAAGTGTAATAGTTACAAATACATCAGCATGATAATCATCAGGGAATAAAGGGCGTAATGCGCGGTCGACCAAACGACAAGTTAATATTTCGTAGTCAGAAGGGCGCGCTTCGCGTTTCTGAAATCCTCCCGGAAAACGTCCGAAAGCGGAGAATTTTTCTTTGTACTCTACCTGTAAAGGCATAAAATCTACATCCGGTTTTGCATCTTTAGCTGCAGTTACTGCTGCCAGCATCATGGTGTTGCCCATGCGCAGCATTACCGAACCATCGGCTTGCTTAGCTAATTTACCGGTTTCGAGAGTGATAGTCCTTCCATCACCCAAATCGATACTTTTTGTAATCGGTTTAATCATATTTTTTTAACTTCTTTAATTCGGATGCAAAGGTATGCAAAAGTTTTGATATATAGGTGTGTTAGCTTTTCAAATACCGAATATAAATGAATCGATAAAAATATTTTGTATCTTTCTTCCCGATTATTTCAAACACCAATATAAAATGATGCGTACCTTTCTATTGATAATCTTCTTTGCTTTTTGTGCAACTTCTATTTCTTCCCAGAACGTAAGGCTCGAATTACCCAGTGTAGAAGAGCTCAGGAATAAAGCGCAGGGTGTGGCTGATTTATCCGATTCGGACCGTACTATCGGAATTGGCCGCTTATATTGCCCTGTTCGTTCACCTCTTCCGCTATATGCAAGCGAGTTCGATACTGTTCCGTTCGATACCATACAGTTTAAGGAAATCGAAGAATACCTTTCTTATAAAATGAGCCGCCAATCCGGCCTTCCTTTGAAGCCTTTTAGTGCGATATTGAGTGTTCATGAAGGTTCGTGGATTATACCGTATAGTCCGCCTGAGTTGATTCTGAAAGTGATGTTTCGCGGAGAAGATTTCTACATTGTTGAAGTCGATAGTGAGACAAGAGAGCTTGCTGTTGTAAAGCGAGTGGATTTGTTTTACCAGGACGATGTAGATTGGAGTGAAAGTGAAGACGAGATGTATATGTTAGGCTACCATCGATATTCGAACTGGGGCACATATTTAAGACAGGTTGCGCGTGTCAGGAGCGAAGAGCTTCCGATATATGACCGGCCGGATGGGAAACAACTCGATTTAAAGAATCTTACTGGAAGAATCATTGGTATAGAAGGGGATTGGGCACTGTTTCTCTATTCGGATAGAGAGGGAATGTATCATCATGTTTGGTTCAAATGGACGGATGGACATATACTCTTGCCAGAGATAACAGAATTTCTATATTATTAAAATCCTCTTTGCCTCATCGCCTCGAAAGTCAGTACGGCAGTAGAAACCGAAACATTGAGCGAATCTATCTTCCCGCGCATCGGTATTTTGATGCGGGCATCGGCTTTGTCGAGCCAGAAATCGGTTAGTCCGTCCGCTTCCGTACCCATGACGATAGCCGAAGGGCGGGTGAAGTCGGTATCCTGATACCATTGCGAAGCTTGCAATTCGGCAGCAAAGGTCTGGACGCCTTTTGCTTGCAGGTATGCGAGTGCTTCCTGTGATGTACAAACGGCAGTGGGAACGGTGAAGATGCATCCCACACTCGAGCGGATAGCATTGGGATTATAGAGGTCGGTTGCCGGATCGCAAATGATAACGGCATCGGCTTGTGCCGCATCGGCAGTGCGGAGGATAGCCCCCAGATTGCCGGGTTTCTCGACAGCCTCGAGCACGATGATAAACGGATTCTCCGACAATTTCAGGTCTTGCAGGGTATGCAGCTTGGGTTCGGCTAAAACGACTAATCCGTCAGAACCTTCGCGATAGGCAACTTTTTCGAAAACGGCTTGCGATACTTCGGCTATTAACTCTTGCGGAATGCTATGCAATACATCGGGATAGTCGGTTTTGGAAAACAGTTCGGGACAAAGGAAAACCGATTTGACAGTATATCCTGCCGATAAAGCCAAGCTAAGTTCGCGTGCCCCTTCTATAACGAACAGGTTCTGCTCACGCCGCTCCTTCGCTTTTGTCAGCTTGGCGATGTTCTTTATCTTAGGATTCTGTAAACTGGTTATCTTTTCCATGAACTATGATGGATAAAATGATATTCCGTTGATTGTCAACTGATTTTTTTTGACTTTACAAACTTGACAAATATGACGCAATACAGTGCTTTTTACAACTTGTTCAATTCTCACCACGGCTGACCGTTTTGAATATAGATAAAGTTCTGAAAACCTTGTAACTCGTAACTGTCCACAGGACGAAGTAACTTGTAACTCTTTTTTCTACTTGCTCATCTCGCGCGACTTGTCACCCAAATAACCGCCATGATGGCGTTTGGCATAGTCAGCAGGCGAAAAGTTGATTTTCTTCATCGTACCCACAACAAGGATGTCGCCTATGACAGTCATAACGGTGGTGGATGTGGTCGGCGTAAGGCATAAAGCGCATACTTCGGTCGGATTTCCTGTAGGCAGGCAGATGGTTGCCTTTTGAGCTAAGAGGCTATCGGGATCGCTGGTGATAACGATAAATTTTATCCCCGGCACAAGCACCTGAGCCAGCGAAACCAGTTCTATAATTTCGCGTGTTTTACCCGAATTGGAAATAAGCAACATAATATCGTTCTCCTGCAAAATGCCGAGGTCGCCATGTTGCGCTTCGCTCGGATGGAGGAAAACGGCAGGCGTGCCGGTAGAGCTGAAAGTGGTAGCAATGTTTTGTGCTATCTGTCCGGCTTTACCCATCCCGCTGGTTACTAATTTTCCCTTTTTTTTGTTGGTTTGCTCCACGATTAAATCGGTAGCCTGTTCGTATGCGTCCGAAACAGGTATGTTCAGTACAGCATTCGCTTCGTGTTCCAGTAAGGAACGTATTTCGTTTATTCCCATCGTTTTAGTTTGTCTTATACTTGTATTGTATTTTGGACAACTCCTCGTTAGCCTTTTCTATCTTACCTTTTAGTGTTTCTTTATAGGCTATCAGCTTTTGTTGTACCTGTTCGTCTCCTGTTGCTATCATCTGCAAAGCAAGGATTGCCGCATTGAGCGCCCCGTTTATTCCCACTGTTGCGACAGGAATCCCCGGAGGCATCTGTACGATTGCCAGCAGCGCATCCATTCCGTCGAGCGACGAATCGATAGGCACACCTATCACGGGCAGCGGAGTCATCGACGCAATCACACCCGGCAGGTGCGCAGCCATTCCGGCAGCGGCAATGATTACTTTTATGCCACGTGCTTTGGCGTTCTTGGCAAATTCTTCTACACGCTCGGGAGTACGGTGAGCCGACAATGCATTCATCTCGAACGGAATTTCCATTTCGTCCAACAGCTTGGCGGCTTTTTCCATTACGGGCAGATCCGAAGTACTGCCCATAATGATGCTTACAACAGGTGTCATATCCTTATTTTCCTATTAAATTTTTGTAATCGGCAGCCGACAACAATTCGGCCAATCCGCTTTCATCTTCTATTTCTACTTTGATAATCCAGCCTTCGCCATAAGGGTCTTCGTTGATTAGCTCGGGTTTGTCTTCTAATTGGGTATTCACTTCCAGCACTTTTGCCGAAACGGGCATAAACAATTCCGAAACAGTTTTTACAGCTTCAACCGAACCAAATACGTCGCCTTGTTTTACCGATTCACCTTCGGTGGTGATGTCGACATAGACGATTTCGCCTAATTCGCTTTGCGCAAAGTCGGTAATACCTATCAAGGCCGTTTTGCCGTCTACTCTTATCCACTCGTGGTCGTTCGAATACTTCAAATTTTCAGGGAAATTCATAGTTGTTATATTTTTATGGTTAATATAAATTGATTCTAAAATCCAAAGATAGTAAAATATGCGCCCCAATAGATACAAATATAAGAAACAATAAATCCTAACGCAAAGCCTGCATATACCTGCGCCGGAGTATGGCGTTTGAGCAGCAGGCGTGATGTGCCGAGACATCCGGCAAGGATAAACAATACGATAAACAACCCGAAGGGCGAGATACCTTTCACGTTGTACGAGATGGATAGCACGCATCCTATCAGTCCGCCGATACCCATCATGTGGGCGCTTATTTTCCAGAAGAAAGTAATGATTCCTGCCAGCAGCAGCAATATCAACGGCGTAGCCAGCATCGCAAGGAACCAGATGGGTATGTAGGGCTGCATAAAATAATAGAGCAGCAATACGTAACACAGGAAGGTGAAAAGGAAAGGCAACAGCCGGTCGCGTTTGTCGCTCATTGCATAATCCTTTATCAGCCGGAAGCGCTTGAACAGGAAAATGCCGTTGGCGGGGAGGATGCACGAAAGAATGATTATCGGCAGCATAAACCGGATAAACGTTTCGAAGTTAGTATATACCCCCTCGTAGGCAAAGAGGAGCAATACCCCGTACACCGCCATAAAGATGGGGTGTAGGATGAACGAAAGTGCCTGGGCGATAAAGTGTTGTCTATTCATATTTCCTTTCTCAGACGGGCTATAGGTATATTCATCTGTTCGCGGTATTTGGCCACTGTGCGGCGGGCTATGATATAGCCTTTTTCGCGTAAAATGTCGGATAACCTGTCGTCGGTCAACGGTTTCCGTTTATCTTCGTTTTCTATCGATTCTCTTAGTATCGCTTTTACTTCGCGCGACGAAATTTCTTCTCCCGTATCGGTCTGCATCGATTCGGAAAAGAAGTATTTGAGCGGATATACACCGAAATTGGTTTGGACATATTTGCTGTTGCTTACACGCGAGATAGTCGAAATGTCATACCCGGTGCGTTCGGCCACGTCTTTCAGTATCATCGGGCGCAACTGCGTCTCGTCTCCCGTAAGGAAGAAATCGTATTGCAGGTCGATAATTGCCTGCATTGTCCGTTGGAGTGTCTCCTGCCGTTGACGCACGGCCTCGATAAACCAGCGTGCCGAATCCAGCTTTTGTTTGACGAACAGGACGGCATTTTTGGCATCTGTGCTCATCGACTCTTTATTTTCGCTATATCCCCTCAGCATATCCGAGTATTCGCGATTTACTTTCAGTGGAGGCAGATTCCGGCTGTTGAGGTTGAAAAACAACTCGCCATTGTAGGACTCGACAATGAAGTCGGGCACTACCGTGTTCATCGTCTGCGCCAGCGAATCGCCCCAATTGCTCCCCGGCTTAGGATTGAGCGTCGTTATCTCGCGAATGACTTCCTTCAATGTGTCTTCGTCGAGATTCAACTGCTTCATTATCTTATCGTAATGCCTTTTCGAAAATTCGTTAAAGTAGTTACGGATAACAAGTGTCGCAGCTTCCACAACGGGCGACGATTCTTTTCGCTCGAGTTGTAGGAGTAAACATTCTTGCAAATCCCTCGCGCCGATGCCTGCGGGATCGAAGGTCTGGACGATATGCAGTATCTTTTCTAACTTTTCGGGTGAAACGTCTATGTTTTGCTGAAAAATCAAATCGTCCGATATGGCAGGGAGTGTACGGTCTAAGTAACCACTCTCATTGATATTTCCGATAATATATTCGGCGCATTTTTGCTCTTCTTCGTCGAAGTCGCATTCTCCCAGCTGGTCGAGCAAATACTCGCTCAACGATTCGCCTACGGCAAAAGGAATTTCTTTGTTGTCGGAAGTTTGTTTGTTATTGTCTTTCAGGCGGTAATCGGGAATCTCTTCTTCGTTGAGGTAGTCGCCTAAAGTCAGGTCTTCCTGCGTGATGTTGTCGTCACCATCCAAGGTGTTACCATCCTGTAGGTCGTCCGATTCATCAGCTTCATATCCCTCTTCCAGAGCCGGATTATCTTCCAATTCCTGTTTTATGCGCTCCTCTAACTCCAAGGCAGGCATCTCCGTAAGCTTTATCACCTGCATTTGCAGAGGCGAAAGCTTTTGCTGTTGCTTTAATTGAAGTTGCTGTTTCAGTGCCATAGAGAAGTCTGATTTTCCTTACTTTACAAAGATAGTGCAAGCCGAGAGAAGAATAAAAAGGTTTCCCTTTTTTATTCCGGAGGCGCAGCCTATCTCCGCTTTTATTAAAGCAAAGATAATACACTTTCTAATATCTCGTGCCATTTTTCGACCTTTTCCGACAAGCTCATGCGGGCATTGGCCGGACTGGGCGATGGTAATACGAGAAAGGTGTGCGCTGTATCGAAGCCAACGTATTTGCGATAAAATTCTTCGGCTTTCTTGCTCGTAAAGCAAACAGTCTCGAGCGAAGGATAGTTTTTGTAGAAACCGGAAAAGTCGTTGGGTATTTCGTTTTTTATGCACGAATCGAGGCTTCCCTGACCTTCGCGTGATTGCAGTACATCCCAGAGGGCTAATCTTTTAGATAGCACAAAAGCTACCCGTTCGTTGTAATCGGACGGTAGTGGATCTTGATATAAGGTATATAGTATTTTCCAGAATTGATTGCTCGGATGCCCATAGTATTGCTGCCTTCTCAACGATTCTTCCCCCGGCATAGTGCCCAAAAACAGCACTTTCGAGTTTTTGTTTATAACCGGAGAAAAGGCAATCTTCCTCATAGGCAAAACGTTATCGGATGCCGTGCGACATTTTCAGAATGACTTTGTTGAGGCAAATCATCAGCAATCCGCAACCTATTACGAATATGGAAATGTATAGGAATATTCTTCCAGCGCCTAATGCTTGTACGGTGGAAGCTAATACCCCTCCTAATATATTGGCAAAGAAGGAAGCTAACATCCAAACAGCCATTAGAACCGATGCCAATTTAGGTGGCGAAAGTTTGGTTACGACGGATAGCCCCACAGGAGATAGACACAACTCGCCGATGGTATGTACCAGATATGTCATAACCAACCACCATAGGCTGGCTTTTACGGTAACATCAGCGATGTCTCCTCCGCGCTCCGAAACGGCTCCCAGCATAAAGAAGAAGCCAAGCCCTAAAATAATCATACCCGATCCCATCTTGATAGGAGTGGATAGCCTGCGTCCGAATTTAGTTCCCCAGAAGATGGCAAAAAGAGGTGCCAGCGTCACAATAAAGAACGGATTAACAGACTGGAATATCGGTGTGGGTATTTCCCATGCGCCAATGAATGGCAGCGTGATAACTCTGTCTATATAGTTTTCGGTATATAATGTCAGTGAAGAACCGGCTTGTTCGAATCCGGCAAAAAAGAAGATGGCAAAGAAGAAATAAATAAAAATTACGGCAATTCGTTGCTTGTCGGCTGAAGTCAGTTTTCCCGATTCTACTTGCTGAATCTCTTGTTTTATTTCTTTTGTTTTCTTTTCCTTTGTTGGTTTCAATCCGACATCTCCCAGATATTTTTTCGATAAGGCAGAGAAAATAAAGAATCCGAGTATCATGCCGATAGAGGCAGCTAAGAATCCATATTTATATCCCCATGCAATTATTTTTCCACTGGCATCGTGAGTAGCAAAAACACCGTCGGTCAATATACCGATAACGATAGGGGCAATAAGCGCACCCAGATTTACTCCCATATAAAAAATGGAGAATGCCGAATCTTTTCGAGGGTCGTCTTTGGAATATAATTTTCCTACTAATGTGGATATATTCGGCTTAAAGAACCCATTACCTATGATAAGCAATATAAGTCCCAGCATCAATCCGAAGTGGGTGTTGATGGCAAATAAACAGAACTGCCCCAATGCCATTACCAAACAACCGATATAGATAGCCCGGCGTTGTCCTAAAAATTGATCGGCCAGCCATCCTCCGATGAGCGGAGTGAAGTATACAAATCCTGTGAAAAAGCCATAGATTAAACTTGCCTCTTTAGGGTCGATAGACAAACCGCCTTCCAAGAATGTTTTGGTAAGGTATAACATTAATATACCCCGCATCCCGAAATAGGAAAAGCGTTCCCACATCTCGACGAAAAAGAGCATGTATAACCCCTTCGGATGTCCTTTTTTCTTTATCTCTGAATTCATATGTTGATCTTATTCTTTAACAACGTTTGGTTTCTCCAGACCATAGCCTTTGAGCCTGTCCTCTCTTTTCAGCAGGAAGGCTATAATAAGTGAGGCTACTCCGAATCCTGCGAAAATAATCATCGGGATAGTATAGTCGTAGAGAGTAACTTCTTTTGTTTTTTCTAATCCGTCTACTATTTCCGTTACTGTATTTGTTCCGGTGATACAATATTTATACAGCACCCATCCAATCAGATAAGGGACACCGCTCAATCCGATATTTTGTACCCAGAAAATAAGTCCGTATGCTGTTCCCAGTTTATTCTCCGGTATAATTTTCGGCACAGAAGGCCACATGGCGGAAGGAACAAGCGAGAAAGCAATTCCCAAAACAACCATTAAAGTGCCGGCAATCAGCCAATGGTCGAGCATAGGAAGCGAGAAAAGGAAATGGACGCAAATCAATAAAACTGCCCCTACGATCATAATAGTTGCTCCTTTTCCCTTTTTGTCGTAGATACCTCCAAAGAAAGGAGTAAGGAAAATAGCTCCTACCGGTAGCATAAACGGAATAATTCCTGCGAAATCGTCGTCGATGTGGTATTTATTCTTCATAAATGAAACGGCATATTTCATGAAAGGGAAAACTGCCGAATAGAAAAGCAGGCAAAGGAAGGTAATCAGCCAGAACCCTTTATTCTTTATGATGAAAAGGATGTCTGAAAATTTGAACTTATCTTCTTCCGAAACTTCTACTGCTCCTACTGATTTGTCTAACTTCTTATCCATCACGCAAAATGCAAGATAGGCTATCAGACCGATACAAAGAGCCAATAATCCAACCAAGATAGGAGTAGAAAGGCCCAGCCTGTTTGCCAATGGAAGCGTTAAGGCATAAGCCAATCCCATTCCCAGACGGGCGATGGCAACCTGCAAGCCCATAGCCAGTGCTATTTCGTACCCTTTGAACCATCGTACGATAGTTTTGGTTACGGTGATACCAGCCATTTCCAACCCGAACGCAAAAATGGCAAAACCGACACAGGCTACAAATAGCTGCATTTTTATGCCGAAGACTGCTCCTTCGAACGTAACAAAGTTTCCTACCGAATAGTATTGGATAGCTGCACCGATAACCATACAGATACAAGAGCCGATTCCCGTCATTCGCACGCCGATTTTGTCGAGAATCATACCCCCGAAGATGAGCATAAACAGGAATACGTTAATCCATCCGTAAGAAAAATTGAATGTTCCGAAATCTTGTGCCGTCCATCCGAACTCTTCTCCTAATTTCTCCATCAGCGGAGCCATTACATCATTCAGAAAATAGGCGCAAAACATAGTAAAAGCTACGGTTATCAGTACTGTCCAACGAGCAGCTTTGGACTCGTTCAGTTTTTTACGGATAAATTCGGTCATATTATTTCCTGTTTTAATGCTTACCCGGGAAAAGAGTAAGCAAGATTGTTGTTTTATTTTATTGCGTTACAAAAGTATAGAAAAAGTCTCAAAATCCTATCAACTACTTCATATTTATGCCAAAAGAGGTTGCCCGAAGCAACCTCTTTCTATGTGATATTGTATACTACCAAACTAATGGGAACTGCGATACGCGCAATGTTGTACATCCGTAAGGAATCAGGGTGATTTCTTCGACAGGCTCCGGCGTATGCCCTACCGATAGCGGTAGTGGGCCGGTCATCTCGTTATATAACCCCCAGTGAGTTAGTTCTTTTGCTTTGACCTTTATTTCGATCGGAGCATTCTCAATATTCCATGGGAAAGTGGATTTGACTTTTTCTTTGTCGACTGAAACGATGTATTTCTCATTCGCTTTGTTTTTGTCGTCATTCACCAATCCGTAGTTCCATTTTGTAGTAGAGGTAGCTTCCAGATAATCCTCGCCGAATTGTTTTATTTCGTGTCCGGTGAATGGTTTCTTCGTCCAGTTTTCGTTCATTTTCAAGGCATATACTAATGGGCCTCTTTCGATCGATACAGAGTTTTCGTACCATCCGTCCTGTATTTTTATTTCCATAGGTAGGCGAAGTTCAAGGACATCCCCGCTTTTCCAGATACGTTTGATAACCTCTACACGTCCGCCTTCTACGCTTTTCAATGGTGAGCCGTTTAATACGATTTCGGCTTTTTTGCACCAGCTCGGGATTCTTACATGGAATGGGAATTCTACTTGCTTCGTCTTCTTATTTACCATGTTAACAGTGTATTTGATAACATCATCCATCGGATAATACGTATCTTCCGTGATGCGTACCTGTACGCCGTTTCCTACTTTGGCTGTTACTTCCGACGGAGAGAATGCCAGACTGGTGATACCGTTATCAGGAGTGGCATACCAAAGATTTTGCGTAAACTTAGGCCATCCTTGGTGCATATTCGAGTAGCAGCACGGGTAACCTGTTTTTGTTCCATAGGTAACGTCGGTGCATACATGGCTGTGATCTTCGTAGAAGTTACGTTTATGCCTTGTCGCCATCACCTGATTGGCTTGTTGCAGGTATTGTTTACGCATAAAATCGTCTGTGATTTGGGTTGGAAGGGCGTTGAATGCGACTTTCTCCAAATGATCTACGAAAGATAAATCACCTGTGATTTCGGCCATACTTTCCAATGAATACATCATTTCTACGATAGAACAAAGTTCTACTCCTTGTGTCGGGTTGTTTCCGTGCAACGGTTCGTCGCCTCCGTACATACCTTGTGCTTGGCCGTTATATTTCCGTATGTCGGCAAGTCCTTTCTTCACAGCGTCGATGTATTTACGGTCGCCCGCCTGCTGATAATATATGACCGGCTCTTTCAATCCTTGCGCCAGATTCACACAGTGGATAGATGCCTGACGGGTTAGAGCGTCGCTATTCGTAAACATTTCGGTGAAGTTGATGCTTTGTTTATGCAGCAGGTCTCCCAATTCCAATAAGAAGGTATCGCCTGTTATGTTGTATAACCAATGAACGACTTGCAGGTTGTCGCATACGCGGTATTCAGCCCAGAAAGTCCAGTGTCCTAACGGTTTCTCAGGAAGTGTTTTCAATTGGTATTGGAAATAGTTTGTCATAAACGGAATGACACGCTGGTCTTGCGTAGCATTGTAATATTGTTGCATAATTTTCAGTACCACCATGCGAGGCCACCAGTCCGCTGAGTTGTCGCGTTGAATACCATCTTCGTGCGGATAATCGCGTGCAGGACCGAAGAATCCGTCCTCGCGCTGGCTTTTCAGTGCCCATTCTATCCAAGGCTGAACTTTCGCTTTCAGGGCTTTGTCATCCAATATGTAGGCTAACGGCAATAATCCGTCTATCCAATACGGCCCGCGCTCCCATTGGTCGCCGTCGCCGCCGAGCCAACCGTTGCGTTCGCCCATTACTTCAGGATATAGCTCGTCCATATGTCCGGTTGCCCCTACACGTTGGCGTTCGAGCATTTCGAGTAACCATCCTTTGGCTTTGATATTGCCTAACGGAAGGGCTACGTATGGTTTTTGTACTAAAGGGTAACGGTTGTTCTGGTAATTCTGAACTTCCGGAGCTTGTGCTCCCATACACAGTGACACCCACAAGGGTATCATCAATAAAAATAGTTTTTTCATGAATTAAACGGGGTTATTGATTTATTGGGTATATAAAACAGAACCAACCAACAGCACAGGCTAGCCGTGCCATTGGTCGGTTAATTAATTGGTTAGTTCTCTGTAAAGATAGAAAAAAAATCTAACCATGCATCTTTTTTATTTCAAGACGTCGCAGACCTCTTTGTTAATTTTGGCTATGCGGCCTTCTTCTACTTTGATTTCCTTACGGTCGTAAGTTATCAGGCCGTTTACTTCGCCTTCTACGTCGGTTGTCTGAGTGTAAACACCAGCCGAGTAGCCTACTTTCGCGAGTTTCTTCAACTCTTCGGCAAACTTAACATATTCGTCTGTTACTTCTTTTTTGTTCTTGAATTGTACATATCCCCAGTTGCGGTCTGTCTGCCACAAGTGTCCTTGCATTGGGAATCCGATACCACCATACTCACCCAACACAGTTACGCGCTCGGCATCGTAGAATGGAAGTTCCGGTTTCGGATAACGGTGGATATCCAGAATGTCGCCTGTTTTGTAGTGGTTACCTCCACTGGCAGAGTTCACTAAGCGTGACGGATCGTATGCCTGTGTCCATTCGGTGATTTCTTCGGTTTTGAATTGTCCCCATGCTTCATTGAACGGTACCCATACCACGATAGAAGGATGCGACATGAGGTAGTCCATAATACCTTTCCATTCGGCACGGTAATCAGCTTCCGATGCAGGTGAGCGTTTGATTTCCGTCCCGTCGAAGTATTTGTATTGCTGCCATTGTGGCGATTTGTCACCGTTAGGCATATCTTGCCATACGAGGATTCCCACGCGGTCGCAATGTGTGTACCAGCGGGCAGGTTCAACTTTCACGTGCTTGCGAATCATGTTGAAGCCCATGTCTTTAGTTTTCTGAATGTCATAAAGCAATGCTTCGTCAGTAGGAGCTGTGTATAATCCGTCGGGCCACCAACCTTGGTCGAGTGGGCCTAATTGGAAATAGTCCTTGTTATTCAGTTGCATACGCATAATGCCGTTTGCATCGCGTTTTGCCGAAATTTTACGCATAGCGGTATAGCTTTTTACTTTGTCCTGCAATTTGCCGCCTGAATAGAGATTCACTTCCATATCGTAAAGGAATGGTGATTCGGGCGACCAAAGTTTAGGATTGGCAATGTTAAGAGCCAATTGCTGGCAAGCAGCGCCTTTGGCTTTCGCTACTACCGACGAACCGTCTTTCACGATTACTTCTACAATATCGCCGGCTGCGGTGTTTTCTGTGCAAACATCTACTGTCAGGCGGTTGCTATCGATACAAGGAATCGCTTTGATGTGAGCAATATGTTTTTTAGTTACCGGCTCCAGCCATACTGTTTGCCAGATACCCGATACGGGTGTATACCAGATGCCTTCGGGGCGTTTGTTTTGTTTTCCTACCGGTTGGTAACCGTCGGTTGTAGGGTCCCAAACTTTCACAACCAATTTTTGATTGCCCGAAGTCAGGTATGGAGTGATATTGAAGCTGAAAGGGGTATATCCGCCTTCGTGTGTTCCGATTTTTATATCGTTCACATAAATCTCGGTTCTCCAATCTACTCCGCCGAAGTGTAATAATACATCTTTGCCTTTCCAGTTGGCGGGAACGGTAAATGTTTGCTTGTACCATAATTCGTTTTCTTTTCCAAGTGTTTTTTGAACACCCGAAAGGCTCGATTCTACGGCAAAAGGGACTAAGATTTTACCGTCGAAGGCTGTAGGCTCTGCTGCTCCTGCCGGAAGGATGGCATAATCCCACAATCCGTTCAGGTTTTTCCATGCTGTGCGTTCCATCATTGGGCGAGGATATTCGGGTAATACGTTGTTTACGTCGATTTCATCCGCCCACTTTGTTTTTATTTTGTCGCCTGCCGGCTTCCACTGTGCCGAGAGGCTCGTAGCAACGGCAATAAACAAAATCAGAAAGAGGTTCTTTTTCATTCTTACTTTTTTGGTTTTAGTTATTAAATAAATCGGTATTGTCTGGTGAATTGAAAATGGCATAGGCCAAATAAACCTATGTCAGTGCAGCAGTAGTAATACTGCAACCTGATCAATAAACTTTTGCGCTAATTATTTGGTTAGTACTGATGATTGGAAAAAATCAGTCCCCGAAAATAGTGCTTTTTCGATAATAAATTGCTGTGTTTTGTATTTTGCCGGTGTTTTTTATTGTTAAAATTGTCTAAAGGCTATTCAATATGTTATATTTTGATGTAGATCTTCTTCCTGTAGAGAATGTTTCCTATCAGCCAGTTGATGAGTACAAAGAGTATAGCAAAAATCAATGAGCCGAAAAGACCTCCGAAATATGGTTCTAAAAGATGGGTGTAAAAAAAGCCTTTCAGACTTGTGCTATTTCCGTCGTATATTATCGGTATTTTCCCTATTAGTATTGACAAAACACCTGCCAATACATATATAAATAACGGATTGACACCGAATGATTCAAAAAATACACTCCACTTTTTGTAGCCTTTTACGTCAATTATCCAGATAAGGAGCGACAATAGGGTAGAAGCCAGTCCGCATGTTGCGAGAACGAATGTCGGCGACCATATTTTTTTATTCATCGGGCATCCATAGCTTAATAGAAATCCGCTGAATGTGAGCATGGCTCCTATGATGAAGAGCCGCAGCATACGATCGCGGTTATCCTTGGTTTCTATTAAAATTTTGCCGCAGCAAAACCCTATTAATACGTGCATGGTTGCCGGTATTGTACTGAGGATGCCTTCGGGATCGAGCCCGGAATCCACATACATATGCTTCAAGCCCAGAATATGCTGGTCTACAATTGCAAGTATATTATTGTCTCCTTGTTCGAAGCCGTTGCCAAACAGCAGCAGCAAGAAGTATCCGAGCAGTCCCGCAACAATAATATACGGTATATACTTATGTTTCACGAATAATGCAATTAGCCCCGTTAACCCATAGGTGAGCGCTAATCGTTGCATGACGCCTAAAATGCGGACATGCTCAAAGTTGGTTACAGCTTTTCCTATACGCTCTAACAATCCTATCTCTGTACCATCTAAACGAAGAAGCGTTCCGAGAGAAACGGAGAGCCACGACAATCCTACGCCAATAGCGAAGATGACTACCGTTCGCTTTACTATCTTCCTGAATGTGGGAAAGGTGAACTCGAAATTATATTTTCGCAGCGAAATGAAAGTCGATATTCCCATAATAAACATGAAAAACGGGAATACCAGATCGGTAGGCGTGATTCCATGCCATTGTTCGTGCCGGAGCGGAGCATAAACATACTTCCACGACCCCGGATTGTTGACTAATATCATTCCTGCAATGGTAATTCCTCGCAATATGTCGAGGGATAATAAACGGTTATTGGTTGGCGAGCTCATTTATGCGTATAAAAATATTTTGGATAAAAATAGTAAATCGTATCGGATTTTAACGCTTTCTTTTGTCATTTTGTTGCATTTTTACAGAGGGTTTGAAAAGAATAGTAAAAGGGTGATGTATAATACGGCTAAAAAACATGTTGGATAACATAAAAATGTCAGTACGTAGTATTCGCGAGTAAAATGTATTAATAGTAGAGCAAGCTCATTGTAATATGTGAGGAAAATATTGTGAAAAACCAAATAAAGCTTCTTAGATGTGGCCACTTAAAGAGAAGAAAACAACAATAGAAAACGAATTCGAGGTGTTTTTCCTGGAGAATTATCCGAGGGTGAAATCCTTTGCGTTGCATATCCTTATGTCGGAGGAGGACGCAGAAGATATTTCGCAGGATATTTTCCTGAAACTATTGAATTATCCGAAAGTTTGGCGCGACAAGGATAAGGACAGGAGAAACCGTTATATGTTCAAGATGACAAAGAATCATATATTCAATTTCATCAAGCATAAGAATATCGAGCGCAAATATCAACAAGAATTGATAAAGAAAAACCTGATTATCGACGAACTCGATTTAGAAGACACTTTGCATGCCAAAGAAATCGAGCTGCTGATAACCTATACGATAGAGCAAATGCCGCAACGTCGTAAGGAGGTATTCATGATGAGCCGTTTTGACGGAAAGAGCAATGCCCAGATTGCCGACGCATTGGATATGTCGGTGCGCACAGTGGAAAGGCATTTGTATCTGGCGCTGCTCGAACTGAAGAAATCGTTAATTTTTTATCGCCCCGTTGAGTAGTCGCGTGGGGTTAACTGTCTTTATCATATAACTACTATCAGAAATGAACGAATACGTAAAGAAAATAATTGATTTATATACCAAAGCCTGTCTGGGAGATTCTGCAAAGATAAAATTCCAGAACTGGCTTACCGAAGATACATTAGCCGACGAAAAGGAAGAAGCCCTGTTCGAATGGTGGAATCAGTCGAACCCTACGGTTACCAAAGACACCCTCGAAGCATTGGCTTCGGTTAAATCGAAAGCGCAACAAATAAGAGAAGGTTCTAAGAAGAGGTTGATTATCTGGAGGTATGCTGCTGCTATTGTGCTCATTTTGTGCTCTACCACGGTATACCTCTTTTCCCGAACTGCCGAACCTGATGCCGAAGTTATAGAATATTTTACCCAAGCGGGGGAAATGGATACCATCCATTTGCCGGACGGAAGTATTATCCAGACCAATTCGCGTACGATCCTTCTGTACAACGAATCATTCGGGAAAGATAACCGCACGATATACCTCTCGGGCGAAGCAAACTTCAAAGTACAGAAAAACGAAGAGCTGCCTTTTATCGTGAAGTCCAAAGAATTTTCCGTAACAGCTTTGGGAACGGAGTTCGATGTCTATTCTTATCTCGAAGATCCTTATTTCAGAACAGTATTGATTTCAGGCAGTGTAAAAATACAGCAAAAAGGAAATGTAGACGACTATACTTTGTATCCGAAGGATCAATTCCTATATAACAGGCAAAATGAAGAGTATAGTATTTCCAAGGTCGATATACAGGAAGTTACGGCATGGCAACGAGGCGAATTTATATTCCGCAGCGCTACCATCCCCGACATTTTGTGTGCTATGGAGCGTAAATACGGAGTGTCGTTCCAGTATAAATCTAATATTTTCAATGAAGATAAATATACATTCCGGTTCAAAAGAGAATCTTCGCTGGACGATATGCTGGAGATAATAAAAAGCGTCTCGGCAAATTTCGATTATAAACAAACCGGCGAATCATACCATATAACGGCAGTATCGAGATAAACCGGCACTGCGGATGTGTTTGTATAGAATTAAGTTTTTTTGATTAACTAATAAATCTAAATCATGAAGAGAACATGAGTCTAATTGCCGCCTTGCGGGGGGTAATACAAGACACCCTTAAGTCTAAAATTTGTTCAAATAGTAATTTTATCCCTAACCCTTAATTTGTACTGATCTATGAATCAATTTTACAAGAAAGTAAACTTTAAGTTAATCTTATTGCTTTGCTTGTTTTTCGTGCAAATGAACCTATTTGCTCAGAGTGATGTGAAAATTTCTATTAGTAGAGACAACATCACTATAAAAGAAGCATTGCAGGAAGTGGAAAAACAATCGAAGATGTCCGTTGCTTACAATGAATCGAAGCTGAACGGAAACCAAAAGATTCGTTTGAATATAGCGAATCAAACTCTCGAGCAAGCGCTTGCTGAAATTTTGTCGGGAACAAATTTCTCTTACCAACTGAAAGATGATTATATCATGATCGTCCCTGTCAAGAAGGAAGGAAAGCCGCTTAAAACAGTTACAGGTACTTTGTTGGATGATGCGGGCGAACCGCTTATCGGTGCTCCGGTAACGGTGCAAGGTTCGAAAACAGCCGGTGCGATGACCGATATCGACGGATCGTTCAGTATCGAAGTTGCTCCGGGCGACGTACTTGTTATATCTTATTTGGGTTACGAAACTCAACAAATTAAAGTGACAGATAAGAATGTTTATAATATAACATTAGCATCTGTTTCGCAGGATCTCGAAGCTGTTGTTGTAACGGCTCTCGGTATTAAGCGTTCTCAAAAGGCATTGAGCTATAACGCACAAGAGGTCAATGCAGAAGACCTCACCCGCGTGAGAGATGCCAACTTCATAAACGCATTATCCGGAAAAGTTGCAGGGGTAACAATCAATGCGAGTTCTTCGGGTGTCGGAGGTGCAAGTAAGGTTGTGATGCGTGGTGTGAAAAGTATCGATCAGTCGAATAACGCAATGTATGTAGTCGACGGAATCCCGATGTTTAATACAGGCGGCGAAGGAAGTACCGAGTTCGGCTCGGGTGGTACTACCGAATCGATTGCCGATATAAACCCCGAAGATATTGAATCATTGACCGTATTGAACGGTGCTGCCGCTTCGGCCTTGTATGGTAGCAATGCTGCGAATGGGGTAATCTTGATAACAACCAAAAGAGGTAAAGCCGGTAAGACGACGCTTACTTTCACGCAGAATACAGAATTCCTGAGCGCTTTTGTAATGCCTAAATTCCAGAATTCATACGGAACAGGTTTGGAAGGAGTAAATCTTACGACATTGGCGACAGACCGTAGCTGGGGTGCTAAACTGAATTCGGCTAACCGCATGGGATACAACCCGAAAGACGACTACCTCAGAACAGGTGTTGTCACTACCGAAGCGGTAACCCTATCTACCGGTAATGAGCTTAATCAGACGTATGCTTCAGCTGCGACAGTCAATTCGGAAGGAATTATCCGCAACAATACTTATGACCGTATGAACTTTACGATTCGCAATTCGACAGTAATGTTGGATGGCAAATTGAAAATGGATCTCGGAGCGAGCTACATCAAACAGAAAGATATGAATATGACCAACCAGGGGGTTTATCAGAATCCGTTGGTGTCTGCTTATCTGTTCCCGCGTGGCGAAGATTGGAACAATGTAAAGATGTACGAAGAATGGAATAATGCCCGTCAGATATATACTCAACGCTGGGATTATGGACTCCAGGGATTCTCGGGACAAAACCCTTACTGGATCAACTACCGCAACCTTCGCGAAAATACGAAAGACCGTTATATGTTGAACGGAAGCCTGAGTTACGAAATATTCGACTGGTTGAATGTATCGGGCCGTGTACGTACTGACTTCTCTGAAAACCAATATACGGAGAAATTGTATGCTTCCACTAACTCGACGTTAGCCGGATCGGAGAATGGATTCTTCGGTATGCAGAAAACCCGCGACCGCCAGACCTATGCCGATGTGTTGGTCAATATCAATAAGACGTTCAACGAAGATATTACTTTGACAGCCAATGCCGGAGCTTCTATCTCGGATATGTTTCAGGATTACTTCCGCAACTCGGGACCTTTAGGCGACGATGCTATTCCGAATGTCTTTACTGTGTATCAGATAGATCGTAACAAACTGAAACCATATCAGGACAAGTATCAGGAGCAGACACAATCTGTATTTGCCAGTGCCGAAATAGGCTACAAAGGAACTTACTACCTGACATTGACAGGCCGTTTCGACTGGCCGTCGCAATTGGCAGGAGATCAGTCTTCGAAAAGCGGATTCTTCTATCCATCAATAGGTACATCAGTTGTTCTGTCTGAGGTTTTACCAATGCCTAAACAAATCGAATACTTGAAAGTAAGAGGATCTTTTGCTTCTGTTGGTCTTCCATTCCAGCGCCACCTTGCTCAAAGGTATCACTCGTGGGACGAAGAGAAGAACAATTATAATCCTAACTACGACCATTATCCGATTAACTTCTTGGATCCACAGAAAACAGATTCATGGGAATTTGGTATAACAACCCGCTTCCTGAAGAATTTCAAGCTCGATGTTGGACTTTACCATGCCAAAACATACAACCAGGTATTTAATGCACAACTTTCGGCCTCATCGGGATACGAAGACTATTATGTGCAATCGGGTAGTGTTGTCAACAAAGGTATAGAATTGTCTTTGGGCTATGAAAATACATTTGCCGGCGTTAGATGGTCATCAAATTATACATTTACGACTAATAGGAATAAGATCAAACAATTGGCCAACAATTGGGTGAATCCGGTTACAGGAGAGTTGTATCCGATGGAAACGTTGACGCTTAAAGCGCTGGGAGATACAAAATTCATCCTGAAAAAAGGAGGAACATTAGGTGACCTGTATTCATTGACTGATTTGCAAAGAGACTCCAACGGAAAAATCTATGTAGATCCGGACGGAAAAGTAGTTAAAATCAATGTAGCCAGCGATCCTGTGAAAATGGGTAGCGTATTGCCTAAGGCGAATATGTCGTGGAGGAATGACTTCGCATGGAACAACTTTAACTTTGGTTTTATGTTCTCTGCACGTCTTGGAGGTGTTGTTTATTCTGCAACACAAGCTATCATGGATAGCTATGGTGTGTCGGAAGCTTCTGCCAAAGCGCGCGATAACGGTGGCGTGACAATAAACGGCGGGGATAAAATCAATCCGCAGATATGGTACGAAACTGTAGGTTCTGCTTCCAATATCGGACAATACTATACCTATAGCGCTACTAACGTACGCCTGCAGGAAGTATCGTTGGGTTATACTTTCCCTAAATCGAAACTATGGGACATAGGAGAGCTCAGTGTATCATTGATAGGACGTAACCTGTTGATGATTTACAACAAGGCTCCGTTCGATCCCGAAGCCGTTGCTACTACCGGTAACAACTACCAGGGTATCGACTACTTCATGATGCCGAGCACCAGAAGCATGGGATTCAATGTTAAACTGAGATTTTAAATAATCGGATAACCATATAATTATGAAAATATATAAACATATATCAATTATACTGATGGCCTGTTCTGCATTGCTCTTCACTGTTCAATGTACAGACTCATACGATAGGTATAATAAGACAGGCGTGAATGACGAGGAAGGAAGCCGCGATCAGTACTTTCTGAAAACGCACATGACAAATATGCAAAGCTGGATTATTCCAAGTGCTTCGCATGCAAATCAATTCTCCGAGCAATTGCTTGGCGGCCCGTACGGAGGTTATTTCTCCGACGTGAACCCGGGTTTTAACAACAGAAACTTCTCTACCTATGGTCCTGAAGACGGTTGGTATGCATCCATCTTCAAAGACTATATGAAGGAAGTGATGACTTCTTACAATACAGTGAAAACGTTGACCGAAGATCCTGTCCTTCTGTCTGTTGCTTCCATTACCAAAGTGGCGGCTATGTCCAGAATTACAGATATTTTCGGCCCTATCCCTTACACCGAAGTAGGTGTTGATGGAGCTCTGAATGCCAAATATGACTCTCAGGAAGATGTTTATAAAACGATGCTTGACGAGTTGGATGAGGCCATTGATGTGTTGACTGTGAACCGGACAAATGATTTCTCTCCCAAAGCTGATCGTATCTATTCAGGTAATGTAGAGCGTTGGATTAAGTATGCCAATTCGATAAAGCTTCGTATGGCTATTCGTATGTCCGAGGTAGAGCCTCTCTTGGCTCGCACGAAAGCCGAAGAGGTGATGTCGAATGCTATCGGCCCTATTTTGTCTAACGATGACAATGCGAATCTTACATTAGTATCTGGCCAGACGAATCCATATGCCTATGGTTTTGATATCTGGAACAGCGGAGGTGATGCGCGTATTTCGGCCGATATTACCTCTTATATGAACGGATACAATGATCCGCGTATGGCTGCCTATTTCGAAGAATCAGCTTTCGGCCCGGGCGTATATGTCGGATTCCGTAACGGGATTTCGATTCCTGCACAATCTATCGGACAACAATATTCACGCATGAATCCGGAAGTTTATAACCAGATGAGCATGCGCCTGATGAATGCTGCCGAAATTGCATTTCTCAGAGCCGAAGGAGCTTTGCGTGGATGGAATATGGGCGGAACGGCTCAAAGCTTATACGAATCGGGTATCGAATTGTCTTTCGGACAATGGGGCGTTTCGGGCGCAGCGGCTTATATTGCCAATGCAACAAGCTCACCGCTCAAATATGTAGACCCGTTGGGCTCATACTCGTTCATAGGTTCGCCGAGCACTATCAAAATAGCATGGAGTGGTTCGAATTTCGATGAAAACCTCGAACGCATTATTACGCAAAAATGGATTGCAAATTATCCGAATGGTATCGAAGCATGGAGCGAATTCCGTCGTACAGGATATCCTAAGTTGATGCCTGTCTTGCTGAACCGTAGTTCGGTTATCACAGACCTGAACAAGATGGCTCGCCGATTGCCTTATCCTAATGATGAATATACAGGAAATAGGGAAAATGTGCTGAATGCATTAAGTACTTTTTTCAATGCTCCTGATAATATGGCGACAGATGTTTGGTGGGCAAATAATCCTGCTAACGGAAGTAAATAACATTAATAGTCTAACGAATGAAAAATATATATATGAACAAAATACTCCTATTCCTATTGTCGCTAATGGCAGGAGGGCTCATGCTTACTTCTTGCAGCGATTGGACGGATGACGAAAGTGTAGATATAAACGAGCCGGGCATCGAAATCCAGAATCCGACATTATATGCCAAGTATCTGGAGAATCTGAGAAAATATAAAGAATCGGATCATAAGTTTATTTATGCATGGCATGACAACAGCGAGAAGCTTCCTTTCAACCGTTCGCACCACTTGACAGATTTGCCTGATAGTTTGGATGCAGTTGTATTGATGCACCCTGATGGTCTTGCCGATTGGGAGCAACAAGAAATAAGCTCGATACGTCAAGAAAAGAGTATCAGAACCTTGTTGTCGATAGACTTCGATGCTATAAAACTGGCACACGACCAGCTCTCTTTTGAGTGGGGACAAGGGAATCCGGAAGTGCAAGATCCGGGTAGCTTTAGCTCATTCCTGGCCGATTCGCTAAGCCACAAACTAAGCTTGGTGAAGAAGTATAATTATGATGGAATAGTGATTTGCTATAACGGTAAGAATACTATGCACATGGAAGCGGACGAAAAACAAACTTATCTCAACAACGAAAATAGTTTCTTCAATTTCATTACTGCATGGATGAACCTCAATCCGACTAAAACAGTTACTTATCAGGGCTATCCTCAGTATCTGACAGATAAAACCTTGTTTAATTCGTTCAAGCATATTATTGTACCATCGGTCAACCTGACGAATGCAAATGCATTGGCATATACTGTGTCAATGGCATCAGTCGCAGGTGTCCCTACCGACCGTTTCATAGTAATAGCACAAACACCATCTTTCGATTCGGGCGATATCAAAACAGGTTACTGGGTCGATGGAAGCATTGCAATTACCTCAACTGCAAGTTGGGCAGCAGGTACATATTCAGATTACACAATCGCAGGATTTGGTATCTATAACATTAATAACGACTATTTTAATGTGAAGCGAGTATACACTTATTCGAGAGAAGCAATAGATACATTAAATCCTTCATTTTAAATTTTATTGATTATGAAACAATATAAATTTTTACTATTATCCCTTTTGGCGCTATTCCTCTTGAATAGTTGCGAGAGCGACGACTCCTTTGGCAATAAAGTATCTTTAACTTCTGCTACAAAGGTGACTACATTGTTGATAAAGCCGGCGAATGTAAGTGCAGTAGAAGCACTCCAAGTAGAAATGCCTCACCCTCAGTCTTACGAGATACATCTCAAATATGAGGCCGATACTTCACTTGTGAAGAAATACAACGAAGCTTTTTATGACAATGCAAAACTATTGCCTGCGAGTTTCTACGAAATTCCTGTACCTTATGACACGGTGAACGTAGGAACTGTGCGTTCGATAGGTAAAACTATCCATTTCAAGGATATAAACCTTCTGAGCCGTGATACGGTTTATGTGCTACCGGTTACAATTACTAATATAAATGCTTCAACATTGGAGAGCGCAAATACACACTATTATGTGTTTAAAGGTGCTGCTTTGATTAATGTGGTTGCCGATTTGGAAGAAAATGCATTAGGCGCTTATACTTCATGGAACAATCCTTCTGCACTCAGAGGAATAACCGAAATCACAATGGAGGCTTTGGTACGTGCCCGCAATTACGATCGAATGATTAGCACTGTAATGGGGGTTGAAGGTCGCTTCCTTATCCGTTTGGGTGATGCCGGTTTCCCTTCGAATCAGATACAGGTTGCAACAAACAGAGGAAACTTCCCGGGAAGTGATGCGAATAAAGGTTTGCCTTTGAATACATGGACGCATATTGCTGTTACATGTAACACAGCCAGCGGGGCTGTGAAAGTGTATGTGAATGGTAGAGTTCAATCCGAAGGAACAATTTCCGGCCTCGGAACATTGGATATGACGGCATCTGGCACGCAAAAATTCTATATCGGACGTTCGTACGAAGATAGCCGCTATTTTGCAGGAGAATTCTCGGAATGCCGCATCTGGAATGTTGTACGTACACAGGAGGAAATCGAATCATCTATTTATGAAGTAGATCCTACTACTCCGGGTCTGGTGGCATATTGGAAGTGCGACGACGGAGCGGGTAATACTGTGACAGACTATACTGCGAACGAGAACCATCTGACTTCCAGGAAGACTGTTATCAAATGGAATCCTGTTTCATTACCATAAACAAATGATTATTTATATTAAAAGTCAAAAATTATGAAACAATATAAGTTTATAAATGTGACAATGGTCACCCTGTTTTTGCTGATGCTGGGAATGTTCGCAGCATGTAGCGACGACGTAAATGTGGGTAATAAAGTGGACGAGGGGAACTATGAAACCAGCGACAAAGTTGCCGGTTACCTGATCGGTGCCGATGGTAAAAAAAGCACTACTTATGCTGAATTTCGCGATGCAGCCGACATCTCTCTCTATCTGGCACTGAATAAGAACGCTACTCAGGCAGTAAGTGCAACATTAAAGTTCGATGCTTCGGTATTGGAGAGATACAATACTGCACACGGAACGAATTATGCTCTCTTCCCTCAGGCATCTGTGTCCTTTGCTAGTGCTGGTGCGGTTTCAGTGGCCAATGGCGCAATTAAATCCGATGCTGCTGTTGTTTCGGTTGTTTCAGACGGAACATTAAATCCGGAAACGACTTATGTTATCCCTGTATCAACAGACTTAAACAACGGAGATATATTATTGGGCGAAGAATCGACTCTCTTGATTTTTGTGAAGGACTTATCACAAATTCCGACTGCCGATAAAGCTTCCGGAATAAAAATTATAAGTTGTATGGAGGTAAATGATACCAACCCTCTGAATAATTTATGCTTTACATTGCAAGACAGCGGAAAACCATTAGTCGACATCCTTATATTATTTTCGGGTAATGTCAATTATGATGAAACGACAGGACGTGTATACAACTACAATAACCCGAATGTGCAACACCTTTTGGATAATCGCGAGAAATATCTGAAACCGTTGCAAGATAGAGGTATAAAAGTGGTACTTGGTATATTGGGTAATCACGACCGTTCGGGTGTGGCTAACTTGTCGAAGGAAACTGCACAGGCATTTGCGCAGGAGTTGAAAGCGGTTTGCGATGCTTACAATCTCGATGGTATCTTTTGGGATGATGAATATTCTTCTTACATATCTCCTCCTCCTCCGGGATTTGTTTCTCCATCGAGCGCGGCAGCAGCCCGTCTCTGCTACGAGTGCAAACAGGCTATGCCTGATAAATTGATGTGTGCATATGTATACGGATTAACAAGGAATTTCCCAAGTGTAGATGGCGTACAGCCAGGTGATTTTGTAGACTGGGGTATCCATGACTATGGTGGCAGTAGCGATTTGAGTGGTAACTACCCGGGTCTTCCGAAGTCTGGTATGGCTCTTTATTCTCAAGAATTTGCACAAGGCAGGACTACTTCTGAAGCAAATTTAAGGAGATTGCGTAATGATGGCTATGGCGGTAATATGATATTTGCTATGGACCCGTTCCGTTCAAACTTTAATTCGAGCCAGTTGCCGGCTATGCAAAGAATGGCAAGGGTTCTTTACGATGAAGAATTGGTGTACGATGGACAACCATACGCTAAAGACTGGTAATTATTTGATTATAATAAACCTTTGGCCTCATTTGTTGTGAGGCCAGAGGTTTGGTTAACAAACTTTTAAATCGATTATTTATGAAAATAAAATATGCTTTACTCTCGCTGCTTGTTATGCTATCCATTGGCTTAGTTAGTTGTAGCAGCGACGACGATAATGGACCTGTGAGCGATCCGGTTATTAAATTGAGCTCGGATACAGCGATGGTTATCGTAGATGAAACAATGGTATTGGATATAGTTTCCGGCAATGGCGGATATACAGTTTTTTCAACAGACGAAACGATTGCTACCGCGACAATTGATGGAGACCGTCTTACCATACTATCAACAGGATTGGGTAGAACCTCAGTCGTTATAATGGACGAAAAGTCTGAAATTAAGGTGCTTCCTGTTATATCCTATTATGATGAGTTGCTAATAGTAGATGGAAATAGATTAGACTTCGGATTCTTTTTGGGAGATAGAGGTGTTTACACTGTAGATGTACTCAAAGGTAATCCGGGATATACAGTAGTGTCTGATAATGAGGCTGAAATCGAGGTTTCTACATCCGGTAACAAAATTACTGTTTCTCTGGTGGATGGCCTTACTGCAGCGACGGCAAATATTACAGTGACCGATGCTCTCGGGCTGACTTCGACATTTGCTGTATCAGCAACAGGTACGACTTTCCCGTATAACGAATCGGAACAAGAGGAAATAATGGCAATGAATACATCGCCTTATGTTGTCTATAAAGGATCGAAAGTTCCATATCTCAATGCACTTGAGAATACTCCAGGTGTGGAAAACCTATCAGGATTAAATTATTACGGTGTTTATTACGTAAGGCTTTATTATCCGGGAGACAGATCTGTTGGCGAATATACAGGTGCGCAAATAGCATATTACTATTATCCGACCAACTCCGGAGGAAGACTTAATCTGGAACATTTCAAGATCATTAAAAATGATGGAGATAAAATATGGATGATATTCTCTCTTTACGACGAAAATAACCAATTGCAAAGAGGCTTCTTTATCCACGATTTATAAAGAAACATACTATACTTGATTTTTCTATGCAACTCCATATTGGGGTTGCATAGATTATTTTAGGGCGATAGTGATTTTCTCTTTTTATTAAAAAAATATAAATAATTTCGATATGATGAGTGATAAGGTCGATTTAAGTGTCTTTATTTATATAGGAAATTATTTTTTATATTAAACCTAATTTAGTACTATGCGCATATCAAAGAAAATATTTGGAGGCGTTATCGCAGGAATCTGTATGGCAGGAGTTTGTCCGGCAGAAATTCATGCGGAAGACTCTTATCCTCCTGTAGCTGTCCAAGACAATACAGCCGTAGCTAACCCGATGGCGAGATTCGATAGCAACCGCCCCGACCCCAAAGATCGTTTGTTCAAATCGCAGGCAGTCGAAAAAGAAATTGTCCGCGTCAAGAAGCTATTGACGAATGCTAAATTGGCATGGATGTTCGAGAATTGTTTCCCTAACACGCTCGACACAACCGTGCGCCATCGCAAAACAGACGACAAAGACGATACCATCGTTTACACGGGTGACATACATGCTATGTGGCTTCGCGACTCGGGAGCACAGGTATGGCCTTACGTGCAGCTGGCAAATACTGATCCTCATTTGAAGAATATGCTTGCAGGCGTTATCCGCAGGCAGTTTAAATGTATTATCATCGATCCGTATGCTAATGCTTTCTTAGATCCGTATGATCCCAATCCAGACCATCAATGGCAGTCGGATTTGACGGCTATGAGGCCCGAATTGCATGAGCGCAAATGGGAAATCGATTCCCTTTGCTATCCCATACGCCTTGCCTACCACTATTGGAAAGTGACCGGCGATGCCAGCGTATTCGATGCCGAATGGCTCGCTGCGATTCAGAATATACTCAAGACTTTCAAAGAACAACAACGTAAAGATAGCTTAGGCCCCTACAAATTTCAACGCGAGACGCCTAAAGCTTCCGATACGGTAGTCAATGACGGATGGGGTAACCCTGTGAAACCGGTTGGACTGATTGCTTCGACATTCCGCCCGTCGGACGATGCATCTATCTACCAGTTCCTTGTTCCGTCGAATTTCTTTGCTGTTACTTCCCTGCGCAAAGCGGCTGAAATTCTGACTGAAGTGAATGGAAATGCAGCTTTGGCACAGGAATGTACTACTTTGGCAAAAGAAGTAGAAGATGCCTTGAAAAAATATGCTACTTTTAATCATCCTAAATATGGAACCATATATGCCTTCGAAGTAGACGGTTACGGAAGCGTGAACCTCATGGACGACGCCAATGTGCCTTCTTTGCTGGCAATGCCTTATTTGGGAGACGTAGATGTAAACGACCCGATTTATCAGAACACCCGCCGCTTTGTGTGGAGCGAGGACAATCCTTACTTCTTCAAAGGTACGGCAGGCGAAGGAATCGGAGGCCCGCACGTATCACACGTAAGCCTGAATATGATTTGGCCGATGAGCATCATGATGAAAGCATTCACTTCGCAGGATGATGCCGAAATACAACAATGCATACAGATGCTTATCGACACCGATGCCGGAACAGGTTTTATGCATGAATCTTTCTACAAAGATGATGCGAACAAGTTTACGCGCGAATGGTTTGCTTGGCAAAATACGCTGTTTGGCGAATTGATATTGAAACTAATAGATGAAGGTAAATTGGAGTTATTGAATAACACCAATTATTAGGGATTTCTCGGGAGGTTTTAGTTTTGCCGGGGATTCTTACCATCTTTCTCTATTTCACGTTTTTGATAGGTAATTATCCCCGGTTTTTTGATTCAACCGATGAAAATATAACCTGATTAATAATATTCACAATGACTAACATGTTGAAAAAAACAGCAATCACTCTTTTTACTGCCCTTGCCGCAGCTACTTTTATTTGCTCATGCGAGCAAACCGAAGTTCCCCAAGATCAAGATCTAACTCAGTATGTCGACCTGTATATCGGTACGGGCGACCACGGACACGTATTTATGGGCGCCGATGTCCCTTACGGGATGGTGCAGCTTGGCCCATCGAGCATAACCGAAGGCTGGGATTGGGTTTCGGGCTATCACTATTCCGATTCCATTATCTTTGGATTCTCCCATACGCACCTCAATGGTACGGGAATCGGCGATTTGCAGGATATCCTGTTCACGCCGACTGTTGGCGATGTTAAACTCGCCAAAGGAGTCCATAACGACCAGAAGTCTGGTTATTACTCCCTTTTCAGAAGAGAAACCGAAAAAGCCAAACCGGGCTATTACGCCGTACACCTCGACCGCTACAATGTAGACGTGGAGCTGACAGCAACTAACCGTGTAGGCTTCCACAAATATATTTTCCCTGCATCCGATGCTTCGGCGGTGGTAATCAATTTAGCCGATCACATGAACTGGGATAAACCGACCGAAGGCTACCTCGTTCAGGAGAACGATTCGGTTATCTCAGGTTACCGTTATTCCGAAGGATGGGCCAATAAGCAAAGGCTTTACTTCACAGCGGTATTCTCCAAACCGATGAAACAATTTGAAGTTGCCGATGCCGGAAAAGCTGTTTCGGGAACGAGCCTGACGGCCGAAAAAGTATATGGCGTTGCCAAATTCGATACCCAAGAAAACGAAGAAATCTATGTGAAAGTCGCTCTTTCGCCTGTCAGCATCGAAAATGCAAAACTGAATATGCAAGCCGAATTGGCGGGATGGGATTTCGAGCAGGTGATAAAAGATGCCGATAAAGCATGGAATGCCGAGTTGAACAAGATTCAAATTCAAACAACTGACGAGCAGGTAAAACGCATATTCTATACGGCGCTTTATCATACAATGGTTGCCCCTTCAACCTTTCAGGATGTGAACGGCGATTATCGCGGATCGGACGGCAAGACATACGAAAAAGCCGATTTCAAGAATTATACAACTTTCTCTCTGTGGGATACCTATCGTGCAGCACATCCGCTGATGACCATTATACACCCCGAGAAGGTGAACGACATGATCAATACGATGCTTCATATCTATCAGCAACAGGGCAAATTGCCAGTATGGCACTTGGTTGGTTGCGAAACGGATTGTATGGTCGGTAATCCGGGCGTTATCGTTGTGGCCGATGCTATTCTGAAAGGTTATGCCGGTTTCGATAAAGAACTGGCTTACGAAGCGATGAAAAACTCGATGCTGTTGGACGAAAGAGGCTTAGGCTATTACAAAGAGTTTCAATACATCCCTTACGACAAAGAAGATGAAGCCCTTTCCAAAGCAATGGAATACGCCATCGCTGACTGGAGTTTGGCTCAGGTAGCCAAAGAAATGGGTAAGACTGAGGACTATGAATACTTCTCGAAAAGAAGCAAAGTCTATCAACACTACTTCGATAAAGAAAAAGGCTTTGTCAGAGGACTTTCGTCCGAAGGCAACTTCCGCCCGAATTTCGATCCGTTTGCAGCTCCTCACCGCGAAGGCGATTATGTAGAAGGAAACGCATGGCAATATACTTGGTTGGTACCGCATGATATTGCCGGATTGGTAGAGAGCTTCGGAAGCAAAGACAAGTTTGTGACTAAACTCGATTCGCTTTTTACTGTTAAAGGTAATTTGGGTGAAGGCGCTTCTCCTGATATCAGCGGACTGATTGGACAATATGCGCACGGAAACGAGCCGAGCCACCATGTACTTTACATGTACCCTTATGTAGGGCAACCTTGGAAAACGGCGGATAAAGTGCGCGAAGTGCTTTATGTTCTCTATCACGACCAGCCGGCCGGATTGTCGGGTAACGAAGATGTCGGCCAGATGTCGGCGTGGTATGTGCTCTCAGCAATGGGTTTCTATCAGGTAGAACCTGCCGGCGGAAAATATATCTTCGGTAGTCCTATCCTCGACGAGGCTGTTGTGAGAGTGAAAGGTGGCAAAATCTTTACTATAACAGCACACAACAACAGCAAGGATAACAAATACATCCAAAGCGTGAAACTGAATGGTAAAGACTATGATAAGTTCTATATCGACTTCAAAGCGATAGAAGCCGGAGGGACGCTCGAATTCTTTATGGGAGACAAGCCTTCCGATACATGGGGTATTAATGATGAAGTAATTAAATAACCGAATATACTATGTTGAACAAAATCCTATTTACTGCGATAGCGCTTGTTCTCTCCTTAGGAGTAGTGAATGCGCAGGATCGTTACGAATTGAATAGCGGATGGAAATGTATGCCGTCCACTAAAACGAAAGACAAAGGAGAGAAAATCTCTGCTCCGAATTATTCTCTTTCGAAATGGAAAAAGGCGGTCGTTCCCGGAACCGTATTGACAACCCAGTTGGAGAACGGCGAAATTCCTGATCCGTTCTATGGAATGAATAACGAGAAGATAAAAGATATTTACGAAACAGGACGCGACTATTATACCTACTGGTTTGCCAAGGACTTTGACGAAAAGGCTCCAAGCGGCGACGAGCAGGTATGGTTGACATTCCGCGGGATAAACTATAGTGTCGAAATCTACCTGAATGGCAAGAAAGTAAACAATGAAGTTTACGAAGGAATGTTCCTGCGCAAATCCTTCAATATCACTAAGCTGTTGGCAAAAGACGGTAAAAACCGTCTGGCAGTCATCGTTTATCCGCCCGATCCTGTCGGCAATCCGAATGGTGGGCAAGGGGGCGACGGACGCATTGCCAAAAGCCTGACACACCAATACACTGCCGGTTGGGACTGGATTCAACCGATCCGCGACCGCAATACAGGTATATGGGACAAGGTGTATATTGAAAAGACAGGTATCGTAAACCTCAAGAACCCGCATATTGTTACGCTCGTTCCGGGGAAAAGAAATACAGGAGCAAAACAAGAAGATGCTATCCTGAAAGTTTCGGCTGAATTGCAGAATACAACGAATAAGTCGCTCTCGGGTGTTTTGCGCTACGAGATTGACGGCGATTTAGTTACGCAGCGCGTCAATCTGAAAGCCAATGCAACGGTAGAAGTGAGCTTGCCGGACTATTCGGTTAAGAATCCGAAACTTTGGTGGCCTGCCGGATATGGCGAGCAGAACATGTATAACATCAAGATAGAGTTTGTTGAAGACGAAAGCCGTAAAGTACAGGACTTCGAGAATGTACAATTCGGTATCCGCGAATTGCAGTTCGACTGGAACGAGCATACGCGAAGCAAACAAATCTCTGTCAATGGACAAAAGATATTCATCAAAGGTGGTAACTGGATTATTTCGGATGCTATGCTTCGCTTCACGCCGGAGCGTTACGATGCCGAAATCCGCTACCATCGCGATATGAATCTGAACCTTATCCGTATCTGGGGAGGTGCTTTGACTGAGCGTCCCGAATTTTACGAAGCGTGCGACAAATATGGTATGCTCGTGATACAGGATTTCTGGTTCTCGGGCGACTGTAACGGTCGCTGGACAGATCCGCTGAAAGCTGAGGATCAATGGACGCGCCGCAAATACCCGGATAACCATGCCTTGGTATTGGAAGCTGCCGAAGATATGATAAAAATGATCCGTAACTATCCGTCATTGGCTTTCTGGTGCGGAGGTAACGAAATTATGCCGCCGCAGGATATCCTGATTCCTTTGCGTGACGAATTACTTCCTCGTCTGGACGGAACACGTTGGTTTGCCGATTATTCCAACTCGGACGAATGGTCGTATAACTTCATCGGAGGAAACGGCGACGGCCCGTATACTATCCAGCCAAAAGAACGTTTCTGGGAGCACCGCACATGGCCTTTCAATTCGGAAGTCGGTTCGGTTGGAGTGGGAGATTACGAATCGTTGGTTCGTTTTATTCCAGAGAAAAACCTTGTAGCGCCGAAATACAATCCGAATGCTAAGTTCAAGGAAGAAACAGATGACGTGTGGACATACCACACCTATACCGGCGTGGGATACGAAGGTCACCTCGTCCCTTATGGTGAGCCGAAAGATATAAAAGACTTCGCGATGAAGGCACAGTTAGTCAACTACGACCAATACCGTGCCCTGATGGAAGGATTCAGCTCGCACATGTGGGATTGGTACACCGGCTCGATTATCTGGAAAACACAAAATCCATGGACTTCTATGCGCGGACAGATGTATGATTACTACCTCGACCCGAATGCTTGTTTGTTCGGTTTGCGCAATGGTAGCCAGCCCGTTCATGTGATGTGCAACCCTGTTACGAAAATGGTAATGGTGGTGAACAATAGTTTCGAGCAGTTACTCGATCTGACGGTGGAAATGCGTGCCTATGATATGGATGGTAAAGAAACTTTTATCGATCGCACATTGGTTTACATGGAGCCGAGTATGTCAAAGAACATTCAGTCGGTAAAAGCTGCAACCGATCCTATTTTTGAGAAAAAAGGCGGATTCCTTTATCTGGAATTATGCGACCTCGATAAAAATGTAATCAGCAGAAATCTATACTGGTTCCCGGATGCCAATGGAGAATACTCCGGCTTGAAGGCTATGCCGGAAACATCTTTGTCAGCGAAGGCAAAATATGCCGGAAATGGCAAAGTCGAAGTGTCACTCACGAATCCTAAAGATGCACCGATTGCGTTCTTCAACAGGGTTTCGTTGATTGATAGCAAAACTAAAGACCGTGTGTTACCGGCTTTCTATGACGATAACTATGTATCAGTCCTTCCGGGCGAAACAGTTACTGTTACGGTTGATTACACGCCGCAGAACGGAAAGAATTACAGCGTAGATATATATGGTTGGAATGTGAATAGATTCACCATTCCGGTACAAGCAAGATAAAGAGCTAAGGCTTTTAAATTAGGTTTAAGTGATGACCTCCTCCTGTCTAAAGGTAATTTAGATCGGGGGAGGTTTCTGTTTTTGAGAAGAATCCTTATCTTTATCCATCAAATGACCAAAACAATGATACCATGATAGAACCGGTTTACTCTCCAGCTTCCGAAAGATATGACGGCAAAATGCCATACCGGAGGTGCGGCAAAAGCGGCATTATGCTTCCGCTGATTTCATTGGGTTTGTGGCACAACTTCGGAGGTGTGGATACATTCAGCAATAGCCGGAAGATGCTTCACTATGCTTTCGACAAGGGGATTACGCATTTCGATCTGGCCAATAATTACGGCCCTCCTTATGGCTCGGCCGAAGAAACTTTCGGTCAGGTAATGGAGAAATCGTTCAGGCCATACCGAAGCGAATTATTCATTTCTACCAAAGCGGGACATGATATGTGGCCCGGCCCTTACGGCGAGTGGGGATCGCGCAAATACCTGATGAATAGCCTCGATCAGAGTTTGCAACGGATGAAACTCGATTATGTGGATATTTTCTATTCTCATCGTTACGATCCCGATACCCCTTTGGAGGAGACTTTGCAGGCTTTAGTCGATATTGTCCGTCAAGGGAAAGCGTTGTATGTCGGCATATCCAAATACCCTTTCGAGGCGGCGCAATTTGCCTATAACTATTTGCGGGAGCGTGATACGCCTTGCCTGCTCTATCAGGGGAAATATAATATGTTCGATCGCGAACCCGAGAAAGAAGGTATTATCCGTCAGGCCGAGGAGAATGGCAGTGGCTTTATTGCTTTTTCGCCGCTTGCACAGGGATTGCTTACCGATAGGTATCTTGGAGGAAAGATCGACGAAAATTCCCGGATTGCCCGCGGTGGTTTCTTGAAAAAAGAAGCGTTGACGCAGGAGGTTTTAACCCGTATAGAGCGGCTGAATACCGTTGCGCGAGGGCGTGGACAATCGCTTGCCGAAATGGCATTGGCCTGGGTGTTGAGAGATAAGGCGGTGACTTCGGTTATTGTTGGTGCCAGCTCGGTAGAGCAATTGGGCAGAAATTTGAAAGCGATTGATAATACATCATTCTCACAGGAGGAACTGGATGGGATAGAAGCTTTCTTATAATAGGAAACGACATAAAAAAAGGAAATCTCTGATTATAAGAGGTTTCCTTTTTTTGTTGCCTTACTAGGACTCGAACCCAGACAGACAGAACCAGAATCTGTAGTGCTACCATTACACCATAAGGCAATGCGATAATTGCGGGACAAAATTAATAAAAAAATAGTAAACTCAATATATCCTATAGAAAAAGAAGAGCCTTTGCTAAAATTTCTTTTGGTATGCAGGAGGCTCTTCCATTTCGTTGAAAAGAATGATGTATCTTATAGTCTTAACGATTTTACTTCACAATCTCTACTTTATACCCCATCTTGTCGAGCTGGTATAACAAGCCCTCTTCTCCGGCTAAATGGAGTGCACCGACTACAAACAATGTCGGTTTGCCTTTCATGATAGCAGGCATTTGTTTTAACCATTTATTGTTGCGGTCGCGTAAAATAGAGTTTTTGGCTTCTTCGGACGAAGGGCACGGATCATCGGGATTGTTAAACGACAGATCGTACATCTTAACTAAGTTTCCTTCGCCATAATAGTTATTCAACTCTTTCACTTGTGCGATAGACTTTTCTTTTTCGTTTACGAGCGAACTGATGGTACAAACTAACTGTTCGGCTTGAGTTTTCAATGGTTCGGCATCGAATAGGGCTGTCAACTCATCTTCTACGGTTTCCAAACCAATAACTGTTTTGCCTGTTTCGTTTGCAACTTTCTGCATATGTTCGTCAATAGCTATATGAGCCATCAGATTAACATCGGGGAAGGCTTTTGTGTAGAACATAATAGATGCTGACAGTGATATTATCCCCGGATGCATTACGCCCATTTGGTCTAATCCTGTTCCGAAGATAGCTTTCAGATCCTTATCCAGCTTGTTGTAATCAGCTTCCGAAAGATATGTTTTGTACGACTCTCCGGCAGGGAGCATAGCGCGTTGCATCATGCGGTTTTGTAGATCCGTTTTATCAGCTAATACCAGCTCGCCGGCTACCTGACGCGTCTCAGACTGAGCTTTGTCTAACCCTTTGATATTATCCAATACGGACAAAGAAGCTAAGTGATGGGAGCCGAGAATATAAGAAGCTTCTTTCAGCCCATTTCCCGAGACTTTCCAGAGTAAAGAACCGTTGTATTTTTCGGAACGTTGTGCCGATAGGCTCAATACAGAGCTGATTAACAGGAGAAGTACAAATAGCTTTTTCATAAATGTGTTATTAAGTTATGGTTGTTTGGATGAAGTTTTATTCTTCCGTTTCGAATTCTTCTATTTCCTTAATCGAAGCTTCTATCTTTTTTATGTTGTTCAGATAGAATACTTTATAGATAAATAACATAAACAGCAGGGCTACGCTGATACCTATGGAACAGGCTATTATTAAGCCCGTGGCGGGGATATTTGAATAGTAGAATGACAATTCGATAGTGTAGAATGCAAGGAACAATATAAGAAAAGCTACTCCGCCTATAATTTCCCACTTAATGAACAACTTGTATTTATTAATCAACTTGGAAACCTCCAAAATATTCATGTTGGTAAAATCTATCTTCCTTAAATGGTTTAATTTGTAAAATTGCCAGATGATACCTAATGGGATAAGAATAGCATATACAACAGAAGATATTGGGACTTTAGGATATAGATAGACAGAAAAAAATAAGCAAGGAAACAAAAGGAATAGCATGATCTTTTCTGTCCTTAGCAAACTATTGAAAGCACTTTTTCCCCGGTTATTTACCATCCGTTGAATCTTCTCCTCACTGATCGAAGACTTTACTTCGGCTTTTAGCCACGATTCTTTTAATTTATCTAATTCCATAATAATTGCTGTTTTATTCATTTTCGGCTGACATCTTGCGGAGCTTCTCTTTGATACGGTTGATCTTCGTTGCCACATTCGTAACGCTGATACCCGTGATCTCCGCAATCTCCTTGTAAGGCTTATCCTCCAGATAAAGCAGGATAAGCGCCTTCTCGATGTTCCCTAACTTGTTAATGAGTTTATACAACTCTTGTATCTGCTCATCTTTGTGGTCGATTTCGTCCCTTATCTCCGGCAGGTTTTCGACGTAATCGGGCTTCACTTTCTTTCTGCGGAAAAAGGATACACACGTATTAAGCGCAATACGGTATATCCATGTCGAGAATTTGCTTTCGCCCCTGAACGAGGAATAACCTTTCCATAAATTGAGAACGATTTCCTGATACAAATCTCCGATGGGATTTTCGGCATCGGCATAGAAAGAAGCCACCTTATAAATGATGCCCTCATTCTGTTGCACGAGCGAAACAAACTCCTTACTAACTCTCTCTTGTCCCATCCTTATTCGGCGATTGTATTCTGTTTAAGTATTTATCCTATTAGTCGCACCTATTTATGAATAATCACAGCAAATTTATCTTTTTTTTCAAAAAGATTTTCCTGTATACAGAAAAATGCTCTGAATCAGTTCGGTATATCCGCATCATAATAGAAGAAAAATAGCTATCTTTGCAACCTGAAATAAGAGCCGGTTTAAATTTTAGCGAAAAAATTCATAACAGGCTTAATTGTTTCTTAGTCATTTTTTTTCTGCTCTTTTCAGCGTATTTCTCTCTTTTTCCTTTTGATTTAGCCCGCTAAATCTTCAAATAAAAAGAAATAAATCCATCTGAATAATAGCTATAAAAAAGATGTGCTATAAAATTTAAACAGACTCTAAAAACGAACGGAATTTATGGGAAATCTTGTAGCCATAGTCGGACGACCTAACGTAGGGAAATCCACTTTATTCAACCGCCTGACGCAAAGCAGACAGGCCATTGTAGACGAAACATCAGGCACTACACGTGATCGCCAGTATGGAAAGGTTGAATGGGGCGGACAAGAGTTTTCGCTGGTCGACACAGGCGGATGGGTAGTGAACTCCGAAGATATATTCGAAGAAGAAATCAATAAACAGGTAACCATCGCCATCGAAGAGGCGGATGTTATCATGTTTGTTGTGGATGTACAAAACGGATTGACCGATCTGGATATGAATGTGGCGGGTATCCTTCGCCGCTCGAAGAAGCCGATTATCCTTGTATCCAACAAAGCCGATAATTTTGCGATGCATGCTCAATCGGCTGAATTTTATTCGTTCGGACTGGGCGATCCTGCTAATATTTCGGCTATCAATGGTTCGGGAACGGGAGACTTGCTCGACCTGATTATCTCTAAGTTTACGAAAAAGGACGAAGAAGAAGAATTGGAAGAAATTCCGCGTATCGCTATCGTCGGACGTCCGAATGCTGGTAAATCCTCTTTGTTGAACGCCTTGATGGGCGAGGATCGCAATATTGTGACGGATATTGCCGGAACGACGCGCGATTCTATCTATACCCGCTATGATAAGTTCGGGATGGATTTCTATCTGGTCGATACAGCAGGTATTCGCAAGAAAGGGAAGGTCAACGAGGGATTGGAATATTATTCTGTAATTCGCTCTATCAAAGCGATTGAAAACTCGGATGTCTGTGTGCTGATGATAGATGCCACGCAAGGTATCGAGAGCCAGGATTTGAATATCTTCTCGCTGATACAGAAGAATAAGAAAGGTTTAGTTGTTTGTGTCAACAAGTGGGACTTGGTCGAGAACAAAGAGCAGATTGTAATCAAAACATTCGAAAATACCATTCGCGAACGTTTGGCACCTTTCACTGATTTTCCAATCATCTTTACTTCTGCAGTGACTAAACAGCGTATTCTGAAGGTGTTGGAAGTGGCAAAAGAAGTATATCATCGCCGCAAGGCTCGTATCCCAACGCATAAGCTGAATGAAGTATTGTTGCCGATTATCGAGCGTACACCGCCTCCTGCCAACAAAGGAAAATATATCAAGATAAAATATATTACACAATTGCCGAAGACGCAGATTCCGTCGTTTGTGTTTTTCTGTAACCTGCCTCAATGGGTGAAAGAACCATATAAACGATTCCTCGAGAACCGCATCCGCGACAACTGGGATTTGTCTGGTACACCGATTAATGTGTTTGTCAGAGAAAAGTAACTTTTTTTTGAAAAAAACTATCTTTTTCTTGTTTTTTTGTTAAAAAGGATATATGTTTGTTTTTAGAACAATGAGGGCCTAAAATTGTTTGACCTTAATTAATTTAATTTTTTAACAAAAACAGCACAACCATGAGAAAAATTATTTTTTCGACCCTGTCGACCCTGTTACTAGTGTTAGTTATTTCTTTTTACAATTGCTCTTCGGATGAAACACTTTCGCCCAAAGGAGAACCCCAAAAAGCTATAGCAGATCTGGAAAATCTCTATAGTAAAATGCAAAATAAAGATATTTCTTTTATTGACAGTTGCTTGATTGCGATGGAATCTAAAGTAGAGGAAGAATCTTCCATCGTTGAAAAAACTACTACTCAAAAAGAAAATGAGTATTTGGATAAATATATTCAACAGGAATCCTCTGGAAACTACTCTTTTGTTGGAAATGTGAACTTCGATGAAATAATATATGATAATACGTTGTCTATCGAAGAACGAGAGTTCTTAATTGTTACCCTTTCTTCTTTAGAATACATAGAAGAAGTTTTTCAAGAAAAGAATGTGATAAATAATACGAAAATGGTTAATTCATGTTTAGATACTTATCGATCAGAATTGACAAGTATCCGAAATCGCTATTTAGGAGGAGCAGCAGCAGCTTGGGGGCTTTATCTTGTGGATAAAAAGCTTGGCCTTTCGTTGGCCTTTCGGGTAGCAAAGAAAGCATTTGCTGGAGAACACTATATAGAAATTGCAGATGCTGAAGCACGTTATAATGCATGTATTTAAGTTTATAAAGAGATCATTATGAATATTGATTTTTGGGATATATTATTAATTATTCCTTATGAATTGTTCTTTTTGATAGTAGCAATACGAAAAAAGTATAAAGACAAGAAGCTATCTACATGGGAAAAAGTAGTAGCCATTATACTTGCATGTGTTTATACTTTAGTTCGTTGTTTAATAATATATTATTTATTTGATTTATGAACTAAAAGATGAATCTTACTTTATCAGACTTACTTTGGATTATTCCATTAGATTTATTGATTATTGTACCTATCGTGCTTAGGATACAAAAACATAAGTTACTTACTCCTAAAAAGAGAAAGTTCTATATTGTGCTGACTTGTATTTTCCCTCTTATTGGAGCGTTCCTCTATTCTTGGGAATCGAACAGACAGATAAAAGAGAGGTATAGTAAGAAACCTGTAGAAACTACGGAAATATAGATAAAGCAGAGGGGCTTTCATTAAGAAAGCCCCTCTGTTGTTCTTAGATATATATCTTCCCTCTTTCTTACGCCGGATGATACTCTTCTATTATCTCCATCCCTTTTAGGATGGCCTGTTCGTTCATCGGCAGTAATTTGTGGTGACGTTCAGGAAGCGATTTCTTCAATCCTTTCATCACATTTTCCAATTTCACCAAAGGCAATATCTTCAACAATCCGCCCAACACAATCATGTTGAAAGCCTTCATGTTGTTCATTTGCGTTGCCGTATCTATGGCCGCCGTTGTGTAAATATGAATATCTTTTCGTATCGGTGGCGAAACGATTCCATTCGGATCGTAAATCAAGATTCCGCCCTTTTTTACGTGAGGCTCGAATTTCTCCAACGAAGGTTGGTTGAGGATGATGGCTACATCGTATTCGTTTACGATTGGCGAACTGATAGGCTCGTCACTCAGGATAACCGTTACATTCGCAGTTCCTCCACGCTGTTCAGGGCCATACGACGGAAACCATGAGACCTCTTTATCTTCCATCAGGCCGGAGTATGCAAGTATCTTACCCATCGACAAAACCCCTTGCCCTCCAAAACCGGCTATAATTATTTCTGTTATCATAATTGTGCTTTTTTCCTTCGTTTTAGATATCTTTCATGTCACCCAGCGGATAGAAAGGGAACATATTCTCTACCATCCAGTCGTTTGCAGCCGCAGGAGTCATTTTCCAACCCGAGCTGCAAGTAGATACTACTTCTACGATAGATGTACCCTTATTCTCCATCGAATTCTCGAACGCTTTGCGAATCATGCGCTTTGTCTTTTTCACCGCAGCCGCCGTGTGTACTGCCTGACGTGTTGCCAGACATACCCCCGGCAATTGAGCCAGCAGTTCGGTTATCTTCAACGGATAACCGTTGAGATGTATGTCGCGTCCGTTCGGCGTGGTTGCCGTCACCATCCCCGGCAGAGTAGTAGGAGCCATCTGGCCTCCCGTCATACCATATATACCGTTGTTGATGAATATGATGGCAATGTTTTCGCCGCGATTGGCAGCGTGTATCGTTTCGGCCGTACCGATAGCAGCCAAGTCCCCGTCGCCCTGATACGTAAATACCAAGCGGTCGGGTAGGAGGCGTTTGACGGCAGTTGCCAGAGCCGGAGCACGTCCGTGCGCAGCCTCTTGCCAGTCGATGTCTAAATAGTTGTAGGCAAAAACGGCGCAGCCCACGGGAGCTATTCCCACAGTCTTGTCGCGCAAGCCCATTTCGCTGATGATTTCGGCTATTATTTTGTGTACTACCCCGTGCGAGCAACCCGGACAGTAGTGCATGGTGTTGTCGTTCATCAATTCCGGTTTGGCGTAAACCAGATTGGCGGGGTCTATCATATTTATATGGCTCATTTTTCTCGTTTTTTAGTTGTTTGTAACTCTGTTTTTAAGCGCCGAATTTAGCTTTCAGTGCCGTAACAATCTCGTTCGGAGTCGGAACGATACCACCCAAACGTCCATAGTGTTCGACTTTTACTTTGCCATTTACGGCCAGCCTTACATCTTCCACCATTTGTCCGGCATTCATTTCTACCGTGAGGATTCCTTTTACACGGGACGAATAGCTGTCAATCACTTTATACGGATAAGGCCAGAGCGTTATCGGGCGGATAAGCCCCACTTTGATGCCTTCGCTGCGTGCTATTTCCATTGCTTTGTGGCAAATACGCGCCATCGAGCCGAAGGCTACGAAAAGGTAGTCGGCATCTTCGCAATTGGTTTCTTCGTATAAGCAAACATCCTTCTCTATCTGTGCATACTTAGCCTGGAAGCGAAGATTGTTCTCTTCCATCTTATGCGCATCCAGTTCGAGGGATGTAATGATATTCGGTTTGCGGTCGGCAGGCTTCCCTAAAGTTGCCCACGGACATTGCTGGCGGATTTCTTCGTCTGTACGCCTTCTTTTGAAAGGCGGGAGAACAACTTTCTCCATCATTTGCCCGATGACACCGTCGGTCAGAATCATTGCCGGATTGCGGTATTTAAAAGCCAAATCGAAGCCTAAGGCCACATGATCGGCCATTTCCTGTACGGACGAAGGCGCTAATGTTATCAGTCGATAGTCGCCGTGTCCTCCTCCTTTTACTGTTTGGAAGTAGTCGGCTTGCGATGGCTGTATTGTACCCAATCCCGGTCCTCCGCGCATAACGTTGACCAAGAGGCAAGGCAACTCGGCACCTGCCAGATACGACACCCCTTCGAGCATGAGGCTTACACCCGGGCTCGACGACGAAGTCATCACTGCTTTTCCGCAGCCGGCGCCGCCATATACCATATTGATGGAGGCTGTCTCGCTTTCGGCTTGAAGGACAACCATTCCGGTAGTTTCCCAAGGGGCTTCGTCCATCAGCGTTTCCATAATCTCCGACTGGGGAGTGATAGGATAGCCGAAGTATCCGTCGCAACCGTAACGGATGGCTGCATGAGAGATGGCCTCGTTTCCTTTCAGTAAATATATTTCTTTTTCTTCTGACATAATGTTGTTGAATTTTGAATTATCCGGGAATGATTGCCGGATAACCGCATGTTAAAATAACGCTTATTCCGCTTTTACCTTGTAAATTGTTAAACAGGCATCGGGGCATACATAGCCACAATTGGCACATCCGATACACTCGTCCGGATTTTTCATGTATACGTAGTGATACCCTTTCTGGTTTACGTTGCGGGGCTGGAGTTCCAGCACATCGCACGGACAGGCAACCACGCACAGGTCGCATCCTTTGCAACGTTCTTCATCAACTACAACTGTTCCTTTTATTTTAGCCATTGTTCGGTGTATATTTTAATTGATCTATATCTTTCTTTAGAACGTGTTCTATGTTGTTTGTTTATGAGGTTAAAGTTATGAGTATTTTGTGGTACAACCATACTTTTTATGATAAACTTTTATCCTGTAACTTCCATTAACTTGTTTTATTGACAGTTATAAGAAATGTATTTTTATAGTTATTCCAACAACCAAACTACCCTTTCGGGAAGAAATCGACAGTCGAAATGGAAGCTGCTTTTATCAGTGCTTCGGGTGCGATCTGTATTTGCAGGCCTCGTTTTCCGGCACTGACGTAGATAGCTGCAAATTGCAGGCACGAATGGTCGATATACGTCGCAAAGGCCTTTTTCATCCCCAGCGGCGAACATGCACCCCGTATATATCCTGTGATATTCAGCAAATCCTTCATCGGTATCATTTCGCAACTTTTGTTGCCCGAGATTGCAGCAGCAACTTTCAAATCCAATTCCTTCGCCCCCGGAATGATGCAAACGAAATATCCCGATTTATCTCCTTTCAGGACGAGCGTTTTGAAAACCTGTTCTACAGGTTCGTTCAATTGTTCGGCTACATGAATGGCACTCAGGTCGGATTCGTCTACTTCGTAAGGGATAAGGTTGTAATCTATACCCTCTTTATCCAATAGTCTGGCAGCGTTTGTCTTGTTTATTTTCATTTCTTTTTTGATTAACCTCACTTTTTTATCCGGCAGTTATGGAATCTCCGGTTGAATTCTCTCCATATAATAAACGAATTTAAACATACAAAATTATGAATGCACCCTTCAAATTTATCGCAACAACAGTGTTAGGCGTCCTCGTAGTGGCAGGATGTGGCAATAACAAGAGTTCTGACATGGTTTCGGACGAGGTATATGCACTCTCGGAAATGCAGATTCCGGAAGCAGATGAAGTACAAACAGAGATGAGAGATTATGACTGCAAGGTACAGGAAGAGAGTAGCGTGATGAATACGAAACAGATGCGGCAATCGCAGCAAACTGTACGCTTCACTCCTCCTACTGTGCAAGGTGCACCCGAACTGAGTGCTAACTTCATCGCTACAGCGGCAGCCTTATCGAATAACGATGGCAAGCACCAATTGGTGCGTACGGCACGCCTCCGCTTCAAAGTGAAAGATGTCGTGCAGGCGACTGCCGCTATCGAAAATATTATCCTGAAGAATCAGGGCTTGATAATGAACTCGGCGATAACTAATACCAAACATACCGATGTGCCTTATCTTGTATCGAAAGATTCTTCGTTGCTGATTTCCTATTACGAACTGAATTCGAACCTATCCCTTCGCGTATCCAAAGAATTATTAGACCAGACATTAAGAGAGATTGCTCCTTATGCTATCGAAATCGATTATCGCACATTGCATGCCGAAGATGAAACATTCAACATCTTGTGGAATAAAATGACCGAAGACCGCAAACTTCGCAAGGCAAACCGCTTAGGTAGCGCCATTGCTTCGCGTAGCGGTAAATTGGGCGATGCAGTAGATGCCGAAGAATCGCGCGACTATGCTGAGGAGCAAGTCGATCGCATGAAGCTGGCGAATGTGATACTACACGATAAAATAGACTTCAGCAATATTGAGATTCAACTTTACCAAGACAGGACGGAAGTCCGCACAATGATTGCCAACCAGGCAGACATCACCGCTTACGAACCGGGCTTCGGTCAGAAAGCAATAGATGGGCTGGCTGCTGGTTGGTGGGTAATATGCAGCTTAGTATTGTTCCTGGTGAGCATCTGGCCGGTAGTACTGGTATTGACAGTGGGTGCAATCATTTTCATCCGGTACAGACGAAGCCGCAAAGGATGACAGCCGGAACAATAGTATTTGTGAGAAGGATTTTCCGATTTGGAAAGTCCTTTTCATTTTATGTTACGAGGATTGTATTATCTTTATGCCGGAATCTAAAAACTACATAATCAGATACTATGAACCTGAAAGCTAAACTTATCGGAATAGGAGGGATTCTCCTTTCTCTGTATGGTGACTAGTCCTAAAAAACCGTTACAGGTTTTATTAGACAAAAATATTAATAATTTATGAGATAGTTGTCGG
>NZ_QVMN01000009.1 GCF_010501075.1 Dysgonomonas sp. 25
GAGATGACTCTGGTCGAGATACTTGAGTACTACACACTTGCTTAAATCAACTATTTCTTTAACTAATATGAATTACAATAAAAAAGACAAGCTGGAGTCATCCGGCAGAGACAAAAGCCAGTCCTATAGCTCAGTTGGTTAGAGCGCTACACTGATAATGTAGAGGTCGGCAGTTCAAATCTGCCTGGGACTACCAGAAAAAGCGAAAGCTAAGGACAAGATAGGACAAAAGGCAGTAAATCAGAAGATTTGCTGCCTTTGTTTTTATGTATCAATTGACAATTTACGCCAAACGATGTCCCGTTACGACATCGGACTGTGGGTAAAACCATGGGGATGAAAATATGTAATTAAATACCCATACTAAACTTGTAATTCTAAGACTTTCAGATGACTACCTATGTCTATGTCAGTCATTAGTTGTCTAGTGCATTTTTTTAACGAGCCACTTATTTTTGCAGTAAGCAAAAATTAAACATTTATTATTAACTCAAAAAAATGCACTTATGAAACATCGAATGTCACAATTTTTTTTCATCCGTAAATCAAAACTAAATAAGGATGGATCAGCAACCATTATCGTAAAGATTACAATCTCCGGCAAATCGTTAGAATTCAGTACGGGGCTTTCCATACAAGCAATTGAGTTGTGGGATTCCACGCTAAGACGGATGAGAACAAAACGCACAGAAGCAATTGAAATAAATGATTCACTCTCTATTATAGAAAAGAAGTTGGATAATATTTATTCATCCCTTTATAAAGATAATCCATATGTGACTGTAAAAATGGTGAGTGATTCATTTCATGGCAAAGACTTGAAGGAATATACCCTTTTAGACCAATTCGATAAAATCATTAAGCAGAAGAAAGCTTTATCCAAGACTACTATAACCGAGCATACTGTAGGCAAGTATGAATGCAGTAAAAAGAAAGTCGGACAATTTATAGAATACTATTATACAAAAGAGGATTTGATTTATAAAACTTCAAATACTGGTAATACGGTAGACATAAATATAAAGAAAGTCGACTATGAATTTATTCATAACTATGAAATTTACCTTTTATCTGATGGTGGCTGCGGGCATAATACCATGGTACGCCATATGCGCTACCTGAAGCAAGTGCTCTCCTATTCCATGAAATGCAAATATATCACTGATGATCCTTTCTATGGGATTGTTCTATCTTCTAAGAGGACTAATCCAAGATATCTGACAGAAGGAGAACTTACAAAAATTATCGAAACTGATCTTCGGAGCGAAGTATTGGATACCATCCGTGATATTTTTGTTTTTGCCTGCTTTACGGCTTTGGCCTACATCGATATACAAAATCTCAAAAAAACTGATATAATAACAGATTCCACAGATAGAGAATTCATCGATAAAAATCGCATTAAAACCGGTAATGAATATTTTGTACCACTTGTTCCAGCTGCCAAGCAGATAATTGAAAAATATAAACAGAAGAAATATCCTGACAATAAACTATTCTCTGTTCCATCCGGACAATGTATTAACCGTTATTTGAAGGAGATTGCCAATATCTGTGGAATTAGTAAGAATATCTCTTTTCACACAGCTCGTCATACTTGCGCTACCCTGATGCTCACAAAAGGCATGTCTATAGAAAGTGTATCCAAAATGTTGGGGCATTCCGATATCCAGACTACACAAATTTATGCTAAAATACTTAATGAAAAGGTAACTATAGAAATCGAAGAAATAATGAAAGGGTTACCGGTAATAACCAAAGAAAGGATCGAAGAGTTGGAAGTCGCGTAATAATATTACCTATACAATAAAAAGCACGAGGAGTGTTTAAACTCCTCGTGCTCTCATTATTTAGACTCAGCAATAGATATTTTACGAAAATCTTTTAATGCTTTCTCAATAGCCAAAGAAGTCTTTCTGGCACGAGTTCCCGCAGCTTTATTTCCGTTTTCTACCTGAAGAGCTGCATCTTTTGCAAAATCTGTGAATAGTTGATTTAAATTGTCTACTAAATTTTTCATATTCTAACTTTTAAATTGAAGACGCAAATATATACCTCAAATCCGATATAAGAATATCTTTTCGATAAATTTTATTTAAGAAACTCCATTTTATATGGATTCTATACCTCAATTCTCTGTAACTGTTATTATTTACCTGCCGCAAATTTAAAAACGGGCTTTCTTGAAAAGCAAGTTAAGCTTCCTTTGGAAGCTTTGCCCCAAAATCTCCACACCTTGTTTCACTTCGGGTTGTATTTTACCGGCAAAAACTTGCTTTTCATAGCCCGTTTTATAAAAAGCTTCCGATAAAGAATAACTCTGCCAAAGGCGGAGAAGTATTAATAAAAATGATAAGTTATGGAAAAGCAAGAACCAAACAAATTTCTCTTCCGTCAGGATGAAGAGCAGTTAATAATCAGCAGGACTTATTTTACAATTGCAGCAAATAGCAAGGAAGAAGCTATAAGCATATTAGAATCATTTGAGAGAGAGAATATTCATGATTGCTATGATGAACGTATTCATATTGAAAATTCTGAATTAGAAATGGGTACTATTATTTCTTTGACTCCCGGAGAAACAATAAATAGAGCAACACTTAATATCTATGATGCCGATAAGGAATTTCCGATTATCAGTAATCTAAATAAACCGATAAGTATAACAACTGAAAATGTAGGTTATGAAAATCGCAGAACAGGAAGATATAAATAAATCATACAAAAAGGTCGGTGAGACCTATTTTAAAAAAGAAACCGATGAAAAGATTGCCGATTTGCTCAATGAACTGATTGATTCCGGCCAAAGAGTGCGGATTTTTTATGGTGACCGCCGAACCGGACGAGATTTCTGCAAGAGATATGATACCATCGGCTACATAAGACGAACTACAGGAGAGGTGCCACAAGCTATCCTTCTGAAAGATAAGAGAGGTTTTGAAGGTGTTCCAATAGCAGAGCAGAATATTGTAAAGATTACGATAAGGAAAAAAACTGTCTATCAGCATCCCCACTATCATATCCGTTTAAAGATTAAGGAAAGAGCCGGTAAATTCAGTTTATACAAATATGATGACAAAGAGCCCCTTTTTGAATCTGAATCCAGATATGAAGTAGGTCGTGAAGAGCAGATATATATTGGCAATCGTGAGAAATAATATAAAATAATTTCAGGATGGAAAAATTTAACTTACAATTCACTCGAAAGGAACAGAGCCACCTTTATGATACACTATTTTATATTTTATTATTTCAAATTTATGGTAATAAAGGGAGTTCCTTAGCTCTCAAATAGATAAGACAAAAAAGAGGTATAATCAATTATTATATCTCTTTTTTGGTAGTCTTTAATAGGTTCCTTTCACTTTCTCTAATTGTTAGATTGTTGCGGTTGTACGTGTTTTTGTTTTCTGTGCCGTGAAGTTTTGTTTAATTGATATTTCCAAAATTGTACGAGCTTTTAATATCTATCAAGTCCATTAAAATAGATTTGCATTAATAAACTTAGATGGCAAGTCTATTTATTAAAGCAAACCATGTAATTATTAGGCAAACATGATATGACTACAATAGTTAATGATTTATTTAAGGCCTAAATGTTATCAAATTCAAAATTAACATTATAAGCTATAGAAAAATAGTATAATTTTCTTAAAATTAGAAAGTGATTTGTAAATAATGTTAATTTTAGCATCAGGATGACGCTTTTACGGGCATCTAAAGAATAAGCCTTCTTATGAATCGAAATAACGTATATATTGCTCGTACAATTTTGGAAATATCAATTAAACGATAAGAAGGCTTATGATTTTTTTAATAAAGAAGTAGATTAATGTCTAAAAGAGAATATGTGTAATGCTATACCTTTAATGCTGTTACAAAGATATAATACAATAATTTATATACAAATAAAACATTATAATTTCAATCGATTTTTGATATTTAGACTCTTAATAGCTGATAAATGGTTTTTACCCAATTGTATTTCTTTGGGTTTAAATTCCAGACAATTCGAGGCCCTATTAAATCTTATGGTTTGATCCCTATAGATTTTATTTTCCGTTAGTGATTTGAATTTCTTCACATCTATTGTCTCTCCCTTAAATAAAGATTCGACCTGTCCATAGTCTATCTTATCTACTATTTTATCTTTAATTGTATTATAAAATCCCATCACATTATCTGTTGAGATCATCGACGCAGGGATTTTCTCTTCTATTCCGGCTAAAGTCGCTCTTAAGTACATTTCGGGAGTCCTGGAGCTTTCACTTATATAGCGGATAGCCTCCGGATTGTTTTTTACGGCTTGAATCTGTATTTCGGATGTTTGGTGTTCAGGAGGGATACAGGCGATATGCTCTCCATCTTTGTTTACAACCAGACTTGCCATTTCCCTGGTCTTGAATTTATCAGGGAAACATTGATAAGTCCTATAGTCTAATGCAAAAAGTTCCGAACACATTTGTTCTGACATCATTCCACTTATTTTAATCGCTGTAGCTACTGATACGGGATTCACATCTTCAGCGATCAGTTTTTCTGCCAAATACAAGCTCGCTTCGGGATTTCTTATATACTTAAGTGTTTGGATCTGTTTATGGTCCATAAAAAAGTTGAATTCCAACATTGCCCTTCTAACAGCAATATCGGAGACATGGCCGTTTCTGAATTTTTCGGGTACATGCTTTAAAGCTATAAACTTATTATTAACAGCAACTTCACACATTTGAGGCTTAATTCTATCCGAAGGAATATACTTTAATAAATCACCATCCTGTTTTAACGCCTTATATATCATTTTCTTTGTTAGTATATCTTCGGGAATGTATTTAATATCATAAGCATTATTTTTTATGGCTTCAAGACATAATTTTTTATCCCTGCGTTCAAGCGGTATTGCACCGAGTCCTTCCTCCCTGATAAGCCGGAGGTCTTCTTCCCTGACTTTCAATAAGTCACTCAGTTGAACCCGTTGCAAATCTTCTTTGGGCGAGCAATCGTACTGCAAAATCAATAAATCGTTGGAAATATCATTATATTGTCCCAGTATTTTGCCGTTAACGACAATCAGGGGTGCCAAAGAATCCTTCAAATCCTCCAGATAACCGGAGAGCAGCTTGTAATTATCGGTTAGTCCCAAAGAATTGAATTGCTTCATTGCCTCATGTAAATCATTTGTAGTATCGGTTTTTAAGATATAATTCTCCGGCATCCTTATTTTTAAGGTAGACGTAAATTGGCTTATGTGATAAATAAAATTTTCGGATTGCCTTACGTTATAGGGTACGCGTTGAATTAATCTTTCAAAATTGTAGTTTTCATTCATATGGTCTCTCATGTAGTCCAGACACATCCTCATTGTCAAGAACCTTTCAGGTATATGTATTATACAACCCGGCTCCATTGAAAGAAGTGTTTGGACTATTTTTTTGTCATACACTTTGTCATTTATATTTTTTGCCAAATATTCAAAATCATAGGAAAGACCGGATCGGGAAATAAAATCACAGAGAACATTCCTGTTGTTAATTTCGCTTATTAAATTATATACTATTGATGGATCGTATTCCTTCGTTGCGCTAATCAGGGTTTTTTCCTGTATCTCTTTCGACCTTTCATCGCTTGGGATTTGAAAATATGCATACGGGTTCTTTTCAACGATTCTTAAATATATATCCTCATTGAATTCTTTTTGAGAGATATATTGCATTGTTGTATAGTCTTTCGAAACGGCGTCGATAATTATTTCTTTTGTCAATTTGGAAGCCGGTACGTATTTTATATTTATGGGATTATCACTGACTGCTGCTTTACAAACTATGGCCGTTTTCCTGAAAGAAGGTATTTCCCTTAACGAAAGTTCGTTGATTGCTTCCAAATCCTTCTTTTGGTATTCCATCAATAATTCGATATTGAATACATTCAGCGGTTTATCCGTCGGAATTTGGTACATTTCAATAAGAGCACCGAGAGAAACCGCATTCATAAGAATTTCCGAATCGTGTTTACGCCATCCCAATACTTTGTTACCATGGACAAGAAATGTATCCTTTTTATTTCCGTCGTCACTTAATAACATCAAATCTTCGATAAGAAAGAGCGGTTTAAGACCCAAAGATTGTATATTAATAAATGCATTAATCGGATTACTTATATCGAGTTCGATTAAGTACGATTCTTCCCGGGAATAGGCATATTGTTCCAATTCCGAAATTTTGTATATAGGAATATCCCTTATGTCTTCATCTATATTAAAAAGATGAGATAGTCGTTCATCGTGTACATCCTCTGTTTCATAAATAATACCTTTATACACTAATAACCTGGATTCTTCTGTCTGATTACTTAGGTATTCTTCGTTTAACCATCTCTTTTCTTCGTTATCCTGATCCAATCCCAAATTATCCAATACCTCCAATGTCGAAGCAGGTGGTATATCTAAAGCAATAAAATAATAATCCCTATTTAAATCCTTCTCATTTATCATATTTGAAAAAAATGTGCCCTGAAAGAGGTAGACTCCATCAGGGCAGGTTAATAAATGCTCCTAATCAATTTCTTTCCCCCACAACTGAACATCAGTCCTAGTGGAATATAAAGAAGTTATAAGCAATATACAATATATCAAGTACACGAAGAGTAATATTGATATTGTCTTCATAGATCTCTATTATTAAGAATTTGAGTCATGATTAAAAGTAAAAGAAAGCGGAAATTCATTTCCCGCAGAGTCAAAAAATACGATGTCGATAACCTGCTGTACTTGCGATTTAGATGTATAATACAACCTGAAAGTTTCCTTGTTTAACGCGTATGTATCGTTTTGAGTCAGTATAGTCCCATCTTCCAGCTTTAATTCACCATTTCCATTGGGTTGGAAATAATACAGGTAATAAGACGTATTAATTTTCCCCTCACAAACGATCTGGCATCTTATCTCAGCTGTTTCGCCTTTTTTCAGTTTGCTTACAACGGGTAGATGCGATACAGAGAATCCATAACTATTATTTATCTCCAGGTGATTGTCGGAACATGCAATCAAAGAGAAAGCCAGAATAAATATTATTAGAAAATACCTGTTCATATTTATTATAGTTTGATGTGTTTTATTTTTGAGAATACTTAAATATTTTAGATACACTATATCCGGTATCATCATAGAGGGTAATTTCGACTTCCTGTTGAAGTTGGTAATTTGTTGCTGCCCCAATCATATGGAATAAATTGATTCTATTGTCTTTGTTGTAAATATCCCTGCGTATTATTTGAACCTTTGTATTCTCGGGATATATTCCGCCAGGATACCCTATATGACCTGTACCCTTTATCATTCTCCATTTTAAATAATACAACCCATCATATTGCTTATTATCAAGGCGATTCAGGTTAATCAGCAATACATGATATGCTACCTGTGCAAAGTACTTGTCGTATTCTACATTTTTGAATTCAAAGCCACCCGTAAGCCCTCTTTTATCTTCATTAAAGCTAACAGAAGAATATACTTTCCTGTTATCTTCATCAATAATTGAAAAATCTAATTGATGACATAAGCTGTTATCAGCTGTATAGAAAAGGCTTACTTTGTCATCGGTAATTAAATATTGGTTGTCTGGCTGCATGAAGGTATTTCCATAAAATAACCTTCCCTGCCCATACTGGCTACTTTGATTATACCTGATATAATATCTTCCTGAATAAATTTTACTTCTTTCTATTTGTAACTGGAAGTTTACCGTTTCATTCAAGGTCAGATTCGATTGGGGTACAGAAGTTTTGACAATGCACAAATGGTCATCAATTCCTTTTTTGTCCTCATTAAAAAACACTTGTAGTTTTTTCAGATGCCCGATCTCGTCATAAATTTTGAAATTTAGCTGATGGTAATTTATGGTTACTGCCGTATACAATAAGTTTATGATACTTGAGGTAATTTCTACAGGTTGCCCTGGCTGGATAATATTTCCGTTATATTTAATTTTTCCCAGCCCATTCCCGTCATATTGATAATAGCGGATAAAATATTTTCCATTGTATACACCGCTTCTGATAAGTTTGAAATCTATTTCATTGGTTTCATTTTCTTTTATCGTTATCTTGGGATTTGAAACAGAAATAGAAAAATCCTTGTCATCTGCATCTTTTTTATCTTCATTCAATATTACCTGAAAATGCTTCTGTTGTCCCAGTTCATCATATACGATAAAGTCCATCTGATGGTAATTGGGCGTAGAAGCGGTATAGTACAATTGTAAATTATCGTTGTCAATCTCAAGGGGTTTACCCGCTTGAAGATAATTACCATTGTATTTCAGTTTTCCTAATCCATTGCCGTCAGCTTGTGCATATTTCAGAAAATATTTACCGGAGTATACTTTGCTTGGGGTTAGCTTTAAATTAATTCCGATTGTCTCGTCCTTATTAATTACCGTTTTGTCAGGAGTGATTGCCGCCGAAAAAAGATTGTCGTCAATCCCTTTTTTATCCTCATTGAAAATTATTGGTATATCTACCGAATGATTCAACTCGTCTTTGAGGGTAAAATCAATCTGGTGATAATTTTCAGAGATTGCTTTATAGTTCAATTTAATATTTGTAGAAATAAGTTCGACAGGTACGTCCTGTGCTAAGATTGTGTTATTATAGGAAATTTCCCCTTTACCACTACCTGCTTTTTGCTTATATGATAGATAGTATCTTCCACTATAAAGAGGGCTTGGCTGGATGATAATCCTGAAATCACAACTTTCACCACTATGTATAATATCTTTGCTTTGCTCTTTGATCAGCGAAAACACCTTATCATCTTCTCCTTTTTTATCCTTGTTAAATACAATCTCTTTTTTTAATTCCCTATCTTGCTGTTCATCAAAAAAGGTAAAATTCAATTGGTGGTAATTAGTGGTGTTAGCTGAATATTTCAAACATATCGTGTCTTCTATAACCTGCATAGGCTTATTTTGTTGAAGATATTCATCAAAATATTGTAGTATTCCCAGCCCTTGGTTCTCTAGTTGATTATACTTGAAATAATATTTACCTAAATAGACTTTACTGGGTTTTAGTACGAATTTTACTTCACGGGTTTCGTCTATCTTTATAGAATCCTTATAAGGAAGCAGAATGACTTCAAATTCTTTATCATCCGTGCCTTTTTTGCTCTTGTTAAATATTATCGAGAAATCCACTTGATTACCGAAAGAATTGCTTACCGATAAATTCAGTTGATGGTAATTCTCCGATATGGGCGTATAATACAACGTAATATTATCGCCGGTCAAAGCATAGTTTGTGGATTGCTTAAGAGTTGCATTATTGAGTACAAGTTTGCCTAAGCCGTCTCCTGAATCCGTATTCTGTAAATAAGAAATAAAATATTTCCCGTCATATCCTTCCGGTCGTTTAATTTTGAACGAAAATGAGGCTGTTTCGCCAGAATTAATATTATCATTATATGTCGATTCAATAATGGAGAAAAGCGTATTGTCTTCCAATGAATGCTTACTGTCACTACAAGAAAGAAATCCTAATAGGAAGATTATTAGTGTAATATATGTCATTATTTTATTCATGTTAGTTTTAATTTTAGGTTAGTTCTTTAGAGAATCGTTAAATGTTAGAATCATGTCTTGCTTACATCCTGTATCATCATATATACTAAGAAGGATTTGATGATAAATTTTTTCCGGAATATTTGTTGCTCGGAAAAATAACTGAATTTGGAAGCCTCCTTTTGTATACCTTATTTCTACTTTGGTATCTTGTGGTTGGCTTGCCTCTACGGGATTAGCCATCATACCATCACCTTTTAGAAGTTTATATGAGAAATAATATTTTCCAGAATATGTTTGGTTATTCCATCTGTCAAGATCTAATAAGATCAGACAGGATGTGCCTGGATTGACAGCTTTTGAGGGCGAATTGTCAATTATATCGAACCCGTCCATCCTATCTTTTTTGTCCTTGTTGATATATATCGGACATATTACTTCTCTACCGGTCTCATCAATAACAACAAATTCAAGTAAATGACATAGTTTATTCGTTGCGGTATATGTGAGTGTCAGATTTCCATTAGTTATCAAGGATATGCTTTCTTGCTCGAATTCAGTACCTCCAAGTTTTAATACTCCTGTACCATACTGGGATTGTTTATACTTTATGTAATAGTTTCCATCGTATAACCTGCTTCTATCTACATTTAATGTAATAGTTGCTGTTTCACCTTTATCCAGTATGCTTTTATCTGTATATCCTTTTATTACAGGCAAATAGTCATCGATTCCCTTTTTTTCTTCATTGAAAACTGCATATGAATCGAGTTCAATACCCTGTTCATCAAAAAAGGTAAAATCGAGCCTATGATAATTCAAGGTAATAGCAGTATATAATAGCTGTATGGAATCGTTTTTAATCTCTATAGGGTATCCCGGTATCATTAAGCTTCCATTGTATCTGAGTATACCGGAGCCGTTTCCATTATATTGATTATATCTGATATAATATTTACCCTCATATATTTTACTTCTTTTGAGATGGTATTTTATTTCGGCTGATTCATTCTCGGCGATAAGCAATTGATTAGGTAGTTTTTCTATACTGAATAGTTTATCGTCAATTCCCTTTTTATCGTCATTGAAAACCACATCTATTGTTTCCTGTACTCCGTTTCCATCTATAACAGAGAGTGTAAGACGATGATAATTTTCACTTACGGCACTATAGTATACGGTTACCTGATCCTGTTTGATTTCGTAGGTAGTTGCCTTATTTAGCGTTATATTGTTGTAGACAAGCTTACCGACACCAGCATCGCTATCTTGATTATATAACAGATAAAATTTGTCTTTATAATTTTTCGGGCGATTTATCTGAAATGTAACAGCAACAGTTTCGCCTGCTGCAATCGAAGCTTTAACCGGAGATTGGGTTATCGTGTAAGCACCGTAATAATCATCGGGCAAATCCTTATCTGTGCTACAAGAGATAGTTATTAACAGAAAAATCGCGAAAAAGTATATCATTCTATTTTTCATATGTTCAGTTATATTTTAATTATTTAATTAATAAAAAAGAATTGGTTATCAGTTGATTATTATTTTTATGCCGAGCGATAGCTGGAAATGAAAATCGCTGACTGAAGAAGTGGGTAGGTAATGTTCCTTTATTCCCAATAACAATACATACCTGTCGGATATGAAACATTCGGTTTCAAGTCCCAGAGATGCACCGAATAAAAAGGCGTCTTTATTCTCTATTGAAGCCCCGTCTCTTAATTGTTTATCTCCCCAGTTGATAGTTTCATATCCTGCTAAAAGGCTACCACCAATAGAGAAGAAGAATGTTTTGCTCGGATCAGCCAATAACTTGTGATAATATCCGGCCTCGGCCGTAAACTGGTTTAAAGGGATATAGATGTTTTTGTATCCAAAATATTTTTGCAAGAATTCACCGCCGTATACCCACCGGTTAGTACCTTTTGTATATTTTGATATTGCAATACCTATAGAAAAAGCCTGCCCGTCTTGTTGTTTCAATTTAAAACCATCTACAGCACCAAGGGTAAGCTGGATAGCTTTTTGTCCCGGTATGTAACGTTGGGCGAAAGAAGAAACAGTAACCAGCAGCAATAAAACCGTCATCAAGAATAACTTTTTCATATTATTTCAAATTTAAAGAGGTTACTTTAGCAGCACATACAATATCTTCATTCTCAACCATGAATGATTGGTGGCGTCCACCGTTTTTTTCCAATAGATCAATAATGAGTACTTTATCATCGGGGATGGTAATCTTATCGAGCGCAAATACGATACGCTGGGTTTTCTTTCCACCGATAGTAGCCACATTATTGAATGCACGGAGAGGAACGACAAGGGTTTCCTGAATGGCTGTGCGTTTCATAACTTTTTTGTCGATTATTTTCATGCGAATAAAATCCACATCAAAAGGTACGTTCGAAGAGTTTTTGATTTGTGTATGTAAGTAGAGAAGCCCATCGAAGGTATATATTCCTTTAAGTAGGAATTGTATTGCAAATTTATTCGACCCGATATGCTTGATTTTTCTTTCATCCTTATTGTATATCGATTCCATTACCAACCTGACCAGTTTCGGGGATTCTTTTCCCAATTCCTTTAAATAGATATCCAGATAATTGTTCGGACGGCTAAAATCCTCCTCATGGTAAGTGAAGTCCTTAATTTCAATATTCAGCTTTTGAGGAATTTCCGCATAATTCACATTAAAACTGTAAAAGCTTCCATCATTCGTTATGATGGAAAAATTAGTGTCGGAAGTAAAATTTCTGACAGCAGCTTTTACTCGCAATACATTATTTATCCCATCGGCTTTTCCTGCAATAATATTGGAAGAGCCCAGGTCTACATAGGTAATAGGTGCCGGAAAGATCAGGTGTGTAGTCTTATCATACGTTACCTCAAGCTTATGGGGTGGGATAATACGGTCAAATATTATCCTGCTGCTCATATCTAAATAATCCTGAGAATTATCTTTGTCGAACTCGCTTAGCGGTCTGTTTCCTTTAACCGCATTTTCATCCGTATTTTGACCAAATCCGGAAATAGAACATTGTAAAAGAATTAGGATTAATATATATTTTTTCATTGTTATATTTTTTTAGTTAGTTGATTTATTGAGGCAGTAGTAATATATTATGCCCGGCTTTGAGATTTACCTTTACCATTTTTACTTTCTTAGAAAAAAGTTGGGATGCTCCTTGTATAACCCCTTTTGTGATATCGGATGCAATCTGGGAGCCTGCACTTTGATTGATGCTGATTCCCGAACCCATATTTGTTCCCATATTAGCAGCTACTTCTTTGGTGGCATCCAGCTCCATCGATCCGGGTACATATATCCCTTTTGTCCCATCCAGATCATAAGAAGCCAGCCTTACCGAATAAATCGAGCCTTCGTATTCGATAGAGGAAATCATAATCTCCAACCGTTCTCCTTGTAGAGTTGCCTGTCCGGATATAATGGTGTTTTTGGGGATGATACCACCATCAATCGACACAGGCTCCAGCAATCTTAATACTACCGTTTGTCCATTCATAACTGTTTGCTCGCCATGTATACATGCTCTGATGGTATTTTTATCCCTTTTATCCTGGATATCGGTAACTGTATGAAATCCGAAATTGCGTGACTGGTCCATCTGCCTAAAGAGTTCCTCGTCCGAGATATCTTGTTTCAAAGCAGATACTACCTGTTCCTGTACTTGCTTTACCGGTTTTACAGCAACTTTGTCCCCACTTTTTTTTGTGATTTTAGTCTTTACTGCCTGAGCACTTGTTGCGGAAGGATCTGTATTGTTATAAATCTGAGTCGGACTGTTTGTGGGCATATATTTAGCAGCCAGTTCATAAGATTTTTCCATCAGGGCGACCTGCTCATCCATTGAGCTTTTGGGGGTGCTGTTTTGTCTGTTTAGTTGGTTTTGCAAATCCTCGATTTGCTTCTCAAGCCTTTCTTTTTCCCTGTCATTATAAGGCTGAGTATAGAACGTTCCAATATTACGGTTTACATTCCGGTAAGAAGATATGGAAGACTGAATAGGTGAGCTTTCTGTAGGTAAATCCTCCAGATAAGTATTATCCGTTATCTCCTCCATCTCAAGAAGTGTATCTCTGTCATCACTTGCGTTAAAGAGCATATTATAGTCATCGAGTGACATCAATTGTTCTTTGTGCTTATCTTCCATGGAAGCCATCTCATACGCATTCTTCTTATCTGCGATAATCTCTGCATCACTAGGTTGGGGAATATCTACGTTATAGGCATTTGTATCTTTCTTTTCCGTATCAGCAGACGGAGAGAATATAAACCAAATAATTACTACAGCGATAATCCCGGCGAGAGCATAGAGTATATATAACTTATGCTTTTGGGAAATAGAAAAGTTGTTTTTTGAATCGCTCATATTCCTTGTATTTTAGAATAGGTTTAATATTTATAGAATCGTACACAGAATCTTTTTTCTGTTTTAAGAATCTGTTTCTTAAGGGTGGCAAATGCTCGTAGTTTATATCCGGACATTGCAGCTTATTACCGGGATTTCTTTTTTTATTAATCAGCTCTTTAAAATTGAGCTTCCATTCTATTTTTTCTCTGACTTTCTCATTTTGTAACATTTTGATAAAGCATATAATACCAGCCAAAATAGAAGCGATGAAAATAATTTGAAACAGATGTACAAAAAGTCTTTTCCTTTTTCTGATCTTCATAAAAAGCTAGTCTTGAGAGGTGTCATTACGTTCCAATAGTTCATAAAATTCATTCCAGATAGTGTCAGGTTCATAGACCTCCATATTATAATCAGAATTGTCTTCTTGATCGATTTCCATTTCTATAGATTGCGGCGTGTCTTTTTGCTTTTTCCCTGTAAAAGCGAATGCAAGAAGTATCGCAATAAAGAGAAGGACTACAATTAATAAAATGATTATATCAATCTTATTTACTTTGTGTTGGCTCATAAATTGAATCTTGATCTTGATTAAGTTTTAAATTATGATGGATGGTGTTTATTTGATTGCTTCTTTTCTTATCCACCAGTTCAGATGGGCTTATGTGCCGTATCTCAATCCGGTCATTTTTATTCTCTTTACCCAGATTATAGATAGAGGTGAACGTGAAATAAATATTAAGAGAAGCAAATACTACGAGGATGGAGGCAACGATTATAAATCGTTTATCGGGGGTTAGTTCGCCGCACCATTTTCTGATGCGGTCTTCAATATTCAGTTTACTCTTTTCTATATACTTTTTTATTCGCATCGTTTTAACGTTTTAGAGTTCGTATATCCCTGTTTTCTTTGATTTCGAAGCCTTCGATAGTGAATCCGTGAGGGTTATTATCCGAACGCGTTGAATTATGCAGGCGACAATGGGTAATGAGGCTGCGTTCTGTAACATTACTTTCCCTTATGATTATCTGCCTGGCATAAGTAGTCATCAGATAGGGATATGTTTCAAAATTGCAGGATATACTATCAACCTGAGTGTTCTGAATAATATTGCCGGAGATAATCCTGTTATAATACCCTTTCTCGGATAAGTCCTTGTAATAGTTGAATGCACTTTTGTCCGAAAGCAACAAAGCTCTTTTTATATTACTTTCAATTGCACTCTTTTCCGGCGATAGCGTAAAGAACAGTTCATGGAACCGCTTTACATGCTCTCTGGCTTCCACAGGCCGATTTTGGGATATGTCTTGAGATAGGGCAAGTATCAGAGATTTACCTTGGTCTAGGACATATATTTTTTCACGCTGTTTCTCCGCAAAGCTATAGGCACAGTAAACTGAATACCCTGCAACTAAAGCACACAGGCATAGAAAAATGATGCATGAAAAGCGGATCATCCGGAAACTGCTTTCAATATTTATCAATGATTTAAATTGCATAGATGATTTTTTGGAATGATTTTTTATTTACCTTGATTGAAAAGTTTACCCGCTATATTTCCAGCACTAGCTCCAAGCCCTCCGGCTACATATGCACCAGCTTTTGTGGCTGCACTATTCAGGTTCTTAGAGAATGCACCGCCACCTCCGGCTTGTACAATCCATCCTGCTACTGTAGGTACCGTGAAATAGCCGATAATCCCAATAATCATAAAAATGATGTATACTACATTCGATGCGTCGATTGCATAAGAAGGATTTTGTGTCATCTCTATGATATCATTTTGCAGCATCAATATTTGCAATTTGGCAAGGATACAGCTGAAAATATCGGAAACAGGTAACCACAGATATACACTGATGTAACGCACCAGCCACTGACTGAGGGTTGACTGAAAGCCATCCCATACGGAAAGTCCAAATGCGACAGGTCCAAGTATAGCCAAGACGATAAGGAAAAATGTGCGGATCACATCGATAACAAGGGCAGCCGCCTGAAAGAGAATTTCCAATAAGTTTCTCATAGCTTCCTGTATACCTTTTTCTGCATTATATAATCCTCTTTGCACATATAGTCCCAGTTTATCGGCAACATCCGTAACGCCCAATTCTTTAAGGCGTGCTTCGAATATATCGTCATCTACCAGGTATGCTTTTTCCGGATTGTTCTTCAGCGCTTCATATTCCAGCCTGTCTTTTTGTTCACGATATTTGTTCATATCGAATGTCTGGGTTTGAAGCATATTATTTGTACCCTGTACAACCGGGCTGAGCACACTATTGATAGTCTCCAATACAATGGTTGGAAAAAACATGATGCAGATGCCAATGATGATAGGACGCAGCAATGGAAACACGTCTATAGGTTCTGCACGGGAGAGAGATTGCCATACACGGTATGCGACATAGAAAAGAGCCCCGAGTCCGGCTATTCCTTTTGCAACCCCGGCCATGTTCCCGCATAAAGGCATCATTTCCCCGTAGAGGCTTCTTAGAATCTGATGAATGTTTTCTACGTCCATTGTCTACCAGTATTTTTCGTTAGTACCACCATAGAGAGCTATCACCCTGTCAGTATCCCCTTTTTTCTTTGCCCTTAGATACGAAATACTGATATTCTTTTTGGTGTAATACTTGGTTAGATTCAGGTACTCCCGCATCGATTCATAAGAATTGTTGACTACATCCATTCTGTCCTTATCGGTCATAGAGAGAGTAGAGATGTTAATAACATTTTTCAATTCTCCCAGTACAGTATTGCCCTCTTCCAGCAATACCGAGTAGCCGTAGGCTATTGCATTGAGTTCATCCACGGAATAGTTGGGATCACGAAGCATTTTTTGAAAATTCCCGACATAGATATCAGAAATTTCTCCTATCATCAATATTGTCAGTTGTACTTTCTTTGCATCACGGACAAGATTATTGACGGACTTTAAGCCATCGTAATACTGCTTTCCCTGTTCATAGATTTTGACAGTCTGTTCAAAATTTTTAATCATATTGTTGGCTGTAGTAGATGTCTCTGCCACATTGCGTGTGGTATTTATTATCCCTTGTGCCAGATTGCTTGGATCTATTACTGCCCATTGAGCCTTAGCGCTAATGTTCGTACCAAAAAAAATAACTAATGCAACAAAAAATATTCGTTTCATAAAAAATTAGGTTTTAGTTAATATGAATTTCTTTTCTCTTCGGCTAATTGTTTTATAGCCAACTCTATATTTCCTCCCAGCTTTTCAACCAGACGGAATAATTCCAGTTTTTCGGTTTCTTCGGTTGAGTATGTCAGATACTCTTCCAGCGAAACCTCGGTAGCATACACGGCAGATTGTACCCCTCCCAGTCCGATCCAGACTTCCTTATATTTACGGTTGGGATTATTGGACATATTGATGGAGAGCACCTGGGCTTTTTCCTTCTCCGTCAGTCCAAGCAGGGATTGGATGGCATCAAACTTATTCATGAATTTCCGCTGGTCAAGCAGTATCTTACAATCCGAGTTGTTGATAATGGTTTCCTTGACAATAGGAGACGAAATAATGTCTTCGATCTCTTGTGTTACGACAACTGCTTCACCAAAAAATTTACGGACAGTTTTAAATAAATATTTGAGGTATTCCGCCATCCCTTCTTTAGCAATTGCTTTCCAGGCTTCCTCTATCAATATGACCTTTCGGATACCTTTTAGGCGTCTCATCTTGTTTATAAAAGCTTCCATGATGATAATAGTAACCACAGGAAATAAAATCTTGTGGTCTTTGATATTATCCAGTTCAAAGACGATGAAGCGTTTGGATAGAAGGTCTAACTGTTTGTCGGAATTTAATAAAAAGTCGTACTCACCACCTTTATAATACGGTTCTAGGACAAACAGGAAGTTTTCGATGTCAAAATCTTTTTCGCGGTTGTTTTTCTTATCGAGGATTTCACGGAAATCGTTTTTGATAAATTCATAGAAGCTATTAAATGATGGTATAATAGATTTATCGCTTTTAATCTTATTGATAAAAAGTGTAACCGCATTTGACAAGGCAACGTCTTCTGCCCCGCTTGTCCGTTCTCCGTCTCGCTTCCAAAGGGTCAGGATCAGCGTCTTTATTGATTCGCGCTTTTCTATATCGAAGATGCCGTCTTCGGTATAGAAAGGATTAAATGAAATCGGGTTATCTTCGGTATATGTAAAATACACGCCATCTTTCCCGCCAGTCTTCCGGTGGATCAATTCGCATAATCCCTGATAAGAATTACCTGTATCCACAAGCAGTACATGTGTACCTTGCTCATAATATTGCCGTATCATATGGTTCGTGAAGAAAGATTTTCCGCTGCCGGAGGGACCGAGAATAAATTTGTTGCGATTGGTAATAATACCTTTACGCATGGGTAAATCGGAAATATCCAGATGTATAGGTCTTCCGGTCAGCCTGTCTACCATTCTGATACCAAAAGGAGAAAGAGAGCTTTTGTAATTCGTTTCTTCCGAGAAAAAGCAGATGGCATGATTCAGAAATGTATAAAAGCTTTCTTCTGCAGGAAAATCCGCCTGATTTCCCGGGATTCCTGCCCAAAACAATGCAGGCAGGTCTACCGTATTATGACGAGGTACACATTCGATGAAAGCGAGTTGTGAACCGACGTCATTTTTTATTTGTCTCAACTCGCCAAGATCATCACTCCATGAGATAATATTACAATGACATCTTACCGATATCAAGCCGTAGCTATGAGCTTCATTTAAATACAATTCAGCCCATTCCTTATTGATTTGGTTGCTGCGACTGTACTTGGAAAGAGAATGCATATTGCGCGCTTGCTTTTCAAACCTTTTAAGGTTTTCTCCATGATCATCGATAAAAACAAACTGATTGTAGATGTGATTACATGATAAGAGAATTCCCATCGGAGCAGCAAAAGATAATTGGCAGTCACTTCTGTCTGTTGACAACCGTTCATAGCGTTTATCTGTACTTACAGTATTGGGCAGGTCATCGAGGTCAGAAAGTGTATGGAGGCACAAATAATTGTCTCCTATTTTCATTTCCCCTGCCCCCAGTTCAATATCGGATAAGTGGGTGTTATCGCTTTGAGATAATGAAAAGTATTTTTCTACAATTCCCGCCTTACCCTCAGTTCCGATAATATCATCAGCCATTAACCGGGTAAGGGAAATAAAACCACTGTCATTGATAATACGTTCAAATTGTCCTACCGCCTCGATAAACCTGGCAGCTGTTTCTCTGTCCTGCATTTCCTTGGGTACGATAAATCCCCGACATAAGGTATTGAAATTACTTTGTTGCCTCATACGTTCTTTTGTCGTTTTGGTTAAGAATAGATAGCAGGTGTGGTTCAGATATGGGCGTTCATTAAAGTGACGTTCGAATGACCGGCTGAGAAAACTAAGGTCATCTTTCTGTATATCCGGTGTGTAATCCTCTTTAATAAACCAATCCTGTTTCAATAGTACCGAATAATTGGGAAGAACTTTTATTGCTTTGAGCCAAGTCGCATGTATAGCCTCATATTCAGAAGATGTTACGGTAAAGAGCTCCGGTAACTCGACACGAAATGCTATGGTTATATCTGCATCCTTGCTGATAATACAATTGTGCTCGACGGCCAAGAGAGGGAACTTGTTTTCAAGGGTTGTCGCTTTCAATATATTTCTCATACCGTTTCGTTTTTTTGGTTGAGGAATAATTTGTTTATCCGTTTCCTGTTGATAACATAAAAGGGATGCTTTTTTCGGGCAAAGGTTTTCATCAGGCCATACTCGCCGTAACGCTTATTTAGGGAGAATGTCAACCGGATGAGAATGGATGCTGCAATAAGACCGAAACCGATACATATCCATTGACCTATACCGATCATGTACATTACCACAAATACAATGAATACAGCTAATAACCCTCCGGCAAAAATGAAGAGGTATTGCGCTTTCAATCCTTGAAATTCAGCAGGCTTCCCGATTCCTTTATTAATAGAATATTCTGCCATATATCCAGTTTTAAAGGAAAAATGAACGAAGGATGGTCGCGGCAACGATAAGGAAGATACAAGCTCCGAACCAGCTCGCTGCGGTTTTGCTTGTATCGGGATCACCTGATGAGAACTTGGAATAGACTTTTACGCCACCAATCAGTCCTACAACAGCCCCAATTGCGTAAATCAATTTGGTCGCGGGGTCAAAATAAGAGGTAACCATGTTGGCTGCATCATTTATTCCCTGCAAGCCATTCCCTTGTGCGTATGCACCGATTGTAGAGATTAAAAATGAGATAAAAAACACTGTTTTCTTCATCGCTGGTAAAAATTAGTTAAACAAAAAATGAACTGCGATGTCAAAAATATTAGTGATAAACAGCTGTTTATTAAAAGTATGTAGATAAGTCCGGAGTTGACGTTATAAGTCGCATTAAAGGATTATTTGATACTATCGGTTGTCCCTTTTTAGAGAAGAAACAACAACAGGATAGCTACGAAAGCAGCTATCCTGTATAGATGGTGTTGTAAAAAAACTATTTATCGTAATTGTTAATTAATAATTCAACAACTTCTCCTCTTTTCTTGCTATTAGAATTAATAGCCCTCCGGGCTTTTACCGTATGAATATTATAGCCTTTATATAGTTCATAAATGAATCTACTGCCAGAATTGGACAATAAGAATTTAATCCCCCTTTTCGTTAAAAGGTCACATTCCTCTTTTAGTTTAATTTGTTCATCCTCACCCCAGCCTTCACCGGTATATGCTGTGAAATTCGAAGTTTTTGAAATCGGGTGATATGGAGGGTCGAGATATACAAATGTATTGTTATCTATTTTTTCTAGAATCAAAGTATAGTCATAGCTTAGAATCTCAATATTATTGTTATTCAAATAATAGTTGATAGCATTCAACCTTTTCTCATCCAATATTACCGGATTTTTATACCAGCCAAAAGAGGTGTTAAATTGTCCTAAACGATTAACTCTATAGAGTCCATTGTAACAAGTTTTGTTTAAAAAAATTATTCGGGATGCTTTTTTCACGTCGGATAATTCATTATAGGAAGGACTTCGGTCCGAAGCACGTAGCTCATGAAAATATTCGGGAGTAGCTTCATGTTCTTTGAGTGCTTCAATCAGCTCATTGATATTATATTTTATAACCTGGTATACATTTATAAGTTCTTTATTATTATCGCTTATTATCGCATTGGAAGGCCTTAGGTAAAAGAATAAAGCACCTCCGCCAATAAATGGTTCACAATAATTTATATCCATTATATTTTCAGGTAGATGCTTTACAATTTCCGGGATTAATTGCCTTTTTCCTCCCGCCCATTTCAAAAATGGGGCTATATCATTATTAGTTCGGATATTTTTTTTCCATTACTTCTACTATTATTTTGAAATATTAAATACTATAATTGTTTTACAGAGAATAATCTTACTCTATTCGTTTGCGTAAGAGCCTAGCTTATTATTTAACAAGTCTCTGCTTTTGCCTTCCATTTTATCATTTAATGCGAAAAATGCTTCCAAATCAGTTCCTTGTAATTTTTCTATTGTTTTTTCATTTGCCTCATTCAAAGTCTTACTTTTCCGCATATTAGAGTAAGCATCTTCCAAGTCATCAATAGAAACACCATCTCCGTAATTGAAATCATCATCAAAACTATCGTCCGGATTAATAATATCAATTTCATCGATATCATCGGGATCAATAGCAGCACCGGTTTCTATAATGATGTCATCGGGATTTATCGGCGGTTCATTTTCCGGAGGCGGCATTGGCTCCAGAGGTTCACTCTTATATGGTTCTACAGGCGGATGTGTTTTAAGCTGGGGTAATTCAGTAATAAATACCGATTTAGTAGAGCCGACAACCGCATTATCTCCCGTTATTTTGAGATGCATTGGAATATTTTCATTCGCAGGGGACACACTTTTTTTTAAATTAGTTTTGAACCCTGTTTTTTTTCCATATAAAAGATGAAGCTTACGTCGAAGTCGATTACTACTATCCCTAAATTTGATTACACTCTCTGCTAATTTTATAACTGGCCAAAGAAGATATTTTAGAGCCTGAATGCAAAGGTTGAATATTATATATAATCCTTTCATATCAATTTAAATATCAAAATCCATATTTTCCTGCATAGCATTGCGTTTCAATTCCCGTATCTCTTCCTCATATTCTTCGAAATGACGATCAAGTATATTGTCGAGAAAATTTGAAACGGAAAAATTGTTAGTTGTAAACTTAAGAAGGCTTGCCATTCGATTGAAATTCTCCTCAGATAATAAGATGGTCGATTGTTTTTTATTACCGCCAAATGCTTTTTTTGATAAAAAACGTGCTGAGTATTCTTTTATGGCTTTTTTCTTTTTCCCACTTTTAGGCAGAGTTGAGGCTGAAACATTATTATTGCTGTTTTCGTTGCTCGTGGATTTTTCTTCTTCACTCTGTAAGAATACAATATCCTTTTCCGGATCGACAGCTTCCATAGGTAGTTCTCCTCCCATAATCATCTTTATCTTTTCTTCATCTACCTTTACAATCGGTCTTTTTTTACTCATCGCAAGAAATATTTATGATTGAACATATTTCCTGAGCCAGCATATCTATATTGCTGAAACGTAATAATTTTCGGTCAGGGGGAAACATAGTAGAACGAAAGACAACATCTCTGTTAAGTGATAATTCTTTGTTGAATTTTTTCTGGTCAGGGAGTGATGTTTTTAATGCGGGTATATTCTCCTCTATCATTATTTCATTAAAAATGTCATAGAGCTCGGTGTTTTCCCGTTTGTCAACTTTGTTCCAGAACATATACAAACTTTTCAAAGCTATTTTACCTTGAATAGCATCTGTATATCGCATAGTTGTCATAAAAAAATTAAGGCTGCTTTGTAATGCTCTCTTATCAGCAATGATAGGAATAAAAATATAATTGATATTGAAAATAAGATTCAATATTCCCGTGCTATTCACTGTCCCGGGCAAGTCAAAAAGAATGATATCTAATTTCTCTTCAGTTGTTTCTATCAATTCATTAGCACTCTTGAGAGCTTTTTCCGGTTGGGCTTTGATGACCGGATATGCTTTCTTTTTGTTCTGGTCAAACTGAATACTTAAGGCTGATCGTAATTCGACAGACTCTCTTATCGATTTCATGTCATCTTCTCTCATGTTGTAAATAGAGTTTTGCGGAAAGTCACAATCTATTATTGCAACATTTTTTCTCTTGATGTGATGTAAGTAGCTAGCAAATAGAGTTGTGATAGCGGACTTGCCTACGCCTCCTTTTTGATTTGCAAAAGCAATAAATACTGTTTCTTGTTCCATAATTATTAATTTTTAGAGTTAAACATATTTTTATTTATATCCAGTTATCCGATTATCCAATTATCCAGTTATCCAGTTATCCGATTATCCAATTATCCAGTTATCCAGTTATCCGATTATCCGATTATCCGATTATCCAATTATCCAGTTATCCAGTTATCCAGTTATCCGATTATCCGATTATCCGATTATCCGATTATCCAATTATCCAGTTATCCGATTATCCGATTATCCGATTATCCGATTATCCAATTATCCAGTTATCCAGTTATCCGATTATCCGATTATCCAATTATCCAGTTATCCAGTTATCCGATTATCCGATTATCCAGTTATCCGATTATCCAGTTATCCAGTTATCCAGTTATCCGATTATCCAGTTATCCAACTATCCAATTATCCGATATTTGGATGCGAATATCTTGTATTTTACTAGCCTTCTTATGATAGTGGATATATAAGTCTGGAGTTGACGTCGTAAGTCGCATGTACTTCTCTTTTATCCAGTATGTTAGCTTGGTATCTTTGTGTCATACTTTAGAAATACCACAGACTAATTAAAAATAGAGAAGCTTATGAGAACAATTTTACTTTTATGGATATCTGCCCAGTTCAGATATGAAAAAAACAGGGTAATTATTCTAGTAAAGTGCAATATCTATATGGAAGAAAGTTTACCTGCCCTTGCAGGTAGCAAGTTGTATTTTGAGGCACCCGAAATAAATTCGGGCACTCAAAATAAACTTGCCCAACCTACCGGTTGGGGTGATGATTTTCTCCAAAGTCGAAAATCATAGGGTGGATATAAAAACAACAAGAGATATCTATGAAAAATAATAAAACTAAAAGCGGAAGAAAGCCAAGTGATGATCCTGCTATCTATCGATATGTTGTTAGATTGAACTCTATTGAGAATGAAAAATTTATGTCTTTATATCTGAAATCCGGCAAAAAAAGAAAAGCTGATTTTGTAAAAACAATGCTTTTGGAAAAAGAAATAACGGTTATAACTTTTAATAAATCAATATTTGATTATTATACCCGGCTGACCGATTTGCATCATCAATATCGAAAAATAGGAATTAATTATAATCAGGTTGTCAAACAAATCAATTCTAATGCAACGGAAAAAAGAACAAAAGCATTGTTACTTCAACTGGAGAAGATGACGTTTAAACTCGTTGTTTTAAGCAAACAAATATTCGAATTAACACAAGAAATGAATGAAAAATGGTTGCAAAAATAACAGGTGGAAGTTCTATTTATGGAGCTTTGTCCTATAACAATGATAAGGTAAAAGAAGAAAAAGCGAAAATTCTTATGGTAAATAAAATGCCGCAAGACGGAGATACAGATACTATTATTTCATTTCGCAATACTTTATTTTCTTTTCATCCTTACCTTATCGCTAATCAAAAAACAGAGAAACCTGTTATTCATATTTCTCTAAATCCGCATCCAAATGATCGTTTAACTGATGAACAGTTAACGATAATTTCTGAAGACTATTTGCAACGAATGGGATATGGGGAGCAACCTTTTATTGTTTATAAGCATACAGATATAGACCGTACACATATGCATATTGTCTCGGTAAGAGTGGATGAAAACGGTAAGAAAATAGACTCTAATTTTGAGAACATCCGTTCAATGAATATCTGTCGAGAACTTGAGATGAAATATAATCTGCATCCAATAACCAACCAACAGGAGGAAGAGAGAATTTATTATGCAGCAAGAGTCGATTATAGTAAGGGAGATGTAAAAAGGCAAATTTCTAATACAATTAAGACCCTGCTACAGCAATACCGGTTTCAGAGCATTGGGGAATATAATGCGCTTTTATCCCGATTCAATATACACTCAGAGTTTGTAAAAGGAAATGAAGCAAACCCATATAAAGGAATTATCTATGCAGCCACAACAGAATTCGGAGAGCTTGCTACCAATCCGATAAAAGCCTCCAAAATAGGACAGTTGGTCGGCTATGATTCTATTGAAAAGATTATAAAGAAGAATAAAGAGAAGATAAAAAAGCAGTATATCCCATACCAAGCGAAAAATTTTATTGCACAAGCATTGTCTGTTTCATCTAATAAATATGAATTCAGAGATAATTTACAGAAGCATAATATTGATTTAGTACTTCGGGAGAATGAGGATGGACGAATTTATGGAGTGACTTTTGTCGATCATATAAATAAAATAGTATTTAATGGTTCTCGGATAGGCAAAGAATTCTCCGCCAATAGCATAAATTTGTTATTTAACCAAAATATTCCGGCTCAGGCAGATATACACATGCAATCTGCTCTTATAAATAATGACGGCAGTAGCCAGCCTGTTGCTAATAATGTTAGCGATATAACAGTCGATTCATTTCATAAACCTGTATTAGTCGATGAGATTTTCGGAACATTCCATCTGAACTATCATTCAGAGGATGCACAAGAGGATGCTTTTACCAAAAGAATGAAACACAAGAAGAAAAATCAGCGAAAGCCAAAACTATAGACGGACTTATATCGCCAACCCCGGACTTATATACATACCTTTTACTAGTATATCCTACAGTCATCTTTTTTTGCAACGTAATTATTAATCGAAAAACAATAAATTATGCAACAAGAAGATGATTTACAAGGACTTGCTAAAGTCATGAATTTTATGCGGGGCATCAGTATCCTGTTTATTATAATCCATATATACTGGTATTGCTATAATGTCTTTGTCCATTGGAATATAACATTTAGTATTGTAGACCGTATTCTTTTAAATTTCCAGCAGACGGCGGGACTTTTTTCCAGTCTTTTGTGGACAAAATTATTCTGTGTCGTTTTTCTTGCTCTTTCATGCTTGGGAACTCATGGAGTTAAGGATGAAAAAATCAAATGGTCAAAAATTCGTGTATATATAATCATTGGAATTATTCTTTTCTTTCTAAACTGGTGGATGCTGGATTTACCAGTAGATAAACAAATAAACGTGGTACTTTACATATTTACTCTTGTAACAGGCTATGTATATCTCCTGATGGCTGGATTATGGATTAGTCGCTTATTAAAAAGTCCTCTGACTGATGATGTTTTCAATAATGAAAATGAGTCTTTCATGCAGGAAACCCGCTTTATGGAAAATGAATATTCGGTTAATCTACCTACCAGATTCTTTTACAATAAACAATGGAATGACGGATGGATAAATGTTGTCAATCCATTTCGTGCTACGATTGTACTGGGTACTCCCGGAAGTGGTAAATCGTATGCTGTGGTAAATAATTATATCAAGCAACAGATACAGAAAGGTTTTTCAATGTACATATATGATTATAAGTTTGATGACCTGAGTGTTATAGCTTATAATACATTGTTGAAGAACTTGGATAAATATGAAATTCAACCTAAGTTTTATGTCATCAATTTCGATAATCCACGAAAATCTCACCGTTGTAACCCTATCAATCCTGAATTTATGACCGACATCAGTGATGCATACGAAGCTGCTTACACTATCATGTTAAATCTAAACCGCACTTGGATTCAAAAGCAGGGTGATTTCTTTGTTGAATCACCTATAATATTATTGGCCGCTATAATCTGGTATTTGAAGATCTACGAAAATGGTAAATACTGTACATTTCCTCATGCCATTGAATTTTTAAATAAAGAATATGTCAATATCTTTACAATTCTAACATCTTATCCTGATTTGGAAAATTACCTAAGTCCGTTTATGGATGCTTGGCGCGGAGGAGCGCAAGATCAGTTACAAGGGCAAATAGCATCGGCTAAAATACCTCTTTCGAGAATGATAAGTCCACAGTTATATTGGGTTATGACAGGAGATGATTTTTCCTTAGATATAAATAACCCGAAAGAACCGAAGATACTCTGTGTGGGTAACAATCCTGATCGTCAAAATATTTATTCTGCGGCACTAGGTTTGTATAATAGTCGTATAGTAAAGCTGATTAACAAAAAGGGGCAACTCAAATCCTCGGTCATTATTGATGAGTTACCTACTATTTATTTTCGTGGCTTGGATAACCTAATAGCTACTGCACGTTCCAATAAAGTAGCTGTATGTTTAGGCTTTCAGGATTACAGCCAGCTTATCCGCGACTATGGAGATAAAGAAGCAAAAGTAATCCAGAACACAGTCGGTAATATTTTCTCCGGGCAGGTAGTAGGAGAGACAGCCAAGAACTTGTCTGAGAGATTCGGTAAAATTGTTCAGAAACGCCAATCGATGACTATCAACCGTCAGGAGACATCGACAACTATCAATACCCAATTGGATTCTTTGATACCCGCATCAAAAATATCGAACCTAACGCAAGGAATGTTTGTCGGGGCTGTATCCGATAACTTTGATGAACGGATTGAACAAAAGATTTTCCATTCACAGATAGTTATTGATAATGATGCTGTAAGAGAAGAAACAAAAAAATACCAATCGATACCGGAGATTGTAAATTTTGTTGATGCTGATGGTAAGGATCATATGGAAGAACAAATCAAAATGAATTATGATAAGATAAAAATTGAAGTCAAGCAGATCATTGAAGATGAACTACATCGTATAGCGAATGATCCGGAGCTTCAGCATCTTATGCCGCAACAATAGTACAGTGCTTTCATATGTTATGTTATTTTTATGTATGCTAATTTTGGTTGTTTATCTATAATTATTAATTTGGCTGGCAATTATAAAATAAGGATAAATGATTATAGAAGATTTATCAAAAAAGCTTTCAGTTTTATTGAGCGAAGACGATGATTTATCGCGTATTGAAATGGAAGTTGATGTTGAAACGATATTAAATCAGGTGCAGGAGAAAGGATATTTAGATACGGAGTTATTGATAGACCTCTCTTTTGCCGGAGTACCTTTTATCGATTATCTGAAAAGGTATAAAAATATATCGGGTGATGAAGCAAGAGCCCTGGTTCACTATAGGGATATTACTTTTGAAATTCTGATGAACATTCTTGAATTCGGAATTAATTCATGCAGTAAAAAATAGGAGTCATTTTTAATATTTCTGTAGAAACGACAAAAATTGAATTTATTGAGAATTTCTGTCCAACTCTTTAAGTAGCTGTACTATTTGTTGTTTTGCCTCTTCTTTCAATATAATTTGAGATACTTCTAACCTGAAGTGTGGATTATTCTTATCTCTGACAGCCGATAGCCAATTAAAAGAACCTTCTATTAAAATGTCCTCATCAATGGCAAGTGCTTTATTGTGAATGCCATTTAGTATTTTAAGAATAGCACCGGCTTCTAACAATAATTGTCTGCCTTTCTTGCTGCTATCCTTCAATTTACCGTTAACCTTGTCCAGATTATTGTCTGTATAAATAATGACTTCAACATTTCTTGATACGCATTTCTTTATTTGGGTTAATAAATCATCGGCCATTAATGCGTGGGCAGATATGAAAGGCGATACGATAACAATTCTTCTGTTTGCTTTTTCGAAAGCACGCACCAAGCATTTCTGATGTTTCTCTAATGTATCAACCCGTTGACTCGATTCTGTGTTGACATCTTCCAGCAAATATGCAGATGGAAGTTCGTTGGCCTCCTGTTCAAACAAATATTTACCCAAGCCTCCGGATGGTTTATTAACTGCCAAAGGGTTAAATAATTTCATATTACCGATAACTATAAAATGCTCTTTTGCTCTGGTTAGGGCCACATTCAACATATTATAACCATTATCAAAAAACAAAGGCTTTCCTTCATGGTTAATTCCATAGGCCGGTGAGAATATTACGATTGGTATTTCGGCTCCCTGTAAGGCATGAACTGTTCCTACCGTAATATCGGGATCAATATTATACCGACGGAATGCCCTGTATATTTCGCGTTTTTGTTCGGAAAAAGGGGTGACGATGGCAATACAATCTTTCAGCGACAATTCTTTCTTTTTCTCCTTCTCTCGATAAAAATTCAGAATATATTTTTCGTATTTATTTATCCATTTGGCAATGGCTTCAGCCTCCTCAATATTGTAAGTACTTCCGGATCCGGTCATTGAATGACCTCTGACATTAATATAACTTAAAGGACGTACAAGGAGTTTTTCATTGCCATCTTTGAAAATATTATATTCTATGTCTCCGGTCAATGGTTTTAACAACCCTTTATATACATATTCATTGCTGAAGGCTACCAATTTATCGACACATCTACGATGCTCCGTAAGAATTGTTCCACCCATATCACGATTTACTCTGTATCGTGACGAGTTTCGAGATAAATGCATCAAACTGCCACAAGTACATAGCATCCCCCGATCACTTAATTCTTCAAAAGTCTGATTTCTCAGTAAGCCGGCTTCAATTAAATTTCCTTTATCGACTCTGGGATAGTCGATATTCCAAATAGGTTCGATTTGGTGTATGTCTCCTACGATTACGGCTCTTTTGGCAAATCCCATAGATGCAATTCCTATTTCAGGAGTAACCTGCCCGGCCTCGTCAACAATAAGAATATCGAACATTTCGAGGATTGGCTTATTCAACCATTCATCTTCTTTTTTTCTATATGAACAAAAGGTAGGCAATGTATGAAGAGTCGATACGAATAAAGGAGTCAGATAGCTAATTCTTCTGAAGACATCTTTGCGGCTATCCTTTCCTCTGCCATTCTTTAAATCCGATTCTTGTCGTAAAATCAACCATCTTCCTTCCCAGTAATGCAACGCAGATATAAAACAGCTGTATCGCAATGTTAAGTCCAGTATTATATTGATTTTTTCGATATAGCTTACCGATCTTATACCGGATTTATATCTGTCAAGATCTTCTGCAGATTTTATCGTTTTTAAAAAATCGGTCCATAGACTATCGGTCAGTTCGTTTATTTTATCATACTCTATTTTTATCTCTGATAGTTTTTGGTAAATATTTTTTTTCTCTTGTAGCGGTTTCTTTATAGTATCAATACTATTATGTATTTTTTCAATTATTTTTAATAATATAATCTCAGCCTCTTCTTGTGTTGATAATTCTTTCAGTTCTGAATATCGGGCAGTTGACAAAAATAACTTAACTTTATTTGCATATGCTTGCTTTTTTGATGAGAAAAGCTTTTTGATTATCGATAACCTGTTTTCCCTGAAAAAAGTATCGAACTCTTTTTTGAATACGAAGAATTCTTTTTCCTTAGCTGTCCTTTCGTCCAATTCTTGCTTCAATTCCGAGATTTCGTTTTGAAGGTTCTCCATTTGTGATAAGGGGAGATATTTGATTTCAGCTTTTTTTACAAAGTCAGCAGTATTTAAAATGTAGTCTATCTCTTCCGTTAGATCCTTTATTTCGCATCTTAGTGTATCTACTACTTCCGAAACGCTGTAAGGAAGTGTGATTTTATTTGCTTTTTTAAAATTATCGACATAAAACCTTTCGAGATCCTCTATCGGAACATCCAAATTCTCCAAACTGTTGAAATAATATCCTTCTAAACCTTTAATTCCGGATGTTAGAGTTTGATAGCCTTTTTTAGATGCTGCCTCCTGTTTGTCTTCTGAGGCCGGAACAAGATAAGTCCCTAAAGACGAAATACCCGGTAACCATCGGTGTAAATTTTTCGTATTCCCAAACGAGTCAAGAATATTGGTTATTGCTTGATTGTTGGCTGATGTGGCAGCAATCAAAGGAGCGTCCTTTCCAACTAAAACGGCATTTACGACTTCATTGGCTATAATGCTTTGAAGCAATGTTGTTTTTCCTGTTCCCGGAGGTCCATTTACCGCTGATACACTGGACTTGCATTCGGTTTTATCTTTGACAAATGCCAATAAGGATTGTCGTTGCGAATAGCTTAACGAGAATTTATTATTATACTGCCCATAATGCCCCTTGGTCGTAAACAGGACATCTTCCGGCGGCAAATCGTTTTGGTCAACATCCTGACCATTTAGTATCAGATGTAATAACCCCGGAATGCGTTTTGTCGATTTTAAGTATGTATATACTTCCTGAATAGAATTTGCTTTTATTTTAGTTTTTGCCGGAATCAGACATACCTGTTGAACAATAACGGCATTACCAATTTTAAATTTTTTAAACGTATACCCTGTTATTTTTTCAAATAAGGCTTCACAATCTGCAAAATAAGTTTCCCATGTATCTGTATTGAAATTAAATGTATTTATTTGATTTAAAACATCTGTAATATGTGCAATACAGGGCATGTCAAGATAGTTGACGGCATTTGGTTCTAAAATTTTCCTTAAAAACCAGGGTACTGCATTTTCACCCGGTGCCAATAATACCCCTTTTTCAGTCAATTTTGCAGGTATCCAAAATGGAAAAAAATCATTCTTGTTAGTACTTTTGCCTCTTTCTATTTCTTTGGACATTAGAAAAGGAGATAGAAAAATGTCTATATCCGGATATAAATTTTCGTCAGTATTATCAGCTTTTTCTTTTTTCTTTTGAGTCTTTTCATAAAAATCTTTGTAAATGACTTGCAGATAATCAGTTGTAAGTACATTTATATCGTTGACAATACAGCCGTTTGAATATTCTTTGGGTTGTATATCATATACATCGCCATCTGTCAGACTGGCTGCATAATAATCGATCCATTTACGGGATAGGTCTGTTTTTGCTTCTTTTTCTGTCAGCATGTTTAGAGTAAAGGTTTCTGTTATAAAAACATACAATAGTTAAGCAATATTTATCATCTGATTAACTGTAATTTGGTCTGTCCGAAATCAAACACGAATATAATAAATTTTTAACATAATTTGGTCGTGGTAGGATTGAATCAGCTACTTCTCAATTAAAATCCGGAAGTCCCCTGCGCTATTATCCCTTTTGCAAATTTATATTTGTGTCGGTGCCGGACAAATTCAGGCCCTTGCCCTTGGCGGGTTTATCAAAAAATCTCCACCCTCGTCTCAAGCTTCGGGTTGTATTTTTTGCTAAAAATTTGTCATTCCCGTCACTGCATTACATAGCAAAAGGGACATAGCATGCGAGGCCACTTCCGACGCATATAAATAAGAGGGCGGGAATGTAGTCGTTACCGATAGCTTTTTAGGGGAAGGGGACAAAAGCTGCTCCGCTCTTCCTCTGCATATAGTTATCTTACATTAATCAATTAATTTATATCCTATCATACTTCTCCTTTATTATTGGCTTTAAATCGATAGAAGAGGAAAAGAGAAAGCAACATAACATTGACTAACTTTTGTCGGCAAAGGTATTGCGTGGATTCTTTAACAGACAAGTTCCGAGATAACTCTTTGGAGAGAAAATCTCCACCCTACGGGTTGTATTTTCCCACCAAAACTTGCCTGTTATAATCACGCCCTTTATTGCCGTAAAAATTAGTCAATGAATATTGCCCCTAAAGGGACATATTAGTGTTTAATAACTTTAAATTAAGAAATTATGTTTACGGAAATTTTTCAATTAGTTGCTGATGGACAGAGCTTACAGCTGTCTATTATGAAAGTTGGTGACCGCTTGACTGTCGCTACTATGCCTGTTGCTAAAGGAGTACAAGATGATGCAAAAGGCAAGATTCAACCATTGATTCTAACGGGGACACCACAAGAATTGGATGCTCGTTACCTAACCGAAATTACCAGTCCAATAAAACAGGTTAGCGGATTATTGAGTAATCTGGCTGCATTTGAAAGATCTGCCAAGAAAGCCGAAGCAGAATCTAAACCTGAGAAAGAGAAAGCTTCCAAAGCTGACAAATTTATCAAAGATGCAGAGCGTCTGGAAAAAAATAATCAAATACCGGATGCTTTGGCTCTGTACAGGAAAGGATTGGCTGTAGATAAGAACAACGAGAAAATAAAGGCTAAGATTAACGAATTAAGCAGTAAACTGTCGCAGACAAGTATGTTCTCGGATCATTTGGATGCGACAGAAGATGAAGGTGAGAATATTGAAGAAACATCAGTAATATCCCCTGTGCAAGCAGACAAGCAACCGCAACAGTTCTCTCGATCTAATACTGTTCCAATAGAACCTGCAAAAGAGGAAGAGGATGAATTCGAACTCTTTATTAAAAATGGACAGAAAAAGGAAGACAGCAATGTTAAGGAAGAAATAAAACCTCAAACAACGGCAACTTCGCCTCAGAATGTCAATGCAAATGAGTGGGCACAATTTCAAGCATTCATGCAATTTCAAAAACAACAGGAAGCCGTTCCTGTCCAATAGTTGTTATTCTGTATTCATTCTTAAAAATTAAAATTATGGAAGTAAAACAAATAGGACGAAAATTTAAAATTCAGGAAACAGGTTTGGAGTTACCAGACCCAAATCCAGCCATGACAGAAGAACAGGTGCAACAATTCTATTCCGTTACTTATCCACAGCTAACAACGGCAACTATGGAGAAAGTATTTGATGGGGAGAGTTTTGTTTTTACGTTTAAATCGGTAATAGGAACGAAGGGATAATGAATGAGAAAAAAAAGCAAACGGCAAATAGAGGAGTTTCATCAGGAACTTGGAAATATCCTGTTGAGGGAGAAGAATGGCAAGAACATCGACCGGGGAGTCAGCAAAGTAGAAAGAGTCTGCAAGAAGTCAGAGAGCCAGGTAATGGTTTTCTGACTTCGGTTTTTAGGCCTATTGCCATACACGAGATAGGAGGTACGCATTATTCAGAAGAAAGCTATGATTATCTTCTCAGATCGGCGAAAAGGTATGCTAAACTATCGGGAAAAGAGTTACCCGTTGATTGCCAAGAGGTAAATTATTCAAGGCTCTTTGAAACGGTTCGGGATAACCTACTGAAAGAACGCCAGCAACTGGATATAATAAAGAAAGATGGGAAACTAAAATTTATGATTTCGGATGATCAGGCAAGTTGCCTGATTTATTTTATACCCTGTAAGGTAATCGATAAGGTAAAAGGGGAGTTAAGAGATATCATAATTTCTTTTTTTTCGATTTTCCAATCCTGTCAAAATCTGGAGCCGCTGGAAAATAATCCGATACTCGGCTATTGGAGACATGACTTTGAGGCACCCGGTGCATGTGACAGGGATTGGATAAAAGAACTGCGGTGTTACTTCAAAGGCCGGAAAAAGAAACGACTGGATTTGATTAAAGAAAAGTCCAAGTATACATTAAAAGAATTGAAAAATAGAATTGCCGACTATAAGACAAATTCCCGTAAGTATAAGAGACTATTGGAATTAATGGCAGAGGGATTGGGTCTATTCTCCAAAGGAAAGATATTGAGCTTTGAAGCAGAACCTTATACAGATGAAGAGTTTTATGCAGAATATTATCCGGTGGAGATGAACCGCCTGATACAAATAGTCTATGATACGGACGATTGGTTTACGGAGAATATGATAGAATGGACAAATAATGAAGCCGGAGAACAATGGTATAACTATCTGAGTTCCGAACATTTTATTCTCTCCCCTCAATCCAAACGTATATTTCGTGAAAATGAGTTTTTGAAGTCCTATTTGGATTGGTTAGTCAGATTTATAAACGTATTACGATGATGACACATGATATTTTAGAGAAAGCCGATCAGAAATATGTTCCTCAACTGGCAGTAATCCTTTATGAAAGCGATATAGATAATGAATATTATCTGGAATCGCACGATATTGACGCCCAAGGAAGGTTGAAGGCCGGCGTTCCTTTGTCTATGGAATGTATTTCGGCCATTGCCGCCAATTTCACACAGAATCACACGATTAGTCCTCACGGAGCTATTCCTTCAAATATGCTATATGCCGATAACAGGCTTGGTCATGATAAGTATATTTGGTATAACCCGCCTCAAAAAAGAATGATGTATTTTTCCAAAGGTTTGAATATCCCGAACGCTTATTACCATGTACCGGGTATTATTTATGTTGCCAAAGGAAATAGCCTGAATCTCTATGCATTTAAAGGAAAAGAACCGGAGACGGAATTATTCAAGGCTCCCTTTTTTAACACCACTGATGGGGCGGTTTGTCTTGGAAGTGCTAAAATAGATTATCCCGATAATCCATCCTATCAGGATATAATTGATTATTGGGAGAAGAAGTTTTGGCTGACAGAATTTTCCCATTTAGGAGGTAGTCGCAATCCTACTAAAAATAATCTGGTAACCGTAACAAAAAAATCAGAGGAAGCATTTGACTATGAAGAATTGCTGCCTATAGGTTTAACATTAGAATATCTTTTAAAATGAAAATACATATTGCACCACCTTACTTTTTAAGTCCCACCCATCCGATTACAGTTAACCTGATTGGTTGCGGAGGGACAGGAACACAAGTTCTATCAGCGTTAGGGCGGATAGATCATTGTCTGAAAGCATTGAATAAACCCGGTTTATATATAACAGTATACGACCCGGATATTGTTACACCTGCCAATATCGGCAGGCAATTATTTTGTAAAGCTGATTTAGGATTAAACAAAGCTTTTGTGATGGTTTCACGCATGAATGCATTCTGGGGTACGGCATGGGATGCCATTGCCGAAAAATTTAATGAGGAGAATGCGCGAAGCTGTAATATTACTATTTCATGCGTCGATAACCTTAAATCCAGAAAAGAAATAGCGAAGATATTAAAACAGCAGTCCAAATACAATCAGACAGCATATCCTTATAAAACAGCTTACTATTGGATGGATTTCGGTAACGGAAGGGAAACAGGGCAGGTCATACTGGGAACAGTACAAAAAATCAAACATCCTAAATCGAAAGAATGGGATATAATAGACTCGTTACCGACATTTATTGAACGATATGATGTAAAAAAAATAGATGAAAAAGATTCCGGACCATCATGCTCCGTGGCCGAAGCGCTGAACAGCCAGGACTTATTTATTAATTCCTCTCTGGCACAGGACGGATGCGATCTTCTCTGGCAGCTCTTAAAAAATGGTTCAACAAACAAAGCAGGCTTATATAAGAACCTTGCTTTGATGAATACTAATGCGATACCCTTGTGAAATAATTCCCCTACATTTACTTTTTCAACTTCTAATTAAAGATCGAAAATACGCATAATTATTATTTCGGAGTAAAGTTCCATTTGTAAATTCGACTTGTTTTGTTATTGGCTTTCAGTCGCTTGTCGTTGTCGATAGCCTCTTCCAATAAAGCGTCTGCTTCAGGTTTTAGGGGAGTATAAGTAATCAAACTCAGATAATGTTTTACTTTCTCCAGATCGTCTTCGAGATTGGCAATGGATGCTAAGTTATAATAGCAATGTGAAGAGACATTAGACACGTACTCCGGTTTATGTTTTTTATACCACTCAATAAGGTCTTCACAATATTTTTCGTACCGGAGGCGGGCTTTCTGATAGCGAGGATCTTTATCTGCCAACCATTCCATCTTGAATGTTCCTGCTAAGGTTTCTGTTTCAAACTGATGAAAGTAACTTTGGTAGTAATCCATATCATTCATGAGATACAAACGTGCCCCGTCATGGTAGCTCGTTGTAGCAAATTTAGTATCAGCTTCATTTATGATAATCCCTTTGAGGCGGGGTAAATATAAAGGAAGTAATGCGCCTTGAAGCGTTGCTGCCGGGTGGGTAAAGAACTTCATCCATGTTTCCCCTTCTTCGTTTCGCACCCAATCGTCGTTTATTGTTTCTTTACGCTCCAACAGTACTTTGTCGTTATTTCGCTTATCGATGATTAGCAGATAATACTCATATTTCACATTAGCAAATGTATTGTAAGCAGTATAACTATCCCCTTTGAAATTTTTCTTTTCAATGGACATAATATTGATATTCGAAAAATAGACGGGTGTTACTTTTGCGTATACTGTTAAATCGGGCTGCTCGCCTTTTTTCGGGAACTCAAATCCCCTGATTTTTAATCCCTTTTTCATATCTTCCATATCTTCTTTTGACAACCCATCCATGTCGATTCTGACATCACATGTCTTGTAATCGTCGCCTAATGGGATGAGTGGGAATTTATAGACAGAAATAGTCGGTTCAATATCTTTATAGGAGATAAATTGTGCAACTGTGGTTAATGGAGTACACAGAAAAGAGAACATTAACAGGATATATATGTATTTCATTTATCTGAAAAGTTTCAATGGTGAATATTAATAGAATGAGGGAATTAAGTAGCAGAAAGTCTGCTGTCCGAGAAGGACATTGATCAACCAATTTGAACATGGCATATATACTTTATCGGCATTGCCCATGCCCGGTTCGTAGGTTATTTTGATATGCCGTTCCAACTCGTTTGTGCCATCTTGGCGTTGCGAGTATACTTTTTCTTCACACAGCAGACCGTGTTTATCATAGAAGAATTCATGAAGTGCAATTTCCGAACTATGATTTCTATAGAGACCGGATATACGAGTGATTCGTCCATTCTCCCATTCCACGATAGCGTCTTCGCGATGTGTGTGTGTCGGGTCAGTGAAAGCAGAGGAAGTTATGTTTAGAAAGCGGATGCACTGACCTTCTTCGTTGTTATAAATCAGGTAAGAGTCGTATAAGCTGGAAGTCTTTGAGCCTGTTATTACGGATAAGTGCCCCAACTCATTGTTTAGCATTTTATAGCGATAAGAATATTTGTTGACCTTATCTTTTTCTTCAAATTCTTTTAGTTCACCTTTCTTATAAATCAGTTTGATGTACTCTGTTTCTTTGAGTGTACCATCTTTTTCAAACTTTAGTTCAGATTTCTTTTTATTATTCTCCAGAATAGTTACTTTATTTTTATCATATTTCAGATTATAGACGTCTCTTCTGGCATGAGTTGATTTAGTCTCGGGCGATTCTTCGACATAAGAAATAAGCTGATCGCCTGCGTATTGAAAACTAGTAGTGTAGAGTTTATCGTTCCGTTGTTCTTCAATGCGCGAAATGCGGTACTGAGAGAAAGCCATATTTGTCGCAAAGTAGAATAACCCGATGAACATTAATTGTTTAAGCTTCATGCTCTGTTTGTTTAAAGTTTTACTTTCAAATAGTTTTGTTTTGTAAAATTAACAAATAAATGTTATAATGCAAAATAAGAATGCTGAGAGCACAATGCATTTAGCCCGAAGGTAACAGATGTAGAGAGTATAACTTCAGATCGTAATCAGGAATTCGGATTATGATACTTTGTATTCCAACCTCTTATTGTCATTGTTAATTGACGGTAAAAATTGATGTGCAAAAATATTTGATTAGCTTTTTTCATAAGAAAAACGCGACTTATAACGTCAATCCCGGACTTATATATCCAATTATTTAAAAATCAGTCTGTTATGTTGATTTGGTGCTTATTTTTGAGCCGTAAACCTTTTATAACATAAAAAGTAACGTGGTTATGGCAAAACAAAATCAACGCACCAGAGATGAAACGGATTCTCCGGAATTAGTTTCACGGGAAGAATCAGTTGTATTGGTTAAAGACAACCAAGAACAAACTGTCGAGGCTGTCACTGATATTGAAGATGATGGTACAATCAGGACACAGGATGCGACTAAAGCACATCAGAATGAATTTTTACACATCGGTATCAATAGCGATGCATGGGATGTCTTGATTACCGCAATCAAGAATTTTTATAGTCAGGCGAAGGACCCGACACGTTTTGAATTCTTCGCTTTCCCAAAAAATGTGTTGCATAAAGGCCTAGAAGCTTTACGCAGGCTATTTGGAAATACTAATCCGGAATTGAAGGCTCTGGCAGACGAGCATAAGATTGACCCTACTACTCTTCGATCTGCACAACAAAATCAAAAAAACTCCAATAAAATGGCGAAACAAAATCAACAAACCTCGAATCAGGAAATCCCTGAAAACAATACGGATAGGCAATATCGCTTCCAACCCTCTCTGATCAACTGGGCAGAATTAAGTAAGATGGGTATTCATAAGGATTACCTTGAAAGAACAGGAATGCTCGACCAGCTTCTTAGGGGTAATAAAACATCCAAAGCTATTCCGGTAAATATTAGGATTGGCGATACAGCATCTATTACCGCAGAAGCTAAACTTTCGTTGCGTAATAACGATGACGGGTCGGTAAAATTGAATATTCACGGTATAAAACAGGAGCCCCCATTGGACAATCCTTTCTATGGGCATATCTTTTCGGTAGAAGAAAAAGAAATTTTAAAAACCACAGGTCATTTGGATAAACTCGTAGATTTACGGGACGCCAAAACCAATAATCTTATCCCTTCTTTTGTGAGTATTGACCCGATAACCAATGAAATTTCTGCAATCCGAGCATCAAGTGTCTCTATTCCCAATGAAATGAGTGGAGTCAAGCTAAACGATTGGGAAAAAGACCAACTTAAAAATGGTAAAGAAATCCACCTGGAGGGCATGATATCGAAAGGAGGACGTGAGTTTGATGCTTACCTTAGAGTCGATGCGGTGGAGCGTCGTATCGTTTATCGCTTTGACCAGGGACTCGACCGTATTCAAAAGATTGGAGGTGTGGATTTAAGTCCGCAGCAGAAACAGGACCTTATAGCTGGTAAAGCTATTCTGGTTGAGAATATGAAGCAAAATGGAGAGCTGCGGGATTCCTTTGTTAAAGGTGACGATAGCGGTAGATTACAATATTACAGTTATAATCCCGATTCTCCCGAAGAAAACCGTGAGATAATCATCCCTAAATATGTCGGGCAGGTCGAATTAACTCCTGAAGACCGGAAAGAGTTGGCAGAGGGCAAAATAATCTTTGTTGAAAACCAGCTTACCCAGAAAGGAGAAGAATTCAGTTCATTTGTTCGTCTTCAACCCGGTACAGGCGTTGTGCAACGCAGCCAGCATCAGGATGGATTCTCTGATGAGGTCAAGATGCAGATACCGGATACGATCCGCAACGTGAAAATTTCGGCAAAACAACGTGCCGAGATCCAGGATGGTAAGGTAGTTGAGATCAAAAAAGCTACCGGCTATGATGGTAAGCCCGTTCCAACATTTGTGCAGATGAATAAAAATACCGGGCGTCTGAATTATTACAACGAGAATCCGGAAAAGAAAAATGCCCAAACAATGGTTCATTCGCAAAATCAATCCCAAACGGCTGCCAATAACAAGAAACAAAAAAGTCGTTCCGTACAATAACCCTATAATACCCATTTAGATGAATGTTAATCAAAAAGGACGAATCTATAATCCGGAGGATTTAAATTGGAATGAACTTTCTGTTATCGGTATCGATAGGGAAGAAATGGAGACAACCGGTATTCTGGAAGAATTGCTTCACGGCAAACAAGCGGGTCCCGTTCATTTACATTTGATGCTATATGGCATTTTTGTTGAAATGGATGCAACTTTAAGAATTTTGGAAGTCGATGGTAAACCTATTGTCGATATTATTGGCCTCAAAGCTGATGACTCCTTAGAAGAATATGAATAATCAATCAGGGCTTCCAATAGTTTAAATTGGAAGCCCATCAATTAACTCACAAAACAATAACTATATGATCGCTATATTAACAGAGAAACCCAGTGTAGGACGTGATATCGCCCGTGTATTGGGAGTAACGAACAAAAAAGACGGTTATCTGGAAGGAAACGGATATATGATAACCTGGGCTTATGGGCATTTAGTCGGCCTCGCTTATCCGGAAGATTACGGAATCAACCGGTTCGAAATAAATAACCTTCCCATAATCCCTAAAGAATTTGTCCTTACTCCCAGGCGCAGTGCCAAAGGAGTGCAAACCGATAGCGGCGCTGTAAAACAACTTAAAGTAATAGACAAGGTTTTTAGTCAATGCAAATCTATTATTGTCGCGACAGATGCAGGTCGTGAAGGGGAGCTTATATTTCGTTTTATTTATGAATACCTCAAATGCAAAAAACCTTTTCAACGACTATGGATCAGTTCCCTTACCGATTCGGCAATTAAAGATGGCTTTAACAACCTTGTTGATGGTTCTGCATTCGACAGTCTATATCTGGCGGCTAAAGCAAGAAGCATTTCTGACTGGTTGATCGGAATTAATGCCAGCCGTGCTCTTTGCAAAATGACAGGAGAGTGGAATAACTCATTGGGGCGCGTACAGACGCCTACTTTGGCGATGATCTGTAATCGTTACATGGAACACAAAACTTTTATCAGCCAGCCATATTTTCAACCTGAAATCAAAATAACTATCGGGGATAAGATGTATGCCTTAACGGGAACTCAAAAATATGAGAATGAACAAGAAGCCAATACTGTTTATAAACGACTAACTCAATGTCCCACAACCAAACTATCCAAGGTTGAAACTAAAGAAGTGGTACAGAACCCGCCTTTGCTTCATGACCTGACTTCTTTACAAAAAGAAGCGAATGTTAAATTCGGCTTTTCGGCGGAAAAGACACTAAATATAGCTCAGAAGCTATATGAAGGTAAACTTATATCTTACCCTCGTACAGGCAGTCGTTATATTCCGGAAGATGTTTTCTTGCAAATCCCTTCTTTAATGGCCGGTCTGATAGCAAATCCTCTTTATGCATCCGTTGTAGGGCAATTATCGAAATCAAAGTTGAACCGACAATCAGTTAACGACAAGAAAATAACCGACCACCATGCGCTGTTGATCACCGGGAATATTCCGGATAAACTGAAAGAAGACGAGGAGAAGGTTTATTCCCTTATCACAGGGCGTATGCTCGAAGCTTTTTCTAAAGCTTGTAAGAAAGATGTGACTGAGTATAGTTTTATTTGTGACGAGCTCGAATTTGGATTGAAAGGCTCTCAAGTTAAGCAAATGGGCTGGCGTGGAGTCCTGAATGAAGATATGGATGAGGATAGTCATCTGTTACCTCTTTTACAGGAAGGGGAGTATTTTAATGTCGATAGTTATAACCTTTTACAAAAGAGTACCAAACCTAAGCCTCTTTATACCGAAGCAAGCCTTCTGTCAGCTATGGAGACTGCCGGCAAGGAAATTGAAGATGAAGAAAAACGCAAGGCGATGAAAGAATGCGGTATCGGTACACCTGCTACAAGGGCCGCTATCATTGAAACCCTCTTCAGTCGGGAATATATTCTCCGACTGAAGAAAACGATTATTCCGACAAAAAGAGGATTGGATTTATACAAATCCCTTCGCACCCTGAATATAGCTGATGTAGAGATGACCGGTGCATGGGAGTCTGCGATGGCTAAAATAGAGAAAGATCCGGAATTCTATCATTCCTTTATCAGTGGTATCTTGGTATTTACCGAACAAACAACAAAAGAAATACTGGAGGTATTAAGTATCAACAAAGCTGACTTTGAGACGCCTTATATTTGCCCGAAATGTAAACTGGGTAAAATCAGCTTCTATTCACAGTCAATTAAATGTAATAATTCGAAATGCCGTTTCACGATGAGTCGTAAGATCTGCGGTAAAGTTCTTAATGAAAAGCAGCTGACCGAGTTATTTAAAAACGGAGAATCTCCCGTTATCAAAGGGTTCAAGAGTAAAAAAGGTAATTCATTCGATGCTTCGATATTTATTGATGAAACGGGGAAACCTACATTTAAATTTATTCCCAAGGAAAAAGCTAATAAGAAATAATAGTTAATTAAAACTTGTAATTAAAGGAGATATACAAAATGAGGTGTATCTCCTTCTTTTATTTCACCCGGCAAAGCTACAGGCGTTTACAACGATTATCACAAGGTCAAGCTTCATTTTCCGAAAAATCTCCACCCTCGCCTTCACATCGGGTTGTATTTTCCGAAAAAACCTTGTGAAATCCGGTAACGCCCGTTTGGTATGCCTATGAAATAAAAGGACTATGCTATGGGATATAACAAAAAGAAACATTTGCAGGATAATATACTTGCAATAAAAGTATTATGTGAGTTACGGGCAACAAAGTTAGAGCCTACCGAAGAACAGCTCTCCACTTTGGAAAAATATTCAGGTTTCGGGGGCTTGAATTGTATATTGAAACCTTGCGAAAAGCCGGAAGATAAGCAAACGTGGACGAAAAGCGAGCAGTATCTGTTCGATGATACAGTAGAACTATACCGTCAAATCCATAGATATTCCACTGATGAAGAGGAATATAAAAACAATGTGAGCAGCTTGAAGAGTTCAATCCTATCGGCATTCTATACACCGCCGGAAATAACAAAGGTAATAGCTAAAGTATTTGATATATGCGGGCTGCAAGTCAGCCGGTTTCTCGACCCGTGTTGTGGAACCGGGGTTTTTTCCAGGGCTTTCGAGGAATACGCCAAAGAGTATATATGCTTTGAAAAGGATTTGATAACAGCAAGAATCGCGACATATCTGAATCCATATGCTTGTATCTATTCCGAGGGTTATGAAACAATAAAGCCGCATTTTAATAATTACTTCGACATAGTGGCATCCAATATCCCTTTCGGTAATTACAAAGTCTATGATCCCCTGTTTAGTAGGGATGAGACAAAGCAAAAGTCATGTAATAAGATACATAACTATTTCTTTCTTAAAGCTACAGATAGCGTTCGTGAAGGCGGTATTATTGCATTCATTACTTCACAGGGGGTAATGAACTCGCAGGAAAATAAACCTATCCGTGAGTGGCTGATGAATCGTTATAATTTGATATCAGCCATCCGCCTGCCCAATAACTTGTTTATCGATACAGAAGTCGGAAGCGATTTGATAATCCTGCAAAAAAATACAGCAAAGACTAAGCTCGGTAACAGAGAAATTGCTTTCCTCGATACACGCACATTAAGTAACGGCTGTACGATAAATAATTACTACAAAGGTTTCAGCCGTGTTGTACATACAAAGCTTATAGTCGATACAGACGGATATGGAAAACCCGGATTCAACTTTTATTACGAAGACAGTATCGAGAATCTTGCCGAAGATTTATTTTTTAAACTACAGAATGATTGCCTTGCTTTTATTGATACAGATCTTTATAATAATAATTTACATGCATCAGTTCCGGTGGAAGAAATGGAAGAAGCAGAGGACGATGATACAGATAATGCTGTTGAGATAAACCTCTATGACCTTTTCGGTATTTCGGAAGAAGACCGAAGTCAAATCAAAGTAAAACAAAAAAACAGATCTGTCGATCTGTGTGTAGAAGAATCCGACATCTCGATAACTACTATGGAAGATCCCCTGAAAACGATCCGGACAAGTAAAAATCCTTGTATCTATAAAGGAATGATGGAGGAATTTTATGACAAAGGAACCTTGATTCAATATAAGGGACAAACCGGAATCCTTAGTATTCAAACCGAGATCAGGAAAGGGGAAGAAATAAAGACCAATATGTTCAATCCCATTGAGGTCACTCATGAACAGTCTTTACGTATAAAGGATTATATCCTTCTTCGTGATGCTTATTACAAACTGTTTAATTACGAATATGAACAAAAATATGAAAGTCCCCATCTACGCAAGGTATTAAACACACAATATGAAGAATTTGTAAGCAAGCGGGGTAATCTGAATAGTAAGGAGAATTACCGGCTGATCACTCTTGATGCACTGGGGCTGGACGTCCTGGCTCTTGAGTCTTTTGAGAACGGACATAAGAAACTCGCGGATATTTTTACAGAACCCGTATCGTTTCGACGGGATAATGAAATAAAAGCTCTAAGGGCAGACGAAGCATTAGCATCTTCGTTAAACCTGTATGGTTATCCGCATTTTCAACATATGATATCTGTTTCGGAAAAAACGCAGGAAGAGTTATTAAGTGAACTGAAAGGTGTCTTGTATTACAATCCTCTTCTATTCCGATATGAGCTATCCACTCATTTAATATCGGGAAATGTATTAGTGAAGTCCGAAGCAATAGATGAATATATCAATGAAAATCCCGATGCACCGGATATAGAAGAAAGCAGGGAGTCATTACAGGTATTGAAAGACGCTATTCCCGAAGCTATCCCTTTTGCCGATTTGGATTTTAACTTCGGGGAGCGGTGGATACCTGAAAAATATTATAATGATTTCTGCTCCGGATTGTTGGCCACGAAAATACAAATAAACTATTTCGTCGATCTGGATAATTTCAATATTATCTCCGATAACCGGGATACCATTGAAGTTACCGAAAAATATGCAGTCACACCGGTAGACAGCGATAAATTGGACGGCCTGAAATTACTGTCACATGCCTTGTTGAATACAATTCCCAAAATAACTAAAGGAACAGGCCAGTCCGATATTAATGGTAAGGAGATACGTGTCGCCGATACCGAAGCCATCCAGCAGGCTAATACCAAGATCGATGAAATACGTGCTTGCTTTGTCGATTGGTTACTCGACTTACCGGTTAATAAAAAGGAAGAATTAGCTGCGCTATATAACCGTAAGTTTAACTCCCGTGTTATTCCTAAATACGATGGAAAGTTTCAGACATTTCCCGGTTTGCAGTTGGAGTCATTGAAAATACCCAAACCATATGACAGCCAATATGATACAGTCTGGATGCTCAAATCGAATATGGGAGGAATCGTAGATCACGAGGTGGGAAGCGGTAAAACGCTGACTATCTGTATGGCTGCCCATGAGATGAAACGTTTAAAAATGGTTGATAAGCCGCTTATAATCGGTAAGAAAGGAAACATTTTTGAGATAGCCAAGACCTATGCAACCGTTTATCCCAATGACAGGATTCTATATCCGTCGGAAAAAGATTTTGAGAAGAAAAACCGGAAACAGTTATTTACCAAAATCAAGAACAATAATTGGGATGTCATCATTATGACACACGACCAGTTCTTTAAGATCCCGCAATCGTTGGATATGCAATTTCAAATTCTGCAAAAAGAATTGGATTCCGTAGAAGAGAATCTGAAGGTCGCCGAAAGACTTTCCGGAAAAAATGCATCTACGGCTATGTTGAAAGGTCTGCAAAAAAGGCAAGAAAATCTGAAAGCAGCCTTGAGCCTGCTATTTGAAAAGATGGAGGCACGTCGTGATGAAGTAGTCGATTTTAAGACAATGGGTATAGACCATATCTTTATCGATGAGAGCCATGTCTTTAAGAATCTTCGTTTTGATACCCGCTATAGGAATGTAGCCGGATTGGGTGACCCTAAAGGCAGCCAACGTGCGTTAAATCTGCTCTATGCCATTCGGACAATACAGGATAAGTTTGACCGAGATTTATGTACAACGTTCTTAAGTGGAACCACCATCAGTAATTCACTTGTAGAACTTTACCTGATATTCAAATACCTGCGTCCAAGAGCGATGGAGGCGCAAGGTATCCGTACTTTCGATGCCTGGGCAGCTGTATATGCTAAGAAGACCTCCGATTATGAATTTACGGTAACCGGAGAAATCAAATCCAAAGAACGTTTCCGCTTTTTTAAGAATGTACCTGAACTTGCCAAGTTTTATAATGAAATCACCGATTACCGCAGGGCAGAAGATGTGAATATTGTCCGCCCAAAGAATAATATTATTCTCCATGCCGTAAAGCAAACACCCGAGCAAGCCCTATTTCAGCAGGATCTGATTGAGTTTGCCAAGACAGGTGACGGAGAATTAATCGGACGACCGGGAATGGATTATTCCAAGGCCCGTTCCGGAAAAATGCTTGTCGTTACCGATCTGGCACGTAAGGCTGCCATTGATATGCGGCTTATCGATCCTGAAAAATATAAAGACTATAGAGGTAGTAAAATACCGGAAGCCGCGAAAAAAATCACTGAATACTATTATAAGTATGACGAGTATAAGGGAACCCAATTCGTATTCTCGGATATCGGCACATATAAACCTGATAAATGGAATGTGTACAGTGAACTCAAGAAGATACTGGTAGAAGAATACCACCTGCCGGCCAATGAAATCCGTTTTATTCAGGAAGCAGTCACTACAAGACAGCGGGAGAAAATGATTGCAGATTTTCGCATCGGTAAGATACGGGTGTTGATAGGTCATACGGAGAGTTTAGGTACAGGAGTCGATGCTCCTCACAAATGTGTTGCCATACATAATATAAGCATGCCATGGACACCCAAAGACCTGGATCAGCGAGGAGGTCGAGGAGCGCGGAAAGGTAATGAAATAGCTCGTTTATATGCGAATAATGTGGTCGATAACTTTATGTATGCGGCAGAAGGCAGTCTGGATACCTATATGTTTAATCTTTTACAGAATAAGCAAACATTTATTACACAGCTTAAGACCAACTCATTGGGTACACGTATCATTGATGAAGGAGCAATGGATTCGGATGGAAATATGAACTATTCCGAATTTGTTGCTATCCTGTCAGGAAATAATGATTTACTGGAAAAAGCTAAGTTAGAAAGAAAGGTAATGGCATTGGAAAGTGAGCATCGGAGCTATAATAAGCAACTTGATATGACAGCTTCAAGGTTGAATTACATTACGAGAGAGCTAAACAGAGATAAAGAGCGTTTGGTTGGGATTAAGGAAGACTGGCGGATTATTGAAGAGAAGTTACCTATGAATGATGAAGGTATCCGTCCTAATCCGATCAGATTGAATAACTTCAATTATAATGATGATTTGCAAGCAATTGGAGAACGACTTATTGAAATAAACAAATATAAAAATACGCATGGATATTACGAGACTATCGGTTCATTGCTCCATTTCGAAATATTGGTCAAGACTGAAAAGTTGGATAATTATTCATTCAACCGCTTCTTTATTGAGGGGGCATGTAAATACTCTTACAACAGCGGACATTTGGCCGATACTCCCGGATTGGCTGCATCCAACTTTATTCGGGCACTTGGACGTATACCGCGGCTGATAGAAAAATACGAGACTGATAACAGGGAGAAAGAAGTAGATATTGCAAAAATGCAAGAGATCATAGATACTCCATGGCGCAAAGAATCTCAGTTGAAGGATATGAAAATTCAATTAGCCGCTTTGGAACGAAAAATAAAAAATGATTTGGGGGAAATAGGTAATTCTGAAACAATTAGCAGTAAAATCGAAGAAGAAATCATTGAAGTTGTTTAATATCCGGTTATTTCCCCGGCAAAGATATGTAGTGTCTTTTCGTGATTGCAAGGTACGCCTGACGGACATTTAAGAAGAAATCTCCACCCATCGTTGTCACATCGGGTTGTATTTCTTCTTAAAACCTTGCATCCACAGGACACTACACGTGTGTAGCCTGTAAATAACGGGATACTATGTTGGTGTCCTTAGTAATTAATTAATCTAAAAGAAATGGAAATAACGACAAGAAAAAGCACTGTAAGCAGGGAATTGGGTGAAGCAAACAGTATCCTGAATGTTTATTTTCCCCAAACTTCATTTCGAACTGAAACGAAGAAAGAAGGTAATTATACCTGTATTTTAATTAGTTATACAGACGGCGTATCGTCCCAGAGAGTTTATAATGCTCTGAAACGATTGGAAAGATACGCCCAGCCGGAAATTAATTCTGATGGTATACGCATTGAGATTCAACGAGAAATAAGTCCGGAAGTTCAAAAATTACTAATGAGTGAAATGAAAACAGTATTTAACATGAAAACAGCCCTCAAAATGTCTGATTATTTCCAACCGATAAAAGGGACTGTGGGTGATTATGTGAGATTAATATTTAAAATGAGGGATTTCAAATGAAAAAAGAAGAAATAGAGTTAGGAATGGTATTCACATTCGGAAATAATCCGGATATAGAATATGTTGTAGTCGGTTTGTATCCTGATGATGTATCGCTGGAACGTATCAACCAAAGAAGTGAGAATAATAACCGTCATGCTTCGGGATACGGTTGGTTCACATATGATTCGACAAAATATGTTCGAAAGATGAGTAAGAAAGAATTAGAAAAATATCAGACAAGCGACCCTGTATGTAATCTTGAAAATGGAATATATATAACTAAAAAGGATATTGTAAATATAGATTTAAAAACATTAGCAGATGATGGGGAAGTTATTGATATTTCGCAAATCGATTGTGATAAGAATTCTTATGGAGATAACTTCTATTTAGAAATTACATTCAAACGTTTCGGATATGAAGACGATTTTACAGCTATATTTTATGAAAATACAAAAATGGCTTGTATACATCTCTTTTGGAGACTATTGAAGAAAATAAATGTCAACCCCTAGTAGATATAGTGAAATGTCAATCATCGAATAAAAATTGGAACTATGATAATCAAATGCGAAGAAAGATATAGAGAAGCGTTAGAACATGCTGCAAAGACAGGAGATAAAACATTACATGATTGTATTGAACGCCTTAAACAGTGGGAAACAAACCAAGATTGTGAAATATTTCTATGTAAAGATTTCGCCCCATTCTCATTCTACTTTGAGATGTACGACCGGAACAATAACCGTGTAATGAACGGAGGTGTACTCTATCATGGCACCCCCGACCAATCCCATGCAGTTACGTTCGATTCGACGAGGGGATGGCAAATTCACACTTAATTCTTTCATTATGAGTGATTCTAAATTTATAGGATGAAATGAAAAAAAGAAAAGTCAAAACTAAGAAGTTGAGGGTACCTCAGTGGCAAGCGGGATTATTTATCTCGCTTTTTTATTCTGACGGCGGAGATGGATATAGCCACCAGGATATAGAAAGTGTATGTGAGATAATTAATGAAGAACACTTGCTCTCATTAGTTGAGATATCCAATCCTGTAGACGGTGAATGTATTTGCACGTTTATAACAGAATATTCCCAATAGATTATTATGGTGAAACAAACAATATACCGGCAAAACGGTTTTGAAGACCGCAATGACTATCTGCAATCATTAGCCGATGATTATGGTGTAAACGTCTATGTAATTTTCTCTTTGGCTGAGATAATAGGCGAATCGGAAGACTTTGACGAATTAATCAGCACACTGGAGATCTTACCTATCTAAGTGGAATAACAAGAAAAAACAAAAAAGAATTATGAAACAATATAAATTGGAGTCCTCTGATCCGATAAGAGAGGAGAGAAAAGATATTGCCGAAAAATTGGCAAAAGCATTATATCATGTAAATGAGCCGGATGAAATTCTTATTGTCGCATTAAGAGAAATAGCAGACTATTATGAAACACTGACAGGATTATATAGTGTTCAGACAATCGGTAAAGATGATATCCGCAATCAGGGTTTTAGTCCACATACTCTGACTACGGAGCAGATGCGTGAGTTTGCCGGAAAAGTGACAGAGATAATTACTATCGATTCGCTTTGGGAAGCGGTAGACCGTGTGTCGGAGGAGTATTTTGAATTGCCGAAACTTCGTTTAGAAATCGAGAGCCGGTATAATGACTTTGTAAAACAATATGGTCGCCCCCCTCTTTACGTTTCTGTATGCTTAGAGAATAAGAGTTATGATAATCAGCCATGGAGAGAAACGCTTAAGCTTTCTTTAGATATAAAAGAGGGAGAAGATGATAAAATTTATATGTATTTCAACGGCTTTGAAGACATGAAAACATGGTTGTGGTCACTTGAAAATGATGAGATGAGTGATAATGTTTGGTGTTATGATTCACCACAGCATCAAATAGAGTTTTTCGATGAATTGTAATTAAAAAAAGACTTTATGATATCAAACAATATATTCATTTTCATCTTACCTGTCAGTAATTTTTCCTTTGAAGAATCAATGAACCTTTCATTTGAGGAACTGGAAAAGCTATGGGTAGATGATGAAATTATTAAATATACCCTTCCCAATTTTATGAAAGATATTAACGATAACCTTTTGGTTGATAATGTCAATAATTGGATAATAATGAAAGAAACAGTTTCTAATAATTAAAAGGTAATGACTATGAAAGTAATATGTACCAAATGTGGAAGCATGCAGGTCTTGTGTGAAGCATGGATTAACCCGAACGAGAGGGAGACAGAAAAAGCATTCGATCATTTTTCGGATGATAGTTTCAACTATGGTTATTGTATGTGTTGTGATGACTCTGCAATCCTTACAGATTGTGATAAAATAAGGGAGCGGATAGACAAAGAATATTATGCCTACAAAAAACTATCAAAAAAAGAACCTTATGCTGCACGTTGTGAAATAACCTATTGTAGTCCTAGAAACGGAACAGAAGAAGTTTTGATAAAAATTTCAGCAGATGAAAACGGCCATAAAAATTATTTCCCTTTCTGTGAGAATGTCAATGCTTTGAAAAAGCTTTGCGGAAAAAGCCGTGAGAGATTTATTGTTACGAATATATATTGCTTTGAATAACAGGGCAATTAAGAAATTAAATTCAATACTGTCAATATTTCAAAAGATATTGGCAGTTTTTCATCGAGGGGCATTATGACAACATCCCACAGTAATAATTATTACTACAAGAGCAAAGAGAGGCTACTGGAGGAATTTTTGGAGAAGATGAATCTTCCTGAAATTCTACTGAAAGCCAAAAAAACAATCGAATATCGTTGTAGTCATCCTGACTGGGATCGTCCGATAGTGATGTATGGGATTCGAAAAAAACATAAATGGATTAAGAAAAATGAAATTGCAGTAATAATTGATACAATGCCCTGGCAGGAGAGAGCAAGGATGGCAGAGTCACACTGGTATACAATAATATATAAACGTCCGGCTACAGATTTAGAATGGCATGAGATGAAGATAAAGAATCCGATTAAACGCTATTGGATATGGTCTTATTTCATAAATAAAGAGTGGACGGTCGAAAAGATTATATCACATATTGTAAAAGATGATTCGATAGAATATAGATTGGATTGCAAGCCTCTGGTAAAAGCATTTGAAGGCTTTTATAGAAGAAAGTTTTCGATTGAAATCATTTAGTATTAACTATAAAAAGAGTATTATGAAAATTGAATTAAGAAATGTAAGCTACAATGAGAGGTTATCGGAAGATAGCCATTGTTTTTCTGCGGATTTATTTGCAGACGGTAAAAAAATAGCATCCTGTTCTGATGGCGGACATGGAGGAATGACCAGGATATCACCCTATAAAGGGTGTGAAGAAGAGCTGCGTCAAATAGAAGAATACGCTAAATCATTGCCTCCTGTTATAGATCAACATTTTAAGTTAGAAATGGATTTAGAACTTCTGATCGGACAGCTGATGAATGATTACCTGTTTGAAAATAAAGTTCTAAAGAAATACCAAAATAGATGTGTTGTTTTGGGCTCGGATAAGACTAATCCCATGCTGCGATATTGGTATTTTTCAGGTACAAAAAAGAAGATCCCGATTACAGAAATGCTGCAAAATGATGAGGGTAAAAAGCTTTTGGCAGAAGTTATAAAAGAAGCGTTGTCAAATAATCAAACAATCTATAACACGAATATACCCGAGGAGGTGATAAAATCAATAGAGTTGGAATTGAAGCAATGTGAATAAATCTTTCAGTTGTGATAGCTTCAAAACGCTTCTGTGCCAGCATTTCATTCGGAAAAGATAGCTTATGCATGTTATTTATGCTGATTGAGAAAGGCTATCCATTGGATGAGGTGGTATTTTATAATACGGGGATGGATTTTGAAGCTATCTATTCCACCCGGGACAGGTTAATACCTTTTTTTAAAGAAAGAGGAATCAAGTTTACAGAGCTACATCCAGATAAACCTTTTCTGTGGCTAATGCTGGAGAAGCCAATAAGAAGCAGGGATACAGGCCTTATTCATAAATATGGATATTCATGGTGTGGAGGTCCATGCCGATGGGGAACTGGAGAGAAACTCAGAGCATTAAAGAAGCATATCGGTCATAATTGGGATTATGTTGGTATTGCAGCCGATGAAACCCATCGTTTCGGGAAAGAGACGCGAGCCAATCGTATACTTCCGCTTGTCGAGTGGGGAATATCCGAAGCCGAGGCTCTCCAATATTGTTATAATAAGGGATTTTTCTGGGAGGAAAACGGAATCCGGTTGTACGATATATTGGATAGAGTGAGTTGTTGGTGCTGTGGGAACAAAAATCTCAAAGAGTTATTTAATATCTATCGGTATCTGCCAACCTATTGGCAGCAGCTGAAAGAACTACAATCAAAAACTAACCGTCCATATCGTCGGCAATCTGGAAAATCTCTTTTTGATTTGGAAGAAGAATTTAGAAAATCAATAAAAGAAGATTCAATGATAAAGAAATCTGCTATTTTTGTCTGAAAATATATAAGTACATATGACAAAAGCTGATATTATTAGTAAAATCTCCGGGAATACAGGAATAGATAAAAATGCAGTGACAAAAATTGTAGAAACACTTATGTTGACAATTAAAGATTCTCTTGCTCGCAATAAGAATGTGTACCTTAGAGGTTTCGGAAGCTTTGTCGTCAAGCATAGAGCTGAAAAGCCTGCGCGTAATATTAGTAAAAATACGACTATTATTATCCCTGCCCACGATATCCCTGCTTTCAAAGCATCGAAAGCTTTTACTATAGACAAAAAATAACAGGGCAAATCATCTTTTTTTATAAAATGTATCGCTTAATCCACCGGTGATACATACTCTATTCACACAAACATTTCATGGATAACTTATAAAATACTTTATAAGAAAGATTCATAATCCCGTCATTTTATTTCATTTAGCGAAACTATGATGTGTCCTTGACGGATGCAACAAGGTCAGGCATTGTTTTGGATAAAATCTCCACCCTAAAGGGTTGTATTTTACCCAAAAACCTTGTTTTTCCGCGACACATCATTTTCCGGCTACTGAAATTATAAAATGACAGCATTATGAAAAGATTCTTATTATCAGGGATGATCCCATTAGGATTGATTGCTCTCGTGTATTTTATTATACAAGGACAGTTGCAAGGAATACCGGTATATATTGTGCTAGCTATACTCGGTTTGGGTATTATTAAAAAAGCCATCAGACTGGCACTTGATGTACTGTCGCTTTCTTTAAAAATAATACTGTTTGTAATCGTATTAACCACCATTATAATATAATATCAAGGACTATGAAAGAAGATTTAATGTTTTGCGGTTTGGGTAATGGTATCAGTGTTGCTGACAGAAACCGCGAGGAACATAACGATTATATGATGGTGGCGCATATAGGTTACAATAGAAAGATAACTTATTATGATAAAAAACTATCGCAGGATGCAATCCATAGTATAGAATACTATGCCAAATATGAGAATTCATCCGCTTCCGTCACCCAATCTTACCCTGTACTGAAGCCTGTTTTATTTTCAAAGATGGATGTAACCGAGCTTAAAAAATTATTTGAAACGAAATTAACTAATCGGTTTGAAAATCTTAAGATTGAAGTTGCCGCTTATTCCAAAGACGAAAGAGTCGTAGTCTTCACGACAGAAGAAGCATGTCATTTTTTACAGCAATATTACAGGTATATGCATACAGAAAGTAAAAGACTAATTTACCGTTGGGTATTTATCATGTATGACAGAGGAAATACAAATTATTAATTATAACAAAATATAAAGCAATGAAAACATCAGATTTATTAAAGAAAATAGAGGAGACTTTCCATCAAAAATTGGAAGACAAGACCGGCTGGGGCAGGAATGAAATCAAACAGGCCTATCAATCAGCAGTTAATGAAGTATTATTGGAAATTGCAAACAAAGTGATAAAAGATGAATAAAGGAACGTATTTTCTAATATAAACCTACTATTAGAATTCTAAAAATCAAAGATATGAACTATAAAGAAAAGACACTGGAGGAATTAGATTCTCTCACAATTGAATACATCAAGCGTCATCGTGATTTAGGGGGAAGTTCAGAGTTCGACACTTCCATAAATGATATTTCGAGGGCAAAGATCGAGAAATTTAAGGAAGTAAACGGAAAATGCTATTTAGGGAATATAAATCATTATGATATTGACAGACGAAATCCGGATATTAAGCTGGTAGAATATGAGGGCCAGCTTATCTACAATTTCCAATATTCATTTGTCATCCCTTGTGAAGATGAAACTGTCATCCGGCTCATCAATGAATACAACAGAGAAAAAAAAGAATTTGACTGCCGCCTGCTAATGAAGGAAATTGAAGAGATAAATAACCGCATAGAGGAGTTAGGCGGAGAATTCCTTTTCTGGAGCTAAGTGATTAATAAAGTGATAACTATTTTAAAATACACATTATGTTATACAGAGTATTAAAAGAAGATTACAAGTTTGAATTCATACATTATGGTATATTGGAAGTTCCTAAAGGAACAGCTGTCGACTACAAGGTAGCCGGAGACCATGAGTTTGCATACTTCCCCTTGTCGGAATATGATTGGATAGATGAAAAATATCCGGATCAGAGTAAAGAGCTGAAAGCAGATGCTATTAGAAATAAAATTATGATTCCCAAAGAGCAACTTACTTTAACAGTGAGAGTCCGCTTTATTTACGACAATTCCGGCTATTGCCGGGATATTTATAAAGCTATTAATGGTGAACATAAGTACTGCCGTATGGAATCGAGGAGTGACGATAGAGTAGAATGGCTTACAGTAACCCCTGATTGGGAAGAACCAAATTGTCCTTTACGTACAGATATGCTTATTCAGGTTGTCGATGAAAATGGGAAAGTTATTATAACCGAACAACAAGAAAAAATAGACGGAGAGTACCGAAGTGAGAAGCGCTATCCATTCTCATGGGAAAAGACTGTAGATTTAGAAATACACGAATTGATTAGTAAAATCTACGGTCTTTAATTAGTATAGACCAAAAAATCATTTATCCGGGCTTTATAGTCCGGATTTTTCTTTAAAAAAAGAACATTATGAAACCAATAAAATTTGATGAAGTAGAAGATTTCGAAGCTGTTACAATCAATGGTTTAAAAGCATTATATACACCGATGCGAGTCGACAGGCAAAGTATCCCTGGAAATCTTTATACCTATGATATCAGAAGTTCCGATGATGAGCCTCATGCTACCATAGAATCCTTTGTTTGGGTAGACCATCAGGCTACTATTATTACAGACAAGGAAATCAAGATGCTTAAAGAAGGCTGTACCGATGTGGAATCCTTCGGCTATGAAGATAACCTTTCGGATGACGATTGGAGACAAGCTTTTATAAACAGATAACAAATATAATAATTATGGGACAACGCTATATCTATGAAGAAAAGCAGAAACCGGGACATAATACTTCCGGATTTGGCATAATCAGGGACACATGTCCTGATAAACCCTGGAATGATGAAATTGCAACAATATTTGGAAATAAGAATGTGCAGAAAATGCAAGATGCATTGAACCTTTATGAAGATCTCTCCAAGTTAAAGAAGAATTCCACAAAGAAGCAGATATTAAGCGTATTCGCTAAATACAATATTAAGCTATGAAAAATGTAAAAATACCCCGGATGTCGATAGAGATCACACGCCGGTGCAATATGAGCTGTCGCCATTGTATGAGAGGTGCGGCTCAAAATATCGACATAAAACCGGAATATATCATTAATATTCTTCGGTATGTTAAAGAAATCGGCTATCTGAACCTGACCGGCGGAGAACCGTCTATGAATATAGAAACTATCAAATTTATCCTGTTGCAATTAAAACGCAGAAAAATCCCTGTGCGGGAATTTCAGATTATAACTAACGGTTCAAAGACATCTATGAGTGATGATTTCATAGCAATATGTTCAAAGCTATATGACTATCAGGACGAAGACTCGAATCCGGCAGAATTGGACTGTATGTTGGAAATGAGCAATGATTGTTACCATGATGATACCCATCGAAAAACAGTTTATGATAAACTATCCAGATACCCTTTTTTTTCCAACAGGTATAGGGTAAACAACCCGGAAGGAGTTCCATTAATAAAGCAGGGGCGCAGCCAGATAGGATATGAACCGATAAAGAATGATATATCCTTATATGAGGATGAAGTTTCCGATTATCTATACCTGAATGCTCATGGTTACCTGATCAGTGCCGGGGATTTAAGCTACCGGAATCAAGAAAAACATCATATCTGCCATTCAATGGATTTCATGCACTATTTAGAAACAACCCAATCAAAATCCCTATAAAAATGAAAACACGACGATTTTGCCCTATGTGCGGGCGTCCGGTATGCAAATCGATGCAAAAAAAGAACCCATTCCGGTGCTATAATTGCGAAAAGGATTTTAATAGCCGGGTAGTGTTACGTATAAAAGACTTACCTAAAGTCAAAAAACGTCAACGAATTGCTTATCGGAATGAATGCCAGCATGGAGATTATCCGCATGGTTTTAAAAGACCTTATCCGAAGAATAAAAATTTTATAGGTAATAATAATATCCATCAGGACAAATATAATATAGCGAACCTTATCCCCTTGAATGGCTCTTATCATTTAAAGCATGGTGTAAGGCAATACGATGTGGATAAAGCCAATCGATATGTCAGTCTTATTGAAGGTAGCCGTTCGAGCAAGCATCCCAGGAACGGGGATATTATCCGTTTGACCACCAGACATGGAGACTATTACCACGAAGCCCATCTGGAAGGATTGGATGATTGCGGCTTCGAAGTCTGTGAACAACCTTACGTTCCTTTTATCTATCCGAGCGGTGATAAAAATGGAATAAGGTGTAATACCAGTGGCGGCGGATGGCTGCATATTCCACCCAAAGCTTTGAAATATGTGGGGAAGGAGGAGAAAGAGTTCTGTGATTGGGGTTGGAATGGGGCTTGCGGAGGCGGAGCTGTTCATTTTAAGGCAGAGGTCAGTGTTTGGGAATATATTCAGCCGAATGCTTTGTATGGAAAATTTTCAACTAAAGAGTGGCGGAGGATTCGTTTAGATAAGCATTCAGAGGAAAATTGGAAAAAAGACGGTTATTTATATTCCGGTAGCGGACTGGCTTTTCGCAATCAGGAGGAACTTGATGAATTTATGAAATTGTACAAGGGAACGATATTTCAGGGAGTATGGGATAATAGTTTTATTGTTTGGTGCTACTACGAGATACAAGTTGGAGTATCACAAGAAGAATGGAATAGATTACCATATCCTGAGACAAAAAAACATACTAAAATTCATCCTGATGACAAGAGACATATTCTTTATTCTTATTTTTTTAATAAAAATATCTATTAGGGAAGGAATTAAGATGCTTTTTTTGTAAACTGCTGATTGTTAGTTTTAAATTTAATTGTTTCCCTTCATTATATTATCTGTAAATATTTATAAACCGGTTGCTATAATGTTTATATAAGTAAAAAAAAACTATATTTTGAAAATGTAAATATCTAATAATGAGCATATGTTAAAAATAAAAACTGTGTTTTGCATGTTGGGTATTGTTTTTATAGAGAAAATACTGTATGAATTTCTTTTGAAGAATGAATTGTTAATGTTTGTGTTTGATAATCTGTATATTAACTGTTTATTAAAAATATTTAAGAAAAAACTATTAAAAATCGGATGCTGACAACAAAATTTTACTTTCCTTTGCTTTTGGAGGTTTGTACCCAAAAGAGGATACTTTATCACTGGAAATATACGGGATTACACATTCAATTATCAAATATTTTTTGATCTAAATATTTTTGTAAATATGGATGTAAATTCCCAAAATTACTTGAGCTATTAATATATTAATACCAAAGGGCTTAAAATAAATGTGCATACATATAACATAAACAGATTAGAAATTGTTTTACAAAACTAAAAAATCAAATTCTTATTGTATTTGTGTCTGTAAGCACTTTATATAACTATTATATTATTAACAATTAAAATTTTACAACCTATGGCGTTTACAGCGACATTAAATTTTGGAGGCAAAGAGTTCGACGTACTTGATTGCAGCTATTCCCTAAAAAGAGACAGAGATTCAAAAGGCCGTCCATCGTCTGACATTTACGGCGGAGAAGTGACAATCCATGTCGAATCGACAGAAGATACGTCAATATTGGAAGCAATGGCATCGTCTTATAAGCCTGTGTCAGGGAGCGTCGTGTTCAAAAAAGGTGATGAGGAAGCTAAAATGAAAGAGCTTACTTTTGAAAACGGTTATATCATCGCATTCGAAGAATCGATCGATGTAGTCGGTTCAAGACCTATGTCTTTGAAGTTTACAGTTTCAGCTCAGGTTCTTAAGATGGGAGGAGCTCAGATCGAACAAAACTGGCCGGCAAATTAAAAATGAAGCAGATGCGGAGTGGATTTCTCCGGTTCCAGCAAAGATCTTGAGAATCTCTCCGCCCTGCTTTCTTGTTAACATCCGGATAAAAGAAGTGTTGATGCTATAAAAGTACCAACCGGTTTTCTTTTAATATATCCGAACACGTTTCAAAGATAACTATTTTTTATTAAATCTAAATAAATAATTCAATGATAAACAATTATGAAATAGGCGGGAACGAGGTCAAACCCGATGTATCGGAGGCGATTGCTGCTATTCCTGAAAACAAAACCTTGCTAATCGAGAAACTGACAGCCGAAGAGCCTGTCAATCCGGAAGTGGTAAAGGGTTTAACTACTATCGAACAAGTCTTTGCCCATTACAAGCCGGAGAAAGAAGTTGAATTTGAAAATGCGGAAGGACAGCCTGTAACCGAAAAATTCCACTTCAATACAGTCGGTGATTTTTCAGTAAAAAATATGACAGAACAAAGTCAATTTTTAAAAGGAATCAGTACAGAAAAAAACTTTTTTGAAAACCTTGTTAAGCAATTACGTTCCAATAAAGTCTTGCAACGGGCTTTAGAAAATGCCGAGAGCAAAGAAGCTATGATTGAAGCTCTACAGCAAATACTGGTGGAATTAAACGAAGCAGAATAACAAAACAACAAGAGAATAAAATGGCAGAAGTAAAAGAACAATCAGCAGTAGTTGAGAAATCCAAATCCGCGAAAGGAGCCGAAAAAGCACAGTTAAATGAAGCAGTCAATAAACTGGCTAAGTTCGGAGGCTTTAGTTTCCTTGAATCGTCGGTAGAAGGTATTGCCTCGATGAACCCGGAACGGGCAGCCCGAAAGAAAGCATTTTTAAACGATAACGATAAGAAGGCATCAAGAGAAGCACTAAAGAGTAATATCAACCTTTGGATTGAGCTACTATCTTCATCAGGTAGTGTTTCTGAGATGTTGGATAAATCCAAAGAAAGTGCGGAAAAAGCATCAGAGCTGTTAAAAGATAACCAGTTGAAGGCTGTCGAAGCTGTATATGACTTGGAAAAATCATATCGTAATGTAATGCTTTTTTATAAGAATACAGAAGAGGAAAAACTAAAGAATATCTCTATTGTTAACGCATCTCCGGAACAAATAACTGATTTAGACAATTCACGTTTTATCGATCATGTAGCAAATGAATTGAAGCAAAATTATGATAAACTGGATTTAAGAGAAAACTATTCTCTATTGGTTATTCCGGGCTATTTGGGAAGTGCAAAAGTATTGGATAAGTGGTCTAAGATTGCTTACGACAATAAAGCATTTTTGTATACCGACTTTATGGACTTGGATCAACCTGATGATGTTGTGGAAATGTTCTATACGGCCAATCTGGCAAGTGCCGATGCATTCAAAGCCAATACCAGTATGGCTTGTAACTGGCTTATCGGACGTGGAAAATATAATGAACTCGGTGAAGAACAGGACCTTCATGTATCGCCAGCCGCAGCATTAGCCGGGAAAGTATATAGCACACTAATGTCTCAGATTACAGCCGGTAAGAAATACGGAGGTATCAATGAAGTAGAAAGTGTTGCATTCCCATTGAAGAAAAGTGAAATTTCACAACTTGATAAGATGGGATTGATACCGATGGTCAATGAATATGGAAAAGTGATGGCTTTCTCAGGAAAAACACTATTCAATGGAGATAATCTTGGATTACAAACATATTCGGTTGTGCGTGTATTCGACTATATTATGAAAGTTTTGTTTGACTTCTTGAATCGTCGTGCATTTGAAAATTGGAGTACTAAGACAGAAAAAGACTTACGCGCACAAATTATTAAATTCCTGGATGGCGTGCAAGGCCCTGACCGTTTGATCGAGAAGTTCAAGATTGTTCGCTTTATGCGTGATCCGAATCAAAAAGACCGTATCTATCTGGATATCCATATCACTCCGTTCTTCCCTGCTAAGAGTTTTGTTATTAAACTGGACGGAACAAAAGGTGAAGAGGAGAATACCTGGAATACGGATGTGGAACAACAATAATGAAGAGTGGACAAGTTCGATTTTTTAATTAGCATATTTGAAAATTAGCAAATTAGTATATTAATTATCAAAACAACGTTCGGCGGAGCTAATTAGCATATCGACAAATTGTAATATAACAAAAGAGGAAATGGATGGTAAAGCAACATTGCGTCTGAGAAAACCAAGCAAGGATAATACACAAAATTTATATTTTGAGAATTATGATGTCCTTCATTGCGATTATTCTTTTAACAAAGGGATAACCAAAGAAGGTGAAGTGCGGACAGACGTATTAGGCGGAAATATTCGTGTTGCTTTACCTATGCTTCCTACTCCCGAGCTATTATCATGGGTTTTTGACGGGTATCGGAAATGCAATGGTGAAATAGCCATACATGATGGATATGAAGAATCGATGGGTAAGATCTATTTCGAAGAAGCACGCTGTATTAGTTTTCGGATGCATTACGAACCCAGTGAGGATGCAAACCGTAACGTGACTTTGCTTCTGACAATCAATGCTCAGCGTATAATAGTTGGGCAAATGGAGTACAAAAACCGTTTTCATTAATCCGAACAAACCAAAACGATACAATGCTGAAAGGATTCTTCTCAAGGATACGAAAAGGAAAGCTATATGCCGGAAAAAAAGAACCGGCTATGGTTGTCCATTTTATCCATAGAGGGCATACCTATATCCTCGAAGAATTTGATCTGGATTTCAGGCAGGATATAAATGATAAAAACAAACCGGATGGAGATACTTATGGAGGTTTGCTGATGCTTACTATCAGTGAAGAACCGAAAGAAGAATTATTTGCGTGGATGATGAATACCCTTGAAAAACAGGGCGGTGAAATCCGCTTCTTGGCAAATGAAGAAAAAATTACCGAAGGGGCTTTGATGCAAATGTCATTTAAAGATGCCTATTGCATCAGCTTCCAGCAAGTGATGTCACCTGGGGGATCAGGAGTATTGACAACGTTTGTTATTTCACCTCGCCATCTTCAGATAGATAAAGAGGTTTTTGAGAATAAGTGGAAACGTTATAATCAGTGACCAGTTATTAATTTATCATTCATCATTTGTAATTCTTAATTCATACCATGTATACATTATCCGATTTCTACCTTTATCTGAAACTTGATATCTGGCATACAGGAGATGTTGAAGGTTGGGGAACGGTGCAGAAAATAGATGTATATTCCAATGGATTAACAAATAAAGGATGCTTTGTAATAAAGCAACCGGAAGAATATAAAAAGGACGAAATAACCAAAACAGAACTTCAAATAGGATTATGCTTGCTTGATATGTATCCTTTGGATACCGGGCAAACATCAAAGTATAACAATAAATATAAAATATATAACTATCTGGTTGTTATATACGAATGCCGTTTGAAAGGGACGTTTGAAGATAATATATATTATCTGAAAGTAACCAATTATAATACATTGGAACAGTTCAGGAAAATAATAAACGACGGAGCGCAGGTAAGAAGAAGCAACTGGTCTCCGATCAAACCTAAACGCAGGGTCAGCCGTTTTGACAGCAGCCCGTTGAACTCTGTTTCGCGTAAACATTAAAAAGAAATATACTCATGGATAAAACCTGTTATAAACTGCCTATCCGATTTGAAGCCCTGTTAGGAGAGAATGGAGCCGAGCCTCAAATGTGTAGTGAAGTTGAATCCATCGACCAACATGTAGAATTACTTTTAACGACTTGTCCGGGAGAACATAAGTTTGATAAGAACTATGGTTGCCATATCTGGGACATGGACTTTGAGCGGGTCGTATCCCGTGAAAGATGGGAAAGCGATTTTAAAAGCTATATAAAAGAAGCAATTACAAAATTTGAGCCGAGACTAAAAGATATATCTGTAACTATTCATATAGAAGAGGTTGCCAGAGAAGATAAGCTGATGAAAACAACAGCAATAAAAAAGAAAGTAACTGTACTGGTTAATAGCCTGATTGTTTCAACAAATAATCGTTGCGAGTTTAAATACGCGTTGTATTTGGGGCCATTAGCAACAGAATAGATAATTATGTCAGAAACATATAAAAATAAGCAAGCGATAAAGGATCGCATATGGCATTTTGCTGCCGGATACTATGGGCTGGGTCAAACCGACACTATTGATCCTGTCAGTAATCTTTTTCTGGAGTCTTTGTGTGAAGAAATCTATCGGTTATCAGGGGAAATAGAAAGGATGGAAGACCGTATTCTTGACAAACTTTCTTCTACATTGGTATCAGATATAGAGCACACTTCTTTTCCTTCCCATACGATATTGCATGCGAGTCCATCCCAATCCTCTTTCCCTATAACAACCCGAATGCCGTTTTATAGCGACCGTACTTATGATGGGAAACGTCGCCGTTTATCGTTCTATCCCGTATGTAATACATCTATCTATCAGGGAGACATAAAATACTTTGTTTATAAGGGACAATTCTATTCCATAGAAGCATATGGGACAAAAAAACTATTAGCTCGCAGTAAATCGAAAAGTTCCTTTCCTGATAATACATTTTGGTTTGGAATGGAATTGGACCATACCATAACTAACTTGGAGGGTTTATCATTTTACCTTAACCTATCAGCTACACAGGGGAAGGATACTTTTTTGAGAGAATTTGTGCAGGCTGATTGGAAGATTAAAGGGCAAGAATTACAATTACAAAGAGGTATTAGTGTGATGGAAAATATACATGAAAATAAGGTTCTGGAATTCTACTCATCCTTTGATAACTCAAACAGAATAAACAGAAAGATAAAAACATTGTATGATCCTCATTATTTATCTATAAATAATAATTTTCCGGTAACAGATAAAACAGAAATATTACCAGATTACTTGAAAGAAAAATTTGATGATACGCTGTATGAAAATATACCGAAACCGCTTCTCTGGATATCGGTAAATTGTCCGGCAAGTTTGCCTGTAGATATAATTGAATCTTTACAAATTAGCATCAACACATTTCCTGTTACATGTAAAGAGCTTATTAATCAAACATGTGAGGTAAACGAAGTATTTCCGGTTATTCCATTACGTACAGGAGCCAATGAATCTTTTTTGTCGATTTGTTCATTGACAGATTCTCTTGGACATCAGTATTATGATATTCCTATTGAAGAATCCGAAAACAGTATATTTCATTTATATTCGCTTCGTCACGGAGGATTTGAGCGTTTCAACAGTAGGGATGCCGGGGAATTCCTCTTCAATGCTATTCACAAGCTGAGTGGAGAGTCCTCGTCATTTTTTCGTAATCGTAAAGATATAAAAAGCGATCTGAAACAGGTTCGCCTTAAAATGGGTAAAGTTCTGAGAAATTTAAAGGAAACAGCCCGAAATATAAACGGAAATTATAACATAGAAAACTACATCCTTGTCGACCAAAATTCAGAGCAGGAAATATATTTTTTAGAATATTGGATAATAAACTATGAGATAGCCAATGGAATGAGAGCTGGAGCTGTTTTTTACTCTGATTCAGATAATACAGTACTCCCGGGTAGTATTTACTCACTTTTACCTGTGACAAAGGGGCATTCATCTTCTATAGCTGACATAAAAACAGCGCAATATAAAAAATCTTTGACAAAAAGCTCGCTAATTGTAACAGAATCGGATATTATTTCTTTTTGTAAGAAAGAATTACCTGAAGCTATTAAAGGTATTGAAATAAAGAATGGATATGAGGAAAACCCTGACAAAACAAACGATTTTTTACAGACAACAGATGTTTATATACAAATAACAGACTCCCATTTAGAAAGTATAAGTGCGGATGAAAGGCAATTTTTGAAAGAATTATTACAGGCACATTCGCCAGCTACCTTTCGTTACAGGATATTTATAATATGATGGGATTAAGAAATTATTTATAAAGTAAAAATATGGAACTAGTCGCCACAGAATTTATACTGACTTACATTTTATTACCTGTCATTGGTATTGTATTAGGAATTGTAATGATGTTTGTTGCAAAAAAAAATCAGCTTTTAAGCAATAAAAAAGTCATATTCTATTTCTTACTTTCCTGTATAGTACTAGCCGTACCCGGTGTATTTGGCTTTATTGATTATTGGTTTATGCCCCATTTCTATATCTTATTACAGTTAATATATTTGTTTTTGGGATGGTATAATCTAAAACTTCTGCCTAAAGTATTAAAAGAAGTAAATGATAAGCCTTACTATGTTGAGTTTCTTATTGTATTTATCACCATGTTTGTCGCAGCAGCACTTTTCTCATTGATATTTAATCTGTGTAATGAACTTCAATATGGCTTATGGGCTTGTACATGCCTGATACCTTTTATCTTTCCGACTCTTTTTCGGAAAGCATACCGGAGTTTTATGGAAATACCTTTGGAAATATATAAAATATGGTCTTACCTAAAAGAAAAGCCGGGAGTTGACATAGAAACATTCGATCAGAACAGGATAATTGTTGTCGAATTGGAACTTACAAAAGAAGTGTCAGATATAAAACCCCTCAATATCAAGGCGAAAGCATCAGAAGAGATCCCTTTTGGAATCTGGTTTAAAGTCTTTATTGATAACTATAATAAAAAATCACCGCAAAATCCTATTATATATACAGATTACGAGAATTCTTATGGTTGGATATTTTATACAAGCAGTACAATCTTAGGGCGTCGAAAGTATATAGACCCTGAATTATCTTTTGCAAAGAATAAGATAAAAGAACGGAATGTGATTATCGGAAAACGTACTAAATATGAAGAATATTCTTTGAAAAAGAATTTGTAAACCAATAATAATCAAATATAATGCAAGAAAAAAAACATGAATATCGGTTGGTAAACTGGACAGAGGCGATGGATGTGAATACAGCACATCTGGAGCAGACAGAAAATTATTTTATAGATCGCCTTTGTGATATGCAACAGACATATTTGACAAGTTATAACTATGGTCTTTTACCATCTCCAAATAAGCTATATGATTCATCAGAATTTGATATTAGTGAACGTGTTACAGGAAAAGTCGAAATTCGTCTTTGGCGGTGTAATGCAATAACTTCCGAAGGATGCCGTATTTCATACAATCCACCTCAGGATAATTATCTGCTTTACACTCATTCGCTGGATAGAGATAACAATGAAAAAGGGGGCTCTGATGTACAATATTGGGATGTGATACTGACGGTTGATCCTTATAAACGGATTCCAACAGGTATTCCTAATGAAGAAATTCCTCCCCGTCATCCGGATGTAAGTGAGTATTATCAGATTTCTATTGTACCACAAGGAAAGAACAACAATGAGCAGCTCGGTTTTTACCATTTGGTTATTGGGCGCATCCGTCAGCGGGGAGAACATTTTGAAGTGGATACAAATTACATTCCTCCATGTACTTGTATCAGTAGCCACTCTGAACTATTGCATTACTACGAGTGTTTTGGAAGTTATCTGAATGATATCGAGCGTGCATCCAAGCTAATTATTGCCAAAGTTCGTAATCGGACACAGAATTCACCAATCGCTAATCATATTTGTTCTGTGTGCGAGAATATGATGTCATATATTGCTTCCATCTATTTTCGATACAGAAATATGGGAAAAGATGCTGCACCGGTTGAAATCGTTAATTATTTTTCTACATTATCTCATATTTGTTTTTCCAGTTTAAACTATATCAATAAAACAGAAAAAGAGGAGTTGCTGAAATACTTTTATGAATGGAGTGATATAACTCCCGGCTCGTTTGAAGAACTACTTTCCGGCACACTGAGTATTATCTATGAACACCATGGTATTCGTTCTGTAATGTTGCAAGTAGAGAGTTTCCTACGAATAATATCTGAATTATGGATGAAACTAAGTACACTTGAATATATCGGACAACATAAAGAAAATATTATCGTCTCCGAAAGGGTACATCAAAGTACGACATCTTCCGCCAAAGGTGGTTGGACAATTTTAGATTGATTTTAAAATTACAATGATGAAAACAAATAAGGTACATACAATAGAAAGTCTCAATACACTTGATACGGATTTCAAGACTGAGGCTATTGTTGCAGGGTTGGTTGAAAACGGACAGGATGAAGAGAGAACTGTAATTGTACGCCAACGCGGAAATAAGCGTAATGTTTCGAAAGATATTCATAAGATTGGATATATCTACTCGAACTATGATCTATTGGAATATCTGTATGTTTATACGAACAGATCTGGCATATATGATTCATTGCCGGAAGGTATCTTTCATCAGCCCGAAAGTGGTATGCATCAGCGTGATGCAGAAGATATTATTTCGAAGATCAGAAGCCAGCGAGATGAGGAGAATCAAGCCCGTCATTTTTTTCAACCCTTTGAGATCGCAATAGATCAGGTACTTGTTGATGCACAGTTATATGAATTGAAATTTGATAAAGCCCATATTCACGATAATTTGCGTGAGATATTCAAAGAACAGTGGCATATTTTGCAATATATGACTCTTAAACAGGCTTTGTTATTTATCAGAATAGTTCCATCCATACCGGAAATATTACAAAGTTATTTCCAAATGGCAACAGCAATGGGTATTATTCTCGGTTGTCCTGTAAGTATCCGGGAGGGGCAAAAATCAAGGCTTAAACTTTCACCAGGAGAAAAAAACGGATTAGGTCAATGTCAGCTGGGCGTTAACTTTGTATTGGGCAGATCTGTTGAAAGTAGTAATCCGGATTTGGATATTACTATCGGACCGGTAAGTACGGAAGAAATGAAATCATTCCAATCAAACGGTTCCAACAAGCAAATATTGACAAGATTGATAGATATGCTTATACCTTTTGACAGGAACAAAAATATAAATTATAAGTTGTTCGATACCCATGCCAAATTCAGGTTATCAGGAAAAGGGCATACTGCATATTTGGGAATAAATACAAAATTATAAACTTTATAAACTAAAACGATATGGCAGCAGGATATTCACAGGATGAAAAGATAAAAACAAGTGCTTTTGTATATATTGAAGGAAATCAGGTCGATTATGAAAACCTCACACTCGAGCAGTCTTTTTCGGAACATCATACCTTCACGGTTGTAATGGATTATGACAGGATGAAGCATGATTTTATGCGAAATCCGTTGGAACATATGAAATTAATAGGACGTTTTTTGGATATAGAGATACAACAAGGTGATGATAATGCGAATGCTTATGTTTTCAGAGGGATTATCAGCGATGTCCACCATTGGGGAAATGAAGGTAAGCATGGCTATTTGGTATTATCAGGAAACAGCCCGACGATCTTGTTGGAGAGAGGGGAACGCTACGATATATTTTGTGATATGACCCTTCAACGTGTATTTGAAGAAGTCACAGAGGGAATTATCAATAAAAAAGACCGGCTACCTTGTGTTAACAACCCTGTTTATAATGGTCAGTTACGTTTCTTGATGCAGTACCAGGAAAGTGATTGGGATTTCTTGCGACGTTTATCCTCTATCACGGGTGAAACGTTGTATTATACAGGAATGGATCTTGTATTTGGTACGCATAGGGAGTGGGAACCTATTAAGGTTACATATGATAAGGAAATTACAAGTTTCAGGTTTGGTTCGAAACTATTGGCCAATAATTTTAAACGTTATCAATATTTGCCGGAAAATGATGATACTATCAGTCAAGATGCTCCCGAGCGTATTGATGATGCTGATGAATATGTAAAATCTGCTGCGGAAAGAAGCCGGGAGTTAACAGAGAAACGCCCTATTGTAGCACCGTTAAGTATATCTGTAGATGATATAGGGGCTTTGACAGAATTGGTTGGCCATGAAAAAGTAAGTAATGCATCACAAACAGTATATATACAGGGAGAGGCTAAAACATGTGCTCCCCGTATAGGACGTTTATTGACAATCGAGATGCCTTCCAATATGCCGGATGCAAGTGATTTAGGAACATATCGCATAACCAAGGTAAAGCATACTGTAAATGGCCGTTTTACTTATAATTGCGAATTTGAAGGAATACCAGCAGACCTTAAATTCTTACCTACTGCCGGAGTGAAAGCTCCTATTGCGGAATCCATCAGGGCAACAGTTATTCGTAATGATGATCCGCAGGGGCAAGGACGCGTAAGAGTGGAGTTCCCGTTTGCACAAGATCGGGCGAGCGAAGTATGGCTTAGGGTAATGACACCAAGTGCCGGATCGAGCGATGCGGTCGAAACAAATAGAGGAATGGTCTTCGTCCCTGAACAGGGAGATCAGGTAATGGTTGGTTTTGAGTTTGGAGACCCTAATCTGCCATATGTAATGGGATCGATGTTTCACGGAAAGAATGGAACGGGAGGCGGAGCCAATAATGCGGAAAAGAGTATTATTACACGCAGTGGTATAAAAATCGTCTTCAATGACGATCAAAAATCTTTACATATCGAAGATCCCAGTGGTAATACTTGGGATATGGATGGCGATGGTAATATTGCTGTTAATGCGCCAAAGAATATGACTATTATTGTGGGTGAGAATATGGATGTTACTGTGGGTAAAAATATTTCGGTGACTGCAGGTGAAAATATATCGGTAGATGCTGGACAGAATATTGATGAAACTGCGGGTGGAGATATTAATCAGACGGCAAGCAGGGATATTACAGAAACGGCTGATAATAAAACTGAGATGATAGAGAAAGATTATAAGAGAAATTCTAAGGCATCTAATGAAGTCGCGCAGCAAGTTACAGTTTTTAGCTCTAAAGAGAATATGACATTACAAAGTGGGAAAACAGTCTTATTAAATAGTGCGGAAAAAAGTAATCTGTTCTAAAATAATTAGTTATGGCAATAAATAAACGTGCAAAAAATCTTATTATTAAGATGAATGATAAATATACCTCTAATTCTGGTAGCTTGATAAAGTATGCAGAGAGTGTAAATATAGAGTCTACGAAAGAGAATTTATCATTGAATTGCAATAAGAAAATTGTTTCACAAGGCAACAAAGAGTGATATTATGACATCGATTCAATTTGGAACATATACGCCACCACAAGAAGAAGTAGTAAAAGAGGAAAAAGGAGGAGTTAGAATTGTATTAAATTTAGATGGAGGGAGTGACATTTATGATTCGGCAAAAACACGAAAAGCTGAAATTGAGGAAAAATATCCCAAAGACAAGTTAATTTATATAACAGATGGTAATCTAGGAAATTTAAAGAAAATTGTTGAGTCAGAAGTAAAGAAAGCTCAAAAAGAAGGCTACGGAAAAACATATGAATTTAGTGTATTTGGACATTGTGGCTCTGCGAATGGACCTGTAGGGAATTATGATGAAGCAAATACTCTTGACTTGTTCCAAGAAACAGGTGATCCTTTTGATAAAGGACAGCTTCAAAAAAAAGCGTGGAAAGATATTAATTTTAATTTTGATAAAGATGCTAGTGTTGCTGCATTTTACGGTTGTAATAGTTTACCTTGGGCAGAAACATTTTTATCATTGCAGCCAATGGTATTGCATTCAGGAGGATTAGCAGGTGGTGCTGGAGGGAGTTATTCCACAAAAGAATTTGATCAAACTATTCTTAATGTTTGGGGTAGTAAAGTATATTTAAGAACAGTTGCCGATGGAAAAATACTTCCAGTTTATTATTATACAAGAGGAGAGTATGATGAAGGAGGAGATTATTTAAAAGAGAAGGAAACATGGGAAAATTTAACTATAAAAAAATAACTGTATATATATTGATGTATTTTATCACTTTTGGAGGATATTTGGTTACTTCATTTTTATTCAATATGATAACAGCCAATTATAAATTTTCATTAGGTTATCCTATTTTTTATTACAGACTTGAAGTAGAAAGTACACATCAATATGGAACAAATCCAATTTCTTTTTTTATAAATATACTGATAGGATTCATATTGTTTTTCTTTTTTAAATTTATTTTTTTTCGTAAGACTAAAGCTTGAAAAGAAAATAATGTAAAGAGTATTTCACAAGGTAATAAAGAGTAATATTATGACATTGATTCAATTTGGAACATATACGCCTCCCAAGAATGAGGAAGCTGAAGAAAAAAAACAGAAATAATTGAGGGCTATTGGGTTAATGAAGAAGGTGAAAAAATAACTTATGCTTACCTTGATGAAGTATTTTATTTACATATTTTTTAATATAATTCTTTTTTCTAGTTGTGTTCAGAATAAATCAATAAAGAAAGAGCTATTACTAAATCAGGCAAATATTAAAGAAATAGTAGAAAGAGTCGAAATTATGATTTTTGTTGATGGTAATTATTCTGAAAATATAATAATAGAAATTAACGATGTGAAAGGAGTAATGGAAAATAGGACATTCTATAATGTAGATGGTTGTGCCGAATATTTTTATAAAAGTGGCTCTGAAGGTTTTATATTATATGCTTTAGTTGATAAAGAAGGATATTTAAGATTTGATGAAAAAATGAAAAATTATTGTGTGGAGTTAAGAAGAGACGAAAATATTATTATTGATAAACATAATACTGTTGATACTATAAGAGGTTTCGTCGTGTACGAAAAACAAAAAATAATGGTGAAGATTTGTGATTATAATAAATTAATGAATAGTTCAAAAGATTCAATAGAGGGTCAAAGAATGGTTATTTATGTCTATAAATGAACGAGCCTTCAAAAAATGCTAGAAATGATTATATCGAATCTACAAAAGAGAACCTATCATTGAATTGTAATAAGAAAATTGTTTTACAAGCCAACAAAGAGTGATATTATGACATCGATTCAATTTGGAACATATACGCCACCTCCTGAGAAAAAGAAATTATTAATTGTGAAACTGGAGGGACCTTTTGATCAACAAGGAGATAAGGTAGAGAATCCTGTTGCAGGTCATAAGTACATATTTAAAGCTTATACAGATACAATATCTCCGGATCAAATTACTTTCGCTCCTCCGAAGGCAAAATGGGGAAAGTTGGAAAAAGACAAAATTGTGGAGATAAAAGAAGAGCTTTTTTCGTTTCAAGGAAGAGGGGTATTTGATTCTACTCAAAATTGCTACATATATGCAAGAGAACTTACTTATGAACATATGCTGCTATATGCATATTTGGACTCTCCGTCCGATAAAGTAAGTCTTCTCTTAGGTGCTGGTGCTAAAGGTTTTCAATATAAGGGGACAAAGAAATGGGGACAGTTACAAATAAATGATGATTCTATCTCCGGTATACAGAAGAACCGGCGTGATGTATATAGCAGCCATGATATGGCAGGAGTATTAGGTGCTGATACAATAGACCGATTAAAAAAAGAAACGGAAGAAAATGTTCGATTGTTGTACGAAGGTAAAGGCGCATTAAACTTGGGTACAAGAGATGTATTAAAAGAGGATACAGCTGATCTTATAATAGAAAACTTTTATACTGGAGGAGGAAAAAAAATAAGTTTTGATGAAAATACTCGAATATCAAAAGATTTAGCTTTTAACCAGGTTTTCAAACAGTATTTCAATAATTATTTGGAGATAATAAAAGAGATATTGGAGAAGCATGATATTAAAACGATAGAAAAGACAGCTATAGAAAAACTATTTAGAGATAAAAAATGGACTATCACTCCCAATTTTTCAAAAATAGGAGAAATGTACGTTCGTTCTGTACGAGAAGGTAAACACGAATTTTATGGTTTAATGGGAGGAACGCAAACTATAAAAGTAGACTTGGATATAAGGGAAATAACTAATAATACATATAAAGTAGAAACAAGAATGTATATAGGAGACTGGTATGGTTCTGATTGGGGAGACATTTATCAAGGTAAATCTTTTGATGAAATTTTTGCAGAAAAGAGAGAGAAACAAAACTGGTTCGGAAAGCAAGCCCTCTTTGAACAGACATCAAATGCAGCACATTCAGAATTTCAGTTACAGAAAACGAAATATTTAAAAGGATATATTCCTTCTCTTAATGCATTCTTTATGTTACAGCATTATTTTGGTTCAGGAAATAAATATCGACCATTCGAAACTGAAATAATCTATAAATCGGAGAATATTTTAACGATAAATGGACAAGCGACTAGATGAAAAAGATTATTATTTCCTTATTTGTTGTTATTTGTCTTATTGCGATAGCTTTTGCTATTCGAAATACACTTTATAATAGGTCGAATAAAGAACCGCATATCTATCATTTGCAAGATGTATATAATTGTACATATTATGTATATCCTGAATTCAGAGATGAATATTCTTATATTAAATATTTGTTTGATTTCTCAAATGAACATCCCGGTACATTAGTTATAGTTGGGAATGAGAATGATGTATCTTTTGAAGATGGAATAGATTACATTAATGAGTCGAATAGAAAGAATCCTTACTTCTTTTTTTCCAGACCGGATTCTTCGGCTTTATGTTATGAACGTATAAGAGTAAGCTTTCCTCAAAAAAAAATAGATTTTCGTATAATAACTGACTCTGTAAATAATATAGAACGAAAAAAAATAAAAGCAGATTTTGAAAATATAAATGTAAATATTTTGCAAAACTTCTTTGACTATTCTTCAGACATTGATTATAAATCAAGGAAAAGTAACAATTATTATATTTATGAGCTGTATAATCATTCAGATATACTGTTCTTTAAGCAAATGTATACTGATTATGGTAAATATTTTACAGTAAAAATATATTAAAGTTTGTGATATAGAAATTCTCAGGATTTACAAAAATAAGTAGAAAATATTGATCCATATTTTGATTCTATTTAATTTTTTATAAGATGAGGATAAAAAAGAGTAAGAAAAAACGTTCGACAATTAAAAGATATAAGATGAAAGCTCCGCATCCAAAATACAGGGTAAAGAAAACCGATACTATAACTGTAATTACAGAATTATTTGGTATAGCTGAAGAAATCTGGAAAAGATACCATAATAATATGTGTCGTCTGGATGATGTTATAAAAGATAATTTACCTGAATATCTGGAAGAAATTTATTTATTACCTGAATTATGGGATAGAGTAAAAGAACTTAATGTGGTAGAAGAAAGTATTTCTAAAGTGGTTGCTATATCTCAACAAGTATCATTTGGTTATGGTAATACATTGTTAATGAAATTCTACCCCGAAACTTTTGCTTATAAAGTGACTCTTCTTCTAATAAATGGACCAAAAGAAAATAAAATAGAATACCATGTTTCAATAAAATGGATTGAGAAACAAGAAGATGTCTTTCTTCTTGAAATAAATAAGTTATATGAAACCTATAAGATAAATAAACAGAAACCGGATCTTGTAGCCGATGAATTAGCTATAAAAGTTGCATCAGTATTATACCCTCTGGAGTTAGCAGTTACACGTAAAGACGGAATTATAGATATTAATAATGTTGAAGAAATACAAAAACGTTGGGATAAAACAAAAGAAGAAATTTTAAATTATAATGAGGGTGAGATTGTTGAAAAGTACATATCTCTAAATGAGAAAGTTTTAAAAGATGAGGATGCCTTATTAAATAGCTTACGAAACGATTGGTTTCTCCATGCATATTTTAATGATATATATCAAACTTATACATCAGGATATTCAATTAATAATATTATAAATGTGCCATTTATTCTTGATACGGAAGGTATCGAATATTCGGTACAACAAACAATCCATAAAGATTTGGATCGAAACGGTCATATAAATATAATAATAAAAGGAGAAGTTTCTGATACGAGATCTATTGATGATCTGGAAAATAAATTGGAGTACAATCGATATCCATCAGAATCTCCTTTAAAAGGAGAATATGATGCCCTTTATATTATTGAACCGGAATTTAATACAATAGAAGAAATTAAACTTAATACAAAACTTGATTTGGAATATCAAAAGATAATTGATATACATATAGTCAAAATAAAAAAATAAGGTTATGAGTAAAAAGGCTATAGTTGTACAAGGCGCAACATGTAAATGTCAGTTTGGTAGTGCTCCCGATAAGATAAAAGTCTTATCTCATAATAAGGAGTACGCTAATGATTCGCAAGGGTCTAAAAAGTTGATTGTAACTACAATGGAAATTGGCGGGGCGACGCTTGAAATGAATTGTTTCGGAACATGCCCTAAACTGGGGAGCCCTCCACCTCCATGTAAGCCAGTAATTACCGAATGGCAGGATTATTATGAAGAGGTAACCCTAAGCAATGGTGGAAACATTATCTTAGAAAGCAGTAAAGCTGTATGTGCTATTGCCGGAACTCCATGTATTGAGATAATTCATCATGGACAGATAGCCGAACTGTGTCAGCAGAACTTCGAAAATACAGATGAAGATGTTCAAGGACAGCTAAACCCAATGGTTGACATGAATGAAATGCTTCAGACAGAGCATACTCACAATGGTATTATATCTAAATAAATTGATATGGGATTGAAGATTCAACATCTGCAGGGAGAAGTTAAGTCTGTTTCAAAGAAGGCAGTCGTTTTAATAGCAGGTCAGGAAAATGTTTTCGCGATACCCGATATAGATCATAGCGATATATTGGATGATACTATAGAATGGGTATTGATCTCTCAGAATAAGAAAGATATAAAATCGAGAATTACCAAGAAATCGGATGAGAATTATACAGTTACGATAGATAATTTGACCAGTGGTTCTTATTCCTATCACTTGAAAGCCTCATATATAAGTATCAAGAAAAAGAAGAAAACGATCACGACAGACACTATATGTATATCTGGCGATTGTCCTCCTCGTATTTTGAATATCTCGTCTTCCGTTACAGGAGAATTGAATCCTGGTAATAGCATAAAGGTAGATGCCACATTAGAAGGATTGAATGCTAATGATTTGCTTCTTGAGGTTTACTCCCAAACTGGAGATAAACAGAAAAAAATCCATACCGTAAAAGAAAAATGTATCGAGGGGAAAATCTCATTCTCGATAGATGGATCGAAAACTGCTAAATGGAAACCTAAACCTAAAGAAACTGAGCTGCAGATTCTGATAAAATTATTTGATAAGAGTAACAAAAAATATTTGTGCTATGAGTGATAAAAGCGTTTTACTTCAATATACAGTATCTAACAAGGTCACTTCTCCGGAAATGCCTGCGGTGGGAGGCACGTCTGTACTTACTATTGAAAAGGAATCTGCATCGACAGACTCCTCAATCGTCGACGATAGTGACGAACCGATAAAAGGCATTCCGTTTACCTTTAGCCGTTGTGGCTTGAGTTACACTCTTGATAAAACGGATGAAAAATTACCCGCTTCGGCTCCAGCCATAGCTAATTTTATCTATGGAGCATTCTCTTTCGGCTCGGGTGGTGGATTTTTATATATATTATTTGAAAACCGGGATAACCATTGGCGCGAATATTATATATCTACCGAAGGGACAACCTTATTTTGCCCTATCGTCTGGGAATCTTTCAGTCCGGAGGATACGACACCTAGAGAGCCGATAAAGCAAGGTAAAACGTTTATAGAATTCAAAGAAGATGATGTCGTTTGGATTGCCTATTCGGAAACGCAATGGAGCCGGAAGCAAGTACTGAATATGATGGCCGATAAATCTGCTATAAAGAAAAGATTTCAGAAAATAGATGTTGCCGATTGGCTTGGAAATAACCCTCTATCTGATAACGAACAAAAGAAAGAAACAAAAATATTGGATGATATTGATAACCCCGGATATTATTATACCTATGGAGTAACGCCAACAACTAATGATAACGTCATGTATTCGTTTGCGTTAAATGATCCGTTTGGTGCAGCCGATGATATTGCCGATATGCTTGAAAAAGAGCACCTGATCCTCAGTGGCCTTATTGCTTCGCTCAACAATTCTCATTCTGTTGACTTCAAATATCGCGAGATGGCAAATAAAGGTTTCGATGTGTATAAAGAATACTTTGAGAAACATACTGCGGGCGAAAATCCTGACCAGTACAAGGCATTGTTCGATAGTGCATTGGTGCTTAATAATATTTTGTTCAACGAAAAACTGATGAAATTTGCCGACCCTGAGCCAAAGAAAGAACATATCAAACTAAATATAAGGGAAGATATTAAGCGCGAAAAAAACGACATAACGGAAAAAGACCTGAGCAAGGAAGTGGATAAGGCATACGAAAAGATGGAAGACCGATATGATGATATGAAAAAATACATCAAACGCATATCGCCTGATAAGATCAAAAAAGTATTGGCTTATGATGCTCGTGAAAAACTTCGCAAAAAAATAGAAGGGCTTCGCGAATCACTGGCTACAATGTTACGGTCGGCTTACTATCAGAATGCGTTGGTCGATTATTACAACAATTCCGATGGATATACGATCGGGCAGGAAAGATGCCAGAGCCACCTCAAAATACTGGCAAAACTCCCTTGGGAAATAGAACTCTTTATCCAGCCCGAACTGGCTGATACGGAAAACGAATGGGAAAATTTTCTCAAGGAAGCTCTTACGATGGAGGAAACAGTGCCCGACCAACTTGGATACTTGGGTGTTGACGAAAAGGTAGCCCAAGCGGCTGTACATGCGAAACTGATTTCCAAAGTAGAGGTTATAAATGCTCTTGGAGATATCGAAAGATTTAGCTCTTTATCGAGTATGGTTTGCTCTGCTACTATCGGATATATGGAACTATTGACATATGTCAACCGTAAATCTATGATGCGATTAGCTAGTGAAAATGATATACGCCATTTCGAAGATAATGTGCGCAAAGCCTGCCGAAAATTGAGGTATTCGTGTAAAAATTACGCCAAAATAGACGAGTTTTCCGCCGAAGATCTCACCAAAGCCGTAGAATTGATCAGGCAGACAGGAGGCAATATCAGAGAAACGCGTAAAAGCAATAACGGAGGCAAAAACAAGACTAAGATTGTTGGTACTTACGATATCTCCAATATCAATCGTAGCAATCTGGAGCAAACTCTCGAATACAAGAAAATGGTCAAAAACAGTGCTCAAAAGCAGCAATTTTTCGATATCATGGGGCAAATATCCGATGTGATGAATATTTGCAATACGGCTTTAGTCATTGCTACGACCCTCCACAAATATTTCTCTGATGCGGAGGAGTTCTCGATGGATGATTTCAAAGGCCTTGCACGTATCTGTGCCGAAATGCGTACAACGTATCTCGAAGGCAAATCGCTCGACAACACCCGTATCTCCCGCAGAGCATACTCCAAACTGGGTATCAGCAAGGGGCGGGCGACATGGCTCTTGCGCAAGGGGCTTACCGTGACCAAAGCCTTTGGTATAGGTATGCTTGTCTACGACTCCCTCATGATGATATGGGACGGATTCACCTATATGAAAAACGGAAATACCACTCTTGGGCTCGCTAATATAGCCATGGGCTTTATTGTGCTGGGGGTGATGGTAGCAGGAGTTGCAATAATGGGTGCTGTTTTTCTTGTGTCGGCAATGTTTAATATATTTGCACTCATTGTTGGAATTTTTATGCTGATCATGAATTATTTATTTAGCTGGGATCCTTTCGAGCAGTTTTTGCATAATGTTGTATTCTCTAAACGGATCGAATACCCCAATATAGAGCAGGTGTCGCATTACAGCTATAAGAAGTTCCTCGTCGATAACCGCAAGACACTCGCCTTGCCTTACGACCGTGACGAGCTGAACTACAACAAGGACAAGGGTAAGATAGACCTCAGCGACTTCCCCGAAATGTACCGATGGATGATAAATATGATGGTTAACCTGTCGGTGAGACTAAGACTTCCTGAAAAAGCAAAATCATATCTTCCAATTCTCAATAAATGGTTAAATAAGACCTTAAATCCCGAAGATAAAACATATTACTATATGGCTCCTCATATAATTGACCTTCGGTATATGGATGCGATACCCGATACCCGCTTGGAACTGAAGATGATACTCTACCCGCGTGGTTTCTCGGGAGATAAGGAAACCTGCCTTGCTGTGGCGAAGGAAGTCGAACTTGGGGCAATAAGAGACTTTCAGCCGGATTTTCGGTATGCGTTTTCTGCTCCTACCAATATCAAGGGAATGGCGTATAAAGAATGCGAAATTGACTTTAAAAGTAAACTAATAGAAATATTCGATGAGAATGAACATGATAAAAGCCTATTATTTGGAAAATGTCGTTATATCCTGTATATCAGGTTGATATCGAACGATGGCGTATCTGTGTGGCCATCGGACGAAAAAACAAACAAATATATGGCCATTTCAGAACGGATTATTGCAAATGAGAGTGAGTATAAAGCAACAACAATGGGTGGTTTATATACTTATCAGGCGAAAACCCGCTATGAAGGGTATAATAAAGCTATGCAGGACGGTATAGGTGGTTTCTATATCAACGACCAAGCTGTCTATTATGGTACGGAAGAAGAAATCTGCCTGCAGGTAGCAAAGGAAGAAGACAAAGATATTACGCCAAAAGAACTGGAGAAAATGGAGAAAGAACTGGAAAAGAAACGGAAAGAACGTGAAAAGGAAGCAAAGAAATGGAAAGAAACATTAATCATACCGGAAGCAGAACCTACCGAAACCAATCCGATATTGGAAGAACAAAGACAAATAATGGGAGGGAAATAATTATGAAACAGATTATATTATTATTGGTATTACATATATCATTATTTAGCTCTTGTCAGAATAAAAGTGCGACGAACGATATTCCCTATACATTCCACTTAGACGAGAAGACCTATTCGTATAAAGATTACGAAATTATTCCGGGGACAGGATTGGAAACTAATATTTTTCCACTTAACGTCGGCGATTCTGGACTTTTGTTATATTACGCAGGTTTTGGAGACTATTGGCTTGATTTTGTCAAATTGGAAGGAGCAGTGAAAAAATATTCCAAAACAGCCAAAGATAGTAGCCGTCATTATACTTATATCCCTACTTTCGATAAAGACTTAGGTATAGATAATATAAAAGATGTAATTTTCCAATTCAAGGGCTTGAAGAATTACAATCGAAAAATAGATCCTTTCTATTATGATCAAGATACAGCACCAGAAAGTTTGATTGACAATAAAAAAATAGTGTATTCGGATAAAGAACAGGAATTTATTCTGACTTCCGACTACAGACAAGATGAGGAAAACCCCAGATATATCTGCGATATTAGCCTGTTTATGCAGGTGGGAGACAAAAAACAGTGCTTCTTCAGAACCCTTGATAAATTGAATAGGAATCATATATATATATATATATCAGGAGATTATGATGACGATGGGGAGGGGGATTTTATATTGAGAGTTGAGAATTGGGATAATGAGCAAGGGAAGGGATTCATCTATTATCTGCTCTATCTGTCAAGCGAAGCAGAGGCAGAAGAATTGGTCAGGCATGTGGCAACATGTGTAATACCTCAAGTTCGAGGTATTGATCAACCAGTAATCAAAGGTCTTGATTGATATAGGTAGTCAAATAATTATGAAACAGTTTATACTATTTTTATTAATATTACAAGTCGCACTGTTTGCATCGTGCCAAAATAAGAATACGGATAATATTACTGATTCTGAAAATAAAGAATACTTCCTATTTAGATTTGGGAATATAGATTATTCTTATAACGGATATGAAATTGGAGTCGGAACAGCTTTTTCCCAGATATTCCCTTTCTCGAGAGATGAGTCCGGTTTAATGCTCTATCGGGTAAGTTCTGATTACTGCGATAATTTATCAGATAATATATATATACTTGATTCTGTGAAATTTTTGTGTCCGAAAAAAGAGAGGATTGATAGTTTAGACTATTACTCTATTCCCGTTTTTGATAAAGAAATACCAGTTAACGATTTTGACGACGTTGTCTTTCATTTTAAGGGCTTTAAGCAATACAATCATGAATTTGAAGATTTGAGTTTTAACCAACGTACAGAGGACGGAGTACGAAAAGAATTTGAATTTTTGTATAAAGAGAAGACTTATCAGATAAAAAGAGAATTCATTCACAATTACGAATACCGCTTTAATGATACTATGGGTAGTAGTCATAGCATAACCATAGAACAGGGAGACAGAAAGCAATGTATTTTTAAATCAATGGATGAATCGGGAGACATAATAGTCAAATTTCGGTTAATAGGCGATCTTGATGGGGATGATAATATTGATTTCATAATCTATGTAGATGATAATTATGGCTATAATTATTTCATACTCTACCTGTCAAGTGAAGCCGAAGAAGGAGAGATTGTAAAGCATGTGGCAACATCTGTAGTACCTCTTCAAAGGAGGAATACATCAGAACGCCGGATTTATACTCTCAAAGGGAGTACAGAAAGGATAAGGCCTTGATTTAATAAAATAAAAGATAAATAATATGCGTGCTCAGAACAGTAAAGAAATTTATGAAGGCTATTTCCGTTTTGCCGGCTACCTGGTGGCTTGTGTCGCTATCGGAGTATTAGTCTATTGGAGCTTTCTCCAGACATCACGGACTGAAGTTGAACGAATAGTCAATAAAACAGAAGAATACGACCGGATTTACGTACAGCAAATCGAACTGTCATCCCGCATCGATTCCCTGTACAATTACACGACCAAGTTCAATACCAATCTGAATGATGCCCTGCTATCGAACAGTGTCAGCAAACGTAAGCAAGAGATTCTCAACTCCCTTGAGGGGATGGCTAACTCGGATGTGCGTCTGCACAAACGGTTGATGAGCCAAGTCAATACTTTCTTGGCTGTTAAGGACTCTATCCGTACCGCCCGCTCGGAAGAAGACTTGGTAAAAGCCGACCTGGTGAAATGTATGGAAGATAACAAGCAAACCACCCGCAGGCTTACTATCGGGGGAATCACCGTTAATAAATAAAGATATGCACGGAAATAAAAAGAAAAGTACCCAGAACCGTAGGGAAAAGATAATCGGCTTTGTCTATGTCAGCCTGATGTTTATTGTGACAACAGCTATCTGTTGTATGTGCATGTTTTATTACAGGTCGGATGACAAAAGTACAGCTCGCAAGGAATTTGCCATTTCCAAGATGGAACGTATCCGCAGTTTTCAGGATATACAAAGCGAGGAAATGGTTATTATAGACTCCATTTACCAAAAGATCATAGCATTTAATCCCGGTATCAATGCCAGTTACGAAGAGAACGATATCAAATACTACCTGAACGATTTGAAGCGTATTTATGAAAAAAACAGCCACGACGGACGCTATAAAATCTTCCAGCAGACCTCCGGTTTTTACAGCAAGTGGTTCGACGACCGTAAAGAATTGTGGAGCAAACAGCAGAATATAGCCAATTTCCGCAAAAATCTCGAACAATGTGAAATTGGTTTGCAGAAGAAAAAAGAAGATTTGAAAAATACGAAAAACTAACATAACCTGTTATGGGGAAATTAAATAATTATAGAGTTTTTGTTGTTATCGGTGTTATTGCACTGTGTATCATTCTGGCATTTGTCATCCGTAGTTTATTTACCACGCGGGAGATTGCAGCATCAGTCAGTCCGTTGGATATTGAAATCGGACAGCCTATAATTTACAACGACAGTACAAAAGGAGCTAATGCGTGGTTATGGGAATTTGGCAACGGAGACGAATCCACCTCACAACAAGGCAAATATACTTTTGCCGAAACAGGGCGTTATCAGATACGCCTTAAAGTAGACAATAAACAAGAAAAGAAATTTGTCATTAATGTGCGGGCAAAACAGAACGACGAAGAAGAACAGTTGGTACATATTGAAGCCCCTAAAACGGCAATGCAGGGAGAATACATCATTTTCAGGGGTGAAGGCCCTTCCAAAGAATGGCGTTGGGAATTCGGCGAAACAGGTATTGTCGACTCGCGTGAAAAATCCGCTATCTATAAATACGAACTTCCGGGCAATTATGAAGTCTTGCTTTCGACCGAAGAAACGCAATATCCGGTTCGTCACCAGATCGAAATATTACCACAATATACAGAGGATGAATCTACTGACGTGGAATCGCTTATCGGTAACGATATAAAAGAGAAATTGCAAAATATTATAGATCAAAAGCCATTCAATAAGAATTACAATTATGTACTTTCTACCTACCTGTGTAATAATCCCAATACCCTTGTTGTTGTCAACAATAATAAGAAAAATGATTTCTATTCCTATTGTCAGGGATTAAAGATTATCGGTCGGAAAAAGACTACCATAGATAATGTAATCATCGAACTCGATCCATTGAATGATGCCTGTATTCAGAAACTGATCGTCGTACAATATGACAATTAATATCCCAGAGTTTAACTAACAATCCAACCGGTAATGAGAAGCTTCCTTAATAATACATTGATACTAATTGCAATTTTGTTTATCGTGACATCCTGTGGCCCGGTACACATGTTTACCCGTGTGAAAAAAGTCCCGAGAGAATATTCGATGAATTATTGCGGAGGAGAAATCAAAGCTCCCAAAACTGATATAAACAAGAAACCTTGGATCGTCTATTCCGACAGGGCTAACAACGTCACTTATAATAACGCAGGAGGAAAGATCAAAGCAAAGGATACAGGTTATTTAGAGCCATTCCTTGTTATCGGAAAGAAAGGAAAGTCCGAATATTTGAAACTAATAAAATACACGCCCGATATTCTTAAAAATGGAAAGTTAGACTATAAAAAAGCGGAATATTATGGCTGGATTCATAAATCCAACCTCTTACTAAACTATCAATCCGTAACTGATATATCTACAGGACGTAAAAACAAGCAGCTGGTCGCATTTTCAGACACCACAATGTTTGGTGAACCTGAAAAATATTTTGAAAATGATTCCATCAAATTGTATAAAGACCTGAAGATGGAAGAACAGGCTGGCAATACCTCTGTTTACACCCTTGTATATCCCCTGAAACAATCCGAAGACCGGACAAAAACACTTATTGCAAAAAAAGCAGAACTGGCGCCCGAAACTGCCGACGAAGATATAATGGGTTGGATAGATAACGGTTTGTTGCAGGATGCCGGACAGGTGCTTTATATCGACCGGAAAAGTATTCCCGAATATAAGTTGCAGTTGAAATTGCGGGAAGGACTGACAATCCTACCCAATGAAGAAATGGAAGATTTGCAGGATGTTATCAGTGAAAAGTATAAAAGCGCTAAATACAACCCCGTTTATTCTTATGGGGAGAAAGGGAGATTCAGTGCCTTCAAAACAGTATTGAACATTCCAATGCTGGATTACAATCTTAATTATATTTTTAATGTTAATGGCGGACATATCAGTTACCGCAAATTTCGCTCTATTTCTAAGAAACTCAAACATATCAACATTGTCTTTATTCTGGATGGCAAACAACATACGATAAGCCATTTCCCTCAGATTGTCAATGCCCTTCAAAACCTTCAACCCCTGTTCGAAAACAAGAGTGATGATTATCTTTACCGATTTGGATGTGTAATGGATTTTGACACTCAGCCCCGTTCTTTTAATCCTGTTTTTAAAGAATTAAACTCCGACTACTCCCAGTTGATTAATTACTTGTCAGATAAGGCAAACCGAAAGAAAGAACTCAGGCCAATCAATGTCAGCCGTGCATGGGGAAACATTAATAAGGCCTTTGATTTAGTAAAAGATGAGTCTGAATCCACTAACCTACTTGTTGTAGTTGGAGAAACGGGTTTTTCATCTGAGGAAATTACAGAAGATATAAAAGAAAAACTTGCAGCTAATAATTGTCGTGTTATAGGCTTTCAGGTTTATTCCGGCGAAGCAGACAATTATAACAATTTTGTGCTGAATATCGAATCGATGATCACTTCCTATTCCGACAAAATGCTCAAAACCAAAGGTGATATTCTGGTATCACCCAAACAACTCCGCTATGATAATTATTTCACCGAAGTGGGTGAATTAAAAAACGGCTATCGTTTGGATTTCCCCAAAAGCAGTATTACACAAGGAGCTGTTTTCTTTCCGCAAAAAGGAGAAAACCTTTCGTTAGATGTGCTGACAAATAATGTCGATACGATCCTTCAACAGATAAAAGAAGATAACACCAGCCTGATACAGTATATGAGCTCGGCTTTTGCCGCTACCGGAAATAACCGTACCCGCTTTGACAGCCTGTTTGTTATCCATCATGGTTTACAAGCTCAACGCATGCCTAAGAAAAATATCGTGTCAGGTTTCAAGAACGATTTGCCGGGCTGGGCTTTATCCTCGCAGCCTATCATGTTGGATGATTCACTCCGTCAAACAATCGGTTATAAGCTATTACTTAATGAAAGTGAAATGCAGGAAGTAAAAGAATTTGTTGAGTCCCTGTCTAAGTACGAGGTTGATTATATCGATCTGGCAAAAGCAAAGAAAAAAAAGGCGAAGAAACCTTGTAATTGTCCTGATGATGATATTTTCGTAGAAATAGAACAACAGAATCAACGAAACTATCTATCAGTAAAGGATCGTTTTACCGAAAAAACACTACCAACCGATAGTATAGGTAACCAAGCAAAAGAGCAAAAAGGAAAATATGCCAATACTGGTATCATACGTAGGCATTTATATAACCTGTATATGAAACAGATGCAATATTGCAAGCTTTGTAAACAGAAGAACAAGCACCTTAAAAAATTGACTCTTGCTGAAGCTCAGACACATATTACACATTGCCCTGCATACAGCGAAGAATTGAAGGGATATACAGTCAAAGACTTGAAAAAGAAAAAAAGACTGACGGATTCGCAGTTGGAGCAACTGGTTATCTATTTCAAAGAGATGAAAAAGAAGCTGGATGAAGCAGAGAAATTTGAATCTAACGGACAGGCATATTACTGGGTTGATAAGGAGTTGTTACCATAAGTAGAAAGACAAAAAGCAGGAGGTAGAATACAGAATGAAAAGTAGAGAAGCCATTCGAAATAAGATTATTCGCTATGCGAATCTGGTTTGGGATATTCCACACATGAATAACCTGAACTCGTTAGTTCACTTAATTATCGAAGAAACATGTAATGAGTTATTCTTATTGGATAACAGGTTGGAGGATGTAGATTCTACTATATTAGAAAAACTGGTTCATAATCTAGCACCTATAGACCTCAATTATGTGCGTCCTGCGCATGGTATTTTATTTATAACACCGGAAATCCCTCAATACAAATTACATAAGGAGAGTGAATTCCTATTAAAAGAAATTCCAGATAATCTTAAAGATAAGGTAATTCTGCCACCCTCATTTACTCCGGTTTCAGATGTAACATTGTTAAACATGTCTGTAAAGCATTTATTTTTTGATCAGACATTATGGATGTGTGATGATTCAGGGAATAAAACACCAATAATGCATACTTCTGGAAAGGCAAGTCATAATACCCTATGGGTACAATTTGAACACCATTCGGATATCAAAAAATTGAAAGATTTTTGTTTATATCTTGATTTTCCCCATTTGAATGATAATCATGATTATTTTGAAATCTTGAAAGAAGCCAGTTGGAGTTGTGGAAGAAAAAGTTTACAAATAAAGTCAGGGATGCCTTTAAACTCCTTAAAAAATATTGATTCTACAGAACAGGAGGTATTGGATTATTATAAAAAACGCTATTGGACTATATCAGATATGCTTTATTTGAATGAAGATGGTATAACCCTACCTACAGAGCTGCGTGAAATAATGGATATAGAGGCTTCGTCTTCAATCCCTTCGGGAATATGGATATCAATAAAATTTCCATCCTTCTTTCAACAGGATGATATTGCGAAAATATTTGTTGCAATAAATGCTTTCCCCGTTCTAAATCGGCGAAATAATGAACACCGTTTATTATTGGATGATTTTACGGGTATTACAACTCTTCCGTCAGAACCAGGAGAGGAGTTTTTGGGAATATATGATATAAGAGATTCACATCAGGTTGCTTATGAAAAAGATGAATTTATCACGATAGGGAAAAAGGGTGTCTACTCTGTAGAGCCTATCAGAAAAAAAGATCTTAACGATAGCCGTATTTACGATTATCTGGAACGTTTTATTGATACATTGCAAAATGAAAAATCTGTTTTCCCAAATATTGATGAAGAGCAGATACAATCTGTTTTAAATTCTATTTCCGATATCCTTGATAAGGAAAATCATAAACAAGATATTAATAGCCTGAATGAATATGCTGAGGTTGCACGTTTAAGAATCAATCCGCACCCAGATGCCGGCTCTGTCAAAATTGAATACTGGACATCCCTTGCCGAGCGTTTGAATGGTTTATCTAAAGGAACAGCAATGATGGCAAATAAAATTTCAGCGTTAAATAAATCCGATGCCGTTTTATTAACAGAGGTCAACGAAGGCCGGACATTTTATGATATAGAAAGCTTAAAGGCTATTAATCGTTTTTATTTGATATCCAGAGGGAAAATTGTGACTAAATATAATATTATCAGTTTTTGTGAAATAGAGGTCGGAAAATATTGCAGTGATATAGATGTTATGCGTAAAGCAATGGTGAGCCCTAGATATAAAGAAGGGATTATCAATGTGATGGAAATACAGCTAACTCCTAAAATACAACATGCAGACCATTTTAAAAAGAAAGGGGTTCTTAATGACTTGAAGATGCGGATATCAAAGCAATCTCCCCCTCATTATCGGTATGTTATAAAAGTGATGGAAGCTAATGATATAACTTTTGAAGATGGTTTTTCTTTGTCACTGATACAAAGTGTAAATAAAAATTAAAGATAATAGTACTAAAATGCAATATATAAACAACTTATGGACTTTATCAATCTGAACGAATCAGTACGTACCGCTATCCGCATAGCGCAATCGATAGCCCGCGAATATTATAATGCCAACTATTCGGCGGCACATCTGCTAAAAGCCTTATTACACAAGGAAATTGGTCTTAGAAGCTTTCTTGAAAGCATGGATAAAGATATCGAATACTTGAACGAATGGGCAGAAATGCGTATCGACGACTTCCCGAAGGCAGGCGTAGTAGCGGATATTACTCCCGATGAAAAAATCCCGGAACTGTTCGAAGAGTCAGACAATGTCCGTTTAAAGTTGGGACTGCTGGAGATCAATCCGATTTGCGTGTTGACAGCCATGGCACGCCCGAATGTGGCTTTCACCATCGATCAATTAAAATCTTTTCCTATCAGGGAAAACGAAATCTTTGAATTGTATGTCAGTAATAAGGAAACGATATCCAAGATCGGAGTAAATAACAATACATCTACATTTGCATCCATACCGATGGAAGAGGGCAGTGGAGCACCTTTAGTCAATTTGCTGAAATATTGCATTGATAAGACGGCACTTGCCGAAGACCTAAAAATCCATAGCATCGTCAGCCGCGATAAAGAAACGCGCATGATGATGGAAATACTTGGTCGCCATAGCAAGCCGAATGTCATGATTATCGGAGATTCGGGAGTCGGTAAGACTGCCCTTGTCGATGGGTTGGCTCATGACATAATCAATAAGAACGTACCTTCTTATCTCGATGGAGCCACGATTTACGAGCTTGACCTCGGGGCTTTGATTGCCGGAGCAACCTACAAAGGAGAGATAGAAGACCGTATCAAGAATATCATCAAGGAGATACGCAATATTGACAATGCCATTCTCTTTATTGATGAAATCCATGTTTTGCTCGATCCCAAACAAGGAAACAGCGGAGCTGCCAATATATTGAAACCGGAGCTCTCGAAAGGAGACCTGACCGTAATAGGCGCTACGACAGTTGATGAATACCGCAAACTGATCGAACCTGATCAGGCGTTTAGCCGCCGTTTCGAAGTATTGCAAGTGAATGAGCCGGATATTCAATCGGCGGTATTGATGATGCAATCTGTTTTGCCAAGATATTCTGAATTTCATCATTTGAAAGTATCGAAAGAGGCTGTCGAAGAGTGTGTCCGTTTAGCCAAACGTTACGTCAAAGATCGCAAGCTTCCCGATTCTGCGATTGACCTGATAGACCGAACCCTTTCGGCAGCTAAGATGGTCAACGAAACAGCAAAAAAAGATATTCAGTTGCTAACAGAGCAATTAGCAGAGATTGAAGGAAATGTTGAAAAAGCGGAAGAAGAACGTTTAGCAGATTTACACTTCCTATACTTCAATATGCAAAATAAGCTCAGTCCGCTATTGTTGGGTATGATAACTGATGAAACAGACGTAAAGGAAATAGATAACTACCAAACCCTTTTTGAGTATATTGACAATGCATTGGATACGCTTAGGGAATTTATCAAAGATAAGATAGAAACCATTGAGGTTCACGAGGTAGCTGCTATTATCTCCAGCAAAACGGGTATTCCGATTGGTAAGGTACAGGCACAAGAGAAAGAACGCCTGTTGAATATGGAAGACTTATTAAGGAGGAGGGTAGTAGGACAGGATGGCGCTTTAAAATCATTGGTAGATGCTATCCTTGAATCACGGAGCGGACTTAATAAACAAGGACAGCCTATTGGTTCATTTTTCTTGTTAGGCCCTACGGGAACAGGTAAAACAGAATTGGCTAAATCCTTGGCGGAAGTTCTGTTTAATGATGAGAAAGCAATGATACGTTTCGATATGTCCGAGTTTAAAGAAGAACATTCAGCAGCTTTGCTCTACGGAGCACCTCCGGGATATGTCGGTTACGAAGAAGGAGGATTGCTTGTCAATAAGATTCGCCAACAGCCTTATGCCGTAGTTTTGTTTGACGAAATAGAAAAAGCTCATTCATCAGTTTATGATATCTTCCTGCAAATTATGGATGAGGGAAAATTACACGACCGCTTGGGCAAAGAGGGTGACTTTTCCAATGCTATCGTACTGTTTACTTCGAATGTGGGTAGCCAGTGGCTCACGGAGCAGCTAAACAATGGAATGACTCCTACAACAACCCAACTGATGGAGGTGATGGGACAATATTTTCGTCCGGAGTTCCTTGCCCGGTTGTCGGAAATAGTACCATTCTCCCCAATCAACGAGACTATGTTGCTCAAGATATTTAATATCCAGCTCAAAAGCCTCGAAGAAGCTCTAAAAAAGCAGGGAATAGAATTGGAAATAGATGAAGAAACAAGGAAGGCACTTGCTTCAAAAGGCTTTACTCCGAAATATGGTGCGCGTCAGGTAGCGGGTACAATCCGTACATATCTCAGACGCCCAATTTCGAGAATGATTGTCGGTAATAAATTGAAGCATGGTAATAAGATTATCGCAAACATGAATGAAATTGGGGAATTGGGATGGGATATAAAATAAGTATCTTTGTATATAATAGTAGCATTAAAAAAAATAAAGAATGGAGAAAACTGAGCTTGTTAAGATAAAACGAATATTTTTTTCCTATCAGTATTATGTTGAAATTTTCTATTATAATCATGCAAAATAATACACAGGCAGAAAAACGGAAAAGATGGACTGAATATGAAATCGTAGACTATGTGGCGTCTCTAAGGGAACAGCAGAAGGAGGAACCAGCTCCTTTAGTTCTTCGCTCAAAAATGAATGATTTAGTAGGCGAGCTGTATCAGGATGGCTATACATGTTTAGAAATCAGCAAACTCCTAAGCATGGGAAAATGTACCGTGTACCGTGTCTTGAAACGGAAGAATATTTTCAAGAAACAGGACAGGTCAATAGACAAGGAAGTCGAAGAGAGTGTGGTGTGTATGTACCGGCAAGGTCAGGAAGCTAAGGAAATCAGTGAATTGTTAGATATCACGATACCTTCTATCCGTTGGATTTTGAAAAAGAATAAGGTTCCGTCCCATAGGACAAGAGTTTTCGTGAAAAAAGAAAAACCGGATGAAAAGGTTTTGGAAAAAGCGGTACAGATGTACCAAAAAGGCATTCCATACCAGGATATCAAAATCAAGTTAGGTATAAATAACTCTCATCTTTACAATACTATCCGTAAAAGCGGAGTACCGCTACGTGGTGGCTGTAGGGTTAAAACAAAGCAAAGAATAGCGGCCGAAGAGGAAGCTATCCGTCTGTACCGGGATACAGATACCTATGTTCGGAAAATCGAGGAGAAAACCGGAATTGCTTGCAGGACATTAACCCGGTTGCTGAAAGCAAGAAACATTCCTTTCCGCAACAATCTTAAAAGATAAACAAAAAGGAGAAATCGTCCCAATGGATGATATATCTAGTCACTGGATGGCTTATAAGTAATTTCCTAAAAAATAAAAGCCAATCTATTAAATGATAAATAAACCTCCGTGTCCAATATTGGATCATTATTAAATTGGGCACATAGGACTGTCTCTCATGGTTTTCTATAAGAGAGGACAGAAAGGAAATGCCTGATCGTGAGATTCGGCATTTTTATTTACCTAGCCTATATACCCATTGCCTCAAGCGTAGCCTTTCCCTGTATTTTATCCTCAAAAACGTTTTCCAAACCTATTTTTCTGAATACAGGGGCTACCCATGATGCAATCCGGCTAACGCCTGGATATTGCGGCCGGTAAATATCGCCGAATTCTCCCGGATGAATCGTATATAATAATGATATAAGGTGTAGATTATCAGGTATTTTGGACTAAAGTAATATCAAGATACTTTACCCCAAAGGCAAAGTTATTTCGCGTCTCTAATCGGAAATAAAAGGCTATACAGAAGTTTCGATGCAAATCTCCACCCTTTCGGGTAGTATTTGTATCGAAAGCCTTTGTATTTCCTGAAGGACGCAAACTTTTGCGCCTTTGAGGTAAAGCACCTCCTCCAAGACAAGGTGCATAATATTGATATAAAATATTCCGATATGAAAATCAAAAACAAAAGGCTTTTGGCGACTGCTGAAAAATTCACGAACCTAATGATTAAACGTATTATGGAGATATCCGACGATTGGGAGCAACCCTGGCTCACGGTAAAGAGGAAAGATTTTCTGCCTCGAAATTTCTCCGGACGATATTACAGTGGCGGCAATACTTTTATGCTGCTGCTTTCTTCTTTAACAAAAGATTATCGTACACCGGTCTTCCTGACATTTAAGCAAGCCGAAAAGATAGGAGTGCGTATACTCAAAGGCTCTGTTTCATTCCCGGTTTACCATATCACCTATATGTATTATAACTATAATACGAAAGAGCTAATATCCATCAGCGAGTATGAAAAATTGAATGAAATGGATAAGGTATCTTATTCACTGATTCCAACACCCAAATGTTATGATGTCTTTAATCTGGATCAGACCAATTATAATGAAGTATATCCGGATGAATGGAATGAATTACAGGCAAAACATTACATTGAACCTAAATTCAATGCCGAAGAGATGTACAATCATCCGCTACTGGATGAAATCATCTATAATTGCCGGTGGGTATGCCCGATTCAAATTCAATTATCAAACAGGGCTTACTATTCGGCAGGCAATGACCGGATAATTCTTCCCTTTAAAACCCAGTTTGAAAGCGGAGAATCCTTTTACGGCACAGCCCTTCATGAAATGACCCATTCTACAGGTCACAAGGATAGATTGAACCGATTGAAGTGCGGAGACGAAAACTATGCCCGTGAAGAACTGGTTGCCGAATTATCTGCTGCACTAATGGCTTTTTATTTGGGCATTGAAACATGTATCAGAAAAGACCATATTACTTATCTGAAGGGTTGGTTGGAAGAATTACATAAAGATTCGACTTTCCTGATGGATGTACTGACCGATGTTGTGCAGGCAGTCAAATACATGTGTTTGCATATTAATTTTAATCCGTTTGATGAAGAGAATTTGCATGAGCCGATTTCGGTTTCGGATAGTAAACATCCTGTGAGCCGTATACCTGTACAGGAAAATGAATTGGTTGTAGTCAATTGATATGTATAGGGAATTGAAATGTATGGTGCGAAAAAGTTATCGCCATAAACGAATAGGTATAAAGAAAAACTATTTGCAACTGACCATCCACAGACGAAAGAAAAGATTATGCCTTAGCTTTCAGGTAAAGCCGCCGGGGTATATACGTAAATATGTCAGAGTACATAATTTCCGTTGGAGCCGAAAATATCGTTACTGGCATTCATTCCTTAATAAGAATAAAATAGAGAGTGTAAAGCATATCTACCGGTATATAAATCACTAAACTATAATCAAAAAGGTAAATATTAATAACGACTATGGCTAATATACATACCAATATCACAGAAATTAATTGTCCGGATGATAGCATTGTGGAACAAGTCATCGGATATATAAAGGAATTGTTCGAATGTTACACTATCGATATGGATCGGGGGCATTGTGAACTGGAGTTTGCCTCAAGAGGAGGATTCCCTATAAAGGAAATGCAGGAGATGACGGATAAAATCAACTATCCGTCGCTCTATATACAGGTCGTAACCTACGAATTGCCTAACGAATCGGTTGAACACCATATTTATCGATCCGGCAAATGGACAGATAAAATAGCAGGAAAAAAATAATAAATAAAAACAAAGAGAATAATGGAAACAACATTCAAAAAGATAACAGGTAAGAGATTTGCCCTGACTAATTCTTACTTTAAGAATAAGAAACCCGGTTACCCGAGTACCGTACTGGAAATAACCCAATATTATAAACAACATGGAGAGCTGCCATTCGAGTATACAGGGAAGAACTGGCTTTACCAAACAATGATAGAACGGCAAAAACGTTTTGGCGTCCATAGCGACCAATACCTGACTCCCGATAAGACTGCCGGGCAGCTGGTTGAGCTGACGAATAATTTTATACCGGATAATAATGTCGTTCTCGATGCCTGTTGCGGGACAGGCCAGTTAACTAAATACCTGCTGGAAAATAACCTAAAGGTAATCGGTTTTGATAAGGACAGGGAAATGGTTGAAATATGTAAACTCATGTATCCGGATGCCGTCTTCCATATTTATGATTTTCTAAAAATAGAAAGTAAATTTCATTTCGATTTGATTGTATCCAATCCTCCCTATTCGGGAAAAGAACTGACAAGTTTTTTGAAATGGCTCTCATCAGCACTAACAGATACAGGGAAAGCAATTGTTCTGATACCAAAAGATTATATGACAAAGACAAGGCCTAAAAGATTGGCGGAGTACATAGGACGTTTTAATATCCTTCATAAAGAAAGTATGACTGAAAGCTTCCATCATACCACCTGGAGTTCTGAAATACTTATTCTCGATTTGACAGAAGCCTATAAGAAGGCAAGGAAGGAACAACAAGGAACAATCGGACAAGAGCAAGAAATATCGGAACCGGAACCTGTAGCTAATGACAATATTGTCATTGATCCTAAATCTGAAATAGTTATTCAAAGTGCGAGGGAAATACAAAATGAGCACCCGATTATAGAAACCTTTGAAGATAAAGATCTGAATCCGGCAGGTATTCAATATATCGAACTCGACAGAATAGCAGCCAATCCTTTAAATCCCCGCAAGCATTTTGATGAAAAAGCTATCTGGGAACTCTCCCAAAGTATAGCGGCCAACGGCCTGTTACAGTCGATAACCTTGCGTCCTAAAGGTGATAAGTATGAAATTGTCTGCGGAGAACGTCGGTACAGGGCTTGCTCATTCCTATATTCCATAGGTAAAAGAGGAAATACTATGCCGGCTATTGTAGGGGACTACACGGATCGCCAGGTAATGGAGATGGCTTTGGCGGAAAATCTGGAGCGGGAGAATCTGAGTGCTATCGAAGAATCGAATGCCTTTCAGTATCTTATCGAACAGAATGAAGCCGGTATTGATGAGCTTATTGTAAGATTCGGCAAGACAGAAAAATATATCCGAAGCAGATTGAAGCTGCAAAACCTGATAACCGAGTTCCGGGTATTGATGGATATGAAAGAATTATCCATCAGTTCCGGTATTGAATTATCCAAATATAGCGGTTCAATCCAAAAATGTGTTTATGATGAACATTATCTGACAGAAGGACATATGAACTGGAAAGATATACGCACAAAGGAGCTGTCTGACAGGATGATTCGCCTTTATACAATGGAACTTAGTGCCTATAAATTCGATAAATCAGCATGTAAAACCTGCCCTTTCAATACCGATACAAGTATGCTATTCGACGACTGTAAAGGGAAATGTACTCATATTGAATGCCTGAAGGAAAAACAAAAAGCTTATACCATAGAATATTGTAAACAGGAAACAGCAAAAGATGTAGCTGTCGTAGTGTGTGTTACACCGGCAGAATCAATTCCTTCCGATATGAAAGACCGGTTGGGCGAGTCCGGAGTAGAGGTGAAGACAGCATCAAGGATCGAAGAATTACCGACACCGCCGAAACAACCCCAGAAGGAATACTACAAGAGCGAAGAAGCATATAAAAAAGCATTGAGTGACTTTGAAGTGAAATGCTATGAATATGAAGAAGAGATGCAGGATATTGAAGAAAAAGCAGCAAGAGGAGAAATTCAAAAAGTCCTGCGAGTAGGGGATAATAACCCTCGTATATGCTATGTGCCTGTTCAAGAGAAGGATAAACGCGAAACCGCTGAGGATCTGAAAAAAGAAGATGAAAAGAACAAGGAAGAGATGCGAGCGAAAGTAGCTAAAGATGCGGCTACAATTCTGAAATCGATAGATATCCCCGTTGCTCAATTATCCGCATTTGAGGAAGAAGTCCTTTTGTATTTATTACTGGAACATATAGAATCCAAATACTTTTATCTGTTCGGTATAGCCGATGAACAAAAAAAGAAATTGGATGAAGAGGATAAAAAAACGATAATTCAAGGGATACGGCCTGAGCAAAAAGGCTTCCTGCTCAGATTATTTATTACTAAACAGTTACTTATGAGCTTTAATGCTTCTTCCAAAAAACAGTTTATTGTTACGCAAATGGCTCAATTGATTTCTCCTGAAAAAACAACAGAAATATATTCCAAACATAAACAGGTATATGATAAGCAATATGAAAGGATAAAAAAGAAAATTGAAAAACTGAATCGGATGAAGAAAAAGATAAGAATAGAAGAAGCTGTAATCTAATGGCAGAAACAACCTAAACCTACCTGCCGGAGAGTTAAAGCAGGTAGGTTCTCTCAGATTTATATCGGTTTATATTTGCCCAACAGAAAGAAAAGGAAATATCAGACCTCGAAACCCGCATAGAGCAACTCAAACAGGATTATGAGTCATACAAGGCGCAGGACGATATAAATTTGCTATTCGATGTATTTCCGCATGCCGGAGCGTTTACGGATAGCGCAGCTATGTAAAGGTATCGGACTGGCAATAGACACCATCAAACAGCTATTTAAGGAGAGCAAAGACTCCGACAGGCTGAAATTATCTATCAACGGGCAGAACATCATCGACTGGTTCCGGGAGCAATTCAGCAAACTACGACAGACGATAAGACCGCATATCAAGCCAGCCCCACCCACACCAAAGAAAGGGCGGGGAATATAAGCCCCCGACAAAGCCGGAACTAAATAAGTGCAAAGGTTTTAAAAGATTATCATGGCTGCCTTGCAGATATTTGTTAAATTTGGCAGCAATAGGAATTTGACAGACAATTAATAAAATACAAACAATAAAACTATTAAACCCATGAGCAACGAATTTGATTATTATGTGATTTATCCGAAAAGTCCGGAAGATAAACGTATTGCAACTGTTGACGAGTGTCCAGGACCGAGTAAATATATACATGATAATTTTTGGGAATTTCACGGTAAACCTGTGCCTGACCCCCAACCGACTTCTTTTACATACAGCAATCCCGTCCCGCGAGGGAAGCTGACTGTGGGCGACTACTTCTGGGCAGCAGGGGACAGCGTCTTCTCAAAGAGAGTTGCCGATGTTCTGGTTCCAATGAACGTCGGGGGAGTTCAGATAACCCCCGCAACGGTTTTCAGCAACAAGGGTGAAATATTCTAAAATCTTATTATATTAATTAGGGACTAATTTATATGTTTATATGAAAAAGATTATTTTATTCTCTATTGCGACTATATTATGTTGTAATGCTATAGCTCAAATTTCTAATATAAAACATTATTATAACTCTTTATCCAAGAGTGTTCTAATTGATTCTTTAAAATCAAAAATGATAAACACTTATCAAGATCATTATATTGATTCAGGTTATCCTATCGACTCAATAATTAACAAAGGATATTTGGCAGAAATTTCGAGTGAAAATTCCGTGATTGTACTTGCTCCTGAAATGAAAAACGCAGCAAATTATAATTTTGAAAAAGATATATATGATTTTTTGACAGTTGATACAGTTTTAACGAAAATCGTGTATTATAACAATGAGACGAGTACATTGACTTTATTTGATCTGAATACCGGTTTACGCAAAATTGAATACTCTAAGAAAATTCAGAAGGATATGAATCGGGCATGGGATTATGTATCTAAAGAAAAACCTGATTTGTTAATGATAGAAAGTTGGATTTTTAAAGATAAAAACAGCGACAATGTAAATTTATTTCTGGTAAAAGATGGAAAAATATATGTCTATCGAACTAAATATAAAGATACATATGAGTTGAATCATTTTATTCGTAAATTTTTTAAAGAAAAAGAATTTATTGAACATGCTATTTTGAATGAGAAAGGTCTTATGTTAAATGGCTAAATTTATAGATTAAGATAACGGTAATATTTTGTATGATAGTTTAATAATAATCAAACAGGAATAAGGTATTACATTTTTTAATATCTCTATTCCTGTTCTAATTTGAAAAATTATTTATCGAGCAGTGAGTTTTTTGCGAGGTGTGTATATCTTTTTGTAGTCAATATTTATTATAAAATTGTTTTTTTAAGTATTAATTCTCAAAAGAGTAACCGATTTATTCTTTCTTGTTTTTTCGACGATTCGCAATCAGAAACTCCGGAATTTCAGATTTAAGATAATATGGTTTTCTGTTATCCAGCGTATAGAAAGTAAGAATGCCTTTTTGCCTGTATCTTTGCAGTGTCCTTTTAGTAACACCTAATAACTGACACATATCCTGATTGTCCAGCAGCTCATCGCCATTAAGAGCATCTTTGCGATTAAGTAGACGTTCTATGCTTTTGTCCAATTTATCGAAACGGGAGATAATTATTTTCATGAAGCCTTCAAAATCCTCAGAATTTACTAACATACGGATTGCGTTTAATTATAATATCTGTTTAAAGGAACTTAATAATAAATTCTCTAATTCTTTTTCATATTTTTCATTTTATCTTTACCATAAGATAAAATATGGGATTTATAATATCTGACCTTAGCACCGATTCGAAAATATTCAATTTCTTCTTTTTTTCGAATTCTTTGTAGAGTTCTTACGGATACTCCCAATAAAAGCGCTGCTGCTTTTTCAGTTAACGGTTCATCTTCAAATTCTGAAAAACTTCCTTTTAGCTTCTGAATAATTTCGAACGAATCTTTCATAAACTCTTCCATGCGTTCCAATTTATTCATGATGCTTTTGAAGGCATCATCTTTGATCGTAATACAATTTTTTTGTTCCATAATGATTTGTTCTAATGTTTCATGGTTACAAAGTTGTTTCATTTGAATAATAAAAATTCCCGATATCGGTACTGATATCGGGAACGTTTTTTTTATAAGATACTATTCTTCAGTCAATTGTTTAATGATTTTAAAATCGAATAAATATTTTCTGGTAATGAATCTAGGTATCTGGTTGTGTTTGACTTCCGTAAATTAATCTCTCCCAGTATATCGTAATAATTGCCAAGATTAATTTGAAATATAAATTCAAAACACCGGAATATTTTACTCATACTTGCTTTTCCTCCATTTATAGACTTTGCTATTGCATATACAAGCTCTACTAAATCAACCTTCTTGCCTGTCCAGTGTAATAATTCAGGAATATCAGGTTTTAAATATTCAAGATTTATCAAATTAGGATTTGAGATTTTATATCTGATAACATCGAGTTCAGTTGCCAAATAGACAATTAATTTATTTATTAAATATTCTATTTCATAGCTATTGTTACCTGATAAAAACTTCTTCTTAAGAGTAATATCCGATTTGATTTCTCTTAAGAAACGAAAACTTGCAAAAATATTCTCTTCCTTAGAGCAATATTCGATTAAATCTTTTACGAAATTTTCTAATTTTTCATGAGCATTGTTATTTATTGGGTCGGTTGTAATACTATTAATTAATTCCGAATAAAAAAAAAGTAATTTTGTATTCATGGCTTAAAGTCCTAATTTACAAACATTAACTACTAGGACTTAATAGATATTACAAACAAAAATAAAAAAAATATCAATCAAAGTATTGTTTTGTATTAGAATATCTCTATCTTTGCATCCCGTTAAGCGAATGCTACTATTCAATAAGCGAATTGAAGAAAACGAGTTCACAGGAAAAAGTATGGGTGCAAAATAATTACGTAATGTAATTGTCTCATATTTAATGTGATACAATATTGGTTTCAGGACTGCCTGGGACTACAGATGAAGAAAAAGGAATCGAAGATAAGATTCCATAAATTCAAGAAACACTACAATACCAGCCGATTAAGTCTTCTGTGGTGGAAAGACTAAAAAAGCAACTTTCATAAATTACAGGTTTTTGTTGTATAATTGTTAGACTAAAAGAAAGGCAATTGACAATGAAAGCAACACTAAAAATCCTATTACGTACTAACTATCAAACAAAAGAAGGAAAACAACAACTATGCCTTCGCTATACCTCCTATAGACGTACCACGTTTATAGGTTTAAACATATCCATACACCCCAAACACTGGAACGACACCAAAAAACAAATCAAAGCAAGCGAACCCTATCACCTGCACTACAACCAACTCATCAAACAACAAACCCACAAAGCCGAAACCATTATCCTGGACAACTACCTCAAACCACTCCCCGTAGCCGAATTCATTCATCAAATGAAAGACAAACACTACGGCAATACCGACTTCTACACCTTTATCCAAAACGAAATAGAACTCATCCAATCCGCACGCACCAAAGGCACCATAGACAACTATAAGAGCCTGATCAACAAAATGAAAGAATGGAAACCTGCCCTGACCTTTGATGAAATAACCCTCGACTATATCCAACGCTTCCATGACCATGAAATCAAAACAGGCAACCAACTCTCCACCATCTATAAAAAACACGCCAACTTTAAATTTTTGATAGGCCTAGCTGTGGACAAAGAAAAAATAGCGAAAAACCCCTATGATAAATTTGAAATCAAGAAAATCACCAAAGCCCAAAATAACGATATCCTGACCGAAGAAGAACTCCAAAAACTCCAACACGCCTATGATAACAACACATACACAGGAGGCAAGAAAGAAGTATTAAGAGAATTCCTCTTCAGTTGCTACACCTCCCTTTCCTATGCTGAATTCGACAATGTAACCTACGGCGACTTAAAACCTGTCACGATAAAATCAAAATCAGACGAAAATCAAAAAGAAGAAACAACCATTACAACCCACTACCTCCTATGCAACGAACGCAAAAAGACAAACGTTATGTATAAAATACCTATAATATCCAAAACAGTAGAACAACTGTTAGAAAGAGAAGTCACAATAAAAACGAAAAAAGGAGAAGAACATAAAGATAAAGAATCTTTCCAAAAGATATTCTCACCGCTAACCAATCAACCAACTAACCGCTACCTCAAAGAAATCATGAAAGACCAGCATATCAACAAGACGATGACTTTCCATCGTGCCCGCCACACCTTCCGCACCATAGCCGCAAGAAGAGGCATCCATGACGGAATAGCCGAACGCATAATGGGACATGCCGAAGGAAATGATATCAAAGACATCTACACCCACCTGCACGACGAAGACATTGTTCGGGAAATGAAAGATAAATGGATCGTATAATAACCTATGGTTATAATATTTCGTTGTATAATCGATAGGACGGTGGACGGCAGAAAATTCGGACGAGATAAAAATGCCGAATCTCACGATCCGGCATTTTTCTACTGTCCTCTCTTATAGAAAACCAGAGAGACAGTCCTATGTGCCCAATTTAATAATGATCCAATATTGGACACGGAGGTTCAATATTTATATTTCTTAAAATTTCAACTTACTTAATAACCACTTTAAACGTAGAGTTCATTTTCTGCGAAGCAAAGCGTAACAGATATACCCCTGCCCCTTTACCCGAGGCATTGAATTGAGTAGTTGTACCCTTAGTATTTCTCACATTCTTCGTCTCAATCAGATTACCATTTCCATCATACAAGTAAAGGGTATAATTCATCTGCTCACAAAGCTCTATCTCTGCCGAGAAGTTTCCGTCATTCGGGTTCGGATAAACGATAAACTTCTTGATAAATGGTTCTACTTCCTTGTAATCGTCAATATCTTTTGCATCTTTTACTTCAATGGTCTTGTAGAGTATGTCCTGACAAGCTCCCCTGTAACCTATCATCCCGATGGTATAATGCCCGTTATATGGAATAGAGAAATATATCTGATGCTCTGTTTGCTCTGATATTGTAGCTTCGTCCGGCATTATCCATTCGATACGGTCGTAAGCCATATTGGTTATGTTCACAGCATATACCTCTTTGTTATTCGGTATTTCTGTCGCCACCACAAAGTCTGCTGTCAGTTCGTCATTCGATTGCCGTACGGTAATCTCATCATAGGCGGAGCATCCATCCTGATTGGTTATCGTAATCCGGTAGTTCCCTGCCTCGGATATAGTATATACCGAATCGGTAGAGAGAATGCTTCCATCTTTTGTCCAGAGATAGGTAATCGAATCCTGCCCTATCGAGCTATTGAGCGTCACACTGCGGTCTTTGCAAAGGGTAATATCATTCCCTAAATCGACTGCAAGCGGTTCGGGTTCATAAAGCGAATAAGAATCTGTTAAACTGCATCCGTTGGCATCGGTTATGGTGATAGTATAATCGCCCGCCGGAATCCCCGTACGGTTTTGCGTTGTTGCTCCATCCGACCAAAGGAAAGTATATGGCGTCACGCCTCCAGTAATGGTTAATGTGATTTCCCCATCGGCATATGCACTGCATGTAGGCTCTTTGATAGTTGAAGTGATATTCATTCCGTTCGGAGAGGTTACTTCTCCGAATGCTTCCATGCTGCAATAGTGTCTCGGGTTATCCTTGTAGCGGGCATCACGGACAAAGACAGAGTAAATCCCTTTTCCTAACCCTGTAACGACGTGGGTAGTGTCACCTGTTTCCCAAAAATATTCATAGGGAGGAGTTCCTCCGGTTACTACGGCTTCTATCTCGCCTATCTTATATCCGTCGCAAAGCAGATGTTGTCTTACATTAGTCGATACAACCAATGGTTCGGGTTGTACGAGGTGGAAAATACGCGAGGTTGCCTGTATATGATTGCTATCAGTCACGCAAATCATATAATGCCCTGAATAAAGATTAGTCAGGATACTATCGTTTACCGATGTATATGTTTCCAGAATAGTTGTACTATCAGGCGTTATCCTACGCCATTCATAATCGTATGGTTTCTTGGGCAAAAGGTGAGGGCGGCCGCCTGTTACCTTGGCTATAAGTTCGCCATCGTTATCGCCATTACAGGTGACATAATGATGTTCTTTGATTTCCACTAACAATTTAGGCGGTTGATCGACATCGATTGTTTTTGAAGCCTGACAACCACAATAATTTTGATTATTGGACGGATTGAGCAAGTATGCCGGATTCCAATTCTGGTCATACACTTCAATCGTATATTTACCTTTAGGAATATTAAATAGAGTAGACTTCACACTGGAAATTGAATCCAGGCGAATCAATGTTTCCGTTTTCAGTACTGTTCCACTTACAGAATCTTTCCAGACAATGGAATAAGCGCCCGAACCTCCATCGATAAAAGCCCATGCTTCTCCATCAGAATAACCGAAAGCTTTGGGTTCATGATAGTCATCATCAAAAATACGCAACGCACGGGCTGGTTCTGATACAGAAACAGGTAGAAAAGCGGTGTCGGGTTCACAGCCATTGCTGTCTTTCAGGTAGATTTCATAATCACCTTTTGCCAAATCGGTAAAATAATAAACGGAATCGGTAAATGTCACAGGTGTCCGGAAGAGGGTTCCTCGCTGCCCTAGTTCATATAATTCGGCATAATAGGTGCCTGTTCCGCCAGATGCTTTAATTTTTATGCGCCCGTCTATTCCGCCATGACAATGAACAGAATCCTGGAATACTTTATAAGAAACTTTCGGCCGCTGGGGGATGGTAATGGTGTAGCGGTGGTTAGCTCCCTGATTGTAAGTATTTGTAGTATCACCAACACCCACGCCATATTGATATGTACCATATACACCAACTATATGTGCTCCGGATGGAAGGTTAATAATAGGATTTGATTTAAAGGTTACCGGGTCAATATTTAACTCTATACCTTTAAGGACTAATGTATCTGATCCTGTTTCTACTTCTCCAAAATAGACTTTTTCTCCTGTGTATAATGCTCGGTCAAAGTTCAATATTAATTGGGCATTATCGTCTCCATGGCAAATTTCTAATAGAGTATCGACTGATAAGATATGAGGGGCGGATGGGATATATTTATATACTATTGAGTTCGATTCTGATGTTGTATCAGAACAGGCATCCATCGACACCCGAATGTGAATAGCTTTTCCATAATCAGAATCTGATAAAAATTCTGAGCCTTTTATATTTAAATAATTTTTTTTCTGAAACTTTGGCGGTAGATCTATCCATGTGATATTGTTATAAGAATACTGCCATTTATAAAAATTAGAATTAATACCGGAGATAGGGTTAATTACTATTGGCTCCTTATCGCTAAACTCTGTTTCTTCTGGGGGTGCTAATATTACATGAGGTTTAATGGTTATTGTCGCATTACCAGGAACGTTTGAACCAAATTCCGAAAAATTATAGTTTTTATAAAAACAATATTTATTGACAGGGACATCTCCATTTTTTCGAGTACTTGAACAAGGATTAAACCCTTCCCCATGCCTCTTTACTGTATGAAAACGAATATGTGTTATTTTGTTATTCTCTCTAAATTTTTGAGGAGTTGTTACTAGATTTCGGTTTTCATAGACTGCAGGATCAAAAAATCTTTGGGGTGTGCTATTGTTTTGATATGTCAATTCTATCCATTGCAACCCCCTTTGAGAGCCACAGTTTTTACCTCCATCTCCAACATATCCACCTATCGTTAACTCATAATATGCATCATTTGTTTGCCCCTTCACATTACCAACAAACAATATTGCCAGTAATACTAATAACCCTATCTTTTTCATAACCGTTGTATAATTAAGTCTGCGTATCTTTTGTTTAGTCATTGTCTCTGTTATATTAAAAATTGTACGAATAAGCAATCGTTGTCGTAATCGCATCCGTATGCTTCTTATCTACAATATCCCTGTTCTGCCACACAAGGCTGGCATTAAAACTATGACGCTTCTTTACCCTGTATGCTGCATTTGCCCGGTAATTAAATATCCTTGCCCGGATATCCCCCGAATCGATGTTCACATTGTAGGATGCCGACATGCCCGTTGTCAGGGTCTTTTGCAGGAAAGAAGCCGTAGCTCCCACCATCGGGCCGACAGTATAGGATTCCATCGTCCCGCTATAGTTATAAGAAGCATTCAGCGAGGATGTCAGGCTGATGCCTTGCGGTATAAATTGTATCCCGTAACCCAAAGCCGAATTCAAAAAGCGGGATACATTGCCGGGCAGCGATATGCCTCCCTGCCTGTCCGCCGATTCCTGAAAACTAACCAGCATATTGACCCGTTGCATCTGCTTCTCCGTCCTCTTAAAAGTGTACATCACCGAAGCATCTATATTTTGTGATAGCTGGGTAAAGCGAAGCGTATCCATATTGTCATACGGCGATGTTTGGTTGATATAGTCAAACTGCGACTTGATATTGCGGTAGCTTTGGAAAGTCGAGAAGTTTAGCGATGTCTGCAAGTCCTCCGTCGGGTTATAGTTCAGGTTAAGCGATGCCACATAGCGGTCGGAAGATTCTTCCTTGGTATTGTCCAGGTCGTCGCGTTGTATACCAAGGCTGGCGGCAACATTGGCCTTGTCGTCTTTGAGGAACGGACGGGCGAAGTTCAAGGTGATATTTTCATAATCGTGGTTGAAATAGTAAGCCCCCAAGGTTTTGTAATTGGGGTCTATACGTTCATAACCGATACCGATAGTGTTCTTTTTGAGCTGGTAGTTGAAGCGGGCATTGACGGCATGATAGGCCGAGGTAGAGGCTCTGCGGGAGGTTATATCGTCCAAGAACCAGGAGCTTTCTCTCGGTGAACGGGTATCACGCGTCAGTAAGCTGATAGCATATTCCACACTGAAGCTCATATTCTTGACAAGGTTTAGCGTGGCATTCCAACTGAACACATTGTTTTGCATAGGAGTAATCCCTAAACTGTCCATCGTATGGAACATGCCTGCTTCTTCTTTATCTTTGGCGGTAAAGTATATCATCCCCACCGAGAATCGCTGGTCGTCGTACTGCACTTTTGCTCCCATACCCATCCTCCGGTAGTTGGGCATGATGGACGGGTTCTCGTAATCATAGTTCACCTTCTTCAATAGGCGCCCTCCCATAGCGCTTATTTTGAATTTACCTTCGGGCGTGAGGTCTACTCCTGCGCCGGTAAACTGATGCCCGCTCAGGGTGTAATTCGAGAAGTTCATCGCCACATCTCCGATGTGTCCTGTTATCCACTTGTAAGTGGGATGGATACTCAGCCGGTTGGGCAAGGAGGGGTAAGACAGGTCTTTTCCCAAGTTCGTCAGGTTGACTGATAGCGGGATATTGATTTGTTGGTAGATATTCAGGTTGACTGTTCCGTTCAGGTAATATGTCCAGTCCTGCCTTCCTGACGACTGGTTGCCGCTGTAAAAGACATTCCCCAGCGATAAGCCGCCATGGATAGTGATAGGCTTGTTTTTGGTTATATCGCCTATTTTTCCCAAATCGACTTGCTGTGCAGCAAGGTGTCCGGTGAACAGGGTAAGTATAAATAGTAATGTAATTTTTCTAATCATTGTAAGTCTGGGTCAGCCGATTCTTAATTTACTTTTTGTTTCTGGAATTTAATATCGGTTAATATATAGGATTCTCCCTGTTCGGAGACAAAGGCTTTTATCTTGATAGCTCCCTTCCGTCCGTCTGCCGTCTCAAAGAGAACGATACGCGGAACAGGGTTGGCAATAAACCAGGTTGTTGTGCCGGCAGCAGCCTTGATATCGATGCTCCGTAACGGCATATCGTTTGTCATGGTATCGAATGTATTGGGCGAGAAGGTTACAGCTGTCGATTCAAGGGTATTAATAAAGTAGGTTCTCGTGGCATTCGGGATAGCATAGAAGCCTGCATTTGTCGCCAAATCCGGAGATGTAAAATAACATTTCTCAAAACTTTGGTTAATACCATAAAACAGGATATTGATACCAGCGCCGTTTTCTGCGGTTACATCCGATTGCCTGATAATTTCCCTGCTTTTCAGCGAGTAGAATGAGCCAATAGTGGAAGCGGCCGATTTGATGCCGAATTTCACGTCCTTCATTGTGTAGAGGTTCGTATTGGCTTTGATGGTTATATCCTTACTGGCCGTTTTGGCCTCCTTTTCATTATTTCCTTGCAGGGTAATGGTATAGGTGCCGGGATTCTGAATCGTAATGGTGGTATTCTCGGCTACCGCATCTGCAATCGTTCCGCCACTTGCTGTCCATTGGTAGGTCAGCCCGCTTGTAGTCCTGTTTTTCAGGTTAGCTATAAAAGGCGCTTCGTAGTCGAAGTCATCGAATGAGGGTTCTATATCGAAGTCCACGGCTATGGGGTTGTCCAATGTGATAGTCTTTGTCAGTTCAAATGTTTCACGCCCGTTGCCGACCTGTAGTTTTATTGTATGTTCTCCTGCTTCACTGAAAAGGATATTGCCCGGATATTGCTCGTCACTTGTTGCCGGGTTACCTCCTTCAAAGGTCCAGCTGAATGTGGATGCCCCTTCGGTATTATTAATAATCTTTACGGTAGCCGGAGCAAAGTCATTTACCAGAATCTCGGCATCGAATACGATATTTACGGCTGAATCGACACTGAAGGTAAATTCTTTTTCGCCGCGCTCGTGGTTATTCCACGCTTCAAGCTTAATGGTATAAGTCCCGGCTTGGTTGTAAGTAACCGAAGTGGGTGTTTTCTCCGTGGATTCGGTGGGTGAACCGCCTTCGAATGTCCACTTATAGAAATCGGCGCCTGTGGTATTGTTTTCGAAGGTAACTTTTACCGGAGCGGTATAATTTTCTTCTGTAATGGTCGCCTGAAAATCGGCATTGACCAGCAACCGTGATTCTTTATAGCAGGCATGTAGCAACAAAAGGGTTGTTAAGGTAATAAGTAACAAGTATAGTTTTCTCATATTGTCGTTTAAGTTTTTGTTGGTCTGGTGTATATATGTATTATTTATTGTTGGATTCTGTTTATTTATCTATTTTGGTTTCTGCCTTTATTGGTATACCTGTCCGTGTTTTGATAACAAGCATATATTCGTATGGGGTATTCCGCCGGGCTGTGGTATCGGTAATTTCACGTTCCCAGCTTTCGGCTTCTTTCCAAAGCATATAAGGTGATTCTCCTTCTTTGCGGTAGATACTTACCGAGCGGATGCCGGTTATCTTATGTTGCCATTTCAGGGAGATTCCGTTATTAGTCCTGCGGGCAGAGAATTTATCTATCTTATTTCCCGAAGCGGCTTCTTTAGATTTTATAGCTATCTCCGGCGACAGGTCGGAAGTTATTCCTGTTTTATTCACCGATACGATTGTGTACAGGTAATCAGTCCCTCCCACAACAGTGGAATCGAGAAAAGTGGTTGCCAAAGGGTTTCTTATGTCGTGGATGGTTACGCTTTCTTTATCGAGCTTTTCTGCACGGTAAATATAAAAACCTTGCAGACGTTCTTCTCTGCCGGGTATCCATTCGAGGCGGACGCCTCTTTCCCTGGATTCGAACTTAGAAATAAACGGAGCGGACGGTTTTATCATATCGGGTTTCTCTAATACGGCTATTTCAGACAGCTCGGACTGGTTATAGCGTTTATCCAAGGCTGTTACGGCATAGTAGACCTTGGCGTTCAGGTTATAGATATCAATCGTATCGCTATATTCGTTAGTTATAACGGCTACATCGGTCAGTGGTATCAGTTCCTCACCTTCGGTTTGTCCCCGGAAGATGCGGTAACCAAGGATATCGGCATCTGTGTTGGCTATCCATTTCAGGTGTACTACTCCTGCGGTATCGACAATGCCTTCCAGCCCCACAGGGATAGCAGGCGGAATGGTATCTTCCATGATTAGCATATAGGGGAAAGAGACGACTTCGTCGCCTTCTTTGGGGATGGCAGCTATCACAAGGTAGTTTTCGGGCATCGGCTTTTCATAGACTGCCGTCCGGGATTCGGGGGATATGCCGGATACAACGGGCTGAAACGGCCCTTTGTCGGTATTGCCTCGCCTTAACTCGAAAGAGGTTAGATGGCTATTTCCCTGCTCGTTGAAATCCCAAGTGACATGGACTTTTCCGTTTTCGTCAGGAATAGCTTTCAGTATGCTCGGGTTATAGATAAGTTTGGACGTGCCTTTGCCCTGAATAGTATCGGACAGAGGCCCTTCTTCGCCGAAAGAGGTTAATCCGAGAACCCGGTAATAGTAGGTTTTTCCGTTTGTAATGGAATCGGTATAGAAAATCCTGTCGCCGTCCATCATATTGGTCAGCGGGGTATTGGAGATACGGCGGTAGGTTTTGCCGTCTTCCGATTTCTCCAGGTGATAAGCGGTATAGTATTGCTCCAACAGGCGGCTGTTCCAGGTGACCATTACGCTCCCATTACCCCAGATAGCATCGAGCTCTAACGGGCGGGGCAGTTCACGGTAATCGTCAAGCCCTACATAGGCGCTTCCCATCTCGACTGTCTTTTTGGTATCGGGACTGACGGGGATAACGCGGTAAAGATAGCGCTCGCCTTGAATGGCTGTTTTGTCTTCGAATCCCCAGCCGGCAAAAAGGGCTGCTTCGTAGGACATCTCGGCGGCAAACAGAGACATGGCGTAGCGTTGTTCTTGTTCTTGCGACAATGCTATTATCTGGCTGATGTCTTTCTCGCCTCCGGAGACTTCGAAGTCGTCGCCGTATAATGCTTGGGCAATAATCGCGGCATAGTTGTCCTTTTGGGCGATGTGTTGCCAGTCATCCAACGGGTGCGGTTTTAAAGGGGAGGGGGTTAATATTACCTTTTCGGGGGTGTCCAAGATGCCTTCGCCACGCATAAGGGTATAGCGTTCTATCATGACACCGTGTTTATTGGTGTAATACCACGCGGAGGGGCTATTCGTTGCCCACCTTAATTGTATCTTGTCTTTCGATACGTTTGCCTTGACAGAAACGCTAATCGTATCTTGGGCGTAAGTATTGACTCCTATTATCGTTAATAGAAGTACAAGTAGTAATTTTATTGTTCGTCTTTGCCTCACGTCGGTTCGTTTATTATCGTTTTATTTCTTAAATACCCCATATATGTATATGTCCTCAGGGCCTCTACTCCCACCTATACTATAAAGAATATCGTATGCGTCTGTTTGTATTATATATGGAATAGTTGCACTTCCGTTTAAGTATATATAGTAATCATTATCTGAAGGATTTTTGTAGTCACTTAGTGTTACTTTTAGATCATACTTCTCAGCAATTTCTTCTAATTGTTCTTTTGTAAAATCCCTGAAGGTGCTTAGTGCTTTACTGCCTCCTTTCCATAGAGTATGACGTACTTCGTTAACTTCTATATAAGCTTTGGAGAAAATATCAAACTTCCCATCTACCGGTTGAAAGAGTTTATCTACTAAATTTTTGTATAATTGTACTCCATTAAAAAAATTATATCTTAATCGTTCCATATTTATCACTTTATCCGTGTCTATTTTTTATATTTTCAATTGTCTTTTAGTTTATTAATTCCATCCCTAAGATCGGTTACCCAATTTTTATTCAAATTCATAGAGTCAGAATACACTTCCAGAAGCCTCTTAGTATAATCTATAAAAATTTCAACAAAATCCTTTTCTTTAAGAATACATTCACAGGATAAAGCTGTATTATATATATCATCATTACTCATATTCAGTTCTTCCCTATCTTCTGAATACATTTTATCATAAAATTGTAAAAAAGTAAATTCATTGCCTCCAAAAGATTCTCTATTAATTACACTATATATATATTTAGTGAAATAATTAATTTCAAGGCTGGAAAAGAATAATCTAAGGCATTCACAGTCTGGATTTAAATATATTCCTATTTTTACGCAATCTGTATAAGCCGGATTGTCTATTATTTCATAATTCATAGCTTTCGTTGTAATTTTATTCAAAAAGAAAGAATTATCCGTTGTAACTAGTAATTCTTCTAATAAATTTGTTACTGTCATTTTGTAAATTCAACTAAAATTAATTCTTCACTTTCCATTATTATATTAATTGTTTTATAAAATGATTAAGCATCAAATTTTATTTTGCTTTTCTATTTTGAAGTCAAATTTTTCAACACTTTTTTTATCTTAAATTTAAAATCTTTTGGTAATTCCGATTCTGTCGAAGATTTTTCTATTAGCATCGAAATAATTGTAGGTGAAGCATATTTTAATTTTTCAATCCAGAACAATCCCTTTTCTTTCCAAAAGAAAGAACCTCCATCACTAAATGCCGTTAATAATATTTTTTCAACAGGTACAATTTGAAAAAAATCGTACCCTTTCCTTTCTATTACAGATTTAAACAATGAAATATTCAGTTGTAAAAGAGGTAATAAAGACATGTATAAAGAATCTTTTTTTCCACTTCTATATACCTTGACCCTAACATTACTAAATAATTTTCATTATCAAGTAATTCAAACCCAATTTTAAGGTCATCTTCTTTGTAAATTAAAAAGTTTACTTTCCCATCAATCATAATGTTACTTCAATTCTATCCGTTTTCTTCTTTAACCTTTTTATTAATGTCGTTACAATATTCTATCTTCATCACCAAAGAAATCATAATCTACATATTCTTTTAGATATTGGTTTACTAAGTGGTCTGCCTGGCGAGTTGTCTCAGGAAGACGGTACTGCGGGGTAAGCTTTAATATCCATTGTATAGCTGTATCTAAATCAATTTTATGACCAATTGAAATAAAAAGAGGATTGATATTCTTCTGTGTTCGCAAAGCTTTTCCTACGATACGATCATCCCAAATTAAGTCTTCACAATCACCGCGTTCTTTACCCAACTTTTCTTTTTCATAATAGCCAACTAAATGTTTTTTTGCACATCCAATTGTCGGTATATCTAGTTCAATACCTAGATGTGATGCCATGCCTATATTCTTAGGATGGGCTATTCCTTGCCCATCGCAAACAATCAAATCGGGAAATATTTTTAATTTCTTATATGCTTCTTTAATTGGAGGAATTTCACGAAATGAAAATAGCCCAGGTACATAAGGAAAAGTCACTTCCATCATATGAACTGCAGAATCAACAACATTTAATGTCTCAGCATCTAATACAACTGCTGCTCCTACCATTTTCTGACTAAGATCATGATACGCAACATCAACTCCTGCAATATATTTTATATCTTTGGAAAGTTTATTTTCTGTTATTACCTTTTCCCGAAGTCTTTCTTGTTCAACATATAATAAAATTAAATCATCTTCCATATTATAGCGCCCTTCTTTTTTAGAATTTTCAATAAGATAAGCTAATAATGTCTTTGCTACTCTCTCTTCATTTCGCCTATTAGATAGAACATTTGATTTTAAAGGTGATATTATATCATTAGCATGAGAGATAATAATGTCTTTTGACTCATAAAATTCTCTATTTTCTTCATAAAATTTAACGACATCAATATTATTCTGTAATATTTGTGGATAATTAATGTCAGAATACTTCAAATCTATAGAATATTTTCCACCATCTATTCTTTTCCCATTTTGCAAGTATAAACTTTCAATGTCAATTTCATCATAATGGTATGAAAAAGAAAAAATGTTTTCTCCATCTTTATTATATTTATTTATATAGCTAAATATATTTATACCACACATATATGAATATATACTCCAATAATTATCAGTATGATATATTGATTCTCCATTAAGGATACCATCTACGTATTTTTCTTTTTGAATACTGTTATTATCAATAGTTACTTTTATGCCAGTAAATGGACTTTCTTGATAAAGTTCTAATCTTTCGTTTTTATAGCATTTAAAGGACCTATTTATTTTTAATGGATAATATTTTATATTCATGATTCTATTTAAAATTTATAAATTCAGCACCTTGAGTTATAAAGAAACGATGTGGACAAGTACACATATGTAAAAAATCTTTATTCAAATTCTGTTTTACTATGATTTTGAAACATTCTCCAGTTCGTAATCTTTCACAAGAGCATTCCAAGTTTCATACATAAAGAAATCACGATTGGTTTCAGACCCAATATTGAAGTCTAAAATATACTCAAAACATTCGGTGTTTTGGGGCTGTTTTATATAAGTAATATTACTTAAAGTAAAAAAAATATTATTTACACCTGTTTCAATACCTCCAAATATATCATTAAACAATTCTTCCAATTTTAGATTAGAATATTCTATCAATTTCTTAAAACGAATAATATCATTCAATATAAAATTTAAAAAGAGCTCAATTCTAATCCAATTTGGTTCGGCTTCTTCGATTGTAATATCAACATCATGCCCAATTTTTAAAAAATCAAATTCATTGTACCCTAAATACCATATTTTATGCTCCTTAATGTATTCAAACTTAAAAATCTGTTCTTCGATTATGATTTCTTTATTCATTTTTTAAGTTTCTATTTATTTCCAATCATTTTGACTCCTCCTAATAGTTGAAAACAATGTGGACAACGACACATGTTTTCAAATCCACGACTACTATTTACTTTACCTTTTACTAATACATGTATTTTATTTAAATCTTGGATTCCATTAAACTTGTTTGCTAACTTTAGTTGCCGAATCACCTCATTAGTTGCTAGAACTTCTGCATGAGTACCTACTAAATTCTCTCCTAAATACTCTATTGATTGATATTGATAACCGCCACCTTCGAATATTATTACTGCCTTATTAAAGTCTAGTGGAATCTTTCAATGCTTTGCCGAATTCACCTGTTTCTGGATTGAATTCTCTGGTCTCCATCCACATTCTATTGACTGCTATTCTTATAGCATTTTTCCACTTATTATCTTCTTTATCAAACTTCCAAAAAATTTGAAGGAAATCAGCCAGCGAACCTTTTGGATAATTAAGAAGTACCGGAGGAGCAATATTATCTAAATGAATACTGCCATCACCATTGTAAACAACAAGATTGGTTGGCTTGGGGTATTTTTTGTTGCCATTAAAGAGAGCGACTACATATTGCATATCTAATGAAGGAAAACCATCTACACGACTAAATGTATTATTTAGTAAAATAATCTCTTCCCCTTGATATTGCCATGCTAAACCTGTATGTTGATTTCCAAGTACTCTATAGACTTCATCTTCCGATTGTTCTCTTGTGTATAGTGCTCTTATATTTTCTCTGGACCCATATTTATCTAAATTAGTTTCCATATAAGCATTATCCCCTTCCTCTGTTATCAATTTAAATTCTGATATCATAATGTTACTTCAATTCTATTTGTATTTCTTTTATTGGTTCTAAGTATTTATTATAATTCTCTCCTAAATACTCTATTGATTGATATTGATAACCGCCACCTTCGAGTATTGTTCCTGCTTTGTTAAAGTCCTGCAGTGTAGAAAGACCTTCTGTTTGCATGCCTACAACTCCAGCTCTGACTTTAAAACTCACACCTCCTCTGGAGGAAAAGGGAAATCTTCCAGTGGAAGAAAGAACTCACCTTTCTGAGCTAATGCTTTCTGCCAGCTACCCAATGTATACGCAAACTTAAATATTAAATCAGGGGGGGTTTCCTTAAGATCAACCGTAACAAAAGGAATTCCGTCTAATATTTCAGAACTACTACTTATATTAGTATTATTTTCATTATTAAATTTATAGATAAATTGTTTAGTTGCTGATGGAGCATACATAATTTGTTTAACTTTCATATTCTAATATTTTAAATTATCAATTAATACAATTTTTACATTTGGAAACATCTCACTGAAATCTTGAATTACACCTTGGCAAGATACACAATAAGGTAATTCGGACACTATTTTTATCTCGCCTGTAATATGAGGGTATACTTTTCCTTTTACAGCACCCAATTGATCGGCTATTTCTGATAGCATGACATATTCGGTATCGGCATTTCTTAACCAAGAATCTACGGTATTGATTCCTCCAACTTTATCTACTTTATATGCAGTGAAAATATTTTTCTCAGTAAAATCTTCCCCACTTACTCTTATCTTTGAATTGCTCAAATTTATATTTCCAATCTTGCCTTCCATATAAGCTTTGTTACGACGTTGCAATTCTTTTAATGCTATATCTTGCTCTCCCTTCGGTAAATTCATTTGTTGGATTTTATATGTTTCTCCATCAATATATTCCTTCAATTTCTTTTTTGCAAGAGAATATTCAGTAGAAGAACCTCGTATAATGTTTTTCTCAATCTTCAAAGTAGAGGGAATTGAAGCAACTTTGTCTACATTCCTCATCAATCGGGCATCAATCTTCTCCAATGCCTTCTTAGATGCAGTTTCAATGTTGGTATGAGTACCTCTTGCCGCAGCTTCTTTATTCAGTTTGTCAAAATGACGTCTGAATACAGACAATTGCCCATCTGTAAATCCATCTATCGCATAATCATTCGAGTTGAATGTATTCAATTTTTTAGCGAAATCGATGTCTACATCATCCAGTTTCACACCTTTTATATCCAGGGCATTTGCAGCCTTGGTAGACGTAACTATCCGCGTCACAGTGGACGCAGCCGTAGCCATGTTATAGAAATCGAGGAATGGTTTCACATCAGGATTATCATCCAAACTGGTCATATTAGCAGAAAGATTCACCCCACTGTTTAGCATGTCGGCAACCACCCAAAACTTACGTATTCCCGTGACACCCAGCTTCAACTCACCATATCCCGTTGCCAATCCCAACAAGTCTATCGCAGCCATAGAAGCATCAGCGATAGTCTCATTCGTGGCTTTAGTATCAGCATAATGTAGGAATAGTGCAGGCAGGGTATATTCTTCTCCTTTTGTCCAATCGGCAAGCATCCCTAAGTCATTGTTGTTGACATAGACAACAGGCTCGAACGGATCTAAAGTAACTGATGGCTTAGGCTCCCAAATTGACTTACTTGTATCATATGTTACAATTGCTCCTGCAGACGATTGGGAGACTCCCCCTACGGATGTCGCCTTTCTGCCAATCACTTCTTCTACTTGAACCAATAAGTTTGCCTTATCTGTCAGCTCTATGTCCATCCGTTGTGTACCTATCGGATAATCATCTGCACGTAAGGCAGCTTCAAACGCACGCATAAAGATGCTGGTATAACCATGGCTTACATAGAATAAGTTGTCCGATTTTACTTTCTGCTTAAAGGTCGGAGATTTACTTATCAGACGAATAATAGCTTTATTGAAGTTCTTGAAATTATCAGCTCCCCAAAAGCCGAGTATTGCATCTTGGACTTCATCTACTAATCCGTTCAGAATAGGCTTGTCAGAATTTATAATATTGGGTTGTTTCAGCATGTTAAGGACTTCATCCACCTCATTGTCATTGACATTATTTATCAACCTGACAATTGCTTTTTCACTATCATCATCAGTATCTCCTATAGCGGAAAGAATCGACAATAATTCTTTTCTGAAATCTATCTGAATTGCAGACAATTCGTCCAGGCTCATGCTCTCTAACAAGAGATTAGCTATCTTGCCTTGTTTGTTTTTTAATTTATTTTCTTCAAGGATAGTGTGAGAAGCTGATGTAAAAGTAGGTTTCCTCTTTAAATAATCAGCATAGTCATTCTTGAACTCATCGCATAGTTCCTTTAGCCCTTTGCTCGTTTCTACTTTTTCTTTGGTACAGAATTCCTTCAACTCCCGAAGCATTTGAGAATAAAACTGCTTCGGATTATCTGTTCGCATTTGAGCTAATTCTTGATTGTCTCGGACTTTTTCATCCCATTCTCCAGCTAAAATGGATACAGGCTCATTCCATTTATCAAATTGGAAACAAAACTTTTTGTATGGTTCCGAGTACATAGAGCTAATTTGAGCAATCTTAGAAATAATCAAATGCACAGATGTTTCTCCGTGTTTAGTCAGATATTCTCTTTCCGTGTCAGAAATCTGATATTGATTATTTCCTGTTATGTCATTGTTGTATTCAAGAGTCGCCAATTTTAAAAGAGCTGATGTACCAAATACATCAAGAGGGAAGTTATCTTCAGAAATGATAGGCTTACTTTCTCCAGTATGTTTATTTAAAGTTTGAAAAGAGAAACTATAAAGTTGGTATCCATTTTTGCTAGGTAACCCTAATATACATCCCTCCGGTTCGGTATCGTATTGTTTGGTATATTTAGTCCAAGCATACGATGAGTCGTCCGTCCTTACGTAATCAGAGAATGTATTATTATCTTTATCAAGAGCATAATGGTATACAAAACCATTATGAGAGAACTGCGCTAAAGTTCCTGTTGTTATATTCTCATAAGTACCCCATGAGCTGATACCATGATGAAATACAACATTATATATATCATTAGGAAGTGTTATATATTCTCCAGCGGGAGTTATAAATGTATATGTACCATCGGCATTGGCAAATGTAGCAGGTATTTTTCCATGTATTGCTACCGATTCACTCTTCTCATCACTTTCGAACGGATTGGAGAGTAATGCCGGATTATTGATGATATTCCACTGCCACTTAGTTAAAATATTTCAAAGAACTCTTTGGCATGTCATTACATACCTCAATATTTATTTTATTTCAATATTAATATCAAAAGAACATTATCGATAAGTATGGTTCAAAAAGTTAGGTTTGTTAAATAGACTACTTTTTTCATCCAATACTTTAAGGCATTCATATGAAAAGAAGAAGACTTTATCCATAATGGTTGCTTTTTGGTGTAAACAGTAAAAAAGAGTAAAAGGCCACAATACCATTGTAACTTTCAATATTGTATTTATCATAATATTTAAATTAAAAAGGGAAGATAATAAAATGATATTAATTATAATAAGTATAACCCAAATTACATCTAATTTCATAATAAATCTTGATATATATATATATATATATATATATATATATAATTGTCAAAATGATAATTACTTAGGATTTGAATGAGTTCTTTGTCATGAGATTTAAGTATTATTTCTGATATTTCAATTAGTCGCTTAATTATGACGTTTCTTGTCTTTCTATTTTGTTTTTCTTGTGTTTCTTGACTTAAAGCAAGACAAGATTCAATCAATTGATTATATTGTTCAATATTCATATGAATCGTTCTTAATGTTTATCTTTTTTACTTTTAGGAGATGAATAAAGTCCTTTTAAATAGAGCGATTTTTTTAAAAAATCGTTTTTATCATTCAATATCTTTATACAATCATATGAAAAGAAGAAGATTTTATCAATAATATTCTTTTTTTTATATGGAAAATAAATTAAAATGAAAGGCCAAAATACAAGAATGGAGGCGAGTATAGCTCTTGCAAGAATATTTATATCTATAAAAAGTCCAACAAAAGAAGATAACAATGTGTAAATCCCTCCTATTAGAAATGCTCCCATGTAAAATGGAATATCTAAAATAATTCTACATAGATAAATATTCCATATTTTATCAAAACCATAATCACTTAATATTCTAATAAGCTCTTTATCATGAGATTTTAATATTGTATCTTTTATAGTGATGAGTGCTCTTAATATTACCTTTCGTGCTTTCAATGGAAGTTTCTCCTTATTTATCAACTCTCGTATAATATAAGAACTTTCTAATAATTGATCATATTGTTCAATATTCATATCTTTTCTCAATATTTAATTTCGGCAACTCTTGTTGGATAAAGTTTAATCTTATTATTTTCATATTGGAGTTCATTACCCAAGCCAACAAAAACATATACAGGAATATAACCTAAAATATCTTCTAACAAATATTTATCTGTTATTATCATACTCGTTGGCTGACAAGTTGAATTATAAGTCCGATTTGAGGTTGTATAATACAAATATAATGGGATATCAGGAAATTCTTCTGTTGTTCCCCTATATTTTTCATCCCAGTTTTTGACAAAAGACCAAGTTGGATTATCTAACATCGTTGAGTTTATTTCTTTATCGATTCTGTCCATCTCCCATGAGAAAGGAGGAACAAATGCATCGGCCATTCCTAAATTGATTCCCCCTCCATCAGCAAAGAAAACTATAGCAGACAAAATTGGTATATTTTTTGCTATTTTACCGCTTACTTTTATTAAGAATGAAGAAGATTTCCGTATTGTTTTTATGATTATAGAATTGTAATATTTTGTTGAACTCAAGGAAAGACTTATACTTGCATCATCCATATTTTTTAATATTTTCAGCATCTCTTTTGAACTTATATTAGAAGCAATGTTATCCATTTCTTTTATATATTGCCCTGTTCGTCTCAGCTCCATTATTTCTATTATTCTTTGGTTTGAGATATTTCTTGCTCTAAGCAACTCTTTAAATTTTTGATTGTATATATTTTCTCATCGGTAATTCAATTTAATTTCTATAGCATAATATTAATCCCATGGTGTTCTATCAAAGCTACATATTATATTTTATCCTTTTTATTCATGATTTTCTCTCTTCTTTTTCCAATCCCTATATCTATTTATAATACTATTCATATTTTCTTTATAAAAATGATATAAGAAAAATAACGTAAGAGCCACAAAAAGACATATAACTCCAGTTTTACCAATCCATTGGTCTAATTTATACATCATAAAATACCACAATCTAGAACTTGTTGTTCCAGAACCATGATCAAAAGGATTTTTCACAAAATAATCATATGCATTGTTATCTAATGAAAAATGTACTAAAACAAGCATACATAATAAAGCGACAATCAAATCTCCCCACTTAATTTTTTTCATTTCATTTCTTCTTTAACTAGTTCTTCAATAACCTCCCACTCTTCATGCATTGTATTCGTTATTTCTGCTGGGATTATTCGCATAATTTCCAACGCTGTATCTGATTTACAATTAAAAATAATACAAATTTGTCTCAAAAATTCTGTTTTGGAATGATCTTTCTTTTTCAAATTCTCATATAAGTACTTGCCAAATGGACTGTTTCTATCAGAAATTAGTTTTTTAATGACTCTATGTTTTATTATCTCCATTATACATGCTGTACCCATACTTATATTAATTTCTTTACTCTTATCGTATTCATCAATAGCAGCTTGCACACAATTCAAAGCCATTATTGTTTTGTCATTTTCTATGACTGAAGTTAAGCCACTCCAAGCCACACTACCATAATCCACACTCTCGACAGCCTCCTCAAATTTCACTCCACATATCATTCTAAGAGCAATCTGTACCTGCCAATTTATATATGCTCCGATAATGGCATCTCGCATCACTTTTACAGTAATTTTCCTCACAGATCCCGCTCCATATATCCATAGACTGACTTCAATCATATCAGCTGTTGTTAATCCGTCAGTCAAGAATTCTTCATCTAAATCATATTCTTCATACATTGATGGGGCATATCCATCATTTATGCCATTTGCATTTGCCCATCCCCGATTAAAAGCTTTTACCAACCATGGTGCATCTGTTATGCTGCCATAAGTCCTTGGATTGTATTCTTTTGCGTTCAAATATTGCATTGCAAATGCCCTTCCCCAATCAACATGGAAGAAGTTGAAATATTTATTTGCTGCATACCCAAACAAATAATAGCTGTATTCTTCGCCTGAATAGTAATATTCATCATCTAAATAAACTTTATTAAGATCCAATTCTCCAATTTTTGTAGGATTCAGCACACCATCTTTTAGAATTGCCCGTGCCAGGTTTTCTACATTTGCAGGACTCTGAAAATCAGGATCCGTTACAGGCTTATAATTTTTATCTTTCCATTTCTCAATAGCAGTAATATAATCGTAAAAAGCAAAACTTTCGGTTACTATTTCTTTTGTAGTATAAATATCAGCACCATAAATTTCATCATAATATTTCGTCCCTGAAGAATTTTCGACCAGCTTTATTTTTGCATCTAATGTCATTGGAGAGTTTATTTTGACAAAGACAGGTCTCTTCACTGATGTAGTCATCGGATTAAGCTCCATATTAGGAGTTAAAGAGATCCCTGCTTTATCTATTTGATAATAAAAATCAATATTACTATTCTTATAGTTGGAAGACCATTCTGTATTGTAAGGAACATTCCATTTTCGACCTCTATATTTAGAGTTTGTAGGGATTATTATTTCGTATTCAACGTCCTCTAAAGAGTATATTTTGAACTTGTATTTATCTTGATTACATGCTTCCATGTCATATATTGGTTCTCCTATAATATGTGTGTCACTCAAATTTTTGAAATAATCTAATTTTTGTACTTTATTTTCTGTAAAGAGTTCTTTATTACCAATATAGTAATTTTTCAATAAAATACTACAATCATCTCGAAATCCTAATGTTACATTCTCTATAGGATGAGTATTCCCAATAGGGAAATATACAATATTTCCTTTCTTTTGCTCTTCTTCCGAAATATAGCCCAGAAATGTTGTATAATTATTTCCATAATGACCAAGCCACCACTTTCCTTCTATAGTAAATTTGGTTAAAGATCCATTAGGTATATATTGAGGGAATGAAGTCGCAAAAGAAACCAATTCGTAATTCTCTGGTAACGTTACTGTTGTACCTGCAGGGGTCATAAATGTTGTACTGCCAGCCAACATTATGCTAATATCTAAAGTCTCTTTAATAGCTTCTTCCATAGAGGTCTTTCCTATAGCCATTCCCGCCTCATCACTCTCGAACGGATTGGAGAACAGCGCCGGATTATTGATGATATTCCATTGCCATTTTGCCAGATGAATGCCATCACTGGTATAATCCATCAGGTTATGCGGTTTGGTTTTGCCTTGCTCGATGATATTCCCATACACATCAAACGAATGTGGCAACTTCCAACGCCCGTGAGCCAGTTCGTGCGAGATTACCTGATAGATATTATCCTTGCTGGACAGGTCTTTCTTAAATATATACCCGAACTGCTTACCCTTCGGCATAAAACCTTGCGTATTGCGGTCGTTTTTCTTGCCGCTTTCGCCCATAATAAAGACATAAGCCGTGTTTTTGTCGAAACTTCCGCCTTTATGTTTTTTATAAGCACTCTGCAAGTTCTTCATATTGCCATTATAGGCCGATAATATACCGCTGTTTTTCTCGAAGAAGTTTTCCGTATTACCTTTGTAGTCATACGTTTCAACCGATACCTCCCATGTTATCCCAACAGGCGCGTAAACCTTTTTTAGGTATTCTTTCAGGCTGTTTCCATCGATTGTATTCCCGCCAACCTGAACAACTACCAACTTATTTACCTGCCGCTGATAAGTAATGACTTTCAGCTTACCCAGCGTCTTATAACTTTGGCTGCTTTCTTTATACAGCGCATAGATTTCCTGTACATCGTCGCTTATCCCCGCAACTAAATCTATCGTGAAGGTCTTAGACCCTTCATCATACTTAGCCGTATAATGTGTTCCCTGCGGAGTGGCAAAGACGATTTTATTTAAGTCTATTTCTTCGTTTTTGCTTGCTATCTTGGCCTGTACCTTATCGCTTCCTCCAACCGGCAGGAACTTCCACGGTACAAGATAACCATCCTTACCGTCGGCAAGAACTTCATATTCGTTCTTGATTTTGGCAATTTTCTGATATCTGACATCGCCTTCGTCAAAAGCATACTGCCCATTGCCCCGCTCAAATGTAATGGTAGCGATATCGGTACTGATATTTTGCTTGGCAGCATCATTTAATGATATCGGGTCGCCCGATTCACCGATTTGCGTGGAGGTTATTTTTTTATCTCCATTTTCATCGGTTTCTTCCTCCAGTTTATAAATTTTGCCACTCTTATCCTTTACCGTCACGGGGAATACATTACCTTCCCCCTCATTCTTCGGTAAGACTATCGTTCCTATTGGCTCCTGATTATCGGTTGTATATACAATGACTTCGCCTTTTTCCTCATTGTATTCAAATACCGGATTATCAGGGATGACAAACGTAATGTCCACATCCGCCCGTATAATCCCATCTGCGGTGCTTTCCGTACCACCGCCCAATATCTTGTCGCCATTGTGGACCCCACTCCACGTTTCGTCGTATTGCGATTTCACCGAACCGGCTATCATCCGGTAATCGGTATTGATGGTAATACTCGTAAACTCAACGGCCCACTTGGTTTCCAGCACCCAGTTGACAGGCACCCAGCCTTCGCCGGAGAATATCCCGTTTGCGCCCGTTACATGCGTTACGGTCATCGGGTAGTCACTGAGCATCACGACATCCCCGACTTTCAGTTCAGGGAGCAATTCCTTATTGCTGAAATCAATAGGAGGCATAATACCACAGTTACGGAGGCGTGTGCTATCCACCGCCGGAACCATTATCTCCCCGACAGGCGAGAATACCGGCTGTCCTACAGCCATACAGATACCACCGACACGGTATTCGTAGGTCATGCCCCTCTGCACATCATAGATGCTTGCCTTAGGCTCGTAGGCGTTCAGCTCGCTCCACTCATCCGATGTGCCATATTTAGGACGGTATTGAACCAGGTAATCGACATTACCCATTCCCGGTGTCCATGTGAGGTCTATCCTGCGTCCGTCCAGGTTGGCTCTTACGCCGCTCGGAGCCGGACAATCATTCTGTGTGCGGAACCAGCGGATTTCGCTGTATCCGTTATTCTCGAACATATTCAGCTCGTCGATACCATCCTTGGCTATCGCCCTCACACGCCACCCGTAAGTCTTGTTCGGGTCGAGCGGAGGCATCATCACATCATATATCAGGGAAGTATAAAGCAATCTTTCCTGCAGGATAACAGGAGCATACATAAAAACCGATTGTGGCGCCCCCGTATAACCGGGCAGCTCCCTGAGTTCAAACTCATATTCTACCTGCGAAAGGTTTTTGTGCTGCGGCTCCCACTGGAACTTCATATTCATCGGGTCGTGGAAGGCTACGCTTTCGTCATTCGACGGCAGACGCAGTAATGGCGGCTTTTGCGAACTGAGCCATACCCGTCCCGTAGCAGGGGCGGAGAGTATTTTATTGGTGTATTTCTCAACAACCTGAAAGGTAAACTCAACCTGTCCGTCGGGTAGCTTCCCCTGGTCAAAGTAACCTTGCGAGTTGATATTTAAAAAATAAGGGGATAGGTCGTCTTGTGTAAGGCGCGTAGGAATACCGGCATCGAGGGTAATGGTCGGGTAATTAACTTCTTCCTTTGATTGTATCTTCAATCCGTTGGAGGCTGTGATAGTCATCCTCAGGCGCACCTCGAGCACCGGTTTCAGGTTGTCCCTGTTCAAGAGGGAAACGACCAGCCGTTCTTTGGTGGTGCTGTAATAATCGTTCAGGTGTTTGCCGTAAGGCGGCGAAACATAGACATTGGTTTGTACCGGATAGGTTTGTGCTGCGGCATCTTGTATAAACAGGAAAGCGGCAACAAACAGAAGCAAGCTTATCAGCTGTTTTGTATAGTTAGTATTAGTATGTGGTATGTTAAGTGTTTTAAACATCATTATCTTTGTAAATAGGGAATAATATATATTATAGCCGTTATGGTTTGTTCTTATTTCTTTTATACTTCTTACTCTTACACGCTCATTATCATATTATCACATTATCATATTGGCTGCTCATCAGCTTATTTGATAAAGTTGTAATAGTCAAAGGTTGTATTTGTACCTTTTATTCCACCCGGCATCATGTATTGTAGCCTGATACGATAATTTTCGGATGATATGAAAGGGAAAGTCGCTATCACAAAACGGTTGTACGATTCGCCTCCTCTGCCCATCAGGTTGTTGATAACCTGGTGCTGCAAATCGATAAAGTCTTCTTTATAGACCGACGGCAGGTTATAGTAGTACGGGAAGCGGCGGGTCGTTAACCCGTTGTATTCTCCCTGTTCGATACGTGTCAGGTAGTCTCCCCTCACAGGCAGGGCTTTCACCGGCGGCAGGCCTATTTCGTCTACATTTTCCCGTTTTACCTTTATCTGTCCTGCTACCGGATAATCTTTGTAAAGCAACGGATAGATTTTTTGCCTGTAGTAGTAGTCTTCCAAAGTAGCTTCGACGTCTACCAGCGGTTTGTTTTCTGTCTGCTCTGTTCCTTTAAGCTCTGCTATATCGAACGGCTCCATGCCATCGGTCTCGTAACCGAACATCAATACATCGGATGTTATGACGCCGGCCGTTGCCGTGGTTTTACGGATGTCATCCACTTTTTCCTTGAATGTATTATAACGGCTCGCCTTGAAGTTATATGAGAGCAGCACCGCTCCTACATCCGTACGTGTCTCGGCTGTCGCCTGACGGTTCTCTACGGCGATCGTACCGTCTTCTTCATCGTCGAGCAGGGATTGGTCGGCAGCTGTTGTCGGATTGGCAGCTGATATGCCATCGCCTTTGCTTAACGATACCACGCTTAATTTATACTTGCGGCTGTTGTGTGCCTGCGGGATAACATAGTCTATGCGCCTGTCGGCTTCGTTGTACCTGAAATCGGCATATTGTTTGTTGCCGTTTTCGTCTACCAGTTCCATCTGGTTTTTCAGGTCTGTCGGGAACAGATAACTCTGTCCGTGTTGTAATTGTATGTATCCTTTGTTGCTTTCTCCTTTGAGGTAGTATTGCTGGTCTACGACAGGATAGGCGTATACGATATTCTGAAGCGGGATGTCTTTCGGCGCGTTGCCTGTGGTAAAGGTGACAGTCTTACTTTCGATGGCTTCTTTGCCTGCTGTGTATACCGGGTTCCAGCGTCCGTCTTTATATTCTTTAAATACGACGCGTACTGTGGCTGTTATTTCTTTTTCGGGCGAAAGGATTTCGTGTGAATAGAACGATACGGCATCTTTGTCGGCATTCCATTTGAGTTTACCGGTTACATTCTGGCCGTCACTCAGGACAAAGTCTTTCAATTCTATCTGGTATAGTTTATCTCCTTCGTCGTCCTGTACTTCGAAAGGTTTCCCTACAGCTAAATTGAAGCGTGCCTGAGGTGCGGTAAAGACACTGATGTCTCCGGATTTATCGACTGGCGACAGGTCGCTTATCATCATCATATCCAACGGGCTGCCTCCCGGGATAACGAGGTCACACTCTTCTCCGATAGAGAGCTTAAAGCGGCAATTGACTTTCACCAATCCGCCCAGCAGTTTCGCCCTGACGGCCATATAGGCTTTGAAGGATGCGGGGTTCGGCAGTTTGGCCTGCAGCAAGGCACCCATATCGGCTGTAAAAATTGGCAGCTTGGCTTTGAGGAACCATAATTTGACCTTTACGCCCAGTTCGCCATGCAGATAAGCATATGCCTGCCCGTTGGCGTACCAACCGTTGATACCGATTGCGCCGCTGCGCCCTTTACATTCTGCCTCGCCATAGTCTTTAAGCATAATGTCGAAGCCCATACCCATCTGATAGTTGGCATAAAGGATAAGGAAAGTGATATCTCCTGTATTGATACTCATGCTCGACCCGAAAGCAAAGCCTCTTCCTTCGCCTATCATATTCAGGTCTTTCATATAATCGAGCCCTTGCGGGGTATATCCCAGTACAGAGGCGACCTGCGGTGGTACACTCGGCGCTTCCGGAATCTTGGTGCCCAGCATCAGGTAGGAAGTGGTTTCCACGCTGAGCAGGCTGCCCAGTCCCATTCTCAAACCGATACGGTCGGTAGGGGTTCCCATATACATATACCACTCTTGCGGGTCGATGTGTATCACGGCATAACCGGCACGGTTATTCTTTCCTACACCGCGGATAATCCCGCCCAGAACATAGGCATACAAATCAAAATTGGCATGGAAAGAAGATTCGGCAAAGTTGAACTGGATACCTACGGCTGCCGCAATCTGACTCTTGCCGAGTTTATTGATTTGTTCCTCCGGAACCAATACCTTGGAAGCTTCGTTCCGGTCATAGAGCTTCAGGTTACGGAGTTTATCTTCCAGCGCACTATTGCCTTTGGTGTATCGTTGTTCGCGCTCGATGGTTGCTTTGTACTTTTCTTTGGCTTGTTCCTGGAATTTATCTACGCCGGATATAGGGGCCAGGATTTGGGCATAGCCATAGAAGCCACAATAATCCAACCCGCCTTTGTTATTGAAGGAAAGTTCGAAAGTGGCTTCGCCGCTGACACTCTCTTTGCTTGGAATGGCAAAGGCTACGGCGGCTTTGATACCTAAGGCGGATTTTTCGTTCGGCACATATTCCATCGAAGTGGCAGACATCTCTCCTCCCGAAGCAATGCCTTTAGGCTTCATCCTGTAAGTTAGTCCTCCGCCGAAACCGGTCAGGTGAATAGCTGTCCCGACAGGAATTCCTGGTCCGGGGAGATGAGCAATGCCATCGACAAACCAATAGCGGAAATCGGTCTTACCAAACATACCGCGGACTTTAACTTCCAGCTTGCCTAAGGGGCCTCCTGAGGATGAACCTCCCTCAGTATTCCCTTTCCCAAATTTTAATGCCAGCTCGCCACGAAAGCCGTCTCCATAAGTCGGATCATCCCGCAAGATTTGCAGCTTTCCATTCAACGAAAATGTATTGGCTATTTGGGCATCTACATGAACATCGTCGATGCGGGTGCGGTCGTATTTCCATTTATGGAGCTTGCCTTCTTCAAACTTGCCGAAAATTTCGATGCGGGTAGAGGCTTTAAAATCATCTTTCATCAGAGCAAGGTCGACATTCATCCCCAGAGAGGCTTGTGTTTCGTTGGCTGTAAAGGCTATATCCCGGATGGAGACAGGGAAGTTCAGCATTTTCACTTCTCCTTTATAGCCCATATACTGGACTGTCATATAAGGGTTCTCCGTCTTCAGGTGCATGCTGCGGAATTCCAACCCTTTGAATTGGGTGATTGGCTTTCCGTCTTTTTCCAGAGCTATGTCAAAACCCATTCGTCCATGCAGCATAGCTTCGGGACGGAATTTGCCTTTATCGACTTTAAATTCTATATAAGAATTGGGATCGAGTTCTGCTTTGGCTTGCAGCAGGTCGAAGGATAGGGTATCCATGCTTGCTACCTGCAACAGGTATTTGTCATCGGCGGCAATGAGGCCGTTATATTTCAGGTTGGTACGCTCTGATACGGGTAGACCTATCATTCCGTTAAACTCGGC